>NZ_JABXGK010000008.1:0-2006290 GCF_013364395.1 Vibrio mediterranei | reverse complement strand
GCCCTTCTTTCAGAGCTTGAGTTTGCTCTGAATTATTGTTCAGCGTAAAGGTCCATCGACCATCCGGCAACACAACCATGTTTCCATAATCGCTATTACCATTCTCGATGTAATATGTCAGCGTGCTATCTGCGTCAACATCAGTACCAACTAACGTCCCAGTTGCGACATCCGTTCCAGGCACCGTAACACCAGAATCCGTATGCCCAGCTTCAGTAACGGTAGCTGCGAGAGTACTGCTTGAAGTAAAGGTTGGTTGATCATTGGTACCCGTTATAGTGATGGTCACCGTTTCGGTGCTCACCGCACCAAACTCATCGGTCACTTTGACCGTAAAGCTAACGTCTTTAGTTTCGCCTTCTTTAAGTGCTTGCGTCTCAGTCGTGGTGTTATCTAGCGTAAAGGTCCATTGACCACCTTCTTGCACCACAAGTTTGCCGTAAGGGCTGTCGCCATTGTCCACAGCAAACTTCAACTGTGCATCAGCGTCTACATCATCCGCAGTCAAGGTACCGGTAGCCGTTGGTGTACCTGATATAACATTGCCATCGTCATCATGGCCCGCTTCAGTCACAGCACCAACAAACTTACTGCTGGCATTAAATGTTGGCTGGTCGTTGGTACCCGTAATGGTGATGGTCACGGCTTGCTCAGTCACCGCCCCTTTATCGTCGGTCACTTTCACCGTGAAAATGACGTCTTCCGATTGGCCTTCTTTCAGCCCTTGGGTAGCGTCTGCGTTGTTATCTAGAGTGAACGTCCATTTACCCGTCACCGGATCGATAGCGAAGCTACCGTAGTTGCTGCTGCCTTCGGCGCTAAACGCCAGAACGGAGTCGGCATCAACGTCAGTGGCTTCAATGGTACCCGTTGCGCTTGGCGTGCCAGATACCACGGTGCCGTCATCTTCATGGCCCGCTTCTTTCACCGCTCCCGCCGTTACGCTATTACCATCAATAGTCGCAGCATCGTTGGTACCGGTAATAGTGATGGTCACCGTTTCAGTGTTCACCGCACCAAACTCATCGGTCACTTTGACCGTAAAGCTAACGTCTTTAGTTTCGCCTTCTTTGAGTGCTTGCGTCTCAGTCGTGGTGTTATCAAGCGTAAAGGTCCATTGACCACCTTCTTGCACCACAAGTTTGCCGTAAGGGCTGTCGCCATTGTCCACAGCAAACTTCAACTGTGCATCAGCGTCTACATCATCCGCAGTCAAGGTACCGGTAGCCGTTGGTGTACCTGATATAACATTGCCATCGTCATCATGGCCCGCTTCAGTCACAGCACCAACAAACTTACTGCTGGCATTAAATGTTGGCTGGTCGTTGGTACCCGTAATGGTGATGGTCACGGCTTGCTCAGTCACCGCCCCTTTATCGTCGGTCACTTTCACCGTGAAAATGACGTCTTCCGATTGGCCTTCTTTCAGCCCTTGGGTAGCGTCTGCGTTGTTATCTAGAGTGAACGTCCATTTGCCCGTCACCGGATCGATAGCGAAGCTACCGTAGTTGCTGCTGCCTTCGGCGCTAAACGCCAAAACGGAGTCGGCATCCACGTCAGTGGCTTCAATAGTACCCGTTGCGCTTGGCGTGCCAGATACCACAGTGCCGTCATCTTCATGGCCCGCTTCTTTCACCGCTCCCGCCGTTACGCTGTTGCCATCAATAGTAGGCACATCATTGGTACCGGTAATAGTGATGGTCACCGTTTCAGTGTTCACCGCACCAAACTCATCGGTCACTTTGACCGTAAAGCTAACGTCTTTAGTTTCGCCTTCTTTAAGTGCTTGCGTCTCAGTCGTGGTGTTATCTAGCGTAAAGGTCCATTGGCCACCTTCTTGCACCACAAGTTTGCCGTAAGGACTGTCGCCATTGTCCACAGCAAACTTCAACTGTGAATCAGCGTCTACATCATCCGCAGTCAAGGTACCGGTAGCCGTTGGTGTACCTGATATAACATTGCCATCGTCATCATGGCCCGCTTCAGTCACAGCACCAACAAGCTTACTGCTGGCATTAAACGTTGGCTGATCATTCGTACCCGTGATAGTAATTGTAACAACTTCCGAGGTCACAGCGCCTTTGTCGTCAGTAACACTGACGGTAAATTGAATTTCTTGTGTTTGACCTTCTTTAAGTGCCTGTGTTTGAGGGGAATTATTATCGAGATTAAAGACCCACAAACCACTAGGTTGCACTTGTAAGCTACCAAAGTCGCTACTTCCATCTTCCACAGCAAAAGTTAAGCTTGAGCCTTGATCCACATCACTCGCAACAAGCGTACCTGACACTATTGATTGACCAGCCACCTCTGTTCCATCGTCAAGGTTACCAGCCTCAACAACTTGCCCAGAGAAGTTACTTGAAGTCGAAAACTCTGGCTTATCATTTGTTCCAGTAATTGTAATTACAATCGTATCGGTTACCACCGCACCTTTGTCATCGGTAACCAAAACCGTGAATTCAGATGTAGCAGTTTGACCCTCTGCTAGAGCTTGTGTCGCGGTAGAACTGTTGTTTAAGGTGTAGGTCCATTCACCAGTCTTACTATCAATAGAGATAGAACCGTATTGGTCAGATTGGTTAGCGACTGAATAAGCAAGAACCGAGTCGGTATCGTTATCTGTCGCAACAACTTGGCCAGTCGCAGTGTCATTTCCTGCGTCGATATCGCCGTTATCGAAGTGACCAGATTCGGTTACACTCCCTTCCCCTGGTTCGACTATCACAGGAATATCATTGATAGGATTGATGGTGATGGCTACACCACCGGCCTGAACAGAGTTTATCTCTCCACGACCATCGTCAACTGTGTAGGTAAATTGGCCAGCATCTTCACCTGCGGTGTATTCCATTGGCGCATCAAATTGTAAACCTTCAAACTCAGCTTGTGTTAACTGCTGACCTAACGTAACCGGTGTGCCATCAGCGAGTGTTAGGGTACCCAATTTAGGAAGCTCTGTGACAGTGAGCGTCAGCACATCACCATTCGGGTCAATAGGAAAGTCTAGGTTTAACTGACCATCTTGCGATTCTTCATCGTAGTTACGTAAATCAAAGACAGTAACAGGGGCGGCATTAGAAAAAATATCTAGGAGTGTATTAGTCTGGGTATCATTAAGACTGCGAGGATCAAGTCCTGTTGTTTCGAAGAAAGTCGCAGCTTGAACTTGTGGGTTTATCGCTTCAACGGTTGCCGCATCGGATATACTGGAGCTTAGGCCATCACCGGCAGCCGTGGCTTGATCTTCATTTTGAGTCGGGTCTTCACCGGATTCAATTTGAGCAATGATGTCTAGTGCATCTTGATCGCCTTGCAGCAGACTTGAGCCAAAATCATCACTTGGAACGTCGACTTGAGCGAGCTTAATGCCCTCTAATTCATCACTAGGCTGCTCGGCAACCTGTTCAAGCACTACGTCTCCAGGTCGGGGATCAACCCCTTCTGGTAATACGACCAATTTTCCTTGTGAATCAAGAACTAGGGTTCCTGTGACATTCACAAGCCCCATTAATGCAGCGATACTCATGGCGAGCTCCTTTAAAACCGACTTCACTCTGGTTAAAAGTTCAAAAAACTGTTACTTCGATACCCAAACACCATTTAGTTGATATGCACTCTCGCACATTCAAACATTATAGGTTTGTTCATCTTCATTTCTAATTTATATGCATAATGTAAATATCAGATATTTATCGTTATATAAATTGAAATTGGAATTAAATTAGGGGAAGTCTCAAAAACGAAATACCAAAAGGCATCTGTATAGAAAACAAGTAGTCATTTCGTTTAAAACAAGAGGATAAAGGTAATGATTTGTATGGTTTAGGTAGTGAGCGTGTCTAAAAGCTCAGGGTTAACGCCGAACCCAGTTTTATGCTCCTCAATGACCACTTCACTGCGAGTTTGAATCACCCCCGGCAAAGTACCCAACTTGGTGGACATAAATGCTTGATAGGACTTCATATCTTTGGTGCGAACTTTGATCATTGTGTCGAAGTCACCCGATAGAGAGTAACACTCTTCAATTTCAGGCATCAGTTCTACCGCTTTGGCAAACTTCTCGAAGATGGAAAAACTGGTTTGATCGAGTCGAATATGAATGAAAACTTGGACATCCAAATTCAGTTTCTCTGGATTAAGCTCCGCATGATACCCAAGAATGAAGCCTTCTTTTTCTAGTCGCTTAACCCGATCAGAGCAGGGAGACGTTGTTAGATTGACCTGTTTAGCCAACTCAACAATCGGCATGCGACCTTTAAGGCTGAGTATTCTTAGGATTTCTAAATCGATTTTATCTAATGCGAGCGAAGCCATTGATTTATCTCGAGCGAATGGACATTCTCTCGATTGTAAATCAATCGTTATGCATGTAAATAGACGTCAGATCACAAACTCACAACAAAACCAAAAGGTTAAACGTAGGGAGCCTGAAAAAGTTACGCTAAGTTTGCTTGCTGACTCATGACTGGTTTTGCCGCTTCTTGGTTTTGCTTATTACAAACTCGGCAATACAGCTGACGCTCTAGTTTGTAATAACCACTACCTGTGACAAGTTGAGACATTAATTGCTGGAAGCTCTGGAGCATGGAAGTACTATCATTTGGACTGCGTCGCATCACGGCTTTGTGGGCTGTATCTTTCTTGCATGCTGCGCAGTAGTTAGTTGGCATTGTCATTGTCTCCAGCTGGTCTGATCATTTCGTGACCATATTGTGTAAAAGGTCGGTAGAATTACAAAACGATCATTGCAAAAAATGTGGCAGCTATTCCAAATTCTTGGTCATTATTTTGCGAATTTTTGATCAAGATTTCGAAATTAACTTACAAACCCCTCCAAAAAACCGAAAGTGTAACAAGATGCAAGCAAATTATGTCATCTTGCTGCGAAAATCACGTATCACTACTAGTAATCAACAAAGTGCGCATTTAGCTGGTACAAAAAAGCCCACTCCTAAGAGTGGGCTCGACGCTTAATTTCGTTAGATAGTTACTTAGCTGGTTTGATATTGAAGAAAATAGCAAACAGTACTGGCACCACGATCAAAGTCAGTACCGTCGCAAATCCAAGTCCAGCCATGATCGTCACCGCCATAGAGCCAAAGAACGCATCAAACACCAGCGGGATCATCCCCAAAATAGTTGTCAAGGCCGCCATACTCACTGGACGCACACGACTCACAGCACTATCAACAATCGCTAAATACGGATCCTTGCCACTTTCCAGCTCAAGATTGATCTGATCCATCAGAACAATACCGTTTTTCAGGATCATACCGCTCAGGCTTAACAAACCAAGTAACGCCGTAAAGCTGAATGGCATATTGGATAGTAAGAGACCAAATGCGACACCAATGATCGACAGTGGAACAGTAAGCCATATCACCAAAGGCTTTTTCAATGAGTTGAATAGCAACATGGTAATAATGAACATCAATAAATAACCCATAGGCAAGGATTTGAACATCGCTTCTTGCGCATCCTTCGATGATTCATATTCGCCACCCCATTCGATCGTGTAGCCATCAGGCAGAGGCAGTGATTCTACCTGTGGCTTAACACGAGCGAATAAACTTGCTGCGGTTTCATCCCCAAGCACATCGTGATCTGCGAGTACGGTTAATGTACGTTTTCTATCACGACGTTGAATAATAGGTTCTTGCCAATCCAAAGTAACATTGTCAATGACTTGCTCGACCGGAACATAGGTCTGAAGCATTGGACTCCATATGGAAATATTCTGCAAAGACGCATAGTCCACACGCTCATCTTCAATTAGGCGAGTCACGATAGGTAGCATCTGAGTACCATCACGGAATATGCCAATGGTATTGCCACCGAATGCCAGCTGAAGTGTGTTAGATAAATCCTCTTTAGAGATACCCAAACGACGCGCTTTCGACTCGTTAAATTGAGGAACTAGCTCTTTGATTCTTTCACGCCAATCATGTCGAATGTTTCGCGCCCCTGGATCAGCAATCAGTACATCTTCAACTTGTACCGCAATATCACGTAGTACTTGAGGATCTGGACCTATAATACGAGCCTCGATCTTTGAAGCAGGCGACGGACCGAACTCCATTAAACGTAGCTGGAACGTTGGTGCGGCGAATTCGCTCGCTAAGTTATCATCTAACTTATGTAGTAGCTCAAACATATTGTCGCGACTAGTTGCTCGTACTTGCAGCTGAGCATAGCCTTCGTAGCTCTTTTCTGGCTGATAAGTCAACATGAAGCGTTGTAGTCCTTGACCAACCGACGTAGAGACGAACTCAACGTTATCCTGCGCTTGAATGTATTGCTCCACTTTTTCTGTTTGCTTAAGTGTCTGACGAATATCCGTTCCTTCAGGCATCCACATATCTACAAAGAACATTGGCGTATTAGATGGTGGGAAAAACGACTGTTTCACCAAACCAAACGCCATCACCGCGGCAATGAGCATTGCTACCATGCCCGCGACGGTTAACCAACGCAGCTTTAGAGCAAGTTTTAATGACCAACGAAAGACCGTGAACAAAACACCTTTATATGGGTCAGAGTCATCTGCGCTCTCGTTTTTGTCTGATTCCTTCAGCAGAAAGTCAGCCAAGAACGGAGTCAACGTTAATGCGGTAATCCAACTTAGGAACAGTGAATAACACAGAACCCAAAATAGAGACCCCATGAATTCACCAGTTGCGTCCTGAGACAAACCAATAGGCGCAAATGCTGTAATCGCAATTACGGTTGCACCAAGCAGTGGCCATTGAGTTTGCTTAGCGATACCCATTGCAGCTTGCTTCTTGGTTTGGCCTTGTTTTAGCCCTACTAAAATGCCTTCTACAATCACGATGGCATTATCCACCAGCATACCCAGAGCAATAATCAACGCGCCCAGAGAAATACGATGTAGCTCGATATTATTGATACTCATCATAATGAAAGTACCAAACACCGTTAGCAGCAAAACCGCACCAATGATGATGCCGCTACGCATTCCCATGGTAAACAGCAGCACTAAAATGACGATTCCAACCGCTTGAGCAAGGCTGACTACAAAGTCTTGAACTGACTTATCTACTTCCGCCGATTGATTGTAGAAGTAGTCAAGATGAATGCCCGCAGGTTTGATGCTTTCTAATGATTTCAGCTGTACATCTAACGCCTTACCGACTTCCACTACGTTAACCCCAGACGAAAATGAAATCGCTAGGTTAATAGCAGGCTTACCGTTAAACGTAATCACATTCGACGGTTTCTCTTGAATACCTTTTGAAATATCCGCGACATCTTTAAGACGAATCAAGTTTCCGGTATCACGACCATGGATAATCAGATTTTCCAATGACTCAACGGAGTCTAAGCTACCATTTGGACGAATCGCTAAGCTTTCGCCATTAATCATAATCTCGCCAGAGGAAAGCACGCTGTTTTGCTGATTAAGCAATCCCATCACCGCATTCATGTCCAGATTCAGTGCTGACAACCTTTCTAGAGACAGCTCAACAAACAGCATCTCTTGCTGATCGCCTGCAATGGCCACTTTGCCTACGCCATCGACTAACTCAAGCTCTCTGCTTAAATAATCCGCATAGCGCTTAAGCTCAACATAATCATAGCCATCACCCGTGAGCATGATCATTACGCCAAACACATCACCAAAATCGTCAATGATTTGTACCGAGCTCACACCATTTGGGAGCTGCGGTTGTAGATCATTGATTTTTCGGCGCATCTCATCCCAAATCTGTGGCAACTCATCAGGACCATAGTCCATTTTCATACTGACCATGATTTGAGAAAGACCCGAAGATGATGTCGATTTGATGTTATCGATATAAGGGAGTTTGCGGATTTCTTTCTCTAATGGATACGTCAGTTCTTCTTCGACTTCCGTGGATGTTGCCCCCGGATAGGTAGAAATAATCATTGCATCTTTAATGGTAAATGCAGGGTCTTCCAAACGACCTAGATCCATAAAAGATTGCACGCCACCGATAGCTAAAATGACTAGAAACAACCAGCTGATGACGCGGTTCTTAATTGAATATTCCGTTAAACTCATTGTTATTTATTCCCCTTGAGAGCCACTTCTTCACCATCTCTCAGTTTTCTCAAGTTAGAGCTCACCAACACGTCGCCTTGGGTAACACCAGTATCAACAATCACACCGAAACTGTTTATTTGATCCACGTGAACAGGCGTCTTAGTGACGACTCCTTCAGCATGTTTCCATACAAAGAACTCGCCTTGCTTAGTACCGGCCTCAAGCACGGTCATAGGCAACTGATAGCCTTGGATTGAACTTAGCCCTGCTGCCACCATGTCCACGTTCACGGCAACACTCGTACCAGGAAGGATTTTCTCAGTTGGTTGAGGCATCTGAAGCCACAATTCATAGGCACGGCTTTGTGAGTCAGGCTCGCTAGAGTGCTCCAAATACTTCATGCTGTAGCTTTGATCTACACCAGAAAAATAGGCTCTTGGCTGATAAGCATTTTTCTGAGCCTGTGGAGTAATCGATGCAAGAATGTAGTCCGACAAACTGATTTTCACGTACACCTTGTCGTCTTGATAGATAGACACCACGGTTTCACCAGGCCCAACATTCTCGAAACGCTCTTTATCAACACTCGCAACCACACCCGCAAAAGGTGCCTTCAAGCTGGTATATTGAATCTGATGTTGAATGTTCTGATACTGCGCTTTCGCAAGCTGCTTGTTGGACGTTAATTCATCCAGCTCAGAGCTAGAGATCATGTCTCTTGAATATAATTCCGCACCACGACGCAATTGCTTGGTCGCTAGTTCAAATTGTGCTTGTGCATCACGGTACTGTTGCTGAAGTTTTTGGTCATCAAGCTTTGCGACAACTTGACCTTTCTTCACCGATTGACCAGATTTCACGAGTAAGTGTGAGATTTCACCTTGAATACGGAACGCCAGATTGGTCTGCTCAGCTGTGACCACTTGGCCACGAAACTCGCGATATTGCTGTTCAACAGGTTTTTGAACTTCAATCGTCTCCACCTGCAACGGTGCTCGCTCACGCACAGTGATATCTGAATAACAGCCTTGCAACGTAAGGGCAGCTAAACCTAATGCTAATATTGACTTTTTCACTAGATACCACCCTCACGAGTCCATAATTTGACTTGCTGTCCTTCGGCTAAGTTTGCCGCGCCTGCTACTACAATTTGGTCGCCTTGTTGTAAACCAGCCGTCACGTCACCCTTTTCATCAAGTGAAAGCTTGATTTGATGAACTTGATGGGTCGCTGGGTCAAAGCGCCAAACCTTACCGCTGGTTTCGTTCTGGTTAATCCATGCGGCAACAGGCAAAGAAAACGCACGTTCTGTGGTTTCACTTTGGATATGTACTTGTCCGGACATGCCTGCGAGTACATTGATATTTTCTGGCTTAGTGATTTTTACTGACGCTGCGTAGCTATTGGTATCAAGATCAGGCTGCATCGCAATCTCTCTAAAGGACGCTTCAATACGCTGGTTACGATGGCTATCTAGCGTGACGAAAAAGTGCTGATGCTTAAGCTCATCCAGCGTCATATTCTTCACTTCAGTGACCGGAATAGCAAACGTAACGTCTAAGTCTTGGCTACTAATGAGATTCAGAATGGGCTGCTTGGCACCGACCACTTCATATGGTTTTTGATGAGTAACTGACACCACACCATCAAACGGAGCGATAATTTGTGTGTAACCTAGATCCGCCTTAGCTTGCTCAAGCGACGCCTGTGAGGCCTTAAACTGTGTTTCATTGCGATCAAAGGCATCGGCACTGATAAGCTTCTTAGCAAATAACTGCTCGGCACGTTTTAATTGGGACTGTGCGAGATCAAACTCAGCTTGACGAGCATCCAAGGCCACTTGATAGTCCGTTGGGTCAAGTGTCGCTAGAATTTCACCCGCTCTCACCGCTTCACCCATCTTCACATCTATCGAAGATATTTGTCCTGCTACCTGAAACGACAGCTGTGCTCGGTCTGTGGCATCCACTTGCGCCAAATAACTGCTCACTGGCGAGAAATTCAACTCAGGAACTTCGACCACTTTAACTGGCTTGATCACGGGTTCATTGATTTCCGATTGTGCTTGATTACAACCGGACAGGCCGACGGCTGCCAATAAAGGCAACACAATCAAACCACTAGTTTTGAATAGACGATGGGTTTTCATAATATTTATCCCAAATTATATTTTACACTTGTGCAGTTAATTACTTTACAAGTGTGCAGTATAAGTATAATTTGAAAGAGATCAATAAATATTGCACATGTGTGCAGTATAATTTTTACGACTAACTTTATCGCTTTTGGTTATATGAAGAAGTCGTGACATTAACTCAGTAAATTTACTGCTCTTGATGACAGGATTGATGCGAATCTTGTCGTCGAGCACATTATTGCAGTACCCTGTATAGGATTGATTGAATTTAGAAGGTATCGAGTGGAAAAGAAAAAAGGTCGTCGCAGCGCAACGGCAGCGGAAGAGACGAAAAACCTGATCATGACGGTCGCAGCAGAAATGTTTTGTGAGCTAGGCTATGAGCGTGTATCCATACGCAATATTAGTGAGCGCGCAGGCGTCTCTCATAGTTTGATTCGTCACCACTTCGGTAGCAAAGAACAAATTTGGTATGGCATCAGCGACCACCTTCACGCGTATATGCAAAAGTACATTCGTTATCTTCTCGATCAGCTTCCAGAAGACACCCCCGCGAATGTCAAAGTCTACCGTTTTGCTGTAGGTATGTTGGCGCACTGCATTGTCATTCCTCAACCGATCCAACTTATCGCAGACGCAATGCGTCAAGAAAATGAATTCTTCGACTACTTTATTGATAGCACCGGAGAAATTGAGAGCATCGTGTTCAAGTTGGTTGATGACTACAACGCAAATTCCCCACAAACGCCACTCATTATGCATGAGCTGAAGTGGAAACTGATGATGTTCGCCCACGGTTCTGCTTGTATGCTCCCCATGCTCAAAGAAACATGGTCACAGGAAACCACAGATCTGGATGAATGTTTGGTCAAACACTGGTCGCTGTTCGAAGCACAAGTTGCAAATGAGCTGTCTATAGGTGAACAAGACCGTTTGAAGCCGACAAAGGTCGATGAGCTTGTTTATCAGGTTGAATGTGATTGGGGTGAGTGTCCAAGGTAAGGGCTTTATCTTGGAGTCAAAAAGTAGCTGGATAAGCTACTTTTTGATAACAGATAGCCGCAAGTCATGCATCTCAAATATGTTGCTAGGTCTCTCCCAATAATCAAAGTACAACATTCGACAAGCCCAATTTGATTAGGTTAGACTTCGTTCATACCTACAATAGATTATCTATCCAATGACTACCACAGCCCAGCGACGCGAAGCCATTCTAGCTCATATACAAACGCACCAAAAAGGTGAAGTAAACCACTTTGCGCAACAATATAATGTTTCAGAAGTTACTATCAGGAATGATCTTAATTATTTAGAGAAAAAGGGCTGTGTTACCCGGTGTTACGGCGGTGCACTTTTAAATAGTAGTTTCACTTTTGACCAACCATTATTCGATAAAAAGCAGCTAAATAACGAAGTAAAAGCGAAAATTGGCAATTACGCTGCTTCGTTAATACCGAATGGTAGCAAAGTCATTATCGACTCAGGCTCTACCACAGAGCAAATTGCCTATCACCTTCAAAACAAGAGCAACATAACTGTCATGACCAATGCCATCAACGTGGCCTACCATCTTGCAAGCCAAGACAATGTTGAAGTGATGGTCACTGGTGGTGTGATGAGGAAAAACTCTTATTCTCTTTATGGTTCAAGAGGTGAAGATTTGTTGACGAGCTTTCACTTTGACTTGTTGTTTATTGGCGTTGATGGCTTCGATGCTCAATCAGGTATCACCACCCCGCATAAGGGCGAAGCGAGCATTAATCGAGCCATGGTAAAGGCCGCCCAAAAAGTGGTGGCGGTAACGGATTCTTCTAAGTTCGATCGTCAAAGCTTCTGCCTTATCGCTCGACCCAATCAAATCGATATGTTGATTACCGACAGTGGAATCCCACCTCAATATGCATCAGAACTCATTTCTCTAGGTATCGATGTACGCATTGTTGATTAGCGTTAATTTCTGCAATAACTCGTAACCTCAGAGTTACTGAATATCAATAGTGTGACATTGATCATTTATGATTTCGAAACCTATTATTTAACTCCTCAATAGTATCTCCTTTCACTTGGCATTCTATAAAACCAAGTAGCCATATAGACAAGATTGTTCATTCTACCTCTAAAACTGAAAGACAAACCTTTCACTCCACTTGAAACGAAAGACAGAAACACCCTAAACCGAAAGAAAACCAACTGTGATCTGGCTTTCACTTTTATTAATCTCCGCCTGATTTAATAGAAACCATAAGAAATCGAAACTCTTTGAATACCATTTGAAAGTTAACGAAAGCGAGGTTTTATTCATGAATAGCGAGGAGCGCCGACTTAAAATCATGACGCACATTCGTGCTCATGGCAGCGGAAAAGTTGACGAGTTTGCTGAGCAATTTCGCGTCTCAGCAGTAACGATTCGACATGACCTAAACCTCCTAGAAAAAGAGGGATGTGTTTTTAGATGCTATGGAGGCGCTAATTTAAATCCTAACTTTGCATTTGATCAACCTTTGTACCGTAAAGATCAGATCAACAGAGGGGCAAAACAGAGCATTGCGTACTCAGCTGCAAAACTTATCAATGATGGTGAAGCCGTCATTCTCGATTCAGGTTCTACTATTGGACTCATGCCCCAATACCTCACTGATTTTAAACGCTTAGTCGTTTTAACTAATGCTCTAAACACCGCTTACCAACTCAGTAATAACGAAAACGTCGAGTTGCATGTGGTTGGAGGCAACCTCCGCCGCGCCTCGTGTTCACTCATCGGGAATCACGGTGAACAACTCATTCGTTCTTACTTGTTCGACAAACTGTTTTTAGGTGTTGATGGATTTGACTTGCACGCTGGTATCACTACACCTGATAGCCACGAAGCACAAATCAATAAAGCAATGTGTGACGTTGCTCGTCAAGTCATAGCAGTCACAGACTCCAGTAAATTCGGTAGAAAGAGCTTTTGCATGATTCGTGCGGCAAATCAAATCGATGTATTGGTTACAGATAGTGGTATCCCCCACGCCACACATCAAGCTCTTTTGAATATGGGCGTAAAAGTCATTCTCGCAGACTAAATCGTAAATTAGGAACAACGATGAAAACTCTATTATCACTAGTTGAACAACACAAACAAGGGCAAAGGAACGGGATTTACTCAGTATGCTCAGCACACCCTTTGGTCATAGAAGCCGCGATAAAACAAGCTCAACTAGACGGTACACATGTACTAATTGAAGCGACATCTAATCAAGTTAATCAATTTGGTGGGTATACCGGAATGACGCCAAAGGACTTTTCTGATTTTGTCTTTACTTTGGCTGCACGACTTGGATTTCCGACAGAGCGCATAATACTCGGCGGTGATCATTTAGGTCCAAACTGCTGGCAACATTTACCAGCAATAGAGGCGATGAAAAACTCATCAACTCTTATTCATGACTACATCAAAGCGGGTTTTAGAAAAATTCATCTAGACTGTTCCATGTCTTGCTTAGACGACACAACACCTCTTGAAGAAACCATCATGGCAGAGCGAGCGGCACAACTTTGTTTGATCGCGGAACAAACATGGCAAAAAGTTGGAGGCGAAGCACCTGTTTATGTCATTGGCACAGAAGTACCGACACCAGGAGGCGCATTAGAGTCCTTAGAAGAAGTGCAGTTGCAAGTCACATCTTCAGAACAAGCACTCGTCACATTAGACAAACATAACCTTGCTTTTGATGATATTGGATTAAGCAATGTTTGGCCCCGAGTGGTCGGTCTCGTAGTACAACCAGGTGTCGAGTTTGATCATCATAACGTCCATCATTATGACAGCTCGAAAGCACAAACCCTTAGCAAAATGGTCGAAAGCCAACCTTACTTGGTTTTTGAGGCTCACTCTACCGATTATCAAAACCCGAGAGCATACCAGGACCTAGTGAAAGACCATTTCGCTATTTTAAAGGTTGGCCCAGCTCTAACGTTTGCTATGCGCGAAGCACTCTATGGTCTCGACCGAGCGGAAACCGAGTGGCTAGGTACTCACCATGCAGCTCACCTTCGAAGCACCGTTGAACAAATTATGCATGAACAGCCTGATTACTGGCGCTCTCACTACCTCACAAAGGGACATCAGCAATTTCTTGATTGTAGCTACAGCTTGAGTGATCGCATTCGCTACTACTGGTCACATCCAGAAGTTCAAACTGCCCAGCAAGCCTTGTTTACTCATCTTGAAGCTAGCCCGTTGCCTGTCACTCTACTGAGCCAGTACTTGCCCAATCAGGCAAAAGCAATTTCGCAAAACCAAATTCAGAATAATCCCGCTGACATTGTTATTCACAAAATCATGGAAGTAACTCAGGTTTATTCCAAGGCTTGTTATTCAAATGCAGCGGCTTGTAAGGAGACTATTTAATGAGCGTTTTATTAGGCTATGACGAACAATGGCTAGAGCAACACAATGGCATTCATACTGCCACTGAAATTAGTCATCAACCCAGACTATGGCGCAATCTAGCTGATATCTTAGAAAAGCAATACAACTCTGTCAGTGCGTTTCTTTCTCCACTACTAGAGTTACCAGAACTGCGTATTATTTTAGCTGGCGCTGGCACATCGGCATTTGTTGGAGATGCTGCCATGCCTTTCCTTCTCTCCGGTTTGCGTTGCCGGGTTGAATCCATCCCAACAACGGATCTTGTATCAAACCCAGAACAATACCTTGATAAAACTCGGCCTACTTTATTGGTGTCATATGCCCGTTCAGGCAATAGCCCAGAGAGCGTCGCCGCCGTCGCTTTGGTCGATCAGATCGTCCCCAATTGTCATCACTTGTTTTTAACCTGCAACGCAAATGGCGCACTGGCACAGTATGCAAGCAACGCGAATAACGCGTACTGCATGCTAATGCCTGAAGGGTCAAATGATAACAGTTTTGCGATGACATCCAGTTTCACCTGTATGTTGATGTCGACTCTAACGTTATTCGGGCATCAAAAACAGCAAGAATGGAAGGCACAAATTGAGGCTACCGCGTCGTTATGTGAAAACAAATTGCAACAGTGGCAATCTGCTGTCAAAACCCTTGCAGAACAACCATATGAAAGATTAATTGTTCTTGGAAGTGGCGGTTTTTCAGGGCTCGCAAGAGAGGCGTCTTTAAAATCTCTCGAGTTAAGTGCAGGTAACATAATGACTTGCTTTGACTCATCACTTGGCTTCCGTCACGGGCCGAAATTTACCATTAATGGCAAAGCGGTTGTCATTCAACTCATCTCCAGCGATCCCTATACCCGTCGCTATGACTTAGATCTCTTCGACGAAATTCGCCGGGACCAGCAAGCAATGGCACATATCGCTATTAGCGAACAAGCATTAAGCGCAGACCATGTTTTCGAACTAGGACACCTCGGCTTTGGCGATGAATGGCTTTGCTTCCCTTACATCTTATTCTGCCAAATGTTGGCCTTTGAAAAATCCCTAAAACTTGGTCTTGGACCAGATAACCCGTGTCCAACTGGTGAAGTTAACCGTGTTGTGCAAGGCGTCACCATCCATGAACTAACTAATTAACTTAAAGGAATTAATTATGCCAAATATCGTACTTAGTCGCATTGACGAACGTCTTGTACATGGCCAAGTAGGCGTTCAATGGGTAGGTTTTGCAGACGCAAATATCGTCGTTGTTGTTAACGACGAAGTTGCTGAGGACAACATACAGCAGAGTCTTATGGAAATGGTTCTCGCTGACGGTATTGCGATTCGCTTTTGGACTGTGCAAAAAACGATAGACACCATCCATAAAGCCTCTGACAGACAAAAAATTCTATTGGTGTGCCGCACTCCCGCAGACTTTCGTATGTTGGTCGAAGGTGGTGTGCCTATAAGTAACATCAACGTCGGCAACATGCACTATGTCGAAGGCAAGAAACAGATTGCCAAAACTGTGTCTGTTGGAGAGGACGATGTTGCGGAATTTACAAAACTAAAAGCGTTAGGAGTCACGTGCACCATACAAGGTGTGCCGACTGAAAGCGCAACTGACCTCTTTACTCTTATCTAATTAATAAGGAAATCAATTATGGAAATAGGACTCTTACAGGCCTTGATGCTCGGCATCCTTGCCTTTTTTGCAGGCCTAGATTTGTTTAACGGTCTGACCCACTTTCACCGACCAGTAGTGTTAGGCCCACTCGTTGGCTTAATACTAGGCGACTTACAAACCGGTATTTTGGTCGGCGGTACGTTAGAGCTTATTTGGATGGGCTTGGCACCGCTTGCAGGGGCTCAGCCACCCAATGTCATTATCGGGACAATTGTAGGCACAGCCTTCGCTATTACAACAAAAGTAGAGCCTAACGTTGCGGTGGGTGTTGCCGTGCCGTTTGCGGTCGCCGTCCAGATGGGGATCACTTTATTGTTCTCCGCAATGTCTGCTGTTATGTCGAAATGTGATGAATACGCACAATCGGCAGATACCGATGGTATCGAACGCGTTAACTACATGGCGTTGGGCATACTAGGTACATTCTATTTTCTCTGCGCTTTTTTACCAGTTTTCTTAGGTGCAGAGCACGCTGGAAAGATAGTAGAGGTTCTTCCAAAAGACTTGATCGATGGCCTTGGTGTAGCAGGTGGCATCATGCCAGCTATCGGCTTCGCAGTACTGATGAAAATCATGATGAAGAATGCCTACATCCCTTATTTCATTCTTGGTTTTGTCGCCGCAGCTTGGCTGCAACTACCTATCTTAGCTATTGCAGCGGCTGCGACAGCAATGGCAATTATCGACTTCATGCGTAAATCGGAACCCACTCCTGTAGCAACAGCAGGCTCAACTAAGGACTTTGAAGATGGAATCTAACGTAAGCAACGAACTAAACCTTAAGGTAACGGATCCAGCAGTTCAGCCCGCTCCTGGTGTCTCCGATGACGAGTATGAAAATAAAGAAATTGGTACTGAGTTAACCAAAGCCGACATCAATAAGATGGCCTGGCGTTCATTATTGCTACAAGCGTCATTCAACTATGAACGTATGCAGGCATCGGGTTGGTTGTACGGCCTATTGCCAGCTCTTAAAAAAATCCACACTAATAAAGCTGACCTTTCAAAAGCGATGCAGGGCCATATGGGTTTCTTTAATACACACCCATTCTTGGTGACTTTTGTTATGGGTATTGTTTTGGCAATGGAGCGTTCAAAACAGAACATTAATAGTATTCAAAGTACCAAAATAGCCGTTGGTGCGCCGATGGGGGGAATCGGTGACGCTATGTTCTGGCTAACGTTACTACCCATATGTGGTGGTATAGGTGCAGACCTTGCTCTCCAAGGTTCAATCATGGGCGCAGTGTTCTTTATTGTTTTGTTCAATGCCGTGCATTTTGGCTTGAGATTTGGACTTGCACATTATGCCTACCGTATGGGTGTTGCTGCGATACCAGTAATCAAAGCGAATACCAAAAAAGTAGGACACGCTGCTTCCATGGTTGGTATGACGGTAATTGGAGCACTCGTTGCTACCTACGTCCGACTATCCACGACTGCAGAAATCAATGCAGGTGATGCAGTGGTCAAACTTCAGGCCGATGTGATTGACAAATTGATGCCAGCATTCCTTCCGCTTGTCTACACCTTAGCGATGTACGCCTTGGTAAAACGTGGATGGAGCCCACTAAAACTTATTGGTATCACGGTAACACTGGGTGTTGTTGGTCGCTTTATGGGATTCCTGTAAGCCGCTTATCAATCGATAAATAACATATGGGGCTAATTTTTTAGCCCCAAAAAGGAAGACATATGATTGCTGTAATTTTATCGGGTCATGGTGGGTTCGCTTCTGGTATTGCCAAAGCGATCACACAAGTTATCGGAGAACAACCTCAATTCGGTTTTATTGATTTTCCAGAAGAGTCCACGACCCCTTTGCTGGAACAGGAAATGCGCCAGAAAATTAAAGAATTGGACTCCAATGAAGGAATAGTGTTCCTTACCGATTTATTGGGTGGCACACCGTTTAGAACCGCTTCTCTAATCAGTCAGGAACGCTCAGACATTCAAGTTATTACTGGTACAAATATGCAAATGGCTGCAGAAATGCTTCTTGAGCGCGACGGATTGGCATTAGCAGAATTTCCCGACCAAGCCATTGAGTGTGGTCGTCGAGGAGTAACCTCTCTTGCGGCAGAAATGACCACGAAAAATGATAACTCGGTGATGGTTGAAGAAAATGGTATCTGAAGTTTTATATTATCGAGTACCAAAGCTCTTGCATGACCAAACGTGGCTAGATGATGCTGTCATCGGCATCAACAGTAGCGGTTTTATCGAAGAAATTCAGTCTTATGACTCTGTGAAGCACACAAAATTCACAAATTTAGGTGACAGCATTCTCTTACCGGGTCTAATCGATAGCCATGTTCATGGCGCTAAAGGCTGTGATGTCATGGATGCAAGTCATCAGAGTTTAGACAGCATGTCTCGCTACTTCGCTAGTTTAGGTGTTACTGCATTTGTTGCCACTACCGTCACCGCACCAATAGCTAAAATACGCGCGGCTTTACAACAAGTTGCTAAAAGCAAACTACTAGGACTTTCTGGCGCGGAGCTACTCGGATCGTATTTAGAAGGACCCTATTTTACTGAAAAGAACAAAGGCGCTCATCCAACAGAATGGTTTCGTGAACTATCAATTGAAGAGCTCGATAATTGGATTTCTTATAGTGATAACCAACTCGTGACTGTTGCTCTCGCTCCAGAGAAGAAAGGTGCGATTGAAGCGATTCAATACCTACGCAAACAAGGGATAAAAGTCATGCTCGGGCATACCGATGCCAGTTACGAGCAGACTAATGCCGCTCTTGATGCGGGAGCAAATGGCATTGTCCACTGTTACAACGGCATGAGAGGTATACATCATCGAGATCCAGGTACAGTAGGCGCAGGTTTGATTCACCCTGAAAGCTATGTAGAGATGATTGCTGATGGACATCACGTTCATCCAAGTGCCATCGATATCGCCCACCGCTGTTGTGGCTCCCGAATGACTCTTATTACCGATGCCATGTGCGCAGCGGGTATGCCTGATGGTCAATATTCTCTTGGAGAATACCAAGTAAAAATGAACAAAGGTGTTGTCACTACGAGATCCGGAAGCTTAGCTGGGAGCACTCTTAACTTGCTCGATGCAGTGCTTAGTGTTCAGCGATGGCTTGATATTCCTCTAGAGCAAGCCTGGCTTATGGCATCACTAACTCCCGCTAAATCGCTAGGCTTACAACAAAAATTGGGCTCATTAGAAGTAGGAAAAGCTGCTTCGATGGTCGCTATTAATTCAGATTTTTCTATTACCAAAACTTGGGTTAACGGTCGAATCGTATTTGATTCTGAAGTGTCGCCAAGTCAGGAGGTTCCATGTATTTAATTTCTTCTCGTGAAATGCTAAAACGTGCCCAACTTGGTGGCTACGCAGTGCCTGCATTCAATATCCACAACTTAGAAACTGTCCAAGTCGTTGTGGAAACTGCATCTGAAATGGGGTCTCCGGTAATCCTTGCAGGCACTCCCGGAACCTATGACTATGCTGGTACCGACTACTTAATAAGCATATGTAAAGAAGCCGCTCATAAGCACTCTATACCTTTAGTGCTTCATTTAGATCACCATGAAGACCTACAAGATATCCGACATAAAGTTGAACACGGTATCCGTTCAGTCATGATCGATGGATCTCATTATGCCTTTGATCAAAATATCGAAATAGTCCGCTCTGTCGTCCAATACTGCAATCGATTTGATGCCAGTGTTGAGGCGGAACTAGGTCGCCTCGGAGGTCAAGAAGATGACTTAATTGTTGATAGCGCCGATGCATTGATGACAGACCCAGCCTCAGCTGCAGAATTTGTCCGCCGAACGGGGATAGACTCGCTGGCTGTAGCCATCGGAACGGCTCACGGATTATACAAAGCTGAGCCACAACTAGACTTTGACCGACTGGAGAAAATCCGTTCAATGGTTGATATCCCATTAGTTCTCCATGGTGCTTCTGGCGTTCCTGATGAGATGGTAAATCGATGTATTGATTTAGGTATTTGTAAGGTTAATGTCGCAACAGAGCTAAAGATTGCATTCTCTAACGCGGTTAAAGATCATTTCAGTGAACATCCTGACGCGAATGACCCTCGTAAGTACATCACCCCAGGTAAAGCCGCTATGAAACAAGTGGTTATCGATAAAATAAGAATGTGTCGCAGTGAAGGCCGACTGTAACCCTATCTATTCACAAACCAAAATTTAACAACACCTGCCCCCTATATTAGGTGTTCGGGCATTCCTACCGGAGTGCCCTTTTTTGTATTTGAAAGTATGCGTTAACCGCACTTTCAGATTATTTATGCTTCCATAGGTATGTTTATGAATAATGAAACCTTGCATTAGTCTTGGCGAATTAATTAACTAGCTCATTTGTCCGTTAGTATGGCTTCATTATCAAATGTTCATATTAACTAAACGCAACATTAAATATATTCATACATACTTAACCCTAATTTTTCCTTATCGTATCGGCGTGCTTTGACAGAGATCAACAAACTTGATGATTCCCTGTCTGCACTTTCACGCTTTGACCAAAAGTAGTCGATGACAAAAACGATAGGAAATGGTTATGAAATGGCCGATAAAAGCGCTGGCAGTCGCGCTAAGTTGCTCACTTGGGGCGACACAATCTTTTGCAATCAATCTCGAACCCCTAGATAAAGACTTTACCCTACAAATCCTTGGTTCTGGAGGTCCCATCTCTGATGATATGCGCGCCTCATCGGGAGAATTGATTTGGTGGAAAGGCAAATCAAGAATCATGATTGACGCGGGTGGCGGTAACTACCTACGATTTGGCCAAGCAGGAGGCAAACTCGAAGACCTCGATCTTTTAGCCATCACTCACTTCCACACCGATCACGTTGCCGATCTTCCAGCTCTGCTTAAAGGCGCTTACTTTTTCGAACGTGAGGACGCACTAGATATCACCGGTCCAGAAGCTGGTTCTGCATTTCCGAGTTTAACAGGCTATATGGATGCGATGTTCAATCAGGAACACGGAGCTTACGCTTACCTTAATGGACTTTATGATGGCTCAGATGGCCTGTTCCCAATCACCCTCACCGATGTTTCTTATCAAGAAACCACACCACAAAAAATCTACCAATTAGATGGGCTTACTGTTTATGCACTCGGCATCCCTCATGGAGATGTACCTACTTTGGCCTACCGAATTGAAAGTGAGGACGGCGTCATTGTTATTTCTGCAGACCAAAATGGCAGTAATCCCGCCTTCATTCCTTTTGCCAAAGGCGCTGACATTCTAGTCATGCCTATGGCCATTCACGAAGAAGCCGATGCTATCTCATCGTTTATGCATGCGAAACCTTCGACCGTGGGGGAAATTGCCGCTGAAATTAATCCTAAGCTACTGATTTTAAATCACTGGATGGGGCTAGGCCTCAAGCGTAAAGCACAGTCAGTGGAGATCGTGAAAAAGTACTACAAAGGAAAAATATTCTCTGCTCGTGATCTGTCGAGCTTCCCAATGGCGTCTTTCAAGGAGACTTCAAATGAACAATAAAATGGCTATCTCAATCGCACTCAGCTCACTGGTATCAATGAACTCGGCACTCGCTGCTATCAGTGAATCTGCTGAAGCTCCTGTTACCGCTCAGCCAACAGAACAGCATGGCGGTAAATGTGCCGCAGGTAAATGTGGAACCGAAAAACGCTTTGAAAAACAAGAGCTCGATAGCGATCCACAAGATAAGTTAGTGCGCGCGCGTGACGGGAAGTGCGGCCTCTCTGGTCAAGGTATCAATGCGCCTGCGGACGCAGTGACATCAGCAAACAGTAAGGTGACAGGTGGAGTATGCGGACAATAACCAACACCAGCAAGGGATTGGGTCTGCGTATGGAGCATGTGGATATGCTGAGTGACATGCCTAAGCATCCCGATATCGACTTTCTTGAGCTCGCACCTGAAAACTGGATGAATCTTGGTGGCGCAAAACGGGAGCGTTTGGAGCAAATCGCTGACAAATACCCCTTGGTTGCTCACGGTCTTAGTCTATCCATTGGTGATTGCGTGCCGTTAAACGAAAGCTACCTGAAAGATGTCGCCCGTTTTCTTAATGAGTTTGATATCGAGATTTACAGCGACCATTTGAGTTTTTCTCGGGACAGTCAGGGCTATCTTTATGACCTACTACCGATCCCAAGAAGCAGAGAGAATATCGACTATCTAGCCTCTCAAATCCAACGCGTGCAAGACGTGGTCGCTAGGCCTTTGGTGCTCGAAAACATCTCGTTTTATCACAATTATGACAACGACATTCCTGAAGGCGAGTTCTTTGCAGAGCTTATCGAGAAATCTGGCTGTCAGATGCTGCTGGATATCAATAATGTCTACGTCAACAGCATCAACCACGGTTTTGATGCTTATGAGATGCTGCAAAGCTTGCCGAGCGACGCAATTCGCTATTACCACATTGCAGGACATCTGCAGCAGAGTGATCAATCATTACTCGATACTCATGGCAAACCAGTCCCTGACTCGGTAATTGAATTGGCTCATTATGTGTTTAACCTCCACGGCAACAAACCACTGCTGTTAGAGAGAGACCACAACGTGCCACCACTGGTCGTCCTTACTGAAGAGCTACGAGACATCCATGCAGTTGTCAAAGCTGCTGAACGACAAGTCCAGCTGTCTGAAAGTGGGGTCCTCTATGCTTAGCCCTCCAGGATTGATGCTTCAGCAAACTGAAGCACTTGCGCAGAAGATACGATTAGGTCGCACTGAAGGATGCCAATACGGTGAGTTTATTCGCGACAACGTTTTTGGTGTCGTAAACAACACCTTTCCTTTTTTCGTTGAGCGAGTCGGTCATCAAGCTTTGGTTCAGTTAGTGGAAGACTTTCTGTTGCAGCATTGTGCAATGGAACCTGAGTTTCATCACATCGCGACAGAGTTCGTGCAGTTCATTCAGCATGGTACTTGGGTCAACCAACTTGACCTTATGGTACTTGAATACGAGTGGATCGCCTTCAGCGCAGAAATTGACCAAACTCGAATCAATATCGAGTCTTGCAGTGACATTGTGTATCAGAACCCTGAGCAATACACCTTGAGCTGCAATCCCACTCTGCACTTAGTGGAGTTGCCTTTTGAGGTGTCTAGTCACTCAATACAAATAACCGATAGCACTCCACCAAACTACTACGCGGTATTTCGAAACGCTCAACACCATGTTGTCTCACAAAAACTTCGGCCCATCGATGTGGCACTGATTCAGACCCTTCAACCCTCATATTGTTCGAGCTTACAGACATTCCAACAACAAACTGAAGCTCAACTCGCCGATTTCGATGTACGTCTTTGGATACAACATTTCACCCATCTCGGGCTGTTAAACATCAACACCCTAGGAGAATAAAATGATTAAGTCAGTCTTAACTTGGTATGACAACCTTATCGACAAGTGCCGAAAAATCGACTTTTTGGTTCTACTGTCTATTCGTCTTTTCTTGGTTCCGGTTATCTATGTCGGAGCGCGCTCTAAAGTACTGGGATTCGCAGGCACGGTTGCCTGGTTTGGCGCCCCCGTAGCAGACGGTGGACTTAACCTCCCGTTTCCAGAACTTCTTGCGTTCCTCGCAGCTGCAACTGAAGTCGTCGGGTGTATCTGTATAGCCCTAGGCTTGTTTACTCGCATTATCGCGATTCCTATGATTTTTATGATGAGTGTGGCCAGTGCCATGGTGCATTGGAAACATGGCTGGGATGCGATTGCGACAGGGAGTATGGAATCAACCATTCGTCTAAACGGCTTTATCACTTGGTTAGCGGAAAACTTTCCGGGCCGCTACAACTACATCACCGAACTTGGTGACCCTGTTATGCTCAACAACGGTATGGAATTCGCTGCCACCTACTTCGTGATGTTAATGGTGCTTTTTGTCTACGGCGGTGGTCGTTATCTAAGCCTCGATTACTGGCTAAAAAAGCCCTTTCTAAACAAGCCTGCAAACGCTTAATCACCAAATAAAAACCAATCTTTCTACTATTTCTACCCGCTACGCTCGTAGCGGGAAGGGGATGCTATGTTAACAGATGTCGTTGATCTGTCGCGTCTGCAATTTGCTAGTACCGCGCTGTATCATTTTATATTCGTGCCTCTCACCATAGGGCTATCATTCTTGCTAGCCATTATGGAATCGGTCTATGTAATGACGGGCAAAACCATTTACAAGGATATGACCAAGTTCTGGGGCAAGCTCTTTGGGATCAACTTTGCCGTAGGGGTTGCAACAGGCTTAACCATGGAGTTTCAATTTGGTACCAACTGGTCCTATTACTCTCACTACGTTGGTGACATCTTTGGGGCCCCGCTTGCGATTGAAGCACTAGTCGCCTTTTTTCTTGAATCGACATTGGTCGGGATGTTCTTCTTTGGTTGGGATCGGTTAAGTAAGCGTCAACACCTCACAGTTACTTGGCTTACTGCACTGGGTTCAAATTTCTCTGGTCTTTGGATTTTGATGGCTAATGGCTGGATGCAAAACCCTGTCGGTGCTGAGTTCAATTTTGAAACAATGCGTATGGAAATGACCAGTTTCACCGACGTGATTTTCAACCCAGTGACACAAGTGAAATTCGTTCATACCGTCGCCGCAGGTTACACCACTGGTGCACTATTTATCATGGGTATCAGCGCTTACTACTTGCTGAAAAATCGGGACGTAGCATTTGCAAAACGTTCATTTGCTATCGCTTGTTCGTTTGGCATGGCTGCCATCTTTTCCACACTTCTGCTGGGCGATGAATCTGGTTATGAACTTGGCGATGTTCAAAAGGTTAAGCTCGCAGCGATTGAAGCGGAATGGCACACCGAAGAAGCACCAGCTTCATTTACCGTCTTCGGACTTCCCAATCAAGAAACCATGGAAACCGATTATGCGCTTAAGATCCCCTATCTCATGGGCATTATCGCAACACGCTCTTTGGATAAACCTGTGTTGGGTATCTGTGATCTCATGGCAATCAACGAACAACGAATACGCAACGGAATGATCGCTTATGGTTTACTCCAGCGTTTAAGAAATGGTGATAAAACCGCCGAGAACATCGCTCAGTTCAATGACGTTAAGTCTGACCTTGGCTACGGTCTTCTGCTGAAGAAATACGCACCCAATGTCTCTGATGCCAGCGAACAACAAATAAAAATGGCTACACAAGACACCATTCCGCAAGTCGCACCACTATTCTGGAGCTTCAGAATTATGGTGGTGTGTGGCGTCTTGATGTTCGCGCTGATTGGCTTTTCGTTTATTCAAGTTTGCCGTCAGAAAATCGGCAGCCAACGATGGCTACTTAAATCAGTACTTTGGGCGATTCCATTGCCATGGATAGCTTGTGAAGCTGGATGGTTTGTCGCTGAGTATGGCCGACAACCGTGGGCCATTGGTGAAGTTCTGCCTGTCAGTATGGCCACTTCAGACTTGGCTGCCAGTGATATTTGGATTTCGCTAGGAGCTGTTTACGTGCTCTATACCCTGTTCCTTATCGCTGAGATGTATTTGATGGTGAAATTCTCCCGCCGCGGGCCAAGTGTACTGAAAACCGGGCGTTACTATCACGAACAAAACCGTTCACTCGACAATGTTATAGACAACTACAAATAAGGAGATCATATGTTTGACTATGAAACACTCCGCCTCTTCACATGGGCGATCGTCGGCATACTGATCATCGGCTTTGCTATCGCGGACGGCTTCGATATGGGCGTCGCCGCGCTACTGCCTATTGCCGGAAGAAGTAATGTTGAACGTAGGATTATGATCAATAGCATCGCGCCACATTGGGACGGTAACCAAGTTTGGCTGATCACTGCGGGGGGAGCGATTTTCGCAATCTGGCCTGCCGTCTATGCTACGGCTTTCTCTGGTTTTTACTTGGCGCTGGTTCTGGTTCTTGCCGCGCTATGGTTACGCCCTATTGGCATGGATTATCGAAACAAAATTGACGACCCTAGATGGCGACGCGCTTGTGATATTGCTTTAACGGTCAGTGGTCTCGTACCACCTTTAGTATTTGGTATTGGCTTTGGTAATTTATTTGTAGGTCTGCCATTCGAGCTCAATGAATTGCTGATGATCAGTTATAAGGGCGGATTTTGGAGCTTGTTTACTCCACTCCCCATAGTGTGCGGTGTCGTCGCGATGGCCATGACTCTGCTTCAAGGAGCTACCTTCCTGCAACTAAAAACGGTGGGAAAGCTTAATGAAAGAGCGCGATCCATCGCAGTGTGGACCGCGTGTACCGCGCTGATTATGTTCGTTGTCGGTGGCGTCATCGCCAATGGCCAAGATGGCTATATCATCCAAAGCCTTATCGATACCAATGGCGTTTCAAACCCAGTAAGCAAAGAGGTCTCGGTTGTCACTAGAAGTATGCTGCATAACTTTGTTCGCTACCCTACGTTATTTATCGTACCCCTTGGGGCATGCGCTATGCTACTTTTCTCGGCGCTGCTGTCCATGGCGAAGCGCGGTGGCTGGGCATTTTTGTGCTCGAGTTTGGCAATTCTAACCATCATATTGACCGCAGGCATTGCGCTGTTTCCAATGATTATTCCATCAAGTTTAGTACCTTCTCACAGCTTGACGTTGTGGGATGCCACGTCAAGCTATAAAACGCTCAGCATCATCTCAGTGGTCGCCGTTGTGGTTGTCCCTGTAATCCTTGGATACACGACTTGGTGTTATTACAAGATGTTCGGCCGAATCGACAAGCAATTCATTGAAGACAACAGCACATCGCTGTACTAGGGAGATAAAACGTATGTGGTATATCTGTTGGGTTCTGGGTGTGTTGCTCGCATGCTCCTTCGGGGTCATCAATGCGATGTGGTTAGAGCAGCGCAATAAAGAAGATATGGATGGTTAATCCATTGTCTGAAAAGACAAAAGCCCACGTTGTCGTGGGCTTTCTCGTTTGTCTACTTATTTTGTACGATTAGTTCATACGCGGTTGAATCAAGTTGAAGTTTGCTGGGATATTGCTATCTAGAACGCCCATAAACTTGTTCAGTACCGATTGGTCTCCGGTTACTTTTAACGCACCAGTAGCAAGGGCATCTTTTACTGTCAGTTTGTGGCTGATGATACCAAACAGCGTCATGTTATCGGCTTTGATCGTACCCATTGAATCTTGAGGGTGATAATCCAGCGCTGAGTTCATTACACCATTCTCGACTTCTACACCAAATGATTCTCCGTTTAATTCAAAATCAAAGGCAATTCGGCCTGCGTCTAATGACTTCTGAGGAACGATACGTGTTGCGAACACATCCATCATCAAATCAGAAGGAATGGCTTTAATCACATCTGGACCTGCTGAGTTCACAACTTGTGGCAACAAGTTATCGTTACGAAGCTCTTTTGCAGCCGTCAAATACCAGTTGCGATTAAGCGCGGTTTCCTCTTGGAAGCCTAGTTGTTCAAACGCATCAGCCATCAAGTAATTGGCTTTCTTGTTGTCTTTGTTATACGACTCAATGTTGTTTAGCAGCTGAACAGTAAATGCATAATCACCTTGTTGGTAGTAATCCAGCGCTTTCTCAATCACGACATCCTCGCCACCAAAGCTCTCAACATAACGCTTACCGGTATCTGCATCAGTGTGACGAGCTATTTCCACTGGGTTACCGTCGAACCAACCTAGGTTGTTAACGTAGGTAGCAATGACATTGTTTTCGAAGTTGCCGTAGTAATCTCGGTTGTTCCACTGTTTCATGATCGGGTCAGCGATTTCGATCTTCTTAGCAATATCTCTTGGACGATAACCGTAGTTAGCTAATCGAGTGGTTTGGTCGTTAATCGCTTTGTACAAATCACGCTGACCTTTCATGTAGTTAATGACTTCTTCGTTACCCCAAGTTGGCCATGTATGAGGGCCAAATAGCACTTTCGCACTGTCGTGCCATTCAACAATCGCATTATTGATGTATTTCGCCCATTTACCAGCGTCACGCGTTTTAGCGCCGCGCATCGTGTAAATGTTGTGTTGAAGGTGATTAACGTCTTCAGCCATAGAAACCGCACCCCAAGCTGGGATTTCGAAGACCATTTCCGATGGCGCTTCTGATTCAGGAACCAAACGGAAGTCGAATTGCAAACCATCAATGGTAACCGATTCTTTTTGCTTAGTGATTTCGTGAACCGTAGTTGGCAAGCCATTAGCACCCGCAGCCACCAGCGGACCTAGCGCTGCTGTGGTAATACCTTTTTCATTTTTCGGTAGCAGGAAGCCATATTGGTACACAGCACGACGACTCATAATGTTACCAAACAGTACGTTTTCACCTACGGCATGTTCAACAAAACCTTGTGGTACATACACTGGAATCTTGCCACTCGCAATATCTTGCTCAGATGCAAGACCTGACTTAATAACACCTTCAATGCCACCATAATGGTCGGTGTGAGAGTGTGAAATGATGATAGCTTTTAACGGACGGTTGCCTCGATGCTTCGCGTAAAGCTCATAAGCCGCTTTCATGGTTTCTGGTGAATATTCGATATCATAAAGAATGATGCCGTTGTCCGTTTCGATGATGGTTAAGTTAGACACATCATTACCGCGTACCTGATAGATTTTGTTTGGTAGCACTTCGTACAAACCGCCACGGTTTACCAACTGAGAGTGACGCCATAAGCTTGGGTTCACCGTATCTGGTGCTTGTTTACCTTGTACAAACTGCATTGCTGGCACATCAGCAATACCTTTGATGAGTCCACCATTATCTAGGGGAGCAATAAAGCCGCGATCTACTTCTTCAAACGCTTTTTTATTGTTGAAGTCTAACTGCTTGTAAACCTCTTGGTTGGCCTTTGCCGTGTATGACGTTGCACCCTTTGAGTTCGCAGTGAAGTCATAACTATCTAATGGCGCGGCATTGAGTGCCTGGGCCATAACCATAGTAAGCGGAAGGAGTGTGAAGAGCGTTTTAGTTGACTGTTTCATGGATACCTCGTTCAAAATTATTTTGCTTTGTTAAGCTGACGAGATGCATGTTAATCAAACCGATTCGCTTGAACGATAGTGCAGAATTTAGAAGTCGATTAAATATGATTCAGTTATTGAGATTTATCTTCAATTGTCTGATTGGCATATACTTTTTTGTATTAATAGAACTAAAAAAATGGCCCTCAGTAACTGAGGGCCATTTGATGTATTAACTATGCTAAATCACAAAGATGGTGATTAGTCTAACTCGATTAGGTTCTTCTCAAATGCTTCATGCTGAGCTTGAACCGCTTTGTCTGGGCCACCAGTCATTGAGCTAACTACCATAATCGCAATCCAAGATAGGATAAACCCAGGAACGATTTCGTAGATATCGAAGATGCCGCCAGTTAGCTGTTTCCAAACTACGATAGTCACACCACCAACTAAAATACCCGCGATAGCGCCATTACGGTTCATACCAGACCAGTATAGGCTTAGTAGGATTGCAGGACCAAAGGCAGCACCGAACCCAGCCCACGCATAAGACACTAGTCCAAGTACCGAGCTGTCTGGAGTCATCGCAAGAACCAGTGCGATAATTGACAATAAGATAACACCGACACGACCTACCATCACTACTTGCTCAGATGTCGCATCTTTGTTGATGATTTGCTTGTAGAAATCTTCTGCCAACGCCGACGAAGACACCAATAGCTGAGAATCCGCTGTACTCATAATAGCCGCGAGAATTGCAGCCAAAAGGATACCAGCGACTACTGGGTGGAATAGCGCATTAACTAGTAACATGAAGATTTTCTCACCATCTGCCAGTACATCGCCACCAGTGCCTGTAGTGTAAACCAGACCTACAACACCCACTAGCATTGCACCAAGCATAGACAACGCAGACCAAACTACAGCAATACGACGAGCAGTCGTTAAGTCTTTGTTTGAACGAGATGCTTTAAAACGCGCGAGGATGTGTGGCTGACCAAAGTAACCTAGACCCCATGCCACTAGAGAGATGATAGCGATTGCAGATAGCGGCTGGCCTTTCGTGTCATTCCATAGAGTAAGAAGCTCTGGGTTAATGGCTTCAAGATCAGACGTTAGCTGACCGAACCCACCTTGCATACCAATCACAGGAACAATCATCAGTGCCGCTGCCATCAATAGGCCCTGAACTAAGTCAGTCCAAGATACTGCTAGGAAGCCACCGAATAACGTGTACGAGACAACACATACCGTACCGATGATGACGGCAATGGTGTAATCCAAGCCAAATACTGTTTCAAACAGTTTACCACCTGCCACTAGACCAGAACTGGTATAGAAAAGGAAGAAAAGCAAAATGAAGAACGCAGATACAACCTGAATCACTTTTGAATTGTCGTTAAAACGACGAGACAAATATTCAGGCAGGGTCAGTGCGTCAGTAGTAATACTGTAAGTACGTAGTCGTTTTGCACAGATTAGCCAGTTTAGCCATGTACCAACCAGCAAGCCGCCAGCAAGCCAGAAAGCTTCAATACCTGCTGCATACGCATAGCCAGGAAGACCTAGCAGTAACCAGCCACTCATATCCGATGCACCTGCAGACAAAGCCGCTGGCCATGGTCCTAATGAACGACCACCTAGAAAGTAGTCGCTAGAATTGGCCGTGCGCTTGTAAGCAATCACACCGATAGCGAGCATCAACGCCAAATAAGCGATGAAAGTAGTTGTAATAGCGAAGCTATTTTGAATCATTATTATTTCCTCATCCTAGAATACAGCCTCCAACATAACGGTGATATTGGAGGCTGGTAGGGGTCCGTAACCTTATGTCACTAGCTACCAAGCTCAAGCAAAGTAGCGTTGCCCCCCACTGCTGTAATATTGATGGTTCTTGTTCTTTCTGTTATGAACCTCAACACGAGATTCGGATCGTGCGCCACAGGCAGCAGCGCCAAATCCGTCTCAGACACCAAAAGACCTATCGCTCCATCGCGATTAGCCAGTTGATGGTTAACCTGCCATTCAGTGTCTTTAGAGCCAACAAGACCAACCACTCGTACATCGAACTCGATAAAGGTGGAAGCTTCTTCTAAAGCCACAAATTGAACTAGGTTAGTAGGCAGTTGAGAACGCTCGACTGCCGATTTTAAAATTTGATTAAACTTGTCGTTACCAGAACAAACAATGACACCATTACCAGCGATAAGTGCTGCGGTAATTTGCGCCATTGCCGCGATCTTAGCTTGTGCTTCTTCGCTCTCTAGAACCACTAAAACCACACCACGCCCCGCCGCATAAAGCTCATTGGTTTCACCCGTTGGCCCTGGCATCACATGCGGGTTAGCTAATAACACGTTAGCTTGTTGAATATGGAATGCCATCACGCTAGCGAGCGTAGCGTTCAGTTCATTCATATTACGCTGAGCAGAAAGTAAGCACTCACGTTGCTCAGCAAAATCACTAAGATTCCAACCTTCCCATGCTGTCAAAACATCGGAGAAAATAGTTGCGTTATTGACCATGATTTTTCTCCTTATTTCGCCGCTTGATTAGCGTTGGCGTTAATGACATCAGTAAAGCGATATAGGTAGTGTGGGCCACCTGCTTTTGGTCCAGTTCCGGAGAGACCCTGTCCTCCAAATGGTTGAACCCCTACCACCGCACCGACTTGATCACGGTTGATGTAGCAGTTCCCCACTCGAGCGTGTTTTTCCACCCACTCGTACGTCGATTCATTACGGCTGTGGACACCTAGCGTCAAGCCAAAACCTGTGGCGTTGATGCTATCAACCACTTTTGGTAGTTCAGATGCTTTGAAGCGGACGATATGGAGAATAGGACCGAAATGTTCTTCCGTTAGCACAGAGATATCAGAAATTTCAAACGCACAAGGCGGTACAAAATCCCCTTCTTGGCACTCAGCATCAAGCGACAGTTGCGCCACTTTGCTGCCTTGTTTTGCCATCGCATCAATATGTGCCAGTAGTTTTTGCTTCGCATTGGCATCAATTACTGGGCCCACATCGGTAGCATGCAGATATGGCAAGCCCACTTTAAGCTCATCCATTGCGCCTTGAATCAGGTTAATAACACGCTCCGCAATGTCCTCTTGAATAAACAGAACACGCAATGCAGAACAGCGCTGTCCGGCAGAAGCGAAGGCAGAGCGAACAACATCGCGAACGACTTGCTCAGGCAGTGCGGTCGAGTCAACAATCATCGCATTTTGACCGCCGGTCTCTGCAATAAATGGTACTGGCGCAACTTGACGTGCTGCAAGCGTGCTATTGATGCGCTGGGCCGTTGGCGTAGAGCCAGTAAAGGCAACACCAGCAATCGCTGGGTGCGAGGTTAACGCCTGACCTACATCAGCACCGCGTCCTGTAATCAGTTGAATCGCATCAGCAGGGAAGCCTGCTTCAAGCATTAACTCAACAGCACGTACAGCGATAAGAGAAGTTTGCTCCGCAGGTTTAGCCACAACGGTATTACCCGCAACCAATGCTGCCGTGACCTGACCTAGGAAAATCGCCAGTGGGAAGTTCCACGGACTAATACAAACAAACACACCTCGTCCGCCGCGTGTCAATGTTTTTGACTGACCGTCAAAGCCAAGTACCGATTGCGTTTCAAAAATATGTGGTTGTTTCGCATAGTAACGACAGAAATCGACCGCTTCGCGCACTTCATCAATACTGTCGTGAATGGTCTTACCCGCTTCCTGATGGCAAATCGCCACCAACTCATGAAGATTTTCTTCTAGCTTGTCTGCCAGTGTTAGTAAGCACTGACCACGCTCAACATATGGTGTCTGCGACCAACTAGTGAAACCTTGCTCTGCTACTCGGATAGCTTCGGAAACATGATCAAGGTTAGCCATAGCCACTTGACCCACGACAAGGCGGCGATCATAAGGCGCAGTGATCGTATCAACGTTAGCACCTTCCTTGATCATGCTTTCGTATTGCGATTGACCATTAATGATCGGAGCACCTTGCCACTGCTTAGCTCGGAACACTTCAACTTTGTGCTCGTAGTCTTTCACTTCGCTCTCAATATCAACGTTCACACCCACGGAGTTTTTACGATCGGCAAAAATAGCGGGAGGTAGATCGATATTAGCGTTGTGTAGGGTGTCATTGGCAAGCAATGCATCTACCGGATGAACAGTTAAGCTGTCAACAGGACAACGCGCATCAACAAGGCGGTGGACGAAGCTGCTGTTTGCACCGTTTTCCAGCAGACGACGCACTAGGTATGGCAGCAAGTCTTTGTGACTACCCACTGGTGCGTAGATTCGTACTGGCTGTTTATGCGTATCCATCACATGGTCATAAAGTGAATCACCCATACCATGTAAACGCTGGAATTCGTAATCGGTGTGCTGAGCCATTGTCGCAATGGCCGTCACTGTGTGTGCATTGTGACTCGCAAACTGCGGGAAAATATTGCCACGCACGTTTTCACTCAATAGGAATCGAGCACACGCTAGGTATGCAACATCGGTCGCTTCTTTACGGGTATAGACAGGGTACGCATCATAGCCCGCTTGCTGAGACCATTTGATTTCGCTGTCCCAATACGCACCTTTCACTAAGCGGAGTGGAATCAGGTCGCCTTGCTGCTTCGCTAAAGCGTTAACCCAAACCAAAACAGGAAGTGCACGCTTAGAATAAGCCTGGATCACCAGACCAAACTTGCCCCACCCTTTAGCCACGTCGCTACGATACACTTTCTCAAATAATTTAAGTGATAGCTCAAGACGGTCAGCTTCTTCCGCATCAATCGTAATCGCCACATCCAGCTCTCGCGCTCGAGTGAGAAGCTGAGTTAACGTATCGCAAAGCTCAGTCAGCACACGCTCTTCGTTAGCGACTTCGTAACGAGGGTGAAGTGCCGACAGCTTGATTGAAACTGATGGTGCTGGACTAGTATCTAAGCCGTATTTATCACTGCCTACTGCTTCGATCGCCATCAGGTAGTCTTTGAAATACTTGTCAGCATCAGATTTAGTGAGCGCCGCTTCACCTAGCATGTCATAAGAGTAGGTAAAACCGCGATCACGCATCTTTTTGCCATTCTTCTGAGCTTCACCAATGCTGCGGCCCAAAACAAACTGATGCCCCATGATCTTCATGGCCTGATACATGGCTTTACGAATCACAGGCTCTGAGAACTTGTTGACTAAACGGTTCACTGCTTTTGCTGGGCTTTGTGATTCAGACTCAGCAAGCCCGACAACTTTGCCCGTCAGCATAAGACCCCATGTTGACGCATTGACAAACACAGAGTCAGAATTTTTCAGGTGAGATTTCCAATCAGCGACACTCAGTTTGTCGCGAATAAGCGCATCAGCCGTTGCAGAATCAGGAATGCGCATTAACGCTTCTGCTAAACACATCAGCAAAATGCCTTCTTGAGTATCTAAACTGTACTCAAGCAGCAAAGCATCAATCATTTGAATGGCATTTTTATCGGCACGGATGGCTTCGATAAGCTCGGTGGTTTTCTGTGGGATTTGCTGGGCTTCATCGCCTTGCGGCGTCGCCAGAGGTAAAAGCTGTTTCAACCATTGAGACTCATCCACCATGTAAAGTGGAGAGATCAGTGACCAGAGCTGTTCAAGCGGCTGCTCGACAAACTCCGTTTTTAGCACATCTGTTGCTGTAAACATGTGTGTTCCTCAATCTCTACTCAGTCGAAAAAGACGACTGGACTACTACGATGGCAGGCAGTGTATTTTGAGTGTTAAGGAATTACTTGTCAAAAACTCCGAGCTTTTTGCTGTTTTCTACGCTTATTAACAAAATTAATACAAGGTCACATCGAGTTAGACAAAATGAGCCGTTACAATCTGCAACCAAATTAACATATTGTTTCGTTCTCGCTAAACATTCCCCTCAGTTTTAAAACACAAAAAAGGGATGCACATAGGCACCCCTTCATAATCACCAATGAGAAACGGAGGTTATGACAAATCTTCACCGTTGGATTCAATCACTTTTTTGTACCAGAAGAACGACTTCTTACGAGAACGCTTCAACGTACCATTACCTTTGTTGTCACGGTCAACGTAGATAAAGCCATAGCGTTTACTCATTTCTCCAGTGGATGCGGCGACCAAATCAATGCACCCCCAAGGCGTATAGCCCATCAAAGGCACACCATCTTCAATGGCTTCTCCCATCGCTTTGATATGAGCGCGCAGATAGTCGATGCGATAGTCATCGTTAATCTCACCGTTCGCTTCCACCACATCTTTGGCTCCAAGGCCATTTTCTACTAAAAACAACGGCTTCTGATAACGATCATAAAGGGTATTCATGGCGATACGCAAACCGAGAGGGTCAATAACCCAGCCCCAATCGCTGGCTTCAAGGTGTGGATTGCGAACCGACTTCACGACATTGGCTTCACTGGTGTTGCCTTTATTCATATCAGCGGAAGCGCAACGAGAGGCGTAGTAACTAAAAGAAATAAAGTCCACAGTGTGCTTTAGAATCTCCAAGTCGCCGTCATGAATCTCAAGTTCTACACCTTTATCGCGGAACGTTCTTTGAGCATAAGATGGGTAATAGCCTCTGGCTTGGACATCAATAAAGAATAGATTCTCTCGATCTTTATCAAGCGCCATTTTGACATCTTCAGGTTTGCAGGAGTACGGATAGAAGTTGCCACCCGCTAACATGCAACCCACTTGGTTATCAGGGTTAATCTCATGGGCGATTTTGGTCACTAGAGCACTTGCCACAAGCTCATGGTGCGCCGCTTGATATTTCACCTGCTCTTTGTTCTCACCTTCTTTAAATAGCAGGCCAGCACCAGAGAATGGACTTGCTAGCAAGATGTTGATTTCATTAAATGTGAGCCAGTACTTAACCAAACCATCAAATGCTTCAAAACAAGTGCGAGCATAACGCTCAAAAAAACCAATCATTTCACGACTGCGCCACGAACCATATGTGTTTACCAAGTGCATTGGCACGTCGAAATGGCATAAGGTAACAAGAGGTTCAATACCATGCTTCTGACATTCACGGAACAGATCTTGGTAGTAAGCAATCCCTTCTTGATTAGGTTCTAGCTCATCGCCTTTAGGGAAAATTCTTGCCCAAGCAATAGAAGTCCGGAACACTTTGAAGCCCATTTCCGCTAATAGCGCGACGTCTTCTTTATAGCGATGATAGAAATCGATAGCTCCATGACTTGGATAAAACTCCGATTCATCGAGCGCTACTTGCTCACGTAGACCCAGCTTAATAGGCATACGATTGTCACCGTACGGAATCATATCGACCGTAGTTAGGCCTTTACCGCCCTCTAGGTGCCCACCCTCAGCTTGGTTAGCAGCGATAGCTCCGCCCCATAAAAAGTTCTCTGGAAATACCGACATTGTTACCCCTCAAATAGTACGTCGTGAACCGATGAGCTAGCATTTTATCAACACTATGCCAGCCTCATTTCGGCTGTAATTAAGTTTCTTAACTGGATGTGCTCTTGTTCACAACATTAAAAGTTACCGGTATCATGTTACCAGTAACATCGATAATATGAAGTCCAGTTTGTGAATTAATTGAATTGTGCGGATTGGATCAAATTTTGATTCGTGAGGAGGGAACTTGGGGAAGTGCATTATTGTTATGGGAGTTTCTGGCTCAGGTAAGAGCACAGTAGGCAAAGGGATTGCCGATGTATTAGGCGCAAAGTTTATCGATGGCGATGATCTTCACCCGAGAAGCAATATCGACAAAATGGCCGCAGGCATACCGCTGACTGATGATGACAGAGCGCCATGGTTGACGCGTATTAACGATGCCGCGTACAGCCTAGGATGCAAGAATGAGCATGGTGTTATTGTTTGCTCTGCACTTAAAAAAGGGTACCGCGACACATTAAGACTTGGCAACAATAACCTTATCTTTGTGTTCCTAGATGGAGAGTTTGAACTCATTCGACAACGTGTCGAACAACGAGGAGGGCATTTTATGAAAGGCTCCCTCCTGCGAAGTCAGTTTGAAGCTCTAGAACGCCCTGATTGTGAACTGGATGTCTTGACTGTACCTATCGACATGCCACTAGAACGTGTGATTCAGACCGCCGTTCGTGATATCCGCAGCCAATTATCTAATGCCACGCTTGAGGTTGTATCATGACTCATACAACCTTACTGGCCGTTACGCAGCGTATCGAGCAGCGCAGTGAAAAATTAAGACAACAATATTTAGCGAATATTGCGAAGCAAAAACTAGCAGGCAAAGGGCGCTCGCAACTCTCGTGCGGCAACCTTGCACACGCCGTGGCTGCAGCGTGCGATGCGGACAAACAGTCCTTACTCAACAACACCAGCGCCAACTTGGCTATCATCTCGTCATACAACGACATGTTGAGCGCTCATAAGCCCTATGAGAGTTATCCGGAACTCATCCAACAAGCGTTAAGTCCGTTAAGCCATACCTCGCAAGTCGCGGGCTGTGTTCCCGCAATGTGCGACGGAGTCACACAAGGACAGCCGGGTATGGATATGTCGCTGTTTTCACGCGATCTTATCGCCCAAAGCACCGCCTTCTCACTCAGCCACAATATGTTTGATGGTAACTTACTGCTTGGTATTTGCGACAAGATAGCGCCCGGTCAATTAATGGGCGCGCTGGCGTATGGCCATCTTCCCACTGCGTTTATTCCCGCAGGTCCAATGGCAACGGGAATCTCTAATGAAGAGAAGGTCACTATTCGCCAACAGCACGCCGCTGGAGAGCTTGGTAAAGATTCGCTGCTAGAGATGGAATGTCGTGCTTACCACAGCAGTGGTACCTGTACCTTCTTTGGCACCGCCAATACCAATCAATTAGTGTTTGAAGCCATGGGGTTAATGCTACCCGGCAGCGCGTTTGTACCACCAGATTCCCCGCTGCGAACAGCATTAACACAAGATGCCGCGAAGCGAATCGCCAGTAGCATTGCAGGTTCAGCAAACTATCGCCCATTGTGTGACGTAGTCTCAGCAAAAAACTTGATTAACGGTGTGGTAGCCCTACTCGCTTCTGGTGGTAGCACGAATCACAGCATTCATATGATTGCCGTCGCCCGAGCTGCAGGCTTGCTACTAACTTGGCAAGACATCAACGATCTTTCCGACATCGTACCTCTGGTCGTCAATATTTACCCGAATGGCACCAGTGATATCAATGCATTTCATGCAGCGGGCGGTGTCCCTGCTCTATTAACCAGACTCAACCAGCAAGGGTTACTGCATCGCGATACCGTGACGGCATTTGGCCGTTTTGAAGATCAACTTTGCTACCCAGAATTAGACACTCAATCTGATGATCAGGTCCTAACTTGGTTACGCTCTAATGGGACGAAAAACCCTGAGGTCATCGCTAATGACAAGCAGTATTACCAAAAAACGGGCGGGTTAAAGCAAGTATCAGGTAACTTAGGGCAAGCTATCGTTAAAGTGTCGGCGGTAAAACCAGAGCACCAGATTATCGAAGCACCAGCCAAAGTATTTAACGATCAGAGTCAAGTGGAAGCAGCCTATCAGCGAGGCGAACTCGAGTGCGACTGCGTGGTCGTCGTGCGTTTTAATGGCCCAGCAGCTAACGGCATGCCTGAGCTGCATAAATTGATGCCATTGCTTGGCAATATCCAAAATAAAGGTTTTAACGTCGCCTTGGTGACCGATGGTCGGCTGTCTGGCGCGTCAGGGAAAATCCCCGCAGCGATTCATGTATCGCCAGAAGCCCTGCGAGGTGGAAACATTGCACGTATACAAGATGGCGATAGGGTTCGATTAGATTGCCACCGTGGAGAACTCAAAGTATTCGAAGGTATCGAGAGTCGCCCTCTAGAGGCTCATGATGCCGAAATCCATCAACAGACTTGGGGCAGAGATCTGTTTGCAACTTGTCGCCAGAACGTCTCAGCAGCAGACCGAGGAGCGAGTTTCCTCTTTGCCGACTAAACCATGTTGACCCCGCGAGCCTACCCCCGAGTTTTCATTAAGGCGAGATTCTGAGTTAGAGACTCTCTCCCTCAGTAATCGTAAAGCCCATATCAAAAACTTTTTGCTCGCTTGGGGCTCCTGATAGCGCCGATAGTAATAACTCGGCGCTCTTTTTTCCAATCTCAAATCGTGGTGTATCAATACTTGCCAAGGTTGGGCTAATCACTTTACCCATATCCAGAGCGTTAAAACCAACGACGCTAATATCCTCAGGAACTCGTTGTTGCTTAGCACGACACGCCATAATAGTACCAATCGCAATATCATCGTTGGTGCAGAATACGCCATCAAGCTCTGGTTGAATTAGCAGAGCTTTGTCGAGCAAAGTACTACCCAAAGCAAAACTAGAGTGCTCTTTGGTTAATACGTGTAGAGGTTCCAGCCCTGCCTCAGTGACCGCTTTATCATAGCCGTGCATACGTAGCTGAGTTCGGGTATCTAGGCGAGCACCAAAATAAGCGATATTGCGCTTACCTTTGGCTATCATTTGCGTCACCACTTCATAAGCCGCCTGCATATGGTCCAAACCGACCGCCATATCAATAGGATTAACCGGTAAATCCATGGCTTCTACCACAGGAATACCTGCGGTTTTTATCATTTGCAGCGTGCGCTCGGTATGATTGGTGTCCGTCAAAATTAGGCCATCTACTTGATAAGAAAGAAAAGATTCGATTTTCTTTTCTTCCACATCACGATCGTAGCTGTAGTGAGCGATCAAGGTATCGTAACCATTGAGGTTAGTCACATGCTCAACACCTTGCGCGAAGCTAGAAAATACTTGGTTAGACAATGAAGGCAACAGTATACCAATCGCTTTACTCGACGATTTCGACAGCATCGCAGGCGTTCTATTATGGATATATCCAAGCTCTTCAACCACTTGAGCGATTTTATCGCGAGTCGCTTGGGCGACCGAATCTGGATTGCGCATGTAGCGACTTACCGTCATTTTAGTGATACCCACTCTATCAGCAATATCTTGCAAAGTTGGGCGTGAACGTTTTGCTTCCATAGTCATTCAACGAATTCTCAAGTAGTAGTGAATGTTACTGTAACATTTTTGCTGTTAATGAACTAACTGTTATCCAAATCTCTAGGTAGGGACGGTTGAAGAATAACGATTTTTATATCAGATTCAAATAGATAGCTAGTAATATTAGGCAGGGCAAACAAAATTGGGAGAAAAGAACGGCGAGTATGTAAACTCGCCGATATTAGGGTTTAGCGGTACTCATCATCCAGATCGATATCTAGACATCGAGTCTCAGACAAGGTTTTATACCATTGGCCGGATTTTTTCACCCGACGGTTGCGATTGTCTTCCAGATCAATCTCTACCAAGCCATAGCGGTTCTTGAAAGCATTCATAGGTGAGACATTGTCCGTGAACGCCCAAAGCATGTAGCCTCTACAGTTTGCGCCGTCTTCGATCGCTCTTAGCAAATGGAACAAGTGCCTTGAGATAAAATCAATACGGTAGTCATCTTGAATCTGGCCTTGTTCATCTTTGAACTCAGCTTCATTTTCAATGCCCATACCGTTTTCACTCAAGATCCACTCGATATTACCGTACTCATTTTTAATGCGCATCGCCATATCATAAACAATAGCCGGATCGATCTCCCAACCTCGTGAGAAGTTCATTTCTCTACCCGGTAAGTCAAAGCCGCTAAAGTACTTTTTCGGATGAAACGGCACGTGCTTTGGCCATTCCGCTTCCGGCGCTTTCACTCTGTGTGGGTAATAGAGGTTGGCTCCAATAAAGTCCACAGTATTATGTTTGATGATCGCAAGGTCTTCTTCCGTTGGTGCGAAGTCAATGCCATTGCCTCTCAATAACGTTAACAACTCCGCCGGATATTCTCCTTTGATAGCCGGGTCCAAAAACACACGATTGTAGAACAAATCGTAGATTTCAGCCGCTCGTTTGTCATGCACCGCACTAGAACGTGGATAGGTCACTTCAGGGTTTAGCACCACGCCGATTTTTCCGTCGTAGCCTTGGTCACGATAAGCTTTAACGATTTTTGCCGTCGCTAAGTTTTTGGCATGATTCCACACCATCCACTTATTGGTATCTTGTTCGTACGGGTAACGAATCGCATCAAGATACACTCGGGTTTGCACCACGATAGGTTCATTGAAACTAAACCAATACTTCACCTTATGAGCGTAACGCTTGAACACTTCCTCCGCGTAGTGAACAAACATATCAACCACTTTAGGCGAGCTCCAGCCACCGTAATGTTCGAGCAAATAAGCGGGCAGCTCATAATGCTCCAAACAGAACATCGGCTCGATACCCTTGGCAAGCATGGTATCAATGACCTTATCAACGTAGCCTGCATACTCTTCATCTACAATCCCTTGCTCATAATCAAGCATAAAACGAGACCAGTTGATGGAGCTGCGGTAGTGGGTTAACCCCACCACCTGCATGAGGTCAATATCTTCAACATAACGGTTGTAGAAATCAGTCGCGACAGCTGGCCCATAGCCGTTATGCCAGACTTTTCGGTCATTCTTGTACCAAGCATCAATATAAGAATCTTGGCTATCTTTCTTACCACTCCAACCTTCGGTTTGCCATGCAGACGCTGCTGCACCAAGAATAAAACCTTCAGGAAACTTCATAGAGTATTGAGTCATTATGCGTCCTTAAGCTACCGCTTCTTTCGCTTCCGTTTTTTGCTCGCTTTCTAGATTATCGAGCTGCTCTTTGAACTGGTTCTCACACACTTTCACAAATGGTAGGTAGATGAGAATCGAGGTAACAATACAAGCGATCTGAGTCACCACTGCACCAAGTGAACCACCCGTCGCCAGCCATGAGCTCAGAATCGGTGGACAGGTCCAAGGAATCATCACCACAGCCTTACCTGCAAAACCAATCGCTGTTGCGTAGTAACCAATCATACCGGTAATTAGCGGTGTAATAATGAATGGAATCGCTAGAATCGGGTTTAGCATGATAGGCATACCAAACACCACTGGCTCGTTGATGTTGAATGCACCTGGACCGACAGAAAGCTTGGCAATCTCGCGCATATCTTTACGTTTCTTACATACTAAGAAGACTGCGACAAGTAGGCCAATCGTGACACCTGAACCACCGATACTCATGTAGATGTCCCAGAAAGGCATCGTAATGATGTTCGGAATTTCTTCACCGTTTTCATAAGCTGTCATATTTGCGGCAATCGCACCAAGCAGCAGCGGCTCACGTAGTGGCTTGATCATTTGGTTACCGTGAATACCCACTACCCAGAAAACCTGAGCTAGGAACATCAGTAGAAGCACACCAGGTAGACTTTGGATAGCACCTTCAAGCGGACGTTGAATCGCTGCATACGTTGCATCATAAAGCGTCATTCCCGAAATCTCGTAGAACGCAAAACCAAACGTAGCAATCGCAGTAACTGTGATGATAGACGGCAGCAATGCAGAGAACGAGTTCGCCACATTTGGTGGCACAGAATCAGGCATCTTGATTTGTAAAGCGCTAACTTTCAGAAGCTTGCTGTATACCTCAACCGATAGGATTGCGATAAACATACCCAAGAATAAGCCTTTAGTGTCGGTATATTGGCGAGCAATAACGTTGCTCACTTCAAACGCTTCACCCGCTACAACCACTTCATAGGTAGTCGGAATGACCGCCACGAAACAGATAACAGCAAGCAAACCTGAGTAAGCGTTAACTTGACCATTAAGCTTGCCAAGCTCAAGACCAATCATAAAGATGGCCCCGATGGTCAAGAAGTTCAGTGTTGCATAGTTTATTTGTCCCATGATTGGACGGTATTCAGCCAAAAAGGCAAATGTTTCAAAGGCAGCAAGACCTGACTGAGTACCCATAACCATGTTAGAAATCAGTACGCCAAACGCACCAACGATAATGACTGGCATCAGCATGACAAATGCTTGCTTGATAGCCATCACGTATTTCAAGCTGGTAAACCAGCCCGCCCAGTAATTGAGCTTTTCTGTAAACGCATTATTAAGCACGAGGTATCCCCTTCCATTCGTGTCGTTCATATTTGTTACGGGTAACATTACGGGTAACAAAACTAGAAAACAAAGAAAAATCCGGATAATTGTTAGCTTGAGCACGAAAAAAAGCCTAATTACTCATCAAATTTGAGCTAGATAACACTTTTGATAGATAACGTATTGCCGAACTGATAGTTACCCGTAACACTAGGAACAACAAAAAGCACAAATAAGTGTCAATAACAGGAGAAACAACGATGAAAATTCTATTGCTATGTTCGGCGGGAATGTCGACCTCTATCCTAGTAAGAAAAATGGAAGAAGCTGCTAAAAACCAATCTATTGACGCTGAAATATTGGCAGTGCCAATTGCTGAATTCGAAACTAAGCTAGCCGACTGGGATGTGTTCTTACTTGGTCCACAAGTGAAATTCCGCCAACAAGAATTTGCAGCCTTGGCGGCAAAGCAAGGCAAGAAAGTCCTAGCGATCAATCCTATGGATTACGGTGCAATGCGCGGTGAGAAAGTTCTGGCAACAGCCATTGAAGCACTCAGTGAAACAGCTTAAATAGGGGTATCAAATATGGATCTTGAGATCACCATCATGGGCTTAATCTGCAATGCAGGAGAAGCGAGAAGTCTATCCATGGAATCTATTAAAAGTGCCCGTAACGGACAGTTTGAACAAGCACAAAGCTACCTAGATCAAGCAGATGAAGCAATTCGTCAAGCTCATGTAGTTCAAACGGAATTAATAGGCGCCGATGAAGGTGAAGGTAAAATCCCGGTCACACTAGTGATGGTTCATGCTCAAGACCATTTGATGACCACCATACAAGCAATAGAAAGTGCTCGCGAAACAGTGCATCTGTATCAACGTCTCAACAAACTCGAACAGAGCGTTTTTAACAACGTTAGTATGGCTTAATTAATTTGCCGCAGCGTAAACAACAGTCCGATTGCGTTGCGGCAATATACTAATCAACAGCCTACCAAAAGCTCCCTTCAGTAATAGATACAATTACTAACACTTTTACCTTTTCTATTCGCCCATTTTGTGACCAGCATCCGGTATACTGCCCGCGAACCAGAAAGTCATCGCTTACACGTAAAGGTTATTCATTGGTTAAACGTTGGTATCGTCTATTTCTAGCACTTCTGATTACAGTTTGCACACATACTGTAAGCGCGGACGAGTATCTCACGCCCAATACTTCCAATCTCGCTAATACTGTTATCACCGTCGATCTTTCGACGACGCCATCTGATGATTTTAATGCCCCAGCAGATGATAGTGGGTCGATTCTTAATGATTACATGGGTCCACTGTTTCTTTCTTCATCCAGACGTGTCATTAGTGATAGTTGGGATGCCGACCAAAAAGCAGCGCCTGATTACCACCTATTAATTGCCTTCTTAGCACCTCCATTACTGGCGATCGCCACAAGAAGCACCTCACTTATTCCACCGCAACGTCATTGGACGAGTCGCACACAAAGCGCTCCCTCAAGAGTGGCAGGCTGGAAAGAAGCCAACACTTTGTACGCTCACAGACAGCCTCACTCAAACTAACTCTCAAGATCAAGTTCAGGACTACCTGAACGCTTCAACACGCGCAGCACATTAAGAGTAGCGACTTGCTGATGACTGAAATAAATGTCTTCACAGACTGATTTGGTTACGGCTTTCATCTCTTTCATGATGACCATGCGCTCATTTTGATCCGTTTTAGAGAGTTTCATTGTGAAAAAACCATCACGTCAACCAATCAACCGCTACGCCAAGTGGAAGTACGTGGTACTTATATTCAGCTTGCTCGTCATGCTGTTAAGTGCTCTACCTTCTTTGTATGGTGAAAATGCCGCCCTTCATATCAACCATCGAGGGCAAATTTCTGATGCGAGTCAAATCGCTCAATACCTTGAACATGCCAACATCACCCCCACTAGCATTGAACAAGATGGTGATAAAACCATCGTGATTCTAAAAAGCCCCAAACAACAAGCTGCAGCGCAAACACTGCTAAAACAGTACTTAGATGAATCCACAACCGTCGCACTAGCGATGGAGCCAGCAGCTCCTCAATGGTTACTAAAATCAGGTTTTTCGCCTATCGCTCTGGGCCTTGATTTGAGAGGCGGCGTCCAATTTTTATTGGAAGTCGATATGGAGCCCGTCTATCAAGCACACCGACAAATGGTTATCGATGAGTTCTCTTCGGAGTTTCGAACTAGCCGAGGTCGAATCACGGGCGATAGCGTTCAGCTCAATTTGTTTGGTGGAACTTCTACCGCAAAAGCACGAGCCTTTTTACGTCAGCAGTTTCCTAACTGGCACACGTCAATCCAAGACAACACGATTCGCCTCTTATTGACAGATGAAGAGAAAAGCACTCTGCGCAACCTGACGGTTCAGCAAAACTTGCAGATCATGCGAGAGCGTATTGCCGAGCTTGGCATTACCGAAGCCTCGGTACAACGACAAGGTGAGAATCGCATTCGCATAGAATTACCCGGAGTTCAGGATCCTGCAGCGGCTAAAGACGTTATCGGTGCAACAGCTTCGTTAGCCTTTCATGCAGTCACAGATGGTCGAGGAAACCGCACCCAAATTCTACCAGACAATGACGGAATCCCAGTTAATTTGGAGCGCCGCGCCATTCTTGGCGGAGAGCATATTATCGATGCGCGCGCGGGTGTCGGTGATATGGGAACCGCTGAAGTTAACATTTCGCTCGATACATCGGGTGGCCGAAAAATGTCTCAGTTTACCCGAAGCAATATTGGTAACCCGATGGCGACGGTCTACAGCGAGTACAGCCGCAATGCTGCGGGCGATAGCGAACAGCTCAGTAAGGTGATCAGTATTGCCACCATTCAGTCACAGTTGGGTAGCCGTTTTCGTATTACCGGTGTTGGCACCATGCAAGACGCACAAGAGCTAGCACTTTTACTAAGGGCTGGTTCACTCACAGCCCCAGTTACCATTATTGAGGAACGAACCATCGGTCCTTCACTGGGTGCTGAAAACGTCAAAAATGGCTTTGCTGCATTAGCGCTAGGATTAGGCCTAACACTAACTTTCATTGCACTTTGGTATCGACGCTTAGGCTGGGTCGCAAATGTTGCCTTGCTCGCCAACATGATGAGCTTATTTGGGTTAATTGCGCTGCTTCCCGGAGCTGTACTTACCTTACCTGGTATTGCAGGTATGGTGCTGACCGTCGGTATGGCAGTGGATGCCAATGTACTCATTTTTGAACGCATCAAAGATAAAATGCGCGAAGGGCGAACGCTAGCTCAGAGCATTGAAAAAGGGTTTAGCAGTGCCTTTCGTTCTATTTTCGATGCCAACCTCACCACTATGATTGTCGCCATTGCACTGTATGCCATTGGTAATGGTCCCGTTCAGGGCTTTGCTATCACACTAGGGCTTGGTCTATTAACCAGTATGTTTACCGGCGTGTTCTTATCGCGCGCCATCATCAATCTTGTTTGGGGGCGTGATCAGCGCCGAGAAGTGAGGATTTAGATATGACTCTTTCACAACATTCTCTTAGCCGAGTTCGCTTTAGCATGTCGGCAATTTCTGCGCTGCTTTTTGCTTTAGCCGTCGCTTTTATCAGTTTTAAAGGTTTTAACTGGGGGTTGGATTTTACTGGCGGTCTCGTGGCTGAAGTACGCTTAGACGCATCGATTGTCGCAACGGAGCTCAAAGCGTCACTTGATAACGCCTTGATGCAAGATGTCCAAGTGGTGAGCTCGACAGAGCCCGGCCGTTGGATCTTACGCTATAACCAACTCGATGATGTGGTGTTGTCCTTAACTCCAGCATTAAAGTCCATCAGCACATCCGTAGAGATCCTAAATAGCAGCATGGTAGGCCCTCAAGTCGGCCAAGATATGGTTGAGCAAGGTGGCGTGGCAATACTAGCTTGTTTTGTGTTGACCATGCTTTATCTAAGCTACCGCTTTGAATGGCGACTCGCTCTAGGCGCATTAGTGGCGCTGGTTCACGACATTGTTATCGTACTCGGTCTGTTTGCCGTCACCCAGATGGAGTTCAATCTCACCATACTCGCCGCTGTACTTGCAGTGCTTGGTTACTCTTTGAATGACTCCATCATTATCGCTGATAGAGCCCGCGAGCTATTCAAAGCAAAGCCAAACGAGTCAGCGGATGCACTTATCAATAACTCGGTACGTGCCACTTTCTCGAGAACTCTTATTACCTCAGGCACCACATTGGTAACCGTTTCTAGTTTGTGGTTACTAGGAGGACCTGCGTTAGAAGGCTTCGCGATTGCGTTGTGTGTGGGTATTGCCTGTGGGACATGGTCGTCAATTTCACTTGGTGTCACCTTACCTCAAATGATGGGTGTCCGACCTGAACACTACAGTGTGGCAACACCGAAACCAGAGGAGGCAATGCCATGACGCAATTCTTGAAGCAGGAATTCGTACTGCTGCTTGGCATCGTTACCGTTGTATTGTTTAAATTTGCTGGTGACACTATCTTGCAGGCTCAAATGAGCTCAACTATGGGTATGGTACTTACCATTGTTCTATTCATAGTGGTTATGGCGTCAATATTTGCTGTTGTTCGCCATTCTGACGCACTAGCTATCAAGCTAGGAGACCCTTATGGAACATTAATTCTGACCCTCTCAGTCATCCTCTTGGAAGTGGTGATGATTTCTTCTGTCATGTTGACGGGAGAAGCCAACTCCGTCTTGGCAAGAGATACTATGTTTGCAGTTGTGATGGCCGTCCTCAATGGTTTAGTCGGTATCACATTACTCATCGGCGGGCTGAAATACCACACACAGAAGTACAACCTTGATGGTCTGAAATCTTACCTCGTCGCCATCATTCCTTTATCGTTGCTGTGTTTGGTGTTACCTAATTTCACCAGCGTCACGGAATCAGGAGCAATGTCTAAGGCGCTCACCATCACGCTAGTCTTGGCTTCAGTGGTGTTATACAGCGTATTTCTGTTTATTCAGACGCGCAGCCACACCCATTTTTTCATGGATGAAGACCACCAGGATAACCACGATTTTCATGGCCCTCTAGAGAGTAACTTTTACCATTCACTGTTACTTGTAGGCTATTTAATCGTGGTGATTCTGCTAGCTAAAAGCCTGGCTATCCCTATCGAAGGCACCGTCAGCTTACTTGGTGCACCACCAGCACTGGGAGGTCTGATCGTCGCTATCTTGATTCTTGCGCCTGAAGCAGTCGGGGCTGTAAAAGCCGCTTTAAACAATCAACTGCAGCGCGCGATGAACTTGTTCTTTGGCTCCGTACTTGCAACTATCGCACTCACCGTACCGGCTGTCCTTCTAATATCTGAGGTCATAAAACAACCTGTTCAACTGGGCTTGGCACCCGCTGAAATGGTCTTGCTCGCGACCACACTTATGATGACCGCCGTCAGCTTTAGTAGTGGCAGAACCAACTCCTTAAACGGGATGGCCCACCTCATTTTGTTCTTTGCTTACATCATCTTGATGTTTGAGTGATGTACTTAACTGACCATTAAGGATTTTTATCATGCAAGAAATATTCGTTGCTATTTGGCACCATGATTTCGACACTCTGGCTCAAGTAAGCTCACTCAATAGCTTTCTCTTGTTGCTTGCGTTTATTTTATTACTTGAATCCAGCTTCGTTTTCTTACCACTGCCGGGAGACAGTTTAGTGCTGTTTGTCGGCGGATTAGTTGGAGTAGGAATTTTGGAGTTTTATCCCGCAGCTGGAGCACTCTGTTTAGCCGCGTCATTGGGAAGTATTAATGCCTATATTCAAGGACGAGTTTTAAACCAAACTCGGCTTGTGCCTTTTTTGCACCGCGTGTTACCGAATGATTCACTCCCTAAGGCCAAACACTTACTGAGCCGCTATGGATTCTTATCTTTATTCATCTCCAGATTTGTCCCATTTGTGAGAGTCTTGACACCGATGCTTATGGGATTATCGAAGCTGAATTTCATGCGAACTCTATTTATCAGCATGAGCAGTTCTGTTATTTGGTGCTTGATCCTTATGCTCTCTGGTAAATGGTTGATGATTCATCCAAGACTTAATGACTACCAAGAACTACTTTCTAAATCGTTGGTGATAGTCAGTTTATGCCTAATGGCGGGAGCGATTGTTGGTTTGTTGTACCGCTACTTACGCTCTAGCAAAAACAATATCGCCACTTAAGAATAGCGCCATGATGCCGCCGCTATTGGCTTAGATAGCAGCGGCGGATTTCTAGTATCAAGGCAGGAGTACTATAGTGACCACTTGAGTTGCTTCCACCCTTGCTTTTCACCTAATGCTTTTAGTGCTGGACATGGATTGACCAAATAAGCGTAATCAGCAAACTCGCACAAAGGTCGATCGTTAATGGAGTCGGTATAAAAATGAATCTCGGTATAGCTGTTATCTTGCGCAGATAACCATTGCGCGAGTTTTGCCACTTTGCCCTCTCGATAGGTCGCAATGCCTTTTATCTTGGAGGTGAAACTGTTCTGCTTGAGTTCTAAATCAATACCCATCGCTACATCAATCCCAAGACGCTTAGCTATCGCTTCAACTAAAAAGCTAACGGAGGCCGAAATAATAATAGTTTGGATATCGTCACGCTTTAGATCTGCAAGCAAAGTCTGCGCTTGTGGAAAGAGGCGGGACAGGATTTTTTCATCGATGCACTGTTCTACCCATTGCTGTACTCTCTCAGTAGGAACGTGGGTCAACGGTGCAATAGAAAACTCGAGGTAATCTTCCATATCCATCTTCCCTTCCGCATACAACGCCATTAGCCGTTTATCTTGGTCAAGGAAATCAGGTTGCATGGCAATGCCTTTCTCTACCAAAAACTCATTCCACAGCACGGCGCAGTCAGCATCAAACAAGGTTTCATCCATGTCGAATACATATAGAGGTTTAGACATTTTCGGCTCTCACAGGTTGAATTTCGTTAAGGTTAAATAGCAGTTCTAATTGGCTGCCTGTTGCGAGTAATCGCTCCGAAGAACGGTTAAGGAGATCCACCGTCAACTCACAGTCATCAATGTCGACTTGATAGCGAATAACATTACCGAGCAACTGATGGTTTTTAATCACGCCTGTTCGCGGCGCAGAGATATGGTTAGCGTACTCGCGTCCTTGTTCTTTGACATAAATCGACTCCGGACGAATCGCGACTTTCGAGTTCACATCCATATCAAATAACGATTTTGCTTTATCCGCTGCCACCAAATTGTAGTGACCCATAAAGCCTGCTACAAACTCATTTGCTGGATGGGTATAGATGGCTTCGGGTGCACCTTGCTGAACAATCTCGCCCTTATTCATCAAGAAAATTCGATCTGACATAATCATCGCCTCCTCTTGATCATGAGTGACAAAGATAGTGGTTAGATTAAGCTCTTTCTGAATAGAGCGGATTTGTTGCCTGAGGTTCTTACGAATTTTAGCATCCAGCGCAGACAGAGGTTCATCCAACAAGAGAATTCTTGGTTTGACGACCAGAGCACGAGCCAATGCCACGCGCTGTCTTTGACCGCCTGAAAGCTGATGTGGATAGTGGTTTTCTTTACCCTGCAGTTCCACCAGCTCGACGACTTTTGCAATTTCACGCTGTATTTCGGCTTTACCCAAACTTTGCATCTTAAGTCCAAAAGCGATATTGCCCGCCACCGTCATATTCGGAAACAGAGCATAGGACTGAAATACCATGCCGATACCACGTTGCTGAGGCGCGGCATGGGTAATATCTACTCCATCGACAATGATCTGCCCACCTTCTACTGGGTTCAGACCTGCGAGACTGCGTAGCAATGTCGACTTACCACAACCGCTGGGGCCAAGTAAGGTAATGAACTCACCTTTCTGGATGGTAAATTCGATGTCTTCAAACACCGTGTTGCTGCCAAATCGTTTGGTAAGATGATTGACGGATACGTAACTCATGATTTGCCCTTCTGTTGATTACTGCTAAAACGGCTGGCAAGCCATGTCAGTAGGAAGATAAAGAAAAAGTAAGTCATCACTAACGCCGAGGTGAAGTGACCACTGGTTTGACGCATGTTGTAAAGATAGATTTGTAGTGTTTCGTAGCGAGTTCCCACCAAAATATTGGCGAACACAAACTCACCGAGTAAAAACGAGAACGATAGAAATAACGACGCCAGCAATCCTTTCTTCAAATTCGGAACGATGATCAAGAGAAATGCTTTTGTAGTGCTCGCTCCAAGCAGATGTGCTGCGTCCATCAAATCGTTGAGGTTAATGGCCTCAAAGCTGTTCGAGATTGCTCTGTACATAAAAGGCAGTGCGATGGTGAAATAGGTTCCGATAAGGATCCATGGAGTTCCAACCAAAGGAATAACGCTATCGGCATAGATCTGAAGCAAACCTACCGATGACACTACTGGAGGTACCGCAAATGGCAGCAGAATCAGTACATTCATTAGCTTGTCGAGCTTTGGAAAGTAATAAAACACAACAAAGATAGCTGGAAGGATTAATACCACGCTAAGTGCAAGTGCCGCAAAGCACACCAGTAATGAACGCCCAAAGGCGGCGAGAAAGCGAGAATCCGTCAGTAGCTGAACATACCAATTTAAGGTAAATCCATCTGGCAATATGGTCGCACCCCAACTTGACGATAACGAGTAAACCAAAGTAGCGATAATTGGAATCAGCATGATACCAACAATTCCGTAGACAACGGTTTTGTGATAGTAAACGCTCACATTGCTATTTCGATGCATGATAACTCCTCGACAATAGCCACTGATTGATGATGGTAATAAAGGCTAGAATGGCCATGAGAATCACCGAGATTGCTGCAGCAAGGTTCGGTTCTAAGAACAAATCTCCAGACACCAAACTCGCAATTCGTACCGTAATCACGTTGTAGTTACCGGTTGTTAGTGCGTAGACGCTCGCATACGCGCCCATGGCATTGGCGATGAGAATAATGAAGGTGCCAAGTAGAGCTGGTGATAACACCGGAAGGGCTATTTGAGTCCAATATTGATGCGTTTTGGCACCGAGCAACGCAGATGCCGACTGCCAATCATCTTGCAGCGCATCAAAAGCAGGATAGAGCAACAACACGCCAAGCGGGATCTGGAAATAAATATAAATAACCAGTAATCCCCACTTGCCATACAAGTTGAAACCTTCAATCAACCCATACTGCTTCAGCAGTAGCGTGACTGCACCGTTAACCCCTAAAATAATAATGAACGCAAATGCCAACGGCACACCGGCGAAGTTGCTGCTCATATTGGTAAAAGCAATCACACCATCACGAAGCTTGCTGTCCACTCGGCGCAGTGATGACACCAACAATGCTGCGATAGCCAACCCAATGACACTCGACCAAATCGATAGCCAAATACTGTTGCTAAAGGCCTGCATCATAAAACTCGAATCGAAGACCTCTGAATAGTTCTCAAACGAAAACACGCCATCATATTGAAAACTATTGAAGAAGACCCAAACCATAGGAGCAAGCTGAAACAGGTAGAAAAACAGCACAAATGGCGCAAGCCAAAGTACAGGCTTGAACTTGTTCCACAGTGATTGTTTTCTGCTTATTCGCTGCTCATCTGGACAAGCAGGTGTTAATGCTGCGCCACTCATAATGCAATCAATTCCGGTGAGTAAGGCTTGCGATGTTCCAGCCCAAGCAACTGACAACAGATGCCACAAAGCTCCGTTTGCTTCACATCCGTTGCGGCATGGGTAAACTGCTCACCAATAACAAACAACGGCACTTCGCGCTCTTCAGGCAAAATACCACCATGCGACAAGTCATTATTCATACCGTGGTCACTGGTGATCATCACTTGATAGCCCGCTTCCACCCACGTCGTAAGGTAGTTAGATAGGAAAATATCGGCGGCTCTCGCACTGTTTCGATACTGCCTAGAGTCGAGACCATGCTTATGCCCAGTATTGTCGATATTCATAGGATGTATCAGCAAAAAGTCGGGGTGATATTTCTGCCTCAAGGATTCGGCATCAAGGAACAGGGCTTCATCAGGATAATGATCCCAATGATAGAAACGACCATATTGAATGTTCAACGATTCATCGTCAGTGAATCTATCGCGCACTGCATCATAAGGCGCACGGTTGTATAGTTCACTAACCCAATGATAAGCCGCGGCCGCGGTCACTTTACCCTGAGATTTCGCCAAGCTGAATACCGATTCTTGATTCGACAAGCGAACGATTTCATTGTTTACGATGCCACTTATGACAGGAGGAACTCCGGTCAAAATGCACTCATAAAGTGGTCTGGACATAGAAGGGAGTTCGCATTGAATGGGATACAACGTCGCTTTTTGTTGCTCGATTAAGCCATTCAAGTAGCCCATGCAATCACGGGCTACTTGATAATTGAGACCATCGAGGACAACAAGGATAACCTTATTGCTCATACTTACCTCTGTATAAAAGTCTCAAATTACTGTTGGTGAATCAGTACGTTTTCTTGCCACTGGCGAGGCAGGCGACGCGCTGACTTTTCCCAAGCTTTAAAGTCTGTGACAGGATGAACGTTACCGTATTGGTCGTTAGCAATCAGTTTAGCTTGTACCGATTCAGGCAACTTAACGTTGGAACGAATTGGACGCGCATAACCTTCAGCTAGGTTGATCTGCCCTCGGTCACTAAAGATGTGTTCACGAGCTAATTTTGCAGCGTTAGGGTTTTTCGCATACTTGTTGATAATCGTGGTGTAACCGGAGATCACCGAGCCATCTTGCGGGATATTGACGCTAAAGCGTGAGCGGTCAATTTGGTCACGATAATTAAGCGCATTGAAATCCCAAAGGATTGCCACTTCTACTTCACCTTTCTCAAGATTGGCAATACTAGGGTCAGTGAATGATAGACGCCCTTGCTTGGCAAGCTTAGAGAAAAACTCAATCGCAGGGCCAAGGTTAGACTCATCGCCACCGTTAGCGAAAGCTGCCGCCAATACGGCATTATTAGCCTGCGCTGCCACCCCCACATCGCCGACCGTCACTTTGTAGTCGCCCTCAAGAAGGTCTTGCCACGTTTTTGGGGCATCTTTGACCAAGTTGTTGTTTGAGATAAACGCGATAGTCCCTGTATACGCCAGTGCCCAGTGGCCGTCTTTATCTTTGGCCCAATCAGGAATTTCGTCCCATGTGGTAGGCTTATACGGTTGGGTTACGCCCTTTTGAACCGCCACTCGAGCGAACGCAAAGCCGACATCGCCAATATCTGCTGTCGCATTTTTCTTTTCAGCTTCAAACTTAGCAATTTCCTGTGCCGAGCTCATATCCGTATCTTGGTGCTTAAGTCCATAATCAGACTTAAGGTCATTCCAAGTATCTTTCCAGTTTGCCCAACTATCAGGCATACCCACACTGTAAACCGCACCTTCCTGCTTCGCCGCTTCTGTAAGAGCAGTGACGCTATCGTTAGCAAAAGCAGTGGAAGAAATCGCAGTGGCAATAAGTGTCACAGCACTGAGTTTTGCGGTGATACTTGCACGGTTAAGCAAAGTTTTCATTGTCTCTATCCCTCTGGACTAGGTCAGTAAGTTCACTTTTTATGCTATTTGGGGAATGTGACAATTTATGTGCCTGTATTTGACGTTTTTATTGAGGTTAGATGGCAGTTATACGTCAAATTTATTAAAGCCAGTGACTGATAAGTCAGTTTCTGTTGTCATGAAACTGTTACTCGCCTGTCGTATCTTGTTCATGCCGATGAATCATGGACTAGATCACTCAATGCCAATCCAAACAACACAGCTCAGTAAAATAAAGACGACTATTCGAGAACAAATCCAAAGTAATATCATGATTGCAGGCCAGAAACTGCCATCCGAACGAGACCTTAGCGACCTGTTTTCTACTACGCGTATTACCATTAAAGATGCGCTGACTTCACTAGAAACTGAAGGATTGATTTATCGAGAGGAACGTCGAGGTTGGTTTGTCTCTCCAGAACGTATTCGCTATAACCCATTGTCGCGCAGTCACTTTCATCAGATGATCCGTGAACAGCACCGTATCGCCGAAACTAAGCTAGTCAGTGTAAGAAGTGAAATGGCGAGCGGAATGTACGCCAAGGCATTGGCCGTAGATACCATTACACCCATCCATATTATTGAACGCTTAAGGTATATCGATGGTCGGGTCGTGCTGTTTGTAGAGAACTGCCTGATCGCTGCCCTGTTCCCAAAGATACTGGAAGAGAACCTGACACTATCGCTCACTAAGTGCTACCAAGAGAAATACCAATTCCATACCCAACGTTCACACTTCGACGTCATCCCTACGTCCGCTCCAAGTCATGTGGCACAAGCCCTTAACTTGGTGGAGGGACAACCCGTTGTCAAAATTTGCCGAGTGAACTTTAACCAATATGGGGTATTAATGGATTGTGAGTTTGAGTATTGGCGACCAGATGCCATGATGATTTGTATTGATAGCGAGTCGCAATGATCAAGAGAAGCGCTTTCGATATTGCGAAGGAGAAACACCTTGTAAACGTGAAAAGGCATGCGTAAAAGTGCTTTGTCCTGAAAAGCCTGTTAACTCAGCGACTTGACCAAGGTTTAAGTTGCCTTGCTCAATTAAGCGTTTTGCGGCATCGACACGTTTGTTCAATACATATTGATGAGGAGTAATACCGATTTGCTCTTTGAATAGCATATGAAATTGGCTTTCGCCTAAAAATACGCTTCCAGCTAATTGAGCCACAGAGATCTTATGACACAGGTGCTGTTCAATGTAACGATCGATCTGTTCAAGATCGAATCGTGAGTCACGAAGTGATGTTTTAAGATCCGAGATATGGCGTTGTAATAATGCTACGACCGTGTCATTGCATGCACGACTTAACAGCAAATCATCAGGGCTGCTTTTCATTTCCGCCACTAACATTTGTATCAGCTTTTGAATTTGGATATCCAACTGAAAATAAGTCTTGGATTGAGATAACTCGTTGATTCGTTGAAGAAGTACCGGATCGTCATTGTTAGGGAGAGGCATATTCAACACGAGAATATCTGGCTGATCAATCACACCTCCGAAAGCATGATCAAGGCCTGACGTTACCACGCACCCTTGCCCCGGGCCGACGAGGTTACCCACACCACCTACATCAAACTCAGATTTCCCCTTCAACCCAATCACAACTTGGGTGTATTGGTGCTCGTGTGAGTCCATATGAGAGGGTAACCGAACGATTTCTGCTGGTTTTGGGGAAGCATGATCAAGGATGTCATTGTTTCGTGTCACCATGTTTCCGGCCATCTTGTAAAATGAGATTCGATCCGCCGAGTATACCCATTTCAATAGCAATTGGAAAAAGTAATCGCCACCAAGCTTGTGATAACGGGCACGGAGTGATGATTTTGTATCCCGCTTAGAACTGCGAAAAAGGATCCTTACTTGATCAAGCTTCCGGAACCATGATCATGAAGCGATAAGTTACGGTGGTTGTAATTTGTGCGATATAGATGATAGAGACATAAAAAAAGCTGCGAAAACCGCAGCTTAGAAACAATATTTGCACTAATGGTTACGGAGCGAGTCGCTCTGCATCCCATTGACCTTGACCGTCTTTACTAAATAAGAAACGATCATGAAGTCGGTGTTCACCACCTTGCCAGAATTCAATCGATTCAGGGCGAATGCGATAACCACCCCAGAATGAAGGTACAGGAATTTCACCTTTAGCAAATTTCTGCTTTAACTCTAGGAACTTACCTTCAAGTACGCCACGAGTTGAAATACGACTACTTTGCTTACTTGCGATAGCAGCAAGTTGGCTTTCTTTGGGACGAGAGGTGAAATACTTCATGTTTTCCATTGCCGTCAATTTCTCAGCGACACCCGTAATATGCACTTGTCGTTCTAATGGATGCCAAGGAAAGTGTAAGCTTACTTTACTGTTGTGCTCTATATGTTGAGCTTTACGACTACCCAAGTTGGTGTAAAAAACGAAGCCTTCACTATCCACATTTTTCAATAACACGATGCGTTGAAACGGCATTCCGCGTTCATCAACCGTCGCCACTGTCATTGCCGTAGGATCGGTCAATTTAGCGTCGACAGCTTGTTGCAACCAAAGATTAAATTGAACAATAGGATCGCTATTCAAGTCCTTTCGACGTAACCCCCCTTGAGAATACTCTCGGCGGATATCTTCAATTCCCATAACCACTCCTCACGTTTTTCTTGAATTCTGCGCTCTAAACTACTAGAAAACAACCCGCTAACGGTATCTTATTATCGATTTTTGAATCCAATCTCCTAGTTTGTATTCGAGCTTATGACACACGCAGCCATAACAGACAAATTTTCGATAATTCATTACTTTATAAACAAGAATCCACTGCTAAACTTCTAAATACGTTGAAAACATACCGATAGATGCAATTCTTGAAATATTAGATTGTTGATAAATATGCAGGATAGATCGACTCTTTGTTGTTGAAAAGGTTACATTTCATTAACGATGGTAATAAAATCATATTATTAGATAAATCCTAGCCATCTGGATTCCGAGTTGAACATGGATAAAAAAGAATACAAAAAGGTCTCTGACGCTGAACTCGACTACATCGATGACAAAACCGCGGCCTTACTCCTTAATACCCCCACCAGTGCTCGGATTATGCTGTGGGTTATGGTGCTCTTTTTTATTAGTGCGGCAGTGTGGGCATCTTGGGCTGAAATAGACAAAGTGACGGTCGGGCAAGGCAAAGTCATTCCTTCATCACAAGTACAAGTGATCCAGAACCTCGAAGGTGGCCTTGTTAAAGAAATTTTGGTGAAAGAAGGTGACACGGTCAAGAAAGGTCAGCAACTTCTGCTTATTGACGATACGCGTTTCCGCTCAGATTACCGCGAACGAGAGCAACAAGTTCTCAATTTGACCGCCAACGTCCTACAACTCTCAGCCTCCTTAACCAGTGTGGTCATCAATGAAGATGTCAAAGATAAAGAATGGCAAAAGTCGGTGACCCTGGATTTCAACAAACTCGCGTTCCCACCTACTTTTGAAGAAGAGAACAAAGCGCTGGTTGCCAGACAACGCGCTGAATACCGTCAGGACCTCAACAAGCTACGCAATGAGCTTTCCGTTATTGATCAACAAGTTCGTCAAAAACAACAAGATCTGATAGAAATCCAAGCGCGAGTCCATAACCTCAGAGAAGGCTATAACCTTGCACGTGATGAACTGAATATCACCAAACCTCTTGCCGATGAGGGAGTTGTTCCTAAAGTCGAACTATTAAAGCTTCAGCGTCAGGTCAATGACACTCGACGTGAGTTAACCTCCACAGAACTGAAAGTCCCAGCTTTAAAATCTGCTATTCAAGAGTCCATGCTAAGCCGCATTGATATTGCACAGAAGTTCCGTTCAGAACAGCAAGAAAAGCTCAATCAAGCTCAAGATAAGCTCTCTTCTATGACTGAGTCAGCCGTAGGGTTGGAAGATCGTGTAAACCGTACTGTTGTGGTCTCTCCTGTTAACGGCACCGTTAAGACACTGAACGTCAATACTGTAGGCGGCGTTATTCAACCTGGAATGGATATCGTAGAGATAGTGCCAACGGAAGACACTTTGTTAGTGGAAGCCAAAATAGCACCACAGGATATTGCTTTCCTAAGACCCGATCTTCATGCCATCGTCAAATTCAGTGCGTATGACTTCACCAAATACGGCGGATTAGATGGCACCTTGGAGCATATCAGTGCCGATACGACTCAAGACGAAGAAGGAAATAGCTTCTATATCGTAAGAGTAAGAACTGACAAAACCAATTTTGGACACGATGAGCAGTTACCGATCATTCCAGGTATGACAGCGTCCGTGGACATTATTACAGGCAAGAGAACGGTTCTGGATTATCTACTCAAGCCAATACTAAGTGCGCAAAACAACGCACTGAAAGAATAAAGGAATGTAGTGTTACGGATTGAGCGGACAGGAAGTCTGCAAACTAAGTTCAAAACCGCACTATTGGTATGCGGGGTAATCACAGCTATTTCTTTGGCTGGATATAGTGACGCCTATACCAAGCAAGAGCAGCGTTGGATAAGCACCGTAGCAAAAACGTATGGACCTCGAGCCGGTAAACGAGTCGAAACTTGGCGCACTGTTATCGAAGATTTACAGGGTAAATCAGAGAAAGAGCAACTTGCTGGAGTGAATCAGTTTTTCAATCAACTCAACTTTGTCGACGACATACATTTATGGGGTAAGAAAGACTACTGGGCCACACCACTAGAATTTTTGGGCAGTAATGCAGGGGATTGTGAAGACTTTACTATTGCTAAGTACTTCTCACTGCTTGAGCTCGGTATTCCCGACAAAAAACTGAGGCTTGTGTACGTCAAAGCCATCGAATTGAACCAATTTCACATGGTACTCGCCTACTACGAGACACCGCGTTCACAGCCGCTGATTTTGGATAACCTGATTGGTGAGATCAAACCCGCTTCTAAGCGAGGCGATTTGCTACCGATCTACAGCTTTAATGGTCGCAACTTGTGGACCATGAAAACAACCCAGGGCAAATTAGCCGGAAAGTCGTCGAGACTGAAATTATGGAATGATTTGCGAAGCCGAGAGCGTTCATTGACGTTAAGGAAACCTAAGGTAAATTACGACGAGTAAACAATTATGACACTATACAGACAGCTAGTGGTCGGCATGATAGCAGTATTCATTATGCTATTGACGTCGGTGTTTATCATCGAGTTCAACACGACTAAAAACTTCCTAGAGCAGCAACAACGCTCAGAGGTAAACAACACGATTAACACCGTGGGGTTGGCCTTAGCACCTTACTTGAAGACACAAGACAAGGTTGCGGTTGAATCTGTGATTAATGCGCTATTTGATGGCAGTACTTATTCCACAGTAAAACTCGTTTTCCTAGAGACCGATGAAGAGATTGTCCGCAGCTATCCTATCAAACCCAACGGAGTACCAGATTGGTTTACCAACCTAAACCTATTTACGCCCATTCATGATTCCCGCGTGGTTACTAGCGGTTGGCTGCAATTGGCTGAAGTAGAAATCATCAGTCATCCCGGTGAAGCTTACGCTCAGCTTTGGCAAGCGTTTGAGCGCCTTGCTGGAGCATTCGTTGTTATCTTTACCTTAGGTTTGTTATCTATAGCCTTTATCCTGAGACGAGCTCTCACGCCACTTAGAGCTATCGTAAACAAAATGGAACAGGTAGCGAATAAGCAGTTTGGTGAACCTTTGCTTCGTCCCAACACGAAAGACTTGATCGCCGTCGTTGATGGTATAAACAGCATGTCCGCGCATGTTGAAGAGTCGTTCAAACAACAAGCGAAAGAAGCACAGAAGCTCCGTGAACGCGCTTATATGGATCCAGTCTCTCAACTTGGTAACCGCGCCTTCTTTATGGGCCAGTTAAATCAATGGCTTTCAGAGTCTTCGCTAGGCGGTGTGGCTATCTTACACGCTGAGTTCATTAAACAAACCTACAAAGCTGATGGCTACGAGGCTGGCGATGGATTAGTGAGAGAGCTGTCTGATCTCTTATCGATGACCATCAATATTCCCAACACCGTCATTGCCCGTATATCAACCGATGAGTTCGGTTTTGTATTCCCGAACATTGATGAAAGCGAATTGAAGTTCGCGGCAAATAGCATCATTACTTGTATTCAAGATCTAAACGCCGATCCTACAGGTCTGAGCAAAGCTAATGCATCGCTAGGTGTTGTCTTTAACGAAGAGCGTAAAAACTCAACACAAATGCTCTCCGTGCTCGATAACGCACTGACCAAAGCGAAATCTAATCCGGAAATCGATTATGGTTATATCTCGAGTGAGCATACTGGCGTCATCATGGGTAAACAGCAATGGCGTTCACTGGTAGAAGAAGCGATCAGCGACGATGCAGTGACCTTTAGATTCCAAGCGGCAAACAGCAGTGGTGGTGAGACGTATCACCGAGAGGTGTTCTCTGCCATCGAAATGAATGGCGAACGCTATACAGCCAATCAATACCTACTTGCTCTAGAGCAGCTTGATGCCAGCCATATCTTTGATGAGCACGTTATCATGTCGGTGATTAACAAGCTTGAGCAAGAAGAAATGTCTGATTCAATAGCGATTAACATCACCCCAACTAGTATCGCTCAACCAAGCTTCATTCGCTGGATTAGCCAAGTGCTCGCCAAGCATCGTGACATTAACGACAAACTACACTTTGAGATCCCAGAAAGCTGCTTTATCAATAATCCGCACCATACTGCGCTCTTCTGTAACGCTATTCGCAATGAAGGTGCCAAGTTCGGTGTGGATAACTATGGTCGGAACTTCCAATCACTGGAGTATCTCAACGAGTTCAGACCAGATTATGTGAAACTGGATTATCTCTATACCCACCAGCTTGACGATGAAAAACAGAAATTTACGCTAACATCGATTTCGAGAACGGCGCACAATTTGGGTATTAAAACTATTGCCTCACGAGTGGAAACACAAACTCAGCTCGACTTCTTGTCTGAGCACTTTGTGGATGTATTCCAAGGCTTTATCGTGGACAAATAATAGGTGCAGAATCCATGAAGGATCCGTTACTAAACTCGCTTATCTATATCAGCCGATACTACGGCTTAGCCAATTCCCCAGAAGCATTGGTGAACGGCTTACCGCTATCGGAAGGTAAGCTCACACCATTCTTACTTCCTCGTTCAGCCGAGCGCGCTGGATTGGTAGCGAAGGAGAATCGCTCTGATATAGATAAAATCCCAAGCATCGTATTTCCTGTGATACTGCTGTTGAAAGGTGGCGATGCTTGCGTACTAAACAGTATTGATTCCGATGCCAATGAAGCAGAAGTGATTACGCTTGAGTCCGGCATGGTCCCCATTTCCGTCCCGCTCGAGGATTTGAAAGAACAATTCACTGGCCGCTACTTCTTGGTCAAGAAGCAGTTTCGCTATGACGAGCGCTCACCGGAAGTCCTAAAAACTCGTGATGGCCACTGGTTCTGGGGCACTCTGTGGGAATCGAAACGCATCTACCGTGATGTGCTCATTGCCTCGCTATTGATCAATATATTTGCTGTAGCCGCACCACTGTTCACTCGTCTTGTTTATGACAAAGTGGTGCCTAACCTAGCATTTGAAACACTATGGGTACTGGCGGCAGGGATATTTATTGTCTTCGGATTCGATTTAGTACTTAAGCTTATGCGTAGCTACTTTATTGATGTTGCTGGGAAAAAATCGGACATCCTGATTTCCTCTAAGCTATTTAGCAAGGTTATGGGCATCAGAATGGAATCACGTCCTCCTTCTGTCGGTGCCTTTGCGCGTCACTTACAAGAATTTGAATCAATTCGTGAATTCTTTACCTCTGCAACGATTGCTTCGTTAATCGACTTGCCGTTTGCATTGCTATTTTTGGTGCTTATTTGGCTCATGGCGGGCAATCTGGTCATTATCCCAATCATCGGTGTGTTGATATTAATCATCTACTCGATGTTGATACAAGGACCGCTGCGTAAAACGATTGAAGAAGGTTCACGCCTAGCTTCTCAAAAGTACGCCAACCTTATTGAAAGTTTAGCTGGCCTAGAAACCGTAAAAATCTTCGGTGCACAGAGCCAATATCAGTATCGTTGGGAAGAAGCTGTGGCCCACATGGCGAACTGGAACATCAAAAGTAAGCGCATTACGGATGGGATTCAAAACACCGCAGGATTTGTTCAGCAATCTTCCAATATCGGAATGATCATTCTTGGTGTGTATCTTATTGCAGAGGGTGAGCTCACGATGGGTGGCCTGATTGCTGCAACCATGCTAAGTAGCCGTGCTATTGGCCCTTTGGTGCAGCTTTCATTGCTTTCTACACGATACAATCAAGCAAAGTCGTCGATGACCATCATTGAACAAGTAATGGCAATGCCCGACGAGCAAGAAGAAGGAAAGCGCTATATTCATCGCCCAATCATCCACGGCAAAATCGAATTGGATCGCGTGACCTTTCACTACCCTGATTCTCCAATGGCGTCCATTCGAGATCTGAGCCTTACTATTGAACCTGGTGAAAAAGTCGCGATTATTGGACGTATTGGCTCAGGTAAAACTACGCTAGAGCGCCTCATAATGGGCCTGTATCAGCCTACAGAGGGTCACGTGCGTATTGATGAGACAGACATCGCTCAATTGCATCACGTGGATGTACGACGCAATATAGGCTGTGTGCCGCAAGATTGTGCTCTGTTCTATGGCTCTATTCGCGACAACATTACGCTAGGGCGACCATTGGTCGACGACCGTGATGTTATGGATGCAGCAAACCGTGCAGGGGTGACCGTATTCACTCAGCAAGATCCTGCTGGTCTTGAGCGTCAGGTTGGTGAAGGTGGTCTGCTGTTATCCGGTGGTCAACGTCAAGCCGTTGCTATTGCACGAGCATTTTTAGCGCGTCCACCTATTTTGATTATGGATGAACCGACAAGTTCAATGGATAACCGTTCCGAACTGCATATCAAGACACAGTTAAAACAACTTAAGGAATCCGAGACCCTGATTTTAATTACTCATAAAACATCAATGCTAGATGTGGTAGACAGAGTCATCGTCATGGAGAAAGGGGCAATTATTGCTGATGGTCCTAAGGTGCAGGTGTTGAGTGATTTGAGACAAGGTAAAGTTCGCGCTGCAAGTTAAAACCAAACTATGTCTTCTCGTCCTCAATGTGTAAACTCATTTCAGACGACACAACAGAAACAAAAAGGCCGCAGCGATTAAGCTGCGGCCTTTTTGTCGCTATGCACTTAGATTAAGTGTCATGAATAATGATGATATTGCTCAACTGTTGAACATCCAATTCAGACAATCCAGTTACACCCTCGAGTTCAATGGTGACACTCTTATCGCCCTTGGTGACATTAACCAAGGTGCTCGTATTATCATCGTTTTCAGTGAGTGTAATCTTGTCTCCGCCGACGGCGACATTATCTAACAGTGCTTCTAATGATGTATTACTATCTTCAAATACCTCTGACAAGTCGATAACGTCGCGGTTTCCTTCCACTTGAGAGAAATCAGTAATCACATCATGACTGCCGTCTAAGTCACCTTCGCTCCATTTGAAGGTGTCATCTCCAAGACCACCAGTTAATACATCATTACCAAGTCCACCGGATAGAACATCGTCACCATCCGTACCATGGATAACTGTGACGCCACTGCCTCCCTGGACTGCATAATCGACTTCTTCAGACTCGTCCACATTACCATTTGGCATGATATTGACGTTAACGGTTGCCGTTTCTAGGCTTGGAAGTCCATCTGAATCGATAGCTCTATAATCAAATTGATCCGCTACCTCACCATCGGTAACCTTCACGCTTTGAAGCACAAAACCAGCGTCTTTGCCCTCAGCGTTAAATGGCATAATGCGCATTTCATCAAATGGTATATCCGATGCTACCTCAATAATTGCTTGATGGTCGTCGATAACGCCGTTATCCATCACGATTGGATTATCATCTAATAAAACACCACCAGCATATAGGTAAACAAAGACTTGAGCCGCACCATTACCGTTAGCCGCAGCACTAAATTGTCCAGTTAAGCTTCCTACGCCGACAAGAGCTCTTGTCATCATGCCTGCCGTAAATTTAATGGACATAAATTCACTTTGTTTGGCTTCAGTTTCTTTCCCCTGACCTCGCTCATCATCACGTTTAGTGTAGAAACCAGATTGCTTAGCTGCGCCTGCGCTATCAAAAGCTATCTCTTCCATTTCAACGCCAAGATGAGGTTTGTCACCCTCGTATGTTCCTCCAGTAACAACAATGTCATTACCAAACGGCTCATCTCCTTGAGGATTATAGCCCAGCGCTGAAACATCAAAACCAACTTCTAGGTCGTAAAATATATCGACACTATCTTCCACCACATCGCCAACGTCTAAGTCGAAGCGCTCACCAGAATTACTTAGGAAATAAAGTTGACCATACTCTGGCTCATCTGTGATTTCCACAAGAGTTGCTTTTGTATTACTGGCATCGTCCTCACTATCCGTAGAAAAATCTGCAAAATTGAGTGGAATAGTGTCATCCGGAGCAAAAAACTCAAAGTCTATGACTTCAGGAGGTGTATTTGATGCAGATGGCTCTGGATTATCTAGTACGACAAGGTTAATCGATTCTGAAACAACCTCATCTACCGGAGAATAGGTACCGTCCAATTCAGAGGCAATCGCTTTGATTGTAATAGGATAGGTTCCAACATCAGCCACTTTAATTTGCAGATCATTCAGGTCACTCCAATCAGATATATCGACTTCTCCAGAAGGTCCTATGATCGAAGTTTGAGTACCATTGGTGACAATAGCGCCTTGTGGTAACCCTTGAATCAGTAGAGTCAGTACTTCTGAACCATCGGTATCATTTAGACTGGCAGAAATATCACTAATATCAATGAAGGTGTCCTCGTAACCTACATTGCTTCGTGTCGAAAGTACTATATTATCAAGCAATGCCCCATAGCTATTCTGCTCAGGCGACTCAAAAACAACTCGATAATTAAAGCTATCCGGAGTTTGGAAAAACAGCTGTTCATCTTCAGACCAGTCTCTAACCACCAAACTATGCTCTTCTCCGCTACCATAGGATCGCAATGTTTCAACTTCAACCCAAACACCTGATGAGGTCTCTTTTTCAAGCTTAATATCCATCGGTGAATCGCTACGTCTAGCCGCAGCATCGAAGTTTAACTCGTAGAATTGTCCTGGAGTTCCTTTGAAGCTAGTAAATAAAGAGTCTTGTTGACCACTACGCCCCTCTATTTCAAAGATCTGGTTTTGCTCACCATTACCCAGATAAACGCCTTCTTTACCGACTTCACCTCTATTGGTAATAACGCCCCAATCCCCACTATTTAAGTCATCAGGAGTATCCACACTGAGTTGCGCACCACTAATATTGCCTTTCCAACTGCTATTACCCAGATTGACATTTTCAAAATTGATTGCAGAAACAATGTTCTCGCCGGTCACAATTAATGTTGGGGTATCTGTTATTGGTCGGACAGTAACCGCCAAATCATGCTGCTCTACCACATTATCATCTGCATCACGACCGGACACCGACAAAGTGAAATCGACATCGCTATCTTGTGGTGGCTTAATGGATAAATTCGCTAATTGTGATGGCAGAATATTTGCGGCATTGTTGGTCACGACTATCTCATCAGTACCTGAGAATAAGGTTGCTCCATCAGGAATACCACTAATCACAACTTCTGTTGCATCACTGTTTGCGGGCAACTGTATATCCAACGCAATCTTGTTGTCTTCGTCACCAATCGCGGCGGCAACAACTAGATCAGCGATCGCAGTAAAGTTAATAGTTGAAACTGCGGTATTTGATGGTTGCATTGCATCATCAAAGATCGTGATTTCAATGATTCTGTCCTCATCATCCGGAGATTGTGAGGAGTTGGAGAACTCAATTAGCTGAATAGCAGCTTCATAATCAGCAGGTGTCGCTTCTCCGCTCAGAGTGATTTTAATTGCACCAGAATCGAGTAGTTCTGTCGTATAACTAATGCCGCTAAGCAGTGGGTTAGTCGCACCATCAATCCCAAAATTGTCATCCGCTTTTGGATTGGTTAAGACAATTTCTGCCTCATGAATGACATTTTTCTCATCAAAAATAGTGATGTCACTATCGACAACATCAATAGCGCTATCACCCTCTTGGTAATTCGTATCGAAGCTTGTACCGTCAGCACTTAAGTCAAGATCGAGCGTTGGTGGCATATTGTTTTCACGCTCATCAACAATAGTAACAACAGATTCAGTGCTTTCACCTTCATCAGAGTCAACCGCTTTGTATTTAAAGCTGTCGTTCAGTGCGGTTTCTAGATAGCGTAGGTCCCAATTACCTCGACCATCAGTACCAACACTCACTCCCTCAATAAGCACCCGTCCTTCAAAATCACCTAAATCATCAACAGAGAAGCTCAGTTCATGGAATAAGACGTCATTTCCTGACGTATCTTTTTGTACATCAGGTGTGTAATCGACGGTATCGCCATTGCTGAGTGTGACCTTAATCGTCACAGCAGATTCGTTTCGGCCACCTAAGTCGCTATAGAAATAGCCTCCCATGCCATCCAAGCCAAGGTTAACGTGTGTGGCAGGACGATCTTCAAAGTTGATCGATAGCCATTCCCCCTCGTTAATACCTTGGCCACCACCAATACCTAAGCCATGACCAACATGATTATCTTGGACATCCCCTCGATACTGAGTGAGATTACCTTTGTTACTGATAATGGTGATATTGTCTGTGCTGCCGTCAGTGTTAGAGAGCTCTAATACTCTATTCTTACCATCGACTGCAGTACCCCAGTTGTAAAACTCTTCTTGAGTGCTTTCCATATCACTCGATGTTGGCACCACTTTAGTACCAAGAATGAAGCCTTGAGCATCAGAGTCAGGCTCATAGGTTATCTTAGTTGGATCAAACGTATCACCATTGGCAACATTTGTCTGAGTGATTTCCTCACCATCATGATAGAGCGTACCACCAATAGGAAGCTCGGTGATCGCAACTAGAACCTGTTCAGAATTTAAGTCATCTTCAATATCCGAAATATGGTCGTCGCCGTCTCCAGAATCTACACCATCAACGGCAGCTCTCGTAGTATCAAATACGACGGCTGTAACATCATTATCAGTGATACTGAAACTAAAGCTTTCTGATTCTGGTCCGTCATTGATAGGAACGACATTAATCGTTGAAATTGCCGTGTTTGATTCGATATTTTGGTCATCGAACACCTTGATTTCTATCTGTCTCGGAATCGCGCTTGGATCTTCACTATCATTACTAAACTCAACCCACTTCAGTGCAGCCTCATAATCTGAAGCACTGCCCGTGCCACTTATCACAATAGTATCGGAGCCTAATGCATGAGTGATTGTCAAACCTGAAGCAAGTACCGCCGCAGCTGCGAGTGCAATTGAGTCACCAGACTGAGCGTTGGTAAGGGTAATTTCAGCTCTAGTTATCACATCGATATCATCTGTGACAGTGACGTCTTGGTCAACAATGACAACAGGATCATCACCTTCACTAAAGGTTGTAGTGTAACCCGTACCATCACTTGCATTAGTCGGACGCAGGGTGACGACTAGATCATTAAAGTCTTTATCACTCTCATCGTACGCGATATCTTCAACACGGATTTCCAGTGCACCGTCATCAACTCCAGAAACCGTAAATTGATACTGAACACTATCTTCTGTTGATAAGTAGACAGGCTTACTTGGTATCTGGCCGTTTACCAGCAAGTCGCCTTGAGCATTAAAACTGAGTACTGCATCATCTGGGGTTTGATTTGCACCATTGGCAATAAGGAAAAACTCCAGCCCTTCCTTAGAATCCAGTTCAGCTAGTAACTGATCATTGGCAAGTCCCGCATTAGTATCATGTATTAACACTACAGGGTCGGTTGGATTACCTTGTGAGTCGGTGTAAAAATAACCAAACACATTAGAGTAACCCGCTCTTTCACTCTCAAAAACAATCTCGTAATCTTCGCCATTTAAGTCAATGGTAGGGGCTAAATTATCATTATCACCACCAGACTGCCCGCCTAGTTGCCCATCATCAGAAATAGTGGCACCAGCAGACACGCCTACGTTACCGTTAACTGTCAGACCAGCTGGCTCAGTCACTTTTAACGTAAAGTTCTCATCTTGCTCATAGACATCGTTATCTTGGATACCTACTTGGATATTGACGGAGGTAACACCAGCAGGAATGGTAATCTGGCCATTAACAATCTGTAGTGGAACATTGGTCGTCCCATCGTTATAGCTCGCCGTCGTAGTAGTAAAGTCATCATCATCGGTATCAACATCGAGTCGATCGAGCGCTACCGTGAGGTCAACATCAGAAGGATTACTTAAAGACAGAGTGAACGGAACACTTCCCGCATCTTCGCTCACTTCCCCACCACCACTCAATGAGAGTGTGATTGGATCGTTATCTTGAATATCTCCAGTCACGGTTTGACCGTCGACTACCAGAGTAAAGCCTTCGTCACCCTCATAACGATTATCATCGATTGTCGGCAACGTAATCGTAAAGTCAGAAACGTTAGCAGGAACTTCAAGCTCTCCAGTCACCTCGTTGTAAGTGACCCCATTGCTGAAGGTCATAGTCGATGGGTCAACATCATTAGCTGAAGCCTCATCGCCATTAGCGCCGAACTCAATGTCAAAGAAAGTCTTCACATTGGTAGAACCGTCCAGAGTCACGTTATAGGAGAAGCTCTCCCCTTCTTCAACACTAGCCGTACCTATCTCAAACCCGCTGACTGAAATCGGTCCAGGGTTGACCAGAACATTCACTGTTGCAGTGTCAAAGCCACCTTTATCGTCGGTAATTTGGTACTGGAACTCAGTGCGACCCGCAAAGCCTTCAGGCAAATCGAAAATGACATTACCACCTTCAATACGCGCATCACCTTGCGTCTCCCCGAACACGTAAGTGATACGAATATCATCACCATCCACGGCATCGTCGTTAGATAAAAGCTCTGAAAGCGGAATGACGACAGGTTCATCATGGTCGAAGACATAAGCGCCCGCACCGACCACTTCAATGCCCTGAAGGAAATAATCAGAAGAGTCAGTGCCACGTGCAGGGCCACCTGTAAAATCAACAGACTCAAATACCAATTTGTCGTAGGCAAAACCGCCCGTTTCAATATCAAACGTGCCTTTATTACCTGACTCATTATGGAAATAATCACTGGCAACCAGAGTATCGCCCAAATAAGCACTCCACTTACCTTGTTCATGACTGCCTGCCCCGCCCTCATTGGCGAACAAGTTGGTTACAGAAAAAGCCCCATCTACAGCTGGCTCTTTGAGCGTAATAATGAGCTGCTCAGACTCTTCTTCATTTCGGTTATATTGAATTTGAGATTCAGGGCCACCGTTGGTAGTGCCATCAGGAATACCAATACGGTCAGTACCGTCGATATTGTAGTTAACAGTTTGGCCATCATATTTCGCCTGAATGCTGTCAACCATATCCCAACCTTGATCGCCCGCTCCCATATCACCTTGAACAAGGCTATAAGACTCTGGATCATCAATCGCATCTGGTGCTAGGTTGGTACGTTGGTCATCGATAGTCACTGTTGATTCATCACTATATGCGCCATCAGAATCAAGTGCTTTATAATCAAAGGAGTCTTCTAAACTCGTCTCTAGGTATCTTAGTTCCCAGTTTCCATTACCTTCAGTTCCAACCGTGACACCATATATTTGTAACCCTTCAGCGCCAGAAAGATCATCGATTGATATCGTAATGTCTAAATCAAGATCGCTATTACCAGACGTCGTCTTTTGAATCGGATCTAGAACTCTCGTTGAACCATCGCTTAAGGTAACGGTAACTAGTACTGATGACTCATTGGCATTGTTGAGATTTTCATCAAAATAGCCACCTAGACCATCTAGCCCTAATGTCACTGAAGTGGCTGGTCTCTCGGAGAAATCAATCGAAATAGTCTCTCCCTCATTGATGCCTTGTCCACCACCGACACCAAGACCAAATCCAACGTGGTTAGCGTCTCCCCGGTACTGAGTGAGATCCCCACCAATTGAGGTAATCCTGATCGAGTCATCACCCAAAGTTAAAATGCGCTCTCCAGGATTATTACCGGGAGACCCCCAGTTTAAGAAATCGGTTTGCGAACTGGCTTCGCTGTCCAACCCTTGCGAATCTTTAACACCTAAAACAAAGCCTTGAGCACTTTCATCAGGTAGATAGGAAATATTATCTGGATTAAACGGTGTGCCGTTAGCCCCTCCTTCGACATGGAGGTCAGCTTCAACAATCGCTCGAGTTTCACCGTTTTCAGTGTAGAGAAGTGTACCGCCTAAAGGCAGCTCAGTGATTACAACTGACAGTGACTTTCCATCCGTGGTACTACGATCATCTTCATAGTCGGAGATATGGTCGGTTCCATCACCCTCAATAGAACCTTCTCCAGTATCAAAAATAACTGGAATCGCATCATCTCCGGAGAGTGTAATTGAGAAGTCTTCGGAGTCAGGTCTATCATTGGTACCGTTGATAGTAATTGTTACCACTTCAGTGTCAGTTGCTCCCCACTCATCTTCAACGATGACGTCAAAGGTAATTGGCAATGTCTCACCTTGAGCTAGCTTCTGAACGGCGTCTGATTCGTTATCTAAAACAAATTTCCACTCCCCCGTTTTTGGGTCAGTGATAACGAACTGACCGTACTGTGAGGTACCATCAGCAACTGAGAAAGTGAGGTCGTGCCCAGTATCTACATCATTAGCCACTATGGTCCCCGTTGCTTCAGGTGACCCTACATTGATGCCACCAGACTCAGTGACTGCACCCGTAAGGTCGCTTTCGTCTTCGTCAATTACTGGTGCATCATTGCTGCCTTTGACAACAATTCGAATCGTCTGCTCAACACTAGCACCATGTTCATCTTCCACGACTACCGTGTATTCAAGACGTTTCTTCTCACCTTCTGCCAACGCATCGGTCGCTGGTAGATCATCCTTCAGCTCGTAACGCCAGTCACCGGTTTCTTCATCAACAGTGAATGTGCCGTAAGTGGTGTCTGCTGGCTCTTTGAGTGTAAAGCTCAGCTCGGCTCCATTGTCGACATCCGACGCATCAATGAAACCCGTTGTGACAGCTTTACCGTTGTCATCATCACCGGCTTCACGCACTCGACCTTTACTGTCAACATCGTCTATGACTGGTGCATCATTGCTGCCTTTAACAACAATTCGAATCGTCTGCTCAACACTAGCACCATGTTCATCTTCCACGACTACCGTGTATTCAAGACGTTTCTTCTCACCTTCTGCCAACGCATCGGTCGCAGGCAGATCATCCTTCAGCTCATAACGCCAGTCACCGGTTTCTTCATCAACAGTGAATGTCCCGTAAGTGGTGTCTGCTGGCTCTTTGAGTGTGAAACTCAGCTCCGCTCCGTTATCGACATCCGACGCATCAATAAAACCTGTTGTGACAGCTTTACCGTTGTCATCATCACCGGCTTCACGTACTCGACCTTTACTGTCAACATCGTCTATGACTGGTGCATCATTGCTGCCTTTAACAACAATTCGAATCGTCTGCTCAACACTGGCACCATGTTCATCTTCCACGACTACCGTGTATTCAAGACGTTTCTTCTCACCTTCTGCCAACGCATCGGTCGCTGGTAGATCATCCTTCAGCTCGTAACGCCAGTCACCGGTTTCTTCATCAACAGTGAATGTGCCGTACGTGGTGTCTGCTGGCTCTTTGAGTGTGAAACTCAGCTCCGCTCCGTTATCGACATCCGACGCATCAATAAAACCTGTTGTGACAGCTTTACCGTTGTCATCATCACCGGCTTCACGTACTCGACCTTTACTGTCAACATCGTCTATGACTGGTGCATCATTGCTACCTTTAACAACAATTCGAATCGTCTGTTCAACACTGGCACCATGTTCATCTTCCACGACTACCGTGTATTCAAGACGTTTCTTCTCACCTTCTGCCAACGCATCGGTCGCTGGTAGATCATCCTTCAGCTCGTAACGCCAGTCACCGGTTTCTTCATCAACAGTGAATGTCCCGTAAGTGGTGTCTGCTGGCTCTTTGAGTGTGAAACTCAGCTCCGCTCCGTTATCAACATCCGACGCATCAATGAAACCCGTTGTGACAGCTTTGCCGTTGTCATCATCACCGGCTTCACGTACTCGACCTTTACTGTCAACATCGTCTATGACTGGTACATCATTCGTCCCTTTAACAGTCACCGAGATAGTTTGAGTAACCACCGCGCCCTGCTCGTCTTCAACTTGAACGGTAAAACTCAGAGGAACTTCGTCACCTTCAGCTAACGCTTCTACAGCATCCGCTTCGTTATCAATAACAAAACTCCATAAGCCATCGCTAGTGATACTGAACGTGCCATACGGGTTGCTAACGTCGCCTACTGAGCTCCACGTTAGGTTAGAAGAATCCACATCTGTCGCTGAAAGTTTACCACCTGTACTTGGTGCTCCGGCATCCTCAGTACCATTGTCAAAATGCCCAGACTCTCTTACTTCGCCTTCTGTAACCAATTCTGAGTCAATTACTGGCTTGTCGTTCGTACCTTGGATATTGATAACAATCGTTTGAAAGACATCAACACCTTGGTCGTCAGTGACTTTAACTTTGAATTCAAGAGAAGTTGATTGCCCTTCTCGTAAGGCTTGAACTTCATCTGCAGTGTTGTCTAGTTCAAATGTCCAGAAGCCGGCTTCTGTAATCGAAAAATCGCCATATGTAGAAGACACATCGCCGTCTTTTGACCAAACCAAACTTTCGACTGGAGAGTCTACATCTGTGGCATTCAACTGTCCGCTCACCGATGACGTTCCTATGTTCTCTGAACCGTCATCATTGTGTCCAGCTTCGACAACGTCACCACTGATTTCGCTATTTGCACTGATAACAGGTTTATCGTTAGTGCCAGTAATAGTGATTACAAATGGTTGTGACGTAGAGGAGTTTAAAGGGTCGGTGACTTGGACGGTAAAGGAGAGTGTGACAGTATCATTGACGTTTAAAGCTTGTGTGGCATCCGAGTCATTATTTAAACGGAAGGTCCATTGCCCATTATCAGCTAGCTCAAACTCACCGAAGTCAGATAGATTGTCCGGAGTAGAAATCACATCCCATGTTAACGTTGCATCGTCAAATTCAAGGTCGGTTGCTGAAAGCTGACCTGTCAGCTCAGCCGTACCGTCAAAATCACTACCGTCAGAGTTATGACCTGCTTCCACAACGTTTCCAGCTAAGGCTTCACTAAGAATTTGCGGAGCTGAGTTAACGAGTACCTGAAGAAGAGTATTAGATTGCGTCGCGGTTAGTCCTTGCGCCTCAAGGCCAGAGGTGTCGAACTGAGTTTTAGCTAGAGTTTGCGAATCATCACGCTCGATAGCGCCAGTAGTCGTTGGGCTTGAACCATTGGCTTCACCTGCAGCAGTAGCTTGTTCTTCATTTTGAGTCGGATCTTCTCCGGCCTCAATGGCAGCGATGATTTCTTCGGCATCAATATCAGAGACATCTATCTCTTGGTTTTCCCCATCTTCTTGAATCAATACAAGGTCTATATCCTCTCCGACTTCTGTATCGTTCAAAACGTTGATAACAACGTCCCCAGGTCTTGGTTCTGTTCCTTCAGGAAGGATGGTGAGTTTTCCTTGAGCATCTATTACTAACGTACCAGACACTTTTGCCAACCCAAATAGAGACAACGCACTCATGATTTACTCCTTGAATTGCTTCCGACGCCAGGAAACAATATCTTTTATCAGTTCTAGCCAGCCTTGCTTGCGCGGATGGACATATGCCCAAGCTCGAAATTTTACTTTTATTTTACATTTAGATATCAGATTAGTTGACGAAATGAAACTTTTTGGGGAAGTATTTTTCGTTTGTCTCAAAAACGAAAAAAGTCTCGCAAATACGAGACTTTTTGATGAATGTTTTAAGCTTAATCTTAGCCGATTACAGTGATAAATCCTTGTAAGATGATTAGGTTCACAATATCAATGAAAAACGCTCCCACAATAGGCACTACCATAAAGGCTTGAGGAGATGGACCGAATCGATTAACAATAGACCCCATATTCATAACCGCTGTCGGCGTAGCCCCTAAACCAAACCCACAGTGGCCACCGGCTATAACCGCTCCATCGTAGTTTTTGCCCATCACTCTAAACGTAATGTAATAAGCAAACAGCCCCAAAATAACCGATTGAACAGACAGTATGATTAAGAAAGGAATAGCCAGATCAAAGATGTTCCACAGCTGAAGACTCATCAATGCCATTGCTAAGAAAAGCGATAATGACACCGTACCGAGAATATCGACCGTTTCTGCATCCACTTTATAACTTTTGGTCACTTCGCAGATGTTGGTAATGAAAACACCGATAAATAACGCATAAACGAAGTCAGGAATCATTAACCAAGATATTTCAAATGTATTGACCCACGCATGTAAATACTTCGCTCCAGTCACACAGATGAGTAAGATAAACAGAACTTCAATAACCTTTTTAGCAGTCACGCGATCTCTTTCGTACTCGTTATAAGTTACCAATTCAGGGAAGCGCTCATGAGTATCATTGCCTCGGCCATACTCTGACTCAAAGTTATTCTTATCAATGAGTCGTTGTGCAACTGGACTACCAATAATACCGCCGATAATTAGACCAAAGGTTGCAGAAGCCATCGCTATTTCTAGTGTGTTGCTGATGCCGTAAGTCTCAGTAAAGGTTTGAGCCCAAGCAGCCCCAGTACCGTGTCCGCCCGACAAGGTAATAGAGCCCGCAATTAACCCCATTAACGGCTCTAAGCCGAGCATGGTGGCTAATCCAACTCCGACACTATTCTGGATAATAATATATACCGATGCGACCGCTAAAAAGACAAAGACTTTAGCGCCACCTTTCATTAGTTGGGTGTAGTTAGCCGCCAATCCTACGGTGCTAAAAAACATCAACATAAATGTTTTCTGCAAGGGCAACGAGAACTCAAGATTAACGTTGTTAAAGTGTAAAACCGTAATGATAAGGGCAACGATTAATCCACCAACGATGGGTTCAGGGATGTTGTATTTTTTTAGAACAGGGAGCTTACTATTAATGATGTGTCCCAGAAAAAGAACGCTGATAGCGATCAAAAAAGATTCTAACGTGCCAACAGAGATGGTGTTGTTCATATAACCTCTTTTTTTGCTTTATCGCTCATCTTCCTTAATGAGGTTCGACTAAATTGTAAAGTGTAGTAGAAATAGAATAGATGGCGACTCGCTTTACGCAGACACCAAACGACCTTGTTTAGACTATCTATCACTTCTTAAGGTGCCGGGAAGAATCGGCAAATATGTGGCCATAGTTAATTAACAGAAACACTGTTAACCTGTTGGCTACATTGAGTTTATGAATATAAAAAGAAGAACTACACTAAATTAATCGCGCAGTGTACCACAGTCAGGCCATTGCGACTAATTGAACCATCGAATATATGGATAACGGAATGAAATCTATACTAACAAGGACTGTTTTTTCAGTCGCTCTATTGACACCATTCGCTGCGATAGGCGCTGTCAATATTAGCTATGGCGATACAAATACAACGTCAGAACAACAAGCGAAAACTGCAATCGCACAAAGCAAAATAAATGAGCTGGTGGTACAGCTCTCCGATGCTTACTTTCCATTTAACAACGACCTAACGATTCAATATGGCGGTGATGACGGACCACTTTACGATCCTCAAGCTCATGTCGTGCATATTCCGTATAAATTCTATACCGACTCACTCAACTACTTTTTAAACAACGATTACCAAAAGAAGTTTGGCAAACCAGCTAAAGATGGGGCGCTTGATACTCTACTTCATACATTGTTGCATGAAGCAGGACATGCTTACGTAGCAGATCATGGGATTCCTATTCTAGGCAAAGAAGAAGATGCCGTAGATAACTTTGCGGCAGTGTTAATGCTCAACTACGTAGAAAACGGTGCCGATGCCACTATCAGCGCTGCAGATATGTTCTCCTTTGAATCCGAAGACCGGCCCGACTATTACGATTTTGCCGAGTACATCGGTGAGCATAGTTTTGATCTACAACGTTATTTCAGCACACTTTGTTTAGTATATGGTAGTGACCCAGAGAACCATGCCACGCTTCTGGATGAGATAGAAGAAGACTATAGAGACGAGCAAAAAGATAAATGTGAAATGACTTTCCAACAGATCGATATGAACTGGAAACAAGTATTAGGAATACAAGAAGAGCAAAGCTGAAAACAAAGAAAGGAGTTGATATGGCGACCCAGCTCATCGTATTTTTTGATGGTACGTGCCCACTTTGCGTCAAAGAAATGCAATCTCTAAAGCATCATGACAAAGCACTAGCCATTAAACTTATCGACATTTTCTCTCCAGAGTTTGAGGCCTACCCTGATATCGATCCTAAAGCGGCCTCAGAGCGCCTTCATGCCTACGATACAGAAGGAAAGTTGCTTCTCGGCTTGGACGTTACTCATAGAGCATGGAGCTTGGTAGGAAAACCACATCTTTACGGATTCACACGATGGCGAATCTTCAAGCCTGTTTGCGATTGGGCATACCTGAAATTTGCTCGTAATCGCTACCAAATATCGGGCTGGCTAACTGGAAAGAAACAATGTGAGCGGTGTCGGCTTGATTAATCGACTACCGCTCAGCGCTTTATTTACACTGTAAACGTTACAATTCAGCGTCTTTGCGAACTGCTTTAAGCAAAACAGACGTATCTGAACGATTTTCACCTTGCGAAGAGAGTGCTTTATATCTTTCGACCGTCTGTTCCGTCAATGGAAGTCGAATGCCCTGACGAGCCCCTTCATCCAAACAAAAACCGAGATCTTTAATCATCCAATCGATGGCAAAACCAAAGTCATACTTATCTTCATCCATGGTTTTGGCACGGTTTTCCATCTGCCAAGAACCCGCCGCACCATTTTTCAAGCAATCAACTAATGAAGGAATATCTAAACCACTCTTTTGCGCGAGTATTAACCCTTCAGACAATCCAGTTAGAACTCCAGCGATACATACTTGGTTAACCATTTTAGCTCGTTGTCCTTGACCAACAGTCCCCATCAAGACTGATGACTTACCGTAAGCATCAAATACTGGCTGCAAAGCGGTAAAAGTTGCTTGTTCGCCACCGCACATGATGGTCAGCACACCATTTTCTGCGCCAGCCTGTCCTCCAGATACGGGCGCGTCCATAAAACGGACATCCGCTTTATCACACGCAGCTCCAAGCTCTTCTGCCAACTGCGCTGATGTAGTCGTATGATCAACGAGAATAGCCCCTTTCTTCATGCTCGCAATGGCACCAGAAACGGATGTGGTCATCTGTCTAACGTCATCATCGTTGCCCACACATACCGCCACCACATCGGCGTCTCTAACACAATCCGCCACTGTTTCATGATATCGACCATTGTATTCTTCGGCCCAGCGTTTCGCTTTTTCTGTAGTGCGATTAAATACGCAAACCTCAAATCCTGCTTTAGCCAAATGACCAGCCATTGGGTATCCCATAACGCCTAATCCAATAAAACTAACTTTCATTTGTACTCCTTTAATTGCTGGTGGGGTTTACCGCGGCATCCATTGTATCTGCACTAGATAAAATCGCGTCTATTAGCGATTTGACGGCCTTTGGTTGGTATTTCCTATCTTTGTACACCAAAAACGCCTGTCGGTCACTACGATAGTGCTCAGGCAGCAGATGAACTAAATTTGAGTTGCCACGCACATGGCGTAAAGGTAGTGATGCAACTCCTAAGCCTCGCTCAACTGCATCGAGTAACGCTTGGATATCATTGACAACAAGCCTAGGTTTTATCGTCATGCTTTGCTCAAGAGTGTCATCACGGTAAATCGCCAGCTTCTGACTATTATCTATGGCAAGCCAATCTAGCTCTTGTAACTGCTCAATGTGGGTAATTTGGCCACATTTTGCTAAGTACTCAGCGCTAGCAAAAAAGCCGTGACGTGCAGTAAACAGTGGTCGAGCAATGAGATCATCCATCTCACTGATGTCAAACGTAATCAACAATTCTCGATTCGTTTGTGGTTTTAGCTGATCATGGTTTAAAGCGAGATCGATGTGAACTTTAGGGTATTGTTTTAAATACCCTTCAACCACAGGTGCTACGAAAGAATGGTAGAAACTGTGAGGGGCGGACAAACGTACCGTACCAGCAACCTGCTCCGTTTGCTCCGTTACATTACCTAACCCTATTTCGATCTGCTCAATACCACTGCTCAGTTGATCGAAAACAAGCTTACCAATTTCAGTCGCAGCTAATTCCCTACCCTTCTTCTCTAGCAAACGTAGCCCTAAACGCTCCTCAAGCGATGAGATACGTCTTGATACCGTCGATTGAGGCACACCCAATAGATTAGCGGTTTTTAAAACTGAGCCGTGTTCCACGACCTTACAAAACAAGTAGACGTCGTCTATATACCCAAATATGGAATCCACAATTCTAAATTACCCAATATTATCTATTTATGAATAGGTTTATACTTCTTATAACAAAAATCAACAGGAGAATAACAATGAGCAGAAAACAATTTTGGATCTCAGCCCTACTTTCATCTCTCACTATGGGAATCATGATGTCCGGTATTATCTCAGGATACAAAATGGGCTTTAGTAGCGCATGGCCACCGATATGGCTACAGAGTTTTCTTATTGCTTGGCCATGTGCTCTGTTGTTGAACCTTACGGTCTTGCCTCAAGTGAGAAACTTCGCAGCATGGATATGCACTCCAAGAAAGATCAAGAGCAAGGAAGCATGATCATGGGAAAGTACCTTGATCATGCTTCTGGAAATATCATATTCAATCACCGTTTAAAATCGAAAAAACGGCAATAAAAAAGAGCCGACTATGTCGACTCTTTTTCTTCATAACGAGCGTATTATTGCTCTGCGTTATGGTAAACCTGCTGAACATCATCGCAGTCATCTAGCATGTCGAGGAATTTTTGGAATTTCTCAGCATCTTCGCCAGCAATTGCAGTATGAGTTTGCGGTACAAACGTAATTTCTTCTACATCAACCGTTAGGTCTGGGTATTCTGCATTCAATGCCGTTTTCGCTTTGAAGAACTCAGTATGTGGTGCAAATACCGTGATGACGCCATCTTCAAGCTCAATATCAGTTACATCAACATCAGCCATCATCAGAGCTTCAAGCACCGCTTCTTCGTCGTCACCTTTGAACTGGAACACCGCTTGGTGATCGAACATGTGAGCCACAGTACCAGGGCTACCAATCTTTGCGCCAGTCTTAACAAAGCATTGACGAACATCTTGGAAAGTACGGTTGCCGTTATCTGTTAGACAGTCAACGATGACACTAACGCCACCAGGACCAAACCCTTCGTAACGTGCAGGCTGGTAATCTTCACCACCACCACCGCTAGCTTTGTCTAGTGCTTTATCGATAACGTGAGCAGGAACTTGATCCTTTTTAGCTTTAGCAATCAGGTGCTTAAGTGAAAGGTTCATTTCTGGATCTGCACCACCGTTCTTAGCAGCTACATAGATCTCTTTACCATACTTGGAATAAACTTTAATTTTCGCGCCCTGAGTCTTGGCCATTGAGGCCTTGCGCACTTCAAAACTTCTTCCCATCGGGATGTTCTCTCTAATTCATTTTAACGCGGAGGATTTTATCAAATCGTCGGTACAATTCAATTGTGAACGCCGTGAATGGCGCTTACATCACTCCCATCATTCGTTTGTATTTGTCGACACACTGTTCAAACCATGCTTGTTCAGCCTCATCCGCTATCTTTTCGAGTTGCTCGCGTATAGCTTCAGGCCCCGCTTTGGCTTCTTTTAATTGCCACACAACAAAGGAAGCTTGTTTATCAAGTTCAACTTTATTCTTTTCATAGGGTGGGAGAAGCGACAAATTATGGGACATGGTATTTAGTCAGTTGATGTTGGCAAGGGAGCAGAATATACCATTGATGAAGTATTAAACTCAAATGAAAGGGTGTGATTTGGGATAGATAGAAAATACAAAGGGTGGCCTTAGCCACCCTATCTGGTTATCCAATATTAGTGAATCAAGCCTAGCTCTCTTGCTTCTTCGAGAGTTAGACCACTTTCTCTGATTTCCCTCAACGCTTCAATGCGACGTCTAGCTTCTGCGGATTTTCCCTGTTTCGCAGGACGTATGTTTTCTTGGACTTCTTCAGAGTGATCCCACTTACTTGTCATGGATGTCATTTCGTCATGGTCGATTGAATTAATGGACATTGTTACCTCCTGATGAACCATGTCTGAACACCTAATCTGTAGCAAACGACAATTTTGTTGTTAAGAAAAACTGAGTCAGAATGTGATAGGGGCAATAGTTCTAAACAGAAGTTTTAGAAAGCGGTTTTTAAACTTTGAAATCCATCAGCGGTGGGATTACATTTAGGAGATTCCACCTCAGAAAATCAACTTGATCGAGATCTCCTTTTTTCTCCTCTAAGCCCACACCAGATATTAGTTGCACCTCACCCAGAAATGAGGGAATCGTCGAATTTCAGACAAAAAAAAAGCGAGTCCAAATTGAACTCGCCAAAATATATCAGAATGAATGTAACAATATGAGCCAATCTACTTATTTCATTAGAAAGGACAAAAGGTTGTCTATTCGGAATAAATATTAGCCAACCACACTTGTTACTTTGTCAGCTTATTGTCAGCGTTATGTGTTATTCCTAACAAGTTAGTACTAAGTGTAACAAGGGGTTAATTAGCGCTAAATAGCGACCTCATCTAGCACGCGAAATACCGTTTCATCGATATGCCCTTCGTGCACTTGTTTACACACTTTTTTACGGACGGCCAACGCTGAGATCAGTCGTTCAATCGACAAATGCTTGTTTTCTTGTCGAGAGTTATATAACTCCACAACACGACTTAGCACTTCATAGGGAATGACCTGGTCATCAACACGCAACCAATCCAGCTTCTCCATAAGCTCTGAGCACTCTTGTTTGATTGAGGCGACCGAATGCCCTGTCATGGCAGACAATGCCGTTACACTGCGTTCTAGAGCTTCTGATGAAGTATATTTAGATAAGATGATGGTTATTTCATCCGCATTGATTTCAACTAAGTGTTTTCTCTGCTTCACTCTACGGCCCAGGTTTCCTCTTGGAGACGGTGCTTTACGCTGAATTGGCTCAAACTCACCGTCAATGATTGTCGACAGCTCATCGAGTTGCTTACGAGTTACCAACTCGTTGCGTAACGGGTTAGGTAAGGTTGGTGCCATGTTTCGCTTACCTGCATTCGTGGTTCTTGCTCTTGAGTAACGCAATACTTCTTCCACATCACAACGAATATCAACCTGATAATCTGGTAGCTTAGCATCAGGATCTATGCATTGTAGTGTCAGATGATAGCCCCATAAGTTTACATCAAATTGATCATTGCTTGTGGATCCTTCCCCTAGTTTTCTAAGCTCTCGAAGAAGATCCATCGAGAAGCGTCGCCATTCTATGTTACGCGCAAGCTTTTGATTAAGCTCTGAAAGAAGAAGAGTATCGGTATGACGTCGGGCCATACGACTTCTGAAATACGAATACAACTGAAATACCAAGGTATGCTGTTTTAGAATTTCAGGCGGGAACAAGAAAAAATAGTCTCTCGTCAATAACTCTTCGTAGAACGACGGCTCCCACACCAAGATATATAAATTAGGCTTGATCTTGATCTCACCATCCGCGCCTTCACGTGGTGCCTCTTCAGATGCAGTGATCGTTCTGGCTAGAAACCTAAAACGATCACTCTTGAATCCTTCAGGCATATTTTCGCTGAGCCAACGACCTGTAAGCTCGTGCAATTGGAAATCGGTAAATTCAATTCGATCAATACTGTCACGAATGGAATCACGTGCTGGGCCACTGTCTTTTTTACCTCGAAGGGAAAGGATGTCAGTGATATATAAAGGGGTCTTGTTAGGCACATGTTTAGCATCAAGGTGATACTCTTCGTGGTGATGATCATGGTATTGCACCGTTAGCGTAAACAATGCAAACAGCGTCATAAGATCATCAACAGTCATGATATTCTTAGATGATCGAGTTTCAATCACCGCTTTTGTACCTGAGATGGATACCATCGACTTCTGATAGCTTTTACGTGTACGTGGTGGAGCGAGTGCTTGATCGATAATGCCTGCCCAGTTTGTTGGAGATACTACAAACTGATCTGCTTCATCGCGCATAGCTGGTGGCGTATAAAGTCCATGTTCATTCAACAAACGTTTATTCACTTGTGTTTGAGCCAATGCTTTTGATTTTTTTTGCTTTTCAGATTGCTTAACCGATTCGGTAACCAGGCTGGTTGCGCCCAAAACGGATACTAATTGATTGGGATTAATAAACCGATGAAGCATCGTTTTGCCAGCGAGGCCTTCCTCAAACTTAACACCATGTTGGCTAAACAAACCAATATTTACTGCGGCTCTCAAACGTTGCTGAATAGCTGCACGAGTTAGTTTACCGTCAGTGGCGTCGATTAACTCGGTAGTTGAAACGTAACCATCTTTAGAACTGAATCCGCGTAAAGAGATAAGATTCAGCAGTTCCAAAATGCTCTTGGTCACGCCTTTGAAGTGCTGATACTGCTCAATCCAATCGACAGACGTTTCTGTCACTTCAAAAAGATGTCCGCCTTTGTGATCTCGTGGAGATCGGATCAATAATTTTTCATCGTTGCTCATGATTGGATCTATATCACACTATCCGTAAATTCGATATTGTTCCATAGAATAAAGAATAATGCCGAATAAATAAAGATCTATTTTATTGCTCTTAATAAACTGATCTTTACTGATAATACTGATCTAATATGATTAAGTGATCTTATGATCTGGCACTTTTATGGATTGTAACTCTATGTTTTTAAAAGCAAATGTTTGACAAGGATTCGGACGCATGATCATAGTAATTACGAAACGATGATCATTGTTTTTCGAATGCATGATCATAGAACTCTGGAGGCATGATCATCATCTGCCCGAAAATATGATCATTACGCTTACGGATAGATGATCATGAAGTCATCACAACTTATCCACAGAAAAAGTAGAAAAGCTGTGAATAGCTTAATGTAAATATCTTTTAAATCATAAATTTACCTCGAAAGCATGATCAAGGTGGAAGAATTATTTGTCGTCTTAGGCAATTGATGAAAGTAATTGTTCAGATATTACTCGAATTGAATAAAGATAAACGAACAGACGCTTTTTCATCGTTAATGGCTTTAACCCTTATATATTAGGAAGCATGATCAAGTAAGTTTATTGAACCTGTTATTGCATTTTGAATTCTGTCGTTAATCACTGAATCTTACCACTATCCCTTGTTCTATCGGGCATAAGCCGTAATTTGGTCGGAGATTTACATGCTTCCGTAGTGACAAAGTACTTGATCATTCTTCCAAGATAAATGATCGACGTAACAGACCAATAATCCAACGTCTGTTTCTAAAACTCCCCTTGATCATGCTTCTATAGTTTCGGAACTATGATCATGAGTTTTGTCTTTTGGTGCTCTAACATTTCTTCACTGACCAATGAACAATTATTTTTGTGCCTAAAAAGACGCCTAATTTGAAATAGCTGAGGTAGAAACAACAAAGTCCGTAAGTTATCCAATATTTATAATCGTTCCGAGATGTTTTTTATTTACATTGTAAATAGGTTACGTGGTAACGTTTGAAATCTGTTGAGGTTTCTGTGTCTTTCACTTCATTATAACTTGGATTGTTTGATGTATTTTTCATCAGCTTTGTAGGCAAAATCACGATTTAGCTTTTATGTGGTCAATTTATTGTAAAAAACAACACTAAGTGAGTGGACAGCTTTTTGATGTGAATGTACGATATAGCTGTACATTAATTCATTAGGTTACTTGGTTGGAACTTAGGTATGAAAAGAGAACAAACAATAGATAATCTCTACCAACTTGCAGAACAAACTCAGCAAGTACAAGCAGATCGCATCGAAATTGTATTAGAAGAACGAAGCGATGATCACTTTCCTGCAATGTCAAAAGCAATGATGGAAACTCGTTCTGGACTGACTCGTCGTAAACTGGATGATGCCATCAGTAAGATGGAAGCAAATGGTCATCAATTTACTAAAAATAATGCCAATCATTATTCTATTTCGTTGCAAGAAGCACACATGTTGATGGATGCGGCTGCGGTACCTAAATTTCACGAACGTAAACAAAGCGCCAATAATAAACCGTGGATTATTAACGTTCAAAACCAAAAGGGTGGTACTGGTAAGTCTATGAGCGCAGTTCATCTAGCTGCCTGCCTAGCGCTAAACTTGGACAAACGCTATCGTATCTGTCTAATTGACTTGGACCCTCAAGGTTCACTTCGTTTGTTCTTGAATCCACAAATCAGTATTTCCGAACATGAAAACATCTATTCTGCGGTAGATGTAATGCTAGAAAATGTACCGGAAGGGACTGATATTGATATTGATTTTTTACGCCGCAACGTTTTGCTACCAACTCAGTATCCTAACCTAAAAACGATTTCAGCCTTCCCTGAAGATGCGATGTTTAACGCGGAAGCATGGCAAAACCTTTCTCAAAACCAATCTCTCGATATTGTTAAACTACTAAAAGAGAAGTTGATTGACAACATCGCGGATGACTTCGACGTCATCATGATTGATACTGGCCCTCACGTTGATCCACTAGTTTGGAACGCTATGTATGCATCTAATGCGCTGCTTATTCCATGTGCAGCTAAACGTTTAGATTGGGCTTCAACAGTCAATTTCTTCCAGCACCTTCCGACTGTTTATGAGATGTTCCCAGAAGATTGGAAAGGATTAGAATTCGTTCGTCTGATGCCGACCATGTTTGAAGATGATAATAAAAAGCAAGTGTCTGTCTTAACAGAGATGAACTACCTACTTGGTGACCAAGTTATGATGGCGACAATTCCTCGTAGTAGGGCATTTGAAACTTGTGCAGATACCTACAGCACAGTATTTGATTTAACGGCTTCTGACTTTGAAGGTGGTAAAAAAACGCTGGCGACAGCACAAGACGCAGTACACAAAAGTGCACTAGAGTTAGAAAGAGTGCTTCACAGCAACTGGTCATCATTGAATCAAGGGTAACGTTATATGGCTATTAAAACTTCTGAACTTAACGCTAAGCTTTTCGGAAAAGCAAATAAGAGACGTGCAACTACCCCTCAGGAAGCGCAAACCGCAGCCAAGGAACAAGCCCAATATATTGAGTTATCAGTTGCAGGGGAGGAGCTAGTTTCATTTGAACTTGTGCGTATTCCTGCAAATGAAGTGGAATCGAAGACGTTCGTATTTGAAGAAAATGCACGTGAGCAATCATTCTTAAACGAGCACGCACTCTCTGATGTACTGGCAACTTTAAGAGATAAAGGGCAACAGTATCCAGCAGTTGGCCGCCGTCAAAAAGACGGAACCATTGAAGTTCTTGATGGTAGCCGTCGTCGTATGTCATGTATTCTGGCTCAAAAAGAGTTCTTGATTTACGTTGCTGAAAATATCAATGGCGACCACGCTAAATTCTTGTCTGATGTTGCGAACGCCCATAAGCCGCTATCTCTATATGAAAAAGGTAAAGAGATGCTAGCTAAGCTTGAAAGCGGCGAAGCTGAAGACCAAAAAGCGCTAGCGAAAATGTTTCAATGTAGCGAAGCACTGGTAAGTGGAGCTCTGAAAGCTGCAGACTTACCACTAGAACTTCTTCAAGCATACCCTAACGTGAGTGATTTAGGACGTCCAACGATTGTGCGTCTACATAAGCAATTTAGCGAGCTTGATGGTGACAAACAAAACCAATTAATTGAGCGTTGTCACCAGAATGAAGGTTACGTGTGGCAGAAAAGTCGTGCTCAAGGTGTTGCACGCATTACCAAAGATGTGTCGGAAACTCTAGAGAACTGGATGCATGAACTTGCGCCACCTAAGAGAGCTAAAGTCGCGAAAATTGATCTCGTTAAGGGACGGGCTAGTTACACTCGCAAAGGTCCAAATTTAGCACTCAACCTTAAAAAGGTCGATGACCAAACAATGGATGAAATCCTAGAGTTCATAAAAACTAAGATGAACTAAATAACTTTCAAAATACCTCGCCATAGCGAGGTATTTTTTTGTGTTAATATTGTGGTAAGTCCCCACAGCAATGATACCCATGACGGCTTTATTTTCCTCACAGCTTCATCTTCTCGAGCAACAACATGCAATAGCGGATGAGCGCTTTCAACGAAGTGCGCTTATTTTAGAAGGCTCACTGGCATGGCAGCATGAATTGATTGAGCAATTCTCGATGCGCTTTCCTAAAGACTCTAAGTTTCAGCTAGGAGAAGAATCTATCGGCTCTCTAGACGCTATTCCGGTTAAACAAGGAAAACGTCTACTAGGAAGGGAAGTTAAGCTACTCGTCGTGACGCTTAGCGATGATTTTGATGCTAATAGTTTTAATGCTGCACTTGGTGCGCTCGTAGGAGGCGGTGTACTCATTCTGTTAAGTAATGGAAGTGATGTACATCCTTGGTTAGAGCGACACCTCGCTTTGCTACCTCGACTGAAACAATCAAGCCGTAACCTGATTAATGATTTGGCTTATTGGCAAAATCAACACCAGGCGCGTGAGAGTAGCAATATTTATGTAGAACAAAACGAAGCCATCGAGGCCATCGAGCGAGTCCTTACGGGACATAGAAAACGTCCTTTGGTTATTACTGCCGATCGAGGGCGTGGCAAAAGCAGTGCCCTCGGACTAGCGGCGGCAAGAATAGTCGCTTCACGTCCGTGTCGAATCTTGGTCACTGCGCCAAGCAAAGCTGCTGTTCAGCCTGTCTTTGATTTCAGTCAGATAGAACAAAGCGCTTCGTCATCTATTGAGTTTGTTTCGCCAGATGAACTGATAAAGTCAAAGCCTGTTTGTGATTTATTGTTTGTCGACGAAGCCGCAGCGATTCCAGTTCCACTCTTAAAAACCATTGTTGCCTATTACCATCGTCTAGTTATCAGTTCGACTGTTCATGGTTATGAAGGGTGTGGAAGAGGGTTTAGCCTTAAGTTCCTTCCTTGGCTCCAGAAGGAACGTAAAGGAACCAAACTACATCATATGCAGCAGCCGATTCGATGGGCTCAAAACGATGCTTTAGAGAAGTGGTGCGCCGGTGCGTTTCTATTACAAGCTGAGCTAACACAGTTGGCAAGTGACGTTAAGTTTGATTCGTTTGATTCAAAGCGTTGGTCTTTTTCTTCAGTGGCAACAAATGATTGTAGCAATAATGAATCAATATTGTCTGAAGCCTTTGCTTTACTCGTTAATGCGCACTACCAGACTTCTCCTAACGATCTGATGTTATTGCTCTCGTCAAAAACAATGACGCTTTATACCATGAGTTACGATGGTCAGGTTGTCGGCGCTGTTCTCTTAAATAGGGAAGGGGATTTGTCTCTTGATATCGTAGAGAGAGTCCAACTAGGGCAGTCTCGTCCGCCGGGTAACTTGGCGCCGGTTGAGCTAGCTAATCACCTTGCTCTATCAGAGCCGGCAACGCAACGTTGTGGCAGAGTGATGCGCATAGCGGTTCATCCTCTAGTACAATCCTCCGGTGTCGGTTCTGAGATGCTGCGTCGTTTGAAACTACAAACAGATGATCAGGTAGATTATCTTGCCACCAGCTTTGGAGTGACGACAGAGCTGTTTAGATTCTGGCAAAGCAACCAATTCGTTCCGCTTAAACTGGGTAGTGCTAAAGATAAAGCCAGTGGTACCTACAGCCTTACTTTGGTATTGCCAACATCTAAGAATAGCGAAGATTGGCTTTCCCAAGCTAAACAACAGTTCAGCCGAAATCTGGTTTATCAATTGAGATCGGTCAATCGGGATATTCATCCATCGCTTGCATGGTTATTGTTTTCTACTTCAATTATAGAGAGAAGCGCTGCGTTGCCATCGAAGCTCGCCATTCTGTACTCAAGAGGTGGCAACTCATTGGTTTCCAGCCGTAGCGATTTGTTCGACTTCATGGTGTCTCTCGCAAATGCCTCAGTAGATGTTGATAGTGCGATTGTCACGGCCGTCGTGTTGCAAGAATGGTCTTGGGAACACGTTGTCCATCAATTGAGTCTAGCGGGACGTAAACAAGCTGAAGCTCAATTTAGGCTGGAACTCTGTTCACTCATCGAACGTTTACAGTGTAAATTGACTTAAACTTCTCTTACCTTGGATTTACACTGTAAACAAAGCCACCGACGTTTACAGTGTAAATTGCCAGAATCCTGTTTTTACACTGTAAATCCTCTTCAAACTCAAATTCAGTTCTCTCTCATCTACCACACGTTCATAGTTGAATCAGAGTCAAAGAACCAACCGAATTACCGTGACGCCAACCGGAGTTTTCGATATTGAACATAGTCTCACTACTGAGACTACATTAAGATAATTAAAATTGTTGAAGCATGATCACATTGTTCAGTTTGAGCTTGTGTAATGAGCATAAGGAAGTGTCTAGCCATCATGTGGAAAAGTGTTCTCAAAATATCGTCAAATGGTAATGAAGTTATTGCCCAATTACCGAGTGAGTATGAGCAAGGTCTGGCATTAGAAGCTTCTTTGCTAAACAACATGTTGGGTGAGCTTAATGCCCAGCATTTCTTTCTTGACGAATCTGCTGTCAATCAATTCATAAAGTGTGCTGCAAGTGCAAAAGGTGAAGCCTTTTCTGGCATCACTATTGCCCAAATTAAAGATGCTAGCGCTGAAGTGATACTAACCGAGCAAGATATGATTGCTAGTATTAAAGTCACTGGAGCATACGGCGGCAATCCACTTCAGCCTAATGACATCATCAAATCACTCACAGAATCCAGAGTAGTTAAAGGACTTAACAAAAAAGCGTTAAAGAAAGTACTGCTACTCAGTCGTCAGCTTAAAGCTGGTGAGAGCTATACCCAACCTGTGGCGATAGGAAAAAGGCCGAAAGAAGGTAAAGATGCGCAGTTTATTCCACTAGTAGCTGACCCTAAAAAGCGTGTACTCAAACCGCAAGCTACCGGCGATGGAGACAAAGTGGATATGCGTGATTTAGGAGCCATTGTTACGGTAGGTGAAAATGAGCAAGTGATGAAGCGAATACCGGCCATCAAAGGTGAGAATGGATTCACAGTCACTGGAGCCATCATCCCTCCTAAAGCAGTCAAAGACAATCCACTTAAGCCGGGAGCAGGGACCAAGTTCTCGGCTGATAACCCGAATACATTGTTGTCTACGATGTCAGGAATGCCGGTAATTAAATCATCGGGTGTCGAGATTGATGAAGCCCTTTGCTTGAGTAAAGTGGATATATCCACCGGACATATCAAATTTAAGGGCAGTGTGGTGATTTCTGGAAATATTGAACCCAATATGGAAGTGACAGCGACAGGGACTATTACTGTTGGGGGATTTGTTGAGTCGGCAATTTTGAAGTCGAAAGGGGATATCATCGTCAGCAAAGGTATCATCGGACATAATGTTGATGATGGCGAACCCAAATCTTGTCTCATTGAGTCTGGCGGCGATGTTGTCGCTAATTACGCTCAGTTTGCCAATATCAGCTCACAAGGAGATATTCACTTTACGGTGCATAGTCTAAACAACGACATCGTGTGTGGCGGTGATTTAATAGTGACTGGCGCAGGGAAGAAACAAGGGATTTTAAGTGGTGGAGAAGCGATAGTCGGTGGCAAAGTGGTTTGTAATCAACTCGGTGTGGAAGGTGATACTGCCACCTACATAAAAGCTTTTGCGCAGTTCCAAAATTACCAAGATGGACTAGAACAACTGCAACTACGTTATACCGAGCTTCAAGAAAGTAAAATGAAAGCAATCCGACGCGAAATAGAGCTTAAGAAGGTTCCTAAGTCAGCAAGAACGGAAGAACAGAATAAAGAGCTCGAAGCATTAAATAGTTCAAACACCGAAGCGTTAGATGAACTCAATGCTGAAAAAGAGAGATTGGAGCTGGAGCTGTTTGCTAAGTTAGAGCTCAATACGGTAGAGTCTTTGGTTCAAACTCACACACGTGTAACCGTCGCGTTTGACGAAGAAAAGGTGACGACAAAAAATACGCACGGCCCTGCATCATTCAGCTTTAATAAGCATATTATCCATTTTGCTCCAAAGCTAAAAGAAGAAGACCTTGCAGTTTAGAACCAAGTTTTTGTTAGCCTAGACTATGACTTAGGTGCTTTGCTTCCACAGCAAAGCGCCATTTCCTTGCTGGGCCAATATATCGTCAGGATTTCTTAGTCGACAGCGACTTAGCGAGAGGCAACCACAACCAATGCACTCCCCAAGCTCGTCTCTAAGTTTGGTCATTAGCCAAATTTTCTCATCTAATATTCGCTTCCAGTTTTTGCCCATAGACTCCCACTCTTCTTGAGAGGGGGCTCTATGAATAGGAAGCACCGACAATGCCTCTTTAATCTCTTCTAGGCTGAGCCCGAGTTGCTGTCCTGTTTTAATAACCGCTATACGTCGCAAGACTGAGCTGTCATAGCGACGTTGATTCCCTTGGTTTCGCCAACTAGAAATCATTCCTTTCTGCTCGTAAAAATGCAGTGCTGATACAGCAACTTCCGCACGCTTTGCTACCTGACCGACTGATAATTCCATTTCATTCTCCTTCTACACTCAAGTATAGCTTGACCTCAAGTAATATTGAGGTTTTAGCATTGAAGCAACTCACAAAGATAAAGGAATGATGATGAAAAGGACTTCGCTGCAACATCTCTCTGCACTGCTGTTCGATGGTATCGCTTCAGGGATGATGTTAATGGCGCTCCCATGGAGCATCTTGACGCAAGGAAACAACAGTACATTCTTGGCTATACTCACGTTATGTTGCACGGCGTTATCGTTCTTTGTGACCCCATTCTTTGCTACGGCTATTGACCGTTTTTCGCGAAAGCATATCTTAGCACTGGTCCAACTATTACAGGCGCTAGCTGCATTACTCGTTGTTTTTACTTGGTATATTGAACCAAATGCACTTTGGCCCCTTGCTGTTGCTCAACTGGTTTTTTGGTTAACTAACGATCTTGCATGGGGGACAAACGGTGCATTCACTCAAGAGCTCTATAAAAGATCAGATTATGCAAAAATCTCTGGACAACAAGAGATCGTCCTACAGATGACCACCCTGACTGCAGGCGGCTTAGGCGTATTGTTATTGGAACTGTGGTCAATTGAGTACTTTGCCTTGCTGGCCATGTTACTTTCTGTCAGCGCTATGATTTGCTATGCCAGTATCCATTACAAACCAAAGCAACGCGAGACCAAGCATGTATCTTTTATGACACAGCTGAGCGAATCTAAAGCCATATTTTCACGCTCACCGATGTTTTTCTTGTTTGTTGCTCTGTCCTGTCTGAGTTACCCAATGATGACTTACTTGTCTAAGTTGGTGCCTATCTATTTTTCCGAGCAAAACATTGAAGGTCATTGGTTTGCTTGGTGGCAAATAAATTATGGTTTAGGCGCGATGTTATGCGGAGTTATCATTACGCAGCTACTGATTCGTTTTCGACAAGAACAACTAATGATTGTCAGTGTTGTCGGGTTAGCGGTGTTATTGAGTGTACTAGCTAGCTCGATGTCAGCACTTAGTCTCGTTATTTTTGCGTTATTTATTGGCTTATTCAATGCGACCAATCGAATCGCTAGAGTAAATAAGCTGCATGAAACGATTGATAATAGAGTTCGAGGCAGAGTAGATGGTGGAATGAAGTTATTCTCTACTTTTGTTCAAAGTATGAGTTATGTTCTTATCGCCTATTTGACTCACTACGATCTTACGGAGCTTGGGTTTGCGGTGGCCGCCGTTGTGATGATGTTAGCCGCTTTGGGTATGTTGTTATTGTATAAAAATAAAAATAATACTCATACGTTACAAAGCTATTGAGGTTTTGCCGGTAATGGCGTTGGGACAGGCTGCGCTGCTTCTTCGGGTTTGGATATGGTAATACTACGGATGAATCGACTGAAGTAGAGTTCTTTTACCAGCTCGTCGCAGCGTTCAGTTGTTAGATTGCGTTTCCATTGCTCGCTGCTCACGGAGATGCGAGTTTGATTGGTTGCTCGATAGCCGTTGGCAACTTCGCATAGCTCTATTGTGTCCATGTAATTAGGGTAAGTATTAACTGATGAGGAGCGAAGGCCAAGCTGATTCATTTGATATGACGAACAGCCCGTCATGATGAGCAAGGTGAAAGATAACAGTGCTTTTATTCTCATAGCAGTTAGTGGTTTGTCCTAGGTTTGTGCGCAAACGCTCATACTAAACACTATTTGAGACAGATAAAGAGAAGTTTTAAACACAGGTCACCTAACAGCAAAAATTAACACTGCTCAGACATTTAGACGATCTATACTGGACGGAATTTATCGTGTTGCGGTAGTGACGTTTCTGAAAAATGAGGAGAATAGGGATGGTGGATTCTATCAACGTAGATGTAGTTGTACTCGGTGGTGGACCTGGAGGTTATACCGCAGCTTTTCGCGCGGCTGATCTTGGACTGTCTGTATGTCTAGTAGAGAAGCAAGATACTTTGGGTGGCGTGTGTGTAAACGTAGGCTGTATACCATCCAAAACCTTATTGCATGCAGCGGCGTTAATTGAACATGCCCAGCATGGAAAGCAAATGGGTATCGCATTTGGTACTCCAAGCATAGACATTGACGGTTTACGATCTCACAAAGAAAACACGATATCAGAGCTGACGAAAGGAATTGCTAACCTAGCAAAAGCTCGCAAGATAACACGCGTTCAAGGTGTTGGTCAGTTTACCTCACGCAATGCACTGTCAGTGGTTGGTGAATCAGAAACGCAAATCTTGTTTAAGCATGCCATCATCGCAACCGGATCACATTCAGTATCACTTCCTATCGCGCCTAATGATCCGAGGATTTGGGACTCTACCGACGCACTAGCGCTGACGACGATTCCTAACAAACTGCTGATCATTGGCGGCGGGATTATTGGTCTAGAAATGGCACAAGTGTATTCAGCATTGGGATCGCAGATCACTATTGTCGAGGCACAAGAGCAAGTGATTCCTGCAGCAGATAAAGACATTGTTCAACCTTTAGTTAAGTCGGTTAAGAAGCGCTATCAAATGTTGACCAAGACGTTGGTGACTGGCATTGAAGCGGGTACTGATGCTATCACGGTATCTTTTGACGGTAAGAAAGCACCAGAAAGCGAGTGTTTTGATGCTGTATTAGTGGCTGTTGGGCGCAGGCCAAACACGTCCAACTTAGGGTTGGATTTGCTAGGCATTGAGGTTGATAAACAGGGGCTTATTCCTGTGAATGACAAGATGCAAACCAGCGTCCCTAATATTTTTGCTATCGGTGACATCGTCAAAGGACCGATGTTGGCTCACAAGGCAACACACGAAGGCAAGGTGGCCTCAGAGGTTATCGCTGGTATGGATTCAACTTTTCATGCTGTAGCCATTCCATCGGTGGCATACACCAGTCCGGAGATCGCTTGGGTCGGTGTGACAGAGAAGGAAGCTAAGCAGCAAGGTATAGAATTCCAAACAGGCAAAGTGCCTTGGTTGGTCAGTGGTCGAGCTCAGAGTGTTGGGGCGACGAATGGCGTCACCAAAGCGCTTTTCTGTGCCGAAACAGGTACGCTTTTAGGTGCAGGGATTTGTGGAGAAAATGCTGGGGAACTCATTCACGAAGCAGCTGCGATGTTAGAGCTAGGGGGGCGTGCTAAAGATATCGCTCACACTGTTCATGCTCATCCTACATTAGCAGAAACCTTTGCCTTTGCTGCCGAATTGGTTGAAGGCTCTATGACCGATATGTTACCTCCCCGCAAGAAATAACCAATATCGAACGTCTTGTTACCAAGAGATGATGCCCACTTGTTAAAGCAAGGGGGCATCATTGGAGAGTTGGCTGTTTTTAGTATTATCCTTGTGTCACTTGCAATACAATTTTCCCGATATGGCTTTTCTCTACAAATTCCCGTTGTGCCTGTTTGATATCTGATAATGCAAACACTTTCCCCACCAGTGGTTTTATTTGTGAGTGTTCGATTCGGCTGATTAGGTTTGGAAATACCTCATCTTCGAGCCCAGTACAGCCGAAAAAAGACAGATCTTTTAGATACAGTGTTCGAACGTCGAGTTCGACCATCGCGCCACCAATAGCACCAGAGACGGCATAGCGGCCTTTGGGTTGCATCACTTCAAGTAACTCTGGCCATTGAGGACCTGCAACGAGATCAACGACAACACTAACGCTGTTTCTACCCAATGTATCCACCAAGCTTTCACCACGTGATACCGTTTTATCGGCACCGATATCAAGTAAGGCTGATGCCTTCGATTCACTAGTTACTGCAATCACCTTAGCACCACGTGCTTTCGCCAACTGCACTGCAGCAGAACCCACACCGCCCGATGCGCCAGTGACTAAAACAGTATCATTAGCTGTGACTGATGCTCTGGTGAGCATGTTTTCTGCGGTTGAGTAAGAACACGGAAAAGAGGCGAGCTCAATGTCGCTGTAGCTTGAATTTACACTGTAAGCCTGGCGAGAATCCACTACGGTATATTCTGCAAAACCACCATCACACTCAGAGCCAAAGTACCAGAAGTGATCAAGGCGTTCTCCATCGGAGTACCGAAGGCAAGGATCAATGAGCACGCGTTCGCCAATTCGAGCATCGTCAATATGCTCTCCTACAGCGATAATATGACCACAAACGTCCGCACCTTGAATTCTTGGTAGAGAAAGAGCATTGCCAGACCAGCCTGCGTCTTCACTATCGTTATCGCCCTTGGAGTACCAGCCAATACGAGTGTTGATATCGGTGTTGTTTACGCCTGCGGCGCTGACTTTAATGAGAACTTCATTAGCGGCTGGTTTAGGAACCGCGATGTCTGATTTAACGACAAGTTGTTCTAAGTCACCGTGCCCAATGAGCTGAACGCCAGTCATAATTGAACTCATGTGTGGTTTCCTTTTTTAGTTGTTTGATGTTGTCGCTGTGAATAGTGCGTTGACTGCCGTTTTAGCTGCACTCACGGCAGCTTCTCCCAGGATAGGGTAAGCGGCCGTGATACCTTCATGAAGTACATATAACGCCTGACTTAGATCTTCACGACCACTTATCTGCGCCAATTGTTGAATTACCGCATGTTTATAGGTTTCAACAGCGGAGTGAATTTCTGCATTGTCAGGAAATGCCGCTAGAGCATTTGCAGAAAGACATCCTTTTGGTGCGTTCTGCCTCATCCAGTGACTAAGCGTATCAAACGCCGATAAGGTGGCAGCCAAGCCAGGAGCACTGTGGCAGCTTTCTAGTAACGATAGGTAACGTTGATGACGATAATCCAGCGCGCCCACGACCATACTTTCTTTAGAAGGAAAATATTTATAAAGCGTTCGCATACTGACACCAGAAAGTGCTTTTAGCTCAGCAACACTCGGTTCTGCAAACCCTTTTTGCGCAAAAGCACGTTCCAGGTTCTCGGCTATTTGTTGTTGGGACATCATAAAACCTATAGGTAGAATGTTTGTACTACCTATAGGGTAGAATAATTGTTCTACTCTCGTCAATAAATAAAAAGCCCCGATTGGGGCTTTGCAGAAATTGTTCGGGGGTAGGAGCAGTTATGCGTTGGTGTCACAAGAAAAGACAATCCCTGCACTCAATCGCGCTTGCTCGATAACGTTCATTACGGAGACGGAATGGTTAAGGTGTCGATAGCATTGTTCCAGATTTTGTTCTCGGAACATACGTGCGAAACTCTGGAATTCCTCTACCATGTGATTTTCAGGATTCGCTTCATCATAGGTTTCTGATTGTTCACCACATACAAAAGAAACGCTAGGGCAGAAGTTAGTAGCACCTTCTACTTTAATGTAGCCTTTCTCTCCTTGAATGATGGCAAAATTAGGACTGGTCGAGTCTTTTGCGGCCGCACATGATGCGATGAATTCCGGGTATTGAAGTGTGCATACTCCTGAAGTGTCGATACCGTTGTGTCCTCGGTTTGCTAGGTAATGCACATTATCTGGAGTGCCAAACAAACCCATGACAAAATGAATGTTATAGACATTTAAGTCATAAAGCGCTCCCCCAGAGAGCTCAGGACTGAACGCGGGCAGTACATTACCTTCTTTGTACTGAGGATAGCGGCTTGAAAACTGAGAGAAATTACATTGTACTAGTTTAATATCTCCAAGTTTTTTTATCTTATCTAGGATGTAACGGTAGTTTCTAAAGTGGAGCAAGGTGATTGCTTCAAACAAATACAGCCTTTTTTCAACTGCGAGACTTGCTAACTCTTCGCTTTCACTCGCCAACGACGTGAATGGCTTTTCACAGATAACGTTCTTATTCGCTTCAAGCGCTTGCTTGGTGAATAGATAATGCAGGCTGTTGATAATACCTACGTACACGGCATCTATATTCGAGTCTGCTAAGAAATCGTTATAGTCGGTGTAAATTGTTGGTATCGAATATTTCTCAGCAAGCTCCTCTGCAACCTGACGTTCCTGTTCTAGAACACAGATGGCAGACACGGTAATTTCATCAATCTTATCAAGTGCAGCTAAGCAGACGTTTACGATACCACCAGCACCGACAATTCCTATTTTCATCATCGATCTCCTGTTATAGCTGTGTCCAGTCGAACGCAACGCACTTGTAGCTATCGCGATCTTCCATCAGTCCTCGGTAGCCTTGCATTGCATCACGAGGAGATAGAATGTGGCTGATATAATCTTCTGCCTTTAGACGACCATCCTTCAGACAATTGACGATATATTGCATGTTACGCTCTACACACATACGTGAGCCTTCTTGTTCGTAGAATGGGTATAAGCCGTTGTAAGCCCCCTTTACTGTTAACATACGCATGTGGATGCGATTTAGAATTGCGGTAACGTTACCTTGATGTTCCGCGCGTGGTGAGCCGCTGAGGATCACTTGGCCGTTAAATGCAGCACAATTAACGGCAGTCTCGATAGCAGGAGAAACACCTGCGACATCGATAGCGATATCAACACCACGACCGTTCGTCAGCCTCATGACTTCCGACTCTTGATGTTCTGGCGCACAGCTAACTACGTGTTGAATGCCAATTTTCTTTGCGTCTTCAGTACGAGAAGTAACAGGATCAATGGCAATTACTTTTGCACCTGCAAGTTGGAGAAGCTTAGCTGTAATGAGCCCAATAGTGCCTAGACCAAATACCGCAGCGGTGTCCCCAAGCTTAACGTCAGCGATAGCGACACCATTCATCGAAATTGATGCAAGGTAAACGAGTGCAGCTTGTTCTAATGTGAGTTCTGGATCGACTTTAAGGATGAGCTCTAAATTGCGTCCGTTATGCTCGAAACGTTGGAATTGCTTGTGAGGGCCATTAAACATGACTCGGTCACCCACTTCGATGCCTGTTAATTCATTGCCTTTTTCGACTACTTTACCAACAGAAATATAACCAGTATATAGTGGGTACTCTACGCCTTTTTTAATACCATAAACTCGCGACAGTTCGGTCCCTGCGCTAATAAGTGACATCTCATTTTTAATAATGGCTTCATTTGGCTTAATATTAGAATCATCAAGTTGTTCATTTAATAACTGTACGTCTTTTAAGCCAATAAGTTTGACGTTATATGTGTCTCTCATAACTTACCTCAAAATTAAATTTAAAAAGGGAGAAGAATTCCTCCCTGAAATTTTCTGGACTAGGCTTCTAGACCTAATACGTCACACATCTTTTCTTTATAGGTTTCTACATGCATGCCTATGATTATTTGAACATTATTGCCATTAATCACCACACCAGTTTGTTTACCTTTTTCTATTTCAGATTTGTCTATTAACTCTGGGTTCTTAACTTGAACCCTCAATCTAGTAAAACAGTTGCCAACAGTCTCAATATTATCTTGTCCGCCTAATCCTGAAATAAAGTGTTTAACATCAGAGTCATCATTGACAGCACTCTTAATCACATCTTCGTTAGACACATCTTGGTCCTGGAAGATATCAATATTACGTTTCTTGATAATCCATACTGCAGGGAAATACCATAATGGCATCATCAATATACCAATTAATACTGTGAAATGAGCTTTAGTCAAACTCAGAGGTATTGCGATGTTAGTGATAATTAAATCAATAATGCCATTTGGCATATAAGTACTAACACCAAGCATATAGGTAATACTATCGGCAATACCACCCACTAATCCGTAGATAAACCAAATTGATGGAGCGATAAATATATAAAGGAAGTGCAATGGCTCCAGAATACCAGTACCTACAGCAACGGCCAGACTTGGAATTATAATACTCTTCGCATAGGCCTTTTTCTCCTTTGCCGCTGTTCGTATGAAGGCCGCTGCGATAGCTAGTGAGCCGAACACCTTAGTAAGACCGAAGCTGACGTATTTAATCGATGGGTCTAACTCAGTAATTTCATTCATATGTGACATTTCAGCTAGGAAGATGGTTTGTGCTCCATGAATCACTTCTCCACCAACTTCTGCAGTTCCGCCCAATGGAGTATAAAAGAATGACATCCATAGAGGATGGTGCAGACCTGTCGGTATCAACCAAAAGTTCCATGCTGTGTAATTGAAAATACCGAACACACCTGAAGTTTCGATCAACGATGCTAAGTTGTTGATCATATTATTCATTGGTGGCCAGAAGTAACATGATGAAATAGCGAGTGCTGCAGTAATTGGTATCATGAGAATAAATACAAAGCGTGAGCCTTCATAAATTCTAAAATAAGCACCAAAAGTTAACCCTTGATATTTATTATGCAGCCAACCAACTAATATTCCCATTAGCATGCCGAGAATAACGCCCATGTCGACAACTTGAAATCCTAGTACCATTGCTTGACCAGTACCGTATAATCCAGCGATACCTTCCTCAGCCAACATATTGTTGTTAGTAAGGTAAGTATTGTTTGCTACTAGGAAAAATAGGAACGATATTAGGGCTGTAATAGCGGCATCGACCTTTTTCTTTTGAGCTAATGCCGCAGCAAGCCCCATACAGAATATAATAGGGAGGTTACCTAGCATCCCAAACATCATCGACATAATCATGTCGCCGATAGAAATAATGAAGCTGGGCATGAACTCCATTCTCATGATTGCCGCAACAGCCATTGCTGTACCCATTACGGCAATAAATAGAATAACCTGTATGGCTGCTCTGGAGAACTTTTGTGTCGCCTCCTTGGCATTGTGTCGTAGGGCAGAGGTATTCATTTTATTATCCTTGTTACTTATTTATTAAACTGGGGTAAATAACTTCCGTTTTCTTCAAGAATGTCTTCAACGATCGCTTTCGCCTTGGGTACATTGACCACAGTACGGTTTAGAGTAAGGGCATTGATAAGTTTTTGCTTGTTACCTTCATACCAAGCATCTACCACCAGTTTTTCATAGCCAAGCTGGCTTTCAATCATGGCTTTTTGGAATGTCGGTATCTTGCCGACGCTGAGGGCTTTTGGTCCACTACTTGTTAGTAAGCATGGGACTTCAACCATCGCGTCTTCTTGGATATTTGAGATAGCTCCGTTATTTGGAACAATTACCAAGTAGGTTTCGCACAAGTTGTAAGCAAGTGATGCCGCGACTCGAACCATATAACGACCGTGAATGTCTGCGTGTAGTTCTTCTTGAGCTGTACTGTTTGCTGAGATTACGCGCTGGCAAAGGTCAAAGACACGTTTCTCTCGACCATTGATCACTTGACGAGCGCGAGTGTTGTTAATGTCTTCTTTCGCAGCCATTTTCTCTGGGTACAAGTAGTATTGCAGGTAGGTATTTGGTAAGTATTCTGGGTTGTCACGTAGCATGGTTTCCATGTTTTTAAACGTTGCTTGCCATGACGGGTCATTGACGATTTCTGAATCTACAGCTTTGATACCTTCATTAAGGATGACGTTCTTAATTTGATCGGTGAGATCTTCACCTTGTCGATTTTTAATACCTGTAAACCAGCCGTAGTGGTTTAGCCCAAAGTATTCAGGTACGAGATCCCAAATCTCACAACCTAGGATTTGTGCATAACTGACCATAATGGCAGCAGGCATATCACAGATGTTGAGAATTTTCTTATCATCAGGAAATTCGCGATTTAGTGCTTCAGCGACGATCGCTGCAGGGTTGGTATAGTTGAGGATCCAAGCATCAGGGCATTGTTTACGAATGTCGTTGATGATTTCAATCATGTCACCAATGGAGCGAAGCCCATAAGCCATACCACCTGGACCGCAGGTTTCTTGACCAACACAGCCATGTGCGAGAGGAATCTGCTCATCACGTTCGCGCATTTGTAGACCGCCACTGCGGATTTGAATGAAGAAGAAGTCACTATCCTTGAATGCCTCTTCTTTGTTGGTGGTGTAATGAAATTCTTCTACTTCTGGGTAACGTTCTTTTAATAGAATTTTAGTAGCTTCTGCGTTGAGTGCTTGGCGCTCTGCATCAGTATCATAAAACGTGATTTTTCGTAGCGGGAACGTGTTTTTTTCCGCAATCAAACTCATGATCATGCCGATAGTATATGTGCTGCCAGCACCGACGATAGTGAGGTTTTGTTTCTTCATTTCTGAACCTGTTGGGTGTCGATTAAGTTATTTAAATGTACGTATCAAGAAGGTACATATGAAGTACATTTGAATATATGGATTCAAAAAGTATGGTTAGATCACATAAATGTCCTTTTTAATCTGCGTTAAGGTCAATAAGTACTCTTTGTTGAAGTAAAAGTACTATTAATGTATCCTTGTTGGAAATTTAGTGAGGTGAAGTTATGAGTAAACATCTCTATATGAGAGTGTCAGAAGTGTTGGAGCAAAGAATTGCAGACAAGACCTATCCACGAGATTCATTGTTACCAACAGAACAAGATCTACAAATGGAGTTTGGAGTAAGCAGAGCAACTATCCGAAACGCAATGAAAGTGTTGGTTGATAGAGATTTAGTACATAGAGTGCGTGGAGACGGCACTTACATTAAATCAGCTAAGACACAGCACGACGCCTTGAGTCACTCGGGTTTTACGGAAGAAGTAGAGCAACAAGGTGGAAAAGCTTCCACGCGCATCATCTCGTTTCAGTTGCAAGAGGCTGACGAATACGTCGCTCAGAAACTGGATATAGTGCCTGGAGACCAAGTATATTTTATTAAACGTGTTCGTATGATTAATGAGATTCCTGAAGTGTTAGAGCGCAGTTATATGCCATTTGAGTTGTTTCCAGATTTGTCGGTCGAAACAATACAAAACTCTAAGTACCAATATGTAGAGCATAAGTTAGGACATAAAATAAAGCACAGCAGGGAGAAAGTGTATGCAGAGGGTATCTCTGTTGAAGATGCGAGGCCGTTGAAACTAAAAAGTGGTACACCGACTTTGTGTGTGGAAGCAATGGGTGTGTTGGAAGACGGCACCATTTTCGATTTCGCCATCAACCGATTTAGCCTAAAACAATATTCATTTGAATACACATCACCTCGAAGTACTATGATTCAAAAATAATATTTCTTTATTTGTTAACTTTATTTCATCATAAATGCAACAAATTTGATGCAGGTTAAAGAATAACGCAGGCCCCGTTGATTTATCTTATCCGACCAGTTATCGTTTAACTAACAAGCTGTTAACATAAGGTGGTCGGCATGCATTTCGATGAATTATTAGAAAAAGCTAAGCAATGTGCTCAAACTGGAGAGCATATGGCCATTCCATCTTCGTGGGGTCAAGGCAGAACGGTGTTTGGTGGCTTATCTGCCTCTCTGTTGTATACCATCATGCAATCCAAAGTTAATGGTGAACGTGTATTGCGTTCATTGAACACCAATTTTGTTGGTCCGCTGCTTGTAGATGTGCCTTTCACATTTGAAGTCGAAGTGTTACGTGAAGGAAAAAGCGTGTCTCAGATGAGTGCTCGATTGATTCAAAATGGTCAGGTTGCTGTTTTTCAGCAAGGGTGTTTTGGAGCAGATCGCGACTCGAATATTAGTGTTAACAACAACGATAACCACATCATGCCACTGCCGGATGAACTACCTAGATTTCCTGAAGTGGCTCAAGGTGCACCTAATTATACCTCCCATATCGATCTTGCTTTGGCTAGAGGTCATCTGCCATTTACTGCAAGTAAAGACTCACATACTTGGGGTTGGATGCGATTCAAGCAAGCTCCAAAACAGATTACAGATGCACATCTTATTTGTTTGGTCGACGCATGGCCTCCAGGTGTACTGCAAATGATGTCAACGCCGGCGCCTGCCAGCAGCATGATGTGGAACTTGGAATTTATACATCCTCACCAACCTGTTGAACCAGAAGATTGGTTTGCTTACCAATCTCATACTCGTCAGGCGGCTCAAGGGTACGCTCATGCTCAGGCCAATATATGGAACAATAGAGGTCAGTTAGTGGCAGTCAGTCGTCAGAGCATCGCAATCTTCGATTGATAACAAAAGGACATAACTAGGAGAGATACGCTCTCCTAGTGCTAAGAAATTATCTTTATGGCTTCAACGATAGCGTTTTGGTCATTTGAGGCTTTGGTTACTATATCCGCACAGTTTTTAAGTTTCTCGGTCGCATTATTTACCGCAATGCCAAGTCCTGCACACTGCAACATAGATACATCGTTGTCGTTATCGCCTATTGCCACAACATCTTCAAGCTCAATGCCTAACGAAGTGGCTAAGCGCGAAAGCATGGCACCTTTACTATTGCCTTTTTTATTAAAGCCAATGCGGTTAAACCAGGATTGTTCGTAGCTGAAATTGTTATAGATCAGCGGATCAGAGATAAAGGCATCAATATCATTTGGACTACCTTCTGTTACGAACGTCCAGACATGCTTGCAATCGCTCAGCGCGCTCGCGAAATCAGCAACACGCTCTATTTGGGGCTGGATGTTTGACTCAAGTGTGGCGCCCCATGACTCCAATTTTGAGATGTAATTAGCGGGATGTTGGTAGCAAAGCAAGATTTTGTCGTCAGCATAAGCAATCAGATCGAGAGACTCAGACTGAGAAACAAAGTGCGCCGCTCGCTGTTTGTCTATAGGCTCAGCAAAAGTAATTTGTTGGTTTTCAAACTGGTAGACATAAGAGCCATTACAACAGATGGCCGGAGTGTTCAATTGCAGCAGTTGGTGATAATAGGCGACGGTGGTGTGGTGGCGACCTGTCGTTAAGATGATGTTTGTTGTTGAAGCTATGGAGCGGATTATTTGCTGGGTTTGGGTATCAATCTCCCCTTGTGAATTGAGTAGCGTTCCATCTAGATCAATGGCGATGAGCTTATACTTCATGTTGTACCTCAACTTGATGAGGTTGCAAACCAATCGCTGTTGCGGCATTGATTAGCGCGCTCATTGTCATGAACACGCGAGGGGTGAGATCGCGTCCTGTTTCTAAGAAGCTGTTGACTCCCCATTTTGAGCTCATAATCAGCAGATAGTAGCCCCTTGCCGTGCGAGGTTTAAGGGCTATTGCTCCTTCAATATCACCTCTTGCAAAATGATGTTTGAATTCCTTTAGCAGCATTCAGATGTTCCTTTCTTCAGATAAAAAAAGGGGCGAATATCGCCCCCGGTTCGCCTTATAGGAATGCTTTATATGGAAGCTCCGGCTCATTTTTGAAGATGTCTTTGAAGCCGCGGAAATGCTGGTAGTGCATGCGACCTTTATCTGTTGGATAGGTGTATTTACCACCGACTTGCCAGAAGAAAGGTGCAAAACTGTACTGCAGACGGTCTTTCTTCATATTCCAAAGTACTTCGATTTCTTTAGGATCGTTTTGGAAGTTAGCCCAAATATCGTGGTGGAACGGCATGACTACCTCACAGTCTAAAGATTCAGCTGCGCGAAGGATGTCAGATGACGTCATTTTATCGGTGACACCGCGAGGGTTTTCACCATAAGACAATAGGGCTACATCTATTTGGTACTCGTTACCGTGTGCAGCGTAGTAGTTTGAATAGTGTGAATCACCTGAGTGGTATACGCTACCGCCTGTGGTCTCAATCAAGTAGTTTACAGCGCGTTTATCCATACCATCTAGGATCTCTTTATCATACGAAGAAGTACCTTCTGGCAGAGTTACTAGAGCAGTGCGGTCAAATGAGTCTAAAACGCGAATCTTCATATCGCCCACTTCAAGAACGTCACCTACTTTTGCCACGATACAACGATCTTCTGGAACACCCCAGCCCATCCAAAGGTCAACACACGCTTGTGGGCCAATGAATTTTACATGATCGCCACAGTTCTGTAGTACCGCCGCGGCCACGTTAACGTCGATATGATCGGCGTGATCGTGAGAGGCCATAACTGCGTCGATATCTTTGATCGCAAAGGGATCAAGTGGGAAAATTGCTGTACGTAAGTTTGGTTGAAGTGCTTCAACACCACCCATACGCATCATTTGGTGCTGGTTTTTCATGAACTGGTTCTTTTGTGTTTTTTTACCAGTACCACACCAGAAATCGATAGTAACGTTAGTATTGCCTTCACTCTTAAGCCAAATACCCGTACAGCCTAACCACCACATTGAAAATGTGTTTGGCTCTACGACAGTATTTTCAATCTCTTCATTTAGCCAAGTACCCCACTCAGGGAAAGTGCTTAAAATCCATGATTCACGAGTAATTTCATTTACGTTGCTCATAACAATACCTTTTATTTCAATAAATTGGTCAAATTTTGGATGTAGGGTGCCTAGCACCTCTTTTTGCAAAGAGGTACTTGGGTATTTTTTCTGGACTTGGTTAGTTAATTATTTACACGAGAAGCACTTCGGTGCCGTTACTTCTTATTGCTTCTATCACTTCAGGGTTGGCATCTTTGCCAGTAATCAAGATATCTATTTTGTCTGCTGGGCAGAAAAGCATGCCAGTGCGATTACCTATTTTCGAGCTATCTACCACAACAACGAGTTTGTCGATCTGTTCTACCATTTGCTGCTCAGATACTGCGGTTAACATATCCGCTTTGTACAAACCGTTTTCAGTGAGCCCTTTACCACTGGTAAACATCCAGTGGCCGGCGTATCCGCCTAAAGAGTTTGGTGACGGATTAAGAAATATGTTCTGTGCTTTGTTGTATTGCCCGCCAATAATGATGACATCTTCATGATCCTCATTAATTAAATAGCTGGCGAGTGGAAAATAGTTCGTCACTATTTGCACATCTTGCTGGCATAGCTCTTGTCCTAATAAGAAAGCTGTTGAACCACAGTTAATCACAACGCTATCGCCTGGTTGACACAAGGAGGCGGCTTTCACTGCAATGCGTGATTTTTCGTGGTAATGATCGGTGGTATCAATATTGAGTGGGCTCCAAGCCTTACGCTTAATCTCAATACGTTCTGCACCATTTCTTACTTTTTTTAATTTACCTAGCTCATCTAGTTTTGCGATATCACGTCTGGCGGTTGCAGGCGAAACATCGAAGTTCTCGATGATGTGAGCCACATTGATGACTCGCTTTTCATCAAGTAGAGACAAGATTCCATCATGTCTTTGTAATTCATTCATGGTTATCACCTTAATTTGTCATCAAGTGATTACTTGGTGATTATTTTTGATTTGTAATGATTCTATTTTGCTCAGGGCTGACTGTCAAATTCTCTCGCCCTAAAAGTGCTAAGTAAATCACTAAAAATAGTTAAGTTATTGATATTAAACAGCTTGTTGTTTTCGTGTGTGATCGTGTTGGCAAAAATAAAGTTTATAGAACGCGAAAATTGATAAAAATCAAAATAATCATAAATGAGCATTGAATGATTACTTATGATTGGTAATGTTTGTGTTGTGAGCAACTACTGAACAGAACATCAGTGAACGACACGGACAATCTCTGACCTACACATAAATATAAAACATTACCAAGGGGCAAGAATATGGAGTTTCTATACGACATCTTCTACATATTTTACAGTCAAGTAATGACCAAAGCGCCGCTGCTACTGGGTCTGGTAACTTGTATTGGTTACTGGCTACTCAGACGTGACGGCACCACCATCATCAAAGGTACAATCAAAACTATTGTCGGCTTTATGCTGGTACAAGTCGGGGCGGGAACCTTAGTCGCAGGTTTCAAACCCGTAATTGAAAAACTCTCTGAGTTCCACGGACTCACCGGTTCGGTCATTGACCCATACACATCAATGATGGCTACCATGGAGACGATGGGTGATAACTACTCATGGGTAGGCTATGCCGTTCTTTTAGCACTCGGCATCAACATTCTACTAGTTCTTTTCCGTCGCTATACCGGTATTCGCACTATCATGCTTACTGGACATATCATGTTCCAACAAGCGGGTTTGATCGCAGTATTCTACTTCGTGCTTGGTGCTAGTATGTGGGAAACGATCATCTATTCAGCAATTCTGATGGCGCTGTATTGGGGTATCTCCGCCAATATCATGTTTAAGCCAACAGAAGCCGTCACCGGTGGCGCTGGGTTCTCAATTGGTCACCAACAACAGGTTGCTTCTTGGATTGCTACCAAAGTGGCACCAAAACTGGGTGACAAAAATGATAGCGTTGACCAATTAGAACTGCCTAAATGGTTGCACATATTCCACGATAGCATCGCGGCAACAGCGATCGTGATGACGGTTTTCTTCGGTATTATCCTTCTTTCATTTGGCCTCGATAACCTACAAACCATGGCTGGAAGCACGCACTGGACAATCTACATCCTTGAGACTGGTCTTAAGTTTGCGGTAGCGATTCAGGTTATTGTTGCCGGTGTTCGTATGTTTGTCGCTGAGCTGTCAGAAGCTTTCAAAGGTATTTCTGAGCGAGTAATTCCAAACGCGGTATTGGCAATTGACTGTGCGGCTATCTACGCATTCTCTCCAAACGCAATGGTATTTGGTTTCATGTGGGGTGCGATTGGTCAGTTCGTCGCGGTTCTTGCGATGTTAGCGTTTGATGCGCCAATCATGATCATTCCTGGATTCATTCCAATGTTCTTCTCTAACGCAACGATCGGTGTGTTTGCTAACCACTTTGGTGGCTGGAAAGCGGTAATGAAGATCTGTTTCGTAATGGGCATCATCGAAGTTGTGGGTTCGGCTTGGGCTATCCACTTATTCACCCAACAAGGCACTGAGTTCAGCGGCTGGATGGGTATGGCGGACTGGGCGTTAATTTTCCCACCAATCATGCAAGGTCTATCTGCATCTAACTTGTTCTTCTTCGTTCTTGTCGCGCTATCTGGTGTGTACATGTTCTACGCATCACGTGCATTGCGTGCAGAAGAAGATGCTCAAGGTACGGTAACGGTTACAGAAGAACCAGAAGTGATTGAAGCTGTAGCTAAAGCGGTAGAAGCCAGCGACGGTGTACGTCCAGTAAGCATCCTTGCTGTGTGCGGTAACGGTCAAGGTTCATCAATGATGATGAAGATGAAGATTGGTAAGTATCTTGAGAAGAAAGGCATACCCCACGTGATGGATTCATGTGCCGTGTCTGACTACAAATCGAAACTCGCATCTACCGACATCATCGTGTCATCTAAGCACCTTTCTGCTGAGATGGATCCAGGCGATGGCAAGTTTGTGCTGGGTGTACAAAACATGCTTAACCCAAATTCATTTGGTGATGAGCTACTCGACATCATAAACACCAACTTCGCAACACAAAAATAATAACGACACACCAAAAAGGGCCAGCGTAATGGCTGGCCCGATGAAGGAGATAAATCATGGCTCTGAAGCAATCCCTAATCGAAAACAACTCTATCAAATTGCACGCTCATGCGGGTGATTGGCGTGAAGCGATTACCATTGGTACCGACATGCTTATTGCCTCTGGCGCTATCAAGCCCTCTTACCATGAGGCCATCATCAGTAGTGTAGAAAAATTAGGTCCTTACATCTGTATCGCTCCGAATCTTGCACTTCCTCATGCGAGACCAGAAGACGGTGTGATTAAAACCGCGTTTGCACTAGTGACTCTGAACACGCCAGTCTATTTCGAAGGTGAAGATGAGCCTGTCGATGTGTTGATTACTTTAGCGGGTAGTTCGTCTGATGAGCATATGGAAGGCTTAATGGAAGTTACCCAGGTACTCGATGATGAAGACAGTGAAACGGGCGTTGATCTCGATAAATTGCGCCGCTGCCAATCAAAAGAAGACATCTACCGCGTTATCGATGAAGCCTTAGCCGCTGAGATGGCTTAACGGAGGCGTTATGTATCAAGCACTAAAACAACGAGTTCTCGCTGCCAATCTCGCATTACCAAAATATGGACTAGTGACGTTTACTTGGGGCAATGTCTCTGAAATTGACCGCGAACGTGGCGTCATTGCGATTAAACCATCTGGCGTTGAATACGATGACATGAAGGTGGATGACATCGTAGTGATTGATCTTGATGGCAACCGAATGGAAGGGTCGCTAAATCCATCCAGTGATACCGATACGCATGTTGAACTCTATAAAGCGTTTCCGGAAATTGGTGGCATCGTTCATACCCACTCACGCAGCGCTACTATTTGGGCTCAAGCGGGCATTGATATCCCGTCACTGGGTACGACCCATGCAGACTATTTTTACGGCGACATTCCTTGTACGCGTAAGCTAACTAAAGCGGAGATCGCAGGGGAGTACGAGCGCAATACTGGCTTGGTGATAGTGGAGGAATTTAACCAACGCAATATCAAACCGATGTCGATTCCAAGTGTGATTGTAGCTGGACACGCGCCATTTTCTTGGGGCAAAGATGGTCACGATGCGGTTCACAACGCTGTCGTGCTTGAAGAAATCTCGGCGATGGCATTAGCGACACGTTCTCTCAATAGCGGTATCAAGATTCAACCAGAACTGTCAGACAAGCATTACTTGCGTAAGCATGGTGAGAACGCCTATTACGGCCAGAGGTAAGCCTATGTATAAAGTACTGGCTCTTGATTTAGATGGCACGGTATTAACGGATGACCACACGATTCACCCGGAGGTGAAATCTGCTATCCACATGGCTCGAACGCAATGTCATGTCGTCATTGTTACTGGCCGACATCATACCGCAGCAAAGCCATTCTACGATGAGCTAGAGCTGACGACGCCAATCATATGTTGCAACGGTACCTATGTGTATGACTACCAACGAGATGAGGTAGTAGAGCATAACGCTATCGATAAAGACAATGCGTTGAAGTTCATTGAACTAGCCACTGAATTTCAAATGAAAATGGTGATGTACGTAACGCATGAGATGACGTACAGCCGAGCCAATCCTATTGCTTATATGCAAGCGCTGGAGTCTTGGGCAATGCAATTTCCGAAGCAGCATCAGCCACAAATACGCAAGATAGATTCGTTCAGCCAATTGGCACAACAGACTGATTATGTGTGGAAATTTGTGGTGGAGGGCGCGCCGAGTTCGGTTCAGCGTCTCTCAGAACACTCTTGGATAAAGCGCAATTTTAATGGTGAGCGCTCTTGGTCCAATCGTATTGATTTTGCCGCTCAAGGGAATAGCAAAGGTAAACGATTGGCTGATTACGTCAAAGGACTTGGCTACGAAGCACATCATGTCATTGCTGCTGGTGACAACCACAATGACATTTCCATGCTTGAGTATGCCGGGCTTGGCATCGCCATGAAAAATGCCGATGAGATGGTAAAACAAAGCGCCAAAATCACCTGCAAAACGAATAACAACGAAGACGGCCTTGCCCGTTTAATACGTGAAAAAATTAAAGGATAAGTAAGATGACTAAACCAATGATTCAAATCGCTCTAGATCAAACCAATCTATCTGCAGCGATTGAAGTAGCAAACAATGTAGAGAGCTTTGTGGATGTGATTGAAGTAGGCACCATTCTCGCGTTTGCAGAAGGAATGAATGCAGTAAAAACACTAAGAGCGAACCACCCTGAGCATGTACTTGTTTGCGACATGAAAACTACTGATGGTGGTGCAATTCTTTCTAAAATGGCATTTGAAGCTGGTGCAGACTGGATCACGGTGTCAGCTGCCGCTCATATTGCAACCATAGGCGCATGTAAGAAAGTTGCTGATGAGTTTAACGGTGAAATTCAAATTGAAATTTACGGCAACTGGACCATGGAAGATGCGCAAGCATGGGTAGATCTAGGTATCAAGCAAGCCATCTATCACCGCTCTCGCGATGCAGAACTTGCGGGTGTTGGTTGGACTGAAGAAGACTTAGTTAAAATGCGTCAATTGTCGGACTTAGGCATCGAGCTCTCCATTACAGGTGGTATAGTGCCAGAAGATTTGTACTTATTTGAAGGCATTAAGGCAAAAACGTTTATCGCAGGTCGTGCACTCGCTGGCGAGAACGGAAAAGCGACCGCAGAAGCACTGCGTGCGCAAATTGACCGTTTCTGGAACTAAGGAGCCACTATGTTTCAGATGCTAGATAGACCGCGGATGGGACTGTATGAAAAGGCGTTGCCTAATGAACTGTCGTGGGAAGAAAAACTGCAACAAACCAAGCTGCTCGGTTTCGATTTCTTAGAAATTTCCGTCGATGAATCGGATGAAAGAAGAAGCCGCTTAGATTGGGATGACGAGACCATTTACGATCTGAAAAGGTTATGCGAACGCTACGAGATCCCTTTGCAATCAATGTGTCTTAGTGCTCACCGCAAGTACCCTTATGGATCTTTGGATCCACAAGTACGTCAACAAGCACACCTACATATGGAGAAAGCGATTACGTTAGCGTTTAAATTGGGTATCCGAACCATCCAGCTCGCGGGCTATGATGTTTATTATGAGCCAGCTAACCAAGAGACGCACCAGAACTTTATCCAAGGGATGAAGCAAGCTGCAAAAATGGCAGAGCGAGCTGGTGTGATGCTAGCGGTCGAGATAATGGATACCTGTTACCTCAACTCATTAAGCAAATTTGAAGTGCTTAATCGTGAAGTAAACTCGCCATTTTTCACGGCCTATCCTGACGTGGGTAACATCTCAGGTTGGAATTATGACGTATCGACGGAACTGGCCTTGAGTATGCCGCACATTGTGCAAATTCACCTTAAAGACACTTATAAAGTTACCAACGATTACCAAGGTCAGTTTAGGGATTTGGTGATTGGTGATGGTGAAGTGGATTTTGAGGCGATTTTCGAGACACTTAAACGTACCGATTGTGTCGTACCAATGGTGATTGAAATGTGGGCGCAAGATGATAACTGGCGCGAAAATATTGAGATAGCCAAGCAACGATTAAACCAAGTTTGTCAAAGCGTGGAGGTACCTCTGCTGTTCAGCTAGTTGGCAAACATTGGTTAATATGAGCTCCTGAAGTAAGACGCAGCGATTTCCCTCCAAGCTGCGTCTTTTTTCATCTATTGACATCCCTCGTTGATTACCTCAGAGTTAGCCCTCCATTTTCGACACTAAGCCTGCTATGAAACTTCTGCATCTCCAATTATTTTGGCATCAAACACAGAATACGTTGCTAGAAATGGAAGATCTTCCAGTTTTGACTGAGCTACAGCAGCGAGATTTCAAACTGTGGATGAAAAAACGTAGGAAAATCCTAAGCTTTGAAGTACATCAACAATCATGGGTCAAGGTTAACCAAGATGGCTTTAGTTCGCTTATTGAGCTACGTCCTAATGGTAGTTTAGTTGAGCGTGATATGTTTGGCGGCAGGTCGTTATCGGGTTTGTGGAAAGTCATTGATGGGTTACTGTTTATTAAAGTGATCAGCGGCGAGTTCATCGTTGAATATCAAATCGCAGGTAGTTCTGAGCAGAATATTCACGATGGTGTAGAATACATAAACGGTAAGGTCAGTACTTATAGTAAATTTGTTCAAGTCAAAGCATAGTAACGAACGTTGTGAATTATTGCTCCTGCACCCAACGAAATACTATATCTTCTAGCCCTTCTTCGTTATCGCTATTACCTTCATGTTCGGTAAATCCAAGTCGACGATAAAACTCGATCGCGTTGTGATTGATTTGAAATGTTCTCAGTGACAATTCCCCTCCGCTACGAGCTTGTGCTTCTTCGACTAACAAACGTCCGATGCCTTTTCTCTGAAACTCAGGTGCGACATACAGTTGATTAATTTCATTCCGATCAATTGCCATAAACGCTACGGGTTGTTTCGATTCTAGAGTGAGTACCACCCAGATGTCATGACTGTGCGGCAAAATATTGGTTAAAAAATACAACTGAGATTCAACAGAATGAATAGGCTCTATGCCTAACGCCTGCACGAAAGCGCGGCGCCAAAGCGTCACGATTTGCTTAGCGTGCTTAGGTTCGAAGCGCTCTAAAGTGAACGGCGGTTCATGCATCACACAACCTTTATTCTGCTTTACACTGTAAAAACGATGTCTACAGTGTAGCGCAAAATTTCTTTTGACCTGTCTACATGTGTAGGGTTTAAGGTTCTGCCCCTTGAACTTCATTGTGAGGCTGCTATTCTTTGCCGCCCTTTTTCTTATGTTGAGGTAACCCATGGCCATTGGTTTTGACTACGGAACCGCGAACTGTTCTGTCGCTCATCTTGTAAATAACGCCATCGAGCAGATCCCACTGGTGGGTGATAACTGTTATATCCCCTCAACGCTTTGTGCTCCGACGGCTGAAACTGTGTCTGAGTACTTGTTTCGTTGCTTGGATATTCGACCTTCCAACGAAGTAGGTGAAGCCGTGCTTCGACGTGCGGTAAAGCTCAATCGAGAAGAAGGGATTGAAGTGATTCCTACGGATGTACTGTTTGGTGAAGCAGCGCTGGATCTGTACCTCGAAGACCCTAAAGACGTCTATTACATTAAGTCGCCGAAATCTTTCTTGGGCGCGATGGGGCTTCGAGATATGCAGCTATCATTTTTTGAAGATTTGGTGTGCGCCATGATGAGCAATGTAAAACGTCAGGCGGAATTGCACTTGGGACAAAGCATCAGCCAAACGGTTATTGGTAGACCTGTTAACTTTTTAGGTCGTGGCGGTGATGCCTCTAACCGTCAGGCGGAAGGTATTTTATCGCGAGCGGCAACGCGTGCAGGCTTTAAAGATGTCGAGTTTCAGTTTGAACCTGTAGCAGCAGGGCTTGAGTACGAGTCATCGTTAACTGAAGATAAAAATGTGCTGGTGGTCGATATCGGTGGTGGTACGACGGACTGCTCATTTATTCAAATGGGGCCAAGTTGGGTGGGGAAAGCAGATAGAGACTCTTCACTCATCGCCCATACCGGCCAACTTGTAGGCGGAAACGATCTGGACATTTACATCGCATTTCGCCGCTTTATGCATGCATTCGGAATGGGGACTAAGCGCCACTCAGGGTTAGACATTCCTGTGACGCAATTTTGGAACCCTATAGCGATTAATGATGTTCAAGCTCAACGTAAGTTCTACGCTCATGACAATCTAAAAGAGCTACAACTTCTTGCTAAAGAAGCCATTGAACAAGACAAAGTATCGAGACTGGTCACACTGCACAAAGACACGTTAGGTTATGCCGTTATTCGCGAAGCTGAGAAAGCAAAAATCGCACTTGAATCTTCAGCAGAATATCGCGCTATGATTGATTTGTTCTCTGAACAAGTTGGCATTGATATCAGCCATGCTCAAATGGCAGAAGCCATTGATAACCCGACCAGAAAAATCCAGGCGTTAGTCAAAGAAGCAGTAGAGCAATCTGCGACCTCACCTGATGTCATTTATATGACTGGCGGATCAGCACGCTCTTCAGTATTACGCAATGCAGTTCAAGAAGTGCTACCTAATATCCCTGTAGTATCTGGCAACTACTTTGGTTCGGTAACGGCAGGGTTAGCGCGTTGGGCGGACGTGTGTTTTAAATAGTGTGTGTTTTAGATTGAATAAAATAAGCCCAGAGCTTAGCTCTGGGCTTATGTGTCTATTTGGTTGGCATCGGAAGTATTTCAAACATTCCGTCAAATTCGTCCAAGGTGGCAGCAAGTTTTCCGATTAACTCGCCATCCCCTTTGATTCCTGCTTGTCCCGACTTCAACAAAGCTTCTAATGTCGTTTGACCCAATGCAATTCGTGTTAAATCCGCTTTGTGTACGATGAGCTCAACATCAGTTTTCGGTAGAGTGTCCACTTCGATGTTACTCATGTTGGCATTAGACACTTCACCGTAGTAACGCTCTGCCACATCTGGGTGATATAAACCGAAACTAAAGTCCAATTCAGCTTGTTCTGCTTTTTCTGCGTTGAGTTTAACTGCAATAAAATCAAGGAACATGCCTGTAGGAGTATTAGCAATTACGTCAGCTGATGCCAGCTTGATTGAAGGTGATATCTCGCCAGTTCTTAGCTCCACTGCACCTTGTAAGTAGGAGTTACGCCATGCCATAGTTTCTGATTGGTAGCCTTGTTGCTCAAAGCTGTCTGCTAGTGCAAAGCGATAGTCAATGTTATTCGGGTCACACTGCACTAAGTCATTGAGCAGTTGGGACGCCTCTTGATACTGACCATTGTTGAAATGTGCCAGTCCTGCTTGATATAGAGTGTCTGCACCTGCTGCTTCTACGTATACACAAGATTTCTCTTTAGATTTTAGTGGGTTGGTATTTACGGGGTTCATATCATGATAACCAAGATATAAGTTCACAACAGCTCGCGCGTTGTGGCTATAAGAGCCATGATACCCATTGGTGTGCCAGGTTTGCTTTTGTGATTCTGGTACTAGGCGTTCAATTTCTCTGCCCACATCATGGATGGTGACGCCGTGGTTAGCAAGACGCATTGCTTGGTTGTGGATGAAACCATAGTTGTCGCGTTGCAACGCCATATAAGCGGAAATCTCGTTACCTTCCGTGTTTGGATCGTTCCAAACCGGAGCTGAGTGCGCGGCGTGAATGTTATCGACTAAGCCAGAATCAACATAGCGTAGCTTCAGCTCGGTTAAATACTTAGTCCAAACCAAGGAATCACGTACTTTTGCACCGCGGAAGGTGTAGATATTGTGCATACCATCATAGGTTAGCTCTGCGGTATTAAGGGAGCGATACTGCGGAACATATAAGACGATTTCAGCTGGTGCCTCCGCGCCCGGCATATTGATAGCGTGGAAATCTAGGCCGTCAATGGTAATAACTTTTTCGCGTTCTTGGATTTCTGTTGTTGGAGCTACTAAGGTCACTTCACCGCGCGATGTGCCAAGACCTAACGCGTTATCAACGATCCCTTTCGCATCGTTCAACAGTGTCGTACCGTATTGGTAATTTGCTCTGCGTCCCATTGCTGTACCGGCGATGACATTCTCATCTGCTAGCTCTTTGATAAAGTCTTTTGGCGCATAAATCTTTGCATTGTCAGCAAAATCTCCAGATTCAACAATGCCTCTTGAGCCACCAAAGTGGTCAGCGTGCATGTGCGAATAGATCATGCCGGTGATTTTGTGCTCGCCATTGATCTTTGGAAGGTGTTGCTTGGCAAAGTCCCAAGATGCTTCAGCGGCTTCGCGTGATAGCAATGGATCATGAATAACGTAGCCGTTGTCAGTGCGATAGATGGTCATATTAGACAGGTCGGCACCACGAATTTGGTAAATGCCATCGGTCACTTCGTACAGTCCACCAGCAGCGTAGTTCAACATACCTTGGCGCCAGATCGATGGATTTACCGTCGGTGGGATGTCTTCGACTGACATTTCAGCCATAAATTCGAAGCGATTTCTCAGCTCACCTGCAGCATGATTACCAAATTCAGCAATCAGCCCCTTTTGCGTGCGTTCAAAAGCAGAAGTATCTTCCCAAGGAAGAGTGGCGGCTAACGCTTGGTTAGCTTCAATAGTATGACTAGTCGCAGGTTTGCCTTGATAGTCTTCTAGGCCAACGTAATCAGCACTAGCGTTGAATGATGCAAGAATCGCAATGGTGATAGTAGATGGCACAAGTTTGCGGTACATAATTGACCTCACACGGTTAGAACAGGAATTAAGGTCAATATAGCGGCTTGACTCATAACTAAATATGCAATTTAATTTAGTTAATACATAACTAATGGTGATGTTTATGAATGCCTCTGATTTTGATCTTAACCTGATGCGCGTGTTCGTGACCGTATATCGTTATCAGTCGATAACCGTGGCGGCAGAGGTACTTAACTTGACCCAACCTGGTGTCAGTGGGGCTTTAAAGCGACTTCAAGCTCAACTCGGTGAGCAGCTTTTTGTTCGTGATGGTCGAGGCATTGCGCCGACGCATTTAGCTCACGAATTAGCTCGCCATATTGAGCCAGCTCTGGAAACCATAGAGAGCACCATTGATGGTGTTAGAGATTTCAGTGTGCAAGGAAAAAGGCGTTTTGCCGTTTACACGTCAGAACCAGTGATGCTGATGCTATTACCGAAAATTGAAGCGGATAAAACCTTGGGAGAACGTGAGATCGTACTTCATCCTACCTTAGCGACCGAAGAGGAGTTGCTCGATAAGCTCAATTTACGTCAAGCAGACCTAGCGATAGACTTTGCCAAACGTACACCTTCGCTGTGTTTTTCACAGCCGTTCTTTACTGACCAAATCTGTTTGATCGCCAGCAAATCACATCCACGAATCAGCGGCAATATCACGGTTGAGCAGTACTATCAGGAGAAGCACATCACTCTTAAGCTCAGACGAGAAAACGCCTTCTTAGCGGACTATTTTACTGAGGAGAATATTAGAGGGAGAAAGGTAGCTGCAGAAAGCGATTCTCTTTTGGTGTTGATGGCATTAGTGGCAAGTAGTGAGAGCATTGGAATGATGAGCCGTAGCGTGGCTACTTTGTTTGCGGAGCGTTTTGATATTCAGATTATCGAAGCACCGTTTCGCCCGATCCCTGTCGACTTTAAGTTGGTCGCTCATAGTCGAGAGCAGAGCAGCAAAGCCAATATATGGCTTCGGGAGAAGCTGCTCTCCTACCTGTCTGAGCTAAACCTCGGTCACTGAGAGTCGACAAAAGTGGCGACTCCCACTTTATTTAAGTACGAATCGCTGCCATTTTCTGTGACTTTATAAAAGTTAGTAACAGTCCCAAACTGATGATAGCTGTCATGGCCTCTGCAAATAGAATACTCGCCCAAATGCCATTAATAGGGAACAAGCTTGGCAGGATAATGACGCCTAGTGCAACAAATACAAACCCACGAGCAAGAGAGATTATGGTTGCCTGATTGGGTTTTGCAATGGCCTGAAACAGGTTGGCGACGACAAGGTTTAGTCCCATTAGCGGTGTCGCATAAAAGAAAAACAGTAGCGCAGTCGCTGATAGTTCAACGAGCTCGATATTATCGCCAAGGTAGAAACGTGCGACTGTCTCTGAGAACAATCCGATCACTGCGAGAAATAGTAAGCCACTTCCAATTGACGTAACAAGCCCAAGTTTGAGCGTAGCTTTCACTCGTTCTGGCAAGTTAGCACCATGGTTAAAACTGATAATAGGCTGACACGCCTGATTAATGCCAACGATAACAAATAACGCAAATACACCCACATTTGCGGTTAAGCCGTAAGCGATGATGTAGCTCTCTCCAAATTGGCTAAGCAGTAGGTAGTTGAATAAGAGTATCGTCAGCGCAGAGGTGATCTCAATAAAGAAAGTGGGGGTGCCTATCCTTAGGATCTGTCCTACCTTATCCAGACCAAGCCCTTGTAAGGTCAGCCTTAGCTGACCTTTAGCTTGCCAAAAGTGGCTGAGAAGAATCAGTGCTATGACCGCTTGAGAAATCGCAGTCGCGTATGCCGCTCCCTTCATTCCCCAGCCAAACTGAAGCACAAAGAAGTAGTCCAAGACCAAGTTGGTGACTGCGCCTGCTGACATGGCGTACATAGCGAGTTTTGGGTTGGTATCATTACGTATAAAGCAAGACATAACCCAAGCAAGAGCATAAAGAACAAAGAACTTGAGCATCACACCCAAATAGTCATGCGCTAGTTGTGCCATGTATCCAGTAGCGCCCATCAAGCGGATAATATCATCTAGCCATAAGAGTGCGATTGATACAGCAATGGTCGAGATAATGGCTGTGGCAAGCATCGCCTGACTAAACAGCGTTTGGCCAACACTTAGATTGCCCTTTCCAAATTCAATCGACATGAGCGCTGCACCACCGATACCTATCATCATTGCAATCGCAGTGAACAAGGAAAAGGCAGGAATCGTCAAAGAGATAGCACCAAGACCTTCAGCGCCGACACCTTTCCCCACAAACCAAGCGTCACCCATAATGAAAATGGACTTAATGACCATGCCTGATAGCGCTGGTAGAAGATACTGAATGAACGATTTCTGGATTGGATCGGACTTGAGGTTTATGCTCATTGGAAACGACAATACCTATAAATTGATGAACAGAGATAATGGTATTATCGTTACGAAATTTGACATTAAAAAGGGATTATCTGCCTTTAATCTGGCACTATTTGGACGTTCTTCTTCGAAATTCAGCCGGAGATTCACCCATGTTCGTACGGTAAAATCTGCCAAAATAAGCAGGGTCTTCAAACCCAAGTTGCAGTGCTATGGCTTTAACGGTTTTCGTCGAAAAGATAAGTTCACGGTTCGCTTCCAGAAGTACTCTATCATGAAGCAACTTGGTAATGGTTTTACCTAGGTGTGCTTTACTTAGCTCATTAAGGCGCTTACTGGTAATGGAAAGTTTATCGGCATAAAACGCCACGTTTCGTTCGCTCTGATAGTGGGTTTCGATAAGTGTTATCACCTGTGAAATTCGTTCATCCCGCACAGTAATTGCTTCGGTTTTGTCCACCGAAAAGCGAACAAGATAGCGCAAGAAACAGGTAAGCAAGGATTCGATCAAATCCCAATCGGTGTCTTCACGTTGATACTCTTCCAGCAGCAAATCGAAAACGGCATCAAGTTGCGTTGCTCCTCTGCCCTGAGTATCGATATAAGGGTGCTGATTTTGGTGAGCAGAAAATATTGCGTCAAACATCAATTGATGGCGGTAGCGATTTTCGAAAAAATCGGTCGAGAAAATGAGCATTTTGACGTTACTACCTAGTGAGTTTGACTCATGAACTTGCCCTGGGGCGATTGTAAAAAACCGCCCTTTTACACTCTGATAATCGACAAAATCGATACGTTGAGAGCCGGAGTCATCCAAACACCAAATGACTTCAAAATAGTCGTGACGATGTGGTTCCAAGAAGACTTCTTCTGACTCCATACGGCAATCGACGACCTGACAAGGATGACCTTTGGGTAATGTTACCAAGTTAATTTTGTCTTTCATGATTCACATAGGCGGCAAGGAAAGATGTGTCTAGTATGACATTGATTGATAAGTGATTCGAGGTGACAAACTGATTACGAGTAGGAATTGACCTACCTTAGGTTGGGATGAGAGCAACACGGTTTTAACTATAAAGTGGTAATTAACTTGGGTTGGCGATAAGTTGAGCTGTGATGTAAATCCAATAGTACATAAATTGCTGATATAAATGGCAATTGTTGCTTGAATTTGTCTCGTTTATGAATCTAGAATGATTCGACCCTCTGATTTAAGGGTCACCTAGCCAACTGACGTTGTTAGTGAACACCTCTTGTTCACACGTTATATAGCCAATCGCCTTGTTTTCGCGATTGGCTTTTTTCTTGTCGTAAACTTGTCCTAGCATTAAAAAAGCTCACCGAAGTGAGCTTGCAACGATATATGGAGCCGGAGCTACACTTTGAACTGTTCAACGGTAGTGAGAAGCTCTTGGTTTCTGCCTTTTAAGTCATTGGCATTTTGTGTTGCCAGCTCTCCATTTTGGACCAATGTGCGCACCATATCTTGAATCGTCACCATGTTCTTATTGATCTCTTCCGATACTGTACTTTGCTCCTTCGCTGATGATGCAATTTGAGCAACGAGACCATTGATCTCATCAGTAAAGGTCATCATGGAGTCGAGAGAGTTAGTCACCCCGCTGGTTTGTTCTTCATACAGCTTACAACGATGCTTGGTGGAGTCCATATTGGCGACAACGGCTTCGTTGCCAGCATGAAGCTTAGATAGCATTTCATTGATTTCAGATGTGCTTTGTCGAGTGCGAGAAGCCAGAGCTCTCACTTCATCAGCGACGACGGCAAATCCGCGTCCTTGTTCACCTGCGCGTGCAGCTTCGATTGCAGCGTTAAGTGCAAGTAGGTTGGTTTGCTCTGCGATATCACCGATTACTTCAAGTGTGTCACCAATCTTCTGTGTATCGGCACTCATAGCTACAACAGCTTGTGAGGTGTTTTCCACTTCTGCGACCAGAGCCTGCAAACTTGAGATAGCTTCTTCGACAATCAGCTTCGAGTCAGAGCTGGCTTGGTTAGCCGTTTCAGTATTATTTGATGCTAGTTGCGCATCATTGGCCACTGTATCGGAAGAGGCACTCATTTCATGAATAGAGGTAACAATCTGGTCCATTTCATTTTGGTGTGATTGGAACAGAGCCTGATTTTCTTTAGCTTGTTGCTCGATATGTAGGATTGAACGACTGGTTTCATTACAAGACTGAATAACATTGCCCACTAAGGTTTGCAATTGAGCGATAAAGGTATTGATGTCTTGGGAAATTTTACCAAACTCATCGTTAGAGTCGACCGTAAGTCTTTGAGTAAGGTCGCCTTTACCTGTTGCGAGGTTTCTCACCACGTTCTGAAGCAGTGTGATAGGTTTTAGTAAGAAGGCGATTATCATCATACTCAACGGAATAATGATAACAGCAGCTACGAGCAGTGCTTGGGTTATTTGCGTACTGATTGTGGCGGCATTAGCCTCTGTAACAGCACTATCTAAGTAAGCGGTCAATGTCCAAGTATCGTTTAATACAGGAATCGTTGAGTCAAACTCGATATGTTGACCCGGAGTCGTATTGGAGAAGAGGACATTGCCAGCACCATCTTTGAGTGTCAGGTAGTCACCGTTGCCGCTGGTTTCTGCGAGCGGTTGAGTAATAAAGCTGAGATCGAGTTGGTAGAATGTCACTTCATTACTTTGAACATTGGGTACCACTATATTCAGTAAGAGCTTATCATCCTGTTTGACGATTTCGTTTGCAACGATCTGTCCGTTGGCTTTGGCTAATTCTGCCTCTAATGCCGCAACAATATTCTCATCTTCCACAATGCCGGATTTGTCAAAAACGAAACCAGAAGACATTTTAGTGATGTTATCAAACTCGGTTTTTTCGACAATATCTTTTACGTCGATAAAGCTGACATTAAGGGACTTGGCTTGTTGAAAACTGTAGTTAAGTTTGTCGGTAACACTTTGGTTCAAGAGGGTAAGCTTTTCTTGTGTTGTAGAAGAACCACTGCGCTCAATATAGGATTCCACAAAGCTATTAGCAGCAAAATAACTGGTGCCAATGGTAGTAAATATAATTGCTATGACTATTGAATAGAGTTTTAGTTTGAAGGAGAGGTTCTTCATTATTAGTAGGTCCATTTACCGAAGTTATTGATGTGTATAGTAATATTTCCATCATTTAGGTAACGTGACATAGGTAATAGTTATGAACCTAAGTTTATTTATGTCTAGTTTTGATTAAAGATGTCCATTTATATTGAGTAAGATACAAAAAAGCCAGCGAATATACCGCTGGCCCTGCATAGCAATTGTCAACACGACAAGTGCTAGACAAATAGTGAGGACAAAATACCAATAATCCCACCAAATACACCGCCCCAAACCACAAGCCAGCCTAGGTGCTCCTTTATCATCTTTTGAACGATTTCTTTAACCAGTTTTGGTGTTAATTCACTGAGTCGCTGGTCGATAATCGCTTCAACATTGTCTTTTACTTCGTTTAACATCTTCGGTGATTCGAGTTGTTCAACTAGAGCTTGTTTTACTGAATCGCTTTGGCTGATTTCAATCACCGACTGCTGCATCTTTTCAACGAAAGGCTGTTTCATTGGTTCCAATGCTTCGGTGCCGCCAAGCATCGCCAACATACCACCAAATTGAGAGTTCGCGATCACTTCAACCAGCGAATCAAAAGCAGGGTTAAAGTCGACCTTTTCTAATATTGGTTCTAAATCCAGTGGAATACCTGAGCTCATTTCTTTATTGAGGAAGCGATCGATGTTCTCATTGGTAAAGAACTGCTCCATCATTAAGTTTTTTATCGCTAATTTAAAATCTTCAAAGCGTGCTGGTATAACTCCAGAGCCATAAAGTCCCGGCACTTTCTCGAACAACATATGGATCGCGAGCCAGTTAGTCACCGCACCTGAAAAAGCGAACAGGCCAGCATATAGCACTAGGGTGTTGTCGAGTTGATAGCCCGCAGCGAGTAGCGCTAGGGCAATGAAATTAGTAATGAGACTCTTATTCATAATGTCTTGCTAGATTAATAACGTTGCGCTGATTCTATTGAAAAAACGTCGCTATAAAAAGCCACTTTTTGTCGACGATTAGTCAGCGTTGTCACGAATAGTTTTGATTTTTTCTAACAAGACGGTTTTATTAAAGGGCTTTGATACGTAATCGTCCATTCCGCTTTCGGTACAGCGACGGATATCATCATCAAGCACACTGGCAGTAAGAGCAATAATTGGCGTTCGTGCTTTGTTGTATTGTTCCTCGTAAAGCCTGAATTCTTGCGAAGCGGTAAAGCCATCTTTTACTGGCATCATGCAGTCCATTAATATTACGTGGTAGTGGTTGGAGTCATCGCAAAGAAAATTCAACGCTTCCTGTCCATTATTGGCAATATCAACTTCGTAACCAGACTTCTTCAATAACAGGCTCGCGACCTTCTGATTCACTAGGTTGTCTTCGACCAGCAATATAGATTGGCTGTCTGGGTTGCTCACTATGTTAAGCAGCGACTTAGGCGCATTTTCTGAGTTTGTATTAGCAGCTTCGTCACCCACAATCTCAAGGGTATTTGCAGTGGGCTGTTGCAAGGATTGATGCTGACTTGGTGCATGTTTCAATGTATCAATCAACCGAGCGCCCAGCAGAGGGAAAGTGACTAAACCAGAAATGAGTTGTGGGTAGTGAGTGGAAGAAGAGTTTTGTGTCTGTACGAGCACAATTGGGCTGTCAGGTGATCGTTTAGCAATATCAATCAAGTCGGCCTCGCTATCATGCTCTTCGCTTGCACAATAAAGAATAATAGAGCGATCGTTTGGAGAGGCTTCCTCATAAGAAGTGCACATAGACAGATTTTCTAAACCAAACTGATGCAGTTCTTGGCTTACTTGTGCTGCATAAGTTTGTCCATTACTGATGATAACAAAATTGCTGCCGTCCAATTCATTGATATGCGGTGATGTGGCTTGATTTATACTAGATTCGATAGTGAAAAAGAATCGGCTTCCTTTACCTTTTTCTGAGTCAATTTCAATATTTCCTCCCATCAACTCAACTAATTGCGATGAAATAGCGAGTCCCAAGCCCGTACCGCCGTATTGTCGTGTCACAGAACTGTCTTCTTGCGTAAATGGTTTAAAAATTGAGTCTTGTTTATCTTTGTCGATACCTATACCAGTATCGACAATGGCAAAGTAAATACTGCAGCGCTGTTCATCGATCTCAGTCACGTTGATCTCCATTCTTACATGACCTTTGTTGGTAAATTTCACTGCATTCGACATTAAGTTCATCAAGATCTGACGCAAACGGTGATCGTCGATGATCAGCATATGTGGCATCTGAGGTGAGAAACTGATCTGCAGTTGGAGATCTTTTTCCTTCGCTTTTGACATTACGATCGCGATCGTGTCATAAGCGATCTCGCGCAAGTTCGAGCTATGCAAAGAAATCAATAGGTTACCTGACTCAATCTTAGAGATATCTAGGATGTCATTGATCAAGATAAGTAGGGTCTGCGATGAGGTGTCGATGGTGTTGAGATAATCGCGTTGAATCGGATCGAGATTAGATTCAGAGAGAATGCCAGACATGCCGATAATGCCGTTTAGAGGCGTTCTTATCTCATGAGACATATTGGCAAGGAAAGAGCTTTTCGCCACGTTGGCTCGTTCTGCTTCCTCTTTGGCTGCTAGCATTCTGTGTTCATTTTCCCGTCTTTCATGAATGAGCTTGTTCATTTTCTTACCAAAATGACTGAACTCATCTTGTCCCTCGGTTGAGGCTAGAGTATCTGATTCCTCTTGATTCTCGAGCCGCTCAAATGTTTCTAGTGTATTGTTTAGGAAAAAGATGATTCGACGAGTGATGTTTATACTCAAAATGAAGAGCGCTGCCATAATCGACACAGTGAGGCCAATGGTTAACCAAAGACGCTGTTCCAAGTCTTTGATGCTTTGAGCCATTTCATTGGTCAGCTGTTCATTGATTTGATCGGTCGCTTGCTGAATAAGCTTTAGCCTCTTATCTAGAGCAGCAATACCAGATGTAATCTCTTGCGTTGCCAGCTCCGGCTGGCTTTCATCTAGTACACGGTCCCTAAAAAGGATGCTCTCCACAAAAGACTCATCGGAAAACGTTTTTAGCAGTAAACTGACTTGAGATGCATCGGCACTGATATTAAGGAAGCGTTCTATAAGATACTGTTGGCGCTCAAATAAAGTTGAGAGTTGTTCATGAGCTGCATGAGAATCATGATGCTCTTCGGCGTGTCCTTCGACAATATCAATGTGGATTAACCAATTCTCTTCTGTTGCCCAGAGACGAATCCATTCGAGGGTAAATAAAGCGTTTAAATGCGATTCCAGTTTAATCGTTCCGGTATCTACTTTAGTGCTTTCTAATTGCGCGATCAGTTGATTGATAAGGTCATTAGTCCATGAACTCCATTCTTCCAGTTCGTCCATTTCCGTGACGGATTGCAATTCACTCTGAGCGTCTCGAAGCTCTTCGAGAGTAGTATTTGCCATTGAGAGTGCGTCTGCAGAATAAATACTCTTCACGGTGTTGGCTATTTTGTCTAAGCATTCATTTAGCTCGCTAAATATGACATTTTTATTACTACCAAATGTGTTTTCGAGCTTTTCTAGACGAGATTTATGGAGTGATGTGCTATATCCGGAAATATAACCTAGAGCGGTCACTTCACTCGATAAAACAGACATTTGTTGCAGACTGTTTTGAGTTCTAAACGCTTCCCAAGCGGAAAATATTAAGATAACGGTCAAAGGTAAAATAGCTAGTAGTATGATCCTGCTCTTAATAGACATCTTATTTAGCAAATTCATATCACTATTCCTTGATAATAATCTTGAACATCGTTTTTGGTGAACTAATCTGTTTGTTAGTTTAGGAAAGGATTTCGCCTGAGTGTAATAAAATGACTCAAAACTTACTGACAAACATAGGCATACGGATAGGGCTATTTCGTGGCAGCGCCATAATAGCCTTGGGTTTGATGTTAGCTTTATCATTTGAAAGTAGAGCTTTTGCTGCGAATGAATATGCGGTGTTCACCTTAAATGACAATTTTGATGAATTAAGTCGGAGCAAAGCTAGGATGCTTTATCGAGGTAAGACTAAATCGTTGCAAGGGAAACGGATAGAGCTATCCGATTGGCCTGAAAGTTCATCTGAGCGTTCTGAGTTTTATCAATACTTGCTAGGGAAAGATGTCTCGCAAATGAATGCCTACTGGGCAAGTCTTTCGTTTTCTGGCAAAGCCCGACCGCCCAAAGAAATTGATGATGCCAATGTCAATGCGCTTATCACCTGGTTATCAGCAAAACCCAACCGAATCGGCTATGCCCCATTGGACGCTTTGCCTAGTGACGCAAAAGTGCTCTACATCGTGAGTAAGGAGAAATAGCAAATGACGAATAAAACTTCATTACTCGCACTTCTTACTACGGCCATTAGTCTTCCCGCGGTTTCAGCTATCGATATTAACGACAACTTCTCAATCAGTGGTTTTGGCTCTACCTCCTGGGCTAAGTCTGATAATGAAACGCCACTACTTATCAATAGAGGCATCAGTGACGAAAACTGTTTTGATTGCGACACAACATTTGGGATTCAACTGGACTACTTCTATGACGCATTTAAAGCTTCGGTGCAGGTGGTAAAACGTCCACAAGATAACTGGAGCGAACTTCAACTGGAGTGGGCGTATCTTGGTTATTCCATCGGTGATTTTGAAGGGCGTGCGGGTCGACTTCGTCTGCCTGTCTTTCTAGCATCTGAGTATTATTATGTTGGTCAAGCATACACGACAGCTAGGCCAAACGAAGAAGTGTACAACAGTATCTTAGGGGTAACTGCATTTAACGGGCTGAGTGTTACTTGGAATCATAGTCTTACTGATGAGCTACAATTGTCTCTCACACCATTTGTAGGTTTTAAAGACAATAATGAAGTGGAATTTAACCCGAGCTTAACGCTAGAGTTTGAGACGAAGAATATGTGGGGTGTCAATGCTCAGCTTATCGGCGATAACTTCCGAGTGAACTTTGCCTACCTCGATTCCAATTTTGACCAAACGATAAAGCAACCTCAGTTACCGCCTCCGTATAATGAGATCTTACTCGCCGACCAGAATATTAAGCTCTATTCATTAGGGGGTGAGTATGATTTTGGGCAATTGAAGCTAACGGCTGAAGGACAAAAGAATGATTTGGCCTCTTCTTGGTACGGCAGCGCGGCTTATCGTATTCAAAAATTCACGCCTTATGTCGTTTATGGCCAAACGTATAGTGAAGGTGGCGATAATCGATATGATGGAAAAACAGGGGATAGTTGGACCTTAGGGTTACGTTACGACGTGTTATACAACGTCTCATTGAATGCTGAGTGGCAAACTTTTAATAGCTTTGGTGGACAGACTGGACCATTTGTAAGTAACCCTGGTACAGACACCGATGCCAATATGTACACCGTCATGCTTAATTTTGTGTTCTAGTTCGTAGGTTCGCTTACCTAATATCAAAAAAGGGGCTCACAATGGTGAGCCCCTTTTGTCGTTTTCTAATCCTAAACCACCTTCTAGGAAGGTGGTGATCGTCCATTAGGGCTTTGCCCGAAGGACGCTCATGTTCAAGATATCCAAGTTTGTAACCAGCAAATCAAGGAGAAAAAGAACATGAGCAGATATGAATCCGCTTCGCACGTATATTACAGGTGCCAGTACCATATAGTTTGGACGCCCAAGTACCGCCTCAAAATACTCAAGGGTAACTTGGGCAAAGAGCTGTACCGAAGTATCTACATCTACAGCAACATGAAAAACTGCAAGGTTGTAGAGTTGAACGTTCAAGTAGATCACGTCCACTTGGTTGTGAGAATGCCACCCAGTTTGAGTATTTCAAAGTATATGGGATTTGTAAAAGGACGGACAGCGATAAGGTTGTTCAACAAATTTCCGTATCTAAGAAAGCAGAAGTTATGGGGCAATAAGTTTTGGCAGCGTGGTTATTTTGTTGATTCGGTAGGAATGAACGAGGAAATAATCCGAAGATATGTCAGGCATCAAGATCGTGTTGGAAAGGAAGAAGAAGAGCGTCAGATGCATCTGGGGTTGAGTAACTAAAAGTTAGCCCCCTTTTAGGGGGCCATTCAAAGCCACCTGCTCAGCAGGTGGATTATTTACTTCAAGCGTAAGTAATCGTTACTTGTCGCTACTTTCTGCGATTTTCTCTAGTGCAAGCACTAAACCTACTGCGGCCAGCATCAGAACAATTGCGATAGCCAGTTGCGAAGGTTGGCCAGTTACAGACTCAAAGTTAAATGGTGATAGGTTCTCTTGAATAAGAGGTACTTGCTCGCCCTTTGAGTTGATGCGCCATGAGATAGTTTCTTTCCATGGCCATAGTTTTGGTAATGTACCTAGCATTAAGCCAGTCAGGAACACTAATGCGAAATCACGGTAGCGTTTTAGTAACCATGATAGAACATGGGAGAATGACAATAGACCAATCAAACAACCCATCGCAAATAACGCCATTACATCGATTTGTAAGCCCTTCACCGCGCCCAATACCGGCGTGTACATGCCTAGTAGCAATAGAATAAAGCTGCCCGAGATACCTGGAAGAATCATGGCACAAATTGCGATACAGCCAGCGAAAAAGATATTGATGCTGGTTGGATCCATTTGAAGTGGTTTCAATACAGTGATGCTGTAGGCAAATACGGCACCAAGTAATAAGAACACGAAACGCGATAGTGTCTTTTGTTCGACTTGCTTAATCATGTGATACACGGAGACCATGATAAGGCCGAAGAAGAAGGACCACACTGGCACTGGGTGAGTTTCTAGTGCCCAAGAAATGAATTTCGCTAGTGATAAGATAGAGGTCAGGATGCCACCAAACAGTGCGATTAAGAAAAAGCCGTTGATGTGGTCGAATGCTGCCTTGAATCCGTCACGTTTCCAGATCCCCAAAATACTTGGGTTAATACGACGGATGCTTTCCAAAAGTGTGTCGTAAATACCTGTAATAAAGGCGATCGTACCTCCCGATACCCCAGGTACAACGTCTGCTGCACCCATCGCCATTCCTTTTAAGAATGTAGTCAGATAGTTCTTCATGATTTCTTCTAGGTTTAAAAAGTTGATGCAGAGTATATATGCATGCTTGTTTTGATGCACTATTCAATTAGTGCCTTAAAGTTGTGATATCACGTATCAAGTTATTGTGAATTCGTGATGTATATATGTCCTCCAAATAGGGTGAAAAGTTCCCTTTTACTTCAATTAATTCAATGCCTTCTGCTTGTCTAGATAAGTTGTAAGTGCCTTAGGAATGTTGCAATTCTGCAAACAAAGCGACACGTAACTTTCATCTTTCCCCGTCAAAGTACAGTTATCAGAGAAAACACATGTGACATGAACAGCAAGCGGATTGCTGTTTTTAAGTTGAGCACATGTCTAGATAACTCACTCGCTAGGGGATCACTATGCCAGTTTACTTAGACATTGCGTCGGTATTAGAACAAGAAGTTCGTGAACGTTATGTTCCGGGCGACTACCTGCCGCCAGAAGGACAACTTGCTCAGCGCTTTGATGTCAATCGCCACACGCTTCGTCGAGCTATTGATGAGCTCGTTAACACTGGCATGGTTCAACGTCATCAAGGTAAAGGCAATATGGTGATAAGGCAGCCTAGTGAGTATCACGTGCATTCGGGCGCGCACTTTACTAAGAATCTGATTGAGCAAGGGGCAAGGCCACGCTGCGAAGTCATTCAACATCGAGTGTTTGTCGCTCCTATGGACATCGCCGCCAATCTTGGTGTCGTAGAGGGCAGTAAGATCATCCATATCCGCACACTGCGAAAAACCGAGGAGTGTCCTCGCACCATCATTGATCACTACCTAGCCAATATAGAGTGGTGGAGCATTTTGAAGAATTACCAAAGTGGTTCATTACACGAATTCATTAAACGTGGGCTTGATATAGACCTGGAGCGCAAAGAGACCCGAGTAGGGGCCAAAACGCCAACAGGTGAAGAGTGCCGACTGCTGCAAATTACATCAAGCACACCAATTCTAAGAGTCAAAACCAAAAACGTTATCAAGGGGACCGACATGGTGGCCGAGTTTTCGACCTCCAATAGCCGTTCCGACGCAACTGAAATAGTAATGGAGCATTAAATGACTGCTGTGAGTGAAAGAGCAAGCTGGATGTCAACATTGGCACAAAGTCAGCAGAGCGAGTTAGAGCAACTGTGGCACTCAACCAAGATTGAAGCGAGTTATCAAATGGTACGTCAACCAGAGATAGGGTTGGCACAGGTACGTGCTCGAATGGGGGGGAGCGGTCGTGAGTTCAATATGGGGGATGCCACGATCACTCGAGCAGTCGTCAAATTGGACAGTGGGGAGATGGGCTACAGCTACTTGCGCGGTCGCAATAAAGCGCAAGCAGAGCTAGCTGCCGTTATTGATGGCCTACTGCAGACCCAATCGCACCATGAACAATTAATGCGCATGGTCATTGAACCCTTGGCAGCGATGAAGCAAGAACAGCAGCAACTCAGAGCAAAAGAAGTGGCGACCAGTAAGGTGGACTTTTTCACCATGGTACGCGGTGAAGATTGATTCAAGGAACATGAACAAGTTTGGTTTAACGAATTAACCAAGTAAGGCAACGATAATGACCACAATTACTACTGCATTCAAAGATGCAGTTCACGACAGCCAGCAGTGCTTCAGATTGCTGCTTAAGGCGATGTCTGAACCGGGTGAAATAGTCACTCTAGAGATGAGCGAAGGTTTTGGTGCGATGCATAAAGCAGCGACACAAACCTTGTTGAGCTTAAGCGACAATGCGACGCCGATATGGCTGTCAGAGTCACACTTAAAAGACGCTGCTATTCGTGAAAATATCCGCTTTCACTGTGGCAGTCCCGTAACTGAGCGACAAAACAGTGCCAGTTTTGCTGTGATTGCTGAACAAGATTTGGCTGACTTCGATTGGAATAACGCCACATTTAGCCTTGGCTGTGAAGAGTACCCAGATCAGTCTACGACGGTCATTGTTGAGCTAGGCAGCTTAACCAATGGCTCTGACGCGAGTCCATCTAAAGGTGGCCTCACGCTAACGCTATCTGGACCGGGAATCGAATCACAATCGGTGTTGAATATTGGTGTGGCCTCTAAGGCATTTCAGCACTTCTTACAAGGACGCCAAGAGCATTTCGCTTTTCCGCTTGGTATTGATTTGATCTTGGTAAACGATGAGAGCATTGCCTGCTTACCACGTACCACACTTGTTGAGGTGAACTCATGTATGTAGCAGTAAAAGGTGGCGAAAAAGCCATTAACAACGCGCATCAGCTGCAGGCTAAAAAGCGTCGTGGTAATCCTGAATTTGCTGAATTGACGGTGGCACAAATCAGTGAGCAGCTCTCTGGCAGCGTTGATCGCGTGATGACGGAAGGTGGCATTTATGACCGTGAATTGGCCGCACTGGCTGTCAAGCAAGCGAACGGCGATCTAGTAGAAGCTATCTTTTTGTTGCGTGCTTATCGTACCACGTTGCCGCGCCTTTCGGTTTCACAGGCTGTGAACACCAGTGAAATGCGCATTGAGCGCCGCATCTCTGCTACCTACAAAGATCTGCCTGGTGGACAAGTATTGGGGCCGACATATGACTATACCCATCGTTTGCTGGACTTTAGTTTGATTGCTGAAGGTGAAGCACCGCGAGTCGACACCTCAGATGTTGAAGCGATGGAAGTGTGCCCTCAAGTGATGAGCATTCTTGAAAATCTCGACTTGATGACGACCGAAGAAGATAACCAACAAACCCCAGAAGATATCACTATGCATCCGGTGAACTATCCGTGTGACCGCAGTGCGCGATTACAGAACTTGGTTCGCGGCGATGAAGGATTCTTGCTGGCACTCGGCTATTCAACGCAGCGCGGCTATGGACGAAATCACCCATTTGCAGGCGAAATTCGTATCGGTTTCTGCGATTTAAGTTTGATGCCAGAGGAGCTTGGCTTTGCTATTGATATCGGTGAAGTTGAGTTAACCGAGTGCCAAATGGTGAATGGTTTTGTTGGTAGCAAAACAGAAAAAGCCAAACTGACTCGCGGTTATGGTTTGACGTTTGGCTCCACCGAGCGCAAAGCGATGTCAATGGCGCTGGTGGATCGCTCACTGCAAGCGGCAGATTACGATGAAGCCATTGATGGGCCAGCTCAAGACGAAGAATTCGTGTTATCGCATTCAGATAACGTGGAAGCTGCAGGCTTCGTTTCTCACCTGAAACTGCCTCACTACGTGGATTTCCAAGCAGAGTTAGAACTGCTTCGTAAGATGCACAAAGAGCATGATGAATTCATTCAGTCTCAGGGTGAACAGAACCAACAGGAGAGCCAGTCATGAGCCAAGTACAAACTAACACTCATGCGCAAGGTGTGACCGGCTACAACTACGGTTACCTTGATGAACAAACCAAACGTATGATTCGTCGAGCTCTGCTCAAAGCGGTTGCGATTCCTGGTTATCAAGTGCCATTTGGTGGTCGTGAAATGCCGATGCCGTACGGTTGGGGAACCGGCGGTGTTCAGATTACCGCAGCGATCATTGGTCAAACTGACACGCTAAAAGTGATTGACCAAGGTGCCGACGATACGACGAATGCGGTTTCCATTCGAGAGTTTTTCAAGTCAGTAGCAAGCGCGAAAACTACCGAGAAAACGGTAGACGCCTCAATCATTCAAACGCGTCACCGCATTCCGGAAATCACTCTCGATAAAGACCAGATCTTAGTGTATCAAGTTCCGATTCCAGAGCCGTTGCGCTTTATTGAACCGCGAGAGACGGAAACGCGAAAAATGCACGCGCTGGAAGAGTACGGAATCATGCACGTCAAACTGTATGAAGACATCGCACGATTTGGTCATATTGCTACCTCTTACGCGTATCCGGTTTGCGTCAACGATCGCTATATCATGGACCCTTCTCCGATCCCTAAGTTTGACAACCCGAAAATGGACAAAATGGCGGCGCTTCAGCTGTTTGGTGCAGGACGAGAAAAACGAATCTATGCCATTCCGCCATTCACAAAAGTGAAGAGTTTAGATTTTGAAGATCATCCATTTGAAATCCAACAATGGGATGAGCCGTGTGCCATTTGTGGCGCAACGGACACCTTCCTAGATGAAGTGGTGATGGATGACAAAGGCAATCATATGTTTGTTTGTTCGGACACTGATTACTGCTCTCAGCAAGTCGAAAAACACACCATCCATACTAAGGAAACGGAGAGTCACGCATGAGCACGTTAGCGGTGAAACAGCCAACATTAGACACCAATACCTTTGATGTAAGTGAGCAGCCACTATTGTCGGTTCGTAATCTCACCAAACTTTACGCACCAGGAAAAGGCTTTACCAATGTCTCGTTTGATTTGTACCCCGGCGAAGTGCTAGGCATCGTGGGCGAGTCAGGTTCAGGTAAAAGTACCTTACTAAAATCACTGTCGGGTCGCCAAACGCCAGACAGCGGTGAGGTACTTTACATCCGAGGTCGCGGAGAAGATCAGGTAACTCAACTCGAAGACCTCTATTTGATGGCAGAAAGTCAACGTCGTCAATTACTGCGCACTGAGTGGGGCGTTGTGCATCAGCATCCGATGGATGGATTGCGCGGCCGTGTTTCTGCGGGCGGTAATATTGGTGAGCGTTTAATGGCCGTAGGCGAGCGTCATTATGGTGATATTCGAACGGCATCAACCAAGTGGCTCACTGATGTAGAAATTCCTCAAGACCGAATTGATGACATGCCAACCACGTTTTCCGGCGGTATGCAGCAGCGCTTGCAGATTGCTCGCAACTTGGTGACTCATCCGAAACTGATTTTTATGGATGAGCCAACAGGTGGATTGGATGTCTCGGTGCAAGCAAAACTCCTCGACCTATTACGCCGCCTTGTCACAGAACTGGAACTGGCTGTGGTTATTGTCACTCATGACCTAGCGGTGGCGCGTTTACTGGCTCATCGACTGATGGTGATGCGTCGCAGTGAAGTGGTAGAAACTGGGCTGACGGACCAAGTACTTGATGATCCGCAGCACCCTTACACCCAATTACTGGTTTCGTCCGTGTTGCAGAACTGATGGCTGAATAAAGGAATTACTATCATGACAACTGAAACAAAAATCATCGTTTCCGATGTAAGCAAAACCTTTGTTCTACATAACCAAAATGGCATTACTTTGGATGTCCTGAGCAACGCTAATTTTAGCGTCGCAAGCGGCGAGTGTGTGGTGCTTAATGGCCGCTCCGGTTCAGGGAAATCCACTTTGCTACGGGCACTATACGCCAATTACCTCGTAGATACTGGCAACATCGAAGTCGAGCATCAAGGGCGCTGGGTCAATATTGCTAAGGCGCAGCCGCGTGAAATCATCAATGTTCGCAAACATACCATCGGTTGGGTCAGCCAATTTTTGCGTGTCATTCCTCGTATTAGCGCTTTGGAAGTCGTGATGCAGCCAATGTTAGAAATGGGTGGCTGTCGTCATCAAGCTGAGCAAAAAGCGAAAACACTGCTGACTCGTCTTAATGTACCAGAGCACCTTTGGAATCTAGCGCCAGCCACGTTTTCTGGTGGTGAGCAGCAAAGGGTGAATATCGCCCGAGGCTTTATCGTCGACTATCCCATTTTGCTGTTGGATGAGCCTACGGCGTCGTTAGATGCCACCAACAGTGCAGTTGTGGTCAATCTGATTCAAGAAGCGAAAGATCGCGGCGCCGCCATTGTGGGAATTTTCCACGATGAAGCGACTCGAGATCAGGTGGCTGACCGTTTGTATGACGTGAAGAAACAAAACGAAGCCACTCGACAGGCCGAGCAGGGCAGTGCTCAGGCAACCTCCATCTCAGCATGCGCATAACGGGAGAAAGCAGCATGATTATCACCAATGTAAATTTGGTTCTTGAGAACGAAGTAGTAAAAGGCTCATTAGAGCTCCGTGACGGCAAAATCGTTAGTATGTCAGATTCACAAAGTCAGGTGGCAGGTGCCTATGACGGAGAAGGTGACTTTCTCATGCCGGGCTTTATTGAACTGCATACCGACAACCTAGAGCAGTACTTTACTCCGAGACCAAAAGTGGATTGGCCGCCTTTCTCTGCGATGAGTGCGCATGATACTCAATTGATTGGCTCAGGCATTACCACGGTACTAGATGCCGTGGCGCTGGGTGATTTTCGAGATGAGAAACGTCAAACTAACTTGGATCTGTTCATCAATACGGTCGTGGATAGCCAAAAACGCAACTTGACTCGTGCTGAGCACCTACTGCACCTTCGCTGCGAAGTACCTCATGAAAGCACGGTCGGCATGTTTGAGAAATATGTCGACTTACCGGAAGTCCAGTTGGTGTCGTTGATGGACCATGCACCGGGTCAGCGCCAGTTTGTGGATGTAGAAAAGTATCGTACTTACTATCAAGGCAAGCACAACTTAACGGACAGTGAGATGGTGGCGTTTGAGAAGAAACAAGTAGAGCTCTCTGAGCGCTGGTCGACACAAAACCGCAATGAAATTTGCCGTCAGTGCCGAGAGCATAACATCCCAATGGCGAGCCACGATGATGCGACAAAGGCGCATGTTCAAGAATCAAAAGACTTAGGAATGGTCATTGCAGAGTTCCCTACGACAGTGGAAGCGGCGAAACGCTCTCATGAGCTTGGACTGAAAGTGTTGATGGGCGCACCCAATGTGGTTCGCGGAGGGTCTCATTCAGGCAATGTCGCTGCTCACGAACTGGCCTCTCACGGTGTATTAGACATTCTATCGTCAGACTATTACCCAATGAGCCTGTTAGAAGGTATCTACAAGTTATCGTGGGATGAGCGCAACACGTTAACGCTGCCGCAAGCTGTTCAACTGGTAACCAAGAACCCAGCGCAAGCACTGAGCCTAAATGATCGCGGTGTTATTGCAGAAGGGAAGCGTGCCGACCTCGTATTGGCAAAACAAGTGGATGGGCATCCTTTGGTCGCTCGTGTTTGGCGACAAGGTAAAAAGGTGTTTTAGCCGATGACTAATAACACATTATTAGAAGCATCTTCGGATGCTTCTTTTTCATCTACGGCGGACTACGCCGACGCCTCAACCAAACGCAAAGGTAAGCTCTACTACGTGATAGGCCCTTCAGGTGCGGGCAAAGATACCCTGATTGACGCCATTCGCGCCGATCATCCTGAAGATATTATTGTTGCTCATCGCTATATCACGCGTCCTTTTGGTGCTGGTGGTGAAAACCATGTAGCCGTTAGTGAGCAAGAGTATTTATCAAGACAGCAAAAAGGGCTATTTGCCATGAGTTGGCAGGCCCATGGGCTGTGCTACGGTGTGGGGTTAGAGGTGAAAGCATGGCTAGATAAAGGCTTTTCGGTTTTGCTGAATGGCTCGCGTGCGGAATTGGCTCAAGCGCAGCAGTGCTTTGGCTCAGATCTGGTTCCGGTTGTGGTCAATGTAGATTTGGACGTATTGCGGACTCGATTGCAAAACCGAGGACGTGAATCTCGCGAAGAGATTGAACGTAGGTTACAACGCGCCACCGAATTCACCCTATCGAAACAAGAGGGTTTTTACCCAATTGATAATAGCGGTGACGTGCAGTCGAGCGCAAAGCAGTTCCGCCACATTCGTTTTCAACTTGAAGGGAAATCGTGATGAAGCTTGTCATGTTGGGCTCGGGGAACAGTGCCATGGTGCCTGTTTGGGGCTGTGACTGCGAAATATGTGCTGAAGCCAGGCTGGATAGAACTCTGCGACGTGAGAAAAGCTCGGCTTATGTTGAACACAATGGTCGTAAGCTGCTGTTAGATGCCAATGCTCCCGATCTTCTGGATCGTTTCCCACCTGGTTCGATCGATAAGATTCTGTTAACACATTTTCATATGGACCATGTGCACAGCTTGTTTGATCTTCGCTGGGGGAAGGGGGCGCTTATTCCCGTACATGCACCTGAGGACGAGCAAGGGTGTGATGATTTGTACAAATACCCCGGCGTGTTGGATTTCTCGCAGCGTTCACTGCCGTTTCAATCCTTTATATGGCAAGACATCACTGTAACGCCACTCCCCCTCAACCACTCTAGACCTTGTGTGGGCTATGCCTTTGAGCTGAATGGCCATTGCATTGCTTACTTGACCGATACCAATGGGCTGCCAGAAGCGACGACGCAGTGGCTTAAACAGCGCACAGTGGACTGGATTGTCACCGATTGCAGCTTTCCCCCTGTCGAGTGCGAACACACAAGACTTAGCAATAACCATAACGATATCTACCAAGTGCAGAACATCGCTGAGCAATGTCAACCTGAGCGTATTGGCCTAATTCATTTAAGTCACAACGTTTTGCTTTGGGCCAAGCGACATCCACAGTGTTTTTCTGACAGCTTTCAGCTTCTTCATGACGGACAGGAGATCCCACTATGAACCAGCCGCTATCACCAACGCTCTCTGCTGAACCGAGCGTATCGCCGTGCAGCCAATTACATCGCACCGAATTAGGTCGTTGGACTGAGATTGCCCAGCGATGCGTGTTAAATAACGTCACCGTTGGTGATTACAGTTATATCCAAAATGATTGCAATTTGATGTTTACCGAGGTGGGAAAGTTCACGTCTATCGCCGCCGCCGTTCGCATCAATCCAAGCAATCATCCATGGTGGAGGCCAACTCTGCACCACTTCACTTATCGCCCAGGTAAATACGGTTTGGGAGATAACCCATCGGTATTGGATGACGAAGTGTTCAGTTGGCGTGAAGAAGACAAGGTAGTGATAGGTCATGATGTTTGGATTGGCCACGGCGCGATCATTTTGCCTGGAGTGACCGTAGGCAACGGCTCGATTATTGGAGCAGGGAGCGTAGTGACAAAAGATGTCCCAGCTTACTCAATTGTGGTCGGTAATCCGGCGCGAGTCCTTCGTCCCCGTTTTGATGATGACAGCTTCGGGCCCCGCTTAGAGGCTCTGGCATGGTGGAACTGGAGTGACGAGCAAATCGCGATGGCGCTGCCGCTGTTTCAAAAGGATACTCGAGAATTTTTAGCTTACTTTGAAAATATGCAGTAACCCACTTTCTTCCTACCTGATTATCTGTAGATGCTCGAATAAGCGCGACATCGTTGGTGTCGCTGCACATTATTCGCGGCATCTACCTATCCATTCTACGGTTAAATCTGAGATATTACTTTAGGTAATATTTTAAGTTTAATGAGTCATTTCAGACGCCAGTTAACTTTGTTTTATTATTCATTCTGTCAGGTGAAGGTATGGCTTGCCTGAGTTTGCTTGGAATTAATTGCCTGAATTTAATAAGTAATTAAGTCCAATAATTTGTTTTTGCTAAGGAGGGCTTTTGAAATAAATCAGAGTAATTATGAATTTACAAACAGCAAAAAGTCCGCTGAGTTGGACGATTTTAACAGCATTGGTTTCTTTAACGTCATTTTCAGTAACGGCAGACGAATATCAGGATATGTCTGACCCACTAGCCGTGTATTCGCAAGCGGGTATGGGCGTGACCAATAAAGGCATCAACTTTAAGTTTGGTCAGGCTTACGATACTAATAATGACTCAAACATGGCGATGCATGTACTAGAAGCGAAAGGGTTTGCTGCAGACAGCTTGGGGCTAAAGGGGGATGATAGTTTCGACTCACTACGCTATCGACATTTTAATGTCGACATCAATAGTGGGCTGGGCTCTCAAGTTGATCTTAGCTGGGACTTTGATAACAAATTAGGCTCAGCTTCCTATTCCTTGATTCAAGCGTTACCAAAAATGGGCGCCGTACAGTTTTATCCACTAGCGGGAATTGGCATTAATGTGGCGGATGTTCATTCGTCTTTGATTCAACCGAGCCCGGATTATGACGGTTCTATCGGTTACACCATCCCCTCGAGTTTTGCTCTAGTGGGTTTCTACTCAAAAATCGAAATTACCGATGATATCTGGCTGAACTACAACCCGATGTACACCACTCAACTTGGTGGAGTGGAGTCTTTCAGCAACTTTTATGGCTGGCAGCATGAAATTGCGGCGAGCTATCAGTTGAACAACCGAAGTAACCTGCGAGCATTCTGGAACTTTGGCGAAGTGCTACAAGGCACGGACTTTAGAGTGGAATACAACTACCAATTCTAACTCTGGCTTTCTTACCACCCATCAAGACGACAATCCAATGAATTGCTAAGGCAATCACAAACGGTTTTATAGGTACGACGATGAAAAAAACAACACTCTCTTTATTAGTGGCATCTTTGTCTTTCGGCTCTCTGGTCAGCGCCGCAGATACCACTCCTACGGATGCAGAACTTACGGGTCAACGTGTCTACCATCATATGGAAAATATGGTCGCGTTTATGGAGCAAAATGGAGTGAATACTTTTGAGTTCCCAGGGTTGGCAGACCACACATGGGATGTCATTACCCCTGCACTGGACCATATTTATGGCAAAGCGATGCTGGATGTAACAGCAGGTCCTGTGGAGTTGACGGTTCCCCCTCGTGAATCAGAGCGTTATGCATCTCTGCACTTGGTGGATGCGGAGCACTTCTCGGTTTATCACGAAGTGACACCAGAAGTTGGCGGTACTTATCTAATCGTACGAGAAGGCGCTGACTATACGATTCCACAAGGCGATTATATCGATACAATTACGGTGAAAGACGACCTTATTTTCTCTTTCATTCGTGTCCAGACATTTGAGTATCGCGATAGTGGTGTTGCCGATGTTTGGCGTAAACAGATTGAGGTTAACAACCTTGCGCCGAAGTCTGAGATTGCGTTGCCAGATCGCAACAATATTCATGCTGTCATTAAGTTTGCCGATGAGATTTCAGATGGTTGGGCACAAACGCACAGTAATATGCAAACCATTATTTCCGATGACAGCTTTGATAAACAAAGACTTAATGAAGTTCGCAATTACGTACACGAACTAGGAACATCTGGCTTGGTGGTGAATAACTTATCCGGTTTTGAGCACCCAGGACATGCTGATGACCTTGCTGATGAGCGACGTCGTTCGCTGTTGACTCATTTAGGTCACTTAGGCTTCCCTGCGGAGCACGCTTATTATGAGCTAATTCCAATGACGCCTGAAGGTAAGCAGTTGAATGGTTCAGAAGATTTTGTGTTGACTATGCCTCATGACCAAGCGGTGGGCAAGTTCTGGTCGGTGACGCGTTATTCTGATGAGACGCGCTTACCGCTGGACCCAGCGACGATAGGTGGGTCTGACCGTCAAGTATGGGCTGGTGGCAATACTACGCCAGACGATGAAGGAAATGTCACCATTACTTTCTCAAGCGACAACCCAGAAAATGGGACTTATTGGATGCCAGTAGTTGATGGGGAGGATTATTACTTTGTGGTCCGCTATTACCTGCCTCAAGCGGGTCTTGCAGGTAATACTGCGCAAAGTATTATCTACAAGGGAACCGAGCTGGAAAGTTTGATGGTTCCTAAAGCGACGTTTAACTATGGTAATTAACTGAGCGTACAACCACGTTGATACTTTTTGCCCCACTGTAAATGAGCTAGTTACGGAAACTAGTTCGCAGTGGGGTTTGTGGTATTAATGCTCTTGCTCAGTCTTTTCCTGCTGATCAAATACGGTGCGAACTTCGCTATATAACCATTTCACCAATGGCGCATTGGAGAGTTTGCTTGGAATCAAGGCACCAATATCACTGCCTAGTTGGTGTTCTTTATGAGCTGAGAAGAACTGAGTCCCTTGCGGTAAATCAGCATCAAAAATGTCGACACAAGGCAAGATCGAATCGGTTTGAGCAACGACATGTAGGCAGATACTGAGTTGGTCCGCTCTAAGCCCGACTTGCGGCGTAATTCCGACTTCTCGCAGTTTGGTTTCAATTAAGTTTTCTTTCTTATTGAAGTCAGGAAGCTGAAGCAATGCGAGTGGATATTGTCCAATATCTTGTGTGGTTCTTTGTGTTTCAAGGACTGGATGCCCGTCTCGACAAATGAGTTTGAAATAGCAATGAGTCAGTTTTTTCTGTATCACCTGTTTGGAGATATCTAGAGGTAAGTAATTGATGCCAATATGAAGGCGTGCAAGCTTAAGATCGTGCTCGGTATCTTGCCCCCAGTTGATGATTTTGAGCGTAGCGTTAGGCAGCAAAGGACGAAGGTGGTGATACAGGCGCCTGGATACTGGTCTGTATAGAGTGGTATTGATGGCGATGCTAATGTCACCGGTATACAACGCTGGATTGAATTGTTGATTTCGAGAGAATAGATCTTCCAATAGCTCGAACAGAGCAGGCAGCTTTTCCAGCAGCTCCAAACAATAGGGTGTGGGTTCTAATCCATACTGCTTACGGATAAACAGCTCATCGGCAAACTCTTCCCTGAGCTTTTTAAGCTGCTTGCTGACCGCAGGCTGTGATAAAAACATGCGGTCGGCAGCGCGTTTGGTGTTGCGTTCTTCACCAAGGACTTTCAGCAGCTTTAGTGTATTAAAGTCTAGCCTTCTTAATAGGTTATCATCCATCTGGGCTGGTATCCCGCGTCATGTGTATTCACTCAATACTACAATGTCATAAGTAGCTCGACCAGCTTAACCTAGACCATGTAAAGCTATAATCCTCTCGCAATCTCGTTTCCAGTTTTAGTTGCTTAGCTGTTTTAACTTCATACCTAAAAAGACAAAACTGACTCCTTCAATTAGCAAAGAAATGCCAATGAAAGTACCCAGCAATGAAGTGGAGAAAGCGGGGTCTTCAAGTAACGTGAAGAAGTAACCACCTATGATGACGGACAGAAGTCCGCTGAAAATGATGAGGCCACTACTTGGAAGGCTGCGGTTGGCGAGCCCGAAGAAGATTCGTGTCAGTCCGTTTAATATCATCACCAACACCATCAACATAGTAATGGTGACCAGGCCTGCAAGTGGCTTAAATAAGATGAATAAACCGCCGATTATGTAGAGTACCGCGCTTAAGACATACCACAGCTTTTGTCCCCACGCATTTATCGAAAAGGTGTGATAAGCCTGCACAAGCCCACTAAACAAGAGTACGGCACCGATAATGGTTGAGATGGTGACACCAGCAAATACAGGTAACGCCATTGCCCCAATACCCGCGAGGGAAACGACGATGCCTACAGTAACAAAATACTTCCATCCTTTTGAAAGGAACTGAGCTTGTGGGGATTGGTTTGAATCTACCATTGAGCGCCTCTTAGATTAATGCCTTGGTTGCATATTCAGCTTAGTCTAAGAATCATCAATCGCTCAACTGGATAGCATTTTTCGAAACACTCGTTGTTTCAATGTCTTCCAACGGGCGAGAAGTAGACCTATAGCGATTACGATGTAGATAGTAGGTTCTGCCACTTCTGACTTTACCGACCAGTAAAAGTGAATCGGTGCCAAGATGGCAGCTAAATAGACCCAATTATGCAGTTTCTGCCATCTTGCGCCCATTTTACGTTGTATTGCTTGAGTGGATGTAACCGCTAGCAGCAACAAAATCACCCACACTGCCGCTCCGACGGTGAGATATGGACGTTTAACGATCTCAGAGGCCAATAAGCTCCAATCCAATCCTAAGTCTAGCGTCGCGAAGGCAACCAAATGGAGCACTGCCCAAAAGAAGCTGTACAGTCCCAATAGCCGTCTTACGCGAAGAAGCAAACCTTGTTTAGTCCATTTTGCCAAAGGAGAAACCAGCATAGTAATAAACAAGGTATTCAACGCGCTAATACCAGTGTAATGGATGATGCCTTGTACCGGATCGCCACCTAAGTTATCGGTATTAATAGCAATGACAAGCAATGCTAAAAATGCCAATGATACAGCGTGGATGACGACTTTTAGCGCGATGATCGTTTTTGGCGTTAGCTTTCTCAATAGAACTTCCTCAGATCCATATTTTTGTATAGATGCGCCACTTCTTCTTCATAGCCGTTGAACATTAGGGTTGGCTGCCTGCGTGTACTGAGGACACTACCTTCTCCGATGAAACGCTCACTGGCTTGACTCCAACGCGGGTGGTCGACATTAGGATTCACATTGGCGTAAAAACCATACTCATTAGGAGCCAAACGATTCCACGTTGTTGGTGGCTCTTGGTCGGTGAGACGAATACGAACAATCGATTTGATGCTCTTAAATCCATACTTCCATGGCACAACCAGTCGAAGCGGGGCGCCATTTTGTGGGGCGAGTGTTTTGCCATATAAACCAACCGAGATCAGAGTTAGAGGGTTCATGGCCTCATCAAGGCGGAGTCCTTCTACATAAGGGTATTCAATGCTACTAAATGAACCTTGAGCCGGGAACTGTTTGGGGTCGTAGAGGGTTTCAAAAGCAACATATTTGGCACTACTTTTTGGGTCGGCCATTTTAATGATGTCTGCAAGTGGAAAACCAATCCAAGGAATGTTCATTGACCATGCTTCAACGCAGCGAAGGCGATAGATGCGTTCTTCTAACGTGAATTTACTAAATATGTCGTCATAGTCGAGTTTCATTGGGTTGTTGACCAGCCCGTCGATTTCTACGGTCCAAGGGTCTGCCACAAACTCCGACGAGTTCTTCGCAGGGTCGGATTTATCAGTACCAAACTCATAGAAGTTATTGTACTTCAGAACCTTACTTTCTGGCGTTAACGAAAGGTCGGCTTGGTATTGTTGTGGTTTAGTGGCTTTGAGATCAATTCGACTATCAGTGACGGGTTTCTCATCGGAAGAAAAGATATCCAGTATGCCCGCTTGGGCATTAGCCGCGATAGGCATGCCGACGACAGCAATACCGAGCTTCTTTAGTATGTCTCGACGCTCTTTGTAGACAGACTCTGGCGTTGCTTCGTTTTCAGACAGAGCCCAGCGATGATTCTTTTTGATCCACATAATCTTCCCCGAGTGTGATTTACGTTTTAGTAAACAGCAAATTGGTGATACGTTGATTAGAGCAGACCGTAGCAATGTCGATTCTCTTTCATAAAAATCAAAAAAACACGCATTCATAACAAAATGCGTGTTCTAAAGGCTGTGGTTATAACTGATTCTTTTTAGAAGAACTTTTTAATGGCTTTTTCGGCACATGCGACATCAAGGTGACCTCCTGGTGCGCCTCCAACACCGATCGCACCAATCATTGCGCTGTTAACTTGAACGGGTACACCGCCTGCTAAGAACAGCAGATTGTCGTCCATATTTTGTAGCGGTTGCATGATAGGTTTGTCAGCAATCAGCTTCATTAAGTTACCTGACGGTTGTTTCATACTCGCCACTGTGAAGGCTTTTTTACGTGAGCTATCCAGTGTGTGGATCCCAGCACCATCAGAACGAAGCTGAGCAATCACATTCCCTGATAGATCGACAACTGTCGCGGAGACTTTATAGCCATCCGCTTCGCATTGATTTACCGCTTCATGAGCCAGTTCGAATGCCGCTTTTGATGAAATTTGAGTGATTGATACTGTTTGTGCATCTGAGGCCAGCGCGTTGTTAGAAAGGCTCAGAAAACCAAGGGTTGCAGCGAATACAGTCAGTGTTGTCGTTTTCATGTTTACTCCGTTAATAGCGTGTTTTTATTCAACGAGTTCATAGTAACCAACGGAGGATTGCGACAGGCTTTCTAGAACATTACAAAGTTGTAATCTTGGTTATATTCGAGAAAGGATATTGATAAAGTATATTCAGACCAAGGTTAAGAGGTACATGGACGTTAATGAAAATTCTACTGATCGAAGACGATAGCCATATCGCGAAATTTCTAGTGAATGGCTTCCAGCAAGAAGGAATCACGGTAACGCATTCAACAGATGGTGTAGACGGATTGCACGAAGCCGTTACCGCAGACTTTGATGTCATTATTCTCGACATTATGCTACCTAAAAAAGACGGCTTTGAAGTGTTGGCGGAGCTGCGAGGACAAGGACATGCTACTCCAGTCATCATATTGAGTGCCAAGCATTCTGTAGAAGAGCGGGTGCAAGGACTGCAATCGGGTGCGGATGACTACTTAGTTAAACCATTTGCTTTTCCTGAACTACTCGCTCGGTGTCAAACCTTGATGCGCCGGGGCAAGCCACCTTCGCCTCAAGCATTAGAACTGAATTATGGCCCTCTTAATTTGGATTTACTGAAGCATACTTTGCAAAGGGAACAGCAAAATATCGCCATCAATCAACGTGAGTTCATGTTGATGAAGTTACTGTTGGAAAACCCAGAAACCGTCATGTCGAAAACTGCCATTCTTGAACATGTGTGGGGGCATCAATTTGACCCACAAACTAACGTTGTGGATGTGTTAGTTTGCCGATTGCGCAGCAAAGTGGATAAAGGCTTCGCGACACCATTAATACATACACTGAGAGGTGTCGGTTATGTCCTCAAGTCATAGTATTGAACAAGCTCTTGCTGGTACGCAGCGACATCTTTTAGTGCGCTTTATGGCGACCTTACTACTGTGTTTATTACTGGTGGAGCTAATTGTAGGCGCGATATTTTTCTACGATCTGTTTCAAACAGAAAAGAAGATTCTAACGTCCATGTCGACCGAGTATCAGCGTATTTTGACCTACGATTCGAGTGACCGTTTAATTCATGTTTTAGAAGCCAACCCTCACCGACTGGTCGACAACAACATCGCTGCCTATTGGGCGCAAGACAATTCGTCTCGACCAACGTTTGTCGCGGGTGATAAAAATGTAGTGCTTAACCTGCCCTTTGCTGACTATCAGATTGATGAGAGTCGTTCTTGGTTTGATACCTTTATTGTCAATCCGTATATGACCTTAAGCATCAAAGGGGAGCAACAGCAGTTTTGGTTGGTTCTGGATAATCGTGCCAGAGACTATATCGCATACAATCAATGGTTAATGACATTCTATGCACTGATTGCATTGGTGATAGTGACGACTGTTTTCACTCGTAAAATCATCCAAAGTGCCATGTCGCCGTTAGTGACATTTGGAGACCTGTTAGACAGGCTAAAAAAAGGACAGCTAGAGTTCGCAGAACCAGAGCCAGAGATTGGCCAAGGACTTACGGTTATTAGCTCTAGTGTTCACTCTGCCGTGGCCAAATTACAGCATGTCACCACCACGTTAAACACGACGGTAGACGCTATCGCACACGATATACGTACGCCGCTATCGCGAATTACTCTCGCGTCTCAAAGTGCGTTGCTGAATAACGCTGATCCGCAAGCAATGCGTGATGCTTTGGCCGATTGTGCAGAGCATGCCATGCAGGCCAGCAATATGTTGACCGCATTAATGAAACTAAACGATGAAGTGACCGGAAAGCGCCAGCCACAAAAGGTGGATACTCAAGTGTCCGAAGTGATTTCCAAGGTAGTAAGCTGGTACGACGATGTGGCGGAAGATAAACAGATTCAGTTAGTCAGTGACGTTGCCGATGGGCTTATTATCCAGTCCGATCCGGATAAACTGACTCAAGTACTGGTTAACCTTGTTGACAATGCGATCAAGTATACCGAGCCCGGTGGCCGTGTGACGATTAAGGCTGAACAAAGCTCGAACATCAAGGCTAAGATAAGTATTCAAGACACCGGTATTGGCATTGACCCCAAATACCAAGATCTTATTTTTGAGCGGCTTTATCGAGTGGATAGTAGCCGAAGCAATATCGAAGGTTATGGTCTTGGCTTATCGTTGGCACTTGCTATGGTGGAGAATCTTGAAGGACAGTTGATGGTGAAATCAGAATATGGTGTAGGTAGTACGTTCACGATTTTGTTGTGATTTTCCCTGACCATGTAATATGCAAGCAACCCTGTGGGGAGCGAGATCATAAGAACCAATACGGAAATGCCCAAAGTTATTAGCTTTGGGCATTTCTTCTGGCATTTTGTCAATCACGGACAAGGTTTACGTACCGAGATGATTACAACGTCATATGCAGAATTGGGAAAGGTTTTCCCGTCTCATCAAGAGGTGATCGAGAGCTGATCTTAAAGCCCATGTGTTGGTAAAAGCCAACAGCACTAGGGTTTTGTTCATTAACGTCTACTTTGTTTGCTCCTAGTTTTTCTATTGCGTATCGCAAGAGTACTGTGCCAGTACCTTGTCCACGCTGTTGGTCTAGGACAAACAACATTTCGATCTTATTCTCATGAACACCAACAAAACCAACAATTGCTCCTTTGGTATTCTTAACACATTTCAATGTTACCGCAGGGAATGCTTGCTCGATAATGATGGGTTTAAAAAACTCAATATCTTGTTCTGTTATAAAGTCATGAGTCGCTCGGACAGAATTTTCCCAAACATCAAGCAGTTCAGCGTAATCTTTGGGAAGCACATTTTCGACAATCATAGAGTTCTCTCTGATTAGATTGATTAATTGACTGATGAAGTGTGCAGCCGCTCGGGGATTGTAGCAGTTAATTCCTTATTAAACACACCGCTTTAAGCGAAGTTTTACCACCAAGCCCCTTTGATAGATTTTACCAATTGAATAGATAGGAAAGGACGAATTCTCAAATATGCTCTCGCATTGCAATATAAACCCATCAGCGCAGGACAGCGCCAATCCGAATTACAAGACCATATTGAGAGAGTAAAATTATGATCAACACGACTATTAAGCCATTTTCAGCAACTGCATTCAAACAGGGCGAATTCGTAGAAATCACAGAGCAAGACGTGAAAGGTAAGTGGGCTGTATTCTTCTTCTACCCAGCAGACTTTACTTTCGTTTGCCCAACAGAGCTTGGTGATCTTGCAGACCACTACGCAGAGCTTCAAGAGCGCGGTGTAGAAGTTTACTCAGTATCAACAGACACTCACTTCACTCACAAAGCATGGCACGACAGCTCAGATACTATCGGTAAAATCAACTACTACATGGTTGGCGATCAAACGGGTACTATCACTAATAACTTCGGTGTGATGCGTGAAGGTCAAGGTCTAGCAGACCGTGCGACTTTCCTAGTTGACCCAGAAGGCGTTATCCAAGCAATGGAAATCACTGCAGAAGGTATTGGTCGTGACGCAGAAGACCTAATGCGTAAAGTGAAAGCAGCGCAATACGTAGCGGCTAACCCAGGTGAAGTTTGCCCAGCGAAATGGAAAGAAGGTGAAGAGACTCTAGCACCATCTCTAGACCTAGTTGGCAAAATCTAAGTCATACAAGCATTAGCTTAAACGGAATATCGGGTCCGTGTTGCATGCCCCAATATCGCATAGCGAATTGGGGCATGTTTTTATTTAGCTTTTATGATGAATACCAGCGCAGAGTTATGTGCTGATGGAAAAATGCCGTTTAAGCTCCTGACGGCCTTTAGGTGTAATTATCACCTCTCTGTATCCGGGAACTCTTTCAATCCAGTCATTGTTTTCTAAAAATTCAAGGACAGAGGCGCCTAAGTAGCCGCCTAGATGAAATGTCCTCTCACTCCAGTCTAAACATGGACAACATTTTTTCCGCTTAGTTTTGGCATCGACGGTAATACCAAGTTTCAGAAACTTTTCTTTACCTTGTAGGGTTAGGTCGCTTCCATCACTTTCGAGCCAATTGTTTGATATTAGGTAGTTGTAGAATCTTACTGCTATGTCTCCGGCTAAATGGTCATAACAGGTTCTTGCTTTCAAGAGCTCTTTTGGGATTTTCGAACGCGCAGGGTTGTTGGGTTGAAAAGTAATATTCATCATGCTTTCCAGTAATGAAGCAATGCCATTGCTATAAAGGCGAAAGTACCGGTGTCGACCTTGGGATAAACAAGTGACAACATTGGCTTTCATTAGACGAGCTAGATGTGAGCTGGTTGTAGATGGGGAAATGTCAGCGACGGCACTTAACTCTGTTGCAGTCCAAGCTCGCCCGTCCATAAGAGCACATAGTATCTTCATCCTTGAGACATCAGACATGGCAGCAGCTAATGCGGCCATATTGGCCTCTTGGCTGTGGACTTTAGGCTCACTAAAAAGCGGATTTTGTTTACTCACGTATGGGTTACCTACGCTGTTCTGACCTAGACGGTCACTGTATAGTGACTAAGAATGACTATCAAATGTTTAAGACCAATTAGTACGTTATCCATGAGTGTGAACGCTATCTGCAGGCGCTTCGGTGCGTTGATTCATACCATAGTCTCTGACGACACCTGCCACTCTTAGTCGATAGTTTTCAAATATGGTGTTACGTCCTTCGGATTGCGCAAACCGGTGGGCTTCTAAAGCACGCCACTCTTGAATAGACCCTTCATCTTTCCAAAATGACAAAGAAAGGACTTTTCCTTCATTGGTTAGGCTTTGAAAGCGTTCAACTGAAATAACCCCTTTTATTTCAGATAGTAATGGTTTTAGATTATTAGCAATATCTAAGTACTCGTCAGACTTGCCTTTGGCAATTTGAACTTCGAAGATCACAGCAATCATGGTTTATTCTCGTTAATCTGATTGGATTGATGCGTTTATTGTAACGACAAAATTTATGGATACTTCGTTGGGTGTCGAAATGTGATCATCGCAACTGCCTATTCTATCTTCTGGTTTCAACGCCTCTTTAAACAAACAACTGTGTTGCGCAATAAAGCAGTGTTGCCGCTAAAGTAATATTGGTGGCTTTACCATATTTCTGGAACTGAGATTGAAGTAGCTTGCCTGCTATAGCCCATATTAAGTTACTAACTAGTGCGATTAACGCTAACAAGAAACTGATTGCCAAAATCCAGTAGAGATTTTGTGTGTAAGGGAGCACGAAAGTAGAGATCGATGTAATTCCATATAACATGATTTTCACGTTGGCGAACTGCAAACCAAACCCAGTTAATGCTGTAATTCCCCCCGAACTCTCTGAAGCGGTTTTTAAATCACTCATGGCGATTCCCCAAGCCAACCATACGATGTAGGCCGCCCCAACCCAAGTTAGCCAAGGTGTAACTACTGGCAAAAGAGTGATCATGTGGTATGAAAAAACGCTGCAAAACAGCATTAAGACGATGTAACCACAGAACATTCCGAAAATAACTTTTAGAGCTCGCGTTAGCCCGTGTTGCGTTGCAACACTGAGCGACAGAATGTTGTTAGGACCTGGCGTGATCGAAGTAATGATGACGTAGGTGAAAAATGCGCTATAGATGGAACTCATCTCTATCTCTCCTGTTTTTGCTGAACTATACTTGCTCTTTATTGTTTTAAAAATTGAATATATTTAAATCAAGAGTTCGAATTAATGAAACTATTTACTTGGGAGATTTGTCATGAATCTAAAGCGATTTCTCACGTTTAAAACCATTGTTGAGGAAGGATCATTTCTTAAAGCCTCGCAGAAATTATATTGCACGCAGTCAACGATAACCTTTCAAATCAAACAATTAGAGCAAGACCTCTCCTTGCGGTTGTTTGAAAAAATCGGGCGTAAAATGGTGCTAACTCAGGCAGGAGAGAACATCCTACCTTACGTCTACGAACTTATACGAGTAATGGAAAATATAGAGGGGATGGCGCAAAAACAGGGCTCGGAGCCAACAGGCGAGTTGAAAGTCTTGGTCGCAGAAACACAGCTGGCCTATAAAATGGCCAATGTTCTACGAGAATTTAGAATTAAAGCACCGAAAGTCAGACTCTCGTTGCAGTCGCAGAATTGCTATCAGATTCGAGATGAGTTGATTGCCGATAAAGCGGATTTAGGAGTATTTTATCGTGTGGGTAACGACGATGCGCTTAAAGTCCATGAATTTACGAAAGAACCATTAGTGCTTGTCGCTTCACCGCTTCTAAAACAGTTGGATTTATTACAGTGTGGCCGGCATATCGAATCTGGGTTTATCAGTAATGGGCCGACATGCCTTTTCCGCCGAACCTTTGAAAGCATTATCCAAGAGCGTAACATTAGCATCGACAACATGATCGAGTTGAGCAGCATCAATACCATCAAAAACTGCGTTGAAAGTAATATTGGTATCTCATACCTGCCTCGCTTTACTGTCGAACAAGAACTCCGAGAAGGCACCCTTCAAGAGTTGGTGCTAACCGAGACACCGCAAATGATCACCCCACTCTGTGGTTACCATGCTGGCAAGTGTGTGACGCCAGCGATGGAAGTCTTTATCGACTGCATGCGCAACGAATACTAACGATATTTTGTTTAACACCAATAGTGTTTGAAATTCCTTGTCATCGACAAATACAAGCGCAAGCGGTGATATCTAGAGCAATCTCCACATACTGCTCGAAGTGAGGGTCAAATATCGACGTTTTTTCGACATCCACAGGAATACTCTACATGTATTGAATTAATCCACTGACATGAAAAGAGTATGGTATGAAAAAGAAACATCTCTCCCTAAGCGTATTACTAGGCCTAACCACATTGTCGACACTGGCTTCTGCAACTACTTCAAACAACATTGACGCACATAAGAAATTCCGAGGAGAACAAGCTCTTGAGGTGGACCAATCACAATGGTTTCGAGAACTAAGAATGGAAAATTGGACTCACGTTGTACCCGAGCAAGACATACGAGATACGTTGGTTAAAATTGATTCGGGTGAACCGCTGCGCGATTTCATCAACACAAATGAAGCGGGTCACTGGACATATGAATTCGCTCAAGCTGCTGATGATTATGCAAACTCAGCGAGTGATTATGAGTCGTATCGTAAGGCATCCATGATGTACTTAATTGCTTCATACCCAAACCACATGACAGAGCACGAACACGAAGCCATCGAGCGATCGGTTGATATGTATCTTAAAGCAGAAGCATTGAGCCCTACTATTGATGTAGAGCGCGTGGAGATGCCGCTTACGACTAGAGGTTCGATCACGGGTTTATTACATATCCCAAAAGGTGCCGAGAAGCCCGGCGTTATCCTTTACACAGGTGGAGTCGATAAAATTCTGACTGAACACCGTGATGCAATTGATACCCTTTTGAGGCAAGGTTTTGCTGTGCTGACTTTTGATATTCCCGGTGGCGGCTTGAACAACAACATCATTATTGAGCTGGGTAAAGAAGATCAGGCTCACCAAGCGGCATTAGCGTACGTTAAATCTGATTCAAGGCTGGATAGCAACAATGTCGGAGCGCTGAGTTCATCGGGTGGTGGCGTTCCATTGATGACATTCATCCTAAACACTCCACAACTCAAAGCGGGTGTTGCTCGCTGTGCAGTAGTGACTGACGTACTGACAGATACGCAGGTATTTCACCATGCCCCTCTCATGTCATCGATGTCTTACGGTTATCGAATTGGTGTCAAAGACGTTAGTGACCTTAATTCTTACGGACAATGGACGATTCCATTAGCACTTATGACTAAAGGCTTTAAATCTAATGAAACCGATGTTCCTGTATTGACGATTAATACCAAAGATGACATGGTGAACCCGCCGGAAGAAATGAGGTATACAGCAGGGCTTTCAACAAGAGGTGAAGTGGCATACTTCGGTAACTCAGGCCATTGCCCGGATGGAGCAGAAGCTGAGTTGGCGATTACTAACTTTTTCCTCAGGTACATGTAAGATAACTAAACTTAGGCAGCTTTGTTGAGATTACAGCTTTGTTGAGACGACATAGTGCCTCAGTTCTATTGCTCTAAAGTTGCCGTCATCCAAACTCTCAGTGATACGATGCGGCCACTTTAACTAAATGACTGCCTGTCCTAACATGCTTAACTGATTGGAAATGACGCCCCTGTTCATTTCCATTTCATCGCACCTATCCTATGTACATCGATGCTAGTTCATTTTTGATTCTGAGTGTTGCTCGATCATAAAGTCAATCACTTCATCATTTAGGCAAGATTTACTGACGTATTGGCGTTGTTTGCCTATATGAAGGATAAAACCCAAATCGCTTTGTTCAAGCTGATCAATATCATTCCAAGTGATGTTTCGGGTGTTCTTGCCGCTTTTATAACTCATACCGTCAGAGTTAATTTTAAGAAGTACTTTACCGCCAGAACTCGTACTGAGTGTTTGCCTCCACAACCACCAAGTTCTTTTAAAATAAACACTTAAAGCTTCAATAATACTCAAGACAATAAAGAACCAACCCACATAACCACTTGGAAGCAGCTCAAATTTTACGAGTACTACACCAAAAATAAGAAAGAGCATCCCTTTATAATAAGCTTTTGGAAATGTAGCGGGGTGGCTAGTTTGATCAAAGCATTCCGCAAAAAAGGTCTTGTCGAGCGTGTATTCTGTAGTGAAATCATAATCTTTAGACATAGGCAGTTACTTTGGACTTTTCTGTGAGTGAGTATTTCATGCTACGACCGTGCAGCGAGAGTATTGTATAGCTTTACGGTGTGTTGTTTTAATTGTTTTTGCCCCTCTTCGTCTCTACCTACTTTTTACTCAAGAAAATGTTTTGATAGGAAACCCCTATCAAATAGATAGGAAAGGACGAATTTTAAAAAATACGCTCTCATTGCAATATACATACATCGGCGCAGGACAGTGCCAAAACAAACAACACGAACACTTTGAGAGAGTAATCACTATGATCAACACAACTATCAAGCCATTTTCAGCAACTGCATTCAAACAGGGCGAATTCGTAGAAATTACAGAGCAAGATGTAAAAGGTAAGTGGGCAGTATTTTTCTTCTATCCAGCAGATTTTACATTCGTATGCCCAACTGAGCTTGGTGATCTAGCTGACCATTACGCAGAGCTCCAAGAGCGTGGCGTAGAAGTTTACTCAGTATCAACAGATACCCACTTCACTCACAAAGCATGGCACGACAGCTCAGATACTATCGGTAAAATTAATTACTACATGGTCGGAGACCAAACGGGCACTATCACTAATAACTTCGGTGTGATGCGCGAAGGTCAAGGTCTAGCAGACCGCGCGACTTTCCTAGTTGATCCAGAAGGCGTTATCCAAGCAATGGAAATCACTGCAGAAGGGATCGGCCGTGACGCAGAAGACCTAATGCGTAAAGTGAAAGCAGCACAATACGTAGCGGCTAACCCAGGTGAAGTTTGCCCAGCGAAATGGAAAGAAGGTGAAGAAACACTAGCACCGTCTCTAGACCTAGTTGGCAAAATCTAAGCTAATCACACACTAGCTCAGCGGAATATCGAGTCCGTGTTGCACGCCCCGTCGTCACTTTTATTGCTTCTACCATTGGCAGGTAAAAGTGGGGGCGTGCACCCTTAAACCATCATTTTAGTGAATAACCAAACATCAAAAGGGTCCCCTTTTATTTTTCCCCTTTTTAATTCCTTCTGATGTTAAGCAGTCTTATAGAATAGGTATCAGTATGTTAGATCAAGCAATGAAGCAGCAGCTAAAAGCGTATTTAGAAAACGTAAAAACCCAAGTTCAATTAGTTCTCAGCCTTGATGACAGTGATACTGCGAGCAAGATCGAATCTCTTGCTAACGACATAGCATCACTTAGCAGCAAAATTGACGTCATTCGCGACGACGCTGCAAGCCCTCGCAAGCCAGTCATGCGCGTTATTAACCCAGAGAAGGGCACCGCTATTGGTTTTGCCGGTCTGCCAATGGGTCACGAATTTACGTCACTTGTGCTAGCGCTACTGCACACAGGTGGCCACCCAATCAAGCTAGAAGCGGAAACCATTGAGCAAATCGCAGAGCTGAACTCACCGCTAGATGTCGAGATTTTTATCTCTCTATCATGCCAGAACTGTCCAGAGGTAGTTCAAGCCTTCAACATGATGGCGGCAATTAACCCGCTGGTAAACGTCACTATGATCGACGGTGCAGCGTTCCAAGATGAAGTGAAGCAGCGTGACATCATGGCAGTACCAAGCGTGTTCATTAATGGTGAACTGTTCGGCCAAGGTCGTATGTCACTGAATGAAATCCTAAACAAAGTCGACACAGGTGCAGCGGAGAAAAAAGCTAATCAGTTAAATGAAATAGCACCGTTTGATGTCCTTGTCGTGGGCGGCGGCCCTGCGGGCTCTTCTGCGGCTATCTATGCAGCTCGTAAAGGTATTCGCACTGGTGTGGTTGCTGACCGTTTCGGTGGTCAGGTGATGGACACCATGGCAATCGAGAACTTTATTTCAGTGAAAGCGACCACAGGTCCTAAGCTGGTGGCAAGCCTTGAAGAGCACGTTAAAGAGTACGGCGTTGAAGTCATCACTGAGCAGCGTGCTGCAAACATCATCGATTCAGAAGATACCGATGACGGTTACACCCACGTAGTACTAGAAAGCGGCGCAGTACTAAAAGCTCGCTCTGTGATCACAAGTACTGGTGCTCGCTGGCGTGAAATGAACGTACCGGGTGAACAAGAATATCGTAACAAAGGTGTGGCGTACTGCCCTCACTGCGATGGCCCACTATTTAAAGGTAAACGTACCGCGGTTATCGGTGGTGGTAACTCTGGTATTGAAGCAGCCATTGATCTTGCGGGTATTGTGGAGCACGTAACGGTTCTGGAGTTTGCTGATACACTTCGCGCTGACCAAGTGCTTATCGACAAAGCGAATAGCATGGCGAATATAGACATCATCACGATGGCACAAACCACAGAAGTTCTGGGTGATGGTACGCGTGTTACTGGTCTTGAGTACAAAGATCGCAATACGGACGAAATCAAGCATATTGAACTTGCTGGCATCTTCGTACAAATCGGCCTAGTTCCTAATAGTGAATGGTTGAAAGGAACAAAAGTTGAGTTGTCACCTCGCGGAGAAATTGAAGTAGACGCTCATGGTGCAACCAGCATGAAGGGAGTCTTTGCGGCAGGTGATGTCACCACTGTTCCATACAAGCAAATCATCATCGCAATGGGTGAAGGGGCAAAAGCTAGTTTGGGAGCGTTTGATTTCTTGATTCGTAATCCAGCTCCTGTGAAGCAAGCTGAAACGGCTTAAGGTTAAATAACCTATTTTCATAGCGCTGTTCTCAACTGAGAGCAGCGCTTTTTCGTTTTGTTACTGAGAAAAAAACGCCCGACGAAAATCAGCAACTTGCCGGGCATAGTAGTGTTGCCACTCATCCTGTGATAACCCCGAAAATTGCGTCACTCTTTGTTGTTCAAGGGAAGCTTCTAGGCGCTGTAGTTCACTCTGGTAGTTACTGACGACGGCTTGTTGTTGAGTGACCTGCTGCTGCCGAGTTGCGATCTCTGCACTCTGTTGGGGGGTCAGGAAATGGTGTTCTAGCTCGCTAATCAAAGCTTCACGCTCTGATTCACTGAGATTTTCAGGTACAAGAGCAACAGCCTGTTCAAACTTAGCTTGGTTGCTCACCAGTCCTAATGATTCTGCTCTTTCCTGCCATGCCTGCATCAGGTCTTCAAAATTCTGAATATAATCCTCTGCCGAAATGTACTCTGGAGCTTCCACCTCCAAATGCTTACTCTGAATGGTAAAATCATACAGCGCAAATTCATCTTCAAACATGACGTCAGCCAGTTGACCCCAGACTCTTCTCGCCTCTGCTTTTAATTGTTCGATACGTGCAGCTAATGATATTTGTTCATCAAACAATAAATTGCCGAGCGTTTGTTGCCATTGGTTGTTCAGTTGTTGATAGTTTTCAATAAGATAAAACCGTTCTGGTGTGAGAAATAGAGCCAGATTATCTAGTAACACATCGCAGTTATCAGCTAAGTTACATTGACGCCAAAACGACTCGATGTCAGCGATTAAATCGCGACCTCTCGCCTTATTGAAAGCTGCTGCGGTCGCTTGAATGTCGGATTCGCCTTGTTTATTTATGGATGGTGTAAACGATATTTGTTCTACAGGTACTAGAATGTCGGCTGTCGTTGTTTTTGAAATCGTTGAGGTAATGTCAACGGATGCCGTAGCTTGTTTGACTTGTGGATGGTTGTTGTCGAATGACCACCAAACCGTGCCCACCAAGATGGCGGACACAATGATTAGCGTGAATTTGTTCATGGCTTTATAACAGCCGTAACGGGAAAGTGATCCGAGAGATTATAGTGTTTCCATAGACTCTCATCCGTTGTGCGAGGCACATCAACTCGGTTGTCGTTATACGATTTTGTACCATATTCATTGCTGACCATGACGTAATCGAGATATTCAACATTAGTACCACCTGACAGTGCCCCACCGGCGAAATCATTGATCCGAGGGTCGAATGTTGATGCGGTATAGCCAGAATATTGCGGTTCAGAGACGTTTAGGTTTGTCATCATTTGTTGATAATCATCTGGGAACTTGAGTTTGTTGACATTAAAGTCACCACTGTAGATTACCGCTTCATTTGCTGGGATATCGAGAGATTGGGCTAATGCACGTATTTGTTTGAACTGGCGCTGACGATAATCACGAGCGGTGTCGGTATCAAATGATGCGGTATGTGTTGCAAATACATGATAAGCCTGACCACCTTTAATGACTTCTGCGTAGTTTACTCCTTTATCGGCAAAACAATCGGTTCCGGAGCAATCTGGAAATACGTACTGAGCTTCATTAACGATGGGATAGCGACTAACAATGATGACGCCCCCGTCGTAAATATTGATCCCTTCCTTATCCAACATTTTCGTTTGATAAGGGTATTCTTTGGCAAGCTCTCTTAAGAATGCGTCGCGTCCACTAGCAAACACTTCTTGTAGCGCAAGTACGTCATAACCCTTCACATATTCTGGAATTAGCTCGTATCGGTCGCCAATATGAGAGGCGATAGCGGGAAGTGCCCAGATGTTATAGGTCATTAGCTTTAAGTTTTGTTCGTCGTTATCGACCTCTTCATCAACATGAGTAGGGGTAATGGTGTAGTACAAGTCATCGTAGCGTGCGGTCTTTGCTGATTTGAACGCCAATTCTGTATTGAGACTGCCAAATGAGTTTGTGTTTTGGCGATGAATATTTCGATCATCTTTTAAGGTTAAGTCGACATCGGCAGCGGACATTCCATACTCTATGGTTGAATTGTACCAGTGACCCTCCATCACTTGATTAAGCGATACGCTTTCACCTTGAGGATTCGAGACTATGGTTTCGAAGCGATAAGTCTGATTTGATTTCACACCTTCCCAACGATTAAAGCTCAGTATCGACTTTGTTTCCCAAGGGGCTAGAACTTGAACATGTTGCTGCCATTCCTCTCCCTCTTCCAGTAAATCAGTGCCTTCATGACTGATCTGGATCGTTAGCGGCTGATCTGAGTTATTGGTTAGGTACACATCAGTGTCTGCCAAGGCTGGCAAGGCGATTAAGCCACTGAGTAAAAGATTCCACTGTGAAAACTTCATCTTATTTATCCATGGTTTGAGTTAGAGTAATGATTCTGATTGATAAATGTTACTCAAGCGTTAAATTTAAATTAAGCAAATAAAACTTGCTCATTTTGTTATTTAATTGTGAACCTGATTCAAAATTGGTGTGATTCGCTAGAATAAACCACGCTATTTCTCCAATTCTTATCATCTTGGGTGTCGCTTTTGGTGTATCTACAGCATATTTTTCGGCATAACTTCACAATTTTGTAACACTAACTTGGCGGGCTAGAATTGTGCAATCTACGCTCAATTACTCATCGGAGGTCTGACAAGGAGGTGTTAAATGAAAGCGTTCTTCACATTCATTTTATGTAGCGTAATCGCATGGAATGCACAGGCGATAAGTTTTTGGTCGAGCAAAGGGTATACCGAAACCAAATACCCAATCGTATTGGTTCATGGCTTATTTGGTTTTGATTCACTAGCAGGGTTCGATTATTTCTATGGTATCCCTCAAACATTGAGCAAAAGCGGAGCAAAGGTTTATGTTGCCCAAATATCGGCGACCAACAGTTCGGAAGTACGGGGTGAACAGCTTCTAGCACAAGTGGAAAATGTCTTGGCGATCACGGGTGCCGACAAAGTAAATCTAATAGGTCATAGCCATGGTGCGCCGACGGCTAGATATGTTGCATCAGTTGCACCGCAAATGGTTGCTTCAGTTACCAGTATTGGAGGCGTGAATAAAGGGTCGAAAGTCGCGGATATAGTGCGAAATACCGTTCCGGAAGACTCAGTTTCTGAGGCAATCGCTGTTGAACTGGCTAGTGCACTTACGACGATCATTGGTGTGTTATCTGGAGGTAGTGACTTACCACAAGATGGTTTGAGCTCATTGCAGGCGCTCACCACAGAAGGGTCGTTGGCCTTTAATGAGCATTATCCAGAAGGCGTGCCAAAGTCGTCTTGTGGTGATGGTGAATGGCAAGCTGCAAATGGTGTGTACTACTACTCATGGACCGGGACTTCGACTTACACTAATGTGCTAGACCCGGCTGATCCCGCAATGTTTATCCTAGGTTTAACGTTTGATGAACCTAATGATGGATTAGTAGGAAGGTGCAGTACTCATTTAGGTCGAGTCATCCGTGATGATTACAAGATGAACCACCTAGATGAAATCAATGGTCTACTCGGTATCCACCATCTGTTTGAAACGGATCCTAAGACCTTGTATCGGCAGCATGCTAACCGTCTGCAGCAACAAGGACTTTAGGCCATGAACAGGTTCTCCAAAACAAGTGCAGTGATGGCCTTATTGGTGGTGATAGCGGCAGGATTGCTCTCTGTGTTCGACGCGGATGATCATGACTCGGTCAAAGTGAGCTCCCAGCTCGATACTCAAATCGACAACGCATCAGAGCGTGATACCTTCGAGTATTTTATCTCGGGGCTTGTCGACAACGATACCGATACGATAGAGCAGCGGTTTGAACACTACAGTCAGCAACGGGATGGCTCTGAACAGCTTGAGCCAGAGTTGTTCGAAAAATATATGCGATACAAAGCTGCACTAGCTGCGCTTAAACGAAACGGTGGCGAAGCTACAGATTTTCAAGGTCTGCACCAGCAAATCCTACTAATGCAAAGTGAATTTTTCACTGCGGATGAGCAAGAGCGTTTATTTGGTGAAGAGAATCTACTGCGTGAACTCGCCCTGACTAAAAAAGCTATTAAAGAGTCAGCACAAACCCCAGAGGAGTATCAACAACGTTGGGAGAATGAACTTAGCCAACTGCCACCAGAGCTGCAAAACAGCTTTCGCAATGCCACTGTGTTGACGGCTCTCAATGATACCAATGCTATGGATACGCAAAGTCAGTACATAGCTCGAGAGGCACTGGTGGGTAGTGAAGCCGCAGAAAGGTTAATGACGCTGGATCAAAAACGTGCTGATTTTGACCAGCAGTTCGACTCTTATCTAGTAGCGAGAGCCGACATATTGAATAACGCATCATTTAATGATGCAGAAAAAGTTCAGGCTATTAACGACCTTAGAGAACCGCTGTTTGATAAGAATCAGTGGCGAAGGGTTGAGGCGTTAGAGCGGATTCATGATAGGCAGGAGGGGACTGAGTGAGGAGAGAAATATCCCCTTAGATAAAAGGCTTAGTATTGAATACTAAGCCTCAATACTTAATCAGTTATTTGGTATCAAAACTTGTAGACGTGCTTCATTGCAAGCCGCATCGAGCTTATGGGGTAAGGCATCATCAGAGATCAAATAGTGGAAATCCAACAAGTCACCGATTTTATATGTAGCAGTTTGATTGATGGTTTTCTTCTCTACTATCAGATACTTTTTCATGCTTCTCTCCATAACGAGGTTAGCAATATTTGCTACCAACACATCCGATGCTGTAACGCCAAACCTATCGTGAACACCTGCGGATGAAATAAACACTTTCTGAAATATCATTGGCGTTAACACATCATTAGAAGTGGAAATGAAGATATCGTGTACAGCATTATAATCGCCGCCTTGCAAGATAGCCTTGCAGTTAGGCTTGCTCTTTAAGGCCAAAAAGACATTCATTGAAGCAGTAACACCGGTAAATTTCACATAATCGGGGATAGAACCAATAATGTCAGCGTTGAGCACACCATTGTCGAAATAAACCACATCATTCATCTCGATAAAATCAGAGACGATAGCCGAGATATAGTTGTTTACTTTGACTGGAGGGAAAGCGGTCACGGAATGTGTTTGCTTAATTGGAGTAACGACTGAGGTTGGTTCAGCAGACGGTTGTTCAAGCTCTTCGCCTACCTCATCATGCACAATCGGGTGACCACGGCGGATATATCCGCCGTAGTACTCAAGAGGGAAAGAATGAGCAGCGTTGGAGCTTAAATCACGACGAACCGTCATTTCTGACACTTCTAAAAGACGGGCGATTTCTTTCAGATGAATTTTGTCGCTATGTTTTAGGCATGCTTCAATTCGTCGAAGTCTTTCTAACTGCTTTGTAACCATGTTTCTCCATTTTCGGCCTTTTACAGCCGAAGGCTTCTTGCTCTTAGTAACCATTAGTCGTTGGAGCTTCACCCATGACAATGCTCACACTAGCACTAGCACCGATTCGAGACGCACCTGCGTCAATCATTTCTTGTGCAGTTTCCCTAGTGCGAACGCCGCCAGATGCTTTTACTCCCATTTGGTTGCCAACAGTATCACGCATTAACTTAATATGCTCGACAGTTGCGCCACCTGTTGAGAAACCTGTTGATGTTTTCACAAAATCAGCACCTGCACGTTTACTAATGTTACACAGTTCAACAATTTGTTCGTTGGTCAGCAAGCAGGTTTCGAAGATGACTTTGAGCAATGTCGCTCCACACGCTTCTTTGATAGCCGCAATCTCTTGTTCTACGGCATCCCACTTTCCGTCTAAGACATGGCTTATGTTGACAACCATGTCAATTTCGTCAGCGCCCAACGAAATCGCATTTTGAGTTTCAAACACTTTTACTTCAGTGGTGTTTGCGCCCAGAGGAAAACCGATAACTGTGCAGATCTTAACATTTGATGTTTTTAAGCGCTGAGCACAATGCTCAACAAAGTCAGGATTAATACAAACAGAGAAGAACTGATGCTCGTGGGCTTCATCACATAGGGTGTTGATTTGGCGTGTTGTAGCATTAGCGAGGAGTAGTGTGTGATCAATGTAGTGATTCATGTTGTTACCTTATGCGTTAATCATGGAATTGAGTGTATGTTACTTTAATAACATTTCAAAGTTACAATGTTATCATGTTAACTATAAAGTGTGATTTAGTACGGGTTTTCTCATAATTTAATCGATATTAACATCATCAAAGTGATCTTGATCTCAGTAAAGAGTCATTGAGATCGATTAATGTTAGTTTCATAACATGAGTGAGGAAATAAAAAATGAAAACAATCGCAGTTATCGGCTCCAATATGGTCGATCTCATTTCATACACCGATCGTATGCCGAAAGAAGGCGAAACGTTAGAAGCACCGTCATTTAAAATGGGATGTGGTGGCAAAGGTGCTAACCAAGCCGTAGCCGCCGCTAAAATGGGCGCAGATGTTGTGATGGTGAGTAAAGTTGGTGATGACATGTTTGCCGACAATACGATTCGAAACTTTCAATCTTACGGCATTAATACTCAATATGTGAGCAAAGTACCTCAGACTTCAAGTGGTGTGGCACCAATTTTCGTAAGTTCTACCTCGCAGAACTCCATTTTAATTATTAAAGGGGCAAATGAGTTTTTGAAACCAGCTGACATTGATAAAGCGGAAAGTACCTTGGTGGAGTGCAGTTTGATAGTGCTTCAGTTAGAAGTACCGCTTGAAACTGTCTATGCTGCTATTGAATTTGGCAACAAACACAATATTCCGGTGTTGCTAAATCCTGCCCCTGCGGTACCTGAGCTTGACATTGACTATGCTTGTCGCTGCGACTTCTTTGTTCCTAACGAAACTGAACTCGAAATTTTGGTGAACAAGCCTGTTGAAACGGTTGAGCAGATTAAAGAAGCTGCCACTATTCTTCTAAATAAAGGTTTAAACAACATCATCGTTACCATGGGGTCGAAAGGGGCTCTTTGGCTAAGCAAAGATGGTAAAGACGTATTCATTGAACCAACTAAAGTGAACGCAGTGGACACCAGTGGTGCGGGTGATGCCTTCATTGGCTGCTTCTCTCGCTACTTTATGCAAACTGGTGATGTACAGAAGTCCTTGGAAAAAGCTTCACTATTTGCTGCATTCAGCGTGACGGAAAAAGGAACACAGTTTTCCTATCCGAGCATTGAACAATTTGAAGAGTTTGAAAAAAAACATACTAAATAATACTAATGGTCTGAACTAACAATTAAAACTGGCTCATTAGAAATAATGAGCCAAAGATAACTTGTTCTTTAAGGAACCCTACAATGATAAAAAATAATACTATCCAAGGCTCTGATGGCTATTTGGATAAAACACCAGTGTTTCAATTTATACTATTATCTTGCCTTTTTCCTTTATGGGGGTGTGCCGCTGCATTAAACGATATTCTAATTACTCAATTTAAATCTGTTTTTGAATTATCTAATTTTGCAAGTGCCTTAGTACAAAGTGCTTTTTATGGCGGTTATTTTTTAATTGCGATCCCTGCTTCTTTAGTCATTAAAAAATCGTCGTATAAAGTAGCTATTATGATTGGTTTATCGCTGTATATCTTTGGCTGTGCGGCATTTTTCCCAGCTTCTCATATGGCAACCTATACTATGTTCCTAGCGGCAATCTTTGCGATTGCGGTAGGATTGTCTTTTCTTGAAACAGCGGCGAATACCTATTCTTCAATGTTGGGTCCAAAATCCCACGCAACATTACGTTTAAACATTAGCCAAACTTTCTATCCAGTAGGTGCGATTGCGGGTATCTTGCTTGGTAAATATCTTATTTTCCAAGAAGGTGCGAGTTTAGAGTCACAAATGGCGGCGATGTCTCCAGATCAGATTCATGCATTCCGTTTGGAGATGCTAGAACATACTTTGAAGCCTTATAAGTACATCATTTTTATCCTTATTGGTGTATTAGCTTTGTTTATGTTCACTCAATACCCGAAATGTAAAGTGGCTCAACAAAGTGGTAAAAAAGCACCTTCCATTGGTAAAACACTTAAGTACTTATCGACAAACAAGCGCTTCAAAAAAGGGATCATTGCACAATTCTTATATGTCGGTATGCAAGTTGCAGTGTGGTCGTTCACCATACGCCTAGCTCTTGAGATGGCGGATATTAATGAGCGTGCAGCGTCGAATTATATGGTGTATTCATTTGTTTGTTTCTTTATCGGCAAATTTATTGCCAATATATTGATGACTAAGTTTTCGGCAGAGAAGGTTCTTATTGCCTATTCAATAATTGGCATGGCGTTCCTAGCTTATGTCTCACTAGTTCATGACTTTAGTGCCGTTTACGTAGCGGTTGGTGTGAGTGTTTTGTTTGGTCCTTGTTGGGCGACTATCTACGCTGGAACGTTAGATACGGTAGATAACGAATACACTGAAACGGCGGGTGCGGTCATTGTTATGGCTATTGTAGGAGCAGCAGTAGTACCTGCCATTCAAGGTTTGGTTGCTGATGTTATTGGTATGCAGTTATCGTTTTTGGTCAACTTTATCTGTTTTGGATACGTTGGTTATTATTTCTTAGGTGAAATGAAAAATAAGAATCTTAACGAAAAACAACCTCAATTAGCTGAACAAACAAATTAATGTCGCAAAAAGCCACTGTATAAGTGGCTTTTCTGTTTCGGAGAAAAGTTATGTATATCATCCCACTAAATAAAACACAATTTAATCAACAAGATGCAATATTAATTCAATCTGAGAATTTTAAAGTATCAGCATTTAAATATAACTCTGGGGTTGAAGGACTAAAGATTGAAAATGCTAAAGGATATTTGATTATCTTACCTTACATGGGACAAATGATCTGGGATGCGAAATTTCTAGGTGAAAATCTTTGTATGGAGAACATGTTCTCTGAGCCCAAACCAAGCAACGAGATTGTCGCTACATACGGTTGTTTTGCGTTCCATTCCGGTTTGATTCGCAACGGCTGTCCAAGTGCTGATGATGACCATCCTCTGCACGGTGAAATGCCGTGTGCCAGTATGGACAGGGCGTGGATAGAAGTGGATGAATATCAGGTTACTTTAAAGGGTGAATATGAGTATGTGATGGGCTTCGGAGACCATTACATAGCGACGCCGTCAGTTTCTATCGGAAAAGACGCATCAGTATTTGAGATCAAAATGAAAGTGCAGAACTTAGCTTCGGTCCCGATGCCACTTCAATACATGTGCCACATGAACACGGCGTATTTCCCAGAAGCGATGATGACACAAAACATTCCAGACAAAGCGGTTAAGCTGCGAGAATCGATTCCCGGGCACGTTAAGCCAACACCGCAATGGCTCGAGTTTAATGATGTACTCAAAGCGCAATCGACACCAATTCAACAGCTTTCAACACCAGACATGTATGACCCTGAAATTGTCTATTTCATGGACGACTTGTCTCAGTATACCGATAAAGCTGAGTTTCAGATGACTATCTCCAATGGTAAGACTTTAGTCACTCGATTTGATACCACTGAATTTAACTATGCGACACGTTGGGTATTGTACAATGGCGACCAAAAAGTCGGAGCCTATGTCCTTCCTGCAACTTGTCGACCAGAAGGTTACTTAGCGGCTGAAAAGAACGATACGCTTATTCGATTGCAACCAAAGGAAGTAAGAGCGTTTACGGTGACAACGGGCATTGTTGAATAAGAAGCTTATTCGGTCCTTGGTGCTTTAGTCGTAAAGCACCAAAATAAATCCTCGAAATATCGTCGAACACTAATTACGCTCCAGGAACCTGTCTCGTTCTACCCTCATGAGTCGGTGCGGTTTTGTATACAGCTTTGTGTTATCAACCTAAAGCGCACAGTTTTGGCAAGGGGAGGCAAAATTCCCTCTTTCGTTCAGCGCTCCGATAATGTATTTCTTTGGGTTTTTCCCTCAGCCGCATCTCACTCGTAGATTTGGTCAAGAATAATGTTCTTGTAACTGTTCGACCACTCTATCAACGCTGCGTAGCGTATTTAGGCGGATACTCAGAAAACTTTGATTTATCCCTACTCGGCTGGTTGCTTCTTTTTGGGTTAAACCCTCGACCAGATACATTTCTAATGCTGTGATGACTTTTCTTGAACTGATCTTCGTAAGTTTAAGTAACAGGCTTAACTGTTCTTCCGTTACTTTTCCACGTTCTAAAGCCATAATTTTCTCCAACTGGAAGGAAGGGGAAGCCTAACTCTTCGTTCCCCCTTAGTGCTATTGCGTTTGGGCCCTGAACTTTCTAAGAAATTTGCCAAATCCAAGGTCTCCAGTCCAAAAGTTAATGGCGTGCTCTACGCCTTTACTGGTGTAAGTGGCTCCGCTAATACCATCTACTCTATAGGGATCTTGAGAAAGGCTATGTTTTTGGCTTAGGGTTATTGATGGTTTATTGTCTTTAAAAATCAGTTTATTAGCGAAACGTGTTGACCAATCTGGGTTGTCGGTTATTTCCGCGCCAAGACCTTTACTCTCTTGGTGCTTGTAGAACTTAAGCCCCGCAATACTAAAGTCACGACTATTTAGACCTAAGTATCCGTAAATCAGCCCGAATTTCCCTTGAGCCCGAATAGGCATAACAAGACGATAAGTGACCCCGTTTTCGTCATGGATAAAATAAACAGGTAGCGCATTTTCGCGCATTTTTATGCCCGCTATATCATCCTTAGCTGATAAGGAAGTCGCGTTAGTGGCTGAGAGTGGATAATGGGTTAGTGACTCGTCGACATCGAACTTCGACGGTCGAAATTCGCCACTATTGAGGTCAACGGTTTTCACATCAACATACTTGTCGATGAGTGTCGAGACGGGTAACCGTTTTTGCATTAGTCCAGCAGATTCCAACAAAGTAAGGCGTTGGTCGAGTTCGGTTGGCTTAGGTGGCTGCTTTTTTAGGTCAGGTTCTGTACAGGCAACAAGAAAGGTTGCGCTGGCAGTGATAACAAGTGTAGTGACAAAACGCATGGTCTTAACCTATTTAAGCTTGCGAGGAACAACTTGTGCGATGACCTTAAATTGACCTTGGTTGGTATCGACAGTCATGGTTAGAAACTCCCCCAGTTTTAAGGTGCGTTTAGGGCCGAACATCATAAAGTGGTGAGTATTTGGGGTTAATGCGGTTTTTTTTCCTGCTGGAATGGTAATGTCTTTAACCATGAACATGACACGCTTCCCTGCTTCATATTTGGTGCTGTGAAGCATGGTTTTGTCAAACTCGTTGATATGAAACCCAGTAATAATCAGTGTTTGGTCGCTGTTATTGTAAATCGTCATTTTAGACCCAGTGCCTTTCGCTCCGCTGGCTAATTGGAAGATGACAGGAGAGTCTATTTGGACCTTGTCTTGAAGCGTTGGAGTGCTTGCATTAACTGCAGGCACGAGAGACAGTAGGCTGAATAACGCGACAAGGGGCAACAAGAATTTTCGCAGTAACATCTTAATATTCCTCATATTTACAATATGTTAATAACTTTATCTAAATCTAGTTTTGCTGAGTAACCAATATGCATATCTACAAGAGTGCCTTTTTGGTTAATCAAATAAGTGGTAGGTGTGACGCCAATAGAGAATCGTTCTTTAGATATTCCTAGTTGGTCTTTGCCAATGGGAAAAGTGAACTGATATTTGTGACGAAATGCATCAAGGTCGACGTCGTACTGGTCAATATTAATAGCGATTATGGCGACTTCATCTGAGCGTCTTTGATAAATGTCTTGCCATTTTTTCATCATGGCTATGCAGGCACCGCAGGTAGAAGACCAGAATTCGAGCACGACTTTCTTACCCTTATAATCATGAATACTGAGTTCGGTGTCGCGAGAATCTAGTGCCACGATGTCGGGACTTTCAGCCCCAATTTTGGCAACTTGCTCTTTACATCCTGTAACTATCACTACCGTACTGAGGAGTGGAATCAGTAAATAGTTACGCCACATCTTGGATTTCCTCACCGATGTATTTACCGTGTTGTAAGCGAATAATGCGGTCAGTAAATTGCCCTAAACTCGGGTTATGGGTGACCATGATGATAGTTTTGTTTTGAGCATGAAGCTTTTTGAAAATCTCAAGGACGATATTCTCATTTTCTTCATCAAGATTTCCGGTAGGCTCATCGGCGAAGATGATTGGACTTTCATTTACAATCGCGCGAGCAATACATACACGTTGTTGCTCCCCGCCTGACAGTTGACTCGGAAGGTGATCAAAACGGTGACCCAATCCCACTTGTGTCAGCACCGCTTTCGCAGCGTCTTCGTCAGGAACGCTATGGTAATGTTGAGCCAACATGACGTTTTCCAACGCCGTCAAATAAGGAATTAGGTGGAATTGCTGAAACACCAAACCAATTTTCTCGGCGCGAAAGGCACGTCGTCCTTCTTCATCGAGAGAGCCAGCATCCTCACCATCCAAAATAACCGTTCCTGATGTTGCACTGTCTAGGCAGCTAAGAATGTTCATCAAGGTGGTTTTGCCTGAACCTGACGCCCCCATAATGGCGACAAACTCACCTTTTTTGACTTCAATACTGATATCGTCAAGTGCATGGACTTGATCGAATACTTTGCAAAGTCCCTCTGTTTTAATAGCGAATGTAGACATATTAATCTCCTTTCAGGACTTTGGCTGGGTCGATACGTATCGCTCGAATTGTCGGAAGAGTGGCCGCGACCAAGGCGGCGCAAAATGAAAGTAAACTGGTAATCAATAGAACAGGTATTCGAATATCGATGGTTGCGCCGAATACGGACTGTCCGAGAAACTGAGCCAGAATGTAGCCGATCACCAAACCGCTAATGACAGCGGCGAGAGTAATGATTAAGGTTTCATAAACGATTTGGCGCTTAATGGATTGATTCGATGCGCCCAATGACTTTTGCAGCGCAAATTCATAACGACGCTCCGCGATCATAGAAGTCATCGTCGTATTTACGCACAACGTCGACAACACCAAAATCACCAAAGCAACGATGCCCATAAGCAGTTTTATTTTATCAAGCACCTTGCCTTCTGAGGCGGAGACTTTGCGAATAGGCCTGATCACAAGATCACTATAATGACGTTTCAACGTCTGCTCGAACTGAGCTACTTGTTGCTTGTCGTTGGTTAGGCTAAACATGGCGAAATTAATCTCATCACCTTTATTGAGCCACTTTTGCACAAACGGTAGATTTACGATTAAGTAATTGTCTTCGTCTGAACCTGACTCGACGATTCCTTTGATTCTAAAGCTGTAACTACCTTGTTTTCCGTATACAGTAAGTTTTGAGCCTATGCCCAGCTCTAACTTCTCAGCGAGCTTTTTACCTATCATGACGTTACGGTCATCAAAGGATACTCCGATCCATTGACCTTCAACTTGCCAGTAAGGTACGAGCTTCTTCAGTTGTGAAAAGTCGATACCCATCAATACGACCTTCTCTAGTTCGGCTTGAACCATGCCATATAGGTAAGGACTAGATGCAATGAGGCTATCTTTAGGGGCAAGTGATTTTATTTCTTGGTATTGCTGCGTTGTGAGCTTTTTAGTGGCTTCAGGGCCAACAAAGAAGTTAGCGCCATAGTTACGAAGCTCATGACTCATTTTTTCATTGATATCGAAATATACGCCTGCCATTGCGGTAATGATTGCCGCGCCAACGGTGAGTGCGAGAAAAACCACCAGGACGCGCTGTGCACGCAGTTTTAGCGACCGCCATACTAGTGTTGATAACATTGAACGAGGTTTATTTGCGGCCATATAACACCTCTATTGGGTACAGTGATGCGATTCTGCGAGATGGGAAATAGGTTCCAAGAACAGTAATCAAAGTAGAGATAAGTAGAACGACAGGAACAATGATCCAGTCAAATGAAATAGAAGAACCAAACAAGGCGTAGCCGATGACTTTGGATAACCCCCAACCAGACAAACAGCCCAACAATCCACCTAAAATGCCACACAATATGGACTCGGAGTAGAACAAGGCATAAACCTGCCAATTATGCGCTCCTAGTGATTTCATTAACCCGATTTCTTTGGCTCGTTGCAGGATCGCATTAGTCATTAGAGATGCGATACCCATTGCTGAAGCAATCAGTGCAGCAAAAGTTACAACAAACAATAGCGCCTGAATCTTACTGATAACGGCACCCTCAGATGCAGCTACTTGCCAAAGCGGTTTTACTAAGGCGTTGTTCATCGCCCCTTCTAGTTGGAACGAAATAGAAGAAACAAACGCAGTGCAAAACCACAAGTCATATTCATCAGAGTCGAGAGACTCTAGATCTTCGCGAGCTTTTTTAGAAAGAGCATTTTCCGGAACGGTCAGAGCAGACACTTTTACGCTTTGGACTTTGCCTTCTAAACCTAGGAGTTGCTGCCCTTTATTTAACGGCATCACAACGGAGCTTTCATCGCTGGTACCGTTAGTGAGAATGCCAGTGATTTTGAAGTCGTTTTTAACATTACTCTCACCAGCGAGGGAGAGGGTATCTCCAACCGACAATGACAGCTGCTTGGCTAACGTTTTACCAATCAGTACTTCGTTTTTCTCGTCGCTGGGCCATTGCCCATCAATATGCCAATAGGTAGAAATGACTTTGTTACCGGTACGATATTCGTGGTCGTCGGCAACTGGGAGGTTTTTGTCAAAAAAAGTACCGATGATGCGAATGGTGCGGTTCGACTCTACATCTTTAACCTGACCTTTCACGAATGGAGCAAAGCCAATTATGTTATTGCGCCAGAATATATCCATGATGTTAGGTAACTCGCTTTCTGCAAGCAGATCGTCTTTTTCCAGTTTATTGACGTTATGAGCGAGGAGTTCGGGCAGCTTTACTTGCCCTTCAGGTGATATCTCAATATTCGCACCGTAGCTTTTCATCTCCATAGACATTTTGTTGCCAATATTGATTGATATTGCTAATAAGGCCGAAATTAGACTTGCTGCTAAGAATACAGTAATGACAGCCAGTCTTTTTCTGTTGGAGTCATGACGCCATGATTGACGTAGCATTCGAATTAACATTGCTAATCTCCGAGTGGGTTAACAGGTTTAACATCGGAATACTTCCAGGGGTCTTCTCTAAATGTCTCGTATGAGTCTTCCGAGGTGAAGAAGTACGTTTTTCCGGAGAATGAATAGCTGTGCTCAGCATCCATATTGCTGATTTGTTTACCGTTAACGGGATCGGTTGCCATAACTTCTACTACTTCACTGAAGTACTTTAGTCCGCTTTCTAGTGTCGCCTGGGTTACAACAATCTCGTTGTTTTCAACCCGCCAGTCAGACATTGGAATAGGGTTACATCCACCTGGCTTGCCAATAGATGGAATAAAAATATGCACCCCACATGCAAGACAAACGACTTGGTCGCCTACTTGAGCGTAACCTGCGTCGCCACATAACATGCAGGCATCAAACACAACACCAAATTTCTTTTCACCTGCAAATCGGTCAATAACGAAAAAGCGAACGACCTTGCCGTCACTGGCTACCCAGTCAAAACGATGTAACTTACCGTCTATTAAGTGTTCATCAATCGGGATATGAACCCGACCATCCGTTGCCATCTCCATTCTTTGTGCTTCTGAACGATGAATGGGTTGTGAAGCGACAAGATCCCAATAGAGTAGGGCGATAAGTACAGCAGCAAGAGTGGCGAGATTAAATGTGACCTTGTGTTTTGCCGAGTTCAGCCGTGCTTGTTGTTTGCGTCGTTCAATGGCAAGAGAGGTATGAGATATTTGTGTTTTTAGCGGTTGGATTTGAGAACGATAGAAATAGCACAAACACAACGATGAAATGATTAAAACCGCATAAGACGTCACCCAAGAAAAGTTAGTGACTTTCGAAACATATGCCAATAAGCCTCTATCTAAGCCAACAATACTTAGCTTCATACTGGCGAGAATGATTTCACCAGATAATGGTAGGGCGGCAATCACCAATAGCAGCACAATTAAAAATCGTCGCGCACCTTTGCTTAATGCTGTGACAGTCAAACTCGACGTGACATGAATAAATGCAATGGCCAAAAAACCTAAGATGATAGCTGTAACATTGAGGATAAGCTCAGTGTTGATTACGTTTGTCGTACTTAGCATGGTCAGCTTAGCGACTTTCGCCCACATAAAACTGGCAAGCAGAGTTGTTAGGCTCTGCAAAACAATCAATATTCGCGGTGGTATTGAGAACAGAAGACTAGCAACAACGGTGAGTAATAAGATCGCTAAGTAGCTAGTAGAGACAGTTAATATGTTGACCTGGCTAAAAGGCAACAGGAAGAACAGTAATGCTCCGGAAAATAGCGATAGCAAAACCCATCCGACTTGATGCTTATACATGCGGGTACTGTGTGTTGCCCAAATGGCACCAAATAGGAGTGCGGGTAGTAAATAGACAAGTAAGACTTGGGAAAGATAGAAACTCATACTGTAATCTGATCGGCAGAGAAAACTTAAATAACCAAACAAGATCAGCTCAGACTCTAATGCAATCGCCTGAGCTGATATAGCAATGGTTAGTTGATACCTACGTATTTAAATTCATAACTCGCATCGAACGGTTTGAACCAACGACCTACACCTGTTTCTTCGTCTGTATGGCGCAGTAGTCCTGCTTTTGATGGCGGGTCAATATGGAAAGTGAGTTTGTAGTTACCAACACCCAACATATTGATATTCGAACCATAGTGAGGACCATCCGCTGCAACCATTGGCATGAACGTGCCTTCTTGAGTCTTACCTGTATCCATGTTTTTCAGTGTGTAGCTGATGGTTAGGTACGGGATCCATTCCCCTGCCGCAAATCCATTCTTGTTGCCTTTTAAGGCGTGAATGTCTGCTTCAAGATGAACCTCCGATTTTGATGCTGCGCGCATCATACCTTGTGGCTCCATGGTCACTGGTTTTAAGTAAACTGCGGCAATTTCCATTCCGTTCATTTCAACAGGTTCACCTGCTGGATGTTCAACGAATGGTAGGTCGTTAGCCATAGCTATGCCTGAAATTGCTTGTACAGCCACTGCTGCGGCGATGAGTTTTTTGTTAAACATAGTAATGTCCTTTACTTGTTTGATTTTACGAAGTTTTAATTGAACTATGAGTTCGCGTTGATAGTCATGTCTTGCTTATTTTTGAGCTTTAAGAGCACGAGCGCGAACAGTGCTGCCAGCACCAAGATGAGCTGAGGTAACAAGGTTTCTAAGTATGGATAGATTCCAAACGCTGCGAATTCTGGCGCGCCAGCAATAAGTGTTGGGTCGAATAATTTACCTTCGATAAGCTCCAACACGCCTTTACCTGCGAATACAAATGCCATTAAGTACATAAATCCGCCGGTGAAAATAAAGAATGGCTTAAGTGGGAGTTTGACTACGCTATATCGCATGATGAAGAAGATGACAGCAAGTACAACGACGCCAACAAGGAAGCCCGCAACTAACGCCGTCATAGTTTGTGCAGTGGCATCGCTCGCCAATGCAAAATAGAACAGCACGGTTTCAGCCCCTTCGCGATAAACCGCTAGAAAACTTGCTAACCAAAGTCCTATTAGGGAGCCTGTCGTAATTGAGTTTGAAAGTTTGCTTTGCAAATAGCGCTTCCACTGAACAGCCTCTACTTTTGAAAGAAGCCAATAACTCATTGAAAATAGGATCACTACGGCAATCAGCATAGTGATGCCTTCCAATAGCTCTCTACTTGCGCCCGCATTCTCGAACAACCATTGAAATAGCGCGGCCGTAATGGCACTGGCGATAAGACCTACCACGACTGAGTTTTTAACGACATGAAGCTTATCGGATGCGTCATTCTTGATTAGGTATGCTGTAATTGCTGCCACAATAAGCATAGCTTCAAGCCCTTCTCTGAAGATGATGGTGAAGCTTGCAAGTAACATGGCCCACCATCCTAAATCTCCTTCAGAAAGCGTGTCAGAGGCGTCCATCAATCCTTGTTTCAAGAACTTCACTTGCACTTGTATATCATCAACCTTTTGATTTGCCTTTAACATGCTGACGATTCGAGTGAAATAGCCTTCTAACTCTGACTTATAGTTACTGTCTCTAGAGCCAACGGCATTCTCCATTCCTGAGGCTTCAAAGTGGTCGAAATAGGCATCTTGCATTGCCAACATTGCACCGTTGGTATCGCCATTTTTATAGATCTCTATAGCACCGTCGACAGCTTGAATAATGCTACTGACAACAGGCCGCCAATCTTTTGATTGAACTGATGATGCTTCGGAAGAGGAGTCTGAGACAGACTGAAAATCGCGAGTTGGGGGAAGACCAGGTAACTCATCCTTTAGATCTTGTACTAAGGTTGCCAGTTCATAGCTAAATTGAATGAGATGTTTTTGGCTATATTCTTGTTTGGCTATTTTCGCTAATGAACGAAATGCTGCATTATATTCAGCCGCTTTTTCCGCTGAACGGTTCAATCTTATTGTGATTTCGAGCTCGGTATTTTTAAAGCCTTTGAATTGCGCTTGCTGAACCAACTCGAAAGCTCGTTGCTGTTTTTTCGTTGATTCATCAGGTTGTTCGGCAGATTCTCGATACTCAGTTAGTGCCTCATTCAGTTGTGTATCAATAGAGGTTACGGCATCTCGCCAAAAAGGAAGAATATCATCCGTATGAAGGTTGGTATTTTCGGCGATGAGCTTATGCCCAGAAACTAGAATACTCGGTAAGTTAGCTACCTCTTGCTTTAACCAATCAATTTCACTTTGAACGTTTTCAATAGATTCTCTAGCGACGATCATTTTTCGTATCTCGCCAAATTTAGATTCTAATTGGTACGCGTATTTCCGTGAATAATTAATGCGGACGGGACCTTCCAAGCTTTCAAATACTTCGAAGTAAGCCATTTGAACTGTAGTTTTAGCTTCGTTTTGTTGCCCCTCTCGATATAGTTCTTCTGCTTTGTCGAGTCGAGAGATTATTTCATTTGCTGCAGATTTGTAATCTATGGCATAAGAGATTTGCGGCATAATAAGTAAGAAGAATACTAGAAAATAACGACGGTAATTGTTAATTGCCTTTAACATATGACATCCGTGAACAAGAGGTGTTCCTGTACGCTAATGGAAGTCATTCTCATTATCAATGTTGGAGATTATAAAGGTGAAGGGTGATAAATGAGTTGATATTAAACTTTGATTTTGATGGTCTTTGTTTAAATCATTGAATAACAATGGAATTTAAACCATTTGGTTGATGTGGTTAAATTTCACTCATGTTGTAATCGGTCATTTCAAGCAAAAACTAAGTTCTCACAAATGGTAATGAAAATTGATATCATTATCATCCGTGTTGAAATGTTGTTGATTTTAGTGATTTATAATGTACTAAAAAAATAAAAAATCTGTTGTTATATCTATCTCGGTTATTTTCTCAATACAGAGTTAAGTGGAGTTTAATTAAATGAAACATCAAAAGGGATATATAAAAAGTTATAGCGAAAATTATTTAATCGCTATAACTTTATGCCGTCACTAATTCTTCTCAGTAAATAGAACGTTATATTCACCTAAACCATCATATTTTATTGCTGTGAGGACTCCAAAGTCTACTTCGACAACACCACAATAAGATCCAGTAATAATTGCTTCACCCGCTTTAAACTCAATACCACGACGAGTCATTGCATTAATGAGCCAGTAGATCGGAGTCTGTGCTAGCTTGTTTGGATGTTTTCCAGCGAACGTCTGCACATTGTTATCTTGAGATACGGTGATTTGGATGGTTGCAGCATCAAAAGCTTGTTCACGAGCAATTTCTGGCCCAATAAACAATCCTTGGTTAACCAAACAGTCTGCTAATTTCTCATAAAACTCAGCGCCACTATCGTCGGCATAGCGAGATTGCATAAGTTCCAATGCCATATGGCAAGAGCCAATGGCATCATTGATCTGTTCTTCACTATAGCCATCAGGTTTTGCGGGTAACGATTTTGACAGGAGGAATGCGATCTCAGGCTCTATCCGAGCGGTATTATTGTCGGCAAAGAGCTCACAGATTTCTCCTTTTTGCACGCTATTAGAGAAAATTGGTGCAACGATAAATTGGTCATCGGATAGAGGCAGGAGACACTTCCATCCTCCAACTTCATCGCTATGCATATCGATCATTGAAGATTGGATTTGTAGTGCGTCATCCAAGGTATTTGGACGTTGCAGTTCATTCAGTCGTGGTGCTTTGGTTCCCGCTACACGGCGGCTTAGCAGCTCAGAGGCAGCTTGCTGAAAAACATTTGTCATATAATATCACCTGTGTTGTATCTTTTAATCATAAAGCAAATTTTTCCAGCAAAATAGGTGATGAGATCATGAAGTCACGAATTTTTCGCAACTGAATTTCTAATCTGTTGTCCCCGCCAACTTTTTACTAAATTCGCTGCGCTTGTTACGTATAAATTCAATAAAAAGCTGAGACTTAAGTGGCAAATGACGCTTGTCAGGGTACACCAACAACATGGTTCGATCTTGTGGAACCCAAGGTTCAAGAAGTGTTTTTATAGCACCGCATTGGATCTCTTGGCGCAGCAGCGAGTAGGGTAAGTAACAGATCCCAGCATGGTGAAGGGCGAGTTCTTTTGTGACGTTGAAGTCATCGGATATCAACTCTGAGTTGTGGGCGATTTCTATTTCTTCGCTATTGCGAGCAAAACGCCAAGGGAGAAAATAGCCTTCGACGTGATTCTTAATACACGGTTTTTGATATAGCTCTAACGGGTGTTTGGGTTCTCCATATTTATCTATGTATTGCGTTGAAGCGGCTAATACGTATTTCACAGGAGACAAAGTTAACGCCACGAGACTGGAATCATGCAATGGACCAAGCCGAAAAGCGAAGTCGATACTTTGCTTGGTAAGGTCTTGATAGCGATTTGATGATGCCAAGTTGATGCGAATGGTTGGATATAGCGCTCTGAACTCAGCAAACATAGGAGCAAGTAAATTTTGGCTCAGAGCTTTCGGTGCGGTGATGGTCAATGTACCAATAGGCTGATTGGCCATGTCTTCTGCATCGCTATATAGTTCGGCGACCGTGTCGGCGATAAGCTGAGCTTTTGGAAGAACTTGAATACCCAATTCGGTCAAAGACAGGGACCGGGTGGAACGATTCAACAGCTTGCCACCAAGATCATGTTCAAGTTGCTGTATTTTGCGGCTGACTGTTGTAGTGGGCACATTGAGCTGTCGTGCTGCTTCAGCGAAGCTACTGAGTTCTACAACTTTGGCAAACAACGGTAAAGCCGAGAGTTCTTTCATTGTATTGATTATCTATTCATCCCATATATGGGATAGTAAAGTTCATTTTAACCTTCTAATCAATGTTTTTGGTATTGGCTATAGTTACGACATACCGATGCGGCACTCTCAAACTATGCTGCACTATAAGGTTCAATAGATAAGACGATTAAGGGGTTCACGATGGAAATTCTAGTACTAGGCGCAACAGGTAACACAGGTTCAGAAGTGGTTCGTCAACTTAAACAGGTTGGTGCAAACTTTGGTGTTATGGCACGAAATCTCGACGCTGCTACCAAGTTAGATCTCAACCCAGATCAAGTTCGCGTGAGCAACTACGACGATGTCGATACCATGACTGAGGCAATGAAAGGCATCAAAAAGATCTATGTAGCAATGCCAGCCCATCCAAACAATCAGCAGTGGATGAAAAATACGGTTGCGGCAGCCAAGGCAGCAGGTGTTGAGCTTATTGTAAAACTATCTGGTATGGGAGCAAAAGCTGACGCGGGGTCAGACATTATTCGCACGCATGTTGTAACAGACGATATTGTAAAGGCATCGGGCATTGCTTATACCATCGTGCAACCTAACTCCTTTTTCCAAAACCTATATGGCAGTCTTGGGACGATCAACGCAATGGGACAATTTTTCTTACCGATTGCGCAAGCAAAACAGAGTGTGATTGATATTCGTGATGTGGCGGCTGTTGTGGTTGCGGCATTAACTCAACCTGGACATGAGAATCAGACTTATCTTATTTCCGGTCCTGAGGCCTTAACGTTTGCCGAGCAAGCAGAGATATTAACGCAAGTATCCGGAAAGCAAATTGACTACGTTGCTGTACCACAAGAAGCAGCAGAAGCGGCAATGAAAGAGGCGGGGATGGATGACTGGAGTGCTGAAAAACTTGCGGAGATAATGGCGTGGTTTGGTGAGGGTCATTACGCAGAAGTTACAACTACCGTTGAGCAAGTTACCGGCAAAAAGCCAAGAACCTTCCGTGCTTTTGCTGAAGAATTTGCATCAGTTATTGAGAAATAATCTAATTTTGGTCTATCAATAGAGGAGAGCCTTAGTTCTCCTCTACCTGTTGTAATTTAGTAAGGATTTAGGCTATTTCACCAACTTAGAAACATAAGGCACATTTCTGAGTTTATCTTGCCACGGTAAGCCATAACCAACGAGCAAGTCGTCGTTTTCCATTTCATAGGCGTAAAACTGTTGGAATGGGATATCCACTCGACCGGGTTTTACGAACAGAGTGGCAATAGAGACCGACTTCGGGGCAAAATTTTCAGCAAGATACTGGACCAGTCGCTTCATCGTCCCTCCTGATTCAATCGCATCGTCGATAACAATGACGTCTTGACCCTCAATGCTTATGTTCTGATGATAAACAATTTCTGAAGAGTTGTTGCTATCGCCAGGAGTATGAGGACAGGAAATATAGTCCATTTTTATGTCAAAGGTGAGGTGACGGACGAGATCGGCAGTAAACAGTATGCCTCCCGGAACAACACTGATGATGACCGCAGATTCAAAATCGTTATTAAGCACGTCCGCAATCGCAATCACGCCGTCTTGTATCTGCTCTGTACTGAGAACCAACTCTCCAATATGTTGACTCTTCATTGGCTACGCCTCTTCTATTTCGAGATGTTTAATGATGTGCGCTGGGTTTCCACCAATCACGACATTATCTGCAAAGCTTTTTGTAACGACTGCACCTGAGGCAACGACAACGTTATTACCAATGATAACGCCAGGATTAATCGTTGCGTGCCCTCCTATCCAACAGTTATCTCCGATCGTAATGGGTTTAGCGAACTCAATACCCGTGTTCCGAGTTGTAGGGTCCAGTGGATGGCAAGCGGTATATAGCCCTACTTGAGGGCCAATAAAGCAGTTATCGCCGATTCGTACTTCGGCACAATCGAGAATGACACAGCCAAAGTTCATGTAGAAATTGGTGCCCACATGAATGTTCTTGCCATAATCGCAATGAAAGTTTGGTTCAATTTTAATCTCACCACCAATAGTGCCAAACAACTGCTGGAGCAATTGCTTCCTGTCATTACTTTGGTGACGAGAAGTACGGTTGTATTGTTCGATTAGATCGCGCGCTGCGGTGCGCAGCGTCGCCAAGGTGTGCTCACTTGGATCATAGTGAAGTCCCGCAAGCATTTTCTCTCTTTCAGTCATAAAGTTACTCAAGTGTTTTAAGCTCTACTCATCAAAGCGACGATCTTTGTAAAAGTAGGTTTTATCGCGGTCATTAATCTCTCTGAGTACTCGACAAGGGTTACCAACTGCCACCACATTGGCAGGAATATCTTTCGTCACCACACTGCCAGCGCCAATGACACTGTTTTCTCCAATAGTCACGCCCGGAAGCACGACAGTATTAGCACCAATCCAAACGTTATTTTTAATGTGAACAGGTATATTGAATTGAGCTAGAACCTTGCGCTGCTCAGGCTCAATAGGGTGTCCAGCCGTTGCAATGGTTACGTTAGGCCCAATCATTACATGGTCACCAATGTAAATGTGGGTATCGTCAACCAGCGTGAGATTGAAGTTAGCGTAGACGTTATTACCAAAATGGGTATGGATACCCCAATTAGCATGTACAGGAGGCTCTAAATAACAATCTTCACCAACTTCTGCGAACAAAATTTGCATTATTCGCTCACGTTTTTTGGTCTCACTAGGGCGGGTATGATTAAAGTCATACAGTGTTTCTAAACACTCAGTTTGACGTTCAGCAAGCGCTTCATCATAAGCATAGACATTTTGACTGTGCAGTTTTGACATTGGATTCATGTAGGTATTCACTATTAAGCTGGTATTGGATAATGATCGATATCCTAGCACTACGATTTATCCATAAGCCACAGACTTCGAAAGGTTTAATTCGAATCTGACAGCCGCTTCTCATTGGTGTTTTCTTCCCACTCATATAGAGCCATTAATGAATTTGTGTATTCGCTGACGGCTTGCTCAATACAGACTATCGCTTCATCGAGATCGGTTTCAGAAAGATTGAATGTGAGTGCGTTTTTGATGGCTTTCAACATAATTTAGTCCTCATTAATCGTGGCACAGTCATGTGGTGTGGAGCTGTTGGTGTTCAAGACTCGAGATAGATTATGAACAATTAATAGGAGGGCAAAAACTGAGTAATTGGTGTTGTTTAGTTCCACATTTAACGCTAATTTGTCTGGATGAGGTTATGTTTGCCTGATTTTTGGTCTTATGTGGAACTGAGGTGATATAGAAATGCCGGAAATAAGTAACGATAGAGCACTGCTGTATTATCAACGTCTAGCGGTATTAGGAACGAATAAAGACATCAGTACCACAATAGATAAGCTTGCGGAGCTGATGTTTACCAGTACGCGGCATAGTCGAACCTTACTTAAACAGCTTGACGAGAAAGGGTGGATCGATTGGCAACCCAAAGTGGGACGGAATCAACGCTCGATACTTCATCTCAACCATTCTGAGAGCACGTTGGTCGTCAATGTTGCGTCAGAGCATATCTCGCAAGGTCACTATGAAAGAGCACTGCAACTGTTAGGTGGGGATAAAGCGTTATTCGGGCAAGTGTTACAACAAACTGCCGGTCCGCAAGTAAGAGAAGGCGTAGTTCATATTCAGCTTACTTATGACCGCTTATTGTCACCGTTGGATACCACCAACTCGTTACGAAATAGTGAGCGATTCCTAACCCGACAAGTATTCTCTTGTTTGACGCGCTGTGACGGTGAGGGAAATGTCGAACCCGATCTGGCTCATCATTGGCGCTATGACTCGCAGGCGCTAACTTGGCGATTTTATCTAAGACCTCATCTTAGATTTCATGACGAAGCACCAATAGATGCAGAGACCATTGCTGAACTCTTCATGCGTCTTAAACAGCACCCTAATTATTGTTCTTTGTTAGCTAATGTTGTGACGATCTGCGCCGTGGGGCGATTGTGTATTGAGTTCACTCTGTCTCAGCCAGAGCCAAGCTTTGCTGCACTGCTAGCGGATTACCGATTCTCTGTATTACCGAGCGCTCAATTAGAAAATAATGCCGTTCGTATTGGTAGTGGTCCCTTTAAGCTAGTCGAGCATTCTCAGGAACAGCTTGATTTACAGGCGTTTGAACATTATCACGGCCTTTGTGCACTATCAGACAGCGTGACGATCTGGCAACTCCCAAAAGCAGGAACAAGCAGTTGTTCTACCTCACTTGTTACTCATGATTTACCTACACCCTATGATGCTGTTTGTAGTCATTTGGTCTCAACTGAAAGCGGCACTGAGCCATCAACTCAGGCGACTCCTCAGAGCCGGATTGAGGATGGCTGCTTACTGGCAATGTTCAACCACACTGCAGCTCTGGATAGCACGCAGCGTCACTATCTTGGTCAGTTGATGAATTCAAGGTCGGTGTTGCAACTGTTGTCCAATAACGACGCAGCTAGAGTTCAGGGCATTGCGGCATACAACCTTTTGCCAAGCTGGATGAAAGTATTGATTCCTCCAGCAGAGATATCTCCTTTGCCGAAGAAGCTAGATATCGCCATCTACCAACATCATGCTTTACGCGAAAGCGCCCAAGTAGTTGCCGATTTGTTGCAGCGGGTTGGCGTGAGCTGTCAGATTAACGAATACAGCCATGCCGACTTTTATGAACTGTGTGCGCGTCATAAGCTTGAGGAAGAGATTATCCTCACCAGTATGAGTTTGGATGACAACCGACCGTCTTCGGCGTTTATTTGGCTTGCGACGGATAGAGTGTTAAGACAGTGCCTAACACCGTCCACGGAGCAATGGCTGCAACATGAGCTTGAACAAGTGAAACAACAGAATCAATCTACGGAATATATGGCGGCCCTTGAACCGATCGCATCGACGTTAGTCTCTGATAGATGGATAATCCCGCTGTTTCACCATAAGCAAACTCTGAATTTTGCTGACCAGTTGCAAGGCGTATCCATGACTATCTGGGGCTGGCCGGATATTAAGAGCGTCTGGGTCGAGGAGTAGAGTTTCTGTATTACTTTAACAACAGGTTGGAGTTGATGTTGGCATAATTCTGCTAAAGTAGCCGACAGTTTGAGACGTGGATGACTGAATTTACGATGCAAGAGATAGTTTTCGCTGGTGGCTGCCTTTGGGGCGTCCAAGAGTTTATGCGACATTTACCTGGGGTCATAAATACCGAAGCGGGTAGAGCCAATGGCAGTGCGAGTACCACACAGTGTGATTACGATGGATACGCTGAGTGTGTTCGAACTCAATTTGATGCGAACCAAGTGTCAATTGAGGAGCTTATGGATTTCTTTTTTGAAATCATTGACCCCTATAGCGTCAACAAGCAAGGGGTAGATGTAGGAGAGAAGTATCGCACTGGAGTTTATAGTGTAAATCCAGAACATCTTGAGCGAGCGAAACGCTACATTGCCGAGCGTTCCGATGCAGATAAAATCGTGGTAGAGGTGTTGCCACTTAGTAACTATGTAAAGAGTGATGACGAGCATCAAGATCGGCTCACGCTGCACCCCAATGATTATTGCCATATACCCAAGGCGATTTTGCATAAGTACAAAAAATAGCTTCAAGTGCTGACTATTTTGGCGCGTTCCTCTGTGAAGGATCGCGTTGAAACGCATGAATAAGTTCGGCTGGATCGCTGGCACTGCGCTGAACTTTGGCACCTTCCGCCCACCAAATAAGTTGAGCAAGCGTTCGATTCATATAGCTATCCCACTCTTGTTGAGATGCTTCGTTTAGCACCTCACCTTTTTCATTGAATACGCTAGCAGCATTGGGAATGTGAATCATGGCAGATACTGGCAAACAGCCTAGCTCGGAGAGAAAAGTTCGCATTGAAACGGCTGCTCTAGCGCCGCCCCATTGCCCTGCAGAGTAGGTCACAATTGCACTGGGTTTATAAGAAAACAGAGAGCTGCCAAAGTGGTTAAGAAGGTGAGCAAGTGCTGGACTCATAGAGTGATTGTACTCAGGTGAGACCATCACATAGCCATCAGCTTGTTCAATCTTCGCTGCCAGCTGCTTTAAGTCTTCTGGTACTTTACTTCGGCTGTAAGCAAATTCAGGCTTAAAAACTGCATCAAAACTCAAAGTAAGAGGATCGATGATTTCCACGTCAATCTCGGGATAAAAGCGTGTTAGCAGAGACTGACAGGCATCACTGACTCTTGCGCCCAGTCGTGCGGGGCGAGGTGGGGTACTTTCTCTTACAGAGCCGAGAAAAATCAATAACTTCACTATCTAGTACTTCCCTAATGTTTTCTGATGTTGTTCGTTTTAGCTTAAAGGGTCTGGATTTTGTTGCAATGAGAAGTCACAAAAAAAGGAGCGCTTGCCCCTTTTCTGATTTTTAGGAGTCTAATTAGACACTTTTGACCAGCTTGTCAGTGACAAATGCTCGGTTACGAACCACAAACCATAGTAGACCGCCCACAATGCCGATTGAGAGTTGAATCATACCTAAATTAGCGATGAGTGCGTCGGGACGCATGGAAACCAATAACATGCCCGCTGAGCCACAAATCATGGCAAAAAACTGAATCAATGCCACAGCGGAGCCGGTGTCTTTGTCTTGCTGATCAAGCATCAAGTTGGTACCAGGCACTCGCATCATAATAACCATTAGCGTCGCTGGAGCGGCTATTAATGCGAAGACCCAAGGCGCGGTAGAACCAATACTGAGCGTTAACACACCCATCAGTGCCAAAATAAAAAAGCACAAAGTAATCACTTTTTGTACTGAAATATGGCGGGATAACTTCATGTAAATAGAAGGGCCTAAAGAGGCGCACATTGCATTGAATGCGAAATAGTAACTGAACTCTTGCTCAGTCAGGCCAAAACCATTGATGTAAATGTACGAACCGGCAGCTAAGAAGGCCATAAGGGCCATGGGTGCGATTGAGAAAATACACAGCAACATCACGAATCTTGGATTCGTCATTACCACGCCAAGTCGAGTCCAAGAGCGAGCTAAAGAGCCTGTATACTGACTTTGCAGTGTTTCGCGGTAACACATGGCTAAGATGGAGGCAAACGCGCCAAATACTGCCAAGGTCACGAACATCATTCTCCATGAAGCGACTTTGAGAAGAAACGCACCGAGTACGGGAGCGACCATTGGCGCAATAATCACGAGCGACATGATAGTGGCCATGATTTTCTCGCGCTCACGTCCTTCGAACATATCTTTGACGATGGCGGTAGAGACGACAGTAATGGCACTGCCAGCAAACGCTTGTAGTACCCTTGAGCCAATGAGGTGCTCAATGCTTCCTGCCATCGCACAGGCAATACTAGCAAGCATGTAAGCACCGATACCTATCAATAAAATTGGCTTGCGACCAAATTTCTCACTTAGCGGCCCCCAGAATAGAAGACCAATCGCGTAAGTAACGAAATAGCTACTTAACGTGAGGTTTACCATTGATTCAGTGGTACTAAATATATCGACCATAGTAGGCAAAGCTGGCAGATAAAGGTCAATCGTTAATGGTGGAAATGCACTGATAATAACGAGAAAAAATAGAGTGCCTTTTTGCCCAAGGATGGGTTGTGTTGATTTCAAATGATTCTCCTGTGGGTGAAATTAGTAACTCAAGTTGTCGTTAACGCGTTCTAATAGCTGCTTCAGTGTGCTTGCTTCGGTCTGAGAAAACCCAGTTAGCATTTCCGTTATCATTTCCATTTCGACTTGGTCGAGGCGTTCTAGCAGCTTTTCCCCTTTTTGGCTGAGGTATAGTGCAACGGAGCGTCGGTCGTTAGGACAACTTTGTTTGATGATGAGATCTTGACGATGAAGCCTTGCGATAATTCTCGCAATTTGGGCTTTATCTCGGTTCATTGACTCGACTAACTTCTGCTGAGAGGCGCCGCCGAAGGCACGAATATCACTCATAGCTTTATGCTCAAGGGGGGAAAACTCGACTTTTTGACGGGTGATCTCCGCCACCATCTTGCCGCGGGTTTTCATTCGAATTTCACGTAATGCGTGATTAATTGCTCGATAGTCTATTGTCATCAATGAAGGCCAATTAGTTGATCTAGTCAACCATTTTAGCTAATTAGTTGATTAGATCAACTAATTAGTCACAGTTTTGAGTTTTTGTTCTAAGAACAAAAATCATAGATGCTCAGTTTTTGCTCTTTAATATATTGAATTAAAAGTAGTTATTGGTGTGGTTCTATTGAATGGTGCACTTTGTTTGTTCATAAATTAGTCACAAAACTATCCCGAATTCGTCAAAAATCCACGCTCTAATATTCAATCAATAACTACTATTGACTGGAATGAAACTTATGGCCATGACCATGCCTGAACTGACGGTTGTATCGGATGCAGAAGAGTTTGCATCGCCGCAACTGGGTAGAAAAGTTCTTGAAACTCGCGCTTTGACTAAGTCTTACCAACAAGGAAAAGTGGTTCTAGATGGAATCAGCTTTGATCTTCACGCTGGTGAATTTGTTGCGGTAGTAGGCCGCTCTGGAGCGGGAAAGTCCACGTTGCTGCATACGTTGAATGGCACCATACCCGCGACCAGAGGCGAAATTCTTAATGTGCATAAAGACTTATCGACTGACAATGTACTATCGATGTCGAGAAAAGAAATCCGTGAGTGGCGTACTCACTGTGGCATGATTTTCCAAGATTTTTGCTTAGTGCCTCGTTTGGATGTGATTTCCAATGTCTTACTTGGACGTTTGAGCCATACCTCGACGCTTAAATCGCTGCTTAAAATCTTCAGCGACCAAGACAAAGCTCAAGCTATCCAACTGCTTAAATGGCTCAACATGTTGCCGTACGCACTACAACGGGCAGAAAACCTCTCTGGGGGACAACAACAACGTGTGGCGATTTGCCGTGCGATGATGCAAAACCCCAAGATCCTGCTTGCCGACGAGCCAGTGGCCTCGTTAGACCCAAAAAATACCGTTCGCATTATGGAAGCGCTGCAAAAAGTTAGCCGTGATGGTGTGGCGGTAATGGTAAATCTTCACTCAATCGAACTGGTTCAGGAGTATTGTTCCCGCGTAATCGGTCTTGCCAAAGGTAAGGTGATTTACGACGGACATCCTTCTGGCCTCAATGATGATGTTTTACATCGTCTTTATGGCGATGAGATCGACCAAATCAACTAATCCAATCGGAAAACTGGACACAATAAATTTTAAGGACAAGTGATGAAAAAGCTTCTATCTATTGGTATCGCTGTTGCGTCTGCTATGACTTTTAACGCAAGTGCGGCTGCTCCAAGTGAAATCAATCTAGGTATTCTAGGTGGTCAAAATGCAGCAGACCAAATTGGTGATAACCAGTGCGTTGCTGATTTTCTCAATGCTGAGCTTGGTGTAAAAACTAATATCCGCAACTCAAGTGACTACAATGCTGTGATTCAAGGTTTGTTAGGTGAGAAGATTGATCTGGTTATCAACATGTCACCAAAATCTTATGCTGAAATATATTTGAGCGACCCTAAAGCGGTAGATTTGGTGGGTATTACAGTAGATAACACCGATAACTCTCGCGGCTATCATTCGGTTATTTTGGTTAAAGAAGATAGCCCTTATCAGTCCATTGAAGACTTGAAAGGCAAAGTGTTCTCCTTCGCTGATCCAAATTCAACGTCAGGTTTCCTTATTCCAAACAACCAGTTAGAAAACACTCTGGGTGGAAATATGGATAATCAATTTGATGGTTTTTTCAAATCGGTCAACTTCTCTGGTGGACATGAGCAAGATATCGTTGGTGTTCTTAACGGTCAGTTTGATGCTGCGGTAACTTGGTCATCAATGGTGGGCGATGCAGATAAAGGGTATAGCGCTGGGGCGTTGCTACGTTATATGGACCACGACGCTGACCTAATGAAAAAAATCCGCATTATCTGGGAATCGCCACTTATCGCTAATGGCCCAACTATTGTTAGCAACCGCCTAGACCCTGATTTCAAAGATAAGCTTGTTGCTGCTGTGAAGAAACTGGACCGTGAAGACAACGCTTGCTTTAGCAAAGCGGCGGGTGGATCGCTTCACCTAGAAGAGACCAGTGTTGCTGAATACCAGTCAATCATCGACTTAGTTAAAGCGACTAAATTCGCTCAGCGTTAATCCCCCCTCCAATTAAAAGCTGGCAGGCGCTGCCAGCTTATTACTTCTACGGTCAATTTCATGCAGTTTGAACAATATTACCAACAGGCTCGTCGTAAGCAGAAGATGGATGCACTTATGTGGTCTTCCATGTTTATGCTGCTTTACTTGCTTTCTGGGCATTATGCAGAGTTTAGCCTTTCAACCATTCTACATAACGCGCCTGCACTTTTTGATTATATCTACGACACACTTCCGCAGTTGTCATGGGATGTCTTATTCGCCAGTCGCGATGAGACTGGTCGCGCGGTTCCGGGTTCACTCATCTATTGGGGCTACCGACTACCGATTCAAATCCCTCTATTGTGGGAAACCATTAATGTTGCGATCGCCGCGACTCTAGTTTCATCAGTTATCGCGATTATCTTGGCATTTTTAGCCGCCAGTAATGGTTATGCGCCAGCATCTGTCAGAGTGGCAGTGCGTTCTTTTGTTGCCTTCTTGCGCACCATGCCGGAGCTTGCCTGGGCGGTGATGTTTGTGATGGCTTATGGTGTCGGAACGTTCCCTGGGTTCGTGGCACTGACACTGCATACGATAGGTAGCTTGACCAAGCTGTTTTATGAATCCATCGAGACCATTTCTGATAAGCCAGTTCGAGGTTTAACGGCGTGTGGTTCAACACCAGTCCAACGACTACGTTTTGCCTTTTGGCCGCAGATTAAGCCAACAGTTCTGTCGTATATATTTCTTCGATTTGAAATCAATTTTCGCTCATCGACCATTCTTGGCTTAGTTGGGGCTGGTGGTATTGGTCAAGAGTTGATGACGAACATTAGCTTGGGTCGACATGATCAGGTCAGCATCACGCTGTTGTTGATCATCATTGTCGTCGCGCTCATAGACATGACGTCTGGTGTGCTACGCAAAAAAGTCATCAGTGGAGATGTAAAATGACGGAACTAACGTTAGAGCAAATCAAACAAGAAAATAAAGCGATTTTCTCGCAACAAAAACGTTATTTAACCATTGTTGCAGTGCTTGCGAGCAGCGTTTTGGTGTATTACTTCTTGTTCTTTACGTTTTTTGGCGTGTCTTCAAAGCAGTTTGAAATGGGCAATAGCAAAATTATGAGCTATTTCCTGCATATGTTTGTATGGAGAGACTTTTGGGATTGGCCGTTTGCCTATTACTTTAAGCAAATAGCGATAACACTGGCGATTGTATTTGGCGGCACGTTAACGGCATCTCTTGTGGCGTTGCCTTTGTCATTTTTGGCTGCTCGTAACGTGATGACGAGACCATTTCGCTTTATTGCTACCTTCATGCGCCGTGTGTTCGATGTTTTACGCGGAATTGATATGGCGATTTGGGGCATGATCTTTGTGCGAGCTGTGGGCTTAGGGCCTCTTGCTGGTGTAATGGCGGTATTCGTTCAAGATCTAGGGCTGTTCGGAAAACTGTATGCAGAGAGTCACGAATCAGCAGATAAGAAACCGTCACGTGGCTTAACCGCGTTGGGCGCGAATAATCTACAGAAACATCGTTTTGCCATCTTTACTCAGTCATTTCCGACTTTTCTTGCATTGACCTTGTATCAACTGGAATCAAATACTCGTTCTGCGGCGGTATTAGGTTTTGTTGGTGCTGGTGGTATCGGCTTAGTTTATGCGGAGAACATGCGCTTGTGGAACTGGGACGTAGTAACTTTTATTACGCTGGTTCTTGTCGCCATTATCATGGGTCTGGATAAGGTATCGAGTATTCTGAGACAGAAATACATTGTGGGAGAGAATGTCCCGCTGTATGAAAAGCGTTAGCAGAATAGTGAAGGGCTAGTCAGTCTAAGCTAGCCTTATAACTATGCCTCACATCTTTTATCTCATTCTTTATCCTTATATTTATTGATCATATTCATATTTGAACATCCGTTCATTTATGAATTGAGCGACTGTTCAAATATGATTATGAGTGATGCTCCTGTGTGCCTCGAGATATCTCAAAACTTTTTTCAACACCTGAGCGTTCTCAAGAGAATTTATTCGCTCTCCTGATGCTTCCTAGGTGCCTTAAAATGGCGATTTTGGCATGTTTTAACATGTTGTTTTTAATGGAGTTATTATTCTCGAATAATAGCGTTATCGATGTTAGTCTTTCGGCTCTACGAAGGAGTAACAGTATGAATATAAAAGATAAAGTCTACCGTCACCATGACTTTTCTCGGCAAGATCTTTCTGGAGCCGTTTTTGAAAACTGTCAGTTTTTTCACTGTGACTTTGCTCGGGCAGATCTCACGGATGCAAGGTTTGAGCGTTGTAAATTCATCGAAACCTCGGACCTAGAAGGATGTCATTTTGACTATGCTAATCTGAAGGATGCCAGTTTTAATAATTGCCAGTTAGCCATGTGTAATTTTGAAGGAGCCGATTGTTTTGGCATAGAGCTACGTGAATGTGACTTGAAAGGGGCGAATTTCCAGCGTGCAAGATTTGCCAATCAAGTCAGTCACACTATGTATTTTTGTTCTGCGTATATCACGGGTTGTAACTTGTCTTATGCCAATCTAGAGCGACAGGTTTTAGAAAAGTGCGAGTTGTTTGAGAACCGTTGGATTGGGGCTAACTTAATGGGAGCGTCATTAAAAGAATCAGATCTCAGCCGCGGGGTATTCTCAGCGGACGCTTGGTCGCAGTTTCGGTTTCAAGGAGCGGATTTGTGTCATGTAGATCTTGAGGGGCTGGACCCCAGAAGAGTGGATCTCACCGGGGTAAAAATTTGCGACTGGCAACAAGAGCAGCTTTTAGAGCCACTGGGTTTGGTAGTTCTACCGGGCTAAAGTGCTCTCGGTGCCTTTTCATCAGGTTTGGGGTTAATCATTACCCCAATTATCGGCTTCTATTTTTGCCAGTGCCTTCGCTGCTTTTTGTAGTGCAGGCAAGAACTTGATGGCTTCATCCGGTTTAACGCGAATAACCGGAGCCTGTATCGCTAAACCGAGGTTAGATTGCCCGGTTGGAGAGGGTACCAGAACCGCAATACACACCAAGCCAGGTAAGAATTCCTCATCATCGATAGCGAAACCTTGAATCTTTGCTTCCTCAATGTCTTTTTCCAATTCTGAGTATTCGGTGATGGTGTTCACGGTATATTGAGTAAGCGGAACGTTTTCAATCAGGCGTCTACGTTGTGACTTCGACATATGTGCGAGAAACAGTTTGCCTGTTGCAGAGCAGTGAACAGGAACACGCGAGCCTGGATGTAAGTGGAAGCGAAGCGGGGCTTCTGTCTCTGCTCTATCGAGGTAAATGATTTCGCCACTGGAGAGCGCTGTCAGGTTACAGCTTTCGCCCACTTCGGCTCGTAGGTTCTCAAGAATCGTGCGGCGGGCACTGTGCATGGTGCTATTTAGCAACAAATTCTCGGCTAGCTTTCTCAAACGAATTCCGGAGCTATAGTGCTTTTCATCCCCATCTTTTTGAATGATGCCTGCGGCCTCTAACTGCTGCAGCATACGATGTAGGGTTGGCTTTGGTAATCCCGTTTCTTCTACTAATCCTTGAAGAGATATGAACTCGTCTTTTTGCGCTATCACCTCTAATAGTGCAAAAAGTCTGAGCGTAGGAGTATCTCCTTGAACTTGTGGTGTTTCTGTTGGCATAGAGTCATTCATCCTTGCGATACGTCGAAGTCTAAGATTGTACATTCCAATTTAGTATATATCCATTTTCTGAATAAAATTTGATCTTTTGTATTAGTGTCATTAACATGAAATAAAATTATGGAACAATATGTCTCGATAAATGGAGTTTGTTATATGAAGGCGATAGAAAGGATTATCAACAAAGCTCACTTAGATCGTAAGCGCGTGGTGTTGAGTGAAGCAGAAGACCCTCGTGTGCTTACCGCTGCTCGCATGGCTGTCGATAAGCAATTGGCATACATTACCTTAGTTGGTGATGAACAAACCATTGCAGAGGCTGCAGAGCAACATCATGTGAGTCTCGCTGGCATTCATATTGTTTCACCACAGAGTTCACCGCTTAAAGAAGTATTAGCAGAGCGGTTATATCTGCTGCGTAAAGCAAAAGGTATGTCTTACAACGACGCGCTCGAACAAGTGCAAAACCCACTTATTTTCGCCAACCTAATGGTCAGAGAAGGGCTAGGTGACGGTACTGTGAATGGTGCTGTGTACACTACTTCTGATGTGGTTCGTGCAGCGCTTCAAATCATCGGTCCTGCTCCAGATAGCGAGCTAGTATCGAGTTTCTTTTTAATGATGTTATGCGAGCCTTTTCATAACCTCAAAGGTGGTTTGATTTTTAGTGATTGCGGATTAGTCATTGATCCGAATGAAGCAGAGCTGGCGTCTATTGCGATTTCAGCTTCAGCCAGCGCCAAATCGCTATTAATGGAAGAACCTAAAGTTGCCATGTTGTCGTTTTCCACCAACGGCAGCGCTAAACATGAGTCCGTTGACAAAGTTCGCAATGCCGCACAACTTGTAAAGCAGCGCTGCCCTGACATCGCTGTTGACCAAGATGTACAGTTGGATGCGGCAATTGTTACTGAAATTGCTGCAAAGAAGCTGCCTGACTCACAAGTCAAGGGCAAATCAAATGTACTGATATTCCCCAATTTGGAAGCGGGAAACATAGGTTACAAGTTGGCGGAGCGATTAGGTGGTGCAGTAGCTATAGGACCGTTGTTGCAAGGGTTAAATCAGCCTGCGAATGACCTATCTAGGGGATGCAGCGCCGAGGATATTCTTCATGTTATTGCGGTTACTGCAGTGCAAGCCCAACAAGATCGAAACATCAAACACACTCCACCCGCTTCAATAAAAGAAGGGATAACCAACTAGGGAAACAAATGGAATTACCGACGTTACTCGCCATTCTTGCCACCATAGTCATTGGCACCTATTTTCAGACAGTAACTGGCTTTGGCCTTGGCATCATTGTCATTGGTTTGACGGTGAGCTTAAATCTGGTCGCTTTACCTGTGATTGCGGCGGTGGTGAGTATTGTTACCTTGTTCAATTGTTTGGTGGCACTGGTCGGTAAACCATTATCTGGTGATCTTAAAACCATGTTGGTTCTGGTAATTGGCATCATACCAGGTGTCGTTGCTGGAGTATTTTTGCTTGATCAACTCAGTGAATCGGCAACCAATATGTTGCGCGGTCTTCTTGGTGTCATGATTTTAGCGGCTGGGCTCAATTTCATGTTTAAACCGAAAACGTTAACACGGCGTTCTGCTTCTGCGTCTTTTCTATTTTCTGGCTTTGGTTCGGGGCTTACTGGTGGCCTATTTGGTATGGCGGGCCCACCGATTGTTTACCACCTTTATCGCCAGCCTTTTTCTATTGAATTAGTGCGCAGCACGCTGTTGATGGTCTTCGCTTGTACCTCGGCTTCGCGCACCGCTTACGTGTATTTCGACGGTAGCTTGAGTGTCAGTATCCTTTGGTTATCTGTCATTGCCGTTCCGCTGGTGGCTTTGGTCACGCTAATCGCTAGGCGTTATCCGCCTCCATTATCAAACGATCAGTTGAGAAAGACGGTGTTCGGTGTCTTGATGGTTATTGGAGGGTATTTAATGGGGGTATCTGCTTCGACGTTGGGTTGATTCTTAATTACATGGCTTGGCCGATATTGAACGGTGACGTTCAGATCACATTCAGTGAAGTTGCATTAGCCAAGCCTCATATCGGTCGTTACGATTTCGCCTAATGTATAGTGGTGTTTAGTTAGATTTAATATGTTGGACCTAAATAAGTATAAAGGAATCATCTTCGATTTAGATGGGACTCTAGTGAACTCTATGGTGGCACATGCTCGTGCTTGGAAGCAGACTTGTAATAAGTTTGATATTCCTTATGACAAAGAGTGGCTGGATCAACTCGGTGGAATGCCATCTAGGAAAGTCACACTCGAAATTTTGAAACGCTATAATTTGTCCATAGACCCACAGCTTATAACAACAGATAAAATTGCCAACTTTGAAGCCATTGAATACAAAGGCGACGTGATACCCACTATCTATACGATTCTTCGACAGCAGCACAAACTCAAAAAGATTGGTATAGGAACTGGTGCTCAAGCTAAGCACGCTCATGGTATTTTAGCTACCACAGATATTCCGTCATTGATCGACACGATAGTTACTTCTGATGATGTAGACAACCACAAGCCCAATCCTGATACTTTCCTAAAGGTAGCTGAGCAGTTAGATCTAGACCCAACAGATTGCGTTGTGTTCGAAGATACGTTGATTGGGCAATACGCGGCGATGGCTGCGGGCATGGACTGTTATATGGTTGAATCTGGTGAGATTACTGCATTTATTCCCGCATATTGAATATATGCTTATGTTTAACAGTAAGGTGCTCTTGATGGTGTAATAAAACAACAAATATCTTTGACTTTGATCACATACTGGCGCAAAATTGACCTTATATCACGCCAGTATGGGAATTAAGTATGAATGCTACAGTAATTAGTAACGAAAGCAGCCAAGCACCAATCAAACCTTCTTTTTTCAATGAAGTGTTTTTCTTTGCTAAGGCGAGCTTAGTGATGGCAGCGATTGTCCTTTTAGTGGCGTCTGCTTGGGTTTAATCTTCCCTGAGCACTTCTTTTGATGTCGGGGGTATATCCCCTCGCTATTCAGCCTGCTCTAATTTCAACCTTCTTGTTGTTTAATCCAATCTAATCCCGAGAGACACTTTCTGTGTTTCAGGGTTTATCACGCTTTTTCAGGCTAGACCAATACAAAGTGGTCATGACCAAGTAGGCGATTGCGGGTGCAATGTAGCTTGTGCTTAGTGATAATTCGTCAATCAATGTGGCTTGGGCGAAGGGCAAGATGACTCCCCCAATTGAGCACATGATCAAGATAGCAGCACCTTGTGAGCTATGTTTTCCCGAAGCCTGCAATGCTTGTGCATATATGATGGGGTAGAGCGTTGCATTACACAGCCCCACCAATAGTAATAGAAACCCTACCCAAGCCGCCTGTTCAAACAGTGCGGTCAAGCTAATCATTGTGGCAACAAGGCATGCGAATGTGAATAAACCATGCCGATTGACCCTATGGCCGAATTTCGCGAATAGTAAGCGGCCAAGGAACATACCAACCCAATAAGCAGCAATTAACTGCGTCGCCAGAATAAGCCCTAAACCACCATACGACTCATCTGCAAGATAGGTAATGGTGAAGGTCCCAAAGCTGACTTCAACACCGATATAGAACAATAGTACCGTGGCAAGCGTCATAAACTCTCTATGGCTTAGCAAACAGAACAGACCTTTCCAAAACCCTGAGATCTGTTTTGGTTTAATATCAGGCAGCTCTATTTTGCTGAAAAACAGCAGAAGACCAAAGAAAAAGCCTGCGATCAGCAGAAACAGAATCGATACGTGAAGCGAGGTATCGGTAAACCCCAACTTCGTAGCAGTAACGATGATAGCGGTCAAAACTAAGGGCCCTAACACTGTTCCTACTGAGTTCGCTGCCGTAGCGATACTCTGCCTAACCACGCTTTTGTCTGGTGTCGAGAGTAGCGATACATAAGGTGAGCTCACCACTTGAATGGCAGAGATGCCTGACGCCATAAGTAGAATGCCGAGTAGGGTTGGGTAGAGTGACTCTGTTCTGACAAGATAAGCCATGACTAAGCAGCCCACTAAACACCAACAAAGGCAGTATTGCATGGTGGTTCGATAACCAAACTTCGCCATAACGAATGACGTTGGAAGCGAGACAGTCACTCGCGTGATAAAAAAGGCCATAGGAAATAACATGGCCATTTTATAGTCCAGAGCAAACGCATCTTTGTAGTAGGGAATAAGAGAATTACTTGAAACGGTAATCAAGCCCCAAATAAAAAATATCAGTGATAATAAGACAAGTGGGGCATCTTTTAGATGAAATGCTCTCATTGTGCCTCCTGTACCTATAAAAAAAGCAGAAGATATCCTTCTGCTTTTCGCCTCAATTAAGAAAATCTAGCTACGCACAAAGTTGATGTGATGAACATGGATATTGTATTTTTCAATGATGACTTTGGTGGCGAGCATACTCCTAATACGTGCATCGGAATCCAAAGCTTTTAGCATCGTCGCTTCGTCTTCATAACTGTGTTGCATCATCAACAGCAAGTTCTTATGACTATCGGCTTCGATGGCTTCAGGTTTGTTGACAACGACGCCAAGGTTATTTGGAAAGGTGCGAATAATAGGCACCACTTCATTTTCCATATACTGATAGAAATCTTGTTTCTGTTCTTCGGTTAACTCGGCTTCAAAGAAAGCGGTGCGAATAATCGTCATAACATTGTCCCCTTATAGCTCAAAACCAGATTGGTTAGCGATGGATTTGAGGGTCGCTTTGGCTTTAGTGATATCCTCGAACCAGTTGTCGTTTTGAGCCCACATCTCGATCACCAGAGGTCCGCGATAGTCTATATCAGCTAACGTCTTAAAAATCGAAGCGAAGTCGACTTGGCCTTCACCGATGACCAAGTCACGGAACTGACCATCACAGGTTTCTGAGACGCGTAGTGTATCTTTCAAGTGGACTTGAACCAGATGATCGCGGCTTAATCTGAGCTCAGTGCACACATCGTGGTTCCAACCTGAAATATTGCCTACGTCGGGATAGGCCATAAAATAAGGGGACGGAATCTCACGTTTGAGCACTTCAAATTTGCTGAGCGAGTTTAGGTATGGAGTATCCATAATTTCCACACCGAGCATGATGCCCGCTCTTTCTGCTAGCTTGGTTGCTTGTTTCATGCCTTCAATAAAAAGGCGATGGGTTTCTGCCGATTGAGGTTCATAGTAAACATCATAGCCGGCCATCTGAATGCAGCGGATGCCAAGCTTGAAGGCCAGCGCAATCGCTTTTTCCATGATGACATGGGATTCTGCGCGAATGCTTTCGTCCATTGAACCAAATGGGAATTTGCGATGCGCACTCAAGCACATGGATTGCAAGGGCATTTCATGCTTTTCGCATAAGTGACGAAGTTGATAGATTTCTTCATCTGACCAATCTAAACGGGCGCGTCGCTCGTCTGTTTCGTCAACTGAGATTTCGACAAAGTCGAACCCCGCTTGTTTGGCCTTAATTAAGCGTTCTTCCCAAGAAAGAGACGCTGGCATTGCTTTTTCGTAAATACCTAATCTGAATTTGTTTTGAGAGTTGAACATACTTTTTCCTTAAAAAAGTTGTTCCTCTATACGCGAGGTGATGTCTTGAATTTTACTGGCAATTTCTTCATAACCTAATGCTTTCATTTTTGGAGTTAGTGAAGAAACGCTGACGGCGTATACAGGGGTGTTGTTTTTGTCAAAAATAGGAACAGCCACACAAGAAATACCGGCTTCGTTTTCTTCATCATCTAAGGCATAGCCACGGGCTTTGATTTGATCAAGAACGCTGAAGAACTGAGATTTGTCCAGAATGGTATTCTCAGTTAATGGTTTCATTGTACTGACATTACGTTGCCAATAAGTTTCTCGTACCGCATCGGTGCTAAATGCGAGGTAACATTTCCCGGCAGCTGAGCAGTACATAGGAGAATGCAACCCAACATAGGTACGAGTTCGAAAGGCGGCGTTGACTGGCTCGAACTTGTCTTTAAAGATGATATTGTCAGCATCAAACGACAGAAAATTAACGGTTTCATTTACGTCGTTAAGTAGCTCTGATAGGAAAGGCTTAACCGCTCCTGTCACGTCAGAGTTAATCGCAGCATGACCGAGCTGTACCAGCTTCATAGTAAGACGATATTCTTTACCAGAACTCATTTGAGCAACGTATCCTGAGGCTTCAAATGTTGCCAAAATGCGATGGACTGAAGACTTATTAAAGCCAGTGCCCTCGGACACTTTTTGTAGAGAAATTCCGTTCGGATAGTTCCCTAGAAATTCGAGTACACTCAACGCTTTAGACAACGATTTAATTTGTTCACTCATATACGTGCTACCAATGTTTTCCTATTTCATTGTGAAAACTTTCTGCCACCTCACGACCATTGCTGCTAGCTAACGCTCGACCAGCAATAAATGACTTAACAGAAAGATTCTTAAACAAATGCAGATCGTCAGGCACAATACCACCAGTAATGGATAGTTCAATTCCTAAATTCGATAATTCCTGCATTTTGTCTAAATCTTGTTGGGTCCAATTGACACCAGCGAGCTCTGCGTCACGCGAGCGATGGTAAATAGCTTGGGTAATTCCCATTTCAACCCATGCCTTGGCGTCATCCAACGTCCAGTGTCCATATAACTCTATTTGCACTTCACCATTGAACTTATCGGTCACGTTTTTTGCTGAACGGATGGTTTCAATATGAGCTGCAGCGCTCACAGTGACCCAGTTAGCGCCAGCCTCCATCGCCAAACGCGCTAAAATGGCGCTTGCATCGGTTATTTTCATGTCGCAGACAACGGTATGATTTGGGTATTTTTCGCGGAGGACCTTTACACTGTCCACACCATGAGCGAACGCTAAAATAGTACCGACTTCAATGACATCAAGCTTGTCCGCAACATGTTCTATTGACATCAGAGCAGTATCGAGGTCGGTTGCGTCAAGTGCCATTTGCAGTAAAGGTTTAGGCATCGATTTCATCCTCAAATTGTTTGAATAACTGAACCAGTTTTTGGTAGTTGTGGTATTTCTTTTGGTAACGTGAATAGTTTTCTAAATTGGGTTCGATGCGAGACATCGAATTGGTCATACTTTTAGTGCACTCTTGAAGTGACGCAAACTCTCCTGAGCCAACCATAGCCATCATGGCCGCACCTAAAGAGCCAGTTTCATCCACATCAGAAATCTCTACTGTCATACCGGTTAGGTCGGCTAACATTTGCATCCAGACGGGACTCATTGCTGGGCCGCCCGTTACCTTTAGTACGTTTGCTTTTGGAAAACGCTGACGCATCCGTTCAAGGTGCAGGTTGTGACAGAAAAGAATCCCTTCCCAGATCGCTTGAATTAAGTGTCCCTTACCGTGGTGAGACTGAAGACCATAAAAGCCGGATTTCAATCCTAAGCCTTGATTGGATCCATAAAGGAAAGGCACAAAGTAGACCGAGCTTGATGCTGGTGCTAGGGCTGCTACCAATGCTTGGTTTTGTGCATGGTCAAGCTCACCGCCGTCTCCAAGGTAATCGGCGAACCATTCGTAGTTGCCTGCGGAAGTCGGGCTAGCCTCATGAATAATGTATTCGTCGTCAATGGCGTAGTGACCATAGACAAAGTTATGACGCTCTCTAGTGACATGTTTTGAGATGCCAGAGGTGACTGCCCACGTGCCCATCACATAGTTGAGCGAGTCTTCGGATGAGTTAATGCCAGAACAGATCGCGGTTGAGACGACGTCGAAAAGCCCACCGAACACCGGAGTGCCTTCTGTAAGGCCTGTCTCTTTAGCGATCGCGGCGGTAATTTTTCCTGCTTGCTGCTGCGGTTTAACGATTGGGGGAAGGGCATCCCAAAGCTCTTCGATACCGAAGAGACTTAGCAGTGCTTTATCGTACTCACCAGTAATGGAGTTGAAGAGATTACTCTCTGACATATTGGTCAGTTCGGCGGCGACTTCTCCGGTGAGGCGATATCTCAAATAATCATGAGACATTAGCACGGCACCGATATTGCGGTAACGCTCAGCATCATTGTCTTTGATCCAGCGAAGAATGGACACTGGGTGTCCTGTCCAAAGCGTTTGCAAAGTCATTGGGTAAATGGTGTCGGCAATGCCTTGATCTAACCAATGTTTGACAATCGGTAACGAGCGCGAATCGGAAGACATGATGCCATAGCCTAAGTTTTCCCCTTGCTTGTCTAGCAGATACACGCCTTTGCCTTGCGCAGAAATACTTAGACCTTCGATACGGTTTGGGTCAACGTCAGTGGTTGCTAACAACTGTTGAATGACGTCAACTGCGTTTTGCCACAGCGCATTCAAATCACGTTCTACCCAACCTTGTTGATCGTTGATGACGCTTGCTGAAACGCGAGCGAGTCCACATTGGGTGCCTTTAGCGTCAAATAACGCGGCTTTCATAAAGGTGCCACCAGAATCGATACCGATGTAATAGTTCATTATTTGGCTTCCAGTAGGTCGTTATGAATTTTCACCACAAGTTTCCTTACTGGCTGGTCATCATCATTTTGGATATTGGTAATGTGCACGATATTGGGTGTAAACAAGTAAAATTGGTTTGGGGTCGCGTGAATGAAGTTCAGAGCAATGCCGTCATGGTTGTAGAATTGCAGATCTCTTTGTTGCAAATAGGGCTCTGCGTTTGTGTGTTTTCCCGTATCGATTGACCATGCCATGGTCTCGCAGCCCTCTAATACGATTTGCAAATCAGAATGATATTTATGAACCTCAGGTTTGAAGTTCGCCAACGGTTCTTTGTGGTACTCCAGTACAACAAACCACGCTTTATCAGAGTCAAAACCAGGCAGTTCGTGACGACCTAAGGAGAGAGAGGCGTGATCTAGGCCATTTAAGTATTCCAAGACGTTTTGGATAACGACAGGATACGATTTGGTTATTGATGAGGTTTGAGTGTTTCCAACTAACATAAAGTTCTCGATTTCTATTAATGAGTATTGAGAAAAAGTTGCCCTAATAGCTGTGCCAAACCCTGCTTATCGTCATTGGTTTTTTCGGTGATAAGGTCGGCGGTGCTTTTCACGGTGTCGTCAGCGTTTTGCATGGCGATACCCATCCCCACGGTTTTCAACATCGAGATATCGTTGTGGTTGTCACCAACGGCCACACACTCATCAAGTTCGATGCCTAAGGGCAAAATATACTGACACAACGCATTACCTTTGCTATTGCCTGTTGCGGCAAAATCGACTCTGTCAATCCAAGAACGTTCACCATTAAAATGGTTTTTTATGAAAGGCAGTTTTGCAAAGCTATCTACTTCACCCTCGACGACAAACTTCCACACGTAGTCTGAGCGTTCTGCTTCAAGTTGAAAATCATCTACCTTTCGAATGTTCGGGCGCTCGTTTTCTGGGAATGTTTGTGACCAGGTAAGCAAAGCCTCCATATAGTCAATAGGACGTGTTCGTGAATAGAGCATGGCATTACGAACATACATCACCATTTTTAGATCATGTGCGTGTGATAGCGTGATGAAATGATAAGCTGTGTTTTTGTCGATGGCATTTTCTTGAATCACGGAGTTGTTTTGGTAGTCAAAGATATAGGTACCGTTGCAACAAATGATTGGCGTCGATAGACCGAGTTGGTCGTAGTATGGCTTCGCGGCGACATGGTGGCGACCTGTCACTATCACCACATGTGTGTTCACCGCGATTTGTTGTATGATTTCGATCAACTCTTCGCTGATAGTATGCTCTGAGTTAAGTACTGTCCCATCGAGGTCTAACGCCAATAATCTGTACATAGGATTACCCTTACTTCTGCCCGTAGTATGAATTTTTACCGTGCTTACGGTTGTAGTGTTTGTCGAGCAATTCGGGTTGAATGGCAACCTCTGGGCTGATAGCACGAGTTGCAGTTGCCATCGCTGCAATTTCCTCCATGACGACGGCATTGTGTACAGCGTCAGAACCATCTTTACCCCACGTAAATGGAGCGTGACCAGCTATGATGGCGCCAGGCATTGCTTGAGGGTCTATGTCTCTTTGGTTGAACTCTTCAATGATAACGAGTCCAGTGTTTTTTTCGTAATCAGTCTCGATCTCTTCCTTACTAAGTAAACGTGTGCAAGGGACATCGCCATAAAAGTAGTCAGCATGAGTAGTGCCGAGTGCTGGGATATCTCGACCTGCTTGTGCCCAAATCGTCGCATTGCGTGAATGGGTATGAACAATTCCGCCGATGGTTGGGAAGGCTTTGTAAAGCTCAATGTGTGTTGCAGTATCGCTTGAAGGATTCAGACTGCCTTCGAGACGATTGCCTTCAAGATCGATAACGACAATATCGTCGACTGTCATAACGTCATATTCCACACCTGATGGTTTGATTGCAATCACGCCAAGTTCGCGATCAATTTCTGATACATTGCCCCAGGTGAAGGTTACAAGACCATATTTAGGTAGTTGTAAATTTGCAGCGAGTACGCGTTGCTTTAATTCTTGGTACATAAGTAAACTGCCGTTGTTCGTGTTTTAGGAAGAGGTTAAAAGAAGGGTTACTCAGATAAGCTCTAAGCAACCCTGACAATGGTTACTTAGCCGCTACCTTGATCTTGTTGATCATGGTGTCGCCATTTTTCTCGATATATGCACTCCAAACTGGTTGGATAGCTTGTTGGAATGCAGCGCCGTCAACATCACGGTTTACTTGCATACCCTGTGCTTCAAGCTCTGCAATCATCTCGTCTTCTTTCTCAATGCTGAGCTTGCGTTGCATCGCTACCGCTTCTGCTGAAACCTCTTCGATGATCTTTTGCTCTTCTGGGCTTAGGCCGTTGAACTTACGTAGGTTCATAGTTAGAACCAATGGAGAATAAGCATGCTGAGTGAGGCTTAAGTATTTTTGTACTTCATTGAACTTGAACGAAAGCGTTACAGAAATTGGGTGGTCTTGAGAGTCGACAACGCCTGTTTCAAGTGCAGTATAAAGCTCAGATACTGGAAGTTGTTGTGGGTTAGCGCCAAGCTCGTTGAACATATCATTCAGTGCTTTAGAGCCGTTGACTCGCATTTGAAGGCCTTTTACGTCGGCTGGGGTGCGAATAGGCTTCTCATTATTGGTCATGTTGCGATAACCGTTTTCAGGGAACCCTAGACCTTTCAGGCCAAATTTCTCAAACTTCGCTAGAACTTCTTTGCCTGGTTCGCCATCAAGAACCTTATACGCAGTCTCGCGATTTGGGAACATGAACGGTAGGGTAAATGCTGCCGATTCAGGCATTAAACCGTTGTAGTTGTTTAGGCCAACCATAGCCAAATCCACTATCCCTGCGCGAGAACCGTCGATCATTTGCTTATCACTGCCTAGCTGACCTTGTGGATAGATGCTGACTTTAATGTCGCCGTTAGAACGTGCTTCTACTTCTTTTTTGAAGAACAACGACAAATCTTGTTGTAAATCAGATTCAGGTGCTGCATGTGCCAATTTCAGTGTTGTTGCAGCAAGTACGTTAGAGCTCATTGCGATAGTTGAAGCAAGTAACGTGAGTTTTAGTAGGGTTTTCATTATGATTTTCTCCGTCGAGGGTTAACCAATGACAAATGACATTGGCACAGTGATAATGCTTGGGAATATGACAAACAATGCGAGTAGGGCCATGTAAGCGCCAATGAAGGGCAATACACCTTTCACAGCAGTAGACATTGGCACTCTAGCTACACCACAAACTACGTTTAATACGGTGCCTACAGGAGGCGTAATCAAACCTATCGAACAGTTAATAACGAACAGTAGGCCGAAATAAGTTGGGTCAATGCCAGCCATTTTTATTACAGGCATTAATAGTGGAACGAGAATTAGAATAGTTGGGCTTAAGTCCATCACCATGCCTACACAAAGTACGAGTAGCATAATGACCGCCATTAGTAGACGAGGACTATCCACAAGTGGGCCTAACAGTTCTGCCAATTGCTGAGGGAGTTGAGCAACCGTAATCAGCCACGCTGCTACCATGGCACAACCGACCAAGAACATGACCATTGCCGTTGACCGACCTGCGTTGATGACGATGTCGTAGAACTTTTTAAGCGTCAGCTCTTTGTACACAAAGGTTGAGATGAAAATCGCGTACGCTGCCGCAACAACCGCTGCTTCCGTTGGAGTAAAGATACCGAAGCGAATGCCAACAATGATGATCACTGGTAGCAACAATGCCCATACACCATCTTTAAGCGCAGCTCGTTTCTCTGCTTTGGTTGCTTTCTCAGATGTTTCTAAGTTCTCTTTCCGAACTGTCATACGCCAAACGAACATCAATGTCAGACCCATTAATAGCCCTGGAACAATACCGCCAAGGAACAGGTTTTTGATAGAGATGCCGCCGGCAACACCCACTAAAATAAGCGGAATTGAAGGTGGAATAACGGGGGCGATGATGCCGCCTGATGCAAGCAAACCCATTGATGGAGCTTCTGGATATTTCGCCGCTTTCATCATTGGATAAAGGATACTCACTAACGCTGCCGCATCCGCTACAGCGGAGCCTGATAGGCCTGCCAGTAGAACCGAAGTCATGATGGCGACGTAACCTAAACCGCCTTGACGATGACCAACGTAAGTGGTGGCTAAACGAACTATGCGTTGTGACAAACCACCAGACGCCATAACTTCACCTGCAATGAGGAAGAATGGAATCGCGAGCAGTGTAAAGCTGTCTACACCATTAATTAAAGACTGCGCAAGAATGTCTGCACTAAAGAAGTCCATGTGAAGCATCAGTGCTATTGATGACAACAGCAAAGCAAACGCCACTGGAAGACCCAATAAGATTGAGACAATCAATACCGATAAGAAAATGGCTAGCGTCATTATTCTTTCTCCTCTTCTAAGCTATCTAGTTGCCAGTCTGGCTTGAAGATTCGCACAAACGCGATCACCCCCATAAGCACACCCGACACCACGCCAGCCAAGTAAAATAACGCTGAAGGAAGCCCCGTTAATTGAGAAATATCTGACCAGTTAGACATCATCTGACGGTAAGAACCGATGTAGAGCATGCCTACCGATACGAGTACTACTACCCAACAAAGTCGTCTTAATACGGGTACTGCTTTTGGAAATAGTCGTTCTGAAAACTCCGAGACAGCTAGGTGCTCACCTCGGCGCAGCACAACCGCGGCGCCGAGCATAACTACCCATACAAGACCAAGGCGAGATAGTTCTACAGAGGGACGAAGACCAGATGAAAAGCCGTAACGTAATACAACGTTGGTAAATACGAGAACAATCATGCAAGTCAGTATGACTGCCATGATGACGTCGATGCTTTTCCAAATACTCTTAAATACACTTTGCATAAAGCTTTCCCTACCTTAGGCGAATTACAGAGAAGTAATTTGATCCCATATGCCATCGTTGATTTCGATGCCACCGGCTGCTTCGTGTTTGTTGATAAAGTTCTGGATTTCAGAACCCGCGATCATTACAGAGCCGGTCTCTGCTGGCTCAGACGCAAGGACATAGTCGCGAATTCGCTTCATCTCTTCACCATAACGGCCCTCGTCCATGGTTTTACTGAGATCGATAGCGATCAGGAACTGAGAAACACCAAATTCGCCGCCCATATCTTCAGTTAAAGCTGGAACAGAGTGACCACCTGTGATTGCCGTTAACATCATGTCTAGAACAATGGCCATTGAAGAGCCTTTCCAGAACCCCATTGGTAGAAGACGTTTGTTTTCCCAAAGAACATGTGGGTCTTTGGTTAGTTCACCGTTGTCATCAAATCCGCCAACTACAGGCAGTTCTTTATCTGCCAGAACGAAATTCTGTAGTTGTCCGTAGGAGAATTGGGTCATTGAGCAATCAACAACTACTGGTGGATCACCTGCAATGGCCATTATCAATGGGTTAGAACCGACACGGTGATCTTTACCGCCCCAAGCTGGCATAACAGCAATAGAGTTAGTTGATGCGATACCTGCGAAGCCTTCGCGCGCCATTTTTAGTACATAAGCACCACCACGCATCCAGTGGTTGGAGTTACGCATACCGACCATGCCGATTCCATAGTCACGGGCTAGTTCCATTGCGCGCTCCGCGCAAATTAATCCGTTGAGTACACCTGGTCCAAAGTTACAGTCCCACTGCTCTAACGCTCCCATACTATTCACACACTCTGGCTCGGCATTAAGCTTGATTTGCCCTTTGTCTACTTGGTCAATGAACACTGGGAACCGGTTAATACCGTGTGAATACGTCCCTTCATTTGCCATCTCTACAAAACCTGCCGCTAGCTTAGTTGCCATCTCCGGTTTCATGTCGCGAGCTAAAAGAATTCGTTCATATTCTTGTTGTAGTTTTTCTGTGGATACCAATGGCATTTGAGCTCTCCGCTAAGTTAGATTCCATAATACGGAATTAATTATGCGAAAGATTCCAAAATAAAACTGTGAGCCAAGTTGAGAAAATTTCTGCTATTAAGTCTTTTGCCAATAACTGTTAACTGGTTAAAAAAAGGAATAAAAAGATTCTGAAATTCCGTAATGCGAAACAATTAATGTGTTCTAGATCGACGTTATGCAGTTTATTTTGATGAAAATAAGGATTTCGGGGAGAACTTTGGCAGAAGAGGTGGGACGTTTAAACCGTAGTTTTACGGCACGTTATAAAATTGAAGTGGGTTGGTTGAATTGAAAGTCGTGTTGGAGCAGCGACAAAGTCAGATCTTAGCTACCCCAATAGGTAATTCTTTGGGTGAGAGTTTTATGGGATATAGAGTGAACGGTTTTTTAGTAGCTATTATCTCAACATTCCAAACACCTCTCGGCATAAACTAAACAAACAACTTTCTTGCACATCTAGGGTGATGTTGTTGCGATAGTAGGGGCTCAGGTCGACGCCCATGCCGACGCCGTAGATCTCGATGTTATTACGGTGGGATTCTCGCTCTATGGTTTGCTTTAGGTGGTTGTCTAGATAAAACTGATCATTGGCGGTGCTGGTGGCAGTGTCCATAGGGCAACCATCTGAGAAGATGATGAGGATTTTTCGTTGTGCCCCTTGTGATGTTAAACGTTGGGCGGCGAACTGGACGGCTTCTCCATCGATGCCCTCTTTAAAAATATCAGCCTTTCGCAAGCTGGCGATGCCGAGTCGAGCGCGTCGCCAATGTGTCTCAAAGTCTTTGAATACGATATGTTTAAGCTCGTTCAGACGGCCAGGGTGTTTTGGCTGGCCTTGCTGAAGCCATTGTCGATATACTTTTCCACCATTCCAGTTACCGGTCGTAAAACCAAGGATTTCGAAAGGGATATCGGCTAACCCTACCGATTTAAGCAAAGTATCCATCAACAAGCTCATTTTGTGACTGTGCTTTTGCATAGAACCAGAGCAGTCCATTAGAAAGGTAATTGCACATTGGTGGGAGGTGCCTAATTCTGGCTGTGAAAAGATGTTGCGTTCAAGGGGGGACGTAACCAGCTTCGTGAGAGTGTTGGCATTGACAACTCCCTCTTCGAGATGGTTTTGACGTTTAGTGTACTGAGGAATTTGTACAATACTAGATAAGATAGCGGCCAACCGGCGAGTATTCACTTGCCTAGCCATCATGTCATCTGTGAGTTTTTGCCGTAGATCCAGTAGTAATGCTCGTCTAACCAAAGTGTCCGCTCTAACCTCTCTGTCAAACTCCCGACTAAACACTTGGTAATTTGCTCCAGCCAATTGAAAAGCTTTACTGTTGCCAGTGATGTCTGCTTCGACGTCATGATCTTCAATATCGCCGTCTACAATCAAGGCAAGTTGCGCGAGGATTTTAATGTCTTCCTCTACTGTTGGTGTGGGCTGGTTGTTGGATTGTTCCTGCTCTTGCTTTATGAGTTCACTGGCTAGCGCGGCAAGCTCCTTAGCGTAAGCAGCATATAGTTGTTGATCGCAACGGTGTTTTTTAAGCTGAACTAAACAGGTGCCGATTATAGGCACGATCCCTGCGCGAGTAGATTCTATCGCTTCGGCGATAGGCTCTGAAACCGGCATGCCAATCATACGTGTGTAAATGACTTGCATAAGAGTGAAAAGAAGCATCCCGAGACGAGACTCGGTAAAGCCGTTTTGATGATACTGCTCACTCCAATAACTGAAATTAAATCGAGTGCTGGTCTGAATACCAGCTAAGTAATGCGGGATTTGCGACTCGATACGAACTTGTTCGCAAAAGTCGAATAGGAGCCGTTCTACTTCATGACTTGGACGCAGCGAATAATGTAATTCTGCGTCAGAAATCAATAGTCGGAATGCTGAAGAGTCTATCTTTCCCTGCATCGCCAGTTTACTTTTTGTTAACTCATGTCGAGAAACAAACGTGAGATCGTTAGCATGCGCTGAGAGAAAGTAGCAAGGTTGGTCGCCTTTATACAATCGCTCACCACGGTAGTTTAGCGTGGCATCACCGCTGATTGCGCGGGCAACAGAAACGCTTAGGTCAAGAATCTTCTTCTGTCGAGACGACACATTAGCCATGGCTTGTCTGCTCCATAGTCGAGGAGGAAGTGCTCGCAATCAAAGGTTCGCCGAAGCATCGGAAGTAGTACTCGCTAACAAGTTGCTTTTCTTCTTCTTCACATCGATTTAGGAAGGACAGCCGGAACGCTGTTGCGACATCATTAAAGATTCGAATGTTCTCTGCCCAAGTCAGCACGGTCCTGGGGGACATAACGGTAGAAAGATCGCCTGCCATAAATCCATTGCGCGTCATTCCTGCTGTCGCAATCATTTGCTCGATGAGTGCTAAGCCAAGCTCATTATTAAGTTCCGGATTCTTGGATAACACGATATTAGCTTCGTGTTTAGGGTCGAGATAGTTCAGAGTCGCAATGATATTCCATCGATCTAGTTGACTATGATTGAGTACTTGAGTACCGGAATACAAACCAGAGAAGTTGCCAAGACCTAGGGTGTTACAGGTAGCGAACAACCGGAAATAAGGATGCGGAGTGATGACACGGTTTTGCTCCAGAGACGTGTATTTGCCATCTTGCTCTAGTAATTGCTGAATCACAAACATCACGTCTGGTCGCCCTGCATCGTATTCGTCCAATACCAAAGCGATAGGTTGTTGGATACTTTGTGGCAGAATCCCTTCTTTAAATTCGGTCACTTGCATTCCATCTTTTATAACTATGCTGTCTTTGCCGATGAAATCTAATCGACTTAGATGACCGTCAAGGTTGATCCTCAAACAAGGCCAATTGAGTCGGGCTGCAACCTGTTCTATATGCGAAGACTTACCGGTACCGTGCGTACCTTGAATCAAAGTTCGGCGATTAGATGAGAAGCCAGCTAGGATGGCCAACGTTACTTCGGGATCAAAACAATAGTTGGGGTCGATTTGTGGAACGTATTCTCCAGCTTCCTCAAACGCCCACACTGTTAAGTCACTATCAATACCGAAGTACTCTCTAACGCTAACCTGTTTAGTCGGTACCCATTCCTTTTCTTTCATTGCTCATTCCCTCTATATAGCGTGCAAATTTCCGGTAACGGTTGGTAATGTTCATCGATTATGAACAGCGTAGCTTGAGTTAACGATACTTTTTGTACAAAAAACTATCAATAATGTGATCTAGTTTTATTAATTGGAATGAATTATTCCAATTTAAGATAAAAAATTGACGCGCAAAAATTCTACTACTAAGGTGAATGTGAATTTAAAAAAGAGACAATTCATTCCGAAAAATGAAATTTTAGTTCAACTCAAGGAGAAGGGAAGGATGAGCGAGCAAGAAAAACGCACGGTTGTTTCCGGCAATACAACGATGACACCATCAGAAGCGTTTGTTGAAACTATGGTCGCCAATGATGTTACTGACATGTTCGGCATCATGGGGTCAGCATTTATGGACGCAATGGACATCTTTGCTCCTGCTGGCATTCGATTAATTCCAGTGGTTCACGAGCAGGGCGCTGCTCATATGGCGGATGGTTACTCACGAGTATCTGGTCGTCATGGCGTGGTTATCGGACAAAACGGTCCGGGTATCAGTAACTGTGTTACTGCGATTGCAGCAGCTTATTGGGCACATAGCCCAGTGGTTATCGTCACGCCAGAAACCGGAACAAAAACAATGGGACTGGGTGGTTTCCAAGAGTGTAACCAACTTCCTATGTTCCAAGAGTTCACTAAATATCAAGGTCATGTGACGCACCCCGATCGTATGGCGGAATACACGGGGCGTTGTTTTGACCGTGCGATGAGTGAGATGGGTCCAACGCAATTGAACATTCCGCGTGACTACTTTTATGGTGAGATTCAAACGGAAATTCCAAAACCCGCTCGTTTAGATAGAGGGCCAGGTGGCGAAAAATCTCTGAATGAAGCTGCAGACCTTATTGCTGAAGCGAAGTTCCCAGTCATCATTTCTGGTGGTGGTGTGGTGATGGCAGATGCTGTCGAAGAATGTGCTGCATTAGCAGAAAGACTTGGCGCACCAGTTGTAAACAGCTACCTGCACAACGATTCCTTCCCAGCCAGCCACCCATTATGGTGTGGTCCTCTTGGATATCAAGGTTCAAAAGCAGCAATGAAGTTGATGGCGCAAGCAGACGTTGTTATTGCTCTTGGTACTCGTCTCGGTCCATTTGGTACTTTACCTCAGCATGGTATGGATTACTGGCCGAAAAACGCGAAGATCATCCAAATCGATGCAGACAACAAGATGCTTGGCTTGGTTAAGAAAATTTCCGTGGGCATCTGTGGTGATGCTAAAGCGGCGGCAGTTGCACTAACAGAGCGTTTGGAAGGTCGCGAACTGCTATGTGACGAAAATAAAGCGTCTCGCCAAGACACAGTCGCAACAGAAAAAGCACTCTGGGAGAAGGAACTGGATGAGTGGACGCACGAACGTGACCCATTCAGCCTAGATATGATTGAAGAAAACGCGCAAGAAACGCCGTTCTCCGGTGGTGAGTATCTCCACCCTCGCCAAGTGCTTCGTGAGTTGGAAAAGGCGATGCCAGAAGATGTCATGGTCTCTACCGACATTGGTAACATCAACTCGGTTGCTAACAGCTATCTGCGTTTTGAAAAGCCACGTAGCTTCTTTGCAGCAATGAGTTTTGGTAACTGTGGTTACGCATTCCCAACCATTATTGGTGCGAAGGCTGCTGCACCACATCGTCCAGCTATTTCTTATGCCGGTGACGGTGCGTGGGGAATGAGCCTGATGGAAACCATGACATGTGTTCGTCATAACATTCCTGTGACTGCAGTAGTATTCCACAACCGTCAGTGGGGCGCAGAGAAGAAAAACCAAGTGGATTTCTACAACCGCCGATTCGTTGCAGGCGAGTTAGATAACCAAAGTTTCGCGGAAATTGCACGTGCGATGGGCGCTGAAGGGATCACGGTTGATAAACTAGAAGATGTCGGCCCTACTCTTCAAAAAGCCATCGACATGCAGATGAACGAAGGCAAAACGACGGTTATTGAAATCATGTGTACACAAGAACTGGGCGACCCGTTCCGTCGTGATGCGCTATCAAAACCGGTTCGCTTCCTAGATAAATACAAAGACTACGTATAGGTCACGGGAAGACTGTCCGGCCAATGTTTGGCCGGACAATACGAACACACGGAAAGGTGAGCGCGATGATTTCGAAAACCATGAAAATGCCGAGAACGCTGTATGGAGAAGCGACGGGTATCGCACCTGGCTTATTACTCAGCATAGTAATAGCTGCGGCCGCGACGTTCGTCTCCGACCATTATGGTGGTCCCAAATTTCTTTATGCATTGTTGCTTGGTATTTCTCTGCATTTTCTTTCTGACCATGAAAAATGTGGTGCAGGTATCGAGTTTGCAGCTAAAAAATTGGTGCGCATAGGTGTTGCTTTATTAGGGGTACGCATTGCATACAGCGATGTCAGCACTATCGGATTAGATGGCGTTGGTATTCTTGCTGGTGCGGTGGTGTTGACCATCATGTTCAGCCTACTTTTTGCCAAGCTATTGAATGTTTCTGGCACATTTGGATTACTTGCAGGTGGCGCAACGGGAATCTGTGGTATTTCTGCGGCGATGGCCATTTCATCTACGATACCGCAAAACAAAGAGAATGAGCAGTACACGTTAATGACTGCAATTGGTGTGGCCGCGTTTTCAACGATTGCTATGGTGCTTTACCCATTAGTGGTGACCTCATTGCAGTTGTCATCCAGTGAAGCAGGCATGTTCTTAGGTGGTTCAATTCATGATGTCGCTCAGGTTGTTGGGGCAGGTTTTATGTTGTCGACAGAGATCGGTGATGCATCAACGTTGGCGAAAATGTTCCGAGTAGCCATGCTAATGCCAGTGATACTGCTAATCGCATTGTCATTTCGAGCGCAAAAACAAAGTGACGGACAGGAAAACCATATTAATGCGCCAATAATCCCTTTTTTCCTATTGGTGTTTATTGCTCTGATTGTTGTCAATAGCTTTAATCTTGTCCCTGATTCTGTCTCGGAAGGTATGTCAGAAATATCTAAGTGGTGCTTGGTTATTTCAATTGCAGCCTTAGGCGTAAAGACATCATTTGAGAAGCTTTTCTCATTAGGGTGGAAACCAATCATATTGCTTTTACTAAATGCAATGTTCATTGCCGGGTATATGTTGGCGGTAATTTACACCCAGAGAATGATTTAATTAGCTAATTCATATTTCGGTAGCAAGAGTGTTCATTATGAATGATAAGCATTATATAAATACAATAGACGAACTATATGAAATAGTGAATTTATTTTCTGAATGCAATAATAATGACCCTTTGATATATCGAGCGGAAGAATGTTCAAAAGGCGGACTAATTCCAAGCTTGGGTAAAGTAAATAGTAATAATCTAAGGCGAGTAGAACAAGAGCTTCTTTCAACTATGAAAGTTTACGGTGTGCCGATGTTGGACTCTCGTGACATCAATGAATGGCTATTAATGTGTTTATCCAATCAGCAAGGGTTTCCAACGCGTTTACTTGAATGGACTGACAGTCTGTTTAACGTAATGTGGTCGGTTTGTAATAGCTCAACAGAGGACTGTGTAAATATTCTTAAGGTCCGGGACTGTCATAAGGTGAATTTTGTAAAATCTCCCCATGACATTGAAAATACGAAAATATTTAAAGCGACCGACTGCGATTTTAGAACGACGAAAAACGATGAATGGTACTCAATTCATCCATTTGAAAAGGAAAGAAATGGCAGCCTTCTTTCTCTTTATGATGATCAGCGATATGTAACGGATTTGATATCTATTTACATATCGCCATCGGTAAAAAATAACTTATTAAAGGAGCTAATATCTATGAGTGCATTAAACAAAACTTCAATAACAGTTGAAGAAAAAATGGCGAATATAGATTCCAAACATAATTTAGATAATAACGGTAAGACTAATAAGGGTGAAATAAATAACGACCTTGAAGTAATTGTTCATGATAGAAAACTGGAACAATATGGACGTAAGTATCATCAAGATTTTGATTTCGACTAGAAAAAATTAGCAGAGAAAGCAAACGAGCGTTTGAATTATCAGTGAGTGATAAATGCTTTTAAATCTAACGAGATCAATAATTAAATTATAAAAAAAACTAAATCTGTGAGCTTAAAGTTTGTACATACCATAACTCAAAGTTAGAGTTGGAGTGATGTTACAAACTTGTTAAGTTGCTGTAATTCTAGTTTAAATACTCTAATAAAACGGCAGTCTAAAACTGCTTTGTATTAAATCAATAACGAAAACATAAAAGGACCCTGGAATATGAATATGCAAACCAATGCCGCGACATTAGTGCAGGAAAACCAAGTCGATACGACATTTTTACAGTCCTTTAGTGATGCGTGGAATAACCACGATATCGAAGCCTTAATGTCATTTATGACCGATGATTGTGTGTTCCACACTGTTGCAGGTGATGGCTTGCTAGGAAACACCATTGAAGGGTACGAAGCGGTTCGCAATAGTTTTGAGTTGGTATGGCAAAACTTTCCAGATGCAGCTTGGAGCGACCCTGTGCACTTTGTTTGCGGCGATAGAGCAGTAACAGAATCTACATTCTCCGCAACTAACCCAGATGGCACTGTTATCGAAGCTCGTATGGTGGACGTTTTCACGCTACGTGAAGGGAAGATCAGTGTTAAGAACGCCTTTAGAAAAACTCGACCAGTAATCACTCCCAATAAGTAAACGCGGCAACCATTGTTCGTTCACGTGTTATGACTAGGAGAGTCGAATTATGAGTTTAGTAATGGAACAACCAGCAGTAGATGCTGTAGAAGCTAAAGCGAAAAGTACCCAAGCCAAAGATAAATACGACCCGAAATATGATCCTCTAAAAGACAAAACGCCAGGTCACGGTAAAGAGTATGCGCCAACATACTGGGTTGATACGGCAGGTGCACCACCAGAAGATGATGGGCCAATAATGTCCGATATGGACGTTGATGTTGCCATTATTGGTTCTGGATTTACTGGGCTGAGTACGGCTATACACCTTGCCGAAATGTACGGTATTAAAGCAACCGTTATTGAGGCGAATCGCTTAAGTTGGGGCTGCAGTACTCGAAATGGTGGTCAGGCTCAATGTGCTTCAGGGAGGCTAAAGCGCTCTCAGTGGATTGAACGCTGGGGTCTAGAAACGGCTTTGAAAATGCACCGCGAATGCGTTGATGGTATGAACACATTCAAAGAGTTAATCAAAGATATCGACTGCGACCCACAGCCTGGTGGTCACCTCTATGTGGCGCACCGACCCAAAATGATGCCAGGTTTAGAGAAAGAAGCAAAACTGCTGCGTGACACCTTCAATTACGATGCGCAAATTTTGGACGCTGAGACAGTAAAACGCGATTACGTCGGCGATCAAGAAGCCGCAGGTGCAATGCACGAGCCAGAAGGCATCGGCATTCACGCAGGTAAACTAGCGTTTGGCTACTTGAGAAAAGCACGAGCATTGGGTGTGAAAGTTCATCCGTCAAGCCCTGTTATGGGATGGGAAACTCGCGGAGGCGTGCACTACCTCAAAACACCAGGTGGTGTGGTAAAGGCTCGTTCAGTGGGGGTTTGCACTGGTGGCTACACTAGTCAAGGTCTGCACTCTGAGCTAAAAAACCGTTTGTTGCCAGTGCTGTCCAATTCAATGGTTACACGCCCTTTGACGCAACAGGAGATTGCCGCGTGTAATTTCAAAACCAATCAGGTGATTACAGATACGCGTGTTCTTCGTCATTACTATCGCTTGCTACCAGACAATCGAGTTCAGATAGGAACTCGCAGTGCCATTACAGGTAAAAATGCGCCAGAGAAGAAATATGAAGATATGTTGCGCGCCGATCTCACGCGTAAATTCCCAGCCCTAGATCAGATCAAAATCGATTACTCATGGTGGGGATGGGTGGATGTAAGCCACGATATGATGCCAAGGATCTATCAGCCCAATCCATCGCAATCCATATTCTACGCCTTAGGTTACGGCGGTAATGGTGTGATGTATTCCGCACAAGCCGGTAAACGTCTGGCTCAATGGATTGGCGGAGAAGGACACAAACTGGATTTACCCATATTTGAATCAAAACTTCCGTTTCCAAACGTGAGGGAAGTGGTGGAGTCAGAGATGTTTGCACCATTTCGACGAGTAGGACAGCGATTCCTTTATCAGTGGTATTCGCTAAAGGATGAGGTGCTGTGACACTCAAAATATGTTTCCAAAATAGGGAAATAATGACGACCAGGAAAGTTGTACCAGGTCACCTTGTGAGCAAAGTACAGAGCGGATGTCTGTACGATATTAAAGGTTAAGACTATGAAACTTATTAAGAACAAAATCATTGCGGGTATGACAATTGCGGCGACGGCAGTGTTCTCATATACGGCTGCGGCAGCAAATTTCAAAATGGCTATTGGCGATGCCGCTGGTGGAACGCAATGGGAGCTAGCCACAACGTTCTCCGAGCTAATGGAGAAAAAGACGGATGGCAAAGTAAAGATTGACCTATTTCCAAATGGACAATTGGGTAATGAACAAGACACCGTCAATGATGCGGCTATCGGTCTATTAGACTTCTCTGTTCTAGCTATAAACAACGTAACCCCATTTTCACCAACGGTTGGCCTACTTACCATGCCATATGTGATTCAAAGCCCTGAAGAAGCAGTGCTATTGACACAAGGCCAGGTTGGTCAGGAGTTGGTTGAAAACACCATTCGTGATGCAGGCGTTCGCATTGTAGGTTGGGCGTACTCAGGCTTTAGAGTCTTGACCAACTCGAAGAAACCAGTGGCTTCACCGGAAGATTTAAAAGGGTTGGTTATTCGTGTTCCTCGTAACGAAATCATGATCGCGTCTTATCAAGCATGGGGCGTAAACCCAACTCCAATGGCGTGGTCTGAGACTTTTACAGGTCTGCAACAGGGCGTGGTAGATGGTCAAGATAACCCATACATCACAGTGTATGCGATGAAATTTAATGAGGTACAAAAGTATGTCACTAATATTCGCTACATCTTCTCTCTTGAGCCGTTGATTGTCAGTGAAACTGTATTCCAGCAACAAACTCCAGAGATGCAAAAAACCATTCTGGAAGCAGGCCAAGAGGCGACAGAGCATAGCTTCGCTTACCTTGAGCAAACTGAGAGCAAGATTCGTAAAGACCTTGAAGACAAGGGCATGGTATTTACCGACCCTGCCAATGGTGAAAAAGAGTGGATCGAGAAAGTCACAACGTCTGTTTGGCCAAAATTCTACTCAAGCATCGGAGGTAAAGAGAAGCTAGACAACGTTCTTGAGCTACTGGGTAGACAATAACGATTAGTTACGCCCTATCTATTGGTGACCTGATAGATAGGGTTTTTGCATGGCTTTACTCGTTTATCTGTTCATACATATTGAGCGACTGGTTGTCATGTAAAAATCAACATTGGAGGTTATATGTCAGTCGCTAAAATAATTAGAAAACACCTAAACAACATTGAGGAGTACACCTGTTGTTTACTACTAGCGAGCTTTGTCTTACTGCTGTTCACGCAAATTTTATCTCGTCAGTTGTTTGACTATTCCATTCCCTGGGGTGATGAAGTCGCCACCTACATGTTTGTTTGGTTCGCTTATTTAGGTGCGGTGGTTGCCGCGAAAATGTCCGCTCATAACCGAGTAAGTTTCCACTTTAAGTTCTTTCCACCCATTGTTCAGACCATCAGTGAAACCATCGCAGATTTCTTATGGCTGCTGTTCAACGGTTACTTTGTTTACCTCAGTTACGACTTTGTTTTCAACAAAATGAATCTATTTTGGAAATCGCAAACGACTGGCATTCCAATGAAGTACTTCTACATGATTTTGCCGATAGCCTTTTCCCTAATGATGGTTCGAATCATTTGGAACAATTATGAGCGTTTATTCAAAGGGGCTCAAAATGAAGACCCCGAAGTAAAAGAGCTTCGCAAAATGACCGCTCAAAAGTCACTGCCATAGTCGTAACAGAGAGATGTAATTATGGAATCCTATTTAACTCTAATCTTATTTGGTGGCTTTTTAACGCTGTTAATCCTTGGCGCGCCAATTACCGTATCGCTCGCAGGTGCCTCCATGGCCGCGTATTTGATATTGGATAAAAACCCGATTGCACTTGTGCAAATTGCGTTTACCTCAGTGGGTAACTTCCCGTTGATGGCATTGCCATCGTTTGTACTGGCTGGTGCTTTGATGGAAGCTGCTGGTATCTCTAAACGCTTGGTGGACATTGCCGAAAGCTTAGCGGGGCCTGTAACCGGCGGCCTCGGAGCGGCAACCGTTATGGCGTGTCTATTCTTTGGTGCCATTTCTGGCTCTGGACCCGCAACCACTGCAGCAGTAGGTATGTTAATGGTACCGGCTATGGTGAAGCGTGATTATGAAAAAAGTTATGCTTCCGCGGTTACCGCGGCCTCCGGCGGACTTGGGATCATTATTCCACCGTCGATTCCGTTGGTCATCTTCGGTATCTCTGCAATGGGTTTGATGGCGCCGCCTGAGGCTATTGCTCAGCACGGCCAGTTTGCCTCGCTGTCGATTCCTAAACTGTTTGTCGCGGGCGTTATTCCTGGTTTGATCATGGCATCAACCTTGGTGTTCACCAATTACATGATTGCCAAAAAACAAGGCTATCAAGGGCTGACTGAAAACTGGTCATTTGGTGAGATTCGACACTCATTACGCCGAGGACTTTGGTCGATATTAGCGCCATTTTTGATTCTCGGTGGTATCTATAGCGGTATGTTTACTCCAACAGAGTCTGCGGTGGTTGCTATTTTCTACTCGCTATTTGTTGGTTTATTTATTCACCGCGAACTGTCATTCAAAAATATCCTTAAGTCCCTGTCGACGACAACATGGATTACTGGGCGCGTCCTATTGATCTTATTCGCGGCAACCGTGTTTGGTCGCTTACTGATTGAGCAAAAGATTCCAGTAGTGGTCGCCGAGTCATTGCTTGGCTTTACCGACAATATGTATCTCGTTTGGGCATTAACTATCATTTTATTGCTGTTTATCGGCATGTTTATGGAAACGTTAGCGGCAATCATGATTATCGTGCCTGTTCTGCTGCCTATTATGTACATGCTTGGCGCTGATCCAACTCACGTAGGTATTGTTGTGGTATGTACGTTATCGATAGGGTTTGCGACGCCACCTCTCGGGGAGAATATTTTTGTCGCCTCAGGGATAGGGGGGGCCACGGTGGAACAGATTACCGCGAAGATCCACCCATTTGTGCTGGCTTCGGTAATTGGCGTGTTTGTTATTGCCTTTTTCCCACAAATTACGCTTTGGCTTCCGTCATTAGTCGGCTATTAGGAGAGATATCCATGAACGTATTGAAACTGATGGTGATAGGCTGTGCCTTGTCCGGCATGTTAACGAGTTTTGTTGTAAGAGCTGAAAGCAGCACTGCCGTCAATGTCTTGGATATTACCGAGCCTCATGTCGCCAGTGACGCAGAAAAGCGTGCCAAAACCTTGTTGGCCAAAGCGGTGATACATGTACAAACCGAAGGGGATGAGAGTGTTAAAGATTTCATGAGTGACCCCGAATACATTGATGGAGAGCTCTATGTCTTTGCCTTAGGTATTGATGGCGAATTTCTCGCCAGTGGAGGTTCGTCCATGGTGTTGGTTGGTGACAGTGTGCTTGATACTCAAGATGTTTACGGTAAGCCGTTTTTCCGAGAGATGATCACGAAAGCGGTACATGATGGTTACGGTGAAGTGAAGTACAACTGGGCTAATCCTACCGACCGTATGGGGGAACCTAAAACTACGTTCTTTGAACGTGTAGGTGATGTAATAGTTGCTGTGGGCTATTACCCCGAGCGTTCCAGTGCAGCTGAGGCGAAACGATTACTGGCTAGGGCAATGAAAGCCATGGTGGAATCTGAGCAGAAAAGTATCGATGAGTTTAACGACACCGACGGTAGTTTCGTGGAGGGGGATTTATACGTATTTGTGATGGATATGAATTCGGGTAAGTTTCTTGCTCATGGTGCGTCTCCTGAATTAGTGGGCCGCTCACATGATGAGATCCTAAGCCCAGATAACAAACCTATTCTCACCGAATTACTGACTCTAGCTAAGGAAAATGGACGCGGCGTTTATACCTATAAATGGTTGAACCCTCAGTCGAACAAAGTTGAAACCAAACATACATACTACCGTGTGATCGACAATAAACTTGTCGCTGTGGGCTATTACGTTAAAACTGCTTCATCTTAATCACATCACCCCCTCTTCATCGCTATCAGCCGTGTTGTATTGGTTGGTAGCGAACCCTTTAAATTCCTCTTTTATATTCACATAAAGCACAATAGTGGAACAATTTGTTTCATATACATTGATTATATAGATCTGTGTCATGGTATTTAAAACAAATTATAACAATTACTGCATTTTATATTGATTGAATTCCATGAAGTTACTAACAATATAGATATGCTCAAAATATAACCAGTTAGAGGTCGCTTCATGTCACAGGAACGAACTGTTTCGAATGAAAAGGAAATGCAACTCATAGGAGAAGTGACGTGGTTGTTACTACAATCTCCCTTACACAGAGAATACCCCCTTCACGTCCTGGAGAGTCGCTTCCTTAACGCGATTCGACTGGGGCAATGCCGCATTTACTACGATAGCAAGGGTCCAATTGGGCTAGTGACTTGGGCTCAAGTGACTGAAGCCTGGCATCAAAAACTGATGGAACAGGATGAATGGCTACCTGAAGAAGAATGGAACCGAGGTAACTATTTATGGTTCATGGACTTCATTGCTCCATTTGGTAACTGCACATCTATTCGCCGTTCGCTCAGTGCTCAATTTCGACATAAAACAAAAGCATGGTGTCGCCGAATAGGTGATGAAAAGCGAGCGGATCGCGTGTTCTTGCACCGCAAAGGTCATTTAACGGATGAACAAGAAGGATATTTGAATTGATTGTACTCGATGAGATTTTTCATCGAGTGGTGACATCAATGTAAAGCAACCTAAAAGTAAGGGAGAAATATGGGTACTCGAAATTACCGAGGTGGCAATGGCGCGGATAGGCTCCATGCGGGTCACGCCACACACAAAAGCATCATCTCTGGCGGAGGTGGTAACGACGATTTGAATGCTGGACACACAACGTGGGAGTCGTGGATTTACGGGGGAGATGGCAACGATGTCATTGGTAACTACAACAAGGCCCTTAATCAAATCTACATCTGGGATGGCGCGGGAGATGACTACGTTAATGTCGGTGCTGTCAACGTAAACATCTATGCTAGTTCGGGCAATGATACCTATAAAGTGACGTCTGGTAGCAATGTGTATATTGAGCTAGGTACAGGTGAGAAGGATGTTACGGTTAACTACGTTGGTTCGAAGGCTACCTTAGTTGAAAAGGGTTATTGGTATGACCGCGATATTAATGTGAAGTCTGCCAACACCAGTGTCACGACTGGCTATGGTAACGATACGGTGTACGCCTTTGGTCTGTTCTCATGCAAAGTGGAAAGTTGGGGTGGCAACAATAACATCATCGCTGAAGGTGCCGGGGTTAACGTTAAGACAGGCAGTGGTCACGATACCATCACAAGCAGCGCTGTCTCTTCCTATATCCACAGTGGTGATGGCGATGATTGGATTGTATCAAAAGGCGCATCGGTCAAGGCTCATACTGGCTGGAATGGCAACAACTATGTTTATGCTGGAGGGGCTCACGCTGACATTTGGACTGGTAATGGGCACGATGAAATTGATGCGAGAGGCATTTACGCCAAGATCCGCACTGAAGGCGGTGATGACATAATCAACATCAATGCTGTGGGTGCCACGGTCAATGCCGGAAGTGGCAATAACGATTTATATATTCGCGCAGCAGGAGCCAATATCACCGCCGGAAATGGTAATGATTATGCCTATGTCGGGGCAGGTGTTGGGTTAGTGGACCTAGGACACGGTAACAATACGGTTGATTATCGAGCTGTGGGAGGCACGGTACGTGTTGGTAATGGCAATGACCGTATTAATGTTCGAGCCGTCGGTGTCAGTATGAATGTTGGAGAGGGTAATAACCACCTTGACGTTAGAGCCGCAGGCGCAAATATTACCGCAGGTAACGGCAACGATTATGCCTATGTTGGCGCGGCAGTAGGCCTGCTCAACTTAGGACATGGCAATAATACCGTTGATTTTCATGCGGTAGGTGGTGAAGTGCGTGTCGGTGATGGTAACGATCGTATTAACGTTCGAGCCGTTGGCGTCAATATTGATGTGAAAGGGGGCAATAACCATATTGATGTGAGAGCGGCAGGTGCTCGTATTACCGCAGGAAACGGCAACGATTACGCGTACGTTGGTGCGGGTGTAGGTTTGCTCAATCTTGGTCACGGTAACAACCATGTTGTCTTACATGCAGCTGGTGGCAACGTGTTTGTCGGTGATGGTGACGACCGCATTGAAGTGAAAGCGGTCGGCGTAAAAATAGACGCAAAGAATGGTGACAACTCGATTTTTGTCAGCGCAGCTGGAGCGGAGATCAGTAGTGGTAGTGGCAATGATGTCATTGAATCGCTGTCTATAGGTGGTCAGTCGATAGATTCAGGTAACGGTAATGACGCTATCAAAGCTTATGGTGGGGTTAACGTGGTCTCTGCGGGTTGGGGCAACAATACTATTGATGTTCGTGGTGGCCTTAATGTGGTTCAAGTGGCGCACGGAGACAACTCAATTTATACCGCTGGAGGTATGAATGTTGTGTTGTCAGGTCATGGCCAAAATAACATTGATGCCTTTGGTGGCGGAAATTTTGTCTTTACGGGTAATGGCAGAAACACCATTCACGCAGCGGGTGGTCTAAATATCGTCTTTGCTGGTGACGGTAAGAATATTATCCGTGCAGAGGGCGGCTTTAATATTATTGGTACCGGTAATGGCGGTGGTTCGGGGGCTTCTTCAGTCGGGCAAGTTGCGCATGGTGAAGTCGCAGGTAATGAAATCCGAGCTTATAGCTTCGGTAACTTTATTTTGTCCGGTGATGGCGACGACAAAATTCGAGCAGGTGGATTACTATCGATCGTGACCGAAGATGGTGATGACTTTGGCAAAGACACTGGTGTCGACCATCTAAAAAATCTCGCCAACGTTACCAGTGCTGGCAACATTGTGTTGGCTGGAGAAGGGAATAATGTTGTCAAAGCATATGGTGGCGGCAACTTAGTGCAAACGGGCTCAGGTAACGACCTTATTGTCGCCTTTGGTTACGCTAACCTGATTATTGCTGGTGATGGCACCAACGATATTACGACCTTGGGAATGTATAACATCATCTGGGGTGGTTCTGGCGACGATACCCTTTGCTCTATGGGTGATGCCAACATATTTATTGCAGGTGATGGCAATAACACTATGACGGCCATAGGCACCAATAATGTGTTCCTTGGTGCTGGTGGTAACGATGATGTAATGGTTGGCGGCGCCAATAACATCATGGTGATGGGGGGCGGCGACAATATTGCTATCGCAGTGGGCGCGAATAACTTCTTCCAAGGCGCGAGTGGTAACGATACCTTCGCCGGGTTAGGTAATCTCAATGCTATGCTCGCTGGCAATGGTGACAACTTCTTGCTGGGCGTGGGAGCTAAAAACTTATTCTGGTCTGGCGATGGTGACGATACGCTCATTGCGTTAGGTCAACTAAACGTGATGCTAGCCGGTGACGGTGAAAACAGCGTGATAGTGGCCGGAATGGACAATATCGTTTTGACTGGTAGTGATGATGATTCTGTTGCGGCGCTCGGTTCCAAGAACATTATTTCTACAGCATCAGGTAACGACACCATCTACGCGTTTGGTTACACCAACTTTGTTCACTCAGGTGGTGGTGACGATGTAGCTATTATGGGGGGCCGCTACAATGTGGCACTCACAGGGTGGGGTAATGACATTGTTGCTGCTGCAGGGCAACATAACATCATGCTTACCGAAGGTGGAGACGATGTCGTATTGACTATTGGTCAAAATAACGTCGTTATGTCTGGCAGTGGTAACGATGTTATTGCCGCATTCGGCAAAGAGAATTGGATCGCCGCAGGTGGTGGGGCCGATATTATTCTCGCTGTCGGTAAGCGCAATATGATAGCCGCGGACAATGAGATTACTTTTTCTACGGAAGAGATTACCGAGCTCAAAAAGGGCACTGGTAATATGTTCCAAGATAAGGATGAGAAAGGTGAGCGCAGTGGTGATCCCGTTGAAGGCAGCTTAGGTTCTGCAAGTTTTGAAGCAGAACTGCAAGCGACCGCTAACTTCAATGTCCTGTTCCCTGAACTAGACTTCTCTGATCCGAGTGTGCCTGATTGGAAAACCCCATCCTTCACTATTCCTCAATATGACTTTGAGATTCCACCTATTCCCGAGGTGAAGTCTGCGCCATCATACAAATACGGTTCTCTTGGCAACTATGGATTACCGGAAATTCATCTGCCTACTTTAAGTACTCCTGAAATTGAGATTCCAAGCATCACGCTTCCATCGCTATGCATGCCTTCATTGAGTGGCTTTGGTGTTGAAGTGGATAGGTTTGATCTCGAGCTCACTTATGAGTTGGATGTGAATTCAGGGATATTCAGCGGTATGGATTCGTTGATTGGTGATATTGCTGGCTATGAGTCGGGAGGCGGTCAGAGTCGCAACATTCTCAACTCTCAAGCGGAGTTTAAACCGAGAATCAACGACAACGGTGTTTTCCTCAATACCTACACACACCAGTCGGCAGATTTGGGCAATATCGACACCGCAACTAAAGCGGCTTCAGATAATTACTTTTTGTACGGAGATGAAGACACCCCAGCAGAAGCGGGAACCAATAATCATCTGATTAATGACACCTCTGTGGGAACTTGGAACACGCCGGACGACTTTGAGCTTCGTCATAAGGATGATATTACCCTCGGTGAATCCTCGGACTCTACAGCGGACAGTTCTGGCGATTCCGCACCTACTCCAGAATTTACTACGGTTCAACTGCCTACCTTATTGCTGCCTGAAATTAAAGTGCCAGAGTTCAATTTGAATGGTTTTGATTTATCGGGCTTTAGCTTGTTTGGAACGGCATTGAGTGGTCGTGAATTTTACGGTTTCCAAATCCCAGATTTTGAGATACCAGAGTTTGGCGTGCCAGATTTTAGCCTGGGCGATTATGTGGAAATGGACTCGTTGACGATACCATCTCAGACGGTGAATATCCCTGCGTTCTCCATTCCCAATGTGATTGGTATTGATTGGTCACAGAGGTTGCCATCGTTTAACCATGACTACTATCTCTTGCAACAAAATCAAGAAGGTGACTGGGGTGACTTGATGTTGGCGTTAGGAGATACCAACCGCATGATGGGCGGTCGTGGTGACGATGTAGCCATTGGTGTCGGACGCGAGAACGTAGTCTACACCGGACGTGGTAACGATATTGCGCTGATGGTTGGCGCGAAGAATATCTGGCGTGACGACTACGGCTCCAATGTGGCGCTCGCGATTGGTGCTGAAAATACCTTAGCTGGTGGCTTCGATAATGACGTGATGCTGGCGATTGGTAATGAGAACAACCTAGCTGGTGGCACTGGTGAGAACTTGATGGCAGCGATAGGTAACAAAAACACCATTAAAGGCGATACTGCACCCGGCCTTCCGGGGGTGACCTCGAAGAACGTCATTTTTGCTCTAGGCAATGAAAATACCGTGAAAGGTGGTTTCGCCGTAACAACCGCCGTTGTTGTGGGTCGTAAAAATAATGTCAGTACGACGTTTGAAAATGACTATGTGGTGTCCATAGGCGTGGAAAATACGGTCTCCTTACATAAAGGTAGTGACGTTGCTTTCGTGATGGGTATTGATAACAAAGTATATGGTGACTATGTCGATGAGTTTGGATCTGCAAGTGATGTGTTGTTTGCCGCAGGCGTGCGTAATCTAGTCGATGGTGGTGGAGGTAATGACGGTATATTTGTTGGTGGCCTGTTCAACCATGTTGTAGGTGGTAATGGTGATGACCTCATAGTTGCCATGGGCAGTAAGTCGGTTGTCAGCGGCGGTAGTGGTAATGATGTGATTGCTACTATTGGTGGTGCTAACACGGTGACCGCAGGTTTAGGTGATGACTTTGCGATTAACATGGGACTGGCCAATGTGGTGTCCATGGGAGATGGCAATGACACCGTATTTAATATCGGTTTAGCTGGTGTTAGCTCTGGTGGTGAAGGTAATGATGTCTTCCTCAACCTAGGTTGGGAGACCTTCGACTTACTAACCTCAAGCGGCGCAACAATCATCAATAATGTGTTAGGTGGTATTACCGACTTTATGGGTAACGTTGTTAGTACTTTTGGTGGTGATAAGCACGATAGTATCGCTTCTCTGTTCAGCTTTGATGATCAGTCTGTATCTTTAGGGAACTCAGGAAATGACGTGTTCGTGTCTGGATTCGGTAGTGCTCAAGTAACTGGTGGCGAAGGCAATGACAGCTATCGGTTTACATTGGGAAGCGGCCGTTTTGATATTTATGAGTCGGATATTGTGTCTGAAGTTGACTCGTTATTTATCAATAGCAACAACACTCAGAATGACCTGAATTTTACCTTGGATAACCTAGTTCTTTCTGAAGATCACTCTCAGCTCGATATTGTTTTTGGCAATGAGTCGCTTGGCGAAATTGGCTTAAACAACTGGGGCGATAACGACGTATTTGAAGTCGAAGGATTGTCCAGCCTAACCTTCGCACAGCTAAAACAGCACTGGGATAGTATGGATGCGTCGGCATCTGAACAGCTGCGTGGCTTTGCTGCTTTTGATTCAGTTGCAGCGTTAGAGGCAGGAGCTGAAGCAACGGTAGCTTGGTTACAAGACGGAGAGGCAAATAAGGTTGACTTTGGAGATGTAAACAACGAGCTGTCGAGCGTTGTGGAAACAATACTTGGCGACATGCACGATTCTAAATCGAAAATTGATAGCGCAGTAAGTCTTGCGTAATCGGGAGCCTGACTCAGTGATTGAGTCAGGCCTTTTTTTTCTAAATAAGGAAAGCAAAATCATGGCAGATCAACATTACATTGATGGTATTGAAAACGTCGCAATCATCGCGGGCAATATTCGCATGGATTTTTACACCTTTGCGGTGGATCCAGAGACTAGCGGTAAAGAGCCTCCAAAGGAGCATAACTTGCGATTGGTGATGTCTCCCGATGCGTTTTTACGAAGCTGGCAAACCCACACTCAGCTACTCGAAGAATTGAAAAGTAGAGGTTTGATTACTGAGAAGCCGGCCGAAGGTACAAGCAGCGACCAAGAGAAAACCACATTAGCGCCAAGTTTTAGCTAATTGAAAAATAGTAGGAATAGATATGAACACAGCATTGGAGGCGTACGTTCTTATCGCTAGGTATTATCAGGTTTATCACTCTGTCGATACTTTAAAGCGGGATCATGAAATCAAGGAAGATGACATGAGTTCGCTCGATTTAACGCTGCTGATTAATCAAACGGGGCTTAATGCCAAATGCGAAAAACTGCGTTGGCGACAACTATCGAAGTTGGGTGCTGCGTTCCCTGTGATTCTTAAATTGAAGCACGGTGACTTTGTTATCGCTGCTGGCGTGCAGTCTACGTCTGAAGGCAAACTAGAAGTTCTGATTCAAGATCCTAAGGCGGAATCAACAGAATTGTTGTCGGTTGATGAAGCTACCTTTCGTCGCTGTTGGAAAGGAGATGTGATTTTTGTTAGACCTCTCGGTGTGGATGTTGGCATCGAACAACCCTTCGGTTTTGGCTGGCTGTTCCACGAAGCACTTAAGCAGCCAAGCTTACTTTACACTATAGGAGCAGTGTCTCTTTTTCTGCATATCATCGCCTTTGTCGTGCCGTTATTTTCCATGATTGTTTTCGACAAGGTTATTGGCTATTCCGGCTACGCCACTTTACACGTGCTTTTCATCGCTGCTATTGCCGCTCTTGCAATCAGTGGTGTATTGGCGTTCATCCGCAATCTGATCGTTTTACACTCAGTGGCACGATTGGATATCGAAATAGCACACTTGACTTGCCGTAGGTTGTTTCGGCTACCGCTGGCTTTTTTCCACAAGGTGGCATCCGGCAAGCTCGCCAAGCAAGTTCAAGAAGCCAGTGGCATTCGTGAGTTTATCACTGGCAACCTATTGTTTACCCTGATTGAACTCACGTCAGTGGTGGTGTTGCTTCCTGTGATGTGGTTTTTCAGCCCTACGCTCACTTGGATTGTGGCTGGGTTTTGCTGCGTCATTATGATGGCATTATTCGCAATTCTTCGGCCTTATCGACGCCAGCTAGAGGCGCTTTATCTCTCGGAAGCAGAGCGACAATCCATAGTGGTTGAAAATGTGAAAGGCATGGAAACCATAAAAAGTATGGCGATAGAAAAACGTCAGCAACAAGAGTGGCTGGATGTAACGGCTGATGTAGTGTCTCGTCAGCACACCGTTGGCCGGTGGAGTGGTTACATCAATGAGATCAGTGGCTTTTTGCAAAAAGTTATGTCATTGGTGATCATTTGGCTTGGTGCTCAGTTGGTATTAGCTGGGGAGCTGACGATAGGTACTTTAATTGCCTTTAACATCATGGCGAGCCGTATTGCAGGGCCTTTGGTGCAACTCATTGGACTAACTAGCAAGTTTCAACAGATATCCATTAGTGTTGATATGCTAGGTCGAGTGCTTAATAGTCCTCCAGAGCGGGTGAGAGAAGGAGGAGTGACGTCGCCAATCAAGGGGGAAATCGCCATCAGTCAGTTGGGATTTCAGTATGCACCTGATTTACCTGCCGCGATTAATCAGCTCAGCGTACATATTCATCAAGGCCAGAAAATAGGCATTGTAGGCCCTAGTGGTTCAGGAAAGAGCACATTAACTCGCTTGCTACTCGGATTTTATCGACCGAATCAAGGCTCGATTCGTATTGATAATAATGAACTACGCGAATATGAACCGGGGTATCTTCGCTCCCAAATCGGCATTGTATTGCAAGACAGCTTCCTGTTTCGAGGGACGATAAAAGACAATATCGCTAAAGCCAACCCGAGCAAATCGTTGGAAGAGATCATCGATGTTGCCAGACTCACTGGCGCCGATAGTTTTATCGATAAACTCCCTATGGGTTACGACACGGTGTTGGAAGAAAATGGCAGCAATTTGTCGGGAGGTCAGCGGCAGCGACTCAACTTTGCGCGTGCGTTACTAAATAGCCCTCCAATATTGTTAATGGATGAAGCTACGAGTGCACTTGATGCCGACAGTGAGCAGCACATACTTAACAACCTTCATGCGCTTGCTCGTGGGCGAACGCTAATTAACATTTCTCATCGTTTATCTTCCATGGTTTACATGGACAAAATCCTTGTTCTCAAAGATGGTGAGCTAGTAGATTTTGCACCTCATCAGGAGCTGTTAGCACGATGCGATTTGTATCAGCAGTTGTGGCATAAACAGCATGCGTCCATTGAGCATAAGTCTGCACAACCTAGCTTCGAACAACCTGAGGAGATCGTGGCCTCATGAATATTAAGCACAAGGATGAGCTGTTAAACCATGCTCCCTTATGGCAACAAATTCGTCATTCTTACCCTAATCGGCTGGTTTCGCTTTCTGTTTGGGTGATTCTAGGTGCTTTATTTCTACTGATTATTTGGGCCAGTGTATCTAAGGTAAACACCTTTGTTGTTGCTAGTGGCCACGTTAAACCTATGGCACAAAATATAGTCATTCAAAGTCAAGCCGAGGGCGTTTTAGAGCAGTTTGTCATTCAAGTTGGCGACCAAGTAGCAAAAGGTGATCTTATTGCTGTTATCGATGGTCGAGCGATCGATTCGGATATTCACGTTACTCGATATCAAATGACGCGCCTTAAAGAACGCATTCGTCGCTTGGAGGCAGAGCTTGCCGAGACGCCTTACTTAATAGAAAACCCGCCTCGCTCAGCGCAGAAATTAGAAATGACTCTGTTTGACGCGAGAAAAGGGGCATACGGTGCCACTATTGCGGCCAAAAAAGAGACCTTGCTGTCGCTGGATGAACGAATCCAAAGCTTGCACCAAGAGCAATCGGTGGTCATCGAACAAATCAGTTTGCAAACGTCGCTGGTTAAAGAGAGGCGACGTTTATATGAGCAGGAAAAGGACAAGTACAGACGCACGGGACCAAAGCGAGAGGCATTTCTAGATTCTCAAAAACAACTCCTTGAACTGCAAAGAAAAAAGACGTCACTTCTCAGTGGCATTACCTCTCTGACTACTGAAGCAAAAACGACGCTTAGTGATCTCAAGCGCTACATCAGTCAGCACAAAGTGGACGTTTCCGATCAACTGGTTAGTGCTACGCGAGAGTACATTGCGTTGAAGCAGCAATTAGTGTCGGCGCAAAGTCAGCAGAGACTTTCAAAAATCCATGCCCCCATTGACGGTATTATCCTTAAAGTCGCAGATAAGACTTCGGGAACCTATGTGGCAACAAACGAATTCCTATATGAGATTGTGCCTATTAACACGCGAATGGAAATCGTGGTTGATTTGAATCCAGCCGATATTAACCAAGTTACATTGGGGGATGAGGTGACCATTAAGTTGGATTCGTTACCTTTTACCAAATACGGCACCATGCAAGGCAAGCTGCGCCAAGTAAGTGAGGATGTGTTAACTGACGATGTCTATGGGAAAGAAGGGTTAGCGTATCGAGGTTGGATTGATATCACTAGTGTTGATGGTATTCGAAATAAACCGGAGGAATTTCGATTACAGCCTGGTTTGTCGCTTGAGGCTAATATCCAAACCGACAAAAGAGCATTGATCTCGTACATTTTGTTCCCGATTGCGAGAGCGCTCGATGAGAGCTTTAGGGAGCCATAAATGAATAGATTATTGGTGGTAATGGTGGTGTTGCTTGCCGGGTGCTCAGTAACACCAGACAAAGTATCTGATGAACAAATAGAGTTGCGAGTACTGCAGCAACTTAACTGGATTCAAAACACGCAGATAGAAATTAACAAGCCTCTCACACTGTCGGATGCGGTGATTTTAGCGCTGAAAAATAATCTGGAGATTGAGCAAGCGAGATACAAGAATTTAATCGGTCAATCAGCGTTAAATAACGCCATGTTTGGCTTTTTACCCAAGCTAGATTCGAACTCCAATCGCTATGTGCGCAACAACGATGGTGGCGCAGTAGACGTACTTCCTCCTGCCCGAGACAAAAATTCGTCATCCACTACTATTTCTTGGTCCTCGTTAGATCTTGGTCAAGCATATTTACGCGCGCAGCAAGCTGGCAATGACCTGTTAATGGAACAGCAGCAACAAAGAAGGGTGATGAGCCGCATTGTTAGAGAAGTACTAAGTGCCTACCTAGTAGTTTCTGCCATGGAACAAGAAGTGTCGATCTCTCGCCAAACGCTGCAGACATTAGGTGAGATGTTAGACCAAGCAAAAGCGCTGGAGCAGACAGAGCTGGTTGACCCCTTAGTCCTATTGCAATATCAAGAGCAAATATTAAGCCTCGGGGTACAACTGCAAGATGTAGAGCAGGAATTTCTGAGCGCCAAGCAAGACCTCATGGTACTGATAAGTGCGCCAAGCCTAGATATTCCTCTTGAGCACAAAGGTGTCAACACGTTGGGGCTGAACATTGAGGATATTGCCCTTCCGGAGCTTGAACGATTCGCGCTCTATCATCGTTCTGACTTAATGGAGTCGATGTATCAAGTTCGCAACGCCGGTCTTGAGATCAAAAGAGCTTGGCTTGAGGCACTGCCAAATTTCTCAGTGGGTTATTCCAGTTACTACGACTCTGATCCTAACTTGCGTAATAATGAGTGGTTTCAGGTAGATTTAAATTTAGCGATTAAGGTGATCGAGTTGCTGACATTGCCTGCAAAACTGGACGAGTTGGAGCAGAAACAAGCATTAGAGAAGTTAACCTCGCTAGCCAATGCGGTAGCGATCATCGGGCAAGTTCGTGCGGCGAATATTGATTACCAATCAGATAGGCTGCGATTGCAGATTCAATCTCAACGCGAAAAAACGTTAGAGGAAATAGTGCAGCTTCGTTCAGATCGTTTGAGTTACGAGTTAATGGATGAACTAGAAGTGTACAAAGCCAAGGTACAGCTGATCATCGCAAGAGTGAAAAAGGCACAAGCACATAGTCAATATCAAAGCTCGACTCTCAAAATGTTGGAGCAAGTTGGTGTCGACCTATTTCCCACCACATCCAATGTAGCAAGCAATGAACAGTTCAAACAAACCGTCGAGGCATGGCTCGATGACCTGCCAGTTCGAGTTTCTGTAATGCTCACACAACACACTCCACCTCTTACTTAAACACCAAACAATAGGATGTAACTTCAAAGGCGAAATGTTCTTTTGAATTTGTGGCTAATTGAGTCACGGCCCTTTTTATTATTGAATAGAGCCAAGATAATTTTAAATCATTCGAATCTGAGATAAATATTTATCAGTAAGTTAAATAATCACATTCCATATATTATCTTTATTTTCAATGTATGCCGAATGACAATCGCGTTCCTATATGAGGGGTGTGTATGAAAAATAAACTATTAATAACAATGTTAGGCAGTGCGGTTAGTTTGGTTGGTTGTAATTATAGCGATGATGGGTACTTTGATGCCCATAACAATCAAGGTAGTCAACACTCTAATTCTCATACGGGGCGAGCGATAAATGAAAAGAGTTTCAGCACTCAATATGAAGTTAGCCCTACTCAACTTCCGCGAGTGGATATAACTCCACGAGATATCACACCAATTGCTACACCTGATACGTTCGCATTCTCCGAGATGAAAATAGAGCAAAAAGGCGTAGATGCTCTATTGACGAATAGCACTCCGCAGCCGGTAAATCGTTTTATAGCGCGGATAGGCGACGACCAGCGTCTTGTCACAATTGTTTTGGACCAAAAAATTCCAGCGTATAGCCAAGCGAGACTGACCTCCGGAACGACGACATTAGAACATATCAAGGTTGTGAACCAAATGCGACTGTTTACACCTGAAGTAACCATGAGCGGTGAAGATTGTTCTTTAAAGAGTCCTGGCCAGGCATGTTATGCCACGCCAACGAAAGAGCAAAGACAAGTTTATGAAACCATGCTAACGAATATGCATAATTCATTTAATCGTAAGAGCTTTTTAGACAACTTGAACAAATATTTCGCCACTCCAGAGGAATGTCAGAAATATGATTGTAAGTCATGGACAGACAAAAAACTTAGCTATTCAGAAATGGCATTTTTAAAGTATGGCTCTAAAGGCCATCGCCTATCAATGCGTGTGATGACCGCTCACTATGCTGCCCACGGTATGGGCGGAGGGACATCACCTGATATAACCAAAGCCTTGTCAAATAGGGGGGGATGGGCATCAGCTTGGTGGGAGGTAGTGGACCCAACGGTTGATTCTAATCGGCCTTATACGAATGAAGCTTACAATGTCATATGGCATGAAGTAGCTCATGCTTATGGTTTCAGTCATGAGTCTGGAATGACCTATGGTGCCCAAGCTTCATGGGCATGGAGTGCCATTACGGGAGATAAGTATGGGAAAGGCGAGTCTTATATGGAAACTCATGTTACAGAGCATGATAGAAAGAACGTAACCGAAATGAAGTTACCTTCCGTTCTTATAGAGAAAAAGACACTAGCAAAGAACGAAGTGATGCTAACCTTTTCTCGACCAGTAGGTGAAGATGAGGATGACACAATTGATGTGGACTTTTTATCTGCGTCTGAAGTAAGTTTTCAATCTTCGTATTCCAAAGGGACTAACTCAGTAGTGCTCAAGTTCTCCAAACTACCGGAGGCTCCTTTGTATGTTAGAGCGAAAGGTAAGGAAGATGATTATATGGGGACTATTCTTATACAGAAAGATGATCTTATACCTTCTAAGACATACCGAATTGGAGATACAAACTATAAGGTTCTGGCCGATGAACTTTTGAATTATAAAGCCAATGCCTGGGACATTCGAAATACATGTAAGAGTTATGGTGGAATTCTCGCAGAGAAGGCTGAGTATCAAAAGCTATGGGACTTCCTAGGGGCTCATCAGCTAATTGCAGAACTTCCCAAAAAAGTATTCTTATCTCGAGACGAGCCTCATGGGTATCGAGTTTGGCAATTGACTTTCGGTGATAACGCCATGGACGCAGTAGAGGTTCCTATGGGAGATCAATTAGGAGAGAGTCGAGGTATTGTTTGTTTGTCCAAACGATTCAATTAGGCTCAGGCACACACTCCAGCTTTTCTTAAACATCAACCACTACTTGGTAATCACTTCCACAATTTACCAGACTCAGGGTACGTAAGGTTCGTACCCTGAAAACCCATTCTGTCCCCAATACTTGTTATTCGATTTTGCGTTAAGGACTAAAGCCTGAATGGTTTCCACGCGACAGCCTAGCTGTTGTGCTAATTCAAAGACACTGCCCCGAATCACCTCAGAAGTAGAAGTGTTAATTAAGCAATGTTCTTGCTGGTAATGGTTTGATTGTAAATCCATACATGCTCTCCTCTACGTTTGTGGTTCTGGGCGTGAGATCTGACGTTACAAGCATTGGATCTCGCATGAGAAACTGTACAATTAACATACTATTAAATCATAAAAAATGAAACAAAATATTCCATTAAATTAAATATTGGCTTAGTTTGAGTGTGTTGATACGGTGTAGATTAAACTGTATCAGTAAGGACTTCATGAAAAAGCCCGAGTGTATGAACTATACGCTCGGGCTTTGTTTGTTGGCTGGCTTACTAATATCCCATCAACTGCAAGAGATTCTCAGCGGTGCTGATTGCTTCCTTGCGATTTGCGATATTGAGCTTCTGATACAAATTACGGATATGTGTTTTAATTGTTGTACCTGCGACGTCCAGCTCTTGAGCAATCTGCTCGTTACTGAACCCGGAATATATCAAACCAAGAACCTGCCATTCTCTTTGTGTTAGAGGGCTAGTGCGTACTAACTCAGGGATATTCGGGTGGTTGATTAACTTTTCCACAAACTCTTCGTTAAAGTGGACGGAACGGCTACGCTGCGTGGTATTGATGTCTTTCATCAATAGTTGTGCGCGATGACGCTCCAAATCCCCTAATTCAGACTTAGAGACCAGTTTCTCAAGCAGATGGCCGATGGTTGCACCGTCGACTAAGAAATTACCAATCATGCCAGTTTGGTTCGTTAAGACTAACGCTTCTTTTAGCAGAGCTTTGGCGGTCTCTTCATCCTGGTTTTGCACATTGAGTACCGCTTCCACAATCAGGTTGCGGTTGCGATCGGTCACTAACTGGTGGGCTTCTGCCTTGTCATTGAGATAGTTTAGAGTTTGCTGAGCTTGCTCGAACTGGCCTAGGTTGATTTGGGCACGAGCGATGTTTCGCCACTGAAGTTGCTCGAAGTGGTTACAAGCGTTGTCTGGTCGAATCGCAGTTTCTAGCCATTGTTCGATGGAGTCCACGTCACCGCGTGCTTGCCAGTAGAGGAGCAGCGATAATGAGGCGTTTGCGGTCCAATCAACATGGTAAGTTGACTGTTTCATCAGATGTTGGATCTGCTCAATGAACTTAGCGGCTTTATCGAGCTCCCCGCGACCAATTGCGATGCGTGCAATCATTGAGTAGCTATGAAGGTGCTTGCTCGGTGAATGGTTGCCAAGTACATCAAGCCCTTTATAAGCACACTCCTCAGCTTCATCCAATCGGTTCCAGCACCATAATACTTGCGCACGAACACGCAGTAAGAACTCATGCAATGGGACTTGATGTAGCTGCTGTTCTTCGATGAGTTTCAGTGCGCTATCCTGAATTTCGAACGCGGCTTGTACGTAGCCTTGTGCAATCAGAATTTCACTCTGCTGAAGCTGGGCCCACAGTGCTTGGTGATAGACATGGTACTGACGCGCGAGCTTTTCAGTCTGCTGCATCATCGACAAAGCACGGCTAAGCTGACCGATGACGTGATTCACTTCACCCACCACCGAAGTTGCCACGATACGGCTGCGATAAACAGAATGGTCGAGTTCACTCAATGCTTGCTCGGCAAGTTCAAGCGCTTTTTCTGGTGAGTTTTGGTTAATGGCAACTTGAGCTAGCAGCGCGTGGAATTCACCTTCTTGCTTCTTCGAGCGCTCAACGTTGCGCGTTTCCATTTCTTTGTCGGCTTTAGCAATCAGCTCGCCAACATCGTTGTAGCGGTGCTGACTTTGCGCCAACCACGCCTGCAACATACACAGCTTTGGCTGGCTATATAATTGGTCTTGGGTCAGGACCGCAATGGCTCCTTCCAGAGTCGCAAGCTCACCTTGGTTGAACATTTTCCAGCCAAACTCGCTTAAGATTTTTGCAACCAACTCACTGTTATTGGCCAGTTGAGCATGACGCAGTGCTTGGTGCGGCACTTTTTGCTCTAGCCAAGCTTCGGCTGCTGCCAAATGAAGCTCGTGTTCCTGCTGAGGAATACGCGCTTTGCGCTCATGGGATAAGAACTCGGCAAACAAATTGTGGAATCTAAACCAGTTATTTTCGCCCTCGAGCGGGTAGATAAATAGGCCGAATCGGTTAAGAGATTCAATCATGCTTAGTGCATCGTCGCGTTTGGTTAAGGCGATAACCAGACTGTCATTGAAGTGATCGAGTACTGAACACTGCATCAAGAACTTGCGGGTATCTTTGTCTAACAGGTCAAACACTTCCTCAACCAAATAGTCCCAAAGGTGTGCATGGTTGAATTGAGAAATAGTCTCGACCGATTGGGCAAGAGTACGTTTTTGGTGCTGTGCTTGTAGTGCAAATAACTGCAATGCAGATGGCCAGCCTTCAACGTAAGTACGCAATGAATCGGCGGTCTCATTATCGATATCGCTAGCGAGTCGTTGGCTAAAGAAACGCGTGGTCTCTTCGGTATCAAAAGCGAGTAGCTCGTTGCCAATCTCAATCATTAAGTCGCGCACACGGAGGTTTGCTGTGCCTAAAGGAGGGTTGCCTCGACTGGTAACCACGAGAGTAACATTATCTGGCATGTGCTTAAGGAAAAAGCGCATCGCTTCGTGAATCTCTTCGTCAGTGATTAAATGGTAGTCATCAAGGACGATATAGCACTCGTTATGATAGCTTGTCAGTTCTGCAAACACTTCACTAAACAGGGAGTGGAGTGAAGAGAATTGACGACGCTCTGCCAAGGTTTGTGCATTTGGACACGTGTTATTCGTGGCTTTGTTGATGGCCTGCAATAGGTAGTTGACGAAGCGGAACGGGTCGTTGTCACTTTCATCGATGCTGTACCAGCCAACGTTTGGTTTATCTGATAGCCATTGAGCTGCCATCGTTGTTTTGCCGTAACCGGCGGGCGAGCGAAAAAGTACAAGCTTATAAAATGGAGCCTGTGCTAGCAGGTCCAATACTCGTGGACGCACAATCGCGTTATGTAAGCGTCCAGGTCGAGTTAGTTTTGAAGGAATCCACATAGATATTTCCTACCAATTTATTATGTTCTACTCCGTCGGGGAGTAGGGAGCGAGTCACCAAAGCTTTTTATTGCACGTTCGATGGTATGAGAGAGTGAGCTCTACATTTATTGATCGAGGGCTATATTTTGATTTTTAAGCTTTTTTCACAGCTACTACGCCTTATAAATGTGATTGATGTCACTTTTACTGCTTGGTGTGGAGTGTGAATGGCCTGTCATGTATACAAAAAAAACCTGTGATTTGCGGCTTTTTTCGAGGCTAATTGTGATCTGAACAGCAGAATTTGTATTTAGTCCGATAAGGGATAGCAAATGTTTCTTAATTAACGCTTAGAGTGAAATGTGAGCTTGGCGTGATCGTTATCACCAGAAAAAACAGAATGGTTAACCGGAATGGGAGATCGATCACTAAGTGGAGGGGAGTACGCCCTCTACGCCCTCCTCACTCATCCTCCATGGAGTCGGAACTAGGAGGATGTTTATGGAAACGTCACCATGCACGATATGGGACAGATGGATAAAAACTTAAAGTGAGATTTCTTAATGAAACCTACTCAGCAAAAACAATTTGATAAAGCTTCTTTCCAAGAAAGTGTTAAAAAGCACCTGTCTGCTACCTATGCAACGACTGTCGAGGCTGCTTCTGAGCGCCAATGGTATCTAGCGATGGGTCGAGCGTTAGCGGAATTAACTACGTTTGACCTTCTTGCCACTGAAGCGGACGAGCGCATCAAAAAAGCAAAAAGTGTTAACTACCTATCTCTTGAGTTCTTGATTGGTCGTTTGACAGGTAACAACCTGATCAGCATGGGCTTGTATGAGCAAATCACTGAAGCAATGGCTGAGCTAGGTCATAATCTTACCGACCTTCTTGAAGAAGAGCGCGACCCATCACTTGGTAACGGTGGTCTTGGTCGTCTAGCGGCGTGTTTCATGGATTCATGTGCTGCTCAAGAATACCCAACGGTAGGCTACGGTCTGCACTATGAATACGGCCTATTTAAGCAGTCATTCAAAGATGGCCGTCAACAAGAAGCACCAGACGCATGGCGTGGTGTAGAAGGTTATCCATGGGAAGTGGCGCGTCCAGAACTTGCGCAAGAAATTGGCTTTTACGGTCACGTTGAAGTTGTCAACGAGAACGGTAAAGAAGTTCGTAAATGGGTTCCTGGCATGACAGTAAAAGCGATGCCTTGGGATCTACCTATCGTAGGTTACGAGTCAGACACAGTGTACCCATTACGCCTTTGGGAATGCCAAGCCATTGCACCATTCTCATTGGCAAGCTTCAACAATGGTGATTACTTCGAAGCACAGCACGCGCTAATTGACGCGGGTAACATCACTAAGGTTCTATACCCGAACGACAACCATGAAAAAGGTAAGACTCTGCGTCTAATGCAGCAGTACTTCCACTCAGCAGCGTCAGTGCGCGATATCCTGCGTCGTCATGAAGCAGCGGGTTACACGCTAGCGTCTCTACCTAAGCAAGAAACTATTCAGCTTAACGATACGCACCCAACGATCGCAATTCCTGAACTAATGCGCATCCTCCTTGATGAAAAAGGCATGAGTTGGGATGACGCGTGGGCGATTTCTTCTAAGACATTCGCATACACAAACCACACACTACTTCCAGAAGCTCTAGAGACATGGCCTGAGTCGCTAATCCAGCGTCTACTTCCGCGTCACATGGAAATCATCTTTGAAATCAACCACCGCTTCTTGCAAGAAGTACGTGCAATGTGGCCTGGTGATGGTGAGAAGCAAGCGAAACTGTCTATCATCCAAGAAGGCTTCCATCGTATGGTTCGTATGGCGAACCTATGTGTTATTGGTTCATACGCGGTTAACGGTGTAGCTGCACTTCACTCTCAATTGGTTAAGAAAGACCTATTCCCAGAGTTCGATGCAATGTACCCAACGCGTCTGCATAACGTGACTAACGGTATTACGCCTCGTCGTTGGTTGAAGTTCTGTAACCCTGGTCTATCTGCTCTGATTACTGACAAGATCGGCGACGAGTGGCCTGCGAAACTGGAACAGCTTGAAGGCATCGCTAAGTTTGCTGATGACGCTAAATTCCAGAAGGAATATATGGCTGTTAAGAAGCAAAACAAACAGCGCCTTGCGGATTGGGTTTCTGAGAACATGGGTATCGAGCTAGATACTAACGCTATCTTTGATGTTCAAATTAAACGTTTACACGAGTACAAGCGTCAGCACCTTGACCTTCTACACGTACTAGCGCTTTACCACCGCCTACTGAAAGATCCTTCTTTCGACATGGTTCCACGCGTTGTGTTCTTCGCAGCGAAAGCAGCGCCAGGTTACCACCTAGCGAAAGAAATCATCTTTGCAATCAACAAGATTGCTGAGAAAGTGAATAATGACCCACGTATTGGCGGTAAGCTGAAAGTGGTATTCATCCCTGATTACCGAGTAAGCATGGCTGAGATCATCATCCCAGCAGCAGATGTGTCTCAACAAATCTCTATGGCAGGTAAAGAGGCATCGGGTACAGGTAACATGAAGATGGCTCTAAATGGTGCTCTAACTATCGGTACGATGGATGGTGCGAACGTTGAGATTCGTGAAGAAGTAGGCGACGAAAATATCTACATCTTCGGCCTAGATGTTGACGGTGTTAAAGAAGTGAAGGCGGCGGGCTATAACCCTTACGACTACTACAACGCGGATCCTCTACTAAAAGCATCTCTAGACCTACTTCTAGGTGATGAGTTTACTCCAGGTCAACCAGGTCTACTGCGTGCTACCTACGATAGCCTACTAGATGGCGGTGACCCTTACCTATGTCTTGCTGATTTTGCTTCTTATGTTGAAGCACACGAAGCGATGGACGCGCAATACCGTGACCAAGCGGGCTGGGCTAAGAAAGCGATTCTGAACACTGCTCTAGTTGGTAAGTTCAGCTCTGACCGAAGCATCAGAGACTACGTGAATAACATTTGGAAACTAGAAGCAGTTTCTCGTTAATCACGATGACCAAGGTGCTCAGAGAGTGCCTTGGTCGCTTTAATTGCTTCATCTCTGTTTTAGCGTCATCCCTGCGCGGGCAGGGATCTTCTAACAGCGATAATGAATACTTTGAGTAGATTTCTGCCTGCGTAAATGCGCGATGAGCAGGAATGACGTAAATAGACTGTCGAGCGGCATAATAAGCTCGAATCAAAAATTACACTAACCCTACCGTTTTGAAGGTTAAAGAAGTCCTTCGGAGAGAGCGATGACAGAACAAACAGCATTAAAACAAGTTGCTGAAATGGCAAAAATAGCCGACAGCTACGTAAGTGCGTGGGGCAGTCCAGCGAAAGTAGAAGACGAAACAATTCTTCGTCTGCTAGCGTCTTTAGGCTATGACACCACAAATGATGAAACTTTGCTTAAATCTGCTGAGAAAAAGCATAAAAAAGAAGTGATTGAACCAGTTCTTGTTGTTAAAGACGAGGATGCGGTTGAAGTCGAACTTCATTTAGGTGTTAGCGCTCGCGAAAGCGATTTCAGCTGGCGTTTAGAGACCGAGCAGGGAGAAGTACTTGAAGGCTATCTTCAATCTCAAATCGTTCGTGATGAGCGTGCTGAGGGTGGCCCTTTAGTATTTTCGTTACCTAGTGACCTACCATGGGGTTACCATAAGCTTTACCTAGAGCGTAAGCGTCGCAAAGCTCCTTATGAAATGACACTGATTCGTACGCCACGTGCCTGTTTCAAACAGAGTGCCATTGACCATGGTAAGAAACTATGGGGTCCGAGTGTCCAGCTTTATACGTTACGCACTCAGCACAACTGGGGTATTGGTGACTTCGGTGATCTAAAACAGTTGGTGGCAGACATTGCTGCGCGTGGTGGTGACTTTGTTGGTTTAAACCCAATTCATTCACTATTCCCAGCCAACCCAGAAGGAGCAAGCCCTTACAGTCCTTCTTCTCGTCGTTGGTTGAACATACTCTATATCGATGTGAGCTCTGTCGCTGAATTCGCTTTGAGCGCTGATGCTCAGCAAATGGTCGGCAGCTCTGACTTCCAAGCTCGCCTTCAGAAGGCGCGTGATTCCCACTGGGTTAATTACACTGAAGTCGCGGATCTGAAAATGAGCGTGTTACCTCTTCTTTTTGAAGAGTTTAAATCTCGTCATTTGGATAAGCAGTCTGAGCGCGCAAGATTGTTCTTAGATTTTGTGGAAGAGGGTGGCGAAAGCCTTCTGCATCAGGCGGCATTTGACGCAATTCATGCCGAATTGCACGCAGAAGATTCAAGTGTTTGGGGGTGGCCTGTTTTCCCTGAGAAATATCGCCGTTTTGAAAATAGCGCTACTCAGAAATTTATCGCTGATAACCGCGATAAAGTTCAGCTTTACATGTACTTACAGTGGATCGCTGATGTTCAAATCAACGAAGCACAAGCACTTGCCGAAGAAAAAGGCATGGCTGTAGGTCTATATCGTGACTTGGCGGTTGGCGTTGCAGATTCTGGCTCTGAAACTTGGGCAGACAATGGCAACCTTGTGATGGATGCAAGCATTGGTGCTCCACCTGATATTCTAGGTCCGTTAGGTCAAAACTGGGGTCTACCTCCACTGAACCCACAAGTACTGCAAGCGACGTCCTATGATGCCTACATCAAGTTACTGCGCGCTAATATGAAACATTGCGGTTCACTGCGTATTGACCACGTACTAGGCCTGTTGCGTCTATGGTGGATTCCAAAAGGTGAAAACGCCACTAAAGGTGCTTATATCTACTATCCAGTGGAAGACATGCTAGCCATCTTAGCGCTTGAATCACATCGTCATCAATGTAGTGTGATTGGTGAAGACTTGGGTACGGTGCCAGATGAAATCGTTGAAATCCTTCGTGAAGCAGGCGTCCACTCGTACAAGGTGTTCTTCTTCGAAACAGCAGAAGATGGTGGTTTCATCTCACCAGCGCACTACGCCGATCAGTCAATGTCAGCACTATGTACGCACGACATGCCGACATTACGTGGCTTCTGGCATTGTGACGACCTAAAAATGGGTAGCGAGATTGGTCTTTACCCCGATAAAGAGCAACTTGAAGGATTGTTTGATGACCGTCTGGAATGTAAACAAGGCATTCTTGATAGCGTAGCATGGCACGGTTATCTACCAGAAGGTGTTGGTCGTGATGCTAGCCTAGTGCCGATGGACGCTTATTTAAGTGAAGCACTTCAGCTGCATGTTGCTGCGGGCGCATCAACGCTATTGAGTGTCCAGCTTGAAGATTGGTTAGAAATGGACAAGCCAGTTAACATTCCTGGTACGGTGAATGAGTACCCGAACTGGCGTCGCAAACTGTCGATGAACCTTGAGGAAATCTTTACTCAAGAAGGGGTGAATCGTATCGCGAAACGTCTAACAGAAGTGCGCGCTAACGCAAGCAAATAATCCGCCTCAAAATCGCTAATCAAGCACGGCTTCTTCAGAGATTTGTTCTGTCATCTCTGGGAGTCGTGCTTTTCTTTTTATCGCTTGTCACTATTGGGATTTATATTGTAAAGAAGTGCGTAAAAATACCGTATTGCACCCGAAAATTAGGGTTAAATCACTTCCCGTATAGGTGCAATCAAGTACAATGAAACCTTGCTGGTAGCCCGCGCTTTGCGGGCTTTTTTATAGTGCCTCAAACGTCAGTGAAACCAACTATTGGTTTCGAAAAAATAATCATGGGGCTATTTAAGGTCGAGGGAGATGAACGTTGAATAATAAAGGGCTTAAAAAACTAAAACAGGCGTACGATCGACTCTCGAGTGCATCGTTTGCTGATCCATTTTCATTCTTAGGACCTTATCTACAGGAAGAAGGTATTGCCTTAAGAGTATGGATGCCAGGTGCCGATGGGGTAGCCGTTGAACTAGCATCAGGTGAAAGACTACCGATGGTGAGAGAAGAGGCGTCAGGTTTTGTTCTCAAATCTGATTTGGACCTGCGATTTACTCACTATCAGTTAGCGGTAGATTGGAATGGTACTGAGCAAATGCTGGATGACCCATACCAATATCACGCTTTGTATGCAGAATACGATGAGTTACATACACCAAAAGAGATGTATCACCATATGGGCTCACAATTTATCTCGCTTGAGCGAGACGGTGAGAACATTGAGGGGACACGCTTTTTGGTTTATGCCCCTCATGCTACAGCGGTTAGTTTAGTCGGTAGCTTCAATGCTTGGGATGGGCGTCGTAATCCAATGCAGCGATTGGATTATGGAATTTGGGGTATTTTTATTCCAAATCTGCCAGAAGGAGCACAATACAAATTTGAATTGAAAGGACCAAATGGTGAAGGCTTACCGCATAAAGCGGATCCTTGGGGCTTCTACTCCGAGCAATACCCTTCTTTTTCATCAGTGACTTACAATCATAATCGCTACGATTGGCAAGATGAAAAGTGGCAATCTCGACCTGTCACCGAAAAGCGTAAAGAGGCGCTGTCGTTTTATGAGTTGCACGCAGGTTCGTGGAAGCGCAATGATAATGGCGATTTCCTGACTTATCGTGAATTGGCCACCGAACTTATCCCTTATTTGACCGATATGGGTTATACCCATGTTGAGCTAATGCCAGTGTCTGAACACCCATTCTACGGTTCTTGGGGCTATCAACCAGTTGGGTTGTTCGCACCGACGAGCCGATTTGGTTCCCCAGATGACTTTAAGTATTTCGTAGATCAGTGCCACCAAGCAGGCTTAGGTGTTGTTCTGGATTGGGTACCTGCACACTTCCCATCAGATGATCATGGCTTGGCGAATTTCGATGGTACGCCTCTATTCCACGATCCTGATCCGCGTCGTGGCTGGCACCAAGATTGGAATTCTTATATTTACGATTTAGGCCGTGAACATGTTCGTCGCTTTTTAGTGTCCAATGCGCTTTATTGGTTTGAGCAGTTCCATATTGATGGTATTCGCGTTGATGCCGTTGCGTCGATGTTGTATCTAGACTATTCGCGTAGTCACGATCAGTGGATTCCAAACGTCGATGGCGGTCGCGAAAATTACGATGCTATCGCAACCCTTAAGTGGATGAACGAAGAAGTCTACAAGCACTTCCCGAATGCGATGACCATTGCTGAAGAATCGACCGCATTCCCAGGCGTATCGGCTCCGACCTTTATGGGTGGTTTAGGCTTTGGGTTTAAATGGAATATGGGGTGGATGCACGACAGCCTTTCTTATATTCAAGAAGATCCTATTAACCGCAAATACCATCACGATACCATCACGTTCCCGCTTGTTTATGCCCATAGTGAGAACTATGTTCTTTCACTATCACACGATGAAGTGGTATACGGTAAGCACTCTATTCACAATAAAATGCCGGGTGATGAGTGGCAGCAAACTGCCAACTTACGAGCGTATTTAGGTTATATGTATGCGCAACCTGGCAAGAAGCTTAACTTCATGGGTGCTGAGTTTGGGCAAACCGGTGAGTGGAACCACGATGACCAGTTACAGTGGTTCTTGTTAGATTTTGACCGTCATCAGGGCGTGCAAGCTCTAACGCGTGACTTAAACAAACTGTATCGTAATGAGAAATCACTGTTCGAACTCGACTCAGAACCTAAAGGCTTTGAGTGGCGTCTTCAAGATGCGGCAGAAGCGAGTATTCTAGCTCATGAACGTATCAGTGAAGAAGGCGAACGTATGTTAGTGATCAGTAACTTTACCCCTGTACCCCATGAAGCTTTCCGCTTAGGTGTGCCGTTAGCAGGCAAGTATGAGCTGATGTTAAATACCGATGATTCTATCTATGCTGGTAGTGGGTTTGGTGCGGTGCAAACTGCATTGACTGAGCAAATGGAAAGTGAAGCACAACCACAATCGTTGTCGTTACGCTTACCACCGCTTTCAACGGTATTCTATAAGTATCAAGGTTAAGAGTACAAAAGCCCCAGCAAATTGTTGGGGCTTTTGTTTTCCAGTACAAGGCAAGTAAAGCCTCGCGAGCGAGGCCGATTCGTAATTGAGTATGAAAACCCGAGACAAAATTATCCAAGCCAGCTTGAAGCTATTTAATGAAAAAGGCGAGCGCGTCATTACTACCAACCATATTGCTGCCCACTTAGGTATGAGTCCTGGTAATCTCTACTACTACTTTCGCAATAAAGAAGACATCATCAAATCGATTTTTGGTGAATACATTACTTATGTGCGTGAATCCTTTGTGCCAGTATCGAGTGAGACACCCGCCGAAGTATACTTACAGCGATATTGTGAAGAAGTGTTTGGTAGTATTTGGCGATTTCGATTCTTTCATGCCAGCATGCCTGAAATAGTAATGCGAGACAAATCTCTGCATAGGGATTACTTGCAAGCACACGATATTTTGGTTGCAAGAGCCCGTGAGTCAGTGCTCAATTTACGTCGTGATGGGTTTATTATTATCGACGATAGCCAGATTGATGAGTTGATTGAATTGATGCGTGTAGTTGGTGGCTTTTGGGTAAGTTACTTAATGGCAAATTCAGTAAGCAAATCGATCACTAAAGCAGATGTTAATCGAGGTGTTGGTAAGTTTATCGTCTTACTATGGCCTTATAGTACCGACAAAGGCAAAGTAGTACTCACTAAGCTGAAACTCAAATATCAGTCTCCAACTTAACGTTAGAACTAGAAGTAGCTCCTTTCCTTGCTATCGCAACTTCAGTGTATACATATATAGTTGTCCCTTTTCAGTCATTCCCAAGAATTTTTAGGTGGCTCAATGCCACTTTTTTACTCCTCCAATCATTCGTCTGAAAACTTTCTGTGAATCCGATCACAGCTTTATATAAACCTCATAGAGTTTGTGTGATTAGCTTAAAAAATCACCATCAACCTTAGCTTCCATTTTTGAAAACGTGAAAAAGATCTCAACATGTAACATGAAATGAAATTAGAGTAATTACTCAAACATAGAGTAAATGCTCTATTATAAGATATTGATAAATAAGAATAATAGTAATGGATTTTTTAGTTGAATATTGGTTTTATATAAAAAATAACGTGGAGGTATTATGGACATACCAACCTGGCATTACGTGGTATCTATGTCTTCGTATATAGTCTTTTTGCTACTACTCATCGAAGGCATGCGCCGGACACCCCGGCTAACCGCCTTTATTTGGATTGCAACTTTATTTACCGCGCCATTGTGGGTTGAACAGTTGGATGGCTGGTTCCGCTGGGCAAAAACAGTGAGTGTGCTTATTCCTACGGCTTTGGTGGTCGGCCTTGCTCGGCTCGCTTGGTACTACCGAGAGAACCCTAACGCGATATTACGTTTCTTTCGTGGTGACTGGGTATTGAAAGTACTGTACGGAGTGCTATTTCTCAATATTGCTGAAGCGACACTGAAAGATCTGGTAACCGGCAACTACTTCAACTTTATCTGTGGCGTGATTTTATGCATCACCATCCCTTTCCCACGCTACAAGAACGGAGTGCGACAATACTGGCTTATCTCGAAAGATAAGCCAAATGATCTGCTGTTCTATTCCACTGCCGCTTGGAACTTCCTATACACCACGTGGAATCTTGCGTTTGTGTATGGTGAGAATACCGGCTACTTCGCTAGCTCATTCTGTATTTTGATTGCTGCTGAGCTGTATCCCGTCATCAAAAAACGTCCAGAGTTATACATCATTGCTCGTGTTTATACGCTGGCGTTTCACATCTTCGTGCGGGCTATTCACGATGTGTTTACCCCAGTCATGGACTCCAGCGCGTGGCGTAACGAAAGCGTGCTTTATTGGTGGGGTGCTATCAACCTCGCAATGCACATTCCATTTGTCATTTGGTACTTCAAAAAGCAGCGCGAGCAGAAGGAGCCACCGTATGGCGACAATCAGCCTCCATTGAAAACGGACTGCGTCAATGAGTACGACGAAGCTCCCGACAAAGTGGCGCTCGCCAAATAGTTAAAAGCAGATTGCTTAGAGGCACATAGCTTATAGGCAAGTAGCTAAAGAGCTTTCCCCCGGTGGCCTAGTTGATGACGACGTTATTAGGCCACCACTTCAAAACCTGACACAGGTGATGGTATGAAAAGATTAACAACACAGATTTTGGCGTTGTTGGTACTACTGTGCGCGGCGTTTATGTCTCCGCTTGCAGCCGCCGACCAAGGCTATAACGAACAACAACTTATTGGCGAAACTTGGCAAGGGACTTTTGATGGCGACCCTGGAGAGGGCAGTCTGTTTTATCGCCTTGAGTTTTTGGCGGACGGCAAAGTCAAAGTGCTTAGACAGTCTGGTGGTTTTAACAAAACTGAAGTTCAGAATTGGCATATTGAAGAGGGTCAAGTCATGATCCGCAGCAATGCTGGTGATGAGATCACGGACTTTGATAACGCTACTTTTGCGTATACCGATCGCGATCAGATGCGCTTTACCAAGGATGGCAATCATTGCAACTTCCATAAACTGTATCAAACCCGTGCTTATCTGCATGTGCTGTTTGTCCTGGTTGGCTTGATTGCACTCAATGAGCTTTGCCGTCATGTGAAGTGGGCGAACTACCTACTTTGGTTCGTACTGCCGATTGCACTAATCCCACTATTTAGTAGTTATGGCGTTACCTACTGGTTCAAGTGGGTCAAGCTTTACTCGGTAGTCGGTGCCGCCGCGCTGTTTACCCTTATCCGATTTACCCCTATTGGCGATAAAAAGTGGGCACGTTTTGGCGCCGCTGCATTCTTGGCGCTGAATATTTCAGAAGCGGTGCTGCAAGATTTCACCATGGGCAACATGGCCAACATTCTCAATGCGACTGGTGGTTTACTCTCCATCATCACTCTGGCGGGTTGGGCACAGATCCACGCTGACAAATCGAAACAAAGAGACATGGTGTGGCCTGCTATGACCACGTTTTGGATCATCGCTTACGACATCTGGAACATCGTGTTTGTTTACCTCAACTTCCCTGGCAGTGCCACAGCACAGGCCATGGTTCTGGTGGCGGCGACCTTGCCATCACTGTTTATCAAGAAAGGTACTTGGTTGCAGGCGCGCGCCTTCACGCTTGCGGGTTCCTTTATGTATTACTTCAGTTGTCCATTTATGTACGAAAGCAACGTGGTGGTGCTGCCGCGCAACGATGAGCTCATGTTATTAGCGGGATTGGCGAGCTTTGTGGCAAACGGTATCTATGCCTGGTTGTTCTTTAGAAAAACGCGCGAACAGCGCATAGCGTCAGTTCTTTCCTAACTATAAAAATATTAAATAAATCAATTGTATGACTAAATATTGTAGTGGAGCCTAATTATGAAATCTTACCTAATTCCAATGACCTCAATCGCTCTTGTTTGTTCTGGTGCTGTGCTTGCTGATGAAAAGAGTGAACAGCAAATTGACATGTCGAGTCCAACCGAAGCATATACCGCACTCGGCGTGGGGTATGGCAACGAAGGAATGAACCTTAAAGCCATGTACATGTTGTCTGACCCGAATGCCGATCGTAAGTCGGGGTTCATTCTAGAGTTTAACGATGTATTCGACCAAGAAGGAGGGGCGCCTAAGTTTTCTGGTACAACGGTCATGGGGGGAATGGTGGTTCCTCAAATGAACGACAAAACGACTAATCGAAATTACCGTTTTCGTTATGGTTCGGTAAACACAACTAATGGTTTAGGACATATGGTCGATGCGGTCGTCAAAGATCACCCATTCTATGGTCAAACAGCAGTAGTACAAGCGGGTGCGGTGGCAACATTACCGATTGGTGATAACGCCTTTATCTGGCCAGTGTTGATGGCTGGAGGAGTAATTATGGAAGATAACACCAGTAAACTTGCTAGCTATGACCCGGGATTGGTTGCTGCCAATAACTTGAGCAGTAGCGGTATTGATTGGGCTTCTACCATCTACTCCGTCAAAGTATATGGGCGCTATAAGTTTAACGACACTTGGTGGATTTTAGGTGCATGGACTTATACCGATGCGTTTGGTGGTAAGAGCTGGGATGCTCCTGTTTCTGAGGGCGGTTTAGAACTCAGCCCGCAGCAAATTGAACTGACCTTAGGTTATCAGATCACCAATCGCCAAAATTTGCGTCTCAACTTCCATAGTTATTCGGAAAGTGGTTCATCTGACAAATTCTGGCTGGAGTATAACTACGCGTTTTAACTTTCGCAGACTTAATTCCACCACATGACCCCTAGGACTAGGGGTCACAAGGAGCAACCATGAAATTTCCGAGATTAATAACCTTACTTGCTGCTGTGGTATCGGTTACCGCCGAGGCAAAAATCGTTAGTGGCGTAGAAGTACCAGACACTCTGGCGATTCAACAGACAGAACTACAGCTCAATGGGGCGGGGGTACGCAGTAAGTTCTTTATGGATTTGTACGTTGGATCGCTTTTCACCTCTTTGCCTTCTACCGAGGCCGCTTCACTTATCAGAGGCGATCAACCTTCAGCAATACGGTTAAATATTACTTCTAGCATGATCACCAAGGAAAAGTTAGCTGATGCACTTAATGAAGGTTTTAACAATGCGACTGATGGGAATACCACACCAATAGATTCCAGTATTAATCGGTTTGTCGAAATGACCTTTGCAAATGATATATCAGAGGGTGACCAATTCACCTTAGTAAGTGCACCTGAAATAGGTATTTATAGCTACAAAAATGGTGAAATGCTTGTTTTAGTGGAAGGTGACGCGTTTCGGCGCGCACTATTATCGGTCTGGTTGGGTGACAAACCGACTGATAAATCATTGAAAAAAGCCATGCTATCTCAATAGGTTGTTGCATGCTAAATCAATAAATAACAATAACTGACCCTATCTGCTGGGCAGGAGGTAAAAATGGAACAACGACAAGTTATTGAGGGTATAGATGTTCATATTGAAGGTGAGGGAGCGCATACCATTGTAATGATACATGGTTGGCCTGATACCTATCGTTTATGGGATCACCAAGTAGAGCGATTCAAGTCGCGCTACCGTTGTGTGAGATTTTCACTACCAGGATATGAGCATGGACAACCACGTCAGTATTATGACTTGAATACTATGTTGATGCTCTTCGACAGCATCATTGACAGAATCTCCGAAGGTAAACCGGTGACGCTACTTCTTCATGACTGGGGCTGCGTATTTGGCTATCAGTACGCGATGAGAAACCCTGAGAAGGTCGAACGTATTATTGGCGTAGATATTGGTGATGCAAGCTCTAAGGATTTGCAATTATCGGCAAAAGCTAAAGTTATCCTGCTGGGGTATCAACTTTGGTTGATGCTTGCATGGAACTTGGGAGGAAAGCTTGGAGATTGGATGACACGTAAAATGGCGCATGTATTTGGGGCACCGGGTGAAGCATCACGGATTCATTCAGGAATGAATTATCCTTACCATTGGCGTTGGAGTTCTGCGTTTATGAGGCGCGAACTTGGTACGATTCCTTTGGATATTCAGGTGCCATTTTTGTTTATCTACGGGAGAGAAAAAGTAGGAATGTTTCATTCTAAGTCCTGGCAGAGAAAAATGGCGAATATCGAAGGAAATAAAGTGGTGGGATTGTCCACGCATCATTGGGTTATGGCCGAGCAACCTGAGACGTTTAATCGCATTGTCGAGCAATGGCTTGCGGAATCGGATGCTTTATTGGCGCCATTAGATTTACAGACTTCGGCCTAGCGAACGATGTAAGCATCCAATTTTAATGAGTAAATCCCCCCTGTCTTTAACGCCGCTGCTCTTGAGCTTCGCGGCGTTTTTTTCTTTTGAGTCTTATTTAAAGCTGTTGGCATTACCAGTGGAGATACAGAGATTATTGTCTACACTCAATAGACTTAACTTAATAAAAAATAAGGTTTATTGATGATAACTGCGTTGTACGGCTCTCTTCTTGCTTCTTTAATGATCTGGCTGTCATTTCAGGTAATCAAACAGCGAAGATCGAATCAGATCGCTTATGCCGATGGTGGTGTGGAAGCCTTGCAAATTGCGAGAAGCGCACAAGGGAATGCTGTCGACTATATTCCTATTACTCTAATGCTCATGGCTTTTGTGGAGTATAACGGAGCGCCCGCGATTTGGATTCATGTTATTGGGGTGAGCTTTGTTGTGGGACGCTGCCTTCACGCCTACGGGATACTTAACAAACGCTTCAAAGGTAGAGTTAGGGGAATGCAAATCACTATTTTTGCTATGGCAGGTCTTATTGTCTCAAACCTTGTGTATCTTCCTTTTGATAAGCTTTGGTAGTGCAGCGATTTTACTTTCTATGTCCCGGTGATAAGAGGCTAAAACCAGTAGAGTACTTAGCCTCAATCTCGACAATTTTCTTTTTCATATCTTGAAGTTGCTGTTTGAGAGTAGTTGTCCCTCGAAAGCCTGCAGTATGTTGTTGTCGACTTTAAATACCGAATCCACTATAGCGTTTTCTTCATCTAAGTCTTGAGCAAGATCTAAGGTGATTAGCAATTTCAATCATTCATCACAGCGAATACTGTAAGTAGTAAAGTTATCTTCGACCGTATCGCCAAATCCCATACCCTGTTGGTTTCGATACCTGTTGTGTGACGAATCACGATTGTTGCCTACACTGAATAAAAACAGAGGGAGATAAAGATGACAAGAGCATTACTGCCGCCAGCTTGGATGATGGTCTCCATTGGTCTTATCCTTAATGTAATGGCTATTGTGCTTTCAAGCCAAGTGCTAGACAAAATGTCGAGCGATATTGCTCTGATTCAAGAGCGTAAAGAGACAAATCTGTATTCGATACAGCTCGCGTGGAACCAAGTGGAAACGCTTGAACGAAAGCGCGAAGCGCTACTGCTGCATCTTGATGGCGATGATATCTATACTGATATAGCGGATATGTTGAGAGGGCAGCTATCTCAATGGGTCGCAGTTCATGTCCCTCCTATTCATCGTAAACACCTCCCTGAATTAATGACTATCATCAATAGCGCGCAGGACACGCAGCGTGATTTGATTGATGAGCTTTATCTCGACAATTTAGGGCTGTCCGAAACGTTAGCAAGCGTCGAAGAAGACATGGTGTACTACAAAAACATCGCGGTATTTCTGCAAATTCTCGGGCTGGCATTGATTTTAGCTCGTGATCTTTCTCGCCGATCATTGCCGAATTGATATACTCTAAGGCATAACTTTTGCAATTTATGAAATAAATATGCTCACTCGTTCCGATGATCTGGAAATATTACTCTCTGTCGTAGATAGTGGCGGTTTTTCCGCTGCCGCAGAGGTGCTCGACATTCAAGTGGCGAAGGTGTCCCGCAGTGTTAGTAAGCTTGAGAGTCAACTTGGTGTCACGCTTTTAAACCGTACGACTCGCCGCATTGAGCTCACCGACGAAGGTCGTCAGTTTGTCGAGGGAGTCCGTGAAGGGCTGCGTGTTCTGCAGCAGACCGAAGAGGAGATTATGGCTAGAGGTGAGCTGCCAAAAGGGCGATTGAGAGTCGATGCTGCAAGCCCATTTGTACTGCATCAACTGGTGCCACTTATCGCTGAGTTTAATAGAGAGTACCCAGATATTGAGCTTGAGCTGACCTCCAACGAGGGTTTTGTTGATTTACTTGAGAAGCGCACTGATGTTGCGATTCGTATAGGTAAATTAACCGACTCAACATTGCATGCCAAGCCGTTGGGAAAGAGTCTATTGTATCTCGTCGCGTCACCCGATTACCTTGCACGGCGTGGTTATCCCAAATCAGCTACTGACTTGAGCACTCATAGTTTGATTGGTTTTGTCGGAGCGAAAGTACTCAACCAATGGCCACTACCCGGCAACCCTACGATTCGGCCAAGTATGGTGTCGAGTAACGGTGAGACGGTGCGCCAGTTAACTCTGGCGGGTAATGGGATTGCGTGTATGTCGGGCTTTATGGTCAAACAAGATATTGAAGAAGGGCTTTTGGTACCACTTCTAGAGTCAGAAAAACTCACTACGACAGGTCGCGAGCAAGTCAACGCCGTCTACTACCGTTCGTCGTCGGTAGCGCGCCGCATTACGGCGTTTATTGAATTTATTCAGCCTAGACTATCGCTGTAGTCTTATCTCCCTTTTTGTTTTTTGTCGCCGTGGCTTTTGCATTTTTGACAAAAGCCATTTGTGATTATTGCTCTCAATCTAGAGGTGACTCGTCGCTAGAATGTCTCCATTACGATATTGAGGGCATACGACATGATCTTTTCTCACTTCAACTACGGCAAACTTGAACTAAGCAATCGCATTGCGATGGCACCAATGACTCGTTCTCGCACCACTCAGCCAGGCGATGTGCCAAATGACATGATGGCGACTTACTATGCACAGCGTGCAAATGCGGGTCTTATCATCACAGAAGGTGCGCCCATCTCGGCTATTGGTCGTGGTTACTCTCTGACTCCGGGTATCTATACCCAAGCGCACATCGATGGCTGGAAAAAAGTCACTAAAGCGATTCATGACCAAGGCAGTAAAGTATTCATTCAGCTTTGGCACGTGGGTCGTCGCAGCCATGAATCCATCACAGGTGAGCAGGTTTTGTCGGCATCGGCCATTAAAGAGGCTGACCAAGTATTTGGTCCGCTACCAGAAGGTGGCTTCGGTATGATTGAAACCGGCGAACCGCGCGCGATGACTGAGCAAGATATTCAGCAAACTATTGCTGATTATGTGCAAGCCGCGAAAAACGCTATCGAAGCAGGTTTTGATGGCATTGAAATTCATGCGGCGCACGGCTACCTGCTTGACCAGTTCATGCGACTTTCTAGCAACCAACGTACTGACCAATATGGTGGCTCTCAAGAAAACCGTATCCGTTTTCTTGTTGAGGTGATGCAAGCGGTAGTGAATGAAATCGGTGGTGACAAAGTCGCGGTTCGTGTTTCGCCGCACGTCATGGAAGGTTTTGCTGAAGAAGATCCAGAGATTGTGGAAGTGGTGAAAAAGGCACTTGTCGCGCTGGCTCCAATGAATCTTGCTTATGTGCATTTCTCGGAAAACATTTCGCGTTATGTTGAGGCACCAGAGTTATTCCGTAAAGAGGTACGTGACATTTACCCGAACCCAGTCATGATTGCAGGCAAGTTGACTAAAGAGAGTGCCATGGCACTGCTTGAAAACAATTACGTCGACCTTGTGGCGTTTGGCACACCGTATGTGACCAACCCAGATCTTGTGGCGCGTTTTAAAAACAACTGGCCACTTGCTGAGTTTGATGCCGATGCAAGGCTGAGTCTATATGGTGGTGATGAGAAGGGGTATATCGATTATCCCGAGTATCAATAAGCTAAGCTGCCTATAACTGAAAAGGCGAGCATTCATGATTGAATACTCGCCTTTGTTGTATTTATAACTAGCAGTAGGAGTATCAGCCGTTCTTATATTCCCGACAAGTTTGTCTTTTAACCAATGACACTGAGACGCAGGTTCGAGTGACGGTATCACCACCTTCGTTTATTGATTGGATAAGGTTGTGAATAGCAACTTTGGCAATCCGTTTATGATCGGTACGTATGGTGGTTAGTGGTGGGGTAGACAGCTCGGCGATATCGACATCATCAAAACCCAGTACAGAGATATCGTCAGGTACACGTATGCCTTGGGTTCTCAGTGCTTCGATTAACGTCATCGCGACCATATCACAGATACAGAATATTGCCGTACAATCCGAAAACTCACCGTTTCTTATCATCTCTGGGATCCACTTATGTGCGCCAAAATCAGTACCTAAGTGTTTTACGTCTTCAGATAAATTGCCCGTTTCTAAAATGTACGGAGCTAGGTCAACAATGGCAGAGCCTGGGGAGGTAATCCCTCTGCTCCAAAGACTGCGTTTGAAACCTTCAGTTCGTTGATAGACGGTGGGTTTGATGTTGGCTGTGATGCATTTTATTTTCTTGTGCCCGAGCTCAAAAAGATAATCAGCTGCAAGTTGACCACCCAAGTAATAATCAGGAGTCACGCTGGGGAACTGCATTTTGGGGTCGTACCCATTGATGAGTAGAACAGGCAAGTGCGTTGCGCGTAACATAGTCAGCAGCTCTTCATCATCCATCCCCAGTACGATGATTGCTTGAGCTCGTGTGAGGACTTGCTCGGTATCAGTGATACTGAGCTGCGAACGAAATACCAGTTCGATGGTGATGTCTAAATCCATGCAGTGATGTTTTAGATCTCGCAGTATCGATCCGAAGAAACTATGAGGTGAGTTGAGGTCTTGCTCACCAAGAACCATTATCTTGCTGACAGGCATTGGGATATTGATCTTTGGTTGTCTGCGTCGATAACCATTGGCATGAAGAGCCTCACGAACCCGTTTTACCACATTATCACTGACCAGCTCACTTTGATTGATGACTCGAGAGACCGTAGCTTTCGATACGCCACACATATTAGCGATATCAGTCAGAGTAGTTTTGTTTCTTTTTGCCATGCTCTGCTTCTCTTATCGGCTACCTGTTCTCACTATTCGAATGAAAAATTCCAATGAGAATGAGTTAGTTACTTGCCAAAGTTCGATCTTTTCCGAAGTACAAGTAGTGTAACGCCTCCAAAACTTTGAAACAGAGCGAGAACACGAGGTTTTTACTGAAACAATTCATGAAACGTTTCAGTGGATCTCCTTGTTTCAAACTCACCGATAGTCACGGTTTATCGATAACGAAGTCACTAACCTAATAGTCAAACCAATGAATCGATTAGGAAGTAGTGAATCATGAGTTCTTTATATGAAACGATGAGCCAAGATATTTTGGCGAGCATTGAGCGTAATGCGCCGCGCATTGGACTGCGCAATCCAATGGTGGGGATGAGCCCAACCGATTATCAATGGCGTTATCACAAAGACATTTTTTGGACCGATTCTTTTTGGACTGGGCAGTTATGGTTGGCTTACATGGTTTCCGGCGAAAGTAAGTATCGTAATTTAGCAAGAATGCGTTACGGCCATTTGGAGCGCATTCTGGCAACACCTATTCAAATGAACCATGACCTTGGATTTCAGTTTAGCTTGAGTGCTGTCGCGGATTACAAGTTAACAGGTAATAAAGAGTCACGAGCGTTGGCGCTGCGTGCGGCGGAAGCGCTGCGAAACCGTTTTAACTGGAATGGTAACTATTTAGTCGCGTGGACAGCGGGCTCTGAGGGCAAGGAGCACGCAGAGCAAATCCAGGGCAAGATTATTATTGATTGCATGGAAAACCTGCCGCTTCTTATGTGGGCGTATTCTGAGACTAACATTGAGTCATTTAAAACTGTCGCTATCGCTCAAGCAGAAACCACGATCAAACACATCATTCGTGACGACTGGAGCTCGTATCACACCTTCGATTTTGACACGACGACCAATGAGCCTATCCGCGGCTGCAATTATCAAGGCTACGCTGACGAATCTTGCTGGGCGAGAGGGCAGGCTTGGGCTATCCATGGCTTTGCTCAGCTGGCATTAATGTCGGGTGAAAAGCGCTATGCCGACATCAGTGCCAAGCTGCTTGATTTTGTTATGGAACATATTAGCGATGACTGTATCCCTATTTGGGACTACCGCTTGCCAGAGCATGAAGTACCTTACAAAGACAGTTCTGCCGGATCGGTGACGTCAGCAGGGGCGTTATTGCTTAGCCAAGTGTTGGAGAAATTCGGTGATGGTGAGCGAGCGCAGCAATACCATCAGTTTGGACTCAAGATGCTTGGTGCGCTCAGAGACGAGTGCGATCTCACTAATATTCCAGAAGCTCAAGGGCTACTCAATCAAGCGGCGTCGTTTGTTCATGTCGCGCATGATCTTGACCTCGATTATCTGGCCAACTCAATGTTGCCATACGGCGATTACTACTACTACGAAGCCGTATTGCGTGCTATGGGGCACACGAACTTTTTTTGGTGATAGTACAATCACTTACATCCAATAAGGAACATTATTATGAAATTTAAGAACCTAGCGACAGTGATTATGTCGACCCTACTGCTGATATCAGCACCAAGCGTGATAGCCAAAACCTTTAAGCTGGCATCTAACGTACCAGCGGACAGTGCGACAGGTAAACTGCTGCAGGAGTTTGCTCAAAACGTCACCAAAGAGACAGATAAGCGCGTCAAAATTAAAGTCTTTGCCAATGGCACTTTAGGCGGACAAGCGCAATATCTGCAACAGATCCAAAGCGGTGTAGTGGATATGGGACTGGTTAATAGTGCGATGATGGAAAACATCGAGCCTAAGTTTGGCGTACTCAATCTGCCGTTCATCTTCCGTAGCTTTGATGAGTTCAAGCAGGTGATGAACAGTGATTTAGTGCAAAAGGATCTGTTCCAGACCACGAACTCGAAAGGTTTTGAAGTGGTTGGGTTTATGGATACTGGTCCACGCAGCATTTACTCAACCAAGCCTGTTGAAAGCGTCGAAGATATCAAAGGTCTTAAGCTAAGAAGCATGGCAAGCCCGACTTATATGGAGATGCTTAAGCTGATGGGGGCATCTCCAACGCCACTCGACTTTACGGAAATTTATTCAGCAATGCAGCAAGGCATGATTGATGGTGGTGAAGGTGGCCTTGGCACGCTTTGGGATATCAAGTTTGGTGAGTACGCGAAGTACGGTGTGCTAACGGAGCAAACTCGCATGGTTGATCTCATTGTCATCAATGAGAAGGCGCTGGGCAAGATGTCTGAGGAAGATGCTGCGACCGTCAAACGAATCATGCAAGCGACCAGTGATAAATCGCTAGAAGTCATCATGGCTGACGCACAAGAGTCTATGGATCTTGCCGAGAAGAATTTAGGGGTTAAGTTTGTCGAAATTGATAAACAGCCGCTGATCGATTCAATGAAGCCCATCTATGAAAGAGCTTTTGCAGACCCCGACAAAGGCCCATTCTTGAAAGAGATGTTTGAGCTTCAAGAGCGTTCTCTTTAACCCCCTGGGGTGGGGTCATTGTCAGCAATGGCCTCACTCCTTTTTCCTCTTTGCGCAATCTAGGAGTGTGTTATGCGTGAAAAGCTCATGAGATTAGACGATAACCCCAACGAATCTGCGCTGGCTCGATTTGAACGTGCTCTTTATCAAATGTGTCACGTCTGTGAAGTGGCGTTGTCAAAAACTGTCACTGTCATATTGGGCATCATGAGCGTTCTGATCATCTATCAAGTGTTTACCCGTTATGTGCTCAATGACCCAAGTGGGTTGTCACAGGAGATGCTGATCTACTTGATGATTTGGTTAAGCTTTATCGGTTCATCGATATGCTTTTCCAAAGGATTTCATTTAAGTCTGCCTATCATTTATGACGCGCTTTCTGAGCGTCATCAGAAATGGCTCATTATCTTTAGCGCGCTGTTAACCGTGCTGTTGGCGGCAATCATCATCTACGGTGGGTATAACGCGATGCAGAAGAACGCGGCGTTTACCTCTCCGATGTTGCAGATATCTATGTCGGTTCTGCAAAGCATTTTGGTGCTGTCTGGTGTGTTTTTTGTACTGATGCAGCTGAAAAGAGTGATTGAGCTGGTGGGGCTTGGACGCTCAACCGTGATCACCGCAGCGGTGATGATCTCCATTGGTATCCTTAGCTATTGGGTGTGGGGAGCTCTGCAGCAAACGCAGTGGTATGAGTATTTAGTCGATGAGCATTTAGAAGTGACCTCTACTGTCTTGTTATTTAGTGCGTTTTTCTTTTTGTTGGCAATGAATATTCCCATTTCTGTAGGACTCGCCTTCTCTGGCTTGTGGGTATTGTCGCTGCAAATTGATGCCGATGTCTTGATGGTGACCGCGAGTGAAAAGTTGTTCGGTGGCCTAGAAAGCTTTGGGTTCTTGGCTCTGCCATTTTTCATCTTGGCAGGCAATATCATGAACCAAGGCGGGATTGCGAGACGTTTGATCGATTTAGCGATGTTGCTAGGCCGACGTATTCCGGGAAGCCTGTGGCAAGCGAATGTACTGTCTAACATGTTGTTTGGTTGTCTATCCAGTTCGGGCATCGCGGCTTCTACCGCTATTGGTGGCATTATTTCACCAATGGCGAAAGAGAAAGGCTATGACATGCCTATCTCAACTGCGATTAACGCCGCATCCGCGCCAACAGGGATGATGATACCTCCGACGGGGATATTCATTATCTACTCCATGATCACCGGTGGAAGTGCATCGATCGCGGCTATGTTCCTAGCAGGTTACTTACCTGGAATCATGATGGGGTTGTCTGTGATGATTGTGGCTTACTTTTATGCCAAAAAGCTCAAATACCCCGTCGACAATACGCAGTACCATTGGAAGCAGATAGCATTGACGGTATGGAAGACGTTACCAAGCCTTACGATGATTTTCGTTATTATCGGTGGTATTTTGTCTGGTGTATTCACCGCAATTGAAGCTGGTGGTATTGCCGTGCTGTATAGCCTGGTTCTGTCGTTTGCTTATCGCACCATGAGCTTGAAATCGCTGCCAAAGGTACTGTTTGATTCGGCGCTGACTTCTTCTGTGATTCTGTTCTTAATCGCTTGTTCCGGATTGATGAGCTGGAGCATGACGTTCGCGAGCATTCCTGATGCGATTGGTGAGATGCTCATCGGTGTGACTGAAAACAAACTGTTGCTGTTATTGCTGATGAACCTAACTTTGTTGGCTGTGGGTATCTTTATGGATATGGCACCCGCATTGTTGATATTTACCCCTATCTTCTACCCTGTCGCGATGATGTTAGATATTGATCCGGTTCAGTTTGGCGTAGTAATTGTTTATAACCTCTGTATGGGATTAATTACACCGCCAGTGGGAACAGTACTGTTTGTTTCTTGCAGCGTCACGGGAGAAAAAATAACAAATATAATTAAACCTTTATTACCTATTTTTGCGCTGCAATTTATTGGATTGATGTTAATAACTTATTTTCCATTCTTTACCATGTATTTACCGCAGTTGTTCGGTGTCAATTGAACACAAGCTTATGAAGTAGTTAACTAAGGTACATTCAATATAGACTCAGGGTTAGCTTCGAGATGCTGTAATCAAATGTATAATTCCAAATAGCTAAGCAATGGTTCAAAGCACGATTCATTAATATTGGTAGAATGAAAGTATATGAACGTATTTGGATACCAAAAGCCCTCAAAGATTAAATGAGGGCTTTTTTAGTCTTTTTCTAAACAGGATAATTGTGATAACCCAACTGCTCAGAAATGGTCCTTCCGGCATTGTGTAGGAGAGTGATGTATTCTGCTTTCTTCTCTTCGTCGAAACGGATTATGGGGAAGGAGACAGAGACTGCAGCGATAGCATGGCCGAAACGGTCGTAAACAGGGACAGCGATGCAACGTAGTCCAGGCTCTTGCTCTTCGTTGTCTTCACCATAATGACATTCACGAACGGTGTTCAGCTCTTCAATCAGTTGCTCTGTGTTATCGTGGGTTTTGTCTGTGTGTTTGATGAATTCGACCGTGTCTAATATTACACGAACTTCTGCGTCAGGAAGGTGGGAAAGTAGCACTTTACCTATCGCTGTGCTGTAGAGTGGATTGCGGCGGCCTACCCGAGAATGCATACGTAAGTGATAGCTTGAATCTATTTTGTGTAAATAGATGATCGAACCATCGTCAATAGAACCCAAGTGAACCGTTTCATTAGTCACTTTATTAATCTCACGCATTTCTTTATCTGCAATATCAATAAGGTCGACAAACTCCAATGATTTCGAACCAAGTTCGAACATTTTAAGAGTAAGTGCGTACTTATCTGCTTCTCCTTCTTGAGAAACGTAACCGAGTGTTTTCATGGTTTGTAGGAAACGATAGGTCGTCGCTTTTGACATCATGAGTCTTTGTGATAGTTCTGAAACGCCAATTTCCTTTTGCTCGCCCAAGGCTTGCAGAATATTGAACACTTTGAGTACCGAGGACACGGCTTCTGGCTGCGTGGACTTATCCATCTATCTTCCTTTGATTTTCTGTTGTGGGCGCGATTATAGCTTTGCAACCTTACCATGTCAGTAATTTCAAAAAGGCTTTTCATAAAAATCAGAACCGAATAGTGAGATTGCCTTCACAAACTTGCATAAGTTAAAGATAAAAATGAAACGGCATTTCAAAAATAACTTTAATGCGATTCATTTTTTGTGTATGGTTAATTTAACAACAGTGAGAACTTTCTAAGGTTCATCCTCGAATACATCTATGAAGGAATAAAAAATGATTCTTGATTCATTCAAATTAGACGGGAAAGTCGCAATCGTAACTGGCTGTGATACTGGTTTGGGCCAAGGTATGGCATTGGGTCTTGCTAAAGCGGGTTGTGATATTGTCGGTGTGAATATTGTTGAGCCGACAGAAACGATCGAGCTTATCGAAGGGACCGGCCGAAAGTTCATCGATATTCGTGCTAACTTGATGAAGCTTGATGATATTCCGAACATTGTTGACCGTGCAGTTACCGAACTAGGTCGAATTGATATCCTAGTGAACAACGCAGGTATTATCCGACGTAACGACGCTATCGATTTCTCAGAGCAAGACTGGGATGACGTGATGAACATCAATATCAAGTCGGTGTTTTTCATGTCTCAAGCGGTAGCTAAGCAGTTCATTGCTCAAGGCGAGGGCGGTAAGATTATCAATGTTGCCTCCATGCTCTCATTCCAAGGTGGCATACGTGTTCCATCATATACCGCTTCGAAAAGTGGCGTTATGGGTGTAACGCGTCTAATGGCAAATGAGTGGGCCAAAGAAGGCATCAATGTCAACGCAATTGCACCTGGCTATATGGCGACGAACAATACTGCGGCGCTACGTGCAGACGAAAAACGTAATGCAGAAATTCTAGAGCGCATTCCTGCCGACCGTTGGGGCACGCCAGAAGATCTTGCTGGTCCTTGTATATTCTTAGCTTCACAAGCATCAGACTATATTAATGGTTATACCATTGCAGTTGATGGTGGATGGTTGGCACGCTAACCGGAGACGATTAGGTGATGGACGCGTACATTGCTGGGCAGATTTTAGGGTTTGTAAGTTATGGCTTAGGTATTGCTACCTTTTACCAAAAAAACGATAAACGACTTAAAATTTTGATGCTGGCACTGAACGTTAATCACCTTGTCCACTTTTTATTGTTAGGTTCGTTAACTTCTGCGTTAGCTGCTGCGCTTTCCGCGGTCAGAACAACAGCTGCCATTTACACAAACTCCAAAATTGTCGCTCTGATTTTCATTGCGTTAAGTCTCCTCTTAGGTGGCATGATTGCCGAAGACTTATCGCAGCTTTGGCCAATATTTGGAGCGGCAATTGGTACGTATTCGCTGTTTATGCTTCAGGGCATTGCGATGCGAATCGGTTTTTTATTAGGCGCAATGTGCTGGTTAACAAACAACATTATGGTGGGTTCAATTGGCGGCGTCCTGCTCGAAGCTACGCTTCTATTAACCAATTTAATGACTATTTTTAGGTTAACTCGCGATGGTCAGCGTACGGCTCATGATGTTTGAGCTGCAGCATGGTCAATGTATTGGTCGACGACACAGTTATTTAGTTTTAGGAAAATTCGCGGCTAATAAGGCCGTTGGGGAAAGAACATGAAAATTGCACTAATGATGGAAAACAGCCAAGCGCCGAAAAATGCTATGGTAGCGGCTGAATTAGATACAGTAGCGGGCGGTTTAGGTCACGACGTATTCAACGTAGGTATGACGGATGAAAATGACCATCATCTTACCTATATTCACCTTGGCATTATGGCGAGCATTCTACTGAATTCAAAAGCGGTGGACTTTGTCGTGACTGGCTGTGGCACAGGCCAGGGCGCGATGATGGCAAGCAACCTTCACCCAGGAGTGATATGTGGTTACTGCCTAGAGCCATCTGATGCATTTCTTTTCAATCAAATTAACAACGGTAATGCGATTTCACTGGCGTTTGCGAAAGGCTTTGGCTGGGCCGGTGAACTGAATGTACGTTATATCTTTGAAAAGGCCTTCACTGGTAATCGCGGCGAAGGTTACCCTATTGAACGTGCCGAACCTCAACAAAAAAACGCTGCGATTTTGTCAGAAGTAAAAGCTGCAGTTTGCAAAGATGTTGTGGAGTCACTGAAGGCAATTGACCAAGAGTTGGTGAAAACGGCGGTCGGTAGTGTTCAGTTTCAGGAATGCTTTTTCTCCAACTGCCAAGAACCGGAACTGGCAGAATATGTGCGCACACTTATCGACTAATATATTGTGCATTGAAGTTTTAAAAGCCGACGTTTGGTCGGCTTTTTTGTACTGAGAAGCGGCTCATTGTTTATACAATAAACGCTTGTCGACATGTAAGAAGCGTTTTACTTTGGTACTTAACTTAAAGAACAATAACGAGTAATTTGATGCAATCTATTTATTCCCTTTCGGAGTTATTCCCAGCGGTCACAGTCCATTCCCTAGAGCAAGGTGATGGTTTTTCGGAACGCTCTCCAATGGAAGTAAACGATTCGCAAACTCCTCTCCGCTATCCTCATCGGCTCATTTCCGAGATATCCCACCCTGAACTACTTGAATTTCATCCGGAGCGAAGCAACGGTCACGCCATTCTCATTATTCCTGGTGGAGGCTATCAAATTGTATCGATTGATAATGAAGGCGTAGAGGTGGCAAAGTGCCTTAGCGAAATGGGTTATCATGCGTTCTGTTTAAATTATCGACTGCCTATAAAAAACAATGGCTCTGACATAGAAAAGCTTGCGCCCATCGTCGATGCAAGAGCAGCATTGACTTTGATTCGCCAGCTAGTCCCCATGGCAAAGGTAGGTATCATGGGCTTTTCCGCAGGTGGTCATTTAGCAGGATGGTTAAGTACCGATACGCGGTCTAACCGACCAGACTTCACTTGTTTAATGTATCCTGTGGTGTCAATGACCTCTGGTGTCGTGCATCTGGGCTCTTATGAGAATGTCGTTAATGCCTTAAACGATGAGCAGCAAATAAGTTTGTTGTCTATTGATGAACGTATTTCCCCAGATGTTGCCCCGATGCTCATTATGCACGCTAAAGACGATGATGTTGTTGTAGTCGAACATAGCCTTAAGCTGCACAATGCACTAGTAGCAGCATCTGTGTCTAGTGAACTCACATTATTTGAGCGAGGTGGACATGGGTTTGGCGTCTATGTCCGAGAAGGAAGTGATGCCGACGATTGGCTACGACGTTTTGATGATTGGGTACGCAAGTTGGATTATTGTTAGTAATGGTCCACGAGAGCGATGGTTTAACCTAACGTTATTTCTACAAAGTAGCGTTATTCACACAAAGGTATCGTTGCGCTAATACAGGTCACCAAATTCGCGTAAAAAAATGTAAAGTCGTCTCAAAGGCTATTGTGTGTTGCAACTTGGATAGGTATCTTCAGACTCAGAATTTTTAAGTGTTTTTTCTACTTACTTGAATGAGACGTTGTGATGCTCGCTAAAAGCGTATCTACAATCTGTAGCTTGCTCGCGATCCTGGTAATACTCGTATTATCCAGTGGTGCTGTGCGTGCAGATGTCTCGTCACCGCAATCAACACTGAGCATGGCGCAAGTCATGCATGTGAAGTTCTGCGGTATCACCTCCGATACATTGCAAACTGAGGACTCAGGCTGTTGTGAGCCTGGAGGAACCTGCTTCGAAAAGCAGTGTTGTTCCCATGGTCACGCATCAGGCTCTGCTTTAGTTGAGACGCCACAAGATTCTCGCCTTGCTCCGTATCGTTATGAACTCACACAAAGACTGGCTAGTCTTTATACGAGCGCAGATATGCACTCGCTCTACCGACCTCCCATCGCCTAGTTCCTGTCTTACAGCGCTTCGCTGTTAACAATTTTATTGCGTGATTACTCACGCGGACTTGTTGTGTGTGCAAATAAAGCTATTTGCACCATCCTGTGATGGGAATAAAAAATGAAAACTAAATCCAAAGCTTGTGGCAAGCTCAATGCCACGCCTCTGTGCTATCTCATTCGTTGTAGTAAATTAGGAGGTTGTGATGTCGCATAAACAGCTACCTATTTTACTGTTTGTCTCAGTGTGCCTTATTTGGGGAACGACGTGGTTTGCAATGGAAGTGGCCGTTGAGACTATTCCACCAATTTTCGCAACGGGCATGCGTTTTCTCATCGCTGCGCCTCTATTGGTGATGCTGGCGAAATACCTAAAACAACCGTTATTCTTTCCTAAAGGAAAGCGAGCGTGGATGTATGTGGTCGCAATTTTCTACTTTGCGATTCCGTTTACGTTGATGATATTTGGCGAGCAATATATTTCCTCTGGGTTGGCTTCGATTATCTTCGCCAACATGCCGATTGCGGTGATGGTTATGTCGAGCCTGTTTCTTGGTTTACGCCTGCGAAAAGTTCAAATCGCAGGACTGTTAGTCGCGGTGTTAAGTCTCATTCTGATTCTGGCGACAGAGATGAAATTGGGAGGCAAAAACTACTTGGTTGGCTTTGCTGCCCTAGGGGGGGCGGTAGCGATTCATGCAGTTATGTATGTGTTTGTGGAACGGTTTTGCAAAGGCACGCCAGTGCTGACCTATAATGCGGTACCAAGCTTTCTTGCGTCATTGTTTTTGTTGTTCACTTCTTGGGTGATTGAGCAACCAGACATAAGCCTGTTCACATTGGACTCGATGACAGCGGTGTTGTACCTAGGGGTATTTGCCAGTGTCGGCGGCATTGTGGCGTATTTCAAATTAGGCCAGGTGTCTACGCCGTTTACTGCTTCGATCTGTTTTCTGTTCTTTCCGCTTATCGCATTGAGTATTTCTACATGGATTGCTGGGAACTCGATCTCGTTAGTATCTGTGGGTCTACTTTTACCTTTGCTTGGCGGGATTTTTGTCACCAAAGCCGAACCTGAGTTTTGGTTAAAGTATCAGCGAACAAGGCCGAAACCAAAGTTGTGTGAGATGTGTATGAAGGAAATGATGGACTAAGTTTCACTTACGTTTAGCAAAAAAAAGCCGCCCAGAGAAGACTCTGCGCGGCTTTCTGTTGAGTTCAATGATTAGCTGGCAATTTGCGCTTTTTTCGTTGAACCAGATTTAGATGCGTTAACCAATAAGATTCCCACAGTCAGTACCATTGAACCGCAAAGTAGGAACAATAGGCGTCCTGTTGGTTCATTTGGAATTAGAGCCATAGCAAGGATACCGAAACCAGCCACACTGATAAGTTTACCTAGCATTGAACGCTGTTTAGTATCTAGATTTTGCTGCTCTTCACCTTCTGCAACAATCGGGGTATTCCAGTTGGTAAATAACTGTTCTACTTCTTTCTCACGCTCAGGCGATAGTCCTCGGTAGAATTTAGTCGTTAGGATGAAGAAGCCACCAGTGAACACAACGTGTGCTGCTAAGCTCAATCCAACTTTAAGATCTCCCCACTCACGACCTGTTAGAGCTTGCTCCAAACCGAACAGGTGCTCAATGTCTTCTGCTTGTAGTGAGATACCGAAGATGTAAGAAACGAAACCACCGACGATAAGTGTTGCCCAACCAGCCCAATCTGGCGTTTTGCGAATCCACATACCAAGTAGCACCGGGATAAGCATTGGGAAGCCGATAAGCGCTCCAACGTTCAATACGATGTCGAATAAGCTCAGGTGACGCAACGAGTTAATAAACAAACCGATACCGATGATGATAAAGCCCATCATGATAGTGGTAAGTTTACTTACTATAACTAGCTCTTTTTGAGACGCGTGAGGGCGAACAATAGGGCTGTAGAAGTTCATCACAAAGATACCAGCATTACGGTTTAGACCAGAGTCCATCGAAGACATAGTCGCCGCGAACATAGCTGACATAAGTAGACCCACCATGCCTGCTGGCATTACGTTCTGCACAAATGCTAGGTATGCCGCGTCACCGCCTACTGAACCATATTGCTCAGCAAAGTCAGGCATAAATGCTGCTACGTACCATGGTGGTAGGAACCAAATTAGTGGGCCAACGACCATTAGGATACAGGCTAGACCAGCCGCTTTACGCGCGTTCTCACTGTCTTTAGCACATAGGTAACGGTAAGCGTTGATGCTGTTGTTCATAACACCGAACTGTTTAACGAAGATGAACACTACCCAAAGGATAAAGATGCTCACGTAGTTCAGGTTATTACCCATCATGAAGTCGCCTTGGAAATTATCTACGATATTTCCTAGACCACCACCGTGGAAGTACGCTGCAACTGCACAGGTGATTGTCACAGCCATGATGACCAACATCTGCATGAAGTCAGACGCTACGACCGCCCATGAACCACCTGTTACTGCCATTAGCATCAGTACTAGACCAGTAACAACGATTGTTGCTTCCATTGGGATGTTGAATACAGCTGCCACGAAGATTGCTAGACCGTTCAACCAAATACCGGCTGAGATCAAGCTGTCTGGCATACCAGCCCAAGTGAAGAACTGCTCTGAAGTTTTACCGAAGCGTTGACGAATCGCTTCAATTGCCGTTACTACTCGTAACTGACGGAATTTTGGTGCGAAGTAGAGGTAGTTCATGAAGTAGCCAAATGCATTGGCTAAGAATAGGATTACAACAACGAAACCGTCGTTGAACGCGCGTCCTGCGGCACCTGTAAACGTCCATGCTGAAAACTGTGTCATGAAAGCGGTAGCACCTACCATCCACCATAACATCTTACCGCCACCTCTAAAGTAATCACTGGTCGACGTGGTGAACTTACGGAACATCCAACCGATAGCGATCAGGAAAAAGAAGTAGGCGAGTACTACAAGAGTATCAATAGTCATGTTTCAGCCTTATATCATTCATACTGACGATTATAGTAAATAATCTTCTTGTAGTTTTGTATTACAATAAGCTTAAAGTGTGATGGGAGACGCATCTTTATTTTGTGTGGAAAACGATACATAAATCCTCACAAATTAACTCTAATACAAATCAACGAGTTATGTACGAGTTATATTTGAATTTGCTTTGCCTATTGTGCGGTTGTTACGCCTATGCTTTTTCAAACGGTGAAGACTTCAAGTGAAAGTGGGCAGATATGCACTTATTGTGGGACAAAAAAAGCGAGCCAATGGCTCGCTAATTCCCGAATTAAACTGCAAGGTCAATACGGATTAGTTTACGTGCGCAACTGCATCTTTAACCAGTTGACCGAGTTCTTCCCAGCGACCTTCGTCTATTAGGTTGGTAGGAACCATCCATGTACCGCCACAAGCCAATACTGACTTGATAGACAGATAGTCGTCGACGTTCTTGAGGCTTACACCGCCTGTAGGCATGAATTTTACTGGGTAAACCGCCGTAAGTGCTTTTAGCATGTTTACGCCACCTGAAGGTTCTGCAGGGAAAAACTTAAGTGTACGTAAGCCCATCTCCATTGCTTGTTCAACAAGGCTTGGGTTATTTACGCCCGGTACAATTGGTACGTTTTTATCCAAACAATATTGGACTGTTCGTGGGTTAAAGCCAGGACTTACGATGAAATCAACACCCGCTTCAATTGCTTGGTCAACCTGCGCGTTAGTCAGCACAGTACCTGCGCCGATAAGCATTTCAGGGAACTCTTTACGCATTACAGCGATAGCTTCAGCTGCACACTCAGTGCGGAACGTAATCTCAGCGCATGGCATACCGTTGTCAACCAACGCTTTGCCTAGTGGAATAGCGTCTTCAACTTTGTTAATGGCAATTACTGGAATTACTTTCAAGCTTGCTAGCTGTTCGTTTAATGTCGTCATTTTATTTGTCCTACTAATCAAGAGTTGGTGTTGCGTTCTTGGGAATAATGGCACCGCGATGCTGAATAACCGTACCTGCGACTTTGTGACCCATTGCGGCTGACTTTAGAGCATCGCCGCCAGTTAGGCGTTTCGCTAGGTAACCTGCGCTAAACGAGTCGCCAGCTGCAGTGGTGTCGATAATATTGTCAACTGGTTTAGGTGCGACGTAATTAGCCTGATCGTTCACAATAACCAAACAATCTTTCGCGCCTCGCTTAATAGCAATCTCTGAGACGCCAGCTTCGCTTGTGCGTTCAATACATTGCTCAACAAACATGTCACCAAACAAGGCCTGTTCATCTTCAAATGTTAACAAGGCAGTATCGGTATAGCTAAGCATCGCTTTGTAAGTATTGATTGCTGTGAGCTGATCTGCCCACAATTTCGGGCGGAAGTTGTTGTCAAAGAAGACATGCCCGCCTTTTTCTTTAAATGCTTTTAGGAAGCCGAACAACTTATCGCGTCCTGAATCAGTCAGGATCGCAAGGGTAATACCACTTAAGTAAACCGCATCGTAACCTAATAAGGTGTCGATGAGTTGTTCTGATTCTTGTTGGTCGAAAACGAATTTGGCCGCTGCATCATTTCGCCAATAAAAGAAGGTACGCTCACCAGTTTCATCGGTTTCAATGTGGTATAGGCCCGGCATTTTGTCATTAAGGCGCAGAATTAAGCTTGTATCGATACCTTCTTGATTCCAGCCCTCTATCATCTCAGCCGAGAACGGATCGTTACCTAGTGCTGTAATGTAACTTACTTTAATGTCGTGAGCATGAGTTAGCCGAGATAGATATAGTGCAGTATTGAGCGTATCACCGCCAAAGGCTTGTTTTAAAAGGTCACCTTTGCGCTGTAGTTCTACCATGCATTCGCCGATGATGGCGATTTTGTATTGGTTCATTGTGTGCGATCCCACTTTGGAGTGATTAACTTAAAAAGTCTTCACGTGAAGGAGAAAAAATATCGAGTAGAACACTATCTTGTTCTAGTGCGGTGGTGCCATGGTCAAGAAGCTTTTTCACCATAAATGCATCACCCGCCTTTAACTCACGCTTTTGCCCATCGACGATAGCTTCAAAACGGCCACTGACGACATAAACAATCTGATCGTGTATTTCATGCCTATGTATCGTACCGCTTGCTCCTTTGTCGTAACAAAGATGCATCGCCATCAGATCATCGGTAAAGCCGACAATCTTACGTTTGATGCCTTGACTCACCTGTTCCCAGGGGTGTTCATCAGCAGAGAAAAAACGGTGCACTAACTGCCTCCTAGACCAAGTTAATGTCTACTCTTAAATTCGTTGACGTCATAATAAGCAGATTTATTAATTTGTAATACAATAAGCTTACTACAATGTGATCTTGATCTGTTTTATTATTAAAACGCCGTTTTAATAATGTGTAATTTACCAGTTTGTGCCCGTGAATAGTAGTGTTCATATCGCACATCCTTGGTTAAATGTGACTAATGTCCACTTTTGTCTGATTTCTTGTATGACAATAATGCATATTGTATTACTTTATATGGGTCGGATTTATAGATTCAATAGATTTTGAGGGTGAAAATGTCCACATTGGTTCAACCCATACTGTTAAACGAAGACGAAATAGAGCAATTACGAAGAGAGCTCGGTCGCGATACCTTAATGGGTAAAGCGATTGCAAAAGCCATCAAAGATGTTGAAGCATTCATGAAGCTTCCTCTTGAAGTACCAGGTCACGGTGAAGCAGGTGGCTACGAGCACAACCGCCACAAGCAAAACTATACTTACATGAACATAGCGGGTCGTATGTTCCTCATTACGGGGGATGATCGTTACGCTAAGTTTGTGCGTGATTTACTGGCAATGTATGCAGACCTATATCTCACCTTCGATTTTCATGTTCAAAAGAACACGAACCCAACAGGGCGTCTGTTCCACCAAATTCTAAACGAACACGTATGGCTAATGTTTACTAGCCTTGCATACTCATGTGTTGCCGCAACCATGAGTGAAGAAGAACGCCAGAACGTGGTTGACCGTCTGTTTAACCCAATGCTGGATATGTTCACTGTGAAATACGGCCATGATTTCGACCGTATTCATAACCACGGTGTTTGGGCAGTAGCGGCCGTTGGTATTTGTGGCCTAGCGGTTAACCGTCGTGAGTTCCTAGAGAAATCCGTATTTGGTCTTGAGAACAACGGCACGGGTGGTTTCCTAGCGCAGATCACTCAGCTGTTTGCTCCGTCGGGTTACTACATTGAAGGTCCTTATTACCACCGCTATGCGATTCGTCCACTGTGTGTGTTTGCTGAGGTTCTTCATCGTCATATGCCAGAACTCGACATCTTCAATTACAAAGATGGTGTGATTGGTAACACGGTTGAGGCGATGCTAGCAACGGCCTACCCAAATGGTCAGTTCCCAGCACTTAACGATGCATCTCGCACGATGAGCATCAATGATGCGGGTGTGCAGGTCGCAGTAAGTCAGTACGCCAAGCACTATGGTATCAACGATAACCTACTCGGTATGGCGAAGATCCAAGACTCTGTGTGGGTGCACGGCTGTGGTCTGGAGCTATCACAAGCGTTTGAAAAAGCGACGGATGTGGGTCTTCCATTCTGGCCAAGCGTTGAGCTCAACGAAGGACCAAATGGTGACCGCGGTGCGCAAGGCTTTATGCGCGTGCAGGACAAAAACAAAGACGTATTCCAGCTAGTGATGAACTATGGTCAGCACGGCATGGGACATGGCAACTTTGATACGCTGGGTATTTCTTACTTCAACCGAGGTAAAGAAGTGCTTCGTGAATACGGCTTTGGCCGTTGGGTTAACGTTGAACCTAAGTTTGGTGGACGCTACCTAGACGAGAACAAAACCTATGCTCGTCAGACGATTGCTCACAACGCAGTGACGGTTGACGAAACGTGCCAAAACTACTTTGACGTAGAGCGTGCTGACAGCGTACACGGTCTGCCACACTTCTTTGCTGCAGACAACGAGCAGATCGTTGGTATGAGTGCTTTTGCTAATGAGCACTACGACGGTGTACAGCAGCAGCGCAGCGTGTTCATGTTGAAACATGACGATCTTGAAGCGCCATTACTCATCGATCTATTTCGCCTAACAGGCGAAGGTGAGCACCAGTACGATTATTCGTATCAGTTTGATGGTCAGGTGATCCGCACCAACTTTGAATACCAGGCACATAAAGAGCTCAACGTATTGAGCGAAGAGCTTGGCTATCGCCACCTTTGGAATGTAGCACAAGGCGAAGCAAACGAGACGGCGCTAGTCAGCTGGCTACAAGAAGACAGCTACTATACTTGGCTAGGTACCAGCTCGAATGACAATGGCGAGGTTATCTTCACTCGCACGGGTGCCAATGACCCAAGCTTTAACCTACGTAGTGAGCAAAGCTTTATTCTTCGCACTAAGGGTGAAGACACTCTATTCGCATCGGTAATTGAGACACACGGTTACTTCAACGAAGAGTTTGAGCAATCGGTCAGTGCCCGTGGCAGCGTTAAAAATATTCAAGTTGTTGGTCACAACGCGCAAGCGTCAGTGGTAGAGATTGAGACGGAAACCTCTCGCTTTACGCTAATGGTTAGCAACAACCCACAAGTTACTAAAGATACAACCAACAATGCTGAGATCGCAGGTAAAACCTACTCTTGGGTTGGCTGTTTCGCGATTGAGCAGGAGACACTATAAATGAGCTATCAACCACTACTATTGAACTTTGAGGAAGCAGCGGAGCTGCGCAAAGATCTAGGTAAGGAAACCTTGCTAGGTAAGAAACTAGCGCGTGATATTGCTCAAGTGAATGACTACATGGCTGAAGTGGGCATTGAAGTCCCTGGCCACGGTGAAGGCGGCGGTTACGAGCATAACCGTCATAAGCAAAACTATATTCATATCGACTTAGCTGGTCGTTTGTTCCTTATCACTGAGGAAACTAAATACCGTGATTACATCGTAGAGATGCTAACCGCGTACGCGAATGTTTATCCAACACTGGAAAGCAACGTTAGCCGTGATACTAACCCACCGGGTAAAATCTTCCACCAAACGCTAAACGAAAACATGTGGATGCTTTACGCATCTTGCGCATACAGCTGCGTGTACCACACGCTTTCGGATGAGCAAAAGCAACACATCGAAACAGACCTATTCAAACAGATGATCGACCTTTTCGTTGTGACTTATGGTCACGACTTCGACATCGTCCACAACCACGGTCTGTGGGCAGTAGCCGCTGTGGGTATTTGTGGCTATGCGATCAACGATCAACAGTCTGTTGATAAAGCGCTTTACGGTCTGAAGCTTGACAAAGTAAGCGGCGGTTTCCTAGCTCAGCTAGACCAACTGTTCTCGCCAGACGGCTACTATATGGAAGGTCCTTACTACCACCGCTTCTCGCTGCGTCCAATCTATCTGTTCGCAGAAGCGATTGAGCGTCGTCAACCAGAGATCGGTATCTATGAGTTTAACGACTCAGTGATCAAGACGACTTCTTACGCGGTATTCTCGACAGCTTTCCCTGACGGCACGCTACCAGCACTAAACGATTCGTCGAAAACCATCAGCATTAATGATGAAGGCGTTATTATGGCGACAAGCGTGTGCTACCACCGCTATGAGCAAAGCGAAACGTTGCTTAGCATGGCAAACCACCAACAAGACGTTTGGGTTCAATCTGCAGGTAAAACTCTGTCTGATGCAGTTGATGCTGCGGATGAAATTAAGCCGTTTAACTGGGGTAGCTTGTTTGTCACTGACGGTCCTAAAGGTGAGAAAGGTGGACTTACTATTCTCCGTCATCGCGATGCTCAAGACGATGATACGATGGCTCTTCTATGGTTTGGTCAACACGGCTCTGATCACCAGTATCACTCTGCTCTTGACCACGGTCATTACGATGGGCTTCATTTAAGCGTATTTAATCGTGGACAAGAAGTTCTGCACGATTATGGTTTCGGTCGTTGGGTAAACGTAGAGCCTAAGTTTGGTGGTCGCTATATCCCTGAGAACAAGTCGTACTGTAAGCAGACGGTCGCGCATAACACAGTAACAGTTGATCAAAGAACGCAAAACAACTTCGACACGGCAACCGCGGAGTCTCGTTTTGGCTCGAAGCAGTTCTTTAAAGCTGATGATGCAAAACTGCAAGGTATGAGCGGTAAAATCAGCGAGTACTATGAAGGCGTGGATATGCAGCGTTCAGTGCTACTGGCTGACATAGAAGAATTCGAGAAACCATTGGTTATTGACGTTTACCGTATCAAAGCGGACAAAGAGCACTCTTACGATCTCCCCGTTCACTTTTCTGGTCAAATCATTCGTACCGACTTTGAATACAGCACAGAATCTACATTGCGCCCAATGGGTGAAAACTTTGGTTATCAGCATCTATGGAACTTAGCTAGTGGTAACGTTGAAGGTAGCTCTCTTGTATCTTGGTTACACGGCAACAGCTACTACAGCTTGATAACAAGTGCAGTAGCAGATTCAAAAGTGTACTTTGCGCGCCTAGGTGCTAACGATCCAGACTTCAATCTACGCAGCGAGCCTGCACTTATCTTGCGTCAATCTGGTCAGAATCATGTATTTGCTTCTGTACTTGAAACTCATGGTTATTTTAACGAAGAGTTTGAGGCTTCAGTGGGAGCCCGTGGTCTTGTCGAAGCGGTGACAACGCTGGCTGATAATGACGATGCGACTGTCATTGAAGTGACAACCACAACAGGTAATGCATATCGATTTGCCATCAGTAACCGCGAAGCGGGGCAACAAGAGTTATTACATGAAATGACGATTGGCGACGAAAGCGTGAGTTTTACTGGCTCGTTTGCTCAACTCTAAGTCTATATCTATTTCTAGCCGGGCATTGCCCGGCTTTTTGCGTTGACGATTTTAGCAATTTAAAAGGGGAACTATGGACACTCTTGATGGTGTGATTGTCATTGGCTATTTTGCTTTTGTGCTGTTCGCTGCGTTAGCTTTCAAGCGTTTTACTACTGACTCATCTGGCTTTATTCGTGGTGGTGGAGCGATGATGTGGTGGATGGCTGGCGCGACGGCCTTTATGACTCAGTTCTCCGCGTGGACATTTACTGGTGCTGCGGCAAAAGCTTATGAGGATGGCCTAACTGTGCTATTTATCTTCTGGGGCAACGCACTCGGTTTCTTTGTAGCGGCTTGGTATTTTGCCGAACGCTATCGAAAGCTACGCGTTGAAACGGCGATGGAAGTGATTAAGGTTCGTTTTGGTCGTAGTTCAGAGCAGGTCTACACTTGGATTTCTTTTCCTCTTACCATTTTATCTGGTGCAATATGGCTCAATGGCTTAGGGATCTTTGCTTCTGCGGTATTTAATATCGATTTAATGGTTACCATTATTGGTGTTGGTTGCTTGGTGACGTTTATTGCGGTGAGTGGCGGCTCATGGACGGTATCAGCGACGAATGTGATTCAACTGATTTTGCTGGTGGCTATTACGATGGCGGTTGGCGTTTACGCACTCATTGAAATTGGTGGTCCATCTGAACTAATTAATCAATACCCGACTGAAACGTATATGGGGCATGACATCAGTTATTGGCAGATCTTCTGGTTATGGGTCGTGGTTATGATGATGAAGCAAACCATGAACACCAATAACGCATTATCCTGTTACCGCTTTTTGGTGACAACCAATGAGAAAGAAGCGAAAAAAGCGGCTCTGGTTACGGGTATTCTTTTCATTGTTGGACCTGTTATGTGGTTCGTGCCGCCATGGGCAACAGCAGCAATGGGTGTTGACTTGATGGCGTATTATCCAACGTTAGGCACGAGTGCCAATAACGCTGCATATGTTTACTATATTGACCACTTCTTACCTGCTGGGATGTTAGGTTTGGTATTAGCTGCAATGATTGCTGCGACGATTTCTCCAATGACAACAGCATTGAACCGTAATGCAGGTATTTTCGTGCGTAATGTCTATCAATCCATTATTAAACCTCAAGCTAACGAAGTAGAGCAGCTTCGCGTGGGGCAAGTAGCCACATTAGTGAATGGTGTGCTTTGCGTTCTTGCTGCCTTGATGTTTGCGTCGATTAAAGAATACAGTTTCTTCGATATCATGATGTTATTTGGTGCGCTACTACAGACACCACTTTCTATTCCATCGCTGTTGGCGTTTGTGACGTTAAAAACACCAGACTGGTCTGGCTGGGCGACTATTGCTGTGGGACTCTGTGTGTCAGCATTTATGCAGTTCATATTCCAAGTGGATTGGTTGTTACCACTGTTCGATACAGCAAGCTTTAGCCATCGTGAAACAGTGGATCTGCAAGTCGCAGCGACCATGTTAGCTCACCTCTTTATTACCGGCGGGTTCTTCATGATGACACGTTATTTTTATCAAAAGCCGATTGGTGCGAGATTAGGTGAGTTGAATACGCTGAAAAAGAATTTACTCACGCCGATTAGTAAAGAAGAAGAGGCACCTGTAGATTTTCGTCAAGGCGCTTATCTAGGAAGAATGTGTCAAGTGCTAGGATTGCTGGTGGTGCTTATTTCAATGACGACTGACTCGTTACGTGATGGCAGTATTTTTGTTGTCATTGGTGCTCTTATAGTGTTGGCTGGTACTCATTTATATCGAACCAGACATAATGACGACAAGTTAGAAGATGCGACTTCATATTAAAATTACCGTATTAACAATACATTAGTTGAATTTTCACTCTAGGATAGAATTTGAGTGAATTTTATTTATCGGAGTGGCTAGTGTCGGTAAAGATCTATCATCTTGAGGGGCTGAAATAGTTGCTTCACTATTGAGACCCTTTTCCTCATACAGTTTTGGCATTATGGAAATATTTCAGCAGCAACACGAAGCGATTGCTTTCATTGGATTAGCGTTAGCTTTTGTTTGTGGATTTTCAGCAGTGTTTTGGCAAGCTCATCAATAAGGCAAATACATGTTCGATGTCCCTACTCTAGAAGCGCTAGCATTGGTATTGGTTGTCTTTATCGGCGGTTTTGTTTACCGCTCGAAAATTGAAGACTAATACGCATTGTCACGACGATCCAAAAGGCCCTAGTCATCATTGACTAGGGCCTTTGCTTTTATACTTGATTAGGTGTTTAGCTTAAATAGAGAAACTTCCGACACTAACTCTTCCATTCTTTGTTTCACAATGTGCATTTCTTTGTTCATTTTCTGAATATTACTATCGGTTTCCTCCACCATAGAGAGCAGGTTATCGATATCTGATTCAACCGATTGTGTGGTTTGTGCTTGTTCTTCAGTCGCTGTCGCGATACTGCTGTTGTAGTCTGTGATCTTCTTGGTGGTGCCAATAAGTGTTTCGATCATGGCATTGGTTTCCGATACCATAGATTGTGCCGAATAACTGGCATCACGACTTTGCTGCATGTTCTCAAATGAGGTTTTCGCGTTACTAGAGATATCATCCAGAAGGTTGCGGATGACTTCAGTTGATTCTTTGCTGCGCTGAGCAAGTGAACGAACCTCGTCTGCTACCACGGCAAACCCACGCCCTTGCTCACCCGCTCGTGCTGCCTCAATAGCGGCATTCAGCGCCAGCAAATTGGTCTGCTCAGAGATGGCATTAATGTTGTCGAGAATCTCAGACACGTTCGCCATCTTCACTTCCAACTGTTCTAGACACGTGTAGGTGTCGTCAACACTCGAAATTAACTTGGTCGTGGTCGAGAGTGAATGTTCCCCATGGCTTTGACACTGCATTGCATCATTCTGAGCGCTATCAGCGCTTTGTTGGGCTTCTACGGTAATGCCCGCCATTTCTTGACTGGTTTGGGCCATTTCTGTCATAGCCGTTGCGATATTGTCACAACGCAGATGAGTTTGCTGACTCACGGTTTGAGTCGAGGCGACCAACCTACTCATTTCTGCCATTTCTTGCTCAGTTTTTTGTGCGACATCGAGAGAGGTTTGTAATGCCGATGCAAAGCTGTCCGTTAGCTGATTAAAGTGGTGAGCGATGTTGCCAAGTTCATCTTTTTGCTCACAAGGCAGTTTTAGGCTCAAATCCTTGCTGCGCGCAATGGTATCGATTTGTTCGACAAAACGACTAACACGGCGATGTAGGCGATTGGTTGACATGAATGCGATGATGGAGAGAGGTAGCACCACAAATAATGTTAAAGCGATATACGCATAGACTAGCTGCTGTGCTTGTTGCTGGTTTTGTAACGCCAGTGCTGTCATATCGTTGGCAATGGAATCAGCCATAGACTTAATTTGTCCGATACGCTTAGTAGCAAGTTCAAACCAAAGAGAAGCACTTGGTCCTTGCAAGTTGTCCAGCGTTGTTTTCTGTGACAGGTAATCTTGTTGAATGGCATTCACGTCACGCCAGTTTGAACTGTTAGTCATTGCGGATAGCTGATGAGCTTGCTCGGCGGAAAACAGAAGTGTTGCTTGACGAAGGGCATAGGCTTCGGTTGCGATATAACTGGTGATGTTGGCGTATGCATCCAGTGTTGAACGTTGTCCGGCAAATGCACCATTGAGAGCGCCACGAGCTTTACCGGCTTCCTCTTTCATAGCTAGTAAGGCATGTAGACCACGTAACTGCTGTTCAAGCTTTGGTGCGTCAACCTGAGTTAAAATTACCGATAGATTATCAAGCGCCATGCGGTTGATATTGGAGTAAAACGCAAAGGGTGAATCCTTGATATTCAGAGTATCAACTTGCTGGCGAATGCTATTGCGTTGTTCCAACTGTTGTCGAACATCCTGGCTTAAACGGTCTATCAGTTGTTTGTCCAACACTTGTGGTGCAAAGGCCAATAGACTTTGATACGCCTGATCGGCTTTCACCCTTTGCTGTTTAAGTGCTGTGACTTGCGGCCCTTGTCCTTTGGATGCTACCACACCTGCCGTTAATCCTCGTTCAACAGCAAATTGATGAGCAATGTTATCGAACAGATGGAACAGCTCGACCGCTTCTTGTGATGCTTGGGCATGGTCGGCACGTTCTTGGGCTTTGAAGATCTGGGTAGCGATGAGTCCCATCAAAAGTGTTGTTGGAATTAGAAAAACCAAGAGAATGGTGTTTTTAATATTAAGTAACTTAAGAAGGTTAGGCATTGTATAAACCGTGTATAAAAAACTGGATGCGTAACCTAAAGATTTTACAGAGTTCAATACACGTATTACACGTCAGGGTATTAGAACTTTGATACGATACGAGAAGCGTCAATGGTTTGATGAGTGTCAATTTTTTGGCTACCACTTTGTGGTTATAAAGCAAAGTGGTAGCCAATAAAATTGAGAGATTCTTCCGAGCTTCAACAAGGAGGAGATCATTTCTTGGCCATGTTAGGCTGCCTGGTGAGTACTAAAGTTACCTAACAATGCGTCATAAAATTCGCTGTCATCGAGAATGCCAACGACTCTACCAGACTCAACCAACAAAATCGGTAACCCACTACGCTGCTTAAGTTCTATTGCTTCTCTCATACCGATGTCTGGACTGGCGACCACGACGGTACTTTGATCAATATGGGTCAGATCACCTCGATTTGCATCCCAATGGACGAGCTTTAGTTCCTCGTCTTTAACAATGCTGAGTTTGCCATTCGCTTGATTGACCCAAACCGATTGATCGGAACAGATCTGCAAACGATCATGTTCTTGCTTTAACTCACTTGCTGGTTGCATTAATGAGCGGCCTTTAAGTACGTTAAGTGGGTTAGTGTGAGCAACAAAGTCACGGACGTAGTCGTTTTCTGGTGTGAGGATAATTTCTTCTGGCTTCGCATGTTGAATTAGTTTGCCAGATTCCATAATGGCAATATTGTTGCCTATTTTTAGAGCCTCATCCAAATCGTGACTGACGAATAGAATCGTCTTATTGAGTTTCTCTTGGAGAAGAATCAGCTCATCTTGAAGCTGGGTTCGAATCAATGGATCTAGGGCAGAAAAGGGTTCGTCCATCAATAAGATGTCAGTATCCATGGCAAATGCACGAGCGAGTCCAACACGCTGCTGCATACCACCTGATAGCTCATGCGGGTACTTATCTTCCCACTCAGAGAGACCAACAAGCTCTAGCTGCTCGCGTGCTTTGTTTCGCCTTGTCGACTTCGACATGCCTTGCAGTTCAAGTCCAAAAGCTACATTGTCCAACACGGTTAGCCAAGGCATCAAAGCAAATTTCTGAAAGACCATAGAAACACGATGAGTACGTAGGTGACGTAACGTTTCGTCATCACAAGTGGCTAAATCAACATAATCGTCACCATTTTTCAGCGCTAATGAGCCTCGGGAGATGGTGTTTAAGCCGTTGACTGCACGGAGTAAGCTGGACTTACCTGAGCCTGAAAGTCCCATCAGGACGCAAATCTCACCTTCTTTTACGCTCATCGACACATTGTCGACCCCGACGACTTGCGAGGTTTGGTCGATGATTTCTTGACGAGTTTTGCCTTGGTCAAGTTGCTCAAGCGCTAATTGCGGCTTATCACCGAAGACAACGTCTAGGTTTTTAATCGTAATGGCATCCATGACTAGGCTTCCTTTTGATTCGGCGATTTACAGAGTCGGTCTAAGATAATAGCAACTAGGACAATCGCTAATCCGGCTTCAAATCCTTGAGAAATATTGACCGTATTTAGGGCTCGAACGACGGGTTTACCCAGTCCATCCGCACCGACGAGAGCGGCGATGACCACCATGGATAAAGACAGCATGATGCATTGGGTCACGCCAGCCATGATGCTGGGCATGGCCGCTGGCAGTTCTACTTTAAACAACAGCTTCATTCGTGTGGCACCAAATGCCTTGCCTGCTTCCACCAACTCTTCCGGTACTTTGGTGATGCCAAGGTAAGTTAGTCTAATTGGCGCGGCGATGGCGAAAATAATGGTGGAGATCAATCCAGGAACAATACCCAGCCCAAACAGAACCAAAGTTGGAATCAGATAGACGAAAGTGGGGACGGTTTGCATTAAGTCGAGAATGGGGCGCAGCAACGTATACAGCCAAGGGCGGTGTGCTGCCATGATGCCAAGAGGTACGCCAATTAATACAGAAATCGTTGTCGCGGCAAACACCAAAACAAAGGTTTCTAGCATTTCTTGCCAGTAGCCAAGGTTCAAAATCGTCAGCAAAGCACCAATGACAAATAGTACCAAAGGGATACTACGGTGCAGATACCAAGCAATGGCTGCGGTCATAATGATCGGCATTGCAGGTGGCATCCATTTAAACACATCAACGACGAACAAAATGATGGTTTCAAGGAAGATAGAAATTGCGTCGAACAGGCCTGCGGCATTGAATGTCAGCCAGTCGACACCTGCTTCCATCCATTGACCCAGAGGGATTTTGTTGTCAGTAATAAAATTCACAATACAACCTTAGTGTTTTCGAGTGGACAGTTATGCCCACTCATTTTGAATTACGCTTTTGAGTCGATGTAGCTTTGTACTGCTGCGTTTGCGTCTTCACCCGATAGAGTTGTTACGCCAGATAGCCAAGCTTCTACTTGCTTTGGATTTGCCTTCATCCATTGCTGTGCCGCTTTTGACGGTTGTACATTTTGATTTAAGATGGCTTCCATCAATTGGTTTTCCATCTCAAGGCTGAACTCTAGATTTTTCAGCAGTTGACCCACGTTTTGGCATTCAGATAGATAGTTGGCACGCACGTTGGTGTAAACGTTGGCACCGCCGTAGTTAGGACCGAAGTAATCGTCGCCGCCAGAGAGATACTCCATTTCGATATTGCTGTTCATTGGGTGTGGTGCCCAACCCAAATACACAATCCATTGGTTGCGGCGTGCAGCGCGAGAAACCTGAGATACCATGCCAGCTTCACTAGATTCGACTAAGTTAAAGCCCTTGAGGCCGAAAGCATCACTGTCGATCATGGATTGAATAAGGCGGTTACCATCGTTGCCTGGTTCTATGCCGTAGATACGATCGCGGAATTTGTCGGCATGTTTGGCTAGATCAGCAAAGCTTTTTACGCCAGCGTCATAGACATATTTAGGCACGGCTAGGGTGTACTTAGCACCTTCTAGATTGGCACGAACGGTTTCTACGGTTTTGGCTTCACGATATTTAGCGATATCTCCCTCCATCGTAGGCATCCAGTTGCCAAGGAAGATATCGATATCACCGTTCGCCATTGAAGAGTAAGTGACAGGTACTGACAGAAGATCGGTTTTGGTTTTATAACCCATCCCTTTTAGTAGTTCCGTAGTGACCGCAGTGGTTGCAGTGATGTCTGTCCAACCAACATCGGCAAAACGTACCGTTTCACATTGGTTGGCATAGGCGTTCATCGCCAGACTACTAAGAGCGAGTGCTGAGAGTGTTTTTGTCATCGTTGACATGCTATTTCCTTTTTATTTTTGGCTGACTTTGGTGGACTTAGTCCAGCTCTCTCAATGGAGAGCCAATTCGTTGTGTTTGTTCCCAGTTCGGGGCGAGCCAAACGGGTTGCTTGTCTTGTTGAAGAGGTTTACCCAAGATGATGTCGGCAGCGCGCTCGGCAACCATGATGGTTGGACCGTTAAGATTGCCGTTTGGAATCGTTGGGAAAATGGAAGAATCGACCACGCGTAGTGCTTTGATACCGCGAACGCGGCACTGCTCGTCGAGTACGGCTAGTGGGTCATTATCGGCTCCCATTTTGCAGCTGCAAGAAGGGTGATATGCGCTTTCTACGTTCTGCTTTACCCACTCATCGATAGCGTCGTCGCTTTGAATATGGAGCCCAGGTTGAATCTCATCACCGCGGTAGGCATCCATTGCGGGTTGATTTAGAATCTCACGAGTCAGGCGAATGCAGTCTCGCCAATCTTGGCGATCTTGCTCGGTCGAGATGTAATTGAACTCAATTAATGGCTTGTCATGTGGATTTGCCGAACGAATCTCTACGGTGCCACGGCTCTCGGGTTTATTAGGCCCCACATGCACTTGGAAACCATGCCCATCAAAAGCCGCTTGCCCGTCATAGCGCATAGCAGCTGGAAGAAAGTGGTATTGAATGTTGGGCCACTTAAGCCCTTTACGAGAACGAATAAACGCGCAAGATTCAAAGTGGTTGGTCGCACCTAAGCCTTTACGAGTAAGAATCCATTCTGCGCCAATAAGCCCTTTGCTCACCAAACCGAGTTTGCTGTTTAGCGTGATTGGCTGAGAGCAGTGGTATTGGAAATACACTTCAAGGTGGTCTTGAAGATTAGCACCTACACCAGCGAGGTCATGTTCTACCGTCACGCCTGCGCGCTCCAACACCTTCTTAGGACCGATTCCGGAAAGCTGCAAGAGCTGCACTGAGCCGATAGAACCAGCGCTAGAAATGACTTCCTTGTTCACTTTGGCATCGACGACAATACCAGACTTTTCATACTGGACGCCGACAGCTTGCTTTGCTTCCAATAAGACTTTATGAACCACGACACCTTTAATCAGCGTGAGGTTAGGGCGCTTGAGGGCACGTTTTAGATAGGCATTGGATGTAGAAGCTCGGACCCCACCATCAACGGTCATATGCATCGGACCAAAGCCTTCTTGCTGATAACCGTTATAGTCTTGAGTTTCAGGGTAACCGGCTTCTTTGCCTGCATCGATAAAGGCTTGATAGAGTGGGTTACGAGTCATGTTATTGCCATTGCAAGTGCCAACTGGGCCGTCCCCACCACGATACTCATCGCTGCCACCATCCCAAGACTCTGCGCGGCGGAAATAGGGTAAACAAGACTGGTAGTTCCAACCTTTTGCACCTTGTTGTTCCCATTGGTCGAAATCACAAGCATGCCCGCGAGCATACACCATTCCGTTAATGGATGAGCTACCGCCAAGCACTTTACCGCGAGGACAATGTAGCTTGCGCCCATCTAGACCCGCCTCTTCAGTGGTTTCAAATTGCCAAGCGTATTTTTCGGTGTTCATTGGGTAAGAGAGGGCTGTTGGCATCTGAATAAAAATACTTTTATCGCTGCCACCTGCTTCTAACAGTAATACAGAGTGCTCACCGCTTTCCGTTAGTCGGTCTGCCAACACACAGCCAGCCGATCCCGCGCCGACGATAATATAATCGTAGCGTTGTTCCATAATCTGTCTCCGTAAACTCATCGTTAGGCGTAAGGGCTGACGTATTCGCCAAGCTCGATTAAAACACTCTTAGTTTGGGTGTAATGCCTTAAGGTCTCAGGTCCATTTTCACGGCCAATACCAGAATGCTTATATCCGCCTACGGGCATTTCTGCTGGAGAATCACCCCATGTGTTCACCCAGCAAATACCAGCTTGCATTTGATGAATAACGCGATGTGCTCGTGCTAAATCTTGAGTGAAAAGTCCAGCGGCCAATCCATAATCGGTGTCGTTAGCGCGTGCAATAACGTCTTGTTCGTCATTGAAAGTAAGTACTGACATTACAGGTCCGAAGATCTCCTGCTGTACATGCGGCATGTTGTCGTCACAATCGACGAAGACAGTTGGCACGACGAAGTTACCTTTGTCTAACCCATTTTCAGTCACCTGATAACCGCCAGTCAGTAGGGTTGCGCCACTTTTCTTAGCACTTTCAATGGCGTCTAAAACTTTAGATAAATGCGTTTTTGAAATGAGGGCACCAACTTGAGTTTTGCTGTCCATCGGGTTACCAACGATCAGTTTTTCAGTGCGGGATTTCAGCTGCTCAATAAAGGCTGAGTATATAGATTGATGTACAAAGACGCGGGTGCCGTTAGTGCAGACCTCGCCTTGGGTATAGAAATTAGCGACCATAGCGGCAGATACTGCGTCATCCAGTTTAGCGTCTTCAAAGATGATCATTGGAGACTTACCGCCAAGCTCCATGGTGACGTGTTTAAGGGTTCGAGCACTATCAGCCATGACTTTCTTCCCTGTACCTGATTCACCGGTAAAGGAAACTTTGGCAATATCAGGATGTGCTGTCAGCATCTGACCAACCCGATGATCACCTTGAATCACATTGAAAACACCATCTGGTACTCCCGCTTCACTATAGACTTCCGCAAGCTTTAGTGCGCTTAGAGGCGTTTCTTCCGAAGGCTTGAAAATCATGGCATTACCCGCAGCAAGTGCCGGTGCAGACTTCCACATAGCAATTTGAATCGGGTAGTTCCAGGCGCCAATTCCCGCGCAGATGCCTAAAGGTTCACGTCTGGTGTAGAAAAACTGATTCTCGCTAAGTGGTTGTTGCTCACCTTGTAATGCTGGAGCGAGACCAGCGTAGTATTCGATGACGTCGGCACCAGTGGCAATATCCACTTCAAGGGCTTCTTGTAGTGGTTTTCCGGTGTCAGTAACTTCGAGAGCAGCGAGTTCAGAATTGCGTTCGCGCAGCAATGCCACTGCCTTGAGAAGAATTCGACTGCGTTTAATGGGGCTCATCGCAGACCAAATGGCGAAGCCTTTTTTAGCAGATTCAATAGCAAACGCTAAGTCCTCAGAATTTGCTTGGACGATTTCAGCTAAGGGCTCACCGTTAGCAGGATTATAGGTAGTAAAGTATTCGTCGGATGAGCCTTGTTGAAGTTGTCCGTCGATGTAGAGTGTTTTCATATCCATTTGAAAGTCTGACTTATGATTATTTTAATGAGTAAAAAGTGAGTTGCTTATCTAGATAATCGTTGATGATGAAACGGGCTTTTTCAGCGTCAATACCTTCTGGGGTCAAGGTGCCTCTTAGCCAAATTCCATCGATAAGCGCAGCGATACCGTTAGCAACGACATCGGCTTGTTCCGGTGTGAGCAAAGTGTTGAGTTCAATCTTAAGGTGCGATAACAGGCGTTTTTCATTGACACGTTGTAGGCGCTTCAACTGGACGTCGTGCATTGAATAAGACCAAAACGCTAACCAAGTTTTCGCCACTTTATTTTCTGCCTGAAATCCTACGAAATTGGCGTCAATAATGGCATTGATACGTTTGACATGTTCTGTTTTGGGGATTCGACTCAGGTGAGATGTCACGGTTCTAGAAAGCTGCCTTAGGATCTCTCGCATGGTCTCTTCGAGAAGGCCGTGCTTACCACCAAAATAGTGATTGATGATACCTGTAGAGACGCCTGCTTCCTTGGCAATTAAAGAGATACTCGCGGCGTGCAAGCCCACACGATCTATAACAGACATGGCTGCTTGAACTAGCTGTGGTTTCCTGACTAATGGCATGCCAACTTTCGGCATTTGAACTCCCTTTTATTTTTAATTGAACGTTCAGTTAAATATAAAATGCCTGAAAAAAGATTTGAGTTCAAATTAAATCTCTCTTTTTTCGTAACCAGTAAGTAAACATTTTTTAACACAACCAAAGAGTGGGTCTATCATTCGACACCAAAGAAACAGGTCAATAAAAGTGCTAAACCAAGCTGTGTAGTTGATTTGTTGGCATCTAATTCATTGATTTAAAATGATTGCTTTGGCTTTTAATTTGTCTGGGAGTGAAAGGTTTGGAATTTCGGTTCAGCGGAAAAACCATATTGAGTAGGCTGACTTGGCTCAATAAATATTTAGAGTACGAACTATTAAGAAATAACAACGCAAGAGAGTCACTAAGAAGGGGCATTTGGAGAAGCGCAATGGGCAGTTAAGAGAGTCTCTACTGCCCATTGCGTTAGCGTTTAAATGAAGTCTTTACGCATTGGGGTAAAGTTATCAATTAAGATACCGGCTTTTAAGCACTTACAGCCGTGCATAATGTTTGGCACTTTATAAACAGTATCTCCCGCTTTGACGATTTTTGTCTCTTCACCTACTGTGAATTCAAATTCACCAGAGACAACATAGGTAATTTGCTCGTGAGGGTGGTTGTGCATTGGTGCAACCGTTCCATCTTCGAAGTGTACTTCGACGGTCATCATGTTTTCACAATGCGCCAACACTTTGCGGCGTAGGCCGCCACCTTGATCTTCTAATGCTACATCTTTGTTGTATACGAACATTGCTGTTTCCTCTAAATCAGGTTTAAACTGCCTCTAATAGGGCAAGTCTTTGGTTGTGATCATCTAATAATTGGCGTGATGCGACTTTTGCAGAGTCTGCATCGCCAGTCATAATTGCGTCGTAAATATCCCCATGCTCTTCAATACAGAATCGCCCGCCCACGGCAGCTTCATCGATAAAAGTCTTAAAAAGCGATTCAAGAATATTGGCAAAAGGGACGTAAAACGGATTAGCTGTCGCTAAGAATATCGTTTTGTGAAAGGCATGATCGTTATGTGTCCACGCTGTGTAGTCGTGATTAAACGCGGCCTGTTTCATGTTTTGAAAACAGACAGACAGTGCCTTGCGATGCTCGATAGAGGCATTTCTCGCTGCCATGGAGCAGGCTTCTGGTTCAATCGCTTTTCGAAGTCCCAAAAATTGGGTGAGGAAGCGTTGGACATTATCAGTGTCTTTTACCCAGTCAAGAAATTGAGGGTCGAGAAAGTGCCAATGGTGACGAGCTGTCACATTGGTCCCGACTTTAGGTTTTGACTCGATTAAGCCTTTGGCAGAAAGCAGTTTAGTGGACTCACGAAGTGCAGTACGGCTGATGCCAAACTTCTCGCAAAGTTCTAACTCGCTCGGCAACTTTTCACCTTCTTCTAATTCACCGGTAAGGATTTTGCTGGCGATTTCTTTTGCCACTTGAACGTGAATTCTTCTGCTAGAGTCTGCCACGGTATGGAACGTAGCCATAGTTCTGACCTTGTTGGTTGTTAGGTTCACACGTCAATTAAGTTCACGTGTGTTTGTGTAATAACTATATAATCATACAATATCACTTAATGGCGTCAATGGACAAAATAGTAAAAAAACAATTCTAGGTCGCAAACTGAGCATGAGACTCGGATTATGTGATGGGTAACACGTAAATTAGCCGGTTATTGGGTAATAGGGTGGTTAATTGGGGCAAAACGTAAGACATTTACACTGAATAAATGCGATGTATCACATCTATTATGGAAAGTTTAGTGATAGAATAGCTGCTAAAATAATACATAAACACTTTAAGTAAGCGATAAAGATATGTCAGGTAAGTTTAATTCTATTACGGGTTCAAAGCGCAGTATCCACGTCCAGGTCGCTCGTGAAATTGCTCGAGGTATTCTCTCTGGTGATTTGCCGGAAGGTTCAATTATTCCAGGCGAAATGGCGTTGTGTGAACAATTTGGTATAAGCCGTACTGCACTTCGTGAAGCAGTTAAGCTATTGACGTCGAAAGGCTTGCTTGAATCTAGACCTAAAATTGGTACACGTGTTGTCGATCGCGCGTACTGGAACTTTCTCGATCCACAGTTGATCGAGTGGATGGATGGTCTTAACGATGTAGAACAGTTCTGCGGTCAGTTCCTTGGACTGCGCCGTGCTATTGAACCAGAAGCATGTGCGTTAGCGGCCAAATTCGCGTCTGCAGAGCAACGAATTGAGTTGTCTGCGACCTTCCAAGAAATGGTCGAAGTGTCTAAAGAAGAAAACTTTGAACAGTCTAAATGGTTAGATGTTGATACTCGTTTCCACAGTTTGATTTTTAATGCGACGGGCAATGACTTTTATCTCCCGTTTGGCAATATTCTTACCACTATGTTCGTTAACTTTATCCAGTTCTCTTCAGACGGCGGCTCGACGTGTATCAACGAACACCGAGCTATTTACGAAGCGATCATGGCAGGGGATAGTGACAAAGCTCGTGAGGCGTCAGCAAACCATCTACGCGAAGAAAACCACAGGCTTCCTGTAGCAAGTTAACACCAAGAGATGAGCGCGCTTGTTAACAATTTGAAGAAAAAGGCAGCATATAAGCTGCCTTTTTTGTATCCAAAGTGCACCATTGTGAAATTTCTATTGATATAATAATACAAAATGTCAGTTGGAGACTTCACATGCCTCACGCGCTTCTACCCAATATCACGCAATTTCTATGTAGCGTTGATCCGTTCGATAAACTTCCCAAAGAGCTGGTTCGTAAGGTCGCTGCGGAAATAAAAATCACCTATTTGGGTAAGGGTGAGGTGATTGACCCTTGTAACGGGCAGTCTGGGCTTAGTGGAGAAGGGGATAATTTGCCGAAAAGCCAACAGAAGTTTCTATATGTCATTCGAACTGGTTCTATGGAGCAACGCAAACCCGATGGCGTTCTTCGCGCAAGACTGGGAAGTGAAGATTTGTTTGGCTTTACTTTTCTCGATGATCAAGTTTCTAAAGAGGCGGGTTATCAAGCGGTTGCCATCGAAAATACGCTTCTATATTTAATCCCTCATTCTACGCTTGAAACCATCTTTAAACGTAATCCAGAGTACGCGGAACACTTTGCTTCTCAAGCGCAAGTTCGCCTTAAATCTGCACTAGATGTTGTTTGGTCCAATAAAGAAAAAGGTCTGTTTATTAAAAAGGTGTCTGATGTGGCGAGTGGAGTCATTGCGATTGTTGATGCCTCTATGTCGATTAAAGATGTCGCACACGAAATGCGAGTTGTTAAACGATCTTCAACTGCGGTGGTGTGCGACAACGGCAAGTTAGTTGGCCTAATGACGGATCGTGATATGACCAAACGAGTCATCGCAGAAGGCCATGATAACAGCGCTCCGATTAGGGATGTGATGACGCCTAATCCACTAACAGTCAGCCCAAACGATCTGGTTTTGCATGCCGCATCATTGATGATGCAACATAATGTTCGGGGTTTACCCGTTGTTTCTGAGGGTAAAGTGGTGGGCCTGCTGACCACTTCGCACTTGGTGCAGAATCATCGCATGCAAGCGATATTTCTTATCGAAAAAATCAAATACGCTACCAGTGTTCGTAACATGGCGAGTTTCACCACGGAACGTCAGGCCATATTTGAAGCCCTAGTAGAAGGAAATGTCGCACCTGAGACCATAGGTCGGGTAATGTCGATGATTATGGATGCGTACAATCGTCGAATTATTCAGATTGCGATTGATAAACTGGGGGAGCCACCATGTCAGTTTTCGTGGATAGTTGCAGGCTCTCACGCTCGAAATGAAGTTCACATGCTTTCAGATCAAGACAATGCAATCATTCTTAGTGATGAGGCGACCGAGAATGACAAAGTCTACTTCCGGCACTTATCACAGTATGTCTCAAATGGGCTTGCTGCTTGCGGATATCCCTTGTGTCCGGGTAAATATATGGCAGCTACGCCCAAATGGTGTCAGCCATTGTCGACATGGAAACACTATTATAAAAAATGGGTATCGAACCCTGAGTACGAAAGACTCTTGAATATCAGCGTGTTCTTGGAAATTCGCTGTGTTTATGGTGAAGCGAGCTATGCCGATATATTACGCGATGAACTTCACTCCAACATTCGTAGCAACCGTGAGTTTTTAGGGATTTTGACTCGAGATGCTATTAATACGTCACCCCCTCTTGGTGTTTTTAACAGCCTAGTGCTGGAAAAAACAGGCGAGAACAAGAAAACTCTGAATATAAAAAAATACGCGATAAACCTCGTTATTGATTTAGCGCGTATTTACGGTCTTGCCGTAGAATGCGACTCGTCGAATACCGACGAACGATTCACTCAAGCCAATGAGCAAGGCATGTTAAGTGATGACTCATATAAAAACATTATCAATGCTTACCATTACATTCTTATGTTTAGACAGCATCATCAGCTACAAGCGCTAAAACGAGGTGAGCAGCCGGATAATCACATCAATCCCGATTCATTTGGCAGTTTTGAACGTGGCAACTTGAAAGATGCATTTAGAATCATTTCTACGTTGCAAGATGCGGTTAAACTCCGGTTTGGTGGGAGGTTGTAACTAGTGGCTGGTGTTTTGAAAAGCGTGATGAATCAATTTCACGTTTATAACCATTATCTCAAGCAAAGGCAGCGATATCTCGCCAATCAAAAGATACCCAATGAGTTGAGAAACTTGTTAAGTGAGCAACCGCCGAGAATGGAGGTATTAGCAACAGAAGTCGAGTACCTAGTGTTGGATTTTGAAACGACTGGGTTAGATGCCAATACCAACACCATTCTTAGTTTAGGTTGGGTAGAAATTGCCAACTTTACGGTCAATGTTGCTAGTGCAAAACAGCTGTTTATTGAGTCGCCAAATGAGGTTAAGGCGGAAACCGCGGTCATAAACCATATCATGCCTGAAATGTTGCAAGATGGAATTTCATTAGATTCTGCGATGACACAGTTATTTCAAGCAGCAAAAAACAAAATACTGATTGCACACGGTTCGATGATTGAAGCGGCATTTGTTGATGAATATTTAACTCAGAAGTATGGAGTGTCAGATCTGCCAGTGATGTGGCTGGATACACTAGCTATTGAAAAGTCGATGGCGTTAGCGGTGAATAAAGATGCTGAGATCGATGTTCGTCTGTCTGAGACTAGGAAGCGATACGGACTACCTGAGTATAATGGGCATGAGGCCTTAATTGATGCCATTGCAACTGCAGAGTTGTTTTTGGCTCAGTCGACTCGACTTTTTAACAAACAGCACCCTTGTATTGGAAAATTGTACCGACTGAGCCAATAAGGGGGTAAAAAAGGGGTGCCTATCCAGACACCTCTTTTTACTGATTCTTGAATTACGCCTTAGAAACTGTATGTGACACCCAGTCGGCTACGTAGTTCGCGGCGATCTGTAACAGAATCGACGTTCACATCACCAAACTCAACGTACGGTGCCCATTGGCCGAAGCTACGACGTGCTGTGGCGTTTAGCTCGTAGTTTGTGTCTTTGCCGTTGTACAAGATATAACCATCTGTTGCTGCTTTATAGTAGTTACCTTCAAGTCCAAAGCGCCACTCGTTTACTGAATAATTGATGTTAGCTGTTAGACGATGACGGCGTTCATTTTGTGCGTCTTCACCGTTGTTTTGACGAATGTCATAACGATAACGACCACTTAAGCTGAGTCCTTCAACACTATCCAGTGCGTAAGTCACGCGAAGCTGTGGTTTGTAAGTCATACCCGCCGAACGAGCTTCGATAGGCATACCTGGTTGGATAGTCCAGTTGTCGTTAATCTTAAAACGATAACCTAAATCCAGCTCCCAACCATTATTTTGCAAGTCTTTAAGAAACGCACCATCTTCTCCTTTGAACTTTAACTCACCGCTATAGTAGAAGTTACCGATGCTGTCTCCCATTTTGATGCGCGTCGCATGTTGCTCCGTTGTGTGCTTGTACTCAGTACGTATATCTAAAGAAGCTGCGCTTACCGCTGCTGTCGCGAACACAGAAACTAATGCCACTGTTACTTTGTTTAAAGTGCTCATCTTATTTAACCCTTAAGATTTTTAGTTTGTGGTAATGTATTACAAATATGATAAGGGGTTTTATATGTTTTTAATGTGATACGGATCGAGATTGGCCGTCCTTTGGCAATGCCTTTCATACGGCTTACTGCAGGAAATTGACTTATATTATTGATATATAAGTTTTTATATGTTGTTGTGTAGTTGTGCCTCTATCGAATTTAACAATAAGATACGTGATGTAGGTAAAGTAATTTTTATATATATTTATACTATAAAATCACAATAACGATGTGATGCGGTTGATTTTTATCCAATTAAAGCCTTCGAATTATCCTATTGAGGGAGGTTTCTACTTCCAACTCAAATACCATTAAAGTTGGAATGTTGTCGAATAGATTTGCTCTCAGACCACAGCAACAAACTGTTGGTGATTTAGTTTGTTGTTAATGATGGGATAGAGACAGAGTATGCACAAAAATACACTCATGACTTTTATAAATACTACAAATATGCAAATTTTGACGTGTTGAAAGAGAGGCGACAGTATTGAAAATACTTGGAAGGGAGTCTTATATCGAGACTTAGGTTGCGAGATTTGAGAATTAAATTGCTTTATTTCAGTATGTTAATGTGGTTTTAGTGGTGTGGTAGTCGCGAGAGAGTTCTACACCTTTCCAAAATATGATCTATGTCGCATTAATTTTATTTGTAATACATTAATATTAATTTGCTTTTGGTAGAGCACGACACGAAGTGTCAGAATTAGCTTGGATGTTGCAAAGCAGCCAAGCGTTCAGATTATTCCATACGACCCCAAGCGAATGGGATGATTCTCCAAAACCTACTTGATAAGTATAAGAGTGTTGTTTACCACCTCACTCAAACACCCCCGGAGTTAATGTCGACGTCACTCTACATTGACAATGGATCTCCTAATGTCGTTTTAACCCTCGCATTATTACAGGTGATGCGAGGGTGTTTTTTATGTCTTACAATAAATTGTCTCACTTACTTATGCTTTCCTTAATTTATAAATCATTAGTTTCGATTATGGTTTCATTTAACTGATTGTTTTTGCTTTTAAATTGTGGATTTGTCTCTCGGTTGTGATGTAGATCTCGATATTCTTTAAAACATGATACGGATCATATGTAATACAATAATGATGGTTAAATAAACGATCTTGTTCACGTAATAATTATATTGTACTACAAATTGTAAGGTATGGACGTATAGTTAACGTAACCGAATAACATATCAAAAGGTTTCAAGATGGATCTCAATACCCTAATTGTAGGCATCTATTTCCTATTTCTTATAGCAATAGGCTGGATGTTTCGAACATTTACTAGCACTACAAGTGACTACTTCCGTGGGGGCGGTAGCATGCTTTGGTGGATGGTTGGTGCAACGGCATTTATGACGCAGTTTAGCGCTTGGACATTTACCGGAGCTGCGGGCAAAGCGTTTACCGATGGTTTTGCCGTTGCCATCATTTTTATTGCCAACGCATTTGGCTATTTAATGAACTACCTATACTTTGCTCCTAAATTCCGTCAGTTGCGTGTCGTCACTGTCATCGAAGCGATACGTATGCGTTTTGGCAAAGTAAATGAACAGGTATTTACGTGGTCAGGGATGCCTAACAGTGTTATCTCGGCAGGTATTTGGCTGAATGGTCTCGCCATCATCGCTTCTGGTATTTTTGGATTCGATATGACCACAACCATTATTCTTACCGGCCTTGTGGTTCTTGTCATGTCTGTGACCGGTGGTTCCTGGGCCGTCATTGCCTCTGACTTCATGCAAATGGTCATTATCATGGCCGTAACGGTAACGTGTGCAATTGTTGCGGTTTATCATGGTGGTGGTGTTTCAAATATCGTTGAGAACTTCCCAACCGAGTCATTTGTTACCGGTGATAACCTCAACTATTTAAGTATCTTCAGTATCTGGGCTGTATTTATTTTCCTAAAGCAGTTTAGCATTACTAACAACATGTTGAATTCATATCGCTATTTGGCTGCAAAAGACTCAAATAACGCTCGTAAAGCTGCACTTTTGGCATGTGTGTTGATGACGCTTGGGCCAATCATTTGGTTTATGCCTTCATGGTTTATTGCAGGTCAAGGTGTGGACTTGGCGGCACAATACCCAGAAGCTGGTTCTAAAGCGAGCGACTTTGCGTACCTTTACTTCGTTCAAGAGTATATGCCAGTGGGCATGGTTGGTCTTTTGATTGCAGCGATGTTCGCAGCGACCATGTCTTCCATGGACTCTGGTCTGAACCGTAACTCAGGGATTTTTGTTAAGAACTTTTATGAGCCGATTCTGCGTCCAAATGCCAATGAAAAAGAGCTAGTCGTGGTTTCTAAGCTGACGTCTACTTTCTTCGGCATTGCTATTATTCTAGTCGCTCTGTTTATTAACTCCCTTAAAGGTTTAAGCCTTTTCGACACTATGATGTACGTGGGCGCTTTGATCGGCTTCCCAATGACTATTCCTGCATTCTGTGGTTTCTTCATTCGTAAAACGCCGGATTGGGCGGGTTGGGGAACGCTAGTCGTCGGTGGCTTTGTCTCTTATTTCGTCGGTTTTGTCATTACGGCAGACATGATTCAAAACTGGTTCGGTCTTAATGAGTTGACTGGTCGTGAATGGGCTGATTTAAAAGTCGCTATTGGCTTGATTGGTCACATGATTTTCACCGCAGGTTTCTTTGTACTCTCAACGTTGTTCTATAAGCCTTTACCTGAGCATCGTGAAAAAGACGTCGACAAGTTCTTCAACAATCTAGCGACACCTCTTGTGGCAGAAAGTACTGAACAGAAGAAGCTTGATAATAGACAACGTCGTATGTTGGGTTCATTGATCGCCGTTGCTGGTGTTGGTGTAATGGCGATGTTCGTCTTGCCAAATCCATTGTGGGGGCGTTTCGTGTTTGTTCTGTGCGGCAGCATCGTCTTTGCAGTCGGCTTACTGCTCGTCAAAGCAGTGGATGACAAAGTGGAAAGTGCGGCTGAAGCCAACGTAGCTACCGAAAACTAGAGTGCTTTATTCATAAATATTGAGCGGCTGATTCCAGCCGCTTTCAACCTTTCTAATGCTTGCAACGTTCAAGCAAGTCCATTGTTAAATCTAATCCAACAAGAGTTCATAAAGAGAATCACATGAAAAAAAATGTCCTCGCTTTATCTTTAACGGCAGTATTCGCCTCAGTTGCGCTGGTTGGTTGCGGTAACACGAATGCTGACACTACTCACGCTAATAAAACGATGCTTCAAGCGTCTGTGTCGATGGCGTTTAATGAAGTGACACGCGATTACCTTTTGTCGAGTGACAGATTGGTTGATGTTGATGGTGCGATGCTTGAGTCCAAGTCAGACCAACAGGTTAACGCACTTAAATCTCAACTTGAGAATGCAAAAGATGGTGAGGTGATTACGATTCCAGATGGAAAATATACCAATTTGGGGCATGTAACAATTGCGGCAAATGGTGTGACGATTAAGGCCGAAACTGCAGGAGCGGTTTGGTTTACTGGTCTGGTTCAATTTGAACTAACAGGTAACAACGTGACGCTAGATAGTTTGGTGTTCACTGAAGGCGGCCCGGCGGAACGTTTCGGCGGAGTTCGCATGATGGGTAACGGAAACACACTGCAAAATTCCACATTCTATTACTTCAATCATGATTATGCGTACGAACCTGATGAGCGTCGTTCTGAATATCCTAAATACCTGTGGGTGTCCTTATGGGGTAAAGATGGAAAAGTCATCAATAATCGATTTGAAGGAAAGCAAAAACGTGGCACTTTGATTGGTGTTCAGAAAGATGAGACGCCAGATAACCACCTTATTGCTCATAATATTTTTGTTGACCAAAAACAGAACCAGTTTAATGAGTTAGATATAAAAGAAGCCGTTCGTTACAACGGTAACAGCTGGGAAGCGATTCGAATTGGTGACTCGAAATCTTCGCAATGGGATTCTAGTTCTAAGTTTGTCGATAATTTGCTCGTAGATATGGATGGAGAACGTGAACTTATCTCGATCAAGTCGGGTGATAACGAGATTTCGGGTAACACAATATTCGAAAGTGCAGCGTTGATTTCATTGAGACATGGTAAAGGTAATAAGGTAGAGAACAACGTTATTCTTGGAAACAAGAAATTGCTAACAGGTGGTGTGCGCATCTACGATGAAGATCATGTGATTCGCAATAACTACTTTGCTAACACACGTGGGCGTGATGGACTAATTGAAGGTAACGCTGATCTTCGAGGTGGTATTGTCATTAATACAGGGATTATCGACGTAAAAAACGGCGAGCAGCTTGACCAGTCTGTAAAAGGAAAAGAGCTAAACAAGCAATGGACACCAAAGAACATCGACATAGAGAACAACACGTTTGTTGATACCGAGTGGGGCATTGTCTACGGTAATCAATCTCACCGTGTTAGCTTGTTCAATAATGCCGAAGTAGACAATATTTTTGCTGGTGTTGATATTCGATTTAACAACAATGTCGTCGACAATTCACAAAACCCAGAGTTTGTGAGTGTACGAGCTACAGAGCAGTTTCCTCTGGTTGATGCTAGTTACCATAATGAGTTTTACACCCCAACTATAGTAGGGCAAGAGCAGTTAGAAAATTACTCACTAACACTTCCAAACATGTCATTGGAAAACGGGTTTAATCAATACCAAGGAGCAGGGGCAAACACCTCTGAGTTGCAATTGATTACCGCTGATAGTGCGGGGCCGACTTACGTATTAGTGAATAGCAACAAGTAACCTGTCAGGAAATTTCGTAAGGTAAAGTCAAAGCGGTCAAGTGGCCGCTTTTTTAGTGGCCGAGTACTCTGTGCTGATCGGCTAACTTAATACCATACTTTGATTTCTACCTCGGCTCTTTGCAATGTACAACGCGTCATCCGCTCTTGAAAAAATATGATTATTTCGCTCTTGATAGCGAGCTTGGGTTATGCCAACGCTCAATGTTATCGAAAAGGTCTGCTGTTCATAGTGGAAAGGAGTATCGGCTATGGTACAGCGAATGCGTTCCGCAATCTCGTAAGCCGTGTGCTCTTCAATATCAGGTAGAAGCAGTGCGAACTCTTCGCCACCTACTCGGGCGAAAGTATCATCAGGCCGAATGATATCTTGTATTCGAGCAACCACTTCTTTTAGCGTGTTATCCCCTGCTAGGTGTCCATAGGTATCGTTGACCTTTTTGAAGTAATCAATATCCATCAACAATAAACAGTGTGGGGTCGTGCTTTTAGTTATGGTTGCTAATGTGGAGAAAAAATAGCGGCGATTAGCTATTTGTGTGAGTGGATCGGATTCACTCTGTTTACGGAGCTTTAGTTCAAGGCGATGGCGCTTCGATATGTTTCGAGTGAGCCAACAAACTACCCTTTGATTTTTACAGGTAAAAGAAAGCGGAAAGATCTTGCCCTCAAACCTTAATGTGCCTGCTGGACCCGATTTGGGGTCAATGCCGTTAAGATCTTCAACGCATAGATCATATTCGACAGTCATGACCTGATTATTATCGAGTGATGTGATGATTTGACTGATATACCAGTCGGCTTGCTCGGAAGGCATTACCGAGTGCAGAGTTTGCCCAATCAGTACACTGCCGTCATGATACGACTGAGTATCAGTCCCGCCAAGAAAATCAACATATTCTCCTTGTTCACTTATTATGAAGACAGGGTCAGGTAAACAAGAAAGCACCTCATATACTTCGTCTAATTCAGTAAGCATGCTCTTCCACGAATATTTTTATAATTTACTTTATTAACAATAGAGTATATAAGCAAAAAATAAATAACAAAGGTGATAGAAAAAGCTGAGGTTGAGATCGAGAAATAGGTTTAAAAGCTATATGTGACAGCTAGTTGTGTAAGCTATCACATATATTTACGACAAGCTGGAGAGCCTTGGTTTCCCTGTAAAACTAGTTGTCAGAATCTATATTCTCATCAGTTATGTCATCACTGAGCACATCTGAATCGTCATAGTCCACATCTTCATTGATTGTCTCTGGCTCAGATTTCTTACCATTTAATGCATGAAACCTTTTCCTATCGCGTGCAAGGTGTATGTATTTCAACCATGTTTTTTCTAGTTTGCTCTCTGCATGACTTTCGTCTTGGAGCACTTCTAGAAAGTGTTTTTCTGAATCCGATTCCGGAGATAGCTCGCCACTTTCTAGCAAACTCATCGTATCTCCAAAGCGAATCAAGATATCTTCTTCAGCTAAAGTAAAATCGCCAGATTTAGCAAATCCACGTCGAAACCGCTTGTTATCGTAAAAAGGTCTCTTTCCAAGACGAAAATCTACATTTGACATAGCCACCCTCATAAAATGACGTTAATCATCGAACTCAGCCTCAGTATAGACAGAGGATGTAAGGTTTTTGAAATTCTACCCATCGATTTTTTCAACGTTTTTTGGTTTGTTCATTAACTCATTGGTTAGACGCTACTTTTACTTGGGTTTTTTAATATTGTGTGATGGTTTGATGAAGATTTCATGTCGCCCTTGAGTTCCGAAAGTGGCTAGTAAGATGCAAAATGTGCGTTACACTGGCGATAGAGTAGGCAAGGTTAGAGGCAGGTATGGAGTCACTTAGTAGAGAGCAATGTTCTGTTGCCCGATTATCAAGGGATCCAAGGTTTGATGGCGTATTTTTTGTGGCAGTGAAGACAACGGGCATTTTTTGCCGCCCTATTTGTCCAGCAAACTTGCCACGAGAGGAGAATGTTGAGTATTTCTCTACGGCGCCTGTAGCGTTGCAGGCAGGATATCGACCTTGTTTGCGCTGTCGTCCGGATAGTGCGCCTAATTCGTGGGCCTGGCTTGGTAAAGAAACCAGTTTTCGACGAGCATTAAGTTTGATCGAGCAGGGGGCATTACAGCACTCCAATTTGGAAACGTTGTCAGATAGGCTCGGCGTTACCAGTCGATACTTAAGACAACTATTTCAAAACCACCTGGGTATGTCACCCAAGGTGTATGCTCAATATCATCAATTAATGTTTGCCAAACAACTGCTTCACAACAGTTCACTATCAATAACTGATGTTGGTTTTGCCAGCGGTTTTAATAGTACTCGACGATTCAATGATGCCTTTAAGAAGTATCTTAAATTGACGCCTTCAGAAATGAGGCGTCACCATGCAAGGCAAGATGACAGCGGTCGCAATGTGATTCATTTGGCTTACCGAGGTCAATATCACTGGGAGTCGTTACTCGATTTCTATCGTTTAAGAGCAATAGAAGGCGTAGAAGAAGTGACGCAATACAGCTACGCTCGTTATGTGGAGATTGATGGTAGTTTAGCTTGGTTCAAGTTACACGCTGATGTGGAGGGCAAGCAAACAATCAAAGTGGAATTTGAATTGGAAGATGTCACAAAACTGTCTTGGTTGATGAGCAATATAAAAAGAGTCTTCGATTTAAACACCGATGTGGCTTTGATTGAAGAGTTGCTATCGAAGTACGACGACCAATTAGTTATTAAATCAGGGCTGCGGCTTCCTGGTGTGTGGTCGACTTGGGAAGCGGGTGTTCGAGCTGTAGTTGGGCAGCAGGTTTCGGTAAAAGCAGCTATAGGGCAGCTTAACTTGCTGACTGACACTTTGGATCATACGGTATCTGGGCAGCGAGTTTTTCCTAGTGCGGATATCGTCGCCCGTTCCGACCTTAGTTTTCTTAAAATGCCAAACAGTCGAAAAGAGACATTAGCTCGGTTGGCCCATCATATTACCAATTCGCCCGAGGACACACCAAATAACTGGCTGGCTCTAAAAGGCATAGGTCCATGGACCATTAGTTATGCAAAGATGAGGGGAGCCTCCGAGCCCAACTTGTTTCTTGATACAGATTTGATCGTTAAAAAATACCTTGCTGAGCACCCACAATTGAACGCTGCGAATGTGTCACCCTGGGGAAGCTACGCTACATTACATTGTTGGAGTCATTTTTCATGAACTACTACCTAATAACACCAAGCCCACTTGGGGATGTCACTATTCAAGCGAACGATGATGGTCTGCTAGGGCTTTGGTTTGAAGAGCATACTACATTGCCCGATGTTCTGGGCTCACTAGCTCCCGAGCATCCAATTTTGGCTGAAGCTTCTAAACAGCTCTCTTGTTACTTTGAAGGCAAGGTACAGTCATTTGATCTCCCCTTAGCAGCTGAAGGAACTGATTTTCAAAAGCTTGTTTGGCGAGCATTGTGTGATATCCCTTTCGGAGAGTCGATAAGTTACCAAGAGTTAGCGAATCGAATAGGCAAACCTAAAGCCGTAAGAGCCGTTGGAGCTGCAAATGGAAAAAACCCCATCTCAGTTATCGTTCCTTGTCATCGCGTAATTGGGAAAAGTGGTACATTGACAGGCTATGCTGGCGGAGTTGAACGAAAAAGAAAGCTGCTGGAGCTTGAAGGAATTAAGCTCTAACACAACAGAGAACCTAAAATGTTGGAGCATTGTAGGGTATTTAGTCTGTTATCTATTGGTGCTGTTTTATAAATAGCAGGTTGCTTAGATACTGATTTCATATTGCTATGGTTTTTTTATTGCGTTTTTGCAAATATAGAGAAGGACTAATTGCAAAATGCATCTGTTTTTGCAAAATGAAAATACTATATGAGTATGGTTTACATGAAATCGATACTTATCTGACCAGAATTATCTGAAAACAACGATTTAAAAAGTTGGCACGCTTGATGCATTATTTAGAACGACCCTTTTTAAGCCGAGGGTCACCTAGCCAACTGACGTTGTTAGTGAACCTCTATTGTTCACACTTGTATATAGCCAGTCACACTATTTGGTGGCTGGCTTTTTTTATTTTTAGGCTAAGAGCTAAATCACTAAGGCTTACACAATATCGCCTAGTTCAACTCCCTTACTTTCAGCACAGCCTTCATAACAGCTTGGTTTTCTCGGACATGCTGCTCCTCTCGAACAAATTAACCGTGCATCGCCTTCAATACCTCGTTCAACCCAATTGATATTGAGGATTTTAGCCACTGTTTGCAGATCCTTTTTGATAGAACGAGGAATGCTGACACTGCCACCCCCTTCGACACATGATCGTTTTAGTTCACTGGCTATCTCCAATGCGTTGCCGCCTTGAGCATCTATCGCAGGATTTAGATCAATACCCGCACAGAGTACTCGATTATTTCCAGCCGGGTCGGTCATGTTGATGGATTCACAGCAATAAATACGAGGTTCATCACCCACATTAAGAATAGAGATTTGTGCAGAAGAGCCGTTTTGAGGTTCAGATAAGCGCCTAAATACCGCCCAGTGTTGACACGGGTCGTTCACCATCCGCATGTTTCCCCATGGCAGCGGAATACCGTTTCCTCGGTAGACGGCTTTGAGCTTTCCAGGCCCGTAGGCGTCGAAATAGTGCCAATGTGGATAGGGAGATACCACAGTCATACGACGCATGGCGACAGACGGAGATACGCCTGCACGTTTGTGAACGTCGATTTCATACCCACTTCTGTCTAGTAGTTGTCTAAATGGGACTTTAGGGCAAAGTAGGGCTCCCGCAAAAAAGCTGGATTCAAAATCTCTCCATGCTTGCAAAATATCTTGTGAGTTGAGAGCAGATGTGGACTGGTTGGCTGCAGAGTCTTCCCAGCTATTGTGATGACCAACACTGAGTACGCTTTTCAGCCCTTCTTCACTGTGCAAAATTCGGTGTCCGATATAAACCGCTAGATCATATTTGAGTCTTGTTGGGTATGCTTTGAGTATTTCGTTTAGGTAGATGGTACCTGGAGGCTCAAAAAACGAGGTAACGAGTTGCTTGGCATTAATTCCTAACTCATCCACCACATCTTTCGGTGTGCGATTGACCCATTGAACTCGCAAACCTAAATCGCCAGCAATATCGATCAGATCTTCTACAGATAGATTCAATCGCTTCAGTCCCACTTCTTCTGCAGCCCGTTCTAGATCGGGAAAGTGGTTTTGCAAACTTTCTTGGTGAGCGCGGATCAAAAGATGGGCGAATTGTCTTCCGGTGATTCCGGTTTGCGACAACATTTCCGGAATGGCAATTTGCAGTATGTCGTTTGAAAATAAAAAGCTTGGCTCTAAAGCCATGCCACTGATGCCTCCGCGATTGCCTTTAACCGGAGTAATTTCTTCTTGCTCAGGCTCATTATCTAAAAACCATGCTGGATCTTTTTGGAAAACTTCGGCGATAACTTCAAGCATATCGATGCTTGGGACGCGTTTTCCTCGTTCAATCATCGATAGATACGAAACAGAAGGAGCGTACTCTGGGTTGATGCGAATACAACGCGCAGAGAGGTCTTCCATTGTTAAATGGTTGCGTTTTCTAAGGTTTCTTACCTTAGTGCCCAAAAAATGGGACTGACGGATTAGACTTTTTGACAGAGGCATTTTGTAAAATTCACATTGTAAAATTTTTGTTGTGAAATTGTAGTCAAAAACAGGCTAGTCTACAAAGTATACAAATCACAAAACGAATATAAATTTAAACACTTGTTTAGGATATTTGCTCTAAATAGAACAAAAGGCCGTATGAGGGAAAGACTATGAACATGCTGACATTCGATAAAACAGAACTACATAAAAACCACTCAACGTTTATCGCAGAAGCTGTCTTTGCCGTGGAAATGGTGAAAGCCGACGAGCAAATAGAGAAACAAAAGATGGCGAAACAGCTGCTTGATACATTGTTTCCACTAGAAAATGGCTCACACGAAGACGTGGTAAGTTACGAAATAGATTATCGTCACGTGCAAGCTTATTTTAAGAATGGTGAGCATACGGGGTTGAAGCGCGCAAAACACTTTGTGGCTTACGCCGGTGATAAATGTGCTCCTGAAGCAATTCTATTCCGTGATGAGAGTGGGACACACGTAGAAGTGATGATGGGTAAGCGCAAAGGAACCGGTAATCTAGAGCTTGTGGAAATTGAAGATATCCAACTAGAAACGTGCACAACCTTCGGCCAAACAGAGCAATGCCATGCGTCTGGTATTCGCCACTGGGTTAGTCTAGTTCAAGGTGATGATCAAGGCCGCCCTAGAGCTTGTAGTGAAGACAAAGAATTTACGGCGAAAAACGGTGACGATTATAACCTCGGATTTAGTTTCGCCTTTTAATACCCGCTAGCACTTTTACTTAAACACCGTTTTCCTTTGGTAGTGAAGCCCCACTTACGAGCAGTGGGGTATTTTTTTATATTATTTTTCTATATTTAACTTCTCGTCAATAGCTAACTCGACTAGTCTTATATTGTGTCAATTCAAAGTGTTAGTCGATATGCCAACCAGCTCGCAATCCAGTAAAAAGTTCACTCTGCCTTTGCATATTCATATCTCCGCAATTTTCGTCATTTTGGTGTTGGTGATAAGTGGTGTTCAGATATGGATTACTCAAACGAGCATGAATAAAGTTCTATTGAATGCGAATGAAAACTTATTTGAACGTATCGCCGGTGAGACACGCAGTAATATGTCCTATCACTTCGGCCCAGCATTTAGCATTGTCGATGCCTACTCAGCTGGAGAACTGGTTCGGGAAGTAGACCCAGAGCAGCGTTTTGCATTTGTCCCGGAGTTAGTGTCGCTCTTAAGAGCAAATAGACATATCTTCTCGCTAAAAGCAGCGTTTCCTGATGGTGAGTGGTTAGCGGTTGTTCGTTTAGCGGATGATCGGATGCGGACTCATTTAGGGATTGACCACAGTGCAGAGTATGCGGCGTTAAACTTTAATACAGATACAAATAAGCTAGAGGTCAGAACTTACAGTGCTCACCTTGCCTTGCTGCAATCTCGTGAAATGAGTAGTCCGCTTCGCGACCCACGAAAATTAGATTGGTTTCGCACAGCATCGCTGGTACACGCTCACGTATCTAAACCATATTTTATGCCGGTACTGTCGCGAACCGGTATCACTATTCATCGAAAAGCAGCTAATGGAGCTGTGTTTGGAGCGGATATTTTATTGGATCAAGTATCTGAAGTATTAAGGGACAGTGATGAAAACCGCGATGCACTTAGAGTGTTGTATGACGACGACTTTAATGTATTTGCTTACAGCCGACCTGAATTATTTGAAGTAAGAGATGCTTTAAGACAGTCGGCACCTCTCAAGTTGGGAGAAATTAACCACCCCTTAATCTCAGGAACAACAAACATCGTTGAGTTCGGTCCGCAAGCCAAAGAAATCAACTATCAAGGAGAAAAGTGGGTCGTTAAAGTCGATAAGCTGCGCGGCACTCGTGACCAGCTATTTAACCTAGTGATGGCAGTAAAGTCAGAGCAGCTCTTGAAAGATGCCAATATTGTAGCGAAACGCTCGCTGATAGGTTCGTTCTTCGCATTATTAATCGCATTACCCTGCATTTACTATCTTTCGCAGTGGCTAGCACGGCCAATTCGTCAGGCTACTCAGAAAGCACGAGCCATACAACATTTCAACTTTGATGATGGTGGTCAGGAGCACTCTAGAGTCACTGAAATCAAAGCTATGTCGGATTCATTGACGGTGATGCAGGCGACAATAAAGCGTTTTCTTTCTCTGACCAATTCAATGGCAAAAGAGAATGACCTAGAGCGGATACTTGAATTGGTTTGTGTCGAAACCGCAGATGCAACGAGCGCAAACAGTACATATTTGTATTTATTGAGTAAAGATGAGAAATATCTCGAACCTAAGTTTATCAAGCTCAAAACCAAAGGCATTATTGATATCACTACACAGCCGCGATTACCTCTAGATGAACCTAGGCTTGCTCAAGATGTAGAGGTATTTTTTAATCAAAAGCAACCGGTTTATTCTAAGTATTACGAGGCTAGGCCTTTTGTTGTTAAGGAAAATGAAACCGACAACTTACTGTTTATTCCTTTGATAGACCGCAACAAAAAAGTAATTGGTGGGCTGGGTTTAGGCTTTGATGAAGAGCATGAATCTCAAGTATTAATGGATAACAAAGAGTATCTAGAGACGTTGGTCGCATATGCCTCTGTTACCATTGAAACTCAAACAATGTTGGCTGACCAGAGAGCGCTATTGGACTCATTCATTCAAGTGATGGCAGGAGCTATTGATACCAAATCACCCTATACCGGCAACCATTGCCAGCGTGTTCCAGTGTTGACTGAAATGCTGACTCAAGCAGCTCAGGACTCTACTAAAGGGTCTTTCGCCGATTTTTCAATGAGTAAAGAACAGTGGGAAGAGCTGCATATTGCCTCTTGGCTACATGACTGCGGGAAAGTGACCACACCTGAGCATATTATCGATAAGTCCACCAAACTGGAGACCATCTACAATCGAATTCATGAAGTCAGGACTCGCTTTGAGGTATTAAAGCGCGATGTAGAACTAACCACTTATCGAGCTAAATTTAGTGGTCAAATAGATAATCAGGACTTGGAAGCGATTCGCTTGGCTCAGGAAGAGTTAGATAAGGAATTTGCACTGATTGCTGAAATCAATTTGGGCTCTGAGTTTTTAGATGACGACAAAGTAAAACGTTTAGAAACTATTGCTCAAAGAACATGGCAGAGCACGATTGATCCTAGATTAGGTCTTTCATGGGAGGAGCTCGCACGTTATTCGGACAATCCTTTTGTTGAAGGTAAACATGTTCCCGTGTTGGCAGATAATGAATCGCACTTGGTTGCGTGGGAAAAAGCGCCTCTTCGGGAAGAACGTTTTGTTTTAAAGGCTGGTGAGCATCAAAATAACCAAGGTGAGATGTACAACTTATCCATTCGCAAAGGCACGTTGAACCCTGAAGAACGCTACATCATAAATAGCCATATGATAGAGACACTGCGAATGCTAGAGAGCTTGCCATTCCCAAGACATATGAAAAATGTGCCTCTTTTAGCTGGTAGTCATCATGAGAAAGTGGACGGAACCGGGTATCCATTAGGTTTGAAAGCCAGCGAACTTCCCCTCCCTGCTCGTGCCATGGCTATCGCTGATGTTTTTGAGGCACTAACAAGTTGTGACCGACCATACAAGAAGTCAAAGATGCTTTCTGAAGCCATCAAAATCATGAGTTTTATGGTAAAGGACGGACATTTGGACCCAGCTTTGTTCAAACTGTTTTTAACCTCTGGTGTCTATCGTGATTATGCGCAGGCGCACATTGATAGTAAGCAAATAGATGACGTGGATATTTCTCAGTATGTGGATGAGTTAAGCTACTAAAATTGGTGGCGTAACCTATTATTAATTATCAGTTAATTAGTTTTAGGTACGTGAAATGGATTTCAAAAGGGCGGGCAAAAGCTGGTTCCGTTACCCACTGCACATCCACATATCGAGTTTGTTTATCATCATTGTGATGTTGGTGTGCGGTGTGCAGTTATGGCTTACGTATTCAAGCTTAAATAAAGTATTGGTTGACGCTAATGACCATCTATTTGACCGAATCTCTGGTGAAGCGAGAGCCAATTTGCTTCACCATTATAGTCCTGCATTTTCAACCGTTACTGCATTTTCCAAAGGGCAGTTGAGTCGTTTTTCAACGCATGACGAACGTCTCGGTTACGTTCCCGAAATCAGCTATTTATTATCCGCTAGCCCTTCTATTTTTTCCTATACCTTAACGCTACCTAATGGTGACCATTTCAGTGTCTATCGAGTATTTGACCGTAAGATCCAAAAGGGGTTTGAGGTTTCTCCCGAGGCACATTATGTGGTGTTTAGTTACTATGCTGACCAGCAACAATTACATAGATACGAGTACGATGAAGAGCACGAATTGGTTAACTTTACCTCACAAGATGGATATCAGACCGACTTAAGAGAGCGAGAGTGGTTTGGTATTGCTAACTCCGACTCCGTATCTATGTCTGCACCCTACTATTTCCAAAAGTTAGGAAAGATTGGTGTCACAGTGTCAAGGCGTTCCGAGAGTGGCGCAGTGGTCGCCGCGGACATCACCTTGGATCAAATTTCTCAGGTGCTTGCTGAAACCATCAGTCGTAAATCTTCATTTCGGGTGCTCTATGATGAAAGTGGGCGCTTGTACGCCTACAGCAACCCAAAACAAGTAATTATTCAAGAAGGCGCCTTGGATAGTGCCACCATTCTTATTGAAGATATTGATAACCCTGTTGTTCACGAAGCCGTTCTATTATTTGGCAATACGGTAGATACCGTACATGAATTTTATGTCGACGGTGAAAAATGGATAGGTAAAGTAACCAAGTCGGTCAATAACTCCGGTCATGACTTGTATTTGATGATGGTGGTGAAATCCACAGAGTTGTTGGATAAGTCTCAAGTTATCGCCAAGCGATCAATCCTGACCTCACTCATCGTTTTATTGATTGCCCTTCCTTTTGTGTATATTGCAGCGCAGCGTGTTTCTGCGCCAATTCGAAGGGCAACGCTACGAGCACAGAAAATAGAGAGCTTTGACTTTTCTAGAAAGACACCGCAAAAGTCACATATCAAAGAGATTCATGATTTATCTCAAGCTCTGTTTGGGATGCAGCAGACACTATCTAGATTCTTGCTATTGACCAATGCGATTGCAAGGCAAGACGAGTTGAAACCTTTGTTGGATTTAGTGGCTAACGGAGCACTAGATGCGACCAGTGCGAAGCGTGCTTTGTTGTATCTAAGTGATGATGACAACGTGTTGATTCCGCACAGTGTGGTTTCAAAAACGGACGATAAGTTTGATCTCTCTGAACTGTCACCACTTGATGCAAAGAACCGCGATGTAGCGTATTTATTCGAATCTTTAAATGGCACCCGACCAAAAGCGTTAGCGGTCGAATATCAGGACATCAAGCATGCTATTCCGCAAATAGGAACCCATGACGTGTTCTTGTTTTTACCGTTGTTAGACAGAGGTGGTCAGGTGTTAGGTGGCTTCGGTTTGATTATTGAAAGTGAACAGCTTGATACGTTGTCGACCACACGTTTGCCATTTATTGAATCATTAAGCGAATACGCTTCTGTTGCCATTGAGTCTCAGCAAATTCTTGCTAATCAAAAAGCGTTGCTTAACTCGTTTATTGAGGTCATGGCGGGCGCGATTGATACGAAATCTCCATACACGGGGAATCACTGTCAACGTGTTCCAGTACTAACAGAAATGTTGACCAAAGCCGCCGAGCAGTCTGAAACTGAGCCATTTAAAGGCTTTAAGCTGTCATCTGAAGAGTGGCAAGAGTTGCAGTTGGCAGCTTGGCTACATGACTGTGGCAAGGTAACGACGCCAGAACATGTGGTTGATAAAGCAGTGAAGCTAGAGACAATCTATAACCGCATTCACGAAATAAGAACACGATTCGAGGTGCTTAAACGTGACGCACATATCTTGATATTACAGCAGGCCCTAGGTGAACCTTTATCGTTTGAATTACAACAACAGCTAGACGCTAAATGGCAGCGGATTGATGACGACTTTGCCTTTATTGCCGCCACGAATGTAGGCGGTGAGTTTATGACGGATGATGCGGTGACACGTCTTCATTCTATCGCTCAGCGGCAATGGACTAAAACTATTGATGAAGGCCAAGGGTTGTCTTGGGAAGAGCGTCGACGTTATGAGCAAGCTGAAACAAAACCTGGTGAAAGTGAGTCGGTGTTGGCCGATCAGCCATATCATGCCATTCCATGGGCAGTTGAAACAGAGCCTTCGACTCGATTTACGCTTAAAAAACCGATGTATCAGAATAATTTGGGAGAGCTGTATAACTTATCGATTCGCAAAGGCACGTTAAACGATGAGGAGCGTTATGTGATTAACAACCATATCGTTGAAACCATTAAGATGCTGGAGAGTCTGCCATTTCCAAAAGGAATGCGTAATGTTCCTGCTATAGCTGGCGGTCATCATGAAAAAGTGGATGGAACGGGATACCCTATGGGGCTCAAAGCCGATGAAATGCCGCTTACTGCCAGAGTGATGGCGTTAGCCGATGTCTTTGAAGCGTTGACCAGTGCAGATAGACCTTATAAAGAACCCAAGACGTTATCAGAGTCGATTAAGATCATGTCTTTTATGGTCAAAGACCAACACCTTGATGCAGAGTTATTTAAGCTATTCTTGACGTCTGGGGTTTACCAAACATTTGCCATGAAGTTCTTAAACCCTGAACAGATTGATGAAGTAGATATAGAGCAGTATTTATCGTGACGTAATAAAAGGGGCAGAGAGAGAATTATCTGCCCTTGTTATTCTAATTTATGACTAGGGTTTTTACTGAGCGATTAAAAAGGCATAACTCGGTTGCGGCCTGCTCGTTTGGCATCATAAAGCATCTTATCTGCGCGATCGACCAGTGAGGTGTAGGTATCACCTGCTGTAAATTCAGCGACACCAAAGGAAGCGGTAATATTGCCGACCTTTGAACCATTTTTTCGATCTTTAATCGTCATTTTTTCAATGGCCAGACGCAGTGCATCCGCCATTTGTCTTGCCACTCTCAAGGACTTATTAGGAATGATCAATGCGAATTCCTCTCCGCCAAAACGGTAGGCAGTTATCCCACCTCGACAAGCTTGTTTTAGACGTTGTGAAATACCTTTTAAGATCGTATCACCAAATAGGTGCCCGAATTCGTCATTGAATTTCTTAAAGTGGTCAATATCCAAAAAAATGAGGCTCATTGGCTGCTTAGCATCGCAGAACATGTTGAGGTCGGCGTCAAACGCTCCGCGATTATACAATGACGTCAAACTATCGAATAACGCATTGCATTGAACCTTAGCCAACTGTGATTTTAGGCGCGCTATCTCATCGCTGGCGTTTTTTAGTTGGTTATGAATAAAGTCGGTTGAATGGCGAATGTCGTTTGCTTCGTCAACCAACTGTTGAATCAAAGGCATTACTTCATCAAGTGTCGGATCGCGCTGCGATTCTATTTGCGTGCTTAATCCGTCAAAACTTTGCTCAAGTACTTTGGAGAACTGTGATGTATCGGCGATGGCATCCGTCATTGAACTTGAAACTTCAGTAACTAGGGCTTCCATATTGTGCTTGAGATCTTGCAAATTGACTTCGGCTTTGCCGGCAATATGGTCGCGATAAAGTAGATTGGTGTTTGCTGGCGGTAAAATGTCGAAATCTTTGAGAATAGCGTCAACTTCAGCGTTCAGTTCTGGAATGGTCTGATCGACATAAGTATACCAAAGTGCATAATTGGCAGGCGTCGCGGGAACGTGGTGTTTTACCATCAATGGTACTGCTTTTTTTAAATTAGCCGCCGATTTCTGAAAATCGTTCTTTTTCATGATCTAACTATTGTCCTTGGCTCATTCTGATTGGCGAGGCTTGCACTTAATTTGAACTCAGACTCTTCTGGTCCGATTATTTATAATTATCCAACGAGTTCAGTAGTTTGTCACTTTAGAAAGTTCAGTTTTTGAAAACGGACTCAAATATTAACGTGATTTTGGTTCAATAATGGCGCTATTTATAAAATGCATTAAAATTAACGCCATTATTTGTTGGCTGTGTAAATTTGTAGCGCCTAATTGCTAATGCGTCTCTCTCGCCGTCTAACTACGGCCTCTTTCACGAAGTGGTCGAATAGCGGTGCGAATAAATTAGCAAATAATATGGCGAGCATAATACCTTCCGGATAGGCTGGGTTGAGCACTCTGATACCAATAGTCATAACTCCTATCAGTAAACCATAAGCCCATTTCCCTGTATCAGTAAACGCAGCGGACACTGGGTCGGTTGCCATAAAAAAGGTACCAAAAGCGACACCACCAATGACGAAATGCCAATAAACGGGCATCGAAAACATAGGGTTGGAATCCGAACCAATGGCATTCAGTAAAGTGGCGGTTACGGTGAGGCCAATTAAGACTCCCGTCACAATTCGCCAAGAGGCGATTCCGATTGCTATCAAGAATATACCCGCCAACATAATCAGTAATGTTGATACTTCGCCCATAGACCCAGGCAGGTTGCCAAAGAAAGCATCCCACCACGTTAATGGCTGCCCGGTTAGGGGACTATAAAGGGCACTCTCCCCACCTTCATACCATTGGCTTAGCGGTGTAGCGCCCGAATAACCATCTGCGGCGACCCATACGGCCCCTCCAGACATTTGAGCGGGGTAGGCGAAGTAAAGAAATGCCCGTCCAGCGAGAGCCGGATTTAGAAAATTGCGCCCTGTACCGCCGAAAACCTCCTTAGCGACCACAATACCAAAGGTTATCCCCAATGCTGCTTGCCAAAGCGGGATAGTTGGCGGGAGGATGAGAGCAAACAAGATTGAGCTGACAAAGAAACCTTCGTTAACTTCGTGCTTGCGGACGATAGCAAACAGGACTTCCCAAAAACCGCCCACAATAAATACGGTGAGGTAGACAGGTAAGAAGTAGCTAGCGCCAAACAACATTTTACTTGCCCAGCCCGCCGCAATCAGATCATTGGCAGAGCCAAATGCCAATGATAGGCGCCAGCTTTCGGCGATCATTTGATTGATTTCTTCTGGGGAATAGGTGACCGATAGCGCTGCGACAGTCTGGTTGCCAATATTAAACATCCCCCAGAACATTGCGGGGAATACAGCGATCCAAACCATTATCATGATGCGTTTGAGGTCAATACTATCCCGCAGATGTGTCTGTCCTCGAGTGACGTGCCCAGGCGTGTAAAACAACGTGGCGACTGCCTCATAAAGTGGATAAAAAGTTTGGTATTTGCCTCCAGCTTCAAAATGAGGAGCGAGTTTATCGAGGTTTTTTTTCAATGACATCCCAAAGCCCTCCTTGAGGTGTTGTTTATAGCTTCAACAAAGTTTCTACGTGATGGAATCACAGAATGACCAACTCTCTTCTAAGCTATCAAGGGTGTTACTGCGTATCAGATGTCTGGGAAAAGATGACGTTGGGAAATGGTATGTCAAAAAGAAGAGGAATTTATTGGTTCAACCATGATCTCCGGTTGCACGACAATAAGTTATTGCAAAAGGCCAGTGAGCACGTCGACAGACTGCATTGCGTGTACTTTGATGAGCTGAAAACCATGTATGACAGACGCTTTCTGCCGGTAGAGATAGACGATTCAGCGAAGCGAGAGTTTAAGATGCAGGCGCTGGGTGAGCTGAACCAATCTCTGATGCAACTCGGGCAAGTACTACATCAAGTTTCAGTCACCAGCCTTGATGAGGCCGTGAGCCAGCTAGAACAGATGTTCGACTATTATTCGATTACTGACCTGTATGTAGCGAACAGTGCAAGTTGGTACATTGACTATGTGGTCACTAAAGCGCTCCTCAAGCGCACCGATATCGTTTTGCATCGTGATGATACCGAGTCCTTATTTCACCAAACGATACTGCCTTTTGACTTAGAAGACTTGCCACACTCTTTCACTCGTTTTAAGAATAAAATGGAAAGCATTGTAGTGCCGTCCCCATCTCAAACTACGACCCAGCTACCACGTCCAATGAATAATCGAGATGGCCTCCCTGCCAGCTATGGGTGCGAACCTTCTTCTTTGAAGCTTCATAGCAGCGTTCGTGGAGGTGAACTGGCGGGCTTAGGGCATGTGCGAGACTACTTTGCTACTCAGGCGGCGCTTAGTTACAAATCCACACGCAATGAACTCGATAACTGGAGCAGCTCGACCAAATTTTCTCTCTGGTTAGCCAACGGCAATGTGTCGCCCAGAGCAGTGGTGAATCAACTACACCGTTTCGAGCAAAAGCATGGTAGTAACGAGTCCACTTACTGGATTCTGTTTGAGCTACTCTGGCGCGAGTACTTTCATTGGTACAGCCACAAATATGGCGCCAAGCTGTTTGCATTTGGTGGGATACAAGACAAGCGTCCCCTGACCACTTTTTATGCCTCAAGATTACGTCAGTGGGTCGAAGGCAATACGCCGTTTCCCATTGTGAATGCTTGTATGAACCAACTCCGTGAGACAGGCTACATGTCTAACCGAGGGAGGCAACTGGTCGCGAGCTGTTTGGTGAACGAGTTGTCACTCGACTGGCGCTATGGTGCGTGCTATTTCCAGCACATGCTTATTGATTATGATGTCGGGTCGAACTGGGGGAATTGGCAATATTTGGCTGGGGTGGGTGCTGACCCTAGGGGGAACAGAAAGTTTGATTTAGATAAACAGAGCCAACTCTATGATCCTGAAAGTGTTTTCATCCGTAAGTGGAAGGGTGACCGGCCAAATTCCCGTTTGAACGCGGTAGATATGACGGATTGGCCAATTCAGGACTGATAGGAATGAAAATGGGATACAAAACGCTGAGACTCGTCTTGGGTGACCAATTGGATAGCCAACATTCATGGTTCTCTCAACTGGACAATGATGTCCTCTATCTAATCGCCGAACTAAAGCAAGAATCTGAATATGTGACGCATCATATTCAAAAGCAAGTGGCGTTCTTCCTATCCATGGAAAGTTTTGCGCAAAGCTTAATGCAGCAAGGGCATCACGTTCACTATCTCACTCTAGATGACACTTGCGACTTTGACTCTTTAACGGAGCTGATTGCCTCAGTCGGTGAGCAACACAACATCGTTAGATTTGAGTATCAAAGACCAGACGAATATCGTCTGCTTGACCAGTTGTCTCGCTTTTCTCACCCACAATTTTCAGCCACCTTGGTGGAGTCTGAACACTTTTTACTGACTTTTTCAGAATTAGAAACCTATTTCGTTAGAGGTAAAGCATTAGTCATGGACCACTTTTATCGCAAGATGCGCAAGAAACATGGCATGTTGATGGAAAGTGAAACCAAACCACTTGGCGGTAAATGGAGTTATGATGCTAATAATCGCAACAAACTAAAAAAATCCGACATAGAAGCTCTACCCACACCGTTATTGTTTGCGTCACCGACGAAGGAGACGGTGTCTCGGATAGAGCGTCACAACCTAACTTCGATAGGACGAATTGGTGAACAACTCATTTGGCCGATTAATCGTTCTCAATCTCTCACTCTACTGGCACACTTTTGCCAAGTTTGTTTGCCCAATTTTGGCCGTTTTCAAGATGCGATGACGGAACAGCATGAGAGTCAGTGGAGTCTGTACCATAGCCGCCTTTCATTCTCGCTTAACTGTAAGATGCTTTCCCCTTTAGAGGTGCTGTATGCAGCCATTGAACAGTATGCTCACTCTGATGGGCAGATCACACTTGCGCAGATTGAAGGCTTTGTCCGACAGATACTCGGTTGGCGTGAGTATATTCGAGGCATGTATTGGAGCAATATGCCAGACTACTCGACGACCAATGCGCTAAAAGCTTCTAGGGCGCTACCTCAATATTTTTGGAACGGCGAGACAAAGATGAGTTGTATGAAGCGAGCCATCACTCAGTCTCTTGATTTCGCTTACGCTCATCATATTCAGCGTTTAATGGTGACTGGTAATTTCGCGTTGCTCACAGAGTTGGACCCAGACCAAGTAGAACAATGGTACCTTGGCATTTATGTTGATGCGATTGAGTGGGTAGAAATGCCCAATACTCGAGGTATGGCTTTGTACGCAGATGGAGGACTTATTGCGACCAAACCTTATGGTTCCAGTGGTGGTTATATCAACAAAATGAGTGATTATTGTAGTGGGTGTTTTTATAACGTCAAAGAGCGTTCAGGTCGACAGGCCTGTCCTTTTAACGGATTCTACTGGCGGTTTATGCATAAGCATCGTGAGTGGTTGAGTAAGAACCCCCGCACAGCGATGATTTATCGGACTTGGGACAGATTGGCTCCCGAAGTACAGGATGAACATCTTACAACGGCCGAAGCAAATATAGCTCGAATAGAGCGCCTGTGAGGTATAGATGCAGCCATTGAATGTTTTGATCGTTGGTGCTTCTGGAGGGATAGGGAGTGCGTTAAGCCAACATATTCTGACTCATACCAATGCCAATGTTTTTGCTACTTATCGCCGTGCTCAGCCTAGAGTGCAGCACGCGCGATTGCGCTGGTATGCTTTAGATGTCACCGTAGAAGATGACTATAGCTCGTTAACGACGTCACTCGATGCTGAGGCTGACCATCTAGACTGGGTCATCAATTGTGTTGGTGTCTTGTCGATAAATGAGCTTACTCCTGAAAAGAGTTTAAAGGCAGTTACCTCAAACAACCTTATGACCAGCATTCAAGTCAATACTCTGCCTACTTTGCTGTTAGCAAAGCACATTTTACCTTTTATCAGAAGGTCGGATGCCCCCCGCTTCGCTACTATCTCCGCAAGAGTAGGTAGCATTGACGATAATGAATTAGGTGGCTGGTACAGCTATCGCTGCTCGAAAGCCGCGTTGAACATGGCAGTGAAGAACATAAGTATTGAATGGGGTCGCTTAATCAAACGTTCCTGCACGATAGCTTTACATCCTGGAACGACGGACACCGAACTTTCTCTGCCTTTTCAAGCCAATGTGCCAGAAAAACAGCTATTCGCGCCAGATAAAACTGCAGGATTACTGTTCCACGTTTTGGAAAAACTTAGACCAGAAGACAACGGTCGATTCATTGCTTACGATGGCAGTGATATTCGGTGGTGACAATGTTTAACACTCTGACGTTTTCTTAGCTCCGCGCGCTTTACTTGAGCATCGCTTTGAGCAATAGCGAACTTGCTCCCAGCAGCGTTGCCATTTTTTTCGCCAAGTGAAAGGCTTGTCACAATGACCACAGATTTTTCTCGGAAGATGTGATTTTCGATGCATATTGACCGCGTCTTGGTTCTTTTTGATATCTACGAGTTGATAACAGACGAGATCATCACCCATAACATTTAAACTCTTCTCGCGATTATTTTATCTATCCTTTAAAGTAGTAACGGTCCATAAGGAGTCGTCATGCAGTTAGATATTTATCAGGTAAATGCATTTTCCAGTGAGCCCTTCAAGGGCAACCCTGCTGGTGTGTGTATTACTCAAGAACCGTTACCCGCATCGTTAATGTTGTCTATCGCTAAGGAAATGGCGATCTCAGAAACCGCATTTCTATCATTATCCGATAACCGCTTGCGTTGGTTTACACCTCAACTGGAAGTGGCGCTTTGTGGCCATGGCACACTAGCTACTGTTAATGTACTAGATGAAATAGGGCTGTTAGAAAAAGATGGAAAATGCAGTTTTCATACGCTTTCTGGGGAGCTTCATGCGCAGAAAGTTGGTGAACGAATTTCCTTAGATTTTCCACTTTATCCTGCCAATGAGGCTAACATGTCGCTTGCGAAATTGGAGGCTCTGGGTCTGAAAGAAGAGGATATCGAGTTCTGGGGTGAGTTCGAAGGTGGTAAAGACTTACTGGTGATGAAAAGTGAAGAACGCCTGCATCATCTAACTCCAAATTTTCACGCTCTTAACCAATGTGAAGGTCGAGCATTGGCGGTAACGGCTAAATCTGAGCGTAGTGATGTGGATTTCATCGTTCGCTATTTTGCTCCTTGGGTTGGAGTCAATGAGGATCCTGTTACGGGGTCTGCCTATTGTGCATTGGCTCCTTATTGGGCCGATAAACTCAATAAGTGTTCATTAATTGGCTTCCAAGATTCTGAGCGCGGAGGCTACGTTGGTATGATGTTGAAACAAGACCGTATTGAGCTTAGTGGTCAAGCGATTACGCTTATCAAAGGTACTATCAGTGTTTAATGAGAAATGGGTTCCTCAGTTTCTGGACTTTATTCGAGCGGAAATGATCACTGATGCGGCGCATGATCTTAACCATGTATTACGGGTCGTTAATTGTGCTAAACGCTTATCAGTGACAGAAAATGCTAATTTGGATGTGGTTATTCCAGCGGCCTATTTGCATGATTGCTTTACTTATCCTAAAGATCATCCAGAACGTGCGAGCAGTTCAACTATCGCGGCACACAAGGCGTGTCAGTTTTTGAGATCAATAGGTTACCCAGAGTTGCATATTGATGCCATCCACCATGCGATTGTCGCGCACAGTTTTTCCGCTAATATCGCAACCGATTCTATTGAAGCTAAAGTAGTACAAGATGCTGACAGATTAGATGCATTGGGTGCTATAGGTGTTACACGTTGTATTCAGGTTGCGACCAGTCTAGGTCGAACTTTGTATAGTACTGATGACCCTTTTTGCATTGAGCGTTCTGCTGACGATGCCAAGTTCACCATTGACCATTTTTACATCAAGCTATTTTCCATTGCAGACACAATGAAAACCGAAGCGGGTAAACAGGAAGCAATCAGTAGAGTGGCGTTTATGAAACAATATCTAGCGCAATTAGGGCACGAAATATCATGATTGAACATCAACAAGATAGACAGAGATTTGTACTCTCTTCGAACGGGCAAGACTCGGTATTGGATTACAAGCTTTCGGGTAATACGGTTAATTTTACTCACACCTTTGTACCAGAATCACTGCGTGGAAAGGGCGCTGCAAAACAGTTAGTCGATCAGGGTCTTGCGTGGGCTAGAGAGCAAGGCTATCAGATTGAAGCCGACTGTTGGTATGTGGCTAGATTCTTGAGTAGATAACCGTACCTTGGGTTAGCTTAGCGACGGTTTTCACACCGTCGCTGCAAGAGTGACGAAGGCTAACGTTCTGTGTCAAATGGATACGGGTCTAAGCCATTACTTTTACCGTCATCGTCACTGTCATTATAGATACCATCCACGGGGGAGCGTCCCCAAGCATCCAACTCTCTATTAATGGCTTTAGAGACAGAAACGTTGTCGAAATAGATTGTCCTAGGACTGCGAATTTCTGTATACATTCCGATCTTGGTGTAGCCATTATTGCTAATCAGCATGTTTTTACCTTTCCGGTCGAGCTTCAGCTCACCATTGACCCAGACTTTTACTCGTCCATCGTCGGCCAAAGACTTTTTAAAGTAGATACGAATATCAGTCCATTGGTCTTGTGGTGCAACGCCTAAATCGATCACCGGATAGTTAGGTGCGTGGAAGCTGAGTCTGAAAAGCCCATCATTGCTTAGACGCACTGCGGCGTGAGGACCAGAACTGAATGACTTCCACTGTGCCAAGATAATGGAGTACTTTGTGATGGTCTGCCAAGATGCATCGGGGCGAATACTGGCACTAAAATAGAAGTCATCTCCCGGTGCGTACTGATAGCGGCCATCCATAAAGGCTGTCTCGCTTCGATAAGCTGGTGGCTCGCCGTAAAACTTCATCACATGATTACCTGTGCGAGCCCAGTCTACTTGAGCTACCTCGTAATAGTGATAGCTGGCGGGTATTTTGGTGAGTGAGTCGTAACTACTAGAAAAAGAGGGGGTGAGTTCCCCAGGTAAGCCGGAATCTGCTAGACCGTTTTCCCAACCAGCAGTGTATATGGTGGCTGGATTTTCGATTGTCGTGGTTCGGTCGATTTGAATGTCGACCCAAGCTGGTTGCGATCGGTTAAATCCGTCTTCTACATGGTAGAAGAAGCTATCTAAGCCGACAAAGTCAGCATTTGGCTGATATAGTATTTGTCCTTCGACAACGGTAACTGTTCCATAGTTTGGTTCAGATGCAATGACGATGGTTAGTTCATCACCTTCAGGGTCTAGGTCGTTTGTTAACACATTGCATAGTAGTGCTTGGTTCTCTAAACCATTGCAGCTATCTGGGGAGATAATGGTGACCTCATTTTTCCACCTTTCTGGGTCAAGTGGATAATCATCGTCTATATCGGCAACACCATCTCCATCATCATCAATGTCCTTGTTATTTCCAATGCCATCGCTGTCCGTATCGACAGATTCGTTAGGGTCATAGGGAAAGGCATCTTCGGCATCAACGACACCGTCGTTATCAGAGTCTTTGGAAAGGGGCGATAAGTCAAACTGCAAGCGATCAATACGGATTGAACCTTCTACTGCTGCGAGCGTAAACGTATGTTCCCCTTTAGTTAACCAAATGGTTTGAGGTGAGGTTTGCTCAAATTCGCGAGTAATCTGGGTAGAGGAAAGGAACGGAATCCGGAACAACACCTCTGTGCCCTTACGCAGTTCTACATGTTTGGTTTTGTCGGCAGAAGAACCCAACCAAGCAGAGAATTCATAGTAGGCATCCTCTTCGATTTGTACGGTGTAGTTGATCCATTCGTCGCGCGCAAACCAGCCAACGTGTACCTGCCCATCACTGTGAGTAGAGAAGTCCACACCATCGTTACGGTATTGCTTTCCCCCTCGGTTCTCTGGTTCTTTGTCGAAGTAGGCGATGCCTTGTCCACCAAGGTCATAATCTTCCGCTTCCACAATGGAAGGTAATCGGTGAATAGGTAAGGCAGACTTGGTGTCGTCCCAAGGATAAATATCTTCAAGGTCGGGAACTCCGTCGCCATCAGAATCGACATTGGCGAAGGTCAGTGAGGTATTCAGCAGCATCCCCAACATCAATGCGGGGAGAATCATTGTAGGGTAACTTAATCTTGTTCTCATAATATATTCCTTAGTTATTTACGCCTGTTACGAGCTCTGGTCGCAACATGTAATAGGCGGAGCAAATTGGAATTAAATGAGTGCACTCTTCAACACCTTAGAAAGTTTGGAATGCATATCAAACAGGTTTTATATTGATGGGGTGAATGTATGTTGGGAAAGAAAGGCTATTTCTACGCATTAGATAGAAAAATAGCGACTAAGGCTCAAAATTTACGAATAAGTCCTTTAGCCAATATATACGTGATACCAAGGGTTAATACGGCAGTAATTTTGTTAGTGATGGACACATAAAAACAGTGAATATAATAAGATTTCTTTGCGTTCGGCGAGTAATGAGCGCATAAGTTTTAAATTGTTAGCTTTCACACTGCAGCATATTGAATAGCCGATTAAAAACTCGGCGGTACAGTGGTTTTTGGTTTTTTGTAAATTTACTTAGAATTGGAATGAAAGTCTTACAGAGATGGTGTAGAAGTGGTTAAACCACTTTGATATTCTGGGGGTGGTATCGAGGTTAGGAGGCGTGGAATGAAGTGGAAAGTCAGTATGGCAATATTGACCGCTCTTGCTCTAGTGGGTTGCAGTAAGCCGGAGATAGAAACCGTCGATAATGAACTAAATGCACACCACTTAGATCAAGTTGTTGTAGTGCACGGCTTGGCGAGAAGCGCTTGGTCGATGCAGAATATGTCAAAAGGTATTGCCAAACAAGGCTATCAAGTCTGTGTCGTGGATTATCCAACGCTTCGCCAGCCTATTGAAAACACGCTTGCCGAGAGTGCCAAGGAGCTCTCTCGATGTATTGACGAATTTAATCACTCAAAAAACCTTGTCACTAATCAGTCGAAAATTCACTTTGTTGGGCATTCATTAGGTGGATTGGTGATCCGCTCGTACTTGGCACAGCACCCTGATTTTGTCGACTCATCGGAGATGGGAAAAGTGGTGTTTGTTGGTACTCCCAACCATGGTAGTGATGTTGCTGATTTCTTTTCGGACACTTGGATGCTATCTCTAGTGGGTGGTACCGCTGAATCGCTAACAACCAGTCCTAATTCATTCCCAAACAGTTTGCCAATTCCAAACTACGATTTCGGTGTCATAGCAGGTACGCAAAGCTACCCGGTTTTTAGTGGCATGTTTAGCAAGAGCAACGATGGGCTAGTCTCGGTGGAATCGACAAAACTTGATGGCATGCGAGACTTTATTGAAGTAGATATCAAACACGATAGGCTACGTCGTGATCCTTATGTAACCTCATTGGTACTGAACTTTATTGAGACCGATAAGTTCGAATCGAAATAACGTAGCATTATAGAACGATACGATAGTGTTAGTTCTTTAGTGCTGCGGCATTTTGTCTCGTGACTTCGTTAGCTAATAGCATTTTGAGTGACATTCTTCAAAAAATAGAAAATTCATTTCATTAGATATTTATAATTATATATCTGAATAAATATCCAAATTCAAAAGTAATTATCATTTATGATTGTTTTGTTTGCGAATATTCTTCAAAAATATCTAATTATTAATCCAGACAAATAATTCTATTTCAGCGGCCATTTAACTATTGCAAGAATAAGTGTGAACAAGGCACAAGAATAACAGTAAATAAAGGCGTATATTTTCTTTGAAATTATGATTAGTAATTCTTATGGCTTCAATGTGGTGATTGAATGTAAAACATACAGCTAAAGTAGCAGGATAGCCCTTCTACTAAGGAGAATACTATGACTACCCACGTCGTTCACGAGCCGAAAAAGTCGGGAGGCTTTTTTGCAAATTTCAAGTTTCCCTCAGCCTATACCATTTTATTTGTGTTGATTGCTATCGTTGCAGTCATGACCTGGATTATTCCTGCGGGTCAATATGAGAGAGTGATGAATGAAGATCTGGGCAGAGAAGTTCCAGTGGCTGGAACTTATTCTAGCGTAGAAAGTAATCCACAAACTCCAATCGACGTCTTAATGGCTCCTATTGATGGCTTCTATGATCACAATAGTTATGAAGCAGGTGCAATTGATGTCTCGTTATTTGTATTAGTCATTGGTGGCTTCTTGGGATTAGTGACTAAGACCGGAGCGATAGATGCTGGAATTGAGCGTGTAACTCACAAGTTAGAGGGTAGAGAAGAGTTGATGATTCCCATCCTTATGGCCTTGTTTGCCGCGGGTGGCACTGTCTATGGGATGGCAGAAGAATCTCTACCATTCTACACACTTCTCGTCCCAGTAATGATGGCAGCTCGATTTGACCCACTTGTAGCGGCCGCTACCATCTTATTGGGAGCTGGGATTGGAGTTCTGGGTTCCACAATTAATCCATTTGCTACAGTGATTGCTGCGAATGCATCCGGTATTCCTTTTACCGATGGTATTTTATTGCGTCTAGCCATGTTAGTGCTTGGGTGGATCATCTGTGTTGCTTATGTCATGAGATATGCTCGAATGGTCAAGGCCGACCCGTCTAAATCCATTGTTTATGATAAACACGAGGAGAACAAGGCTCATTTCCTCGGTAATAAAGGAGAGGAAAAACTCGATTTCACTACAACGAGAAAAGTGATTTTAGCGATCTTTGGTGGTTCATTTGCTGTAATGATATACGGTGTTTCGGTTGCTGGCTGGTGGATGGCAGAGATCTCTGCGATGTTCCTAGCCTCGTCGATCTTGGTTGGGCTTGTCGCTAGAATGAGTGAAGAATCTTTCATCAATAGCTTTATTGAAGGTGCGAGAGACTTACTCGGAGTAGCTTTGATTATTGGTATTGCTCGAGGCATCGTTGTTGTGATGGACCGAGGGATGATCACTGATACCATATTGAATTCTGCGGAACATATTGTCACTGGTCTTTCTTCGATCGTGTTTGTTAATGTTATGTTTTTCCTAGAAATATTATTGTCTTTCTTGGTGCCTTCGACTTCTGGTCTGGCTGTGTTGACGATGCCGATAATGGCTCCTTTAGGTGATTTTGCCGGTGTTGGTCGAGAGTTGGTTATTACAGCGTATCAATCCGCTTCAGGGCTGGTGAATTTGATAACTCCAACCTCTGCTGTTGTGATGGGAGGTCTTGCTATAGCTCGGGTTCCTTACGTGAGATGGCTGAAATGGGTGGCTCCACTAATGGCTATTCTGACCGTATTCTGCGTGGTAATGCTTAGTATTGGTACGCTTGTCGGTTAAATGTTCGTTTGCCTAGTCTTTATACTGGCCCATTGCTATTAGCAGTGGGCTTTTTTGTTGCAGTTTCTGAGTTAGCTGCGAAGAGAGTCGTCACTTCTATGCCTTTGTGACGAAATACCAATTTTTCTCCTTTTTGTTTGAATATGAGCTGCGTTCTATCGCTTATGTCCGACGGTCTCTTGAATGTGATGTTTGTCACGAAAATAGACTAAAAATTGTTAATGGATACAGAGGAGGTGAGCTAGGAATAGGTAACTAACAAAAGCCAATGCATATTTCTTCCAAGTAATCATATCCATTAGAATTAATAATGCGAATCAAGTTTCTTAAAAGAACGTAACTATGACTGCTTCACGAATAATCCATGCATACTATTTCATTTAATATGCCAGATTAATTCTCGGTAATTATATTTATCAAGGAATAAATATTGTTAACAGCCACTTTTATGGCGCCTTTGTTTACATATATATTTGTGTGATCGGTGTCCAATATTATTTTGAATGATTGGTACATATTAATTACACCACAACGAAGCTATTAATATATTCCATAAAGAACGATTTTGGTTCTTATAATATTAGAGAGACATGATTATGAATAAACTATATGTTGGTTCTGAAGTTGGTCAGTTACGCCGTGTCTTAATACATCGTCCACGACGTGCTCTCACTCACTTAACGCCTTCTAACTGCCATCAACTGTTGTTTGACGATGTACTAGCGGTAGAGAAGGCTGGCGAAGAGCATGATGTTTTTGCCAAAACACTAGAATCACAAGGTGTTGAGGTTTTACTTCTAACAAATTTACTTGCTGAAACTCTCGCTATTTCAGAAGCAAAAGATTGGCTGCTAAATATTCAGGTTTCAGATTTTCGTTATGGCAATACCTTTGCCAACGATGTGAGATGTTATTTGAGTGATATGCCAAACATCGAATTAGCTAAAGTACTTACTGGGGGCTTGTCATTTGGTGAAATGCCGCTTGAGTCTTCGTCAATGTTGCAATCTTTATATAAAGCTAACGATTTCATTATCGACCCGTTGCCAAATCACTTATTTACTCGTGATACATCATGCTGGGTTTATGGTGGTGTCTCTATCAACCCGATGGCGAAGGTCGCTCGTCAAAGGGAAACAAATCATTTACGTGCAATATATCGCTGGCATCCGACCTTTGCTGGACAAGACTTCATTAAATACTTTGGTGATGAGCAGCAATCGTATGATCACTCGACTATCGAAGGTGGAGATGTACTGGTCATAGGTAAAGGCTCTGTGTTGATCGGCATGTCTGAGCGTACCACGCCACAGGGCGTAGAGCATTTAGCATCGAGCTTATTTAAGAACAACCAAGCTAAGCAGGTTATTGCTTTAGAACTACCGAAAGATCGCTCATGCATGCACCTAGATACGGTTATGACACACATGCGTGAGGATACGTTCTCCATCTACCCTAATGTTATTCCTGATGACGTGAAATGTTGGAGTCTTACTGGTGATGAATCCGGTCGAGTAACGGCTACGCAGCAGAGTTCGTACATTACGACGATTGAAAAAGCGTTACAGGTCGACAAGTTAAATCTTATCACTACTGGAGGCGACAACTTCGAAGCTGAACGTGAACAATGGAATGATGCAAATAACGTCCTGACGGTCAAACCCGGTGTTGTTATTGGTTACGAACGCAATACCTATACCAACGAGAAGTACGATAAAGCCGGCATTACCGTACTACCAATCCCTGGTGATGAGCTTGGCCGCGGCCGCGGTGGTGCGCGTTGTATGAGCTGCCCAATTGAACGTGATGGTATTTAGTCACTTCGCTTTTCATTACCTGTATTGGATAAAAGATTATGAAGAAACAAACTATCGTTGTTGCTTTGGGTGGTAATGCCTTACTAAAGCGCGGAGAGCCACTCGAAGCAGAAGTACAACGCCACAATATTGAAATCGCGGTTAAAACCATTTCGGAAATTGCCCTGCAATATAACGTCGTATTGGTGCACGGAAATGGCCCTCAAGTCGGGCTATTGGCATTGCAAGGACTGGAATATAAGAAAGTGAGTCCTTACCCACTTGATGTATTGGGTAGCGAGACACAGGGCATGATTGGCTACATGTTGATGCAAGAGTTCAAGAATCAAATGCCCAGCAAGAATATCACCTGCATGTTGACACAAATGACTGTGGACCCAGCCGATCCGGCATTCAAAGATCCTACCAAGTTTATTGGCCCTGTCTATGACAAGCAGGAGGCATGTGAACTGGCTGAGAAATATAATTGGACTGTGAAACCTGATGGTGATTATTTCCGCCGTGTGGTCCCAAGTCCATTACCAACTGGCATTGTTGAGCACGAAGCTATCACCTCCCTTATTGATGAGGGGCACCTTGTTATTTGCACTGGTGGGGGTGGTATTCCGGTCACGCATAAAGATGGCAAGCTGGTTGGAGTTGAGGCGGTGATTGATAAAGACATGTCGGCAGCTTTCCTTGCCAAACAACTTCACGCAGACCGATTACTGATATTAACTGATGCCGACGCCGTTTACCTAGATTGGGGTAAACCAACTCAACATGCGTTGAGAGCCACGACACCATCAGAACTGTCACGTTACCAGTTCGATGAAGGTTCAATGGGGCCTAAAATTGATGCCTCGTGTGAGTTTATTAATCAAGGTGGGCAAATGGTGGGGATCGGCGCACTACAAGATGGTCTTCGCATTCTTGAAGGGACCGCAGGTACCACGATTTCAAAAAACTAATTTTGTCGTCGAATACGTATTTAAATTAAAGCACGAGCGTGTCAGTAGCAGAGTGATGTCGTGACTGACACGCATAGATAGAAAAGGAACACAATATGGCTTTCAATCTTCGCAATCGCAACTTCCTTAAACTTCTAGATTTGACTCCTCGTGAGATTCAGCACTTGCTTGAGCTGTCCATTGAACTTAAAAAAGCCAAGTACAACGGATACGAACAACCTCGTTTAAAAGGCAAAAATATTGCGCTCATCTTTGAAAAAACATCGACCCGCACTCGTTGCGCTTTTGAGGTGGCGGCATTCGATCAAGGAGCACAAGTTTCTTATCTTGGGCCTACGGGATCGCAGATCGGCCATAAAGAATCAATGAAAGATACCGCTCGGGTACTTGGGCGTATGTACGACGGGATTGAGTATCGCGGCTATGGTCAATCTATCGTTGAAGAGCTTGGTGCTTATGCAGGTGTACCGGTTTGGAACGGCTTAACAGACGAATTCCACCCAACTCAAATTCTTGCAGACTTTATGACCATGATGGAGCATGCTCCAGGTCGTCCATTGCAAGATATTCGCTTTGCCTACTTAGGGGATGCTCGTAATAACATGGGTAATTCGTTAATGGTAGGCGCGGCAAAAATGGGTATGGAAATCCATTTAGTTGCGCCAAAACAGTTCTGGCCTGAAGAAGCACTTGTTGCGGAATGTCAATCCATTGCTAAACACACCGGAGCGAAAATTATACTCACGGAAGACGTACGTGAAGGTGTTCAAGGGTGTGACTTCCTATATACAGACGTTTGGGTTTCTATGGGTGAAGCAAAAGAAGCCTGGGCTGAACGTATCAAGTTGATGCTGCCTTATCAGGTCAATATGGAAATGCTCAAAGCGACAGGCAATCCAAACGTGAAATTCATGCACTGCTTGCCTGCTTTTCATGGTGAAGATACGACGGTGGGTAAGTCTTTATCAGCAGAATATCCAATGTTAGCTGATGGCTGCGAAGTGACCGACGAAGTGATTGAATCCGAGCATTCTATTGTCTTTGATGAAGCGGAAAACCGTATGCACACGATTAAAGCGGTAATGGTCGCGACCTTAGGTAGCTAAAGGGCTAGCATATTGCATGAGAGGAACAGGAATGTCCTCTCATCTTAACTAAAGTAGCAATAAGTTGCTGTAACAATGCGATTGGATCGGGATTTTTCAGAACGATTAATTGTTACGTTATACCAGCGAAACAAATACAAGATCACGAACCCACTCATGGATGAGTTTCAATATTTTACAGGTGATAACATGTATGAAACTCCAACTTGTAACGACATGCTCGATGTTGATCAAAAACTGACAGATGTATGTAAGAAGCTTCTTCAGCAGCAGAGCTTTACTACACAGAATAAGCTCCGCGAAGCACTGGTAGACCTTGGTTATGATGGGATTAGTCAATCGACGGTCTCTCGCCTATTGACCAACCTGGGAGTAGTCAAAGTTCAAAATGCCTGCGGTAAAAAGGCGTATTGTCTAACGTCGGAGAACAGCCCTGTTCGTGTTGACTCTTCTATTTCGTCACAGATCGAGCTGATCACTAACAATCAGTCTCTCGTTGTCGTGAAAACTCACCCTGGAAGTGCCCAGCTTATTGCTCGCTTGATTGATATTGACCCGCACGCTGATATTTTGGCGACTATTGGTGGCAATGATACGATTCTAGTGATCCCGAAACAGGCTTCTGAAGTGAGTCGATGTGAGCGTGTCGTTAGAGCCAGGCTTGGTGCACTGTAGCCATATTGATACAACACGATAACTGTTGTACCCCAACAAAAAAGCAGCGATGTTGTTAATCGCTGCTTTTGCTAAATTTGCCTTAGTTATTCAATATCAATGATCATGGCTTGATAAGGCTTCAATACTAGCTCGTGTAGTGAGCTTGGTGCATCATCGTAGTTATTTAGTACGACTTGTTTCACACCGTATTGGTAGGTTCTCTCTAAGGTACTATCAGTAAAGTTAGCAATGATAAGCAAAGATTTTTCGCCGCTCGAGCGAATATATGCGTAGACTTCACTGTCTTGTGGGTCGAGTAACGTATGATTGCCATAAACCACAACATCCCCATATTCTTCACCTTGGCGCAGTTGGATAAGCTGGCGATAATGATGATAAATGGAATCCTCGTCGTTAACCGCTTGTTCTGCATTGATCTCCACATAGTTTTCATTCACTGGGAGCCAAGGCGTGCCTGTAGTGAAACCTGCATGAGCTTTTGTATCCCACTGCACTGGGACACGGGCATGGTCACGAGAGAAGTAGTTTAAAAACTCAATGGCATCATCATTGGAAACGCCACGTTCAATCATTTTCTGGTAATGGAACTTCGCCATGAGGTCATTAAACTCTTCGATGTTATTGAAGTGCTTATTGGTCATGCCGATTTCTTCACCTTGATAAATATACGGGGTGCCGCTCATCATATGTAAAACCGTGCCGAGCATTTTTGCACTGATGATGCGATATTCAGGAGAGTCAGAGCCATAACGCGATACCGTACGAGGTTGGTCGTGATTACTCCAATACACACTATTCCAACCTTTCTGGTATAAATCTTCCTGCCAGCGCGACATGATTTCTTTGTACTGAACTAAGTCAAAATCTTTTTTCACTGCATTGTGTTCTTCGCGGTCGATGCTGACATGTTCGAATTGGAAGATCATACTAATTTCATTGCGATCAGGGTGAGAGTAGTAACGGCCATCCAGTGTTGTGGTGAAGGGAGTTTCACCGACGGTGAGCACATCGTAATGCTTCAGAACTTTATCGTGCATTTCACGCAGATATTGGTGCACAAGTAGGTTATTTGACCAATGCTCCCAACCAGCGACTCCTGCGTCAAAAATGGTTGCATCTGGATAGTCTGACGGTTTGCCGATCATATTAATGACGTCCATTCGGAAACCACCTAAGCCCTTTTTCAGCCAAAAGTGCATCATGTCGTAGACCGCTTCACGTACCTCTGGATTTGCCCAGTTTAGGTCAGGTTGTTTATTGCTAAACAGGTGCAGATAGTATTGGCCGGTCGCTTCATCAAGTGTCCACGCTTTAGGCTTGAAGAAAGATTCCCAATTATTGGGTTCACTGCCATCTTCTTTGGGATCTTTCCAAATATACCAATCGCGTTTTGGATTATCCTTACTGCTTTTGGATTCGATAAACCAAGGGTGTTCATCTGAGGTGTGGTTTACCACGAGATCCATGACAATTTTGATACCGCGTTTATCCGCTTCGAATAGCAGCTTTTCCATATCGGACATGGTGCCAAATTCTGGTGCAATTTCACGATAGCCAGAAATATCATAGCCGTTGTCATCCATCGGAGATTTATACACAGGACTGAGCCAAATGACGTTCGCGCCAAGGGCTTTGATGTAATCCAATTTTTCTATAATACCTGGGATATCACCAATGCCATCTCCGTTAGAGTCGTTGAAACTTCTTGGATAGATTTGATAAACGACAGCGTCATGCCACCAACGCTTTTCCAGTTGTTCCGTACTCATGGATCAATTCTCCTTAGCAAGTGAGGTAATGTCTAACTGCTGGTACGAATAATAAGCTCCGTATCCAGTTGGATAGATTCGTAGGGTAGTTGGCCGAGCGCCATCTTTGCAGCGATTCGGCCTTTATTCTCAATAGGCTGCTGAATAGTCGTTAAGCCGGCTTCTGCAGCTTTGGGTATTCCGTCAAAGCCAACAATTCGAATATCGATGTTGATTTCTCTAGCCACTTCCAGAGCGGCCAAAGCGATTTTATCGCTCATACAAAGAAGCACATCCACGCGCTTAGGGGCCGTTAGTGTGCCACGCAACATGGTTTTTAACGTTGTTTCGTCAAGATCGTGAATTTGCCAGACATTTTCGAATGACAATGGTATGCCGTTTTCCTCGAGAGCTTTTTTGTAACCTTCAAAACGACAACGAGAAACGGATTCTTCGCTGGTATAAAGATTGTCGAGGTTGGCAAGCGATAACGATGTTGATGGCTCAAGACGCAGCCCCAAGATAAGCACATTGTCGTCGGATGAATGAATGGCATGCATGGCTATGTCGTAGCTTGCTTTGCGGTTGTCGACATTGATGGATGGAATGTCAGGCAAGGCGAAATCGACTGCCACGACAGGCTTATGCTGGCGTAGTATCAGGTTGATTATGCTTGAGTCCACAGGTTTGCCATAAACTATGAAACTATCGGGGATAGTTTCAACCTGGGTATTCTGATAGTTATCACTGCTTGATGGCAGCAACAGCATGTTGACATGAGACTCGTCTAAAGTCTTTGATATTCCAGCTAAAAATTGAGTAGCTACTGGGTCGGTAAAGTTATAGGCGAGGTTGTCTGCGAGCAAAACTCCGATTACGCCGGTCTTTCCGGTGCGTAAGCTTCGTGCAGTGATACTTGGGCCGGTGTAACCGAGTTTTTCACATTCAAGCAGAATGTTCTCTCTCAGCGCCTTCGAAAGTTGGTTTGGACGGTTGAAAGCGTTTGATACGGTAGCCGTTGATACACCTAGGTGAGCGGCGACGGTTTTCAATGTAGGTTTCTTCCGTTCCATATCAGTCATTGTCCATATTTATATTATCTGCGATCTAGAATAGCGAAATTTATCAGTTGAGTCTAAATCGATTAAGAAGGAATGCGAAATTAAAATTTCATAGCCATTATAATTTGTTTGATGCTTGTCACTTAATTGTAATCAAGGTATTTCAAAACATGATCAAAGGCACAAGATTTGGCAAGAAAGTGGTCGAATTGTCAATAAGGTTTTATGGTATTCATTAACGGCTTAACCGATTAAGTAATTAAGTAAGAAGTTAAGTCGAGGACATAAGAACTGACTATAAAAACGAAACAAAGTATCTGAATACATGGAGTCTTACTGATGAAAACCTCTCTACTTGCTAGCGCAGTAGCTCTTGCTGTTTCTGCATCCTCCGCATTCGCCGCTGATTTAAAATTCGCACCTGGCGAAGACGCACGCTTTAACTGGCAAAGCTACGAAGAGCTGAAAAATATGGATCTGAAAGGTGAAACGGTCACCATTTTTGGTCCTTGGTTAACAGAAGATAAAGAGCTTGTTGAAAGTGTCATTGCGTATTTTGAAGAGGCAACTGGTGCCGATGTGAAATATTCAGGCTCTGACTCATTTGAACAGCAAATTGCGATTGATGTGCAAGCAGGTAGTGCACCTAACATTGCGATTTTCCCGCAGCCTGGTTTAGCGGCAGACTTAGCCTCTAAAGGTTTCCTAACTCCACTTGATCCTGAAATGGGTGATTGGATCAATGACAACTACGCCGCTGGTTCTTCATGGGTTGACCTAGGTACATTTGCTGGTAAAGACGGTAAAGATCATCTGTATGGTTTCTTCTATAAAGTCGATTTGAAGTCACTAGTATGGTATGTGCCTGAAAACTTCGAAGATGCCGGTTATGAAGTACCTCAATCAATGGAAGAGCTAAAAGCACTGACTGAACAGATTGTTGAAGATGGCGAAACACCGTGGTGTGTTGGGCTAGGTTCTGGTGGTGCAACGGGCTGGCCTGCAACGGACTGGGTGGAAGATATGATGCTTCGTACTCAATCGCCAGCTGATTACGATAAGTGGACTACAAACGAACTCAAGTTCAATGATGAGAAAGTTGTTGGTGCTATTGAAGAGTTTGGATGGTTTGTACGTAACGATAAGTTCGTCGACGGCGGTGCACGTGCAGTAGCTGCAACGGACTTCCGTGATTCACCAAAAGGTTTGTTTACATCGCCAGCTAAGTGTTACATGCACCGTCAGGCATCATTCATTCCAAGCTTCTTCCCAGAAGGTACAGAGCTAGGTGCTGACGTTGATTTCTTCTACTTCCCAGCGTATGAATCAAAAGACTTAGGTAAGCCAGTACTTGGCGCAGGTACTATGTGGAGCATTACCAAAGATTCTAAAGCCGCACGCGCATTTATGGAGTTCTTACAGTCGCCAATCGCACATGAAATCTGGATGGCTCAATCGGGCTTCCTGACTCCGCATAAAGGTGCCAACGTTAATGCTTATGGCAACGACACTCTGAAGAAACAAGGTGAAATCTTGTTGGATGCGACGACGTTCCGTTTCGATGGTTCAGACTTGATGCCAGGTAAGATCGGTGCCGGCGCATTCTGGACAGGTATGGTCGACTACAGTGGCGGCAAACCTGCGAAAGAGGTCGCTGATGACATCCAAAAAACTTGGGATGCACTTAAGTAACCAAGGAAGTAAGTAACTTGGCGAAGTAACGCGATGCCGGTAGACGTAATTTCATTGGGTCGTCTATCGGCTTTCGCAATCTTGATATTCGTTAAGTCTCTCTATAAAGCGAGGTAATGATGGAACAGCTTTATTCCTCTTTATTTATCATGGCACTAGGCGTCGCTGGATGTGTGGTCTACTTCGTAGGCAGCAACTGGCTTCTCACTATCCTATTTCCTACCAGAAATGTCTCAAACCAAAAGATGGCACAAAACCTTAGACGAGCGGCAGCGATTCGTCCTTGGTTATTCCTTGGGCCTGCCTTGGCGTTTTTAGGCCTCTATCTTGTCTATCCAGTATTTGAGTCATTCTATCTGTCAATGCACGACAGAAATGCTGACAAATTTGTAGGATTAGGGAATTACATATGGCTCTTCAACGATCCTGAGTTTAGAGAGTCACTATTTAACAATCTATTGTGGTTATTGGTTGTGCCTGCCGCCTCCACATTTTTTGGCTTGGTTATCGCAGCACTGACTGACAAAGTGAGCTGGGGGAATATTGCTAAGAGTTTAATCTTTATGCCAATGGCTATTTCATTCATTGGTGCATCGATCATTTGGAAATTTGTCTACGACTATCGTGCGCCGGGGTCGGAGCAGATAGGTATTTTGAATGCCGTGGTTGAGTTCTTTGGAGGTACTGCACAGGCTTGGATAACCATCCCGTTTTGGAATAACTTCTTTTTGATGGTCATTCTTATTTGGATTCAAACCGGCTTTGCAATGGTTATTTTGTCTGCGGCTCTGCGCGGTATTCCAGAAGAAACGGTGGAAGCGGCGGTACTGGATGGAGCTAATGGAGTACAAATATTCTTTAAAATTCTCATTCCACAGATATGGGGAACGATTGCAGTAGTATGGACCACAATCACCATTCTGGTTCTGAAGGTCTTCGATATCGTGTTAGCGATGACGAACGGCCAGTGGAGTACTCAGGTTCTGGCAAATATGATGTTTGACTGGATGTTCCGTGGTGGCGGTGACTTTGGCCGTGGCGCAGCGATTGCGGTCGTGATCATGGTGGCGGTAATTCCTGTCATGGTATGGAACATGCGCCAAGCTAGCGCTCAAATGGAGGGGCGATAATGACTGAAAAAGCCCAAACAGCGCCAAATCTTGAAGAGAGTAACGCACGCTTTAGCTTAAGCAAATTACGACGTTCGCCACTGACTATTTTGGTTCACGCTTCGGTGTTGCTGATTGTGATTCTATGGACTCTACCAACAGCAGGTCTTTTTATCTCATCGTTTAGGGACAAAGATCAGCTTGCGTTATCAGGCTGGTGGACGTCATTAACCGCTTCCGAGCAGAACCTTGTAGACCGCACTGGAGCGCCCGATACCCAAGTTCAGGAAGGTGACGTTTATGTTCTCAAGGGGCAATTACTCGTCGATGGTAAGCCTGCTGAAGTCCATGCCTTTGGTTTCTCTTCTCGCGAACCGACAAAATTCGTCCCTGGTGATGTTGCTGAAATGAGAAAGGGTGGCACGCTAACGGTAACGGAAGATGGCCACTACAAAATGACAGCACTCGAACCGTTCAAAGGCAAACGAGGGAAACGAATTTTCTTTACCGCTGTGGTGCCACCGAAGTTTGGTTTAGACAACTATCGTGAAGTACTTACGGCAGAAGGTATTGGTCGTTCGTTTATTAATTCTTTGACCGTTACTATTCCCGCAACAATCATCCCAATTCTTATTGCGGCGTACGCGGCTTATGCGTTGTCTTGGATGAGAATGCCGGGTAGAAACCTACTTATTGCAGTTGTGGTTGGTTTGTTGGTTGTACCTCTGCAAATGTCTTTGATTCCTCTTTTAAGACTTTATAACGACATTGGGGCTTTCTTCGGTGTCGGGGCGAAAACCTATTTGGGAATATGGTTAGCGCATACTGGGTTTGGATTGCCATTGGCGATTTATTTGCTGCGAAACTACATCTCCAGTTTGCCTAGAGAGATTATCGAGTCGGCGAAAGTGGACGGTGCGACTGACTTCGAAATATTCATGAGAATCGTTCTGCCGCTGTCGTTCCCGGCACTAGCATCATTCGGGATATTCCAGTTCTTATGGGTATGGAATGACCTTCTTGTTGCAACGGTATTCTTGGGCACTGGCGAAGAGCACATGGTACTCACAGCACGATTACGTGAACTATTAGGCTCTCGTGGTGGTAACTGGGAGATTTTGACAGCATCTGCATTTGTTTCGATTGCTGTGCCTTTGGGCGTGTTCTTTACGCTGCAACGTTATCTAGTTCGTGGCCTACTTTCTGGTTCTGTTAAGTAAGCAGTTCCTGATTCAACGATGAGAAGAAAGAAATGACAGGATTATCTCTAACAAACGTTAAAAAATCATACGGTGAAACTCAGGTACTGCACGGCATCGATCTGGACATCGACCAAGGCGAATTCATCGTATTCGTTGGGCCTTCAGGTTGCGGTAAGTCTACTCTGCTTCGAATGATTGCGGGCCTTGAGGACATCACTTCAGGTGAGCTTTGTATTGAAGGGGCTCGAGTGAATGAGTTGCCAGCCGCGATGCGGGGCATTGCCATGGTGTTCCAGACTTATGCTCTCTATCCGCATATGACCGTATACGACAATATGGCTTTTGCGATGCGCATAGCGAAGGAGCCGAAAGACGCTATACATGAGCGCGTTATGGAAGCCGCTCGTATGTTGCAACTTGAACCGTATCTTGATCGTCTGCCTAAGGCGCTCTCCGGTGGTCAGCGACAAAGGGTAGCGATTGGTCGAGCGATTGTTCGCCAACCTAAGGTGTTCTTATTCGATGAACCGCTTTCCAATTTAGATGCAGCGTTACGTGTTCAAACGCGAATCGAAATTGCCAACTTGAAGGAAGAGTTAACGGAAACCACGATGATTTACGTGACTCACGATCAAGTAGAAGCAATGACGCTCGCTGACAGAATCGTTGTCTTATCAGCAGGTAAGATTGAGCAAGTAGGCACGCCACTTGAGCTTTATACCAATCCGGCGAATGTGTTTGTGGCTCAGTTTATTGGCTCTCCGGCGATGAACATTAGTAAAGCGCGTATGGAGAAGGCAGGTGAGCACTCCTTGGTTACTGCAGAGAGTGGCCACAACGTAGAAATACCAATTGCAGCAGCACAAGAGCTCAATGGCTGTACGTTACAATTGGGAATCAGACCGGAAGACTTTTTAGTCGCTGAAGAGTCCGATGCACTTATGTCTGGGAAAGTGTTATTTGTCGAATCCTTGGGTGAAGTGACTCTCCTACATATTAATGTTGAAGGACATGATGAAACGGTCGTGGCAAAGTTACCAGGTATCCTTGATTTCCACAAAGGTGAAACCATTCACTTAAAAGCGCAACCAGAGAAAATTCACTTATTTAATGAAGAGGGTATTTCCTTGAAATGTCTTTAAATAGAGGTTGTTAGCAATTATTCAAAGAGCTCCTTTCAGGGGCTCTTTAACTTTTAAGAGGTGAACCTAAACCGTTTCTTAACGCAAATTGAATGAGCTCCGCCTTGCTATCCAAACCAAGACCAATCTGCATACGGTACTTGTGTGATTCAATGGTCCTTGGGCTTAGATGAAGTAATTCTCCACATTCTTTAGCGGATTTACCTTGAGCAAGTAACGATAAGATGGTCGTTTGCTTTAGCGTCAGTTTAATGAGTCGTTCATTGTCGGACTCTTGAGCAATACTGCCAGCATTGCCATGTAAACTTAAACGTAAATCAGCATGCTGCCAATAACACAACCACATTTCGGCGACCATTTTTATCTGTCGAGCTAGAGTCTCTGTGAACTCATCATAACCTCGTTCAAAGTTGGTTAACGATATTGCTCCCCACGGTTTGGCAAAGAAACTTAGGGGAATAATGGCGTGCCAACGTCCGCCTTGACGAAAAATACGTTTTAAAACGTATTGACTGGATGTCGCTAATTCTACTTCATCAAATACTCGATAAAGTGATTTCGTTTTGAGCAAGCGCAAGTAGTGTAAATGACTATCATCATCCGACAGATAATCGAACTTATGCAGAGGGGGAATAGTTTCACGAGCACTGGAGAGAGTTTTTTGATCTCGGAGTAGTATTGGAGAGTTTGGATAAACCGTTAGTCTATCCAAACCATAAAACTCAAGTAGTTCTGAGGCGCAGGCATTCCATGTGCCAACAAATTGCTCGATTTCTCCAGCATGCAGTTTTTGGGACTGAGATAAAATCAAAGACTCAAAATTCATTTTCGACATAAAGACTTATTAGCTTTTCAACATACACTAAAAATAATTATAGGCACGTAGATGAAATTAGTGATCGTAACTTTGTTCTAAACAGAAAACTTCTTGAATCGTTTTTGTATTAGCTTGTACAGCGCGCTGAATAATCTCTTCATTTTCATAGCTTACTTGATTGAATGACCCATTCAGTAGACTGAATAGTGACTCAATATCAATCATCTGTTTATAGCTTCTGGTTTTCAGGTAATACAGACGGCGATATCGGGATAGTACACCAAGTATTGTCTTAAGCAGTTGGTGAGAAATAGTTTTTGATTTTTCTTCAGTGAGAGTCAGCAGAAATCGCTGATAAAGTTGCTCTATTCTATCGATATGGTTGAGTGTTAATGGTGATTCTAATAATGCGTGAGATAACTCAGTAACCAAGGTCTTCGCTTTTTTCAGCTGTGCAGGTGCTAGGGGGTATTCTCGTTGAGATAAAAGCTGTGACAAGATGAAGTTTGCAGTGGAAGTGGATTCGATGAACTCTTTCCATGTTAGGTTTGAAACAAAACCTCCCAAATGCGTTTTATATTCGACGAAACCTTCGCTACTTAATGCAATTATGGCTTCTCGCATTGGAGAAAGGCCTACATCATAAAGTTCTGCTAATTCGTTTACTCTGAGTTTTTGACCGGGTGGAAATTGATAATTAATGATATCGGATTTTAAGCGAAGTTTGGCTCGCTCTTTTGCTAGTGACATTCAGTACTCCTTAACCTGAACTACTTTGTAACTAATAATTGCCCGACTGAGTACCGTAAAACTACTGCATTATCGTTGAAAAACGATTAATTATATAAGTGAGATGTATGGTGGTCGATTAACCACTCCGTCAGTTGAATGTTCACTCGAAATTTAGACTACTAGTTAATCGCCATATTCGACGTGCTATTGAGGTTTTGAAATCTTCTTTACGCCGTAAGGGAGTTCAGAGAACAGCTTTGGAACTGTGACTGTGCTTGGTCCCTCTTTGGGCGGTTGCCAATCGAGCAGCATAATAGCAAGGACATTTCGATGTTCCCCATAAGCAAAATCAAAGTCGCCGGAAACTGATGGGATCATGCCTTTATCTTTGTCGATGGCTTTTTGTATCGCCACTCTTGTTTTCGCTACAACAGGATCTTCATCTAACCCAGCAAGCAAGAAACTTAACCCGACTTCTGCTACGACGTCTTCTTTAGTATGCAAAATGATGTCATCGATGTTTTTTCTAAAGTAGTCGAAGATCCACTGGTGCTCTTTTTCGTCGACCAATCGTTGGTAATAACCCGAGTCTGCGAGGATAATATGCGTCATGCCGTAAAGTTTATTACCGAATTGCTGATTGCTTAATCGGTAGTCCTCACCATCAGGGTAAGTTTTTCTAAATGCAGCGATAAATTCATCAACAAGATCTTGTTCACCGATTTGCTTCAGCCAATAGGCTTGATTTGCTAGTTGAGCAGCCCAAGCTGTAATCATTTCTGGGTCAGTTAATACAGTTTCAAAATCGTATTGCTGTAAAATCGACCTTAGTTTTTTATCGTCTTTATGAACTACACCGTATTCATTCAGTCGTGCCAAATAGCGCAACAAGTCCAGTCCCATATAGAAATATTCAGGTTGCTCTTTAGTTGCTTCGTAGCGACGTTGGCTGCGTTCATCTTTGCCTTTTTTATAGTCGTTAAGTCTTTGCAGAGAATACGCTCGAATGGCTTTAGGCGTGGTTACATCAGCCGCAATTTCATTCACTCTAGAAGTTACGTTGGCAAGATCACCTAAAACGACAGCATTGTATCTAGGGTCTTGTGTTTGCCTATACATACGCAGTCCGAAGTGACCTTGTTTGTAGGCAGACAGAGTAAATAATTGTGACTCGTAGGTGTCTTTAACCACGTTTGCTGACGCCTGAAAATGTTGCTTGGTTGGTGGGGTATCAAGAGTGATGATACTAGCACCGGTTAGCAAAAATACGCTAACAATTATTGCAACGATCGCCTTGTTCATTTTCATAACGTGCAGCCTAAATGGTAAGTGAAAGGTGGATTGTAAAAAGTTATTAATAAACGTGTGTGATTTTGAGGTTAATTTTTATTCAGAATATTTATGAACACTTGATTTTAGATCCCTCACTTTTTCATTTAGCTTGGTTGTAGAAGCGCATAATTTGAAATCGAATTGTTTTTTCCTAGTCTATGTTATGCAGAGGCAGGGAGGCGGCGCTTCTGTCTAATTCTAGTACAGAAGGAGTGACAAAATGAGAACATTATTAGTGACACTTAGTTTGATATTCGCATCATTCTCAAGCTTTGCTGAAAATGGTGGTGCGCCAGGTACCATCTGTCAGATGGAGTCAGGACAAGTGATTACGACTCATCTGGAGCGTTGTCCTAAAAACACAACCAAACTCTGATCATATGTATGATTGAGAAGCTAACACGAACCAGCGATATATTGCTGGTTCGTTTGGTTTTAAAGTGGAGAAACGGTTTATACGGTAAAACGGGATACCAGTTGCTCTAATTGCGTTGCGCGTTGATTTAGATTGTCACTCCCGCTCTTATTTAGACCTGCAAGTTGTGCGGATTCACCACTTTGGTCTGAAATCACCACGATACGTTGAGCTATATCTTTACCGACAATCGCTTGTTCCTCCGTTGCCGTTGCGATTAGCGCGTTCATATCGTGAATATTAGCGATTGCTCGTTGTATTTCTTCGATGGCGGTAGCGGCATCATTGGTTTGACGTACCGTTTCATCTCCTCTAGTTCGGCTGGAGTCCATCGCTCTGACGGCTTCATCGGAAGCGCTTTTGAGTTGCTCGATCATCTGATGGATTTCGCCTGTGCTGTCTTGTGTGCGGCTAGCTAACTGTCGAACTTCATCCGCTACGACGGCGAAACCTCGTCCTTGTTCACCCGCTCGAGCTGCTTCAATAGCTGCATTTAATGCCAGTAAATTAGTTTGCTCGGCAATATCTTGAATAACGGTCAAAGAGGTGGAGATGTTTTTGACATCTTCTTCTAACTTACTGATAACTGAACTTGCTTGGAGGACTTCATCAGCTAGCGCTTGTACAGACGTTGCAGCTGTATTCACCGTTTGTTGGGCATCTCGGGCATTCTCGTCTGCTTGCTGTGCTGATGTTGCAGCGCTAGTGGCGTTAGATGAAATTTCAGAGGATGTTGTCGTCATTTCAGTCATAGCTGTGGCTACTTGTTCGGTCTCTTCTCGCTGATTGGTAGCAAGGCTATCCACCTGCATTGCTCTTCCTTTCATCGCGCGAGTTTCTTCCACAACAATATGGCTGGTCTCCGAGACGTTGGTAATGATCTCCTGGAGACTGCTCACAAACGCATTGAAGTTCTCTCCAAGACGTTTAAATTCAGGTGCATCGAAGCTCTCCATTCTTGCAGTCAAGTCGGCATCGCCTGTCGCAAACGTTTTTAGCGAAGCATCGAATTTATCAAGTGGCTTCATAATGCTTCGGTTGATGAAGGTAGCCATACCAAATACCACAACCAGTGTCAGTCCAGATAATAAAATGATAGTGATAATTTTCGCATTAAGCGCTTCTGTTGCTTGCTGCTCCATAGCAGAAATAGTGGTGTCTATGTCGTCTATGTAAAAACCAGTACCGAGTATCAAATCCCACTCAGGTATATATATCGAGTAGCTTAATTTAGCTTCAGGATTGGTTTGTCCTGGTTTAGGGAAATAGTAGGTAGTAAATGCATTAGATTTGGCGTTATTAATAAGATCTTTAATAAACAAGTTGCCTTTACTGTCTTTAGCATCGATAAAGTTTTGGCCTAGACCTGAACCATTTTTACCTACAAGCAGACGATTTCCTTTCGAGTCATAGCCAAATAGATAGCCATTTTCTCCATATTCAAGATTTTTAAGTAGCTGAAGCACCTCTTCTCTCTGGCTTTTTTTCTCAATTAGAGGGAGAAGTGAGGACTTAGCAAGTTGTAAGTAGTTGCGCAGTTCTTGTTTCTTATTAACCAGCAAGCTTTCTCGGGTATCATCAAATTGTTGTTGGTTGAGTTCAGAAACCTTTGAGTAAGTGACTCCTAAAATTCCTAATGTAACGAGTAGTAAAGGAAGTATCGTTAAGACATACAACCGCTTTCGAATAGACAAATTCATAACATTCGTATCCTAATTATTATAATAAATACGCAATTATTGAGTTGCGTATCAATAACAAAGCAAGTGGTGTGCCTAAAATTTATTCAGGGAATGGTGTTTGGAAAATAGTTCTTCTACCTGAATGGTTTATAAAGGTTGTGCCCTCAAGTCAGCTAATTTGAAGAAGTGCTTGTCAAATTTTCTATAACGGCTTTTGTTCCGTAACCGGAGAACGATTGCCGCTGAAATTACCGATTATATGATTCAGCGGATAAATCTTGCCATTTAACATATTGATGTGGTTTATCTATTTGAAAAATAAAGATAAAAATCAGTTTGCGAGTTGATTTCTTCGACTAAGCTATAAATGACGAAGTAAAGGAAATCGTCATTTTTGAACGTAATGACATGGAGAATAATATGAAAGCAGTCTTTATTTTTATGCTAGGCGTTATGTGTTCGTTCGCTTCTATAGCTGAGGAAGGAGGCGCACCAGGTAATATTTGTCTAACGGAAGCGGGTTTAGTTGTCACTACCCACCTCGATACCTGTCCGAAAACGATGACGAAGCTTTAATAACTTGAGGCAAAGTGTTGAACCAGCATTTATGCTGGTTCGTGTTTTTTCATGCACAAGCGATATATCGTGGTGGTATTAGCTATCAGAAATGTACCTTCGACTAGTGAACCGCCGATAGAGCCAATCCATATATTATGGGTAAACCAACATGCGGAGTTGAATAAAATTAAACTCCGCATTTTGATACCAGATGCGGAGAATAATGCCCATGTACCCACTGCGGAACCAATAATTGGTAAGAGCTCTACAGGAGAGGAGACATTGGGGAGTGTCATGCCAAGTAGAATAACAATGAAGAACCACATAGCGCGCTTAGAGCGAGTTTTAATGGAGACGAAAGCACGAATACCATTGATAGCGACACCTATTGCACCAACCACGGCCCCCATCATGGCAAAATGTATCATCATGATGAAGCAAAATGCGACCATACAGTAACGGAACCGAAGGTCGTCTTTTTGTAAAAATGCCATGATCCCAAAGACAAAAGCAATACCACCAACAAGTTGGGCGAATAGCATTAACGTCATTCTAATTGCTTCTCCAGATAGTTCAGGCAACTTTGTGGGCTGGATAAAACGGTAATGTCAAACTGACACTCCGCTAATGCATATGCCATCGACGCTTGCGCTAACACGATAGCATCATAACGGTTTGTAGAATGTATACGATGCTCAGTGATAGTGTTTGCAATGCTTGAATTGAAAGCCAGCATTGAGCCCGCGACATAATGTTCCCACGCCGCTGGAATAAATAAAAACTCGAATTGAGAATGGTTGTTGGAGCTTTCTAGTAAAGATCGAGTGGGTTCTATCGTACTTTCAAGCGTAACAGCAACAAGTATCCGACTGTAGCCAATGGTTTGTTCTGCCATCGGTCGGTCGACTCGAAAAACACGGTTATCAGGGTAAGCATCCACAATTGGGCCCAGGGTTGAACAAGTGCAGACAATAAAGTCATAGCCTTGAGTAAGCTGATGGTTTAAATAACCTTGAATCTGCTTGACGATAGAGGGAGTTGGCCCTGTTTTGCGTATGTTGCTTAGAAATGATTCTTGGACATCGTGGAATATGTCATGTTTAGGGAGCGATGTTGCGGCTAGAGGTTTAAAGAGGGTGATGTTGCTCGCTAAAGTGTGCAGGAACAAAATCTTCATAAAAATCCTTTTCGTTATTGCTTGGGAGGCTCCTTCTGGAGCCTCAACAATACAGATTAATTATTCACTAATGCAACCGCTTCACGGGTAAGTCGAGCAAGTTCTTCCCATTCCCCAGCTTCGATTAGCTTTTTATCAACCATCCATGTCCCACCACAAGCGAGTACACGAGGGATCGCTAGGTAGTCTTTGATATTCTTAGGATTGATTCCGCCAGTTGGCATTAAGCAAACATCACCGTAGGGTGCCAACAGTGATTTCACCATACTAACGCCACCAGATGCTTCCGCTGGGAAGAATTTTAAAGTAGTGAGCCCCATTTCTAGCGCCGCCTCAACCGTACTTGGGTTGTTGACTCCGGGTACAATGTCGATCTCAAGCTCTTGACACGCTTTAACGGTATTTGGGTTGAAACCAGGTGAAACAATAAATGTCGCTCCTGCTTCTTTTGCTGCAATCACTTGCTCGCGATTTAAAACCGTACCAGCTCCAATCAACATGTCTGGTTGCGCTTCTCTTAGCAAACGAATCGCTTCGACTGCAGCCTCAGAACGGAAAGTGATCTCTGCAGCAGGTAGGCCGTTTTCAGCCAGCACTTTGCCTAAAGGGATGATATCTTCCGCTTTGTCGATAGCGATAACAGGGATGACTTTAAGCGCCTGTAGTTGTTCGTTGATAGTCGACATGTAAATTCCTTAATTTTTTTTGGTCACGACATCAGTCGCAGTCTTGGGGATTATTGCCCCTTTATGTTGAATTACGATTCCCGCGAGGCGATTGCCTCTCTGACAAGAGTGCTCCATTGAGCCGCCAGCGAGATAACAAGAGAGGAAGCCGCCGTTAAATGAGTCGCCCGCCGATGTTGTATCTACAACATTTTTCACGGGCTGCGTGGGAACGGTTAGGGATTGCTTGCCAAAGTTTTCTGAAACTAAGCAACCCTCTGAGCCCAGTTTTAGCACAACATTTTTGATGCCCTCACTATGAAGTCGTTCTATGGTTACTTGAGGGTTGAGGTCTCCCCAAATTAGCTTTTCATCATCAAAGGTGACTAATGCTATATCAGTAAGTTGATACATCTGGCGGTAGTTTTCTTTGACGGTAATAAGTTCATCTGAAGGCCACAAAGCTGGACGATAGTTGCTATCAAAGCTTATTTCGACATCATTTCGTTTTAGCTCGTTAAGTAAGCCGAAAAGTTTGACTCGATCCTCAGTGGGTAAAATAGCTAAGCTGATGCCGCTGAGAAAGACCATATTTGTCGACTTTAGAGCGTGAGCAATGGTGTCAAAATTAGGGTGTTGTAACAGGTATTTTGCGGCTGACTGGTTACGCCAATAGAGAAACGTCCGTTCCCCTTGTTCGTCTAGCTGAATAAGATAGAGACCGGGCGTTCGATCCCCGTCACGCAACACGAACTGCGTATCGATATTTTCATCTTGCCAACGCGCAATCATTCCTTCGCTGATCGCGTCGGTTCCCAAAGCGCTGACAAAGGAGGTTCTTATTAAGGTGTCCTCAGAGTTAAGCTGACAGCCACGGTTCAAATAAACCGCGGCATTAAGCGTATCTCCACCAAACGTCTGATGCATCTCACCAAATGGTTTCCCATTTAGTTCAATCATACATTCACCAATGATGGCGATATGTTTCATCGTAAGTCTCCCAATTACTTGATGGAAAAATAACGCTTGGCGTTGTTAAAACAGATATCTTCAACCATAGGACCTAACAGTGATAGGTCGTTTGGTACTTCGCCATTTTCCGCCCAGCGACCAATCATGTCACACAAGATACGACGGAAATACTCGTGGCGAGTGTAAGAAAGGAAGCTGCGAGAGTCTGTCAACATACCAACAAACTGGCTTAGTAAACCCAGTTGAGACAACTGTTCCATTTGTCGCTGCATTCCATCTTTTTGGTCGTTAAACCACCAACCAGAGCCAAATTGAACTTTGCCCGCAATGCCGCCACCTTGGAAGTTTCCAATCATTGTCGCCATCATTTCGTTATCACGAGGATTTAGGCAGTAAAGAATGGTTTTAGGTAGTTCATTACTTTGATCCATTTCATCAAGAAGATGAGCTAATTCGAATGCGAAGGTACGGTCACTGATGGAGTCGAAGCCGGCATCTGCACCAAGCATTTGGAACATGCGCGTATTGTTGTTTCGCTGTGCGCCAATGTGCAGTTGCATTACCCAACCTAGCTTGGCATAGCGTTTACCTAACCAGACTTGTACCGCAGTCGAAAACTGTGCGCACTCTTCTTCTGTGAGTTTTTCTCCGCTTAAGCGGCGTTTTATCAGGTGGTCTAATGCTTGCTCTGATGGAACTTGTGCGTAACGAACGATTTCAATGCCATGATCGGCTGCACGACAGCCGTGAGCATCGAAGTGAGAAAGACGTCGATCAAGTGCGTCAAGCAGGGTTGCGAAACTGTTAATCTCAACATCTGCTGCGCGGCCTAGTAACGTCATATAGTCTGCAAAACCATCCAACTCAATTTTGAAGGCTTTATCAGGACGCCAACTAGGCAGTACTTCAATATCGAAACTTTCATCATCAGCAATCGCTTTATGATGTTCAAGCGTATCGACTGGGTCATCAGTTGTCCCGGCCATGACAACATTCATTTGCTTCATAATACCGCGTGCTGAAAACTCAGGCGTTTGTAGCAGCTCGTTACAATGGTTCCAAATGGTGTCAGCCGTCTCGGGACTAAGTCGCTTCCCTGTAATACCAAATGGTCGACGCAACTCTAAATGCGTCCAGTGATAGAGCGGGTTACCTAACGTCATAGGCACTGTCTTTGCCCACGCTTGAAATTTGTCGTAATCAGAGGCAGAACCTGTGATCAATTGCTCTTGAATACCAGCTGAGCGCATACCGCGCCATTTGTAGTGGTCGCCTTCAAGCCAAATTTGACCGAGGTTATCGAACTTACGATTGCTTGCAACTTCGGCTGGATTTAAGTGGCAGTGATAATCGTAAATTGGCTGGTCCGCCGCATGCTCATGATAAAGGCGGCGAGCAGTTTCATTACTCAGTAAAAAATCTTCACATAGAAAGTCTTTCATCATTAATTCCTTAACTCACCCTTAAAGTGCCGCGACGGTCGCTTTTGCACCATTGTCGATTAGTGATTGATAAGCGCTCGAAACGGCGTCTATAACCTGAAGGTCACGGCCAATATCAGCTGGGAAAATTGCTTCGATGCCAAGTAATGCTGGGACGACAGTGACATTCAGACCGTGCTGTTCGCAGACACTACGAAGCATCGTCGCCATTGGGTCGCGGACGTCGATTTCGTTACCTTGCTCATCAACACCAGACACATAGCGCATCCAGCCAGCGATACCTGCGGCAAGCCATTTAAATTCAGAACCTTGGTCTAGATGGAATTTTAGGCTTCCCCCCATACGTTGAGGGATCTTTTGGCTACCGTCCATCGCGATCTGCCAAGTCTTATGTTTTAAGCTAGGGTTAGTGAAACGATCAATGAGCAGCTTGGCGTAAGCTTCTAAATCTGTCCCTTCGGGCATCTTAAGCGATGGGGCTTGCGCTAACATCATCATATCGAAAGCGGCTTTGCGATAACCGGCATCTGTCATCGTGTCTGAGATATGAGTGTAACCACCGAGGTAACCTAAGTAAGCTAAGAATGAGTGACTACCGTTGAGCATTCTTAGCTTCATCTCTTCATAAGGCACAACGTCTGCGACAAACTCTGCACCAGCAATGTTCCAATCTGGACGACCAGCTACGAAGTTGTCTTCAATTACCCATTGACGGAAAGGTTCACAAGCAATACCACATGGGTCTTCAACGCCGAGTAGTTCAGTAATCTCACGTAGCGTTTCTTCCGTTGCTGCCGGAACGATACGGTCTACCATAGTGCAAGGGAAAGTTACGTTTGCTTCAATCCAGGCACCTAGCTCAGCATCTAGTAACTTGGCGAATTCTAAAATAGCCGCTTTCGCCACGTGACCGTTTTCTTGTACATTGTCGCAAGACATAACGGTAAATGGCGATAGACCACGTTCGCGACGAACTTTCAAAGCTTGAACTATGTAGCCTAGTGCTGATTTTGGAGAAGATGGGTTTTCTAAGTCGGCAATGACTAAAGGATTGTTCTTATCTAATCGACCAGTAGCAGGGTCTGCGCAGTAGCCTTTTTCAGTGATAGTCATTGAAACAATGGCGACCTGTGGTTCGGCCATTTTCTCAATAACAGCATCGATGCCGTCTAAACTTGGGTGTAGAGATTCTGTTACTGAACCAATGACCTTGACGTCTGTCGATAGAGCGCCTTTTTCAGCGACACTATATAAATGATCTTGCGCACGTAGCGAAGTAATTAATTCTTCTCCACCGAAAAGGTTGATTTCACAAATACCCCAGTCGCTTTGTGATTTTCGCGCAACTTCATCAGTAAAGAGTCCTTGGTGTGCGCGGTGGAATGCACCGAAGCCTAGATGAACGATTCGTGATTTCAGCTCAGAACGCGGGTAGTTAGGTTGGCTTACAGATGCGTTCAGTGTGTGGTTACTGATATTTGTCATTGAATCGGTTCCTTATTTAGCCGCTGAAAGTGGAAACGCATCACCGTTTTGATATGTGTTTCCGTTAACGATGAGTTGACGTTTTTCGCTGTTTGGAAGGTTCAGCGTTAATGTGTCATATGCCGGTAGGAAGTCACCGGTACGAGTAATATTCAAAGTAATGGTGTTGTTGTCGCAAACCATTTCGATATTCAGAGTAATATGGTTGCCTGTTAGATAACCGTTAGACTCACCGTCATCATCAAAAATGCTACATTGACTCTGTCCTACCCCTTGAAGTGGGTAAATATTTAGGCCACGACTGTCATCTTTTTGGGCGTTGGCATTAGCGATTCTCGCACTTGTCGGGATCACTGCACCTGCACGAGCAAGCAGAGGGATGCGCTCTAGTGGTGCGGCGACGGAAATGGTGTTACCAGCGCTATACCATTGACCTGTGTAGAAGTCGTACCAACCATCCTTGTTATTTGGAAGATAGATGTCACGTTCACGTTGTCCTTCTTCTACAACGGAAGCGACGAGTAGATCTTTGCCTAGTAGGTAGTCGTCATTTTCGATAAACGTATTTTCATCATGCTCATGGTCCAGGAACGTAGGGCGAAGCATTGGTTCATCATGAGTATGAGCTTGATACAACGAATCATAGATGTACGGAAGAAGCTGGTAACGAATCTTCATTGCGTCACGAATAATAGGAGTGACAGTTGGATGCATCCAAGGTTCGTTAACGCTGCCATCGTCATTCCAAGAGTGGATGGTGAAACGTGGGTGCATAACACCGTTCTGTACCCAACGAGCGAAGAGTTCAGGATCAGGCTTGTCACCCGAGAAACCACCAACATCATGACCAAGGTTATACAAGCCAGACAAGCTCATACCTAAACCCATTTTGATATTGTATTTTAAGCTGGTCCAGTTGGTTCTGTTGTCACCACTCCAAGTTTGAACGTAGCGGTTCATCCCAGGGCACCCTGAGCGTGAAATCAAGTATGGGCGAAGTTCTGGAGCAAACTCGGTTTGCGCTTCGTAAGAAGCACGCATCATGAGTAATGGTTGCAGCGGGCGAATCAAGCCAACAGGAATCTCTTTGCCGAACCCGAAGCAACGTGCACTCTTGTCCCATATCTCGTATTCGTTGTTGTCATTCCAAGTAGAATCGATGCCTTTCTCTAATAACTGCTCTTTAACATTGTCCTGCCACCACTTGATAGTTTCTGGATTGGTAAAATCAAGGTGTGAGCCGTCCGCGTCCCAGAACACCGAGTTTTCTGGTACGTCATACTCGGAATCTTTAATGAACAAGCCTTTCTCTTTGACTTCATCGAAACGAGGGTGATCATGTAGCAAACAAGGCTTAATATTTGCGGCTAGCTTCAGCCCATGAGCATGGAAATGGTCTGACATTGCATTTGGATTAGGAACTTTTTCGTAGTTCCAGTTGAAGACATAGCGTTTGTCCCCGATAGACGTATAACCCGAAGAAAGTTGGAACGAGTCACAAGGAATACCGTGCTCTGCACATTGGTCTACAAAACCTTCTAGTAGCTCCTGAGAATTAGGTGCGTCTGTGTATTGCATGGTTGAGCCGCTGTAACCCAAGCTCCATTTTGGACCAAAGGCAGTGCCACCAGTTAAACGGACAAACTGTTGAGTCACATTTTTGATGCTTTCGCCGTACATGAAATACAGATCTAGGTCACCGTCTTCGGCACGATAGCTACGGTATTTGATGTGGTAGTTATCCAGCTCATTTCCTAAATCAAACCAGCAACTTGCTAAGTTGTCATAAAAGACACCAAACGATGCGCCACTTTCATCAGAGGTCGTTTTAGTTATATAGAAAGGAACATGTTTGTACAGAGGATCGGTCTTGCTTGCGTCATAACCCATTGCATCGAGGTTGCGCATCTCAAAACGACGACCTTCACGATTGAGGTTGCCAGTCTTCTCTCCAAGACCGTAGTATAGTTCGTTGTCACCACGATTCATAAAGTGGGCAATACCTGGTTCACTAACACCCAATTGGTATGCACCTGTTTTGCGATCTTTAGTTAATGGTTTCCACTCACCGTTTACTTTATGTTCCCACTCCATCCATAGAGGCTGGTGGACGGTTAAACGCAACTGCTCTGTCTCGATGTGTAGAGTATCTTGGTTTTCATAGAGTTCGAAAGTAGGTAAGGTGAACCCCTCTAGTGACATTCTGTCGCGACCTTCCCATGGTACATCGTTACCATCGGGTGCCACCATCCAAGTTCTGTCAAGGCGAAGAGTATTGTGACGTTGGAATAACACACGAATTAGATGGTTCTCTAGCACGAATAAATGAAGAGTGTGTTTGTCGTCGCAGCTTAGAATGATTTCGTTATTATTTTGCTGCTTAAATTGCCAGTTTCTAATGGTCTTCACTTTAGAATTCCTTTCAATAGAGAGAGCCCAAACGGGCTCTCAGAATGATATTTGGTGAGATTAGTAGCCTAGGAATAGTTGAGGTAGTATCAGGCTTACTTGAGGTACGAAAGTCACTAGCATTAGTGCTAGTACCAATACAGCGTAGAAAGGCAGTAATGGTTTGATAACTTTGTCGATCTTCACATCGCCTACAGAACAACCGATAAACAGTGCACTACCTACAGGTGGAGTACAGATACCGATACATAGGTTGAAGGTCATCATGATACCGAAGTGAACTGGATCCATACCTAGGTCCATCGCGATTGGAAGGAAAATAGGTGTAAAGATCAGTAGCGCTGGCGTCATATCCATGAAGATACCGACAATAAGCAGAATCAAGTTGATGATCAGTAGAATGATCAATGGGTTTTCCGATACGGCTAATAAGGCATCACTTATCATATAAGGGATATCAGCGTTCGCCATTGCCCACGACATGCCCATTGACGCACCGATAAGTAGTAAAACAATGGATGTCGTAACGACAGATTCAAGAATGATGCCCGGAAGCTGTTTGATCGATACTTCACGATAGAAAACTACAGCCAGCAATAGCGTATAAACAACAGCAATGGCAGATGCTTCAGTTGCTGTGAAAATACCGCCGATGATACCGCCCATGATGACGATGATTAAGCTCAGCGCTGGTAAAGCATCAAGTGTTTTCTTAATGACGACAGAGGTAGATGGCTTAGCGGCAACAGGATAGCCTCGTTTCTTCGCAATAATAGCGGCAACGATCATAAGGCCAAGGCCCATAATCATTCCTGGGATGTAACCCGCTAGGAAAAGTGCGCCGATTGATGTGCCACCGGAAATAAGAGAGTAAACAATGAATGTGTTACTTGGTGGAATCAATAGGCCTGTTGGACACGAAGTAATGTTAACAGCTGCAGAGTAGGCTGGGTCATAGCCTTCCTTCTTTTGTAGCGGTGCCATAGTGCCACCAACAGCTGCGCCAGAGGCCACGGCTGAACCTGAAATAGCACCAAACATCATGTTAGCAAGTACGTTTACGTGAGCTAATGACCCTGGGAGGCGGCCACCAAGTACTTTTGCGAATTCAATAAGGCGAAGTGCAATACCGCCTTGGTTCATGATATTACCCGCTAGGATAAAGAATGGTATTGCTAGTAGAGCAAAGCTATCAAGGCCGGATGCCATTTTCTGAGAAATAACGGCGATAGCGGCATCAAAAGGTAGTGTCATCATTACCGTTAATAATGACGCAATACCAATAGCGAACGAAATAGGAACCCCTAATCCTAGGAAAAGGAAAAAGCTACCAAATAAAACAATAATTATTTGCCATTCCACAGTAATATTCCTTATTAATTATTGGTTTGAAAGAGTGGAAGAGTTGGTATTTTTTGAGGTCATAAAAGCGATATTCTCAAGAATATCTTGGACCAAATAAATCACCATAAATAAGCCCGCAAGAGGAATTGCGGCATACACTAAACCCATCTCTATACCTAGAGCGGGAGATACTTGACCTGTCGCTAGAGTTTTTAACATTAATCTACCGCCACCATAGACCATAATGATGGAGGCGAAAGACATGCTGATCATATTAATCAGTAACTTCAACTTGTTATGTTTAGCTTCGTCGTGTTCGATTTTCATTGCCAATAAGTCAATAGCAAGGTGGCGTTTTTGTCCTAGCGTATAAGCTGCACCCATCAAACCGACCCAGATAAAGAGAAAACGGGCAACTTCATCAGTGAATGTACTTGGCGCGTTTAATACATAGCGAGAGAACACCTGCCAAGACACGCAAACAACTAAAACACTACTCAGCGAAATACAGAATAAGGATAAAACCTTATTCATTATCGTAATGAGCTTATTCATAACATCTCCTAGTTGACGAAATCCTTCGTCTTATAATTTGGAAAAAGAGCAAGAGGTAAGGTTGAGCAGATTTAAACACAGTAAATTGAAACCGCTTGTGACAAATCTCACAATAAAATTGGTCCAACCAATTTTAGCGATGAAAGTATGACATTGGTCAACCAATTCGATTTTTTACGTTGATTATTGGTTGGTGATGGTTCAGATTGATAGCGTAGTTAATAAGAAACGGAATTTAGCCATAATTGGTTAACCGAATTGTAATAATTAATCCTATAACTGAACATAAATTGAATGGAGACTCCCCTATGCGTTGGAACAAAACAGCACTAACAACTTTCGTTACTTGTGCTCTCGCTGCATCGACTTCTTTTACCGCTTCTGCAGTAACCACGCTAAAACTTAGCCACAACCAAGACCGTAATCACCCTGTGCATAAATCAATGCAGTACATGGCGGATGAAGTGAAAGAGCTGACAGATGGTGAAGTTCGTATCCGTATTTATCCGAATGGACAGCTTGGCACTCAACGTGAATCGATGGAATTGCTACAGAATGGTGCTTTAGACATTGCGAAATCAAATGCGAGTGAAATGGAAGCGTTTGAACCAGCTTATGGTGCGTTTAACATTCCTTATATCTTCCGTGACCGTGACCACTACTACCGTGTAATGCAAGGTGAAGTAGGTGAAAAAATCCTAGATTCCTCTCACGATAAAGGTTTTGTTGGTTTAACTTATTATGATGCTGGTGCTCGCAGCTTCTACGCCTCAAAAGCCATTAAAACACCTGCTGATCTTAGTGGTATGAAAATCCGCGTTCAGCCAAGTCCAACTGCTGTTGAAATGATTAAACTGATGGGTGGTTCGCCAACTCCACTATCTTACGGTGAGCTATACACAGCAATGCAACAAGGCGTTGTTGATGGTGCAGAAAACAACCCTACAGCGCTAACAACCGCTCGTCACGGTGAAGTTGCTAAAGTATTTAGCCAAGATGAGCATACGATGATTCCAGATGTTCTAGTAATCAGCTCTAAAGTTTGGGACAAGCTGCCGAAAGACCAGCAAGAAGCTCTTAAGAAAGCGGCTAAAGATTCCATGATGTATCACAAAGATCTATGGACCAAAATGACGAACGAAGCTATCGAGAAAGCAAAAGATAGCATGGGCGTAGAGTTTGTAACTGTAGAAAAACAACCATTTGTTGATGCAGTGAAACCAATGCACGATGCGGCGTTGAATAACCCTGCAATTGCAGACTACGTACGCGATATCGATGCGTTAGCAGTTCAATAATTAATGAGTTTTTGGGAGCACGATTTGTGCTCCCGCTTTCGGAGTTTAAGTAAGATGCTAGAACGTTCTGAACTTGCTGAGAATGCGATTAATTGTTTGCATGACGAACAATACGATGTGCCTTTCAATCTACAGAATTTAAACCATAGCAATATGTTGTTTATGGGGGGACGCAACACTGAGTCTCTTAATGGACATTGGAACTTTGCGGTTGATCTTTTAGATACAGGCCTTCGTCAACGTTGGTATGACATGAAGCCGATGCCAGCAGAGCAAAGAATTGAACCTTGGGACTATGACCCATACGTGGGCGAAACCATTCCAGTACCTTCGTGTTGGCAAATGCAAAAGGAGAAGTGGTATTTCTTCGAAGGCAGTGCTTGGTATACCAAATCTTGGGACTATGAAGAGTCTAATAAGGATGAGCGTGTATTCTTACGTGTTGGTGCTGCACAATATGATTGTAAGGTATTCTTAAATGGCGAGTTTCTAGGTAATCACTATGGTGGTTCCACGCCATTTTTCGCTGAGTTTACGGGTAAATTAAACCAGGGCCGTAACTGGATAATGTGTTGTGTAAACAATACTCGCACCCTAGACCGAGTACCAATGCGCAATACCGATTGGTTCAACTACGGTGGTATATACCGTGATATCGAGATTGTAAGAACCCCAAAAGAGATCATTCGAGATTTACATGTCTACTTAGTACCAAATGGTCAATATAACTTGGTGCATGTTGACGTAGAAGTTGAAGGTTCACAGTCTGAAATAACCTTTGCAATTGAAGAGCTGGGTATCAATGAGAGACTGTCAATTGTAGATGGAAAAGCAACAATAGAATTAAGCGTTGAGCCTGAGCTTTGGTCTCCAGAAAGTCCGAAGCTGTATGATGTTTCAGCAACCTACGGGAGTGATGTCGTCACAGATCGTATCGGTTTTAGACAGGTCGAAGTTAAAGGTACTGAAATCTTTGTTAATGGTGTGAATACTTTCTTACGTGGTATCAGTGTCCATGAAGATGACAAAGAGATAGGCAAGGTTGTTACACCGGAAGACCTAAAGCGTCGATTCCAGCATGCGAAAGAGCTGAACTGCAATTACATGCGATTTGCGCACTATACGCACCACGAAATGGCGACCAAAATGGCTGATGAGCTTGGTTTCCTTATCTGGGCTGAAATACCAGTATATTGGGCGATAGATTTCGAAAATCCAGCAACTTACCGAGACGCTGAAAACCAACTACTAGAGATGATTAAGCGTGACCGTAACCGCGCAAGTATCATTATGTGGTCAGTGGGCAATGAGAACGCTGATACGGATGCGCGCTTAGAGTTTATGTCTGGTCTAGTTCGTACCGCGCGTGACAATGATCCTTGTCGTCTAGTTTCTGCTGCTTGTTTGGTTAACCATGCGAAGAACAAGATTGAGGACCGTTTAGCTGAGCATCTAGATATTATTGGTATCAACGAGTACTACGGTTGGTATGAAGAAGTGTTTGATGACCTTATCGAAATCGGTGAAAACTCTAATCCAGGTAAACCGGTTGTTATTTCGGAGACTGGTGCTGATGGCTTCATTGGTGAGGGTGCGCCGAAAACCGGCTTCTTCAGCGAGTCATACATGACAGATGTATACAAAAAGCAAATCGAATATCTGGAAAAACTGGATTACATTAAAGGCATTTCGCCATGGATTCTTTATGAGTTCCGTGTGGAACGTCGCCAGAACATGTTCCAGAAAGGTTGGAACCGTAAAGGTCTCATCTCGAATGACAAATTTACGAAAAAAGAGTCATTTACGCTACTTGCTGACTTCTATGGCAAGTTGAAACAAGAAAGCTTGAAATGACATATAATTGGTCAACCAATTGGTTGACCAATTTAAACCAAGTGATATTATTAACCTAAGACCAATTTATAAGACGATGCTATGAATATCGCTATTACTGCACCTAAAAGACTGTATCAAGAAATCGGACTTGCGCTTCAAGAGCGTATTCAATCAGATGAATTCAAAATAGGGGACAGACTGCCTCCTGAACGTGATATCGCTGAAGGGATGGAAGTGAGCCGATCTGTGGTGCGTGAAGCGATTATCATGCTAGAGCTGCAAGGATTAGTTGAAGTTCGCAAAGGCTCAGGCGTTTACGTCAACGCAAAGCCCTCTGCTGATGCTCAGCAATCTCAATTGGCAACGCTTAGGGCAAATTCTGATATTGGTCCTTTTGAATTACTTCAAGCTCGACAAGTACTCGAAAGCCAAATCGCCAGTTTTGCAGCGATGCATGTGACGAAAAACGATATCAGTCGCCTCAGAGAGGCATTAGATACTGAGCGTCAACAGTTGGAAACAGGTCATGGGGATTACGATGGTGATGAACTATTCCATTTAACCATTGCAGAAGCGTCTCAAAACAGTGTTCTTAGTGATATTGTTAAAGATCTTTGGATGCGCCGCGATGAGAGTTCAATGTGGAGACAGTTGCACTCACGTATCACTAACATGAATTATCGTACCGCTTGGTTAGACGATCACGAAAAAGTGTTGCTTGCCCTTCAACGTAGAGATCCTGAAGGTGCAAGAGAAGCAATGTGGCAACACTTGGAAAACGTAAAACAAACGTTATTTGAATTATCTGACGTAGATGATCCGCAATTTGACGGCTTCCTTTTCCGTTAGTTAAAAATAACAATTTAGCTCTTCAATAATAATAACGACTAGTGAGTATGAAATTATTCGCTACGCACTAGTCTTGTCCAAAGATAGGTAATTAATATGGAACAAACATGGCGTTGGTATGGCCCTAATGACCCTGTATCACTAGATGATATTAAACAGGCGGGAGCAACTGGTATTGTAAATGCTCTGCACCATATTCCAAATGGTGAAATTTGGACAAAAGAAGAAATACTAAAGCGTAAAGAAATAATTGAAGCAAAAGGCTTTGTTTGGTCGGTTGTAGAAAGTGTACCAGTACATGAAGAAATTAAGACTCGCTCTGGTAATTATCAACAGTGGATTGATAACTACAAGCAATCGCTAATCAATCTTGCTGAATGCGGTATTGATACGGTGTGTTATAACTTCATGCCGGTATTAGATTGGACGCGTACAGATTTGGAATATGAATTAGCTGATGGCTCAAAAGCACTGCGTTTCGACCAAATCGAGTTTGCAGCGTTTGAACTATTTATTCTAAAACGTCCAGGCGCGAACGCTGAATATACCGAACAGGAGCAAGCGGATGCCAAGGCGTGTTTTGACGCTATGTCTCAAGCTCAGATCGATAAGCTAACGTCTAACATCATTGCTGGACTGCCTGGTGCCGAAGAAGGGTACACACTTGAAGAGTTTCAAGCGCGCCTAGATACCTATAAAGGCATCGATAAAGAGAAACTGCGCGAACACATGGTGCTGTTCTTACAAGACCTGATTCCAGTTTGTGAGCAGTATGGACTTAAGTTGGCGGTTCACCCTGATGATCCACCGCGTCCGATTCTTGGCCTACCACGCATTGTGTCGACGATTGAAGATATTGAAGCGTTAACAACGGCGGTGCCGAGTAAAATGAACGGTATCACGATGTGCACAGGTTCGTATGGTGTTCGTGGTGACAATGACTTGGTGAAAATGATCGAATCATACGGAGAGCGAATTTACTTTACGCACTTACGCTCTACTCAGCGTGAAGATAATCCGATGAGTTTCCATGAGGCAGCTCATCTGGAGGGCGATGTCGATATGTACAATGTGATCAATGCGTTGTTGAAAGAAGAGAACCGTCGACTAAGCACCGGCGAGACTCGCATGATTCCAATGAGACCAGACCATGGTCATCAAATGATCGACGATCTGAAGAAACAAACCAACCCAGGTTATTCTTGTATCGGTCGTTTGAAAGGGCTGGCTGAGATCCGTGGTGTGGAACTCGCTTTGAAGCGCGCATTTTATATGTAATGGCTCCACCATTCGTATACTAAAAAAGAAGGAGGCGTTTGCCTCCTTTTTTGTTTTGTTGTTAATGAATTAGACCTTGAACAATAGCGGTAACACCACTGAGTGAACATAATGCAAGTGCGCCAATACGGATTTTCTCTTTTGGTAGAGAATGAGTAGTCATTAAAGCCAACTTATAGCCTAACCATGCTGCTGGGATAAGCGGTACTGTGATATACAAATGATGTAGTGTTAGGAAGCCTATCGGCGCTTGCACGACTAATGACATGATCGAACTGAATACAAAGAAAGCGGACAAATTGCCTCTTAATTGGTTTGCCTCTTGGTGCTGGAGTAACAAAGCCATCGGTGGCCCTCCAATGGCACTGCTGGTACCAAAAAAGCCGGAGAAGAAGCCAGCGACCCCCATTCTGGTAGGTGTTGGTTCTATTCTGAATGGTAGCAGGCTAACTACAACTGCGAATACTACTAATACCCCTAACCACAGAGATAGAACCTGTGTGGAAACGTACAGAAGCAGCGCAGCTCCTGCAATCGAGCCCGGTACACGGCCAATCATGGCCATTTTTAATCCGCCGATTGCAATATTAGAGCGATGTTTCGCAGCATTAAGTAAAGAGATAAATAATGCAACCAAGCAGATAGGGGCCGGTACATAGTCAGGAGATACTTGGAACAGCAGTGGTGCAGCAACGATCGCTAACCCAAATCCAATGGCAGTTTGTACAAACGAACCCAAAAAGATCAGCAACATCGCGATAAGTGCCGTGTGACTAAACCAGTCAGCGAGCATGGGACTTCCTTTATAAAGAACAACAATACAACAGCGGTGCTGCTATTGTATACAATTGTCATCGCGCAGACACGCTAAAAGTAACAAAATATTTAAAATAGATGATGTTAAGAATTATTATATGAAGTGATATAGATAATAAAAAAGGGAGCAGTAATGCTCCCTGAAATATTAAGCAACTAAAAGAAGTTAAAAATGAATGCCGCTAATATTCCCTCATTCCTTGCGAAGTATTATTATGTCCTATTCAGAGCTTTCTAACCCAGTGCAGAGCAGTAATTCTGTCGCTAAAGCACCAGTACTGAAAGTAATACCAGCTACAAGTAGTACAATGGCATATTTGCTTGCTATGATGCAGAGGCCAATGGTATTAATTATCTTCTCCATATCGCTTCTCCTTTGAAACGTGAACAGTATTTATCTGCTATTTATTTTATGTCATTGGTAGAATATTAATTGCGACGTCAAGCTATATATTGAACTTTATCTTTGAACTAATTGTATAAAAAGCGAATAGGTCATAAATTTACAACTGCTTACAATGACAAGTCTGGGAATGTAATTTGATATATTGAAATGTTTGTACGTGTTTTGAAACAAATATCTTATAATTAAATCATCAATCAACAAGGGATACGTTGTATGTTGAATATGGATTTCTCCCAAAGAGTTGTTATCGATACATTGACTATGGAATGGATCGCCTCTCCCGCAAATGGTGTGAATCGGAAGCCTTTAGAACGAGAAGCCGCTGAGTCAGGTCATGTTACTAGCATCGTTGAATACCTCCCAGGAACTCGGTTTAGTCAACACTCGCATCCTCTGGGTGAAGAGATATTGGTATTAGAAGGTGTGTTTTCTGATGAAACGGGAGATTACCCAGCAGGCACATACCTTCGAAACCCTCCGGGTAGTTCACACGCGCCATTTAGTAAGCAAGGGTGTGTCATCTTGGTGAAACTCAATCAGTTTGATGAGAATGATCTCAAGTCTGTTAGAGTTGATACGACCCAAGCAGAATGGCTACCGGGGATAGGTCAAATGGAAATTCTGCCTTTGCACTCCTTCAATCAGGAGAATGTTGTGCTACTGCGTTGGAATGGTCCGGATAACTACCATCCACATGGTCATTTTGGTGGTGAAGAATTGTTCGTTATAGAAGGGACCTTGATAGACGAGCACGGAGAATACCCCAAAGGAACATGGACGCGAAGCCCTTACGAAAGCCAACATACACCTTATGTAAAACAACCGACAACTATTTGGTTTAAGACCGGTCATTTACCAATCAAAAAATAAGGCGACAATAGATTGTCGCCTTACGCTTTTCAACAGCAAGTCTTATTAAGGCTGTTGACGTGTTGGTGCTAATACGATTTCACGAATACAGACGTTTTGAGGTTGTGAGTAAGCAAACTCAACCGCACGAGCCACATCATCTGCAGCTAACACGCCACCCATCACTTCTTTCCACTCATCGTAACCGTCTTTAATTTCTTGAGAAGTAGTATGTGAAAGAAGCTCAGTTTCTACAGCGCCGGGTGCAATAGTAACAACACGTACGTCTGATTCTGCTACTTCTTCACGTACGTTTTCTGATATTGCGTGAACGGCAAATTTAGTACCACAATAAGCAGCGTGATTGCCGAACGTCTTGCGACCTGCAATGGAACTGATGTTGATAATAGTGCCAGAGTTACGAGCTTTCATTGGTGCTAGCACCGCTTGCATGCCGTTTAGTAGACCTAGTACATTAACATCAAACATGGTTTTCCATTCTGCAGAGTCTTGCGTATCGATCTGGCCAAGTAGCATCATGCCGGCATTGTTGATAAGAGCATCGGCAGGACCAAACTGCGCTTCAGCTTTAGCGATTGCAGCTTCAAACGTAGCTTTGTCAGTGATGTCGACTTTTTCACACAGTGTGTTAGGAAGTTGCAGTGCTTCAAGTTTTTCTACACGACGAGCCAAAAGCAATAGTGGGTGACCAGCGTCACTTAAACGACGAGCAATCGCTTCACCAATACCAGAACTCGCACCTGTAATTACAATCAGCTTTTTCATTTGTTCACCCTCTAAGTGTTATTTGTGATTAGACTTCTTTTTCGAAGATGTGTGTATTGTAGTAGATGAATTATTGTTGATATATGGGGATTTAATTGAAACTGTGTTGTCATATAGCAACAATGAAAACTAACCTTCTGTTCCTATACTAAAAAAGATATGCACCTAAACACCTCGTTGGATCGTGTGTCAGAAAGGGTTAAAATTCCTGTCAGTTGTTAGGGGACGAACTGATGTATAAGTGGTTATTAGTTGTATTGGTTATAGTGGGGCTGCCATTTCGATCTTTTGGTCTGGAGATCTCTCCAGATGTCAAAATTGATAGAGTAGAGGTAAAGAAATCAGCAAGGCGAATGTACTTGATGGATGGCGATACTGTTATCCGTGAATATAGGATCGCGCTTGGTAAGAATCCGAGAGGACATAAAATCCAAGAGGGTGATAATCGAACGCCGGAAGGAAAGTACTATCTCGATTTTGTTATGGACGATTCCGCTTTTTATCGCTCTATGCACATTAGTTATCCTAACCTAAGAGACAAAAATCGTGCAAAGAGTTTGGGTGTCGCGCCTGGCGGCAACATTAAAATTCATGGGTTGAAGAACAACAATACCAAGCCACCTCAATTCGTACAAAGTTTTGATTGGACTAATGGTTGTATTGCCATTACTAACGATGAGATGGATGAGCTTGTTTCTTTAGTGAAAATAGGCACGCCTATTTATATTCGATGGTAATGAAGTTAGTCGGAATAGCGACAGCAAGCTTATGGTTGCGGGGGTGGAGCATAAACATAATGGATCTTACCGTCGCTAAATTCTTGGTTACATGTAGTTGCAGGTTTGGGCCAGTCGAATCAACGTTTCTGATTTGAATTTGGATTTACTGCCGGCAAGTTGAGCCAAGTAGTAGTCTCGCAATGGACGTTTTGCATCTTGTTTTGCTTTAGGCTTAGTGTGTTTCATCATGTTCCTCCAGCCTGAGTTTGCTTCAGAATCTGAACTCATTGTCGGTTAAAATGCGGCAGTTAAAAACAGAGTTATTTTTGTCTCAAATGTTCCTTATAAGTAAAGCTTTGGCGATTAATCTATGAATGCGGGTTTAAATTGCTAAAATAAGGAACATTACTAAGACGAACTGGTACCTGTTTTTGGAAAGTATTAACCTTTACCGTTACTTTAAGCGCCTAGAGGCTTTTGAAGTCGGTCATCAGCATGCAGTGACACTTTCTGACGTCGCAGAGCGTTTCTTTTCTAGCCCAAGGCACACGCGTTCGATCCTAAAACACCTAAGCCAAGCGGAATGGATTACTTGGGTGCCCAGAGCGGGCCGAAACCAGCGCTCTACACTCATTCGATTATTGTCTGAAGGGGAGGTTAAACGTCGTATTGCTTCTCAATGGGTTAAAGAGGGTAAGTATGATCGGGCTCTGGAATTTTTAGATAATGATCAAGTGGCGTTTGGTCAACTGCTACAACAAACCTCAGGTGCAAAAATCACTGAAGGACGTGTCAATGTCCAACTGACCTATAACCGACCATTAACTCGATTGGTTCCTCATATTCCACATCGAAATAGCGAACGATTCTTGAATCGCCAGCTCTATAGTTGTCTGGTTTCAATGGATAAAGCTGGCGAGCTCAAACCAGATGTGGCGCATCATTGGGAAGTGGACCCGTCGTTTCAAGTTTGGACGTTCTACATTCGACCTTCCGTGTTTTTTGACAACGGTGACCGGGTTGATGCTAAGACGATTAAAAGCTTATTGTTGCAACTTCAGCAACATCGCTACTATGCGAATGAGCTCGACCATTTGGAATCCATAGACGTTAAGCCCCCCTATGTGATGACCATCAATCTTAGCCGCCCTGACAGAGGGTTTGCCGCGCTGCTCACCGATCTTAAGTATTCGATACAGCCACCAGAGCAATTGGCACAAAATGATCGAAACATAGTCGGTAGTGGTGTCTTTTCACTTAATAACCATTCAGAACAAGTACTCTCCCTCGTTGCTAATGAACAGTATTTTGGGCTAAGAGCCTTAACCGATAATGTTACAATTTGGTCTTTGGATGGCAGTATAGAGAAAGTGACTGAGCGTGATGCAGCATGTGCGCACCGTGTTTCACCCACCATTAAGCGTATCGAGCCCTCATCTAGGTCGACTATATCCCATCCCGCCATCGACTTTGATCAGAATGAATTGCTCAGTGCCACATCACGAGCAAGAATTGAAGATGGTTGCCTGTTTCTCCTCTTTAATCAGTATGGTAGAGCACTTACTTACCCTCAACGACGTTGGTTTAGTGAAACCTTATGCGGTGAAAATGTTTGGCACCAGTTAACGCTGGATCAGCGTACCTTCGGTGCGGAAATAGCGAGTAATTTCTTTCCTTTCTGGCACAACGTTAAGCGAATTCATACCGCTCAGCCCGTTGACCTACCTGAAACTATTCAGATAGCTTTCTATGCTCATCCCGGTGTTTTACGAAGCGCTGATGCCGCGAAGAAGATTCTTGAGCGACAAGGGGTGAAAGTAGAACTCAACTTGTACAAGTTTCATGAGTTTATTGAAAAAGCTATGGCAGAAGGGTTTGAAGAAGAGCTTATTATGAGCAGCTTAAACTTAGATGATAATAGGCAGGTATCGGCTTTATTGTTTTTCCTTAGTGACCCCGTACTTCATTCTGCAATTGGTAAACAAGCCAGTGATTGCCTTATTTCGGAGATTGACAAGATTAGGGCGAGCTCAAAGCCAAGTGATTATTTAAAACAGTTAGAACAGCTAGGTTCGCTTTTGATACATGAAGGGTTAGCCAGCCCAATGTTTCATCATCGTCAAACATTGAGCTTTCATGGCATCTTGAAAGGTGTGGAAATCACGACTTGGGGCTGGCCTCAATTACGTGATGTTTGGTCTGTAGATTGAACCTCGTGCGTTGCTAAGCGTTCGGTTAGCACCTTTTGATTGGCTGTGGTCGTTTCTAACGATTCTGCCGTTTGATGGATCGCACTGGCCATTTTGGACACGTTTCGTGTGGCGTGAATAATGGTGCCTTGCATTGGACGAAGAATTAACCAGTACGCTGCAATTAGAGCCAGAACAATGGCGAAGACAAGTAGAGCAAGCAATAACAACACATTAAATCGAACGTCGTAGGCAAATTTTTTGGTGCTGGTGGCGATGGAGTTTTGTGATTGTTCTAAAGCGCCCGGTAAGGCAATAAGTGATTGTTTGGACATCTCAGTGAGTTCGTTGATGTTATCCATGGTATCAACGAGCACTTGTCGTTGTTCCTCATTCAAGCTTTCATTTTTTGACAGTAAAGTTAACGATGTCGCCAAATTATCGATGGCAACTGCAGAGCGTTCAATGGACTGTTCGATTCCCTTAAGATCTAGCATCATTTTAATATTGACTAATGGCTCCTCTAGCTCGCTCGGCTCTGTAGTTTCTGAGGTCGCGGCAAAGACGCTTTGCAATGGTAATAGAAGGGTCAGGGCGATAGTTAATAACGTTTTCATGGGTATCCCAAGCAGAATAAGTGACTATTTTAATGCTACTAACTTAGTTCAACTTTAAGGTAGATACCAATTAACGTTTTGTATCCTATCTGTATTTTCTATTTACGTTGCAACTTAAACCAAGACACTAAACCTATTCCGCCCAATATAAGAAAGGTTGATAGGAGCGACATGGCAGACACGGTTTCACCGATAAATAGCCAACCAAGAACCATAGCAATAACAGGGACTGTTAGCTGCAGTAATGACGCATCAAGCACATCGATCTTCGGAAGCAGTGAGTACCATAAAAAGTAACCTACAGCAGAGGCGAGCGAACCCGATAACACGGCGTAAAGAGCACCGGATGCATTGAATAGAATCGACTCTGAGCTAACAAATAGGCTCAAAATAAAATAGAGAATCATGAATCCACTGGCCACGAGAAAACCTTGTTTAGTGGCTAAGATAGGAGATGGGACGCTTTTCCCTAATATTGTGAAGATACTCCAGCAAACCCCAGATAAGACCATCAGCACAGTGCCGACAACAGAAGGTTGAGATGCGGACGGTAATAGTAATGAAGCAAAACCGGTTAACGCGATGGCAATACCCACCATCTCTAACTTGGATATTTCATGGCCACTGATTCGGTGATAAGCGATCAGTGCCAATTGTACGGTGCCAAACAAGATTAAGGCGCCAGTCCCAGTATCAAGCGTGATGTAAGCAAAAGAAAATAGCAATGCATAGCCAAAAAGTGACAAGCCTAGGGAGAGTGATTGACATTGACTGAGCTTAAGTGAGCTTTGGTTTTGTCGTTGGTCGTCCAATAGATAGCTAAGGGCAACCAAGGTGACGGCTCCACTGACTAAGCGAATTAAAGTAAACCCTACTGGATCGATGACCTCGGTTCCCAAAGCGAATCGACAGAATAGAGAGTTAAGCGCAAATGCCGTCATGGCGGTGAGCGCCAAAGAGAAGTTTTTGTTCATCGGGCTTCAATCAGTTACAACCGAGTCATTATCCTAACGGTCAGAGTCCTTTCACGGAATAACCAATAACTTATATATTATGTTCTTCACTTCCATCTAATCAGAGTTACTCTGCATAATTGTATAGCTATCACTTTTTATCATGATTAACTAAACTAAATATCACTTTTATAGAGCTTTAAAGCGGAATACATTAAAAGGGCATTTAATAGAAGTAGAGAGCATTATGAAAGTCGAAATAGTAAATGCGATGCCAAAGTACGATGAGGCGTTGTGTACCGTGATTCAGTCCGTGGGAGCTGAGTTTGGCGCAGTGGGCGAAGGGTTTGGTCCTTCGGATCCAGAAGTGTTAGCAATGAGCGAAAACTACAGTGAAGTAAATCGCAGTTTGTATCTTGTTGCGTTAGTGGATGGCAAGGTAGTTGGAGGTTGCGGATTAGCACCATTTGGTGATCATCAAGACGTATGCGAGCTAAAGAAACTTTTCTTGCTACCTGAAACTCGCGGGCTTGGATTAGGTAAGGAGTTAGTGCAGCAATGTTTAGCGTTCGCGACTGAACAAGGCTACGCATCTTGCTACTTGGACACACTCACTTCCATGTCGGCAGCAGTGAGATTGTACGAGAACTTTGGTTTCACACATTTAAACGCACCCTATGAAGGTACGCTGCATAACGGTTGCGATGTTTGGATGCTTAAGTCTCTACCGTAAAAAAGGAAATCGCGTTACGGATGATAGGACACAACTACAAGTTATTGCGACCACTGCAAGCTCTACTTGAAACACGTAGCCTCACTGAAGCTGCAGAACGGTTGCGAGTAACTCAGTCGGCGATGAGTAGAAATCTCACTCAACTAAGAGCGGAGTTTTCTGACCCTCTGTTAATTCGAGAGGGAAAAACATTCGTGCTCACGGCGCGTGGGGAGTCGCTTAAACGAGCGCTACCTCATGTTCTTAGCGCCATTGAAGGCTTATATTCAGACAGTTCGATTGAGTCCAGTGAAATAAAGCGCACCTATCGAATAGCGTATTCAAGTTTTAGTTCATTATCGCTGGTAAAAGACTTGAGTTTGGCGTTGATGAGTCAAGCGCCGAATGCCTCCTTCAGAATGGAATTGTGGCAACATCGGGATATTGATGAGTTGTCCACGGAGGATGTCGATATACTGATCACCCCAGCACACCGGATCCCGAACAACATCTATGGGAAGCGCATTGCTGACAACGACTATGTTGTTGTTAAGTTTAAAGAGCACCACAAGTCTCAACAGACGCTTTGTCTTGAGCGATATCTTGAGTCTCGGCATGTCTTACTGCATTTGGTGGCGAATATTGATCTTGAGGTGAACGAGTTTTTTGCCAACTTATCGGTAAAAAGAAATGTAGCGTTAACGTTGTCGAGCGCTCGCGAAGCTCTGGACGTTGTACGAGAAAGTGATTTATTGGTAACGCTGCCTAAGTATCTTGTAGAAAGATTGCCAGACAAATCCGACTTTGACATTCACCCGCTGCCATTTTCATTGCCGTCACACAGTTACTATTTACTGTGGCATGCTAAATGGCAAAATGATGTGGCTCACCGTTGGTTACGCGACACAGTGTTTTCGCTGTTGTAGACGCTGCCTGTCTTCTGTGATTTGGTTATCCTTTTGCTTGCTCACATAGTAGATGCAACCATTGTTGGTGATGAGCCGCCACTTGTTTGGTCACGAATCTACCGGTTAGCCAACGGAGTCCACCTCGCTGAGTTGATTCAGTGACAATGCGGCAACCGTTGTCGCAAGGACTTAATAGCCAAGCGTGGTACATAACAACGTCTCCACATTTCCCTTTCCAGGCAATACGCTCGTGAGGGATATATTCCACTACCGTACATTCAAAGCTCATGGTCTTGGTGATCCAGTTAAACATCGTTCCTTTGTGAAGCTCACGCGTGTCACCTTTTGTTATCTGAACCGCAGTTTTTCTATGGTGCCAATTAGGCCAACAAGGCGCTTGAACGATACAAGCCCATATCCGTTCACATTCTGAAGGTACGACAATCTCTTCCTTAACGTGTACGGATGAGTTTTTAGGATGGTAATAGTCAGGCCAATGAATCTCTGTTAACTCGCTCATGCCTATCTGTTTTCCCGTGTTAATGAGCCTTTGTTAACTATAGTCACGATATACAGGCCGTCATAGAAATTGGCTAACGTTGAACGGAGTCTTCATAAAGATTCTGTTATCAGAACGTAATGAAAAACTGCTTTTGTATGATTATATGCTCAATTTTCGAGTGGTAGATCTCATTATCTAGCATTGATCACAAAATCTCACCGGAGATTGATTGCTTAACCCAAACAGAGCATATATGATTAACTCAAATAGTCATACAATAGTATTTTAGGAGTCACACATGACAAAACCAGTCATTGGTTTCATCGGCCTAGGCCTTATGGGCGGTAACATGGTTGAGAACCTTCAAAACCGTGGTTACGAGCTAAACGTAATGGACCTAAACAAAGACGCTGTTGCTGCTTGTGTAGCTCGTGGCGCTAAAGAAGCAACAACGGCAAAAGAGCTGGCTGAAAACAGCGACATTGTAATGCTGTGTCTAACCACTTCTGCAGTAGTAGAGAAAGTCGTTTATGGTGACGAAGGCATCCTAGCTGGTATTAAAGAAGGTTCAACACTTATCGACTTTGGTACCTCTATCCCTGCTTCCACTCGCAAGATTGGCGAAGAGCTTGCAGCTCGCGGCGCTGGTATGATCGATGCGCCACTGGGTCGTACTCCTGCTCACGCGAAAGATGGTTTACTAAACATCATGGCTGCCGGTGATATTGACACGTTTAATAAGGTAAAGCCTGTTCTTGATGAACAAGGCGAAAATGTATTCCACCTTGGTGCGTTAGGCTCAGGTCACGTGACTAAGCTAGTGAATAACTTTATGGGTATGACCACTGTAGCAACGATGTCGCAGGCATTCGCTGTTGCGAAACTAGCCGGTGTTGATGGCCAACAGCTATTCGACATTATGTCAGCAGGCCCATCTAATTCTCCATTTATGCAGTTCTGTAAGTTCTACGCCGTAGACGGCGAAGAGAAATTAGGTTTTTCCATTGCTAATGCAAACAAAGATCTAGGCTACTTCCTAGAAATGGTATCTGACCTAGGTACTGAGTCTTTGATTGCTGAAGGGACTTCTAAGAGCCTACAAGCAGCGGTTGACGCAGGTCTAGCTCAAAACGACGTGCCAGTAATCTTCGACTACTTTACTCAACTTAAGAAGTAACGGTTTGCTACTAAGTTAATTGAGCCCCGCTATCAAGCGGGGCTTTGTCATTTTTACTTGGGAAATAATACAGACTCCACCTCTAGCAATTGTTTCAGTTTGGTCAATTTAACGACATATAATGTTCGTCTATTTTGCATCTCGATGTCATTTTGGCAGGCAACACTGAATGAACATAATCAGCTACAAGAAAAGTCATGTATGCCAGTGTTGTTATCTCGCAGTGTAAAAGCGCTGCCATTTACCCGCAAAGCTAAGCTTCAACCATTCACCAATACCGAACTCATCTACAATCCCTCTTTCAAAGATACGCTAGCGACACTGCGTTCATATTTAAATGTGGATAAGCTAATCTACTCTCAGGTTCCTAGCATTCCGGTTGAAACGATTAGACGTGACAGTATTGAGTCAGATACAGGCGATTGTGTATTTCGCTTAGGACACTCTGCGGTGTTAATGAAAATAGACGGTAAAGTGTTGCTCACTGATCCTGTATTCAGCGACAGAGCATCGCCTTTGTCTTGGGTTGGTCCTAAGCGTTTTCACCCCTTACCTATCTCTTTAGAAGATCTTCCTCGCATTGATATCTGTTTAATCAGTCATGATCATTATGATCACCTTGATAAACAAACCATTAAACAACTTCATGAACGAGTTGATCAATTTCTTGTACCGAAGCGTGTCGGACACTATTTACTTGGCTGGGGGGTGGCGCGAAATAAAATCCAAGAATTGGATTGGTGGCAGTCGGAGAGAATTGGGACATTGACGTTTGTTTTCACTCCAACTCAACATTTCTCTGGTCGTTCCTACAAAGAGCGTGATTTGTCGTTGTGGGGAAGCTGGGTGATACAGGGTAGTGAATCAAATATTTACTTTAGTGGTGACTCTGGTTATTTCAGTGGTTTTCGCGATATTGGTGAACGTTATGGTCCCTTTGATTTAACGTTGATGGAAACGGGGGCTTATGATGATAGGTGGGCCGGTATTCACATGTTTCCAGAGCAAAGTGTTCAAGCGCATATCGATGTAAAAGGGAGTGTCATGTTGCCCATTCATAACAGCACGTTCGACCTCTCTTTCCATGCTTGGAATGAGCCGTTAAAACGCCTAGTTCGAGAAGCTAGTGAACACAATGTAAATGTCGTATGTCCGAAAATTGGAGAAAAGGTACTCATACGAGAGTTGAGTGCAACTGAGAATCAACAGGTTTGGTGGGATTAACCAATGGTATCTAGGTTGACACCATTGGTTTGCGTAATCACCGACGTTGTTTAAGAACTCGTTTGGCTACGAATGAGGTCGGTGACCTGTTCCAATGACTCGAATAAATAGTCAGCTATTTCAGCGATGTCTTTTTGGGGTGGTGTGATGTCTGGAATCATCGCTGCCTGGCATCCAGCATCTTTTCCTGCGCGCATGCCATTATTCGAATCTTCCAGTACCAAGCATTCACTTGGAATCAGGTTAAGGCGTTGGCATGCCATGATGTAGCAATCTGGCCTAGGTTTACCATTTTGTACATCTTCTGCGGTAATTATGGTATCGAATTGCTCAAGGTAGTCTGAGTTTTGAAAGTTATGTTTTACTTCAGGCAAATGAGAGGAGGTGACGAGTGCAGTGATAAGATTGAGTTCCTTAGCCGTTTTGAAAAGCTGGTGGAACCCATGTTTGTAGCCTATTCCTTGTTCTCTTGTTTCATGAAAATGTTGGTCGCGAATGACCTTGTATGCGGCTAAGTCAAATCCTTCACCAAAGTGCTCACACAACATTCGTTCACAGTCAGGGTCTTGCACGCCAATAAAACCTTGATAGTAGTCGTCGGTTAATTCATACCCCATCTGGGTAGCCGCGTATTGCCAACTCTTTTTGTAGACCGTTTCCGTATCGAATATCAATCCGTCCATATCAAATAAAAGTGCGGAGATCATTTAGGTAATCCTCTTAGGTTTCACGTTTTGTTTTTATAGCGCTACTTTGTCAGAGATTAAATGAAAGTCAAAAAACATATCTGTAATAAAATTACATTATGGCGGTTTTCGACTATTTATTGAGCTATATTGGTCGGCTTTAAGTAGGGTTAGATGAGCATTCTGAGTGGTAATTTAACCAAAGTGTGACTTGAGTCTCTAATTATTTTATGTGTCACGGGCTAATAAATGTGATGTAGATCAACAATAAATGAGATTTATTATCAATAAAGTTGCTGTGTAATTTATCAACGCTGCAATTACGTGATCTGTATCACTTATTATTGTTGTTTGTGGTTTTTGTGTGGTGATTCGGATCACAAAAATGCCGTCATGCTGACTTTTGGAAATCTTGTGTTACTTTTTAATGGACTTTTGAATAACAACTTTTGGTCCAAAGGGACTACTTTTTCTGATAACGAGGATGACCTTATGCTATCTCCTGAAGCGAAAATCAAAGTACAGAACTTTGGTCGTTTCCTCTCCAACATGGTGATGCCAAACATTGGCGCATTCATCGCTTGGGGTTTGATTACGGCACTATTTATTCCAACCGGATGGATTCCAAACGAAACTTTGGGTTCGATGGTCGGTCCGATGATTACTTACCTTTTACCGCTATTGATTGGTTATACCGGCGGTAAAATGGTTGCTGGCGACCGAGGTGCGGTTGTTGGTGCTATCACAACAATGGGTGTGATTGTTGGTACAGATATTCCAATGTTTATGGGTGCAATGATTGTAGGTCCACTTGGCGGTCTAGCGATTAAGAAGTTTGACCAAGCAGTTGAAGGTAAAGTTAAGAGTGGCTTTGAGATGTTGGTTAACAACTTCTCGGCTGGTATCGTTGGTATGCTTTGTGCCATCCTTGCTTTCCTAGTTATTGGCCCAGCAGTTAAGGTACTCTCTACTGCACTTGCTGCGGGTGTAGGCGTAATGGTTAACGCAGGTCTTCTGCCTCTAACCTCTATCTTTGTTGAACCTGCGAAGATCCTGTTCCTAAACAACGCGATCAACCACGGTATCTTCTCGCCACTTGGTATCCAACAAGCCGAAGAAATGGGTCAATCAATCTTCTTCCTGATTGAAGCGAACCCAGGTCCAGGTCTAGGTCTACTACTTGCTTACATGTTCTTTGGACGCGGTAATGCTAAAGAGTCAGCACCAGGTGCGGCGATCATCCACTTCTTTGGTGGTATCCACGAAATCTATTTCCCATACGTGCTAATGAACCCACGTCTGATCATCGCAGTGATTGCTGGTGGTATGACGGGTGTGTTCACACTAACGATGTTCGACGCAGGCCTAGTATCTCCAGCGTCTCCAGGTTCAATCTTTGCTGTACTTCTGATGACTCCTAAGTCTTCATTTGTTGGCGTGATTCTATCTGTAATTGCCTCAGCAACAGTGACATTCTTCATCGCATCGCTACTAATGAAAACATCTAAACAAGATGACGAAGAAGAATCTCTAGAAAAAGCTGCAAGCCAAATGGCAAGCATGAAAGCGTCTTCAAAAGGTCAAACTGGTGCAGCTCTAGACTTAGCAAAAGTTCGCAAAATCATCGTAGCGTGTGACGCGGGTATGGGTTCAAGTGCGATGGGCGCAAGCATGCTTCGTAAGAAGGTAGATGCTGCTAACTTAGACATTTCGGTAACTAACTTAGCGATCAACAGCCTACCGGATGACGCTGACATCGTCATTACTCATAAAGATCTGACTGACCGTGCACGTAAACATGCCGCAAACTCACATCACATTTCTCTAAGCAACTTCCTAGATGGTGCTTTGTATGATGGTCTGGTTTCTGACCTTGTGAATGCACAACAAGCGGGTGCTGAGCCAAAAAAGCCTGAAGCACCAGCAGACACTAGCTCAAGCGAAGAAGGAACGCTTAAGCTTTCGAATGAAAATATCTTCTTAGGTATGGAAGCAAAAACCAAAGAAGAAGTTATCAAGTTTGCTGGTGAGCAACTCGTAAAACTTGGTTATGTAGAACCGCAGTATGTTGAAGGCATGTTGGCTCGCGAAGAGTTGGTTTCTACGTACCTTGGTGAGTCGATTGCAGTACCTCACGGCACTATTGAAGCAAAACAGTTCGTCAACAAAACCGGTATCGTGTTCTGCCAATTCCCTGAAGGTGTTCAATGGGGTGAGGACGAAGATGATGTTGCGAAGATGGTCATTGGTATCGCAGCGCAAGGTGATGAACATATTCAAGTTATCACAGCGATTACGAATTCACTTGATGACGACGAAGCTGTTGAATGTTTGAAGTCTACCACTGACGTTGAGGATGTACTTCGCATCCTAAGTGGTAAGTAGCATAAATGGTGATGATCACCATGGCTTTAAGTCATAGCTCCTAAGTGAAACGAGACCAACGCTCCCCCTGTTGGTCTCATTTTTGATTTTGTTTTTTTCTTTTTTTAATGAGTTATTTAGGAAGACGTCTTATGAAAGCACTACATTTTGGCGCAGGTAATATCGGTCGTGGGTTTATTGGTAAACTATTGGCAGATGCGGGTATTCACGTAACATTTGCCGATGTAAACGAAACAGTGGTTAATGCCCTAATCGAACGTCAATCCTACCCAGTAAAAATCGTTGGCGAAGATTGTATTGTAGAGCAAGTTAACAATGTGACTGCCGTAAACTCTACGAGCACAGACATCATTGAGCTCATCGCGACTGTTGATATGGTAACAACCGCTGTTGGCCCTACGGTTTTAAAAATTATCTCTAAATCTGTTGCTCAAGGTATCGAAAAACGTCTAGAAAGTGGCAATACTGCACCTCTTAATATTATCGCATGTGAGAACATGGTTCGTGGCACTAGCCAGCTCAAAGAGATGGTGTTTGAGCATCTATCAGCAGATGCCAAAGCGTTTGCGCAAGAGCACATTGGCTTTGTAGATTCTGCGGTAGACCGTATCGTTCCTCCTGCTGAGGAAGGCGAAACCGATCCTTTGGCAGTAACTGTAGAAACGTTCAGCGAATGGATTGTTGATGAAACTCAGTTTGTTGGCGACATCCCTGCTATTAAAGGCATGGAATGCACGGACAACTTAATGGCGTTCGTAGAGCGTAAACTGTTTACATTGAATACTGGTCATCTAATTACGGCTTACTTGGGCGTGCTTGCAGGCCATGAGACAATTAAAGATTCTATTGAAGACCCTGCGATCTTTGCAGATGTTCAAGCAGCTATGCAGGAAAGTGGTGAAGTATTAATTCGTCGTTACGGCTTTGATGCAGAAGCGCACGCGGCGTACATTCAAAAAATACTTAACCGTTTTGCCAACCCATACCTACGTGATGAAGTAGATCGTGTTGGTCGTCAACCAATTCGTAAGCTAAGCCCACAAGATCGTTTGATCAAACCACTAAACGGTACGATTGAATACGGTTTACCTAACTCTCACTTAATCAAAGGTATTGCGGCAGCATTTCTTTATAAGAATGACGATGATCCACAAGCAGTAGAGCTTCAAGCTATGTTTGCTGAACAAGGCTTTGCTAAAACACTCGCTCATTATTCAGAGCTGAATGTTGATTCAGAAGTTGTTACACTAGCGCACGAAGCGTATCTAGCGCTCAAATGATTCAAGCTGTTGGTGCCACGCAAGTGGCACCCTTTGTATTAAGAGATGTTATGCCACTGCACCCACCTAATGAAACTGAACTTTTAGAGGCGCTGTCTGAAGCGAAAGACGCGAGTGAGTGCCTTATGGCGGCTTATGATGCGATTGATGATACGTTAGATACGCTGATCAATAGTATTTTTCATAAAGACGACTATGCAGTGAAGTACGTGGTGGATCCTCTTCTGACCAACGATGGTCCGCTGGGGGATATTCTCGTTCGGGCTAAGCTACTTTTAGGTCTAGGTGTTATCTCTAAGGAAGTATTCGATGATATCGATATCTTCGTAACACTGCGTGAATGGACCAAGCATCAAGAAAATGATGTGAGCTTTACCGAAAGAGACGTGTTGTTTGAGTTGAACAAAATCAGTGCTATCCAAAAAATGATGCCGATCGAATACGATGAAAGCATGACAGATGGCCTAGATGCGGTGATGCTGGAAATGTTTTTAGAACGCCACTATCAACGCGTTAAATCCACCATTATTCTGGCGATTACCGAGTTGGTTGAAACACTGTGTCGAGATAACCCGCTGGTTTAAATAGTGACGAACTTCGGCACTATCCTGTGCCGAAGTTATATTTCTATCTCTCCTTCTTTTCTTCTTAGTTTATTCTCAATTTTCCCTCGGCTGTTTTTCAAAATACTACCCATTCTTCGTGATATTATGTTTCGAAACGAAAGTTTTATGCGTGTTTTTTCATCAGATGAACCCTGTCTTAGATTTAATACAGCGGATTTCTTGCGTGATAACTTACGTTGTGAAATAATTTTGCTATCAGTTAAGTTTTGAATCGAAATTAAAATGCGAAAGCGAAATACTCAAGTCAGACGTCATTCCATTGCTCAACTTGTTAAAGAGCGTGGAGAGGTGAGCGTAGAAGAGCTATCCGCTCTATTCGACACCTCTGAAGTGACGATTCGTAAAGATCTTACTTCTTTAGAAAAGAACGGCCAGTTACTAAGACGCTATGGTGGTGCTGTAGCACTACCTCAAGAAGCCGTAGATGAGGTGCTGAATGAGTCGAGTTTGACGTCCGCCTCGAAAGAGAGCATCGCAGAGGCAGCAGTTGGTCTAATCAATGATCATTATCGAATTGTTATCGATTGTGGTAGCACAACAGGCGCTTTGGTCTCAAGGCTTGGCAGTAAGAAAGGACTAGTGGTAATGACAAACTCGTTGTCACTCGCGAATGCCATCAATGACTTGGAAAATGAACCAACGCTATTAATGACAGGCGGTACTTGGGATAGTCATTCAGAATCATTTCAAGGGCAGGTTGCTGAGTCGGTACTTCGTTCTTACGACTTTGACCAGTTATTTATCGGTGCCGATGGTGTCGATTTAGCGCGCGGCACCACCACATTTAATGAACTAATCGGTCTTAGTAATGTTATGGCAGAAGTCGCACGCGAAGTCGTGGTAATGATTGAATCCGAGAAAATAGGCCGAAAAATTCCTAATCTAGAATTAGCGTGGGATGCCATTGATGTCGTCGTTACAGACAAAGGTTTAACTAACGAGCAGAAAGCTCAAATTGAATCGAACGGCGTAAAGGTGATTTGCGCTTAACAAAATTACTCCCTCCATCATTGATTTGCTTGCACTCAGAGAGGGAGACAGAAATAAGAAACGGAGAATTGATATGTGTGGAATCGTAGGTGCGGTAGCACAACGAGACGTAGCGGAAATTTTGGTAGAGGGTTTACGCCGTCTGGAGTACCGTGGATATGATTCAGCGGGTGTAGCCGTTGTTGATGCAGATTCAGAACTGAAACGCGTTCGTCGTTTAGGTAAAGTTCAAGAGCTCGCGGATGCGGTTGACTCTCAGGATGTGACTGGTGGTACAGGTATTGCTCATACTCGCTGGGCAACACACGGCGAGCCTTCAGAGGCGAACGCTCATCCACACGTATCTGGTGATATTGCTGTGGTTCACAATGGCATCATTGAGAACCATGAAGAGCTACGTGCAACGCTTCAAGAGCGTGGCTATGTATTCCAATCTCAAACCGATACGGAAGTTATCGCACACTTAGTTGAATGGGAACTGCGTACTTCTGCAACCCTAGTGGAAGCACTGCAAAAAACGGCGGCTCAACTTGACGGTGCTTACGGTACGGTTGTGGTTGACCGTAAAGACCCAAGCCGCATTGTGGCAGCTCGCTCTGGTAGTCCAATCGTTATTGGTTTTGGTGTTGGTGAGAATTTCTTGGCTTCAGACCAATTGGCTCTATTGAGTGTGACACGCCGTTTTATGTATCTTGAAGAAGGCGATGTGGCAGAAATTACTCGTCGAGAGGTTACTGTTATCGATGTAGACGGCAACCCAGTTGAGCGTGAAATCACTGAGTCTAATGCGGAACATGATGCTGGCGACAAAGGTCAATACCGTCACTTTATGCAAAAAGAGATCTTCGAGCAGCCTCGTGCGTTGATCAACACCATGGAAGGTCGTATTACCGACAAAGCGGTAGTCACTGAAGCAATTGGTGTCAACGCGGTAGATATTCTTAAGAAGGTCGATCACGTTCAAATCATCGCTTGTGGTACGTCTTATAACTCAGGTATGGCAGCTCGCTATTGGTTTGAGTCGATTGCAGGCGTAAGCTGTGATGTGGAAATTGCTTCTGAGTTCCGCTACCGTGATTTTGTGGTTCGCCCTAATAGCTTGCTAGTGACGTTATCTCAGTCTGGTGAGACGGCTGATACTTTGGCTGCTCTTCGTTTAGCGAAAGAAAAAGGCTACATGTCGGCAATGACTATCTGTAACGTTGCTGGTTCATCGTTGGTTCGTGAGTCTGACTTTGCCTTTATGACTCGCGCAGGGACTGAGATTGGTGTGGCATCGACGAAAGCCTTTACGACTCAACTAGCAGCAATGTTAATGATGGTAGTGTCTATCGCTCGTCTGCAAGGTCGTATGACCGAAGAACGTGAAGCTGAAATCGTAAAATCTCTACATGAACTTCCTACAAATATTGAAAAAGCGCTAGCATTCGACAAAGAAATCGAGGCATTAGCAACTGACTTTGCAGATAAGCATCACACACTATTCCTTGGCCGCGGTGAGTACTACCCAATTGCTATGGAAGCGTCGCTGAAACTCAAAGAGATCTCATACATTCACGCAGAAGCTTATGCAGCAGGTGAACTGAAACACGGTCCTCTAGCACTTATTGATGCAGACATGCCAGTTGTCGTTGTTGCGCCAACTAACGACCTCCTAGAGAAGCTGAAATCGAACATTGAAGAAGTACGTGCGCGTGGCGGTCTACTGTATGTATTTGCTGATGAGAAAGCAGGCTTTGAAGGTGATGAAAACATGAAGATCATCCAAATGCCAAACGTTGATGACATCATTGCTCCAATCTACTACACTGTACCAATGCAGCTACTGTCTTACCATGTTGCATTAATCAAAGGTACCGATGTGGACCAGCCACGTAACTTAGCGAAAGCGGTAACGGTTGAGTAACTGTAATTTGTAAAAACAAAATATGAAGTAATTTAAGCGGCCAATAGGAATATTGGCCGCTTTTCTTTTCGTATGTAGACGACAGAGTATTTCTCTTTAGAGTTAGGGTTTCTATGTGGGCTGTTTAAAGAATCAACAGTTATGTCGCCAAATGGCAATTCACTAACCTTTGCTTTGTCTATGATGCCTCCATCAACTTAATTGTGTTCTAGAGGAAGCCATCATGAAAAAAGTGATTATCAATACAAATGTATTTAACGGTGTCGATGACAAGCTGATAGAGAATGTATCGATTCTCATTGAAGACAATTTGATAGTGGAGATTGGTGATATTGATCTCTCAGTTGCTGATGAAGTTATTGATGCGAAGGGTGGCACAGTTATGCCTGGTCTGATTGATGCCCATGTACATATTACTCTCTCTGCGCCGTTTAATGTTATTGATACCATGACACGTGAGGAAGTGGCGATTCGTTCGGCCAAGATTTCCGAAGAGATGCTAATGCGTGGGTTCACCACCATTCGTGACGTGGCTGGTAATACGCTTGGACTCAAAACCAGTATCGATAATGGTTACGCATTAGGACCTCGCATTTTGCCGTCTATGGCGGCTATTTCTCAAACGAGTGGTCATTCTGACTACCGCCAAAACCGAGCTCAAGAACGCAAAGGTGACCACGAAGATTCACCGATGATGAAGCTGGGAGCGATGAAAGTCGCGGATGGCCGTGCTGAAGTATTAAAAGCAGTACGCGAGCAGTTGTTTATGGGCGCCTCTCAAATCAAGATTATGGCCGGTGGTGGTGCTTCCTCAACATTCGATCCACTAGATACATTGCAGTACACGTTGGATGAAATGAAAGCGGCTGTTGAGGCGGCCTCTGATTATGGAACCTACGTAGCGGCGCACATTCATACCGCAGATGCGATGCGCCGAGCTGCTGAAGCGGGAGTCATGTCTTTTGAACATGCGACAATCATGGATGACGATATCGCACAAACTATCAAAGAAAAGGGGATTTGGGTTATCCCATCATACTTCACGTCGTCCTTAATTGCAGAGCGAAAAATACCGCTGCCAAATGAAGAAACTTATCGCAAAACTGAGCGAGTTGGCAAAGCGATGTTCCACTCCGCTGAGCTTATTAAGAAGTATGATATTCAAAACTTAGCATTCGGTACTGATTGTGTGGGCGAGAAAGACGTGCATGCGACTCAACTTAATGAGTTGGCGGCTATCGAGCAAACGTTCGATACGATAACAGCGCTGCGTATGGCAACTTCAAACTGTGGGCGCTTGTTTGAGATGTCAACGTACCAGCACCCATACCCGCAAGGGAAACTGGGTCAGATTGTTGAAGGGGCTTACGCGGATCTATTGATTATCGATGGTAACCCGCTCAATGGCGTAGATTGTGTAATGAATTGCGATAGACAAAAAATCATCATGAAGGATGGTGTCGTTTACAAAAACACTCTTTAGCCTCATGAAAGCGGCACTTAAGCGGCACTTTCTTCAATGTAAAAGAACGAGCAACAAAAAAGGGCAGTGAAGTCATCATTCATTGCCCTTTTTATTATTGATAACTTGCAGTCAGGCTTTCTTCTTCACTTTTCCTTGAACCGCTTTAAATCTTGGGTTGGATTTGCATATTACATAAATACGACCGCGGCGCTTAACGACTTGGCAATCATGGTGGCGCTGTTTAGCACTTTTGAGTGAGCTAAGTACCTTCATTTGTGTTCCTTACTTGTTGGTGGCGACATGGCCGAAGCGGCGATTGAAATTAGCTACTCGTCCTTCTTTATGAATAACTCTTTGTTTTCCTGTGTAATAAGGATGTGATTCCGATGACACTTCAATAGTCATATACGGATAGGTTTTACCATCCTTCCACTCGATAGTTCGGTCTGTTTCCAGCGTTGAGCCAACGATAAAGTACTTGTCTACGCTCGTATCGTGAAAAATAACCTGACGATAATTTGGATGAATATTCGGTTTCATAATACCTCTAATTGTTATGTTATAACATTGCAAATGATAATCGTTATCGAATGAAGAATGCAACAGAAATTTCAATGGTGGTCTGTGTGATGACTAATCCATAACAAAGTTACGGTTGATATTTAAATGATAATCAATATCATCTAATTTCTTGGTAAGGAGAGTTGAAGGTTAGACCGATGGATATGAAAAAATGGGAAAGACATACACTGTTAGCCGACGAAGCGGAGAAACAAGGGGAGTTGATGGCAGCGGTCGCCCATTACCAAATCGCGCTGTCTGAATCACAGCAGATGAAATTTGATACATCAGACCTTGAAGAGTTGGAAGATCTGCTGGCAGTTAAAGTGATGTCCTGCCATAACCTTGCTGACTTTTGGCGTGCACAAGGAGACAGTGAGTATGAACTGAAGTACTTACAACTAGCTTCAGAAGAAGTGATGACCTTGTTACCCCAATGCCCGCGCACTAGTTGTGATCGTTTTATCTCTTCGTTGGGGTGTTGTAAGTCTGCATTGGTCGAATTTCTTAAACGTCATCCGAATCCAAAGGTTGCAAATCATATAGCTAACATGCAAACGACAAATGATTGTGAGTTGATCGTGAAGTTTAAAATTCACTGAACGGTTTAAGTTGTCTCTCCTATATGCAATTCTCTTTTAATCTTTGACTACATATGAGATGTGATGATAGTTCGTTGTTCTCAATGCAAAGAAACAACGACTTATGAAAATGTATCAGTTTGCCTGATGGTACGTGTTTTTTATTGGTCAAAAAAACACCTTATAGTATTCGACATGAGCAGAGTAAAGGAGTATTCGGCTATTCGCTAACGATTAACGTCAAGGGGAATTACCATGAGCAAACTTACTCAAATCATATTGGCTTCGGTCCTTCTTTCACTTTCATCATTCTCATTTGCTAACGAGCAAACGCCGCGACATGGTGAGTATGTTGGTGAAGCGGAAGTATTGGTTAGGAATGTGGTCAGCACAAAAGTAAAAACCTGCCTTTATAAAGGCAGTACCGAAGAGCCCGTAGAGCTTAAATGGGGCAAAACGTTGACCTGTCCAGACTCGATAACCATCAATGGCAATGTGATTCATGAAGGTGATGGGCTTAATACATCAGGCCACAAGCGAATGTAAGGCGAAATCTATGTTCGTTAAATGAAAGAAACCGAGATTTGATATCTCGGTTTCGAAATCTTGGGGGAAAACTAGCAGACGTTATGTTTCAGAAACAACGCTAACACAAGCAAGGCTGACGTCTTGATCGATATAGGCCATGCCGAGCTTATTTAAGTAATCCATTCTATCCGCGGTTCGCAGGTCAATATCGGGACCTTCAATATTGTTGCTTTGATAAATCTGCGCTAAGTGAGCCATAAACCGCTCACCTACGCTCATCATTAGTAGGCTCATCGCCCCCACATCGGGCTTTATTTTGGCACGTTGTTTTTCTGATAAATTCACCGCAAGGACAATAGGTTCTTCTTCACCTTCAAAACGAACGCTGCGGTCTCGAACGGTTTGCTGCGCCCAATAATAAGCCAATTCTTTACTTTGAGTCAGAAAAACAGGCTCGACAGATTCGGTGTAATTGTTACCTATCGTTGCCATGGTCTTTTTCGCGGCTTGGTTAAGAGCTTTGTCGCCGGAGCGCTTAATCCCTTGTCCTTGGATTGAACTTAGTAGCGCCGATGAGGTGCCGTGGTACCAAACATCACTGGTTGCAAAGCCATCTTGGGATAGCAACTCTTTAGCATCTTGAAGATAGGAAGGAACTGTAGTCATAGGCATTCTCAACAAACATGAATGAATTTAGTCTAACAGAAGTGGAGAGTGAGACTGCGTCTTGGGGCGCAATTCTCACTCTCTAGGTGTGTTATCTATTTACTCTCATGAGTGTGTAGAGAGCAAATCGCCACCTTAATTAGTCGAACTGGTGAGAAGTATTCAGTTCACCGGCTGCTTTCAACGCATTTTCACCTGCAAAGTATTCTTTGTGGTCGTCACCGATGTCTGAACCAGACATGCTTTGGTGTTTCACACAGGCAATACCTTGACGGATTTCTTTACGTTGAACATTGGCTACGTAGCCCAACATGCCTTGCTCACCGAAGTACTCTTTCGCTAGGTTGTCAGTTGACAATGCAGCAGTGTGGTATGTTGGTAGCGTGATTAGGTGGTGGAAGATCCCCGCTTCACGAGAGGCATCCGCTTGGAAAGTGCGAATCTTTTCATCAGCACGCTTAGACAGTTCAGTTTCGTCGTACTCAGCGCTCATTAGGTTAGCGCGCTCGTATGCTGATACATCTTCACCTGCTTCAACCATTGCATCATAAGCTTGCTGACGGAAGTTAAGTGTCCAGTTGAATGATGGTGAGTTGTTATAAACTAGCTTAGCGTTCGGGTGAACTTCACGTACGCCGTCCATCATCTCTTTGATTTGACCAATATGTGGTTTCTCAGTTTCAATCCACAGTAGGTCGGCACCAGCATTAATCGCCTCGATACAGTCAAATACGCAACGGTCTTCACCAGTGCCTTGACGGAATTGATATAGACCTGAAGGTAGACGCTTAGGACGTACCAGCTTACCTTCACGGTTGAAACAAACGTCGCCTTGCTTCATATCTGCTACATCGATCTCTTCCACGTCTAGGTAAGAGTTGTAGATGTCGCCTTGGTCGCCTGGCTCTTTAACTACTGCGATTTCTTTTGTTAGGCCAGCACCTTGTGAGTCAGTACGTGCAACGATAACACCGTTATCGATACCTAGCTCAAGGAAAGCGTAACGTAGTGCACGAAGTTTGGCATGGAAATCAGCGTGAGGTACCGTTACTTTACCGTCTTGGTGACCACATTGTTTCTCATCCGCTACTTGGTTTTCGATTTGAAGACAACAAGCACCAGCTTCGATCATCTGTTTAGCCATTAGGTAAGTTGCTTCTGCGTTACCAAAGCCAGCATCGATATCCGCGATGATAGGTACAACGTGCGTTACGTGATTATCGATTTGGTCTTGAATAGAATCTTGTAGATCCACATCACCCGCTTCACGAGCAGCATCTAGAGCACGGAATAAACCACCCAGCTCACGAGCATCGGCTTGACGTAGGAATGTGTATAGCTCTTCTACTAAACCAGCAACCGACGTTTTCTCGTGCATTGATTGGTCAGGCAGTGGACCAAACTCTGAACGAAGTGCTGCAACCATCCAACCTGAAAGATAAAGGTAGCGACGGTCGGTTTTACCACCGAAGTGCTTTTTAATAGAAATCAGTTTTTGTTGGCCGATGAAACCATGCCAGCAACCCAATGATTGAGTGTACTTAGAGCTGTCTTCATCGTAGGCCGCCATATCAGCACGCATAATATCTGCTGTGTATTGCGCGATATCTAGACCCGTTTTGAATTTGTTTTGAGCACGCATGCGAGCAGCAGATTCTGGATTAATAGCATCCCATGGAGCACCGGCAGCGCGTTTTGCAACTTCTATCATTTCGATATCTTGAGTGATTTGCGACATAACTATTCCTTAGTTTCACGTTGGATATTATTGGCCAAATGGCTTAGTCATCTTTCTCCGAGGGCTTCATGTTTCAGATGGGACGACCCGTTTAATTTGTTGTTATGGACAAATCGTAGCCGCATGTGTGATAATTTTGTTAATTTATAGTTATTATATTCGGTATTTTTTATATGAATATTGCTCGTATAGACCTTAATTTGCTTGTGTATTTAGACATGTTGCTACGGGAAAGAAATGTCACCAGAGCAGCAAATCAGTTGGGCATTACCCAACCCGCCATGAGTAATGGTTTGCGCCGATTACGTGATCTGTTTGAAGATCCGTTGTTGGTTAGAACGAGCGAGGGAATGATACCGACAGAGCGTGCACAAAAGCTGCAACCAGTGATTCGCAATATCTTGGCAAACGTAGAAAAGACACTACAGCCGACCACTGAATTTCATGCCGATGACAGTGAGCGGGTGTTTCGCATAATGGCTAGTGACTATGCGGAATCCACCATTATTCAACCTTTGCTTAAACGGCTAAGTGAAATAGCGCCAAAAATCCGCTTAGACATCATGACCCCCAGTGATGTGAGCTACCAAGATGTAGAACAAGGAACGGTGGATATCATCATCAACCGCTTTGATGATATTCCTCAGTCTTTCCACCAAATGAGCTTATGGCATGACGGGTTCTCATGCTTATTCAGTTGCGATAACCCGATTGCAGATAATTTTGACTTGTTGTCGTATTTGAAAGCACAGCATATTTGGGTAAGTAAAACCGGGATGGGGACTGGGGTTGGGATTAATCCCAGTGAGGCACAAAAGCTTGGTTGGATTGACGAAGCGCTGATGCGTATTGGTAAGACCCGCAACATTACGGTGTTCACTCGACACTATTTGTCGGCCATCCTATTTGCCCAGCAGAAAAACTTGATCCTTACCATTCCAACCAAAGCGGCGCAGCTTCAGCGTCATAATCCTAAGCTTCTGATAAAGCCAGCACCATTTGCGATTGAGCCTTTTGAAGTGAAGATGGCATGGAGCCCACTTTTGCAAAGTAATCCGGATCACCAATGGATGAGACGCTTGATTAAGAGTGTGGCAAACGAGTTAGAAAGTGGTGTAACAGAGTAGTGAATTTGGATATTTATTATGTGAATGTTCACTATAAATGGCATAAATTAGCTAAATTTTCGTCTGTTACGTAAATTTATTGAATAGTCATCGATTAATTCGAGAGAGATTTTATGAGCAATCGTATTCAACAGGGAAGCTTGAACATTGATAGCACCCTCTACCAATTAGTTAATGAACAGGTGATGCCAGGCACTGGCATTAATGCTGACGACTTTTGGCAATCTTTTGAGTCCATTCTTAAAGACTTAGCGCCTAAAAACCGCGCGCTGTTAATTAAGCGTGATGATCTACAGCATCAGATTGACGCTTGGCACCAAGAGCGGACAGGGCATGCAATAGATGCAGCAGAATACAAACAGTTCCTACAAGAGATTGGTTACCTAGTACCAGAAGGCAATGACTTCCAAGTCACCACTGCCAGTGTTGAACCTGAGATTGCAACGCAAGCAGGTCCTCAGTTGGTTGTTCCTATTATGAATGCTCGCTTTGCCTTGAATGCTGCTAATGCTCGTTGGGGAAGTCTTTACGACGCGCTTTATGGAACAGACGTCATCAGTGAAAATGATGGTGCAGAGAAAGGTGGAAGCTTTAATCCGGTTCGTGGAGCAAAAGTGGTGGCTTATGCCCGAGAGTTTCTTGATGAAGCAGCACCGCTAAATGGTGTTTCTCATAAAGACGTGACTAAATACAGTATCAGCAACGTCAGTATCGGCAATACGTTAACCGCAACGTTGGAAAACGGTGAGGAAGTTACGTTGATCGACAGTGATCAGTTCATTGGATACCAAGGGGATGCAAGCGCACCATCTTGCATCTTGTTGAAGCATAATAATCTGCATATTGAGATTCAAATCGATCCGACAGCTCCTATTGGAAGTGTTGATGCTGCGGGTATTAAGGACGTGCTGGTAGAAGCGGCACTTACTACGATTATGGATTGTGAAGATTCAGTAGCTGCAGTGGATGGTGAAGACAAAGCGCTTGCCTATCGAAACTGGTTAGGGCTGATGAAAGGCGATCTACAAGAATCGCTTGAGAAAAATGGTAAAACCATTGTTCGTAGTCTTAATCCTGACCGCCATTATACTAGCGTGTCTGGCGGAGAAATTTCGCTCAAAGGCCGCAGTATGTTGTTTATACGAAATGTGGGTCATTTGATGACGAACCCGGCCATTATTGATGCGCAAGGTAATGAAGTGCCTGAAGGTATTATGGATGGCATGATTACATCGTTAATTGCAATGCATGACTTAAAAGGTAACAGCAAGTATCAAAACTCAACCGCTAACAGTATTAATATCGTTAAGCCTAAGATGCACGGCCCTGAAGAGGTAGCATTTACCAATGAGCTGTTTGGTCGTATTGAAGATGCCCTCGGTTTAGAGAGATACACCATCAAAGTTGGCATCATGGATGAAGAACGCCGTACATCGGTTAACTTGAAAGAGTGTATCCGCGCTGCGAAAGATCGTGTGGTGTTTATTAACACTGGGTTCTTAGACCGAACTGGTGATGAAATTCATACCAGTATGGAAGCTGGTCCCTTCGCTCCTAAAACACAGCTGAAGAGTATGACTTGGATTGGTGCATACGAAGATCAAAACGTCGACCTTGGTCTTGCCTGTGGGTTGCAAGGTAAAGCGCAAATTGGTAAAGGGATGTGGCCTGAGCCTGATAATATGGCCAAGATGATGGAAGCTAAAATTGGTCACCCGCTAGCTGGTGCTAATACCGCTTGGGTTCCGTCACCAACAGCAGCAACACTCCATGCGCTGCACTACCATAAAGTGAGTGTGCCTAGCCGCCAAAAAGAATTACGCGAGCGGGTTCGAGCGAATGTAGATGATATCTTGACGATTCCATTACTAGGCAATCAAAAGTTGACGGCGAAAGACATTCAAAGCGAGTTAGATAACAATACGCAAGGTATCTTAGGTTATGTTGTACGCTGGATTGACCAAGGTGTTGGTTGCTCTAAAGTACCTGATATCAATGATATTGGCCTGATGGAAGATAGAGCGACACTACGTATCTCTAGTCAACATATCGCCAACTGGCTACGTCACGGCATCTGTGATGAGGCGCAGGTTATGAAAACCATGAAGCGTATGGCGGCGGTTGTTGATGAGCAAAATGCAGGTGACCCTAACTACAAAAATATGGCGCCTGATTTTGAACGTAGCATTGCGTTTTCAGCCGCATGCCAGCTTGTATTTGAAGGCTGTGCACAACCTAATGGTTACACGGAACCTGTTCTTCATGCGATGCGTTTGAAGCTAAAAGCAACCCAACACTAAACAATCAACTATAAAAGATACACCCACAATTAAACCGAGCCCAAGGTGCCGCGCTTTATCGCGCGGTTTTTTTTATCTTGCGATAAAGGGTTTTGAACGTCGGGTGGAAAAATGACAGATAAAAAAACACCGAGAACATAGTCTCGGTGTGAAAGATAGTAATAGTAAACTCGGGAGGGCTGAGTCTCCCAATACAAAAATCTTAAGGATCGTTGGCTACATAGTGATGTAGAAACAGTTTGATCATATATTCACCACTCCTATTGGAACATTAGACTAAAGTGGTAAAGCGAATAGCAAACTTGAAAACTGATTTTTCATTTTTATTTCACAGAATTTTTTGCGTTTGATGAGATTTTTGCTACTACACACTTCAAAACCGCATAGTCGTAGTTCTGATCGAAGTGCTCATAGAGCGGCTTGAGTTTGAAATCTTGTAATGTATTTAAGCTAATTGCCGCTGTTGTGATGGTATCAAACTCTGCCTCACTAATATCGACGACCTGTTCGAGTTGGCAGGCATTGATTTCTATCGCTTTGGCTAAATGAGCCAATACCGTTGCTAGTTTTATATTCCGCTCAGTCGCAATCTGGTCAGGCGTTAATCCTTGTTGAAGTCGTGTCAGTGACTCAAGCTCAGTCTCATTTAAGATGATTTCTTGCTCTGTTTTGGGTTCGATAGCATCAATAAAGCGCTGACCATATTTACTGATTTTAGTCTCGCCAAAACCTGAGATTTGATGCAGCTCGTCAAGTTGTTGAGGTCTCTCAATCGATAGCGCTTCTAGTGTCGCGTCGCTACAAATGATATAGGCCGGAACTTGTTGCTCTGTCGCTAAGGATGAGCGCACCTGTTTTAATACATCAAACTGTTTGATGTCTCCTGTTGAAAGTCCAGTACGGCGACCTTTAGTACTAGAGCGAGCTTTTGAACTAGAACTACGAAGCTTTCGTAATTGGATGGGGGCTTCACCTTTCAAGTATGGTCGACAATGTTCGGTCAAGCGGAGACTGCCATGATCGCCGTGTACTTCCAGCAGGTTCATGGCAAGCAACTGACGAAACACGCCTTGCCACTGCTTCGCATTTAGTTCGGTGCCGATACCGAACGTAGAGACGTTATGGTGCTGGTTCTGTTCAATTCTTTGGTCTGACTTGCCAAGTAGAATATTAATTAAATAGCTAGCACCAAAGCGTTGATCGGTACGAAACACGGTAGAAAGTGCTTTTTGTGTAGCTTCTAGTCCATCCCAAGTCTCGGGTGGTGTAAGGCAGTTATCACAGTTACCGCATGGCTGTTCCAGTGATTCTCCAAAATAAGCCAAGAGTGCTTGGCGACGACAAGTGGCAAGGTCGCAGTAGCCTAGCAGTGCATTGAGTTTTTGAATGGAAGTAAATTTGAATTGCTCCGAAGCGTCGGAGTTTTGCACCATTTGGCGTTGTAATACCATGTCTTGCATTCCAAATGCCATCCAGGCATTGGCTGGCTGACCATCACGTCCGGCACGTCCTGTTTCTTGATAATAGGCTTCGATGCTCTTCGGCAGACTTAAGTGTCCAACAAAACGTACATTAGGCTTATCAATCCCCATACCAAACGCAATCGTGGCAACGATGATGATGCCATCTTCTCGTAAGAACCTTTGTTGATTCAACGCCCGCTGATCCGCAGACATACCCGCATGATAAGGGAGTGCAACCTTACCTAACTCGTTGAGCCATTGAGCTGTTTCTTCCACTTTTTTTCGAGACAGGCAATAGATAATACCTGCATCTTCTGGATGATGAGCTTGGATAAATGACCAGAGTTCTTGTTTGGCATTGCTAAGGTCTGAGACGTGATATTGAATGTTTGGTCTATCAAAACTGTGAACAAAGACCTCGGCGTTCTCCAAGGCCAGCTGCTCGATAATTTCTTGCTGTGTTCGACTATCCGCAGTCGCGGTAAGTGCTATTCGTGGAACAGAAGGAAAGCGCTGCTTTAGGACATCTAGCTTTTGGTATTCAGGACGAAAGTCGTGTCCCCATTGGCTAACGCAGTGTGCTTCATCAATGGCAAATAACGATAAATGGCACTGCTCTAGTAGACCAAGCGTTCGCTCCAGCATCAGTCGCTCTGGAGCTACATACAAAATATCGATATCGCCAGATATTAGTTGTTGTTCGACAACCTGTTGATCATAAGTCGTTAATGTTGAGTTTAAATAAGCGGCTTTCACACCTATCTGATGAAGGGCATCGACTTGGTCTTGCATCAAAGCAATGAGTGGTGACACAACAATCCCAACCCCTTGCCGCAAAATGGCCGGGATCTGATAACAGATCGATTTACCGCCCCCAGTAGGCATTAAGGTCAGTACATCGTTTCCTGATATAAGAGTGTTGATGATGGACTCTTGCTGATGACGAAACTCATCATAACCAAAAAGGGATTTGAGTAATTGTTGTGGAGTCATTGGTTTGGCTATATTCGGATAGGTCGAGACAGTTTCTCAATCGTGACGATCGTTTTCAAGCACAGTCTGTTGTCACTTGAGGTTACTCGGGTTAACTCAATGAAAGGATGCAATAAAAGTTGTAGTCGATAGTTTAGAAATCAAAAAACGGATTACGTAAGGAAGAAGGGTAAGGAGAGATAGTCGGGCTTAGCTTGGCATATAAGCCCGACTTATACGGAGCTTTGGAATACGTTAGCACTCCATTGCTAGTCACTTTTTGTTGCAAGTGACGTCTTTTTAGAACAAAGGGTAACAAAAAAGTTCCATTACCCTTGTTCAAAAAGTTGGTTTATAGACCTTTGATGTTCTCAACTTCAAGTTCGTTGAAGTAGCGAACAGTCTTCACTTTAAGCTCTTGCTGAGCTGCATCGTCAGCAACGATGATCGCTTTGCGGTGCATTTGAAGTGCTGTCACTGTCCACATGTGATTTACAGAACCTTCAACTGCCATTTGTAGAGCAAGTGCTTTGTTGTGACCTAGAGTTAGGATCATTACTTCTTCAGCATCTAGAAGAGTCGCCACACCGATAGTTAGTGCGTACTTAGGTACTTGATTGATATCGTTATCGAAGAAACGAGAGTTAGCGATACGAGTATCTTCTGTCAGAGTTTTGATACGAGTACGAGATGCTAGAGAAGAACCTGGCTCATTGAATGCGATATGACCATCAATACCCACACCACCCATGAATAGGTTGATCTTGCCGTATGAACGAATCTTTTCTTCGTACGCAGCACAGTGAGCATCGATGTCATCAGCAAGACCGTCAAGAAGGTTGATGTTCTCTTCTTGGATGTCTACATGATTGAAGAAGTTGTTGTACATGAACGAACGGTAAGATTCTGGGTGCTCAGGGTCGATACCAACGTACTCATCCATGTTGAAAGTAACAACGTTTTTGAAGCTTACTTCACCAGCGTTGTATAGTGCGATCAGCTCTTTGTATGTAGAAAGAGGTGTTCCACCAGTTGGCAAACCTAGAACAAATGGTTTTTCAGCAGTTGGTTGGAATGCATTGATACGCTCTGCGATATGGCGTGCTGCCCACTTACCTACTTGTTCTGCGTTTTGTAATGGAATAAGTCTCATGTTGATCCCCTAATAATAGAATTTAGTTTGTTCTGAAACATTAATTCGCATTATAAAATAAGTTTTTCGAGTCGGCTATTACTTTTCTGTGAATTTTGCGATTTTTCTTGATCGGGATCGCTTTTCATTAGCTTTATGTCGACAAAATCGACAAAGTGAAAGGGATGAAAGTTAAAAATTTCGATAGGTAAATAAAGTGGTTACAACACGTAAGCTAGGTCATTTTTGAGGGGAAAAGCGAAGAGGGCGCGATGCACCCTCTAGAATTTTTTAGATAGCTTGACCGTTTGCAGTAACAGCAATATCGACATTGCCTCGTAGAGCGTTTGAATATGGGCATACTTGGTGTGCAACACGAACCAGTTCAATAGCTGCAGCGTCTTCCATATCTAATGTCACATCAAGCGCAACATCTAAAACAAATCCGCCTTGTTCGTTTGCTTTTAATGCAACCGTTGCCTTTGTTGGCGCTGCTTTTAGGCCAAGCTTCTGCTGCTGAGCAACATGAAGGATTGCGTTCGAAAAACACGCTGAATAACCAGCAGCAAAAAGCTGTTCTGGGTTAGTCGCCGTTCCCGTGCCGCCGAGTGCTTTAGGATATGACAATGCAAGATCTAATAGACCGTCATCTGTAGTCACTTGACCGTTACGTCCAGCAAGAGCAGTAGCAGAAGTTGTATAAAGTGCAGACATGATTCATTCCTTATGTATTAATAATGATTGTGCATAATTAGATTGTGCACAAATCATATTGCCAAATAAGAGTGATTGCAAGTATATTGTGCGCAATATAAATAAATGGTTTGGAAAGATATGAAGTTCGACCAGCTAGAGTCATTAGATATCGATAAGCAAGTTTGCTTTGCACTTTACAGCGCTAGCAATGCGCTGACGCGTGCTTATCGACCAATTTTGGAACAGATTGACCTGACATATCTGCAATACATGACCATGCTTGTATTGTGGAAGAAAGCCCCGATGAACGTTAAAGACATTGGTGCAGACTTGAAGTTGGATTCTGGAACGCTCACTCCTTTACTCAAAAGACTTGAACAGAAAGGGCTTGTGGAGAGAAAACGCAGTGAAACCGACGAGCGTGCGAGAATGATTACTGTCACAGAACAGGGCTTTGCTCTGCGTGACAAAGCCATGTCAGTCCCAAACTCCATTGCATGTAAGGCTCAATTGGACCTGGAAGACGCGCTGACATTGAAACGAATCTGTGAGCAATTAACCAATAACCTAATGGATTAGTACTTGATGGATATCGAAGGATTATCAAAAGTAGGCTTTAAGCACCTTCTGGCGCTTCATGTCATGCTTGACACAAGCAGTGTCACCAAATCAGCAGAAGTACTGTCGGTTACGCCATCCAGTGTGAGCAAAACCATCACTCAGTTACGTGAAATATTAGACGATGAATTGTTCTACCGTGATGGTTCTCAACTCACGCCAACCCCTTATGCCGTAAAAATCGCGCCATTGATTCACTCTATGCTGGCAAGTATGAACGGTTTATTGAACCAAACACGATTTGAACCAAACTCATTTGAAGGCCGATTCAGCCTATCGATGAGAGAAAGCACTTTTGAGTTGTTCGCGCATTCCTTGGCGCGGCTGACCATAGAGTGCACGCCAAAGGCCAAACTCCAAATCATGACAAAGGCTCGATTTGGCTTCGACGCTTTGCACAGTGGCCAAGTAGATTTCATTATTCTCCCTCACGATGTGAGCCAAGCCCCAACCAATACCAAAGAGTTGATTTGGGAAGTGATTCTGGAAGATGAATTGGTTTGCCTAATGTCTTCTGACAACCCGTTAGCAGGACGTGAACTGACAATTGATGATTACCTAAATAGTCAGCATATCGGTATTTCAGATGCCGAACTTAATCGCCCTTATTTTGAGCAGACTCTACGCCAGAAATATCGCGCTAGAGATGTAAAAGTGAATGTTTCAGACTTTGGTGCGGCAGCTGTACTGTGTCATCAATCCAATTTGCTGTTTACTTGCTCTAAAAAATGGGCCGATATTGCGCTTCAAGCAAAAGGATTGGTAGCAAAACCCTTGCCTTTTGAATACGGTAAGGTGGCATACAGTTTGGTGTGGAACCGAGCTAGCATTAATGATCATGCCATCGCATGGCTATGTAATTATCTTCGAAATCTCGCTTAACCCTTAGCTGCTTGTTTATGAAAACCGTATTGGCAGTTGCATATTGATAGGTGGTGAAATAGTCTGTTATTTCATCACTAAGGAAATTCATATGTTTGCACAGTCTAACTACCTCTGGCTTCTACTCGATATACCAGTAGCTCGGTAGGTTTTTCTGTGCCTGGCTACGAGTAAAGCGTAGCCAGTCCACACCGCTTATTCTCGTAGCCTTTATTGAAAGGGAGTAAGAATGAGCAACGCGATAGAATCATCCCAAACGTCATCGAAGCCCCAATATGTTAAAGGGTTAATGTTCGCTTTATCTGGAGCGGCGCTTTTCTCACTCAAGCCGATATTGATTAAAATCGCTTTTCAATATGGTGGCGATGCTACAACCATCATGTCGTTGCGCGCATTTAGCTCGCTGCCTTTTTATTTATTGGTGCTTTGTATTCTTTGTCGCTCAGCGGAAAAGCGCCAGCACGTTAGACGTCATGGCTGGCAAGCTGCATTAGTAGGCGTTTTAGGTTACTACGTTGCCAGTTATCTAGATATAGCCGCATTGGAGTACATCAGTGCTCAACTCGAACGGTTACTTATATTCCTATTCCCCAGCTTCGTGGTGCTATTTTCTTGGGTATTTTTGGGACAAGCGCCGTCCAAGCTTGTGCTTAAAGCCGTTGGTATAGGGTATTTAGGTATTGGTTTTATTATCGCTCACGACTTACAGTCTTTTGGCGGAGAAGTATGGAAGGGGAGTGGCTTGGCTATAGCATCGGCCATCGTGTTTGCCGCTTACTTAATGTTAAGTAAAAACATCATAAGTAAGATAGGAAGCGAGCTGTTTACCAGTATTGGTATGGGTAGCGCCGGATTAGCGATCCTAGTGCATTTGTCCTTATCAGGGATTAGTCCGAGTGACTGGTCGTTTCCTCTAATTTTGCTGGGTATTATATTAGGAATCTTCTGCACAGTGCTTCCCTCTTACCTCATCGCAGCTGGAATGGCACGACTAACCGCGACCGAATTGAGTGTCACCTCAAATATAGGTCCCGGCATTACGGCATTAACGGCGGTGTTTGTTCTAGGTGAGGCATTTACTGTCTATCACGCCGTTGGGTTATGCTTAGTACTGTACTCGGTATACAGTATGAAACAGGCAAACTAAGATATCACTGTGGCTAGATTGGTTACCCAACTAGCCACATCTAGCCACATTAGACATAGCGGAGGAAAGGTTTATTTCCATGCGCTACCGAACTGAATATAGGTTGTCCACTCTTCAGGTCCTTTTGCGACGTCGATACCCATACGCAAACCAAGCTGACGGGCAAGCAAGTATCGAAAACCGGCACCTTGAGTATAATATACTTTGCTTCTAGAGATGCTTTCATCATGATTGAATGCAGTACCTGCACCAGCAAATCCAAGAATCGTCCAGCGATTATCAATGTCATAGCTCAGTTCGATTTCACCCAAGGCCGTATTGTCGCCACGATAACGCATGGCTGCTATGCCTCTCATTTCAATAAATGGTTTGGCGTACACTTCTGCTCGTGGGTCAACGTTGTCCGAAATAGATTTTACATCTGCGCGCAGGCCTAGCCCCCATTGTGATGAAAGTCTCGAGTAGTTGAGGAAATAAGCATTGTATTTTTGGTAGTCAAATTGACCCCCGAAGGCTTTTCTATGGTAATCCAGTTTGATACCCGCTTTAGTCCCTTCTCTTGGGGAAAACTGGTTGTTGCGACTATCGTACATCGCTCGAATGCCCACTCGTCCATCTCTAGAGTTTAATGCTAGCTCATTCAATTGGTCGAAGGTCGATGTCGAAGACATATAGCTGTAAGCGCCACCAAGGAAGAAGTTTGACTCTCCTAATCGAAAATCAATCTCCTGAAAGAAATACAATCCTTTTAAACTTAGATCGAGAGGGGTATCTTGTTCGTACATTTTCAAGTTGAACTGTGCGCCAAACAAACCGCCAAGATAACGGATTTTGTCGTTACGCCAGTTGCCAGAATGAAAACCACCATAAAGATGGGAGCCGTTGCTTGTTCCAAGCGCCATCAACCCGGAAGCACTGGCTGGAATATCTTCAACTTTTTCACCGGCCAAGCGTTTCGCTTTACGTTCGTCTGATTCGTGGAAGAAAAGCAACGCTGCACCACCACCGACGCCAACTGCTGGGTCAGTGACTGTAAGGGGAACTGGCAAAAAGCCAGCGGCGTTATCCAAGATAAATTGGCTGCCATCCAGTCTGCCGTCCGTAGGGTCGATAAAACTGTCCATCATTCCCGCACTGGTGTTTTTTGAAATGAAAACAAGTGGTAGTGACAGTAAAGCGAATAGGTAGGTTCTATTAGGTATTTGCATGCTTTGCTACTTAGTTAGGCCTATTAGGTGAAAGTTGACTCCCTATTTTTCCTTTATTCTATAAAGGATTCTGGTCTTCCTAAGTCAGATTTGTGTAGTTTAACGATGAATGAGTAAATACTCCAACTGCCATCTATTCGAATGCTTTATGAGTCTTAGTTGGACATTAGAAGGTTTACTCTAGTGGCCTTGAGACTGTGCTCTAATTGAATCAATAAATTCTGGTGGGCTGAGTAGAGCAAGAAAGGAAGCAAAAGATACAAAGTAGTGATAATTATCACAGCAAACAGTGCATAAAAAGTGAATCAGACATCGAAAAATCCTATATAAAATAGGCTCAAAATGCGGTAATGTCCGCGTGTTATTCCTAACAAATAAAAAGCGTCCAATGATTAATAAGTTCTTAAGCTTGTCCGACACAGCGAAGGGGATTAGCGCGTCGATTTTAGCCTCATGCTTGTTTGGCTTATTGCCTCTTTATGTTCAATTTCAGCCCGAGTTAGAAGCATTTAATGTTGCGGGAGGCGAAGGGCATTGGATCGCGGCACAGCGTATTATCTGGAGCGTGCTTGTTGTGCTCTTGTTTCTTACACTGAGCCGAAGAATTGGTATGCTTTTTAGCGCGCTAAAGCAAGTCAACCGCTGGCATCGGTATTTGTTCTCTGCGTTACTCGTTGGACCGCAATACTGGATTTTTGTTTGGGCACCTCTATATGGGGAGACCTTGTCAGTCGCCTTAGGCTACTTCTCTCTACCTTTAGTGCTGGTGGTGGTTGGGCGATTTGTTTATGGCGATAGACTGACACCGCTACAAACTCTGGCTTGCTGTGTGGCTGGTGCCGGGGTGATATACGCTTATATGATGGCTGAAGGGTTATCGTGGATAGTGCTTTTGATTGCGCTTGGCTATCCAGTTTATTTCGTTCATAGGAGGACTTTGGGTGTCAAAAGCGATGTTGGTTTTGCGCTCGATAATTTATTCCTGTTGCCATTTGCGTTAGGGGCCACACTCTATCTTCAACCGTGGAGTTATATCCAGCAATTGGATGCATCGGTTTGGATTTACTATGTTGGCTTGGCGGTAGCTGGCTCAGTTCCTATGTTGCTCTTTTTGTTTGCGTCACAGTCTTTATCTATGTCGCTCTTTGGCTTGTTAGGGTATGTTGAACCTGTTTTAGTATTCTGTGTAGGACTACTGTTAGGGGAGCGTGTGGCTGCGAGTGATATGCCGACGTATTTATTGGTGATGGTTGCTTTACTAATATTAGCCATAGATGGATTAAAACGCGCCCGTTCTCACGGCGCCGTGAAATAATCAGTTTACCAAGTATTAGCATAGAGAATTGATGATGTTAGAAAAGATTTGGTCAGAATATCAATCAGGCTTGCGAAACTTCTTGAGAAGTAAGATTTCCAACGAATCGGATGCGGAAGATGTGCTGCAGGAAATTTTGATAAAAACGTATCAGAATCTCGATAAGCTACAGAACCCAGACAGCATCAAATCTTGGCTATTCCAAATCGCTAATCGTTCCGTAATCGATTTCTATCGAGCAAATGGTAAAGCCTCTTTGGCAGAGGGAGAAACCTTGTGGCACGAAAGCTCAGAAGAAGATGCCAAGCAACAACTCGCGAGTTGTATTCAGCCATTGATGAGCTCATTGTCTGATTCTTCGGCCGAGCTTTTACAGTCGATAGATATTGAGGGTAAGTCGCAGAAAGAAGTCGCTGAGGAACTAGGTGTTAGTTACTCAACACTGAAGTCGCGAGTGCAAAAAAGTCGCACAGAATTGAAAACTGTGTATGAGCAATGCTGCCGTTTCTCCTTTGACTCGCAAGGCGCTGTCATGGATTACGAAGCGAAACAATCGAAATGTAATAAGTGTTAGGTATTCAGTCTCAATTGAATTCAGTGCAGTGCCGATTGCGTGGCACTGCACCCTACTTTATTCGCGAGATATTACATTACCGAGCTAAAACTTCCCAAGGGCACTTCTAAAGTGTTTTCACCCACTCTAATCGGGCTTCCAATCATTTCGTCATACGCATTATCTTGTCTTAGAACCACTTCTTTTGCCTCAATGTTGTGGCACAATCTGCGCATATCAACGATATTGTGGCTGCGTATCAGTCGCCCATTTTCTTCAGTAATGTAGTGTTCGTCACCATCAATAATCACCGATGCTTGATATAGCGACATTTCAAGTGAGTGTATGACCAACTTATCAAACTGAGCAAACTGTTCCAAAGCGCTTAATTTTGTGTTCATGCTAACTCCTCCTTGCTAGACAAATCTCATACGATGCTAGTTGGTAAATTGTTCAAATAATGGTCTAGTAGGCTTTGGGTACATCAGGTTGAGAAGGTGTTTGTTAGTGATTTTTAATTTGGTTTACAATGTAAATGCAAGGCGTAGCAGGGATGCTATGCCTTGTATCTATGGTTTGTGACTACTTCAATTCTCCTACCATGCCGCTTGGAATATTTCCGCGATTTCTTGTTTAGTCGCCTGACGAGGATTGGTTAAACAGCAAACATCATTCAGTGTACTTTCTGATAGTTTATCAATATCACCTTGGTTAACGCCTAGTTCTGCTAACGTCGCAGGAATGTTAACCTTTCTTGCAAGCTCATCCATCGCTTCAATTGCCAGCTCAGCTGCCTCCTCTGTCGTTAATCCATGAACCTCTTTGCCCATTGCTTGCGCAATATCGACGAATTTTTCAGGGTTAGCCGTGAGATTAAAACGTTGAACATGAGGAAGGAGTACGGCATTACAAATACCATGTGGAAGGTGATAAGTTGCCCCTAACTGATGAGCCATCGCATGTACGTAGCCAAGAAGCGCGTTGTTAAATGCGATACCTGCCATAAACTGAGCGTAAGCCATCAGCTCCCGAGCTTTGAGGTTACTTCCGTTGCTGACACACGTTGGCAAATGTTTGTTAATCAGCTCAATTGCTTTTAATGCAACCGTGTCTGTGATCGGGTTCGCGGCAACTGAGACGTAAGCTTCAATAGCGTGAGTAAGTGCATCCATGCCTGTTGCAGCGCTCAGTGAGCTCGGCATGGCAAGCATTAACTCAGGGTCGTTGACCGAAATCAATGGGGTTACCTTTTGATCAACGATCGCCATTTTGATTTGTCTGCTTTCATCCGTGATGACACTAAACATCGTCATCTCAGAAGCGGTACCAGCTGTGGTATTAATCGCAACTAAGGGGAAGGGTGATTTGCGTGCTTTGTTAATTCCCTCATAGTCGGTGATTTTGCCACCATTAGTTGCGACCAAGGCGATACCTTTCGCACAATCATGAGGTGAGCCACCACCAACAGAAATAATAAGATCACAATCATTGTCTACTAACGTAACTAGACCTTGTTCTACATTGTCGATGGTAGGGTTAGGCTGTGTTCCATCGTAAATGGTAAAAGATATGCCTTTGGCGGCGAGTTGATCAGTAATCGTTGCCACTAGGCCAATTTGAGTTAAAACGGTATCCGTCACTATCAGTGCTTTATTGAAGCCTTGCTGGTGAATGGTATCAACGGCTTGAGACAAACAACCGCTGCCTAACAAATTGGTAGAGGGAAGGATAATAGAACTGCTCATTTGGATGCTCCTTGCTATTCGACCTGATGTATATGATGGCGAGAAGCTAACATGGGTAAGAGTAAGTTCTTATGATGTAAATCAATGGGTTAGTATGAAGTAAAATTAGTGCGAATAATGTACTAAACCTTTTAAAACAATTGGTTAAGACTTTTTGGTGAAGTGATTTATCGCTATTTGTGGTAATGAGCACCTTGAGCTATTAACAATACAGATGGTTAGATGTGACCAAGTTCACCAAGTGTTACTTTAGATAAGGCTCTATCAGCTTCAAGAGTGTGAGCAACTAACTTTCGTGCATCATCAAGTTCAAAGCCCTGATCTAATGATCGGTCCGCTTCTTTAGTGACCATTTTTAGGAGCTCAATAGAGGAAGAAATATCGTCAATTGACCCTTTTAGCTCGCTCAGTATCTGAAGACTAAAAAGCTGCTCAGTGAGCTTTTTAATCGCAGATTCGAGATCATAGGCGTCCTCTCTCAAATACATCGTAGTTTTGTATTTTTCCAGTCGCCGAAGTGTGTCGATTAAGCACTCTTGAAGAGTTAACTGATCCATAGTCATTCCTCAATCAGGGTCGTATTCTCCTAGCTTGGGATATAATTACCTAATATCGAACTTTATAAGTACTTTTGTGACCAGTTTCCGATTTTCTAAGGTATCAAGCCTTTCATTTTGGTCAGTCCCCATGCGCCCGTGGTAACGATATCCTGGATCTTTCCTTCGATGATCATGGTTTCAAACTCTTTGATCGTGAAGGCTTGAGTGATGAGATCTTCTTCTTCACTATCAAGGCATTGTTGCTTTTGAGTCAGTTCAGTGGCGAAGTAAATGTGGCAAGTTTGATTGAGGAAACCGTACGCGATGAGTTGCTTGCCTACATATGTCATATTTTGAGCTTCAAGTCCGGTTTCTTCTAATAACTCACCCTTGGCGAGATCCAGATGATCGGCGTCGGGATTAGACTCCCAGGCCCCCTGAGGAAGCTCCCAAAAGCGATCGCCCACCGAATATCGGAACTGTTGAACTAAGTGAATGTTCTGACCGTCAAGAGCAATAATAACCGCGCAATCTGGTTTATCTACTACGCCATAGATTCCTTCTTTGCCACTGGGTCGCTCTATTCTATCTTCGCGAACGGTCATCCAATTGTTCTTATAAACGACTTTTGAATCTAGCGTTTTTATGGTCATGCAATTCCGGCCTTTAAATTGTTCTAGGAGAGATAAATCACATTACCTCTATCTCTTACAATTTCAATAAGAAAAAACGAGAATTCAAAGAATTAGATCCTATTCTTATAGAAAATCATACTGTTAATGGATGACCAAATGAAACAGTGGCTGATAGTATTTTTGAGTTATTGTGTCGTCATGACTTCTTGGGCAGAGAGTGCTTTTCCATTAGCCCCCCCGGATACCAGTACGCCAAAAGCAACTTATGAAAGCTATCTTAAGCGAGTGACTGAGGCGAATTTGGCTCTGGGAGAAGTATATGGCGATATTGCTAATGTAAGTGTGGAGCAAAAGCAGAATATCTTCGCGCTGTTCGATAAAGCCTCACAAACTTTCGATCTTTCTGCCATTTCCGATCTCAATCGTCATAGAGTTGCGATGGAATCGGTAATGTTAATGAAAGAGGTTCTGGATCGTATCCCAAGCTTTGACCCGGCAATGATACCCGATTCTAAAGACGTTCAAAGTTGGACGATTCCGAACACCAATATACAAATAGTAAAACAAGAGTCTGGTAATTATCTGTTCGCAAGACAGACGGTAGCGAATCTTCATTATTATTACTCGTTAGTGAAACACTTACCTTCGAAGTTGGAATCCACGCCTGATTATTATCAATATTATTCATTGAGTGCAGGACGATTGATTCCGCCAACGTGGTTTTCACTCATTGACTCGTTACCTCCCTCGATGATGTCTGAGATCGCCGATCAAGCTGTATGGCAATGGGTTGCGTTCCTATTATTAACCGCTCTTCTTACAGGTTACGCGTATTTGGTCTATCGACAGGTGCACCATGCGCTGTTGAAGCCCTCTTTGATGGCACTAGGATTGTTTGGCTATACATGGATTGCTGATTATCAGCTCAATCTAACTGGTGGTCTGATGAACCTTCTTAATGTGGCAGGGGAGTTATTGTTCTGGCCTTTGATTGCACAAGTCGCATACATCGTCGCATCTTCAAGTTGTAAAGTGTTATTCGCAGGCAATGGCCAGGTTAGCGGCTTGAAAAAGAGTTTGAGTCAAATCACGGGAACCATTGTTGGGACCTTATGTGGGGTGGCCATTCTTGGGTTCGGTTTACATCGCTTGGGTGTTCCAGTTTATGGGATTGTTACCGGGCTAAGTCTAGGTGGTATGGCAATTGCTCTGGCGATAAAACCTACAATGGAAAACCTGATAGGCGGGGTCATTCTATTTATGGACAAGTCTTTGTCTGTTGGCGACTTTTGTAAAGTAGGTAGTGTTTCTGGAGTAGTTGAGCAAATTGGTGTTCGTTCTACATTGATTCGCGCTAAAGACCGAACGCAAGTCACTATCGCTAACGGCGATCTAGTGAAAATGCAAATCATCAATTTCAGCCGCAGGGACCGTTATCCACTTTTGGTGACTCTCAATCTTCGCTATGAAACTCCAATGGAAACGATGGTGAGCTTGACCCGCGATATTCGTTCAATGTTGGAAGCGCATGAGTTGATTTTGGCATCACCACTCAGAGTACACTTTTCTTCGTTCAGCGATTACAGTCTGGATATTGATGTATTCGCCCACATTGATACCCAAGAGCGGGAAGCGTTTTTGACCATCCAGCAAGAGTTATTGATGAAGATAAATCAGATAGTCGCTGAGCATGAAGCCAAATTTGCCTTACCATCGAATACCACGTATCTAAAGTCCGACTTCCAGTTTAACAATCCCGATCAGCTCAAAGTCGCGGGCGATAGAGACTGAATTCTTCGCAGATTATTCAATAGGGGCGATTCTCCGTCCCTTGCTTACATAATTTGTCCTTCAAATTGTTAATCAGCGCTAGCACCCTAGCGCTGATTTTGTTACAACAGTGCCAGAAAATTACCAACCTTAATTGATACAAAAAGGACATGAACGTGGCACAACCTATTCAGTTTGAAAAGTTCGTCGATCTAGATTTTGATTTGGCGGAATGTCCACGCTGGGACTGGCGTAATGAGTCTTGGATGTGGGTCAACATCTGTGACGGAGAGCTCTGGCGTCAAAAAGATGGTGTGAACGAAAAACTTGAGTTTGGCGAACCTATTGGTTGTTTCGCTATGCATGGTGAGCAAGGGTTCATCGTAGCGCTTAAGTCAGGTATGTATCACATTAGCAATTGGGGTGCAGAAAAAACGTCTTTGGCACCGTTAGTCTCTGAGTTTCCTCGCATGCGTTACAACGATGGTCGCACTGCACCTGGCGGACGCTTTATAGCAGGTACGCGCAATGGCGCCAAGGTTGGTGACCAAGGGCAATTCCATCAGTTACATCTTGATGGCACGATTGAAGCGCTACCAATGTTCGCTTGGACATGTAATGGCCTAGCGTTTTCACCAGATGGTCAATGGTTGTACTGGGCAGATACAGGTTCAAGTAAAGTGTATAAACACAGCTACAACGCTGAAACAGGTCAATATGGTGAGCAACTAGTGCACTGTGACCTTACTGAACACAATGGTCGTCCTGATGGTGCAAGTGTAGATGCTGAAGGGAACTACTGGGTAGCTATGTATGCAGGTCAATCCGTGGTTAAAATCTCACCTGATGGCGACGTTATTGACGTGATTGCTGTGCCATCAGAAAACCCTACAATGGTTGGTTTTGGTGGTGAAGAGTTAACGGATCTTATTGTGACTTCAGCAGAAGGCAGTAATGAGAAAGGCAAGCTTCTGATTGCTAAAAACGTAGCACAAGGTTTAAAAGAAACACTAGCAGCCGTGGTGGTATAAGCTCGCTACGGCGCCTACCGAATGTAGTCATAGCGGTGCATCTGAGTGCACCGCTGTTAACAACTCATCGACATCTGCTGTTGGCGATACGCTGCTCGGTTCATGTCACTTAAGTCATCTTCTGTAATATACTTTTTGGCGACCACGTTGCCAGACACCACCAGGTGAGAAATGTAATCTCGGCAACTCGTTGTGGGCATATTGCTCCACATAAAGTCTGCTTTGGTGGTATCGCTAAAGCCGATATTGAGCACGATAAACCGCTGCTTATTCCTCATATCGTATACGTTGATCTCACACTGTTGCATACTGCACCCCCTTGTTTTGCCCACCGCTATTCAAGGCTAACCTACTATTCTCAGTAAGGAATGCTTTTGAACATCGTGTTATTCAAAATCTCATCATTGCAACATATTCTAAATTTTGTTTAACAGTTAAGTTACACGCTACGCGTACGGTAAACTTTGAAGCAGTTCAAAGAGTTAATTTTCGAAAGGTTGGGATTCGTATTTCTGGAAGGTTGATCAAAAAAATCTACCACTAATGTAATGATTTTGTTAATAAAAAAAGAGTGCAGAGTGCACCCTTGTCAATTTAGAGCTGAGTTACTTTAGAATGAGGCGGGCGTTATGTGGTTGTATAGGACGTGCATTATTCCCCATGGTATCAGATAAGTTATCCAGAGGTGCTTGTTCAATAAATTGTGGGTCAGTTAAGACAATCCAACGCACTCCTTCGCTACATGGTGGGGTGGTTAGTGAACCGTTGTAACGATAATAGCTATGAACTCTAGGAAGCAGGGATTTAAGTTTTACATCGGATTCCACTTTTATCGACTGGCTATTTGCTGGCAGTGTATTCAGAAGAGCCGATAGGGCGGAGTCTTCTCGTTTTCCTATGTCGTACATAACGGCAACAACCGCGAGTTCACCATTGTCATTGGCGTGGACGAAATGCGCTTCAAGTGGGGCGTGTTTACCGTTAATGGTATTCTCAGACGGCGTATGAAAGTGGAACTGTTTTAACGTGAACGTTTGTTCGTCCAGTTTCAAGGTGTTGCTACCAGTGACATTGATTTGAATGGTATGCCCATTATTAACAACGTTGCCAATGCTACCTGAATAGTCAAACTCAAGTGGCGTCATCTCTGCTGCGGTAAGCGATTGTGTTTCTATATCGATGGGGCTTTGATTTTTACCTTGGCTGCATGTGCTACTGAATGAGCCCCAGTGTGCGGGGCCGTTATCCGCGCTGTATCCCCAACTTTGCGCGACTACCGCTTGAGAGAATGGCAGTAGTGACGTGAGAGTTAGAGCGAGTGTTATCTTATTTTTCATCTGATGATTATCCTTGTCTGACGTAGAGAGTGTGAATACTCTGGCGCTAGAATAATGGATAATTTCAAAATGAAATTATTTGCATATTTAGTTTGCGATTCTGCTCCAATCTTAACCAAAAAGACTATGTCTTGAGCTGTCGAAATGTAAGTAAAATCATCAAACCAGCAAGCAAGATGCTAAACCCTATTGGAGCAACGTCTAAGTAGGCGCTCAATGACATGATAAGGCCTGCCAATCCAAACCCAATAGTGTGTCCTGTTGCAATAAGCCCACTGATCTGTCCCTGATTTTCACTATGATGTTGCATTGCTTTTGCTGTGTAGGCTGGAGCCATTACAGCATTACCTGAAGAAAGAACGATGATAGCAATTAGGTACGTGGTAATGCTAGGTACCAGAAACAGTCCGTAGCCAATGAGTGTGAGAGTGGCACCCAGAGTCAGCATCTGATTGACTGAGAACAGCTTTTTCTTTACTACAAATAGCTGCGTCAATAACGTTGCCACTGCACTGGTTGTCAGCAAATAGCCAACCCAATCTGACCATTGTTCGGGTGTTAATTCAGGTATGCTTTGCAGCAACGGCGTCAACGAGTAATGCAGTACGCCAACGGCTGCACAGAGACAAAGCCCAATGGTGATATAACTTTTAATACTACCGAGAAGCGCACGACTTTTTATCTTCTTGGGGCTTACTGTCGATGGTATGGAAGGTTGCAATAGACACAGTGTCACCAGAAATAACGCGGAGGAACCGACGAAAGCGAAAGGAAGTAGCGGATTTAACTTAACTAAGGCAACGGATAGCAATGGCCCACCAATTCGGCCAACGCTAAGTGCGGCGCTGACAGAGGTAATTGCGTTCAAGCGATTTTCTTTCCCAACAGTTTGTATTGCCCAGTGTTGACTGGCTGGCACTAATCCCGACACTGTCAAACCATAGATTATTCTCAATGTGCCCAATAACAAAATACTTGTCGCCGTTGAAATCCAACTCTGTTCTAGGGCATGGATGATCAGGGCAAAACCGATAAAGGTAACAGCAAGACCTAGCAATCCGATAGAGACCACTTTCCTAGGTCCGGATTTATCGCTCTGCTTTCCCCAGAATGGAGCGCTAGGTAGAAATAGAACACTTCCAATGGCAATTAGTATCGACCATGTGCCTAAGTCAATATCTGTAGTCATTACTAGTATCGGTAGGGAGACAAGTAGCGCATTTTGTCCGAAACCGATCAGTGAAGCGAATGTGCCAATTAGCCATAGAGTGCGGGTCGGACGTTGTTGCGCTTGAATGGTACGAGTATCGAGCATAGCAATGAGATTTTATAGAGTGGTGACAGAACACTCTAAAGTAATTACAATGCGCATACAAATCTTTCTCATTTGCAATTATATTAATTGCTTTAATAATAAGATGCTCAATTTATTATGTTTTCATTAAAGCAAGCAAGCTTCCAAATAGGCTCACTTGAAATCTTAGTCCCTTTTGATTTGGACTTTGTCGCAGGGGAAGTCACATCACTGTTAGGTCACAATGGTAGTGGCAAATCAAGCTTGATTAAAATGCTTAGCCGCCAGAATCAAACTGCATCAGGAAAGGTGACCTTAGAAGGCAAAATCATTGATGATTACTCACCAAAAGAGTTTGCTAAGAAAGTGGCTTACCTTCCTCAACATCCACCTATCACCGATGGTGTGACAGTTCGTGAACTAGTGATGTTTGGCCGTTATCCGTGGAAAGGAGTGTTAGGCCGATATACCGCTGAAGATTATCAGCTTGTCGAAGATGCAATTAAACGTGTTGGCTTGGAACCATTCGCTGAGCGTTTTGTGAGTACGTTATCCGGAGGTGAGAGGCAGCGTGCTTGGGTTGCTATGCTATTGGCTCAACAAAGCGAATGTATCTTGCTTGATGAACCAACTTCCGCACTCGATGTTACCCATCAATATGAGTTACTGAAACTGATTCGAGAATTAAACCAGAGCCTAGGTTTGACGGTGATTATGGTAATCCATGACGTCAATATGGCTGCGAGGTTTAGTGATCGTCTGGTGGCTCTTAAACGAGGACGAATTGTTGTTGATGGCTCGCCAGAAGCGGTGATGAATGAAACGTCACTATCAGAAATCTACGGGATGCCTCTCTCTACCTTTACTGATCCACAAACTCAGAACGTCATCAGCTACGTTCGTTAATCCAATCAAGGAAAGCTCACAGTGTTAAACCGAACTCAATCAAAATTCATCATTACTACGCTCATGGCATTTATGCTGAGTGTGGTGTCAACGTTGTCTATGGCAAAAACAGTTCAGCATGAATTGGGAACCGTGACATTCGAGCAAACTCCGAAGCGTGTCGTGGTGCTAGATTGGGCATTAGCTGAGTCGGTGCTAGCGCTTGGTGTGCAGCCGATTGCTGCGGCTGATGTCAAAGGCTATCAAGATTGGGTAGGGTCGCCGGCATTACCCTCAGACACGATCGATGTTGGTTCACGCCGTGAACCAAACTTAGAACTTATCGCTAGCTTAAAACCTGACCTTATTCTGATGAGCGGTCATTTAGCGCCTGCTTATGAAAAACTGAATGCTATTGCTCCAACCATTGCGATGAGTATATACAACGACAAGCAACAACCTTACGAGAATGCTAAATCATTAGTGACTATGTTGGGAGAGGTATTTAATAAACAAGAACAAGCCAAGTCGGTGATTGCACAGACAGAGAAAAAGCTGGCAGATAATGGCGCTAAGGTCGCGCAGTTGAACAACGGTAAACCATTCCTAATGGTGCGCTTTATTGGCGATAAACATGTTCGAGTCCACAGTACAGGTTCTCTGATGAATGACACTATCTCGGCTATGTCGCTTAAAAATAGCTGGAATGGTCCAACTAACAGTTGGGGGTTTTCTTCTGCAAGTGTTGAACAGCTTGCCAAGTATCAAGACAGTAACGTACTTATTTTTGGTCCGCTTACCCAGCAAGAGCAAACGCAACTTAACGCGTCTCCATTGTGGGGAGCCATGGCATTTTCACGAGAACATCGCGTGAAGATTATTCCTAAAGTTTGGACATTTGGCAGTTTGATAGCGATGCAGAGACTCAGTGATGAAGTCGTCAATCAAGTATCAACACTTGGTCATTAACAGGTTTGCAGATGCAGTTAACAGCAACACAGCGCACTTCCTATAACATTAAAGCTCTTGTTTTAGTGCTCCTTGGATTAGTGGCGTTGATCTGGCTAGTAGATAACGCGCTACCCTACCAATTATCGGTGACAGAGTGGCAGACCTACTTTTTTCATCGAGATGATAGTGACTACCGCCAACTGATCCTCCATTTTACCTTTTTCCCTCGCTTATCGATGGCGCTGCTATGTGGCGCCGCGTTGGCAGTTGCGGGATGCTTGATGCAGCATCTTTTGCAAAATCCGTTGGCCTCTCCAACAACACTTGGCGTGGCTGCTGGAGCAGAACTTGGCATGACGACCAGTCTGCTGTTTGGTATCGCTGGTGGCAGTATTGTTCAGTACTCCTTTGCTTTTGGTGGCGGTATGGTTGCCGCCGCGTTAGTGTTCTTGTTGACCGCTAAAAAAGGGTTCGCTCCTTTGCAAATGGTGCTGGCTGGTATGGTGGTGACTTTGTTTTTGGGGGCGACCAACATGATGTTGGTTATGCTTAATGAGCAGCAGCTAACTAGTCTGTTTGTATGGGGAGCTGGCGCGCTCGCCCAGCAAGGTTGGGACAATAGCATCACCATTTTAACTGTGTTGAGTGTGATTCTAGTGGTGGTCATGGCAATGCTACGGCCGCTTTCTGCCTTAGAACTAGGTAGTGAAGTTGCTGAGTCGGCTGGCGTGAATGTCGCTAGAGTTCGAGCCATCGGCCTGACGCTCGCGGTTATCGTGACATCGGTTGTTGTGGCGACAGTGGGAGTGATTGGCTTTGTCGGTCTTGTCGCTCCCACTATTGCAAAAATGCTTGGTGCTAGACGGTTCGTGCATCGAGTGTTTGTTAGCGGTGGTGTTGGCGCATTGCTGCTGTTAACCGCTGATCTGATCATTCAGCCATTCTCAGGTGTCTCAAGTGAACTATTGCCAACCGGTGCCATGACGGCGTTGTTTGGGGCGCCATGCCTTCTTTGGTTGCTGACTAAACACAAATTTGCTTCCAGTTTTAAGGCAGAAGAAGTTGCTAGCAAAGCTTACAATCCAAAACCTTTTGTTCTAGTTTCTTTGATTCTTGCTGCGATATTACTCACGATAGCAAGCTGTGCGCTGTTCTTGGGGCGAACTCATTTAGGTTGGAGTGTTACAGCGGACCTTAATATTCTCAACCTTCGTCTTCCTCGTGTTTTAGGCGCAATATTTGCGGGCTGTGGACTGGCTTTAGCGGGGACCATGGTACAACGAATCACAGTTAACCCAATGGCGAGTCCAGAGGTAATGGGTATTAGCTCTGGTGCGGCATTGGCTTTGGTGCTTTGCGCGTGGTTTGGCTTCACACCAACAAGAGGCGAACAAATCCTTTATGGGGGAGTGGGTGCGGCACTAGTAATGATGGTGATCTTGCAATTTAGTAAACGCTCGAACTATGCCCCATCGCAGTTACTTCTCACGGGTATTGCTGTGAGCGCGGCGCTAGATGCTATCCTTCGAGTGGCGTTATCATCTGGTCAAGATAATGTACAAGCACTATTAACCTGGTTGTCTGGCTCAACTTATTTGGCGAGTTATAGTGATGTGTCGGCATTGGCTATTGGTGTTGTGGTATTGGGAGGCGGGACGTTTATCGCGAGTCGTTGGTTGGATATTCTAAATCTAGGGCAGGTATCTGCTGTCTCGGTTGGAGTGAATACCAAGCGCACTCGATTGTTCTTGCTAGTGATGGCGTCTCTGCTGACGGCTCTGTCGACACTGGTTATTGGTCCACTCAGTTTTGTCGGACTGCTTGCCCCTCACATCGCTCGTGCATTAGGCCAGTATAAAGCGAAGAACCAACTTATCGTTGCTTGTTTTGTAGGGGCGATATTGATGGTATCTGCTGACTGGCTTGGTCGAACTCTTTGGTTTCCATGGCAATTTCCTGCGGGCTTAATGGCTTCTGTTGTTGGTGGTGGTTACTTCCTCCTTCTACTACGAAAGGCTTAAAAATACACAGTGAAATGTGACTGGTATCATAAAAATGGCACATTTTAGTGCCATTTTTCATTTCTGCTTTCTGATGATTCTATCATCCTGTTCCACGTCATTTCCCCGATCTTATCTGCACACTTATTCCTTTTCACGTTCGCCCTTTGTTAGGTGATGGCTATTTCTCTATTTGATGCCGTTTCAGTAAAAATTCAATATATTGATGTTGATTGTGATAATCATTAGCATTCTCATTTAATTGTCAGAGTTACGGAAGAGGTAAGAAAAATGACAACCCATCATGCCCATTTTACTGATGTGGCGGCGAACTGTTTTTGGAATGGACTGTATCGTGAGTCTGCTCTGGTTGAGATTGTGAGTAAGGAAGGTACCAAGTACCTTTGCACTCCAATTCGTGACAGCAAGTTAATTCTTGTTGAGGTGTTGAGTGAGTCTAATACCGGTATTAACCGTTATTCGCCATCAATTAAGCTGCGCAATTCACGTGGAGATTATGCAGAGACATTAAGCTTCCAGCAGGCCTGTGAACTCATCATTGCCAATGATGACATTGTAGGTAGCATCGACACTACGCAGCGCAAGCATTTCCTCGGAGCTGTATCGGAGAGTCACCGCAATACTTGGGTGGCACTTGAGCAGTATGGTCAAAGCCTAGGAGAGCAGCAAACGTCGTTTGAGGAATCTGAGCAGAGTTTGTATGTCGGGCATTCATTGCACCCAGCGCCAAAAAGTCGCTCCAATCTTAGCCTTGAAATCAGTAAACAATTATCTCCAGAGTTAAAAGCCAATTTTGCTTTGCATTGGTTTGCAGTGCGCAATGAGTGTGTATTTGGTGGCTCGGCAACAGGTAGTGATTGGCGAGAGTATGTTAAGCAACTTCAGGTGAGCGAAACGACATTACCCGACACCGCCAAACCGTATTTAAATAGTACCAGTTGGCAGGTTCTCCCGATGCATCCTTGGCAAGCGACACAGCTATTAACGCTTCCTCAAGTTCAGGAGCTGACAAACTCAGGAAAGCTAATTGATCTTGGACTAGGACACTCTACATGGTTTGCAACGTCATCCACTCGCGCTATTTATAATCCGGCTGCACCATTTATGCTCAAGTTCTCGCTGAGTGTGAAATTGACCAATTCGATTCGCTTGTTATCTGAGAAGGAATTGAAGAGAGGGACAGCACTTGCAGATATTTGCCAATCACTCTCTGATGATACGAAGAAATATTTTACCAATGGATTGTCTATCATCCATGAGCCAAGTTATTTTGGTTTAAAGGACTGCAAGGGAGAGATTATCGACGAGTCCTTGGCGACCGTACGCGACAACCCGTTTATGGTTTATGACCGACAGCCGATGAAATCTCATGGCGTGCTTGCAACCCTTTGCCAGCAGACTCCTTACAAGCAAAGCGGCTATGCATTATCCAACGAACTTCTCATGTTGGCACAGCAAAATCAAACAGATGCCGAAACATTGGCAACACAGTGGTTTGAAGCGTTCTGTGACAATGTTGTAGTACCGATTTTCGAGTTGCAAAGCCAGTTGGGTATTGTGTTACTTGCTCATCAACAGAATATCGTTGTAGAGCTAGAGCAAGGTATGCCAACCAAAGGTTACTTTAGAGACTGCCAAGGTGTCGGGTTTACTAAACTCGCATTTGAGCACTTCCCGCAATTGGGGAACCCAGAAACGACAGAGAACTATTGGGATAGAGCAAAAGTAAACCGCTATTTCCCTTACTATCTGATTTTGAATTCATGTTACGGCGTCATAGCAAGCTTATCGCCATTAGTTGAAGAAGCGATTCTATTTGACCTGTTGAAGCAGCGTCTAACTCAACTATACCAATCTGCCCCAGCCGATACAGACTGCCTGCATTATGTGCTCAACTCTGACACTTTGTGCTGCAAAGGCAACTTCTATTGTTACCTGCAAGGTTTCAACGAGAACTCCATTCCCGATCCTTCGGTTATCTATTTTGAACTTCCTAACTATTTATCACGTTGATTAAAGGATTACGTCGTGAATACAGAACAACTTGTGCGTGACGTTGAGACGCAGTTTACTCATCACCCCGACTTAGGGACAGTTTCGCTAACAGAACAAGAATGCCAGCTTTTAGGTTTTCCGATGCAGTGGTTAGATAAAACGGGAATTGATAGAGCTTGTTTCTTCCAAATTAACCTCACCGGCCTTTGCCATCAGCCCTCTGATCGTTTTCCTTATAGTAAGCAGCAAGACGACCCTACGAGAGGCTATTTGGCTACACGTCCACCTAAGCCCGAAGGTGAAGTTTACCGTCGATTTGATGTGGCGTTAGAGAAAGTTATATCGTTTCGAACGTTTGATTTCGACAAAGATCTAGCTCGCTTTACCCAATGGATGAACAACCCTCGAGTCGCTGAATTCTGGGAGCAAGCTTGGACGGAAGACAAGCTCAAAGAGTTTGTTGAAAACCGATTCTCTGATGGTTTTACGTTGCCCTTGATTGGCGAAATTGACGACCAACCATTTGGCTATTTTGAAGTGTATTGGGCTGCCCAAGATAGGTTAGCGCCTTATTATGATTATCAGGAGTTTGATCGAGGAATCCATCTGCTTGTTGGTGACGAAAATCATCGAGGCAAGCAGTACTTCGATGCATGGTTGCGTGCCTTGTGCCATTACGCTTTCTTAGACGATGTTCGAACGCAACGTATTGTCATGGAACCTAGGTTCGACAACGTGAAGCTATTCAAACGTCTTGCGAGTAGTGCGTTCGAAAAGCAGTTTGAGTTCAACTTTCCACACAAACGTTCGGCATTAATGATGATGAAACGAGAATTGTTTTTCGATCTCGCTTGGTCGATGGATAGTGAGAGGGCATAAGGTATGGATGCTAGTCAGGCTATTTCTCAGTATTGGTCGCGCGCCAATCGGAATTTGGTGGCAAAAATCATCAGTGAGTTTCACTACGAGGGTGCGTTTGAGATAGGCGAGACCTCAGATTCAAACCTCTGTGCCGCTCGTATCGGTAATGCGCAGTATCACTTCCAGGGACGTAAGCAGATATGGGGCAGCTATCGCATTGATACCGACTCATTAGTGCGTGTTTGTGAAGAGCAAAATAAGACCGCTATCGAGGCAAACTTATTATTGGCTGACCTCAAGCTTCATCTCTCAATGAGTGATCATCGAGTCGCTGAGCACGTCGAAGATATGAACGCTACGCTGTATTCCGATTGCTTGATGATGGCTGCGAATGCAAAGCGAACTGCGAGTGACATGTGTTCGATGAGCCTAATTGAACAGCAGGCGGCGATTGCAGGGCACCCTAAGTTCGCCTTCAACAAAGGAAGAAGAGGCTGGGGTGTGAGTGACTTAGAACATTACGCACCGGAATTTAGTGGTCACTTCCAGCTCGTTTGGTTGGCGATTCGTCGCACTAGTTTACAAGTTGGTATTGCCAACAATTTAAACTGGAATCACGATCTTGTAGCAAGCATGCTATCTCCATCTGAAATGGTTCTATTTGAGAACAAACTTGCTGCAGATTTTCTGGATCCAGAAGACTATCTGTTGATACCTGTTCACCCATGGCAATGGGAGAATAAGTTGGCGATGGCCTACATAAAAGAGATAAGTGATAAGACACTGGTTTATCTTGGCGGAGCAGGTAAGCAGGTCTCGCCGCAGCTATCCATTCGAACTTTGAGTGTCATTGATGATTCGAGCGGTATTCCAGCGTTTGATATCAAACTTCCTCTTACTATTATGAACACCTCGTGTTATCGAGGCATTCCAAGTCGATATATCCAAGCGGGACCTTATGCTTCGAGCTGGATAAAGCAGAAATGCGAAACAGATGCTGAGCTGCAACAGCTAGGCACTCAAGCGTTGGAAGAGCCAGCAAGTGCGTATTTAGCGTCCATTGCCTATTCACAGTTACAAGACGCTCCCTATCGATTTCACGAGTTACTCGGCGTTATTTGGCGAGAGTCGGCGGAGAGTAAACTAGAGCAAGGTGAACACGCCTATTTGATGGCATTGCTGTTTGAGATGGACAGTCATGGTCAACCTATGGTGTTAGAACTGATCAAGCAGTCTGGTCTGACGGCGACCCTATGGCTGGAAAAACTGTTTACCGCGGTTGTGATTCCTTACTATCACTTGTTGGTGAAGTATGGAATATCGCTAATCGCTCATGGGCAGAACGTCACTGTTGTATGTCGAGACGGCATTCCTGAGCGAATTCTATTAAAAGATTTTCAAGGTGATATGCGATTAGTTCAAACGGACATTCCTGAGCTAGATGCACTACCAGATATCGTCAAGCAAGTCACCACACGCCTACCGGAAGACCTGATTATTCATGATTTGCAAACCGGTCATTTCGTTACAGTACTCAGGTTTTTATCTCCGCTGCTTGAGAAAATTGAGGTGACAGAGCTGGAGTTTTACTCCGTATTAGCGAGAACCATCCGACAATATCAAGGCCGACATCCAGAGCTTGCTTCACGTTATGAAGCACTGAACCTATTCAAACCACAGATCCTAAAACTGGGCCTCAATCTGTCTAAATTCAGACACGATACCGACAACAGCAGCGACCGTATGCTTCCGGATATGGATCTTTATATGGACAACCCACTTTATTTTTCAGAGCGATAAGGACGACTACTATGGCAAATTCAAAGCAACACGAAATATACGATCTTGTAGGGATAGGCGCAGGTCCTTTCAATTTGAGCATTGCTGCGCTGTCTAATGAAGTTAATACACTAAAAACCTTATTCTTAGAGGCACGAAGTGAGTTTTCATGGCATCCGGGTTTATTACTGGATGGTGCTAATATGCAAACTCATTTCTTAAAAGATCTTGTTAGCGCTGTTTGTCCGAGGAGTGAATATTCATTCTTAAATTACCTCGTATCTAATAAAAAGTATTATCGTTTTTTGAGTACAGAACAGAGTTGTATTAGTCGACAAGAATTTTCTGATTACCTTTCTTGGGCAAGTAAAAATATGCCTAACGTTGTGTTTGATAGTGCGGTACAGAATATTGAGAAGCACGATGGCTTATATCATATTCACACTAAAGATTCGGTTTATCGTGCCCGACATATTTGTCTTGGAACAGGCAAAACCCCGTATTTTCCTGAATGTACTAAGCCTTCTCTGGGCGCCAATGTATTTCATGCGGCCGAAATTGGTTTGAGAGAGCGGAACTTAACAGGAAGAAGAGTCACCATTATTGGAGGAGGGCAGTCTGGTGCCGATATATTCCTAAATGTTTTAAGGGAGAAATGGGGTAAACCAAGTCATTTAAACTGGGTGACAAGAAGAGCGAACTATCAACCTTTAGATGAAGCTGCCTTTACCAATGAATACTTTACCCCAGAATACGTTGATACGTTTATTGGATTAAACGATAAGGTAAAACAACGTGAAATCGCCCATCAAAAACTGACATCTGACGGTGTTACTCAGAAATGCCTATTGGAGATTTATCAAGAGTTATATCAACGATTTGACGTTATGAAGGAAAAGCGTTGGATAGAGCTTCTCCCCCATCGCACTTTGACGGCACTGGAAGAAACATCACAAGGGCTGAAGCTCAAATACGCTAACGCAATCACCGAAACAGACGAGGAAGACAATGCCGACATAGTCATTCTGGCAACGGGGTATCAAGGGCAATTACCTTCCTGTGCTAAAGCACTTGAAAGTAGTTTTAAGCGTGACCAAAACAGACAGATTCGACTCAATGGAGCATTTTCTATTGAAATGAGTGACAGCGATGAAATAGGTAATGTATTTGTGGTGAATGCAGGTTTACATTCACACGGAATTGCTGAGCCACAATTAAGTTTGGCAGCATGGCGTGCGGCGAAAATAATAAATCAAGTTGCCGATCAAGCAGCATTTGATATCGAGGCTGTTAATGGCCTTATGAATTGGGGAAACATTAACATGGAACGTTATGAAGATAGAGCATTAAAAGAATTAGCCACCTCTTAAATAACAAAAATATCAATTATATAAATGGGTTATTAACGACTAATTATTGCAAAACGTGACAAATTAATAATAGAAATAGTAATAATTATCATTTATCATTCGTTTCGCTTGTGGCGCGGACGTGCTACATCAATAGCGCAGTCGATAATTAGAGTTAATAACCAAAAATGTAAAAGAGTCATAAAATGAAAATCAGCTCAAGGAAGTTCCCCCTTAACGCCATTTTGGCGACCATGATAGTGTCAGGTGTTTCAGCTTCAGCAGTGGCGGAAACTGAATCGTCAAATACCGCTACGAATACCGATGAAAAAATGGTGGTGGTAGCGAGCCGCACTCCAAAGAGTATCAGTGAAATTCCAGGTACGGTTTGGTATGTGGGTACAGAGGAAATTGAAGAACAATATCGCGCAGGCAAGAGCTTAGATGAAATCCTTGCGGCGACAGTGCCTTCTCTTGATGTAAATAGTGGTGGTCGAACGCATTCGGGACAGAACCTGCGTGGTCGAAGCATAATGGTAATGATTGACGGCGTGTCACTGCAGTCAGTACGTTCTATTAGTCGTCAGTTAGACTCCATTGACCCGTTTAATATCGAACGCATTGAAGTACTATCCGGTGCGACGTCGGTATATGGCGCTGGTTCGAGTGGTGGTGTCATCAATATTGTGACAAAAAAAGCACAAAGCAACGATCTTCAATTTGAATCATTTGTCGGTGGTACTTCAGGCTTTAACTCTAGTGAAGACGGTGATTATAAGCTCGCTCAGTCTGTTTCTGGTGGTAACGATAAAGTGCGAGGTCGTGCGTCGGTTGCCTACAATAAGACACAAGCTTACTACGATGCGAATGGTAAAATGGTGACGCCAGATATCACTCAAGGCTCGACTCAGTTCAACGAGACAGTCGACTTATTGGGTAATATGCAAATTAGCCTTACCGATACTCAAGACCTTAACCTGTTAGCTCAGTACTACAATAGTCAACAAGATTCGCCTTACGGTTTGTACTTTGAGAAGGACAACAGTGGTGTCTATAAGTTTGTTGATGTACGCAAAGGTTATGAAGCTGATCGTCAGCAAGGTACTGAGCGCTATATGCTAAGTGCACAGTACACCAATCAAAGCTTTCTGAATCATTTGCTCATCGCCGAGCTGTCGTATCGTAAGGAAGACCATACGTTCTCGCCATACACCCAAGATGGTGGAACATCACTTAAGTTAAGTTCATCTAACCAAAATACCGATATCTTCGCGCTAAAAACGGCGTTAAGTAAGTCGTTTGATAAACTGCAATTAACCTATGGTGTTGATGGATTTATTGACCGATTCTCTAGCGATCAGGCGCTTTACAATCAAACCATCACGGAAAATACTGGTGGCTTGGTTAACAAAATTGATTCTATTCAAGGACGTTATCCAGGAATTGATACCTATGCCTTAGCGGGTTTTGTTCAAGCTGAATACGCACTGACCACCGACTGGACGCTTCAGGGTGGCTATCGTTATCAGTACATGAACACCAAAGTAGATGACTTCAAGAAAAATGCGAGTACAGCGCTCGTTCCGGGTGGTGAAACGGACTACTCTGCAAACTTGTTCAACTTGGGCACTATTTACCATCTAGATCAAACCTCGCAAGTTTGGGCTAACTTCTCTCAGGGCTTTGACCTAGCAAACCCAGCGAAGTACTACGGCAAAGATCCGTCGGTCAATGTTAACGATACTAAACTAGATGGAATTCGTACCAATAGCTACGAAGTGGGGTATCGTAGCGATTGGGATAAAGTGTCACTGCAAACGGCTGCATACTACTCATACTCTGATGGTTCGGTTGAATACTCGGCTGATCAAAGTATTAAAGGTATATCCAACCCAATCCGTATCTACGGTGCGGAAGCTCAGTTAACATATTGGGCAACCAACAATCTTCAACTAGGTGCTACAGGCCATTATGTGGTTTCTGAAGAGAAAGCAGACTCTGGTTGGGAAGCGTATAAAGCGATGGAAGCTAGCGTTCCAAAAGCAAGTGCTTGGCTAGGCTGGTATGAAGACAACTACAACGTGAAGCTACAAAGTCTGTCAACGTTTGACTATAAAGATGCGGATGATCGTAAACTTGAAGGTTATACCGTTGTTGATCTAATGGGTAGCTACAAGCTGCCAGTAGGTAGCCTTGGGTTTGGTATCAAGAACCTGTTCAATGCTGACTACCAAACCACTTGGAGCCAGCGTGCAACATACTGGTATAGCGGTACTCCAGCACTGTATGACTACAAAGGTCGCGGACGTACGTTTACTTTGAACTATCAAGTTAAGTACTAATTGTTGTGATAAATAAAAGGTCTAGCACAGTCTAGACCTTTTTACTTTCTATCAGCCGGCGATATTAGTTACGTTTTGGGCCTGTTCTTACTAAGTCTTTGCCGTTTTCATACACATCTTGAGATACCCAACGACCTAGCAGGAGCTCGTGTTTGTCGCTTAATACAGCCACAAATGGACGACCATCAGAATTAGAGGTTGCTAACGCGATGCCAGCGACATCTTTTAGTCCCAATGCACCACTTTCTACTTGAATGAGAAAGTTCTCTAGCTGCTCAAGCGTTTCAATTACATCATTTTCAATATTCATCAGATTCTATCTCTTGCAGATAATGACTGGTGGCGTACTCTACCTAAGTTAAACCAAGAAACCAATAATAGGCTGGGTAGTAAATGAAAAAAGTGTTGATAGCGGGCTTTGATGTGTTTGGAGACAACACGATTAATCCTGCGTTGGAAGCGATCAAGCGATTATCCAATCAGCAGCTCCAGGGTGCAGAAATACAGGTATGCAAAGTACCCGTCACACGATATAAATCTATCGACACAGTGATTGCCGCTATTGAGACCCACCAACCAGACGTAGTTCTAACGGTTGGCTTAGGGGCTGGGCGAGCTGCGATTACACCTGAGCGAGTTGCAATTAATGTCGATGATTTCCGTATCGCTGATAATAACGGTAATCAACCGATTGATGTTCCTATTGTGCGCGATGGGCCTGATGCGTATTTCAGTACGCTGCCTATTAAGGCGATAACACTAAAACTCCAACAACAGGGTATTCCTTGTCAGGTATCTAATACGGCGGGGACGTTTGTGTGCAATCACCTATTTTACGGTGTGCAACATTACTTACGGGGTAGTGGTATTAAACATGGCTTCATTCACGTTCCATTGTTACCTGAGCAAGATATTGACGGCAGTCAGCCGACTATGTCGTTGGATAAGATTGTCGAGGGGCTGAGACTTGCCGCTCAGGTTGCGCTTAATTGTGATAAAGACAGTAAAGTGGGTGCAGGACAGATTTGCTGACAGAAGAGAAGCGAGTACCAAGAACACGGTGAACTCGTGTTCTTGGTAAAGTTGACACTACAATTGATCTTTCAGTCGAGCCATATAATACGTCGAGATAAATTCACCGTCTCGAAAGACTGAGCATAGCGCCTCACCTTCAATCTCAAAACCGAATTTAGAGTAGAGGGCGATAGCTGCTTTATTATCGGCGTTTACTTCGATCTGTACCCTTTGAACATTGAGCCAATTATCTGTTAGGTCTAACACGGTTTCCACCAATCGACTACCAATGCCTAAACCATGATATTCATCATGAACTCCAATCCCAAAGCTTGCACAGTGTGCCGTTCTTGGGCGCTGAGAGTGTTCCAGTCCAATATTACCGACAATTTTTCCGTCTAATTCGGCTACGTAGCTATACACCCCGACAGGCATATTACTTAGTCTTTCTTGCCACATTGCGACCGAAGGTAAAGGCAGTTGCAGGGTTTCTCGTTGTGCTTTTGGTTGCGAATAGAGCTGACTCAGACCCTCTGCGTCTCGTAGTTCTGTTGGTCGAATAATAACGTTCATGTCAGCCTCCTCGCTTGTGATGTTGTTAACCCCTATAACTAATTGAATTTTTTATCATAAGCAAGCGCTTTATCTTATTGGATTGAGATTAGGCACGCGTTTCAAACGAGACAGAAACCAAAGCATGGTCGGTACTGAGGTCATCAATGCCAAATATGGGGTCAATAATATGCTTGTTAGTAAGCTGATAGTCAGTCACTTCAAACATTGAGCGTTCATAGTTAGGGCAAAACTCACTTGATAGAAGAATATGGTCTAATCGACTGCCATATTCACCATAGTAATGAGTGATAGGTGGCTTAATCTCATCCACAGGGCGAACCGGCTTACCTTTTGGCACTAAATCCCAACTGTCGTGAAAATGATAAGCTTTGATGTCTGCGCGGGTATCTTTCCTTCGATGACGGTATTGGCTTCGAAACGGTTCGAACTCGTTGCTGCCAATACTGTTGTTGAAATCACCAAGCAGTAGAAAAGGTCGTTGGTAGCATCGTTTATTTTGCACTATTGCTTGGTGCAACGCGCCTGCCTCTTGAATTCGCATCAGCGATGAAAGTGTCTGACCTTGCGTTTCAACGAGCCAAGCATCGACAGTAGACTTGTTGTCTAGATTCTCGTCAGGCAGCGTTGGTCTTTTTGACTTGAGATGAACGTTGTACATGTCTAACTCCCCGATCCCCTCAATATTCAAGGAAATGTGTAATGCTGGACGGCTGAACTCGCCTTCAAAAGGCGTAAGGGAGGTGAGATTTGAATGTCGGACGATTGGGTAACGAGAGGCAAAAGCTAAAGCTGGGTGAGAATATATATATCCGGATTCTAACCGTGGCTCAGTATTGTAAGTAAAATAACCATAACCCAATGATTTAACTAAAGCCCGCAGCGCTTCAACCGAAAACACTTCCTGAAAAGCAACGACATCGGAGTTGAGTTCGCTCAGCGTTTGCTTTAGCCACAGTGTTTTTTGTTGCCATTGCTTTGCCGTGTAGATGTTCTCCATCTCATAATAGGCAAACGGTGGCTCAACAAAATTACATAAGTTGCAGGTGGTGACTTTTAATTTATTTATCTGTGTCAACGTATTAGACTCCACTAAAACTCATGTCTAATCGTGAGCATACATTTCCCAAATTAAAAATAACAGCTCCTTAGGAATTGATAATGTCTTCAACGCAAAGCGCTAGCGGATGGCGAACCCCAAAAAACTTTCTCATCATTATCTCGATTATAGTGCCAATTGCGTTTTCGAGTTGGATGGCATTGCTGAACAACTTCGTAATTGAGAAAGCTAATTTTGATGGTTCCGATATTGGTCTATTGCAAAGTGTTCGTGAGATCCCTGGATTTCTAGCCTTCACTACCGTCTTTGTTTTGCTGTTCATTCGAGAACAGAAGTTCATGATTGTTTCTTTGTTACTACTGACCTTTGGCACGGCGATTACGGGTATGTTTCCCTCTGTTGCCGGTTTGTTAATTACGACATTAATTATGTCGACGGGTTTTCACTACTTTGAAACACTAAAGCAATCCCTATCACTGCAATGGTTAAGCAAAGAAGAGGCGCCTGAAGTGCTGGGTAAACTCATCTCTGTAGGAGCATTAGCTTCGCTCTTAACCTATGGCGCGCTATGGGTGATGGTTGAGGTGTTCAAGCTAGACTACGTATGGGTTTATGGAATCAGTGGCGGTATCGGTTTTGTCTTAGTGCTGTTTATTGCCTTGGCTTTCCCACAGTTCAAAACGGAAACCCCTCAGACTAAAAAGCTGGTGCTGCGTAAGCGTTACTGGCTGTATTACGCCCTAACGTTTATGAGTGGAGCAAGAAGGCAGATCTTTACCGTCTTTGCCGGCTTCTTAATGGTGGAAAAGTTTGGTTATAGCGTCTCTGATATCACACTCCTTTTCTTGATTAACTACTTGTTTAACTTCCTATTTGCTAAAAAAATCGGTCGGTTTATTGGTGTTGTTGGTGAACGTAAGGCTCTTATGTTTGAGTATGTTGGACTGATCTTTGTTTTTGTGGGTTATGGACTGGTTCAAACGGCAGAATGGGCCGCGGCGCTTTACGTTATTGACCATCTTTTCTTTGCGCTAGCGTTAGCTATCAAAACCTATTTCCAAAAAATCGCAGACCCAGCGGATATGGCGTCTACGGCGGGAGTATCCTTTACCATTAACCATATTGCAGCTGTTGTCATTCCTGTTACCTTTGGATTCATTTGGCTGATTTCACCTTCAAGTGTGTTCTATATTGGCGCAGGAATGGCCGCGATTTCACTATTGTTGTCACTTAACATTCCTCGAAAGCCCGAAGAAGGCAATGAGGTAAGAGTACTTAACTGGAATTAGGTTAATGCCGAACCGATCCTAGAAACAAAAAAGCCACTTGGTAACAAGTGGCTTTTGCTTATGGGTTTATCGTAATTAGATGTCGAAACGGTCCGCGTTCATCACTTTGACCCAGGCGGAGACAAAGTCGCAAATAAAGGTCTCTTTGGCATCATCACAAGCATATACTTCTGCCAACGCACGCAGTTGCGAGTTTGAACCAAACACCAAGTCAGAGCGTGTGGCTTTCCACTTGGTTGCACCTGTTGCTCTCTCTAGACCGACAAACTCCGTAGCCTCTTCGTTACTCGGACGCCACTCGACATTCATATCGGTTAGGTTGATGAAGAAATCATTGCTAAGAACACCTTTACGCTCTGTAAGAACGCCATGCTCACTATTGCCGAAGTTTGCGCCTAGAACACGCAAACCACCAATCAAAACAGTCATTTCTGGCGCTGTTAGTGTTAGCAGTTGAGCTTTATCTAGCAGTAAATCTTCTTCAGACACTGAGTAGGCTTTTTGTGCGTAGTTGCGGAATCCATCGACTACGGGTTCGAGAACATTAAAGGATGCTTCATCGGTTTGAGAAGCCATTGCGTCCACGCGACCAGCAGTAAATGGAACCTCAACGTTAGTACCTGCTTCTAGGGCTGCTTTTTCAATCGCAGCGTTACCGCCAAGGACAATCAGGTCAGCAATGGAAACCACTTTGTTACCATGAGCTTGATTGAACTCCTCTTGAATTGCTTCAAGGGTTGCTAGAACACGTTCAAGTTGCGCTGGCTGGTTTACTTCCCAGCTGCGTTGAGGCGCAAGGCGAATACGTGCTCCGTTAGCGCCCCCGCGGAAATCAGAGCCTCTGAAGGTCGATGCGGATGACCACGCGGTGTAAACCAGTTCAGAAATGGTTAAGCCTGAAGTAAGGAGCTTGTGCTTCAATTCTTTAATGTCTGTGTCATCGATCATGTCACCAGAAACTGCAGGTAATGGGTCTTGCCAAATGAGATCTTCACTCGGAGCTTCTTCGCCTAGATAGCGAGATTTTGGTCCCATATCACGATGAGTCAATTTGAACCAAGCGCGTGCAAAAGCATCTGCGAATTGGTCAGGGTTATTATGGAAACGTTTAGAAATTTCCCCGTAGATAGGGTCCATACGCATTGCCATATCGGCAGTGGTCATGATAGTGGTGACTTTCTGTGATGCATCATGAGCTTTTGGGGCCATATGGTCTTCTGGAACCCCTACAGGTACCCATTGCCAAGCGCCAGCTGGACTTTTAACAAGATCCCAATCGTAGCCAAACAACATATCAAAGTAGCCGTTGTCCCATTGGATTGGGTTTGGAGTCCAAGCTCCTTCGATACCACTGGTTGTTGTGTCATCTCCCAAGCCGCTGCCAAAGTGGTTACGCCAACCGAAGCCCATTTCTTCCATTGGTGCCGCTTCCGGTTCTGGGCCCATCAGTTCAGGATCGCCTGCACCATGCGTTTTACCGAATGTATGGCCACCGGCAACAAGTGCAACGGTCTCTTCGTCATCCATGCCCATTCGAGCGAATGTGTCTCGGATATCACGGCCAGAAGCAAGGACGCTTGGCTCCCCGTTTGGTCCTTCAGGGTTAACGTAGATAAGTCCCATCTGTACCGCAGCGAGTGGATTCTCTAGTTGACGATCGCCGGAGTAACGCTCATCGCCTAACCAATCACTTTCCATGCCCCAATAAACGTCTTCCTCAGGTTCCCAAATATCTTCACGGCCACCCGCGAAACCAAAGGTTTTTAGCCCCATTGATTCTATGGAAACATTACCTGCAAGAATAAATAGATCTGCCCATGAAAGAGCTTTGCCATATTTTTGTTTTACTGGCCATAACAGGCGACGAGCTTTATCTAAATTACCATTATCTGGCCAGCTGTTTAGTGGTGCAAAACGTTGGTTGCCTGAGTTAGCACCGCCACGTCCATCCGCCGTACGGTAAGTTCCAGCCGAGTGCCAAGCCATACGAATCATAAAGGGACCATAGTGCCCATAGTCAGCGGGCCACCAGTCTTTTGAATCGGTAAGAACCGTTTCGATAGCTTGCTTAACTTCTTTTAGATCAAGTGTTAGAAATGCCTTCTTGTAATCGAAGGAAGGATCGTACGGGTTACCTTTTTTATCATTCTGATGAAGAATTCTGAGGTTGAGTTGATTAGGCCACCATTGTCGGTTTTGTGTACCTTTACCACCAACTCGAGTATGACTGCCATGCATCACTGGGCATTGCCCTTTTCCTGCGCCACTATGGTGTTTCATTTTCATCTCCATAATTTGAAATGTCCTTAAAAGCGAATGCGAATAAGGAAAATAACTAACACTGTGCACGTCCATTCCACTGTAATACATCCGATCTTTGTAGTTACAGTATGGTCGTTTGTATCACAATAAAACAACAAAAATGATTGAGTAAAATTGATTTAAATCAAGCAATTAAATAAGAATGATACTCTTTACAATAACTTACAAAATGTAAGGCTATTATGTTTAAATGCTTCAAGAGTGTAAGACACATATTTGTAGGAAAGTGAGAACAGGTGCTATTTTTTCGAAATCAAAAAGCTAGAGAACGGAACAAAAAAAGGGATACCCGCTGAGTAGGTATCCCTTTGGCATTCTTAGATCGCTGTTATGCAACGACTATGAAGAATAGGGTGGTCGCGACAATACCAATCAACGCATATGGGAACTGCGTTACGGCATGTTGCATTGATGTACATCCAGATCCTTGAGCCGATAGCACCGTGGAGTCACTGAAGAAACATGAATGACTACCTGCTGCTGATGCTGACAGCATAGCGGCGATGGTTAAGTGCAGTGGAACACCAATTTGCTCCGCGAGAGGAAGAATAATTGGCATTGCGACCGCAAAGGTCCCCCAGGATGATGCTGATGCAAAGACAAGGCCGCCTGTTACTAGGAAGATCAGGGCAGGGAAGTACTGTGCTGACAAGTATGGGCTTACAGTCTCAATTACGTACTGTGTTAGCCCCAATGAGTCGTTAACACTCTTAAGCATAAAGCCGCCAATCACTGTAGCTAGAGGCAGTAACATGACCTTAATGCCATCGTACACTGCATCGAACAGTTCATTCATGGTGACTAGTTTTTGAATGCCGTAGAAACAGATAGTAAAGATAATGGCAACAAACACACCTGCTAATAGGTCAATACCGAAGTACCAAGAGGCTCCGACCAGAACAACCATTGGCAATAGGAAGTTAATTAGTCCCATAGTCGGGTTTGAGTGTGCTTTGATGTCAGCACCAAAGTCGATATCTGTTGCGCCATCTGGTTTAACTTGACCGTTGCGAGCGCGCTCTTCTGCTTTTTTCATTGCGCCTAGGTCTGGCATTTTGCCAATAGCTACGAAGAAAACAATCGCCAACGTTACCCAGCCATAAGCCATATACGGAATGGCTTGAATGTACGCAGCAATACCTTGTCCCGGTTCAGCAACTTCATTGGCTTCCAATAGAGAACTGAAGAAGATAGCCCAAGTAGAAATTGGGACCAGAATACAGATAGGTGCTGCCGTTGAGTCAACAAGATAAGCGAGCTTCTCGCGTGAAACCTGATAGCCATCAGTAATTTTCTTCATTGATGACGAAATCGCAATGGCGTTCAAGTAGTCATCAATGAAAATCAGAATACCTAGAAAAAATGTCATCAATAGCGATTGATTGCGGCTCTTAACTTTGTTCACCAGCATGTCACTGAAGCTAAGGATACTGCCACCTTTTTCTAGAATCGCAATCAGGCCACCCATTAGACCGCAGACGAGAATGATCCATGCGATGGTTTCATTCATCATCACATCCATCGAAATGCCAACGATCTGTTCTACTGCTTGAGTAGGGTCAAGCAGTAGAACACCGGCAATGGTGCCACTGAATAGTGCTTCAACGGTGCGGTGTGTGGTTAATGCAAAGACAAGTACTAACGATGTCGGTAACAGTGCCAACCAGCCGTAGCTTTCGCCTTCGACATGATTGAGTCCAATCGAGGTAAAGGTTATAAACAGGAAGACTATTGTAAGGCTAACCGCCAAATGTTTACTGCTTATTTTGAGCGGCGCCTCCAGCGCCTTTGTCTGCGTAGTCATAAAACTCATTCCTTTCGTTATGCAGAGTGAAGCATCCAATCAATTTCTAACGGTGTAATAATGCGTTCGAATTCGGCCAGTTCACTTCGTTTGCAAGCGAGATACATATCAATAAAGTCTTGAGAGAAAAAGGCACCTAATTCACTGGCTTCAAGCTGTGTCAGTGCATCAGACATACGCGTTGGTAGGTCTACGGCGTTTTCACTAAGAGCTGGTGGACATTGTTCTTGGGTATAGTTATCACTCGCTAATACGGCTGAGAGTACTACTGCAGCGAGAATGTATGGATTGACATCCGCACCTGCGATGCGATGTTCAATACGACGGTTTTTACCATCGCTAATTGGAACGCGAAGGGCTACGCCTCGGTGGTTCTCACCCCAATCCGCTTTTGTTGGTACGTAAGCACCAGGCACAAAACGGCGGTAAGAGTTCACGTTAGGACATAGGAGGGCCATCGCATCCGAAATCTGCGATAACATTGCAGCCATAGTTTGGTAGAACAGTGGGCTTGCAGAGTCATCGTCTTTATTGGTAAACAGGTTATCGCCTTGCTCATCGATAAGGCTGATGTGCATGTGCTGTCCATTTCCTGCTTCTTCAAGGAAAGGTTTTGCCATGAATGTGGCATCAAAACCGTGTTTGTGGGCGATTTGTTTAATAAGACGCTTAGAGAAAATGATTTCGTCACATACGCGAAGTACGTCTTGCGAGTGATTAAAGTTAATTTCAAACTGACCCGGTGCAGATTCTGATAGCGCACCAGCCGTATTTAAACCTTGATCAGCAGCTGCAGCGTTAAGCTCAGCTAGGAAGTCAGCATAATCATCAAGCCCATCGACATCATAAACTTCGGTATCTCTTTCTCGTCGGTTCTTCGTCGGATTAATAGCGGTTTGCAGTTCACCATTTTCACCGCGTTCCTTATCAATGAGGTAAAACTCGAGCTCTAAAGCAACAACTGGAAACATGCCTTTTGAATGCAGAGTATTCAACATACGGTCGATGATGTTGCGGATGAACAAACGGTGAGGGGTTTTTCCGTCATCTTCCATCATGCTGAGTAGCAGTTGTCCGGTACCTTCCTTTGCAGTTGGTAGTAAAGTGCCAGCGACAGGAAAGCAAAGGTTATCAGGTTCGCCAAGATCTTCACCTAATCCTGCTGATTCAACAACAGCACCTTTGGTATCGAGCGTAATAGTAGAAAGAGGAAGAGCAACACCTTTCACTAACTTGTCTAAGGAATCTACTGGTATGCGTTTACCGCGTGGTGTTGCGTTGACATCCGTGAAAATGAGGTCAACGTACTTAATTTCTGGCCAACTTTGTCGAAAATTTTTAACTTCCTGTAAATAGGTATCCATCTTTACTACTCCTAGTGGCCCCACTCTTTGACGAAAAATTAGCTTGGTGTTTAACAAAAAGAACACAAAAGCCATGTCTTAAATGGGGTTTTTGGCTGTTTTATAAACTTATGTAATTGTTTTTATTGTGATTTGTTTAATTTGGTGATTATTTCGACCTTGTTAAACGTTAACTAATTTGTAACAGTTGATCGCCTTTTGCTCAATATATCGAGCGAAATTAGTGCTTTTTTTGAACAAAATAGAGATCGAAGTCACGATTTGGAACCTATTTTGAACACTTGTGTTGATAATTTTGTACATGGGTTGTACGGTTTTTGTTAAATAAATCGAACGTGAGTGTGACAATGTCTGAGATAAGAAAACCGATAATAGGACTCGTAAGCTGTAAGAAAGAGCTCGCTGGATATCAGATACAGGCATTGAATGAGTTCTACCTTCAAGCAGTGAAAGACTTCGGTGGCACACCAATCATTCTTCCATCTGTAATAGAAGACAGTGAGTTAGATAGAGTGTTGGCGGTTTGTGATGGACTGTTATTCCCTGGCAGTCATTCCAATGTGGCGCCTCATCGATACAACGGTTCACATGAAGAATTAAAGAAAGATGAAGCACGAGATGAATTAGCTATTCAGCTTATACGTCGTGCTATAGATATGAACATTCCGTGCCTTGGTATTTGTCGTGGTTTCCAAGAGATGAACGTGGCGTTAGGGGGAAGCCTAAACCCTGCAGTTCACGAAGCGGGGTTCGATGACCATCGTGAAAGCGAATCAAAAGATTTCAATGAGAAGTATGCGCCCGCTCATCCTGTTTATGTTGAAAATGACGGCGTCTTTCAGCAATGGTTAGTGAAAGCAGAGTGGAATCAAACGGAGAAGTTTGAAGTAAATACGCTTCATAATCAGGGGGTTGATAAGCTGGCTACAACCTTAAAAGTAGAAGCTAAAGCACCTGATGGACTTGTAGAAGCTTTTAGTCTGCCTGGTCAAAAATATTTTGTTGGCGTGCAGTGGCACCCAGAATGGCAAGCAAAACACAATCATTTCTCACAAATTTTATTTAAAGAATTTATTATGTCAGCTTCACAGTAATTTAGAGGCTGAATGCATGGATAACCACCAGATTGGTAAAAATATCGCTCAACTAAGAAAAGAGCGAGGACTTTCACAACGAGAACTGGCAGAAAAAGCGGGCATCACCCACAGCGCTATTTCTTCAATTGAGAATGCCAAAGTGAGTCCTTCGGTGAGTTCTCTGCAAAAAATAGTGAACGTTTTTTCGTTGTCTCTTTCAGAGTTTTTTACTCTTGAGCAACAAGAAAATAAAGAGATTAAGGTCGTGGTTAAACCAGAAGACCTCATTGAAATTGGCAGTGAAAATGTCTCAATGAAGTTGGTTAACAATGGCAGCAATAAACAAGAAATCGGCTTTCTTATTGAAGAATATGGGCCTAACAGTACAACGGGCGCATCCAATATCAAGCATGAAGGTGAAGAAGTCGGCACCGTATTAAGTGGTGAAGTTGAACTTGAATATAACGGGGAGACCTACCTAATAAAGGCAGGGGAGTCTTACGTTATTGATACAACGATTCCACATAAATTTACTAATCACTCCGATAAGGCTTGCAGAATGATAAGTGCACACACGCCAAAAGCATTCTAGCGCCTTGAGGTAACCAAGGAGAGCGTATGAAAACGCAGCAACAATGGATTGAACAACGAAATGCTCTAAATATCGAGCAAAGAGCGTTTCTAAATGGTGAGTATACCGCAGCAGCAGATGGCAAGACGCTAGAGGTCGTAAACCCAGCTACCGATGAAATCATTGCTAATATTGCACGTTGCCAAACTGCCGATGTTGATTGTGCTGTAGATTACGCAAGACAAGCATTTAAACAAGGTGAGTGGAGTCAAATTGCTCCAGCGGCGCGTAAAGACGTACTGTTGAAGTTTGCTGCTCTTATTGATGAAAATGTTGAAGAATTAGCGCTATTAGAAACACTTGATACTGGTAAGCCGATTGCACACAGTGTATCGACGGATATTCCCGGCGCAGCGAAATCTATTCGCTGGTATGCGGAAGCCATCGACAAAGTTTATGGTGAAGTTGCACCTACAGAAAAAGATGTTCACGCCTTTATCTCTCATCAAGCGATCGGTGTTGTCGCTGCTGTTGTTCCGTGGAACTTCCCGCTATGGATTGGTTGTTGGAAGTTAGGTCCAGCCTTGGCTGCGGGTAACAGTGTCATCCTAAAACCATCAGAAAAGTCTTCATTAACGGCAATCTTCTTAGGCAAACTGGCGAATCAAGCAGGTATTCCAGCGGGTGCATTTCAAGTTATTACTGGTTATGGCCATGAAGCGGGAGAAGCGTTGGCACGTCACGAAGATGTAGATTGTATCGCTTTTACAGGCTCAACTCGTGTGGCTGGTCATCTTATGATTGCTTCCGGTGAAACTAACCTAAAACGTGTCTGGGCTGAGGCTGGTGGTAAGAACGCAAATATAGTCTTTGATGATTATGCCGATCTTGACCGCGCAGCTGCAGAAACAGCCGCAGGTTGTTTCTATAACCAAGGTGAAGTATGCGTAGCAGCAACACGCCTTTTGGTTCACGAAAGCATTAAAGATGTATTTATCGATAAAGTGATTAGCGCAGCTCAGGGTTTCATGCCTAAAGATCCAATGGATCCCACGTCTTCTATGGGGGCGCTTATTGACCGTGAACACAAAGAAAAAGTGCTCGATTACGTTAAGTTAGGTCAAGATGCAGGGGCTACGCTGCGCTGTGGTGGTGACGCAGGCGGTAAAGGCGCCTTTGTTGAACCAGTGATTCTCGATAATGTGGACAACAGTATGCGTGTGGCTCAAGAAGAGATCTTTGGCCCAGTGTTATGCGTCATTCCATTTAAAACAGAGCAAGAAGCTATCGCTATTGCTAATGACTCCAAATATGGCTTAGGCGCTGCACTTTGGAGTGACAATATTAATCGCGTACATCGAGTCGCAAAGCAGTTAGAAGCTGGCTCTGTGTGGGTGAACAACTACAACGAGGGCGATATGACCGTCCCATTTGGTGGATTCAAAATGAGTGGTAATGGACGTGACAAGTCGATTCATGCCATCGAAAAATTCACTGAAACCAAGACGACATGGATTCGTCTCCAACCTTAAGCCTGAAGCTGTAATCGAAAGGAATATAACCATGAACAAACATACTGATTCATATTATGCTCACTCAATCCCGAATGTAAGTGAGTACCCACAACTGCAAGACAATATTGAGTGTGATGTGTGTGTCGTAGGCGCGGGTTTCTCGGGTCTTTCCTCAGCTCTTCATTTAGCAGAAAAAGGCTTTAAGGTTGTAGTGCTGGAGAATGCGAAAGTAGGGTTCGGCGCGACAGGTCGTAATGGCGGCCAGATTGTTAACAGTTATAGCCGCGACGTAGACGTTATTGAGAGTCGCTATGGTGAAAAGCAAGCTAAGGCACTGTGTGACATGATTTTTGAAGGTGGTGATATCATTCGCGGCCTTATCGACAAACATAACATTGATTGTGATTTCAAGCAGGGGGGAATGTTTACTGCTCTGAATAATAAGCAATTAAAAGGTCTAGAAGAGCACAAAAAGCACTGGGAACGTTATGGTAACGATCAGCTTCGTATGATGGATGCGAGCGAAGTGGAAGCCGCAGTAGGTACCACAGCTTATAAAGGCGCTCTACTGGATATGCGTGGTGGCCATATTCACCCACTCAAACTGGCGTTGGGCGAAGCTGCAGCTGTAACGGCACTTGGCGGACAAATTTTCGAACAGTCCGGTGTGACTCGCCTAGAAAAAGGCGCCAATCCTGTTGCGCATACAGAAAAAGGCAGCGTAAAAGCGAAATACATCGTTCTTGCAGGCAATGCTTACCTTGGTGGGCTTGCTCCAAACATCAGCAATAAAGCGATCCCGTGTGGTACTCAGGTCGTAGCCACTGAGCCTCTTTCCGAGGCGCAACTTAAAGAGATCTTGCCATCAGATTACTGTGTTGAAGACTGCAACTATCTATTGGACTACTTCCGTCTTAGCGCGGACAAGCGCTTACTATTTGGTGGCGGTGTAGTTTACGGTGCTCGTGACCCAGAAAATATCGAAGGCATCATTCGTCCTAAGATGGAGAAGATCTTCCCACAATTAAAAGGTATCGGTATTGATTATAAGTGGACGGGTAACTTCCTACTGACTTATTCCCGCATGCCGCAATTTGGTGCTTTTGCAGACAACATTTATTACCTACAGGGCTACAGTGGTCACGGTGTTACTTGTACTCACCTTGCTGGCAAACTGTTGGCTGAAGCACTAACCGGACACGCAGAACGTTTTGACGCGTTCGCTGATTTAACCCACATCGCGTTCCCTGGCGGTCGTCATTTTGCTATCCCGATGACAGCGATGGGGGCAGCTTATTACAACTTACGCGACAAACTAGCAATCTAATTCAGAAAATAACAAGAAGTGCCTGCTATGACAGGCACTCAGTCAGCCTCAAACAAAGAATAGATAAAGGAAGATCCGATGAGTAGAGTAGTTAAATTTGCTGCGATGCAGTTAACCAAAACTTGGGATTTAGAAGCGAATCTAGAAAAAATCAAAGGTGCGATTCGCGAAGCTGCGGCAAATGGTGCGAATGTTGTACTACCTCAAGAGCTCATGGCAGCGCCTTACTTTTGTAAGAAGCAAGAAGCCAAGTATTTTGAACTTGCTGAAGAAACGGATAATTCTCGTCTGATCAAAGAGCTTAGCGCGCTAGCTAAAGAACTGAATGTGGTTATACCTGTGAGCTATTTTGAGAAAGCGGGAAACACCTTTTTCAACTCTTTAGTGATGATCGATGCAGATGGTACGGTACTAGAAAACTACCGCAAATCCCATATTCCAGATGGTCCTGGCTATAGCGAGAAATACTATTTCAGCCCTGGTGATACAGGATTTAAAGTATGGAAAACCAAGTTCGGTACTTTCGGTGCAGGTATTTGTTGGGATCAATGGTTCCCTGAGCTGGCACGTTGCTTAGTGCTTAACGGTGCAGAAGCTATTTTCTACCCAACAGCAATTGGTTCAGAGCCACAAGACCTATCTCTGGATTCACGTGACCATTGGCAGCGTACTATGCAAGGCCACTCGGCTGCCAACCTTGTACCTGTTATCGCGTCTAACCGTGTAGGAGTAGAAGTGGATGATGGCATTGAAACTACCTTCTATGGTTCATCATTCATCACTGATCATACTGGCGGTAAGCTGGCAGAAGCTCCAAGAGAAGGTGAAACTATCATCTACGCGGAAATTGACCTACAGGCTACTGCGCAAGCGCGTCACGCGTGGGGACTGTTCCGTGACCGTCGTCCGGACTTATATCAAGACATAATGAGCTTAGCTAAGTAACGAGGTGGACGATGAAACTCGATACGACCCCAAAGCAAGACGGTTTCTATTTTCCTGCTGAATATGAACCAGTAAGAGAGGTCTGGTTGGCATGGCCTGAGCGTCGTGATAATTGGCGCGCTAGTGCAAAACCTGCGCAACAAACCTTTGCCAACGTGGCGAATGCGATTGCGGACGTAGTGTGTGTTTCTGTTGCAGTAAGCTCTTCGCAATATGAAACCGCAAGAAGCATGCTGCACTCGTCCGTCAAACTGGTTGAAATGGCATTCAACGATTCTTGGATGCGCGATATCGGTCCTACTGTTGTAGTGAACTCATCGGGAGAGAGACGCGGCGTCAGTTGGAAGTTCAATGCTTGGGGAGGCGAGTTTAACGGCCTTTACGAAGACTGGAGTGATGACGATAAAGTTGCCGCATCCGTCTGTGATGTGTTGGGAATCGATCATTATCGCGCTCCATTTGTTCTGGAGGGTGGCGCGATTCATACAGATGGCGAAGGCACGTTATACACAACTGAAGAATGCTTATTGAGTCCGGGACGTAACCCTGAACTAAGTAAACAACAGATAGAAGCGCTACTAGCCGAGTATCTTGGTATCGAAAAGGTCGTCTGGCTTCCAAACGGTTTGTTTAATGATGAAACGGATGGGCATGTCGACAACTTACTTCACGTTGTCGCTCCAGCAAAAGTGGTACTCAGCTGGACGGATGATCCCTTCGATCCGCAATTTAAGTTATCACGTGAAGCGCATGCGGCGCTTAGTGCACAAACCGATGCACAAGGTCGAGCCATTGAGATTGTCAAAATCCCAGTTCCGGGTCCTCTTTACTATTCGCAAGAAGAAGCGAATGGAATTGAATCAAGCGATGGTATGAATCGTCACGAAGGGGAGCGACTGAGTGCTTCCTATGCTAACTTTCTGATGGTGAACGGACATATATTTTTGCCATTACTTGATGACCAATATGACGATATTGCTATCGAGATTTTAACAAAAGCGCTTCCCGATTATGAGATTGTTGGCATACCAACACGAGAAGTTTTACTAGGCGGTGGCAATATTCACTGCATTACCCAGCAGATTCCCGCTTAGGATTCATCTGCTTTTTATCCACAGCATTCCTAGCGAAAGCTAGGAGTAGGAACAAAAGGAATTACCATGCAGCAAATAAATAATAAGAGCTTACTCTCCTTTATGGTAACGGCAGCGGACAACGCTGTAGCCGTGACAAACCCAGCAACAGGCGAACTTGTGGGTCATGCTCCTATTTCATCTGAACCTGAGCTGATGGATGCTATTGAGCGAGCTCATGTGGCGCAGAAAGAGTGGGCCAAAGTGCCGGCTAAGTCGCGCGCAGTATTATTAAACCGCTGGTATCAATTAATTCTTGAGAACAAAGACGACCTTGCTCGTATTATGACTGTTGAACAGGGTAAGCCATTGGCAGAAGCTGCGGGTGAGGTTCTGTATGGTGCCAGCTTTATTGAATGGTTTGCTGAAGAAGCCAAACGCACCTACGGTGACTCCATTCCTGGACCAACGGCAGACAAGCGCTTGGTAACCATCAAGCAACCTATTGGTGTCGCATGTGCGATTACGCCATGGAACTTCCCTATCGCTATGATCACACGTAAAGCAGGTCCTGCATTGGCTGCCGGTTGTAGTTTCGTCGTTAAGCCATCGGATTCAACACCGCTGTCTGCATTTGCAATTGTGGAACTCGCGTACCAAGCGGGCATTCCGAAAGACGCGCTGCAAGTGGTTCTAGGTGAAAGTTCACGCAAAATCGGTGCGATCTTCACTTCTCACCCACTGATTCGCAAGCTGTCTTTCACTGGTTCTACTCAAGTGGGCAGTGTGTTAATGCAACAAGCCGCAAAAGACATCAAACGCACGTCAATGGAACTGGGTGGTAATGCGCCATTCATCGTCTTCGATGATGCTGATATTGATGCAGCCGTGCAGGGCGCTATGGCCTCTAAGTTCCGTAATGCGGGTCAAACTTGCGTCTGTGCGAACCGATTCTATGTGCATAGTAAAGTGTACGATGAGTTCGTAACGAAATTTGATGCAGCAGTACAGCAGCTAAAAGTCGGAAACGGCTTAGATGAAGGTGTCAACATTGGACCAGTTATCAATGAAAGTGCAAAACAGGGCATCCAAGCACTGATTGACCGTGCGGTAGAGCAAGGTGCAGTGCCTGTCACCCCTCTTAAACAACTAGACGGTTTGTTTATGCAGCCAGTCGTCCTCAAAGACGTGAAACACAGCATGGATATCGTTCAAGAAGAGATATTTGGTCCGGTGGCTCCAGTAATTCGTTTTGATACGGATGAAGAACTTATCGAAATGGCGAACGACACGATTTACGGTTTGGCGTCGTACTTCTACAGCCAGAACATCCACCGTGTTTGGAAAGTAGCAGAAGCACTGGAATACGGCATGGTCGGCATTAATGAAGGTATTATCTCGACAGAAGTAGCGCCGTTTGGCGGTGTGAAGCAGTCGGGTATTGGACGTGAAGGTGCGAAGCAGGGCATCGACGAATATATGGATGTGAAATACCTGTGCTTTGGTGGCAACTAAACGTCTAGCGGTAACAAATAAAGGATTAAAGAATGAAAAACCAACAACTACACGAAAGAAGAAGCAAAGTTATCGCTCAGGGTATGGGCGCGCTGTACCCACTTTATGTTGAGAAGGCTGACAACGCTCATGTATGGGATGTCGATGGTAACAAATACATTGATTTTGCAGCGGGCATCGCGGTGACAAATACTGGTCACTCAAACTCGCGCATCACTGACGCTGTAAAAGCCCAGATCGACAACTTCTCTCATACTTGCGCTATGGTGACACCGTATGAATCTTTTGTTGAGCTGGCAGAAAAGCTGACTGACATTGCTCCGGGCGACTCGGAAAAGAAAGCTATTTTCCTAACAACGGGTGCCGAAGCGGTTGAAAACGCGGTGAAAGTAGCACGTGCTCATACTGGGCGTAGCGGCGTCATTGCCTTTAAAGGTGGTTTTCACGGTCGTACCAATATGACCATGGGATTGACTGGAAAAATCGCACCATACAAAGCGGGCTTCGGTCCTTTCCCGAACGAAATCTACCATGCACCTTATCCAAATGCGTTCCACGGCATCAGCACAGAAGATAGCTTACAGGCATTACAAGATTTGTTTGCTTGCGATATTGAACCTAGTCGCGTTGCTGCGATCATTTTTGAGCCTGTACAGGGCGAGGGTGGTTTTTACCAAGCGCCAGCGGAATTTGCTCAGGCACTACGCAGCCTTTGTGACCAGCACGGTATTATGCTAATAGCAGATGAAATCCAAACAGGCTTTGCCCGCACCGGTAAAATGTTCGCAACAGAGTATTTGGATATTGAACCAGATATGATGACGATGGCGAAAGGCATTGCTGGTGGTTTTCCAATCTCTGCTGTTGTAGGTAAAGCGGAAGTTATGGATTCTGCGTTACCAGGTGGTTTAGGCGGTACTTATGCTGGTTCTCCATTAGGCTGTGTTGCCGGTTTGGAAGTGCTTAAGATAATTGAAGAAGAGCAGCTATGCGCTAAAGCCCAAGGTATTGGTGAAGTGGTTAATGCACGTATGGCTGAGCTTCAAAAAACGGTGCCTGCGATTGGTGAGATTCGCACCATTGGTGCAATGATGGCGATTGAGTTTACCGATCCACAATCGGGGCAACCACTTCAAGATGTTACCAAAGCGGTGATTAGCAAAGCACAAGAAAATGGTTTAATTCTGTTGTCTTGTGGCGTTAAAGCCAATGTTATTCGCTTGCTCCCGCCACTAACGATTGAATCAGATGTATTGGCAGAAGGTTTAGACAAACTGGAAGCCATCATCGCAGAAGTAGCGAAATAGAACGACGTTACGTAGGATAATATAAGCCCTCTCGATTCGAGCCCGAGGGGGCTTTTTTAATGTTCATGGCAATATGTCTAGGAGTGATAAACCAAATTGTATCTTGGGTCTATCACAGTTTTTGCCTGTTCACTTCAGCGGTTAATAATCTCTAACCGCTTAAGCTATGAAATAAAATGTATTGATTACAGCGGGTTAATGGATTGGTTTCTTCCCGAAGATACCATTTCTGCGTTGAATATCTTTTTTCAATCTCTTACTTAAAAACTATACAGTTTTACTCTAAAGTCTGCTAATTTGTGCTGACAAAATGAGAGTGATCAAAATCTCGACACCATGATTAAGATACATTGCTGCTCAGAAGAATTTAATAATCGCTTGGACTGAAAAATGAAACATCAACATTTCTTACCTATGCAGAACGTAATCCAAGATTATGCTTGGGGTAGCGTGACGTCTATTAACACTCTGTTTGGCATTGCCAACCCAGATAACAAACCACAAGCTGAGATCTGGATGGGTGCACACCCAGGCGGCTGCTCTGAAGTGGTCACCGCAGATAAGACTTTGCGTCTGGATCAGTTTGTTACTGATAACCTAAGTGATGTTTTGAGTGAAGCCATTAGCCAGAAATTTGGTGAGCTGCCTTACCTGTTCAAAGTCCTTGCTGCAGCGAGCGCTTTGTCTATTCAGGTTCACCCGAGCAAAGCTCAAGCAGAACAAGGGTTTGCCAAAGAAGAAGCCGCTGGTATCGCCCGTAACGCAGCAAACCGCAATTATAAAGATCCAAACCATAAACCAGAGTTGGTTTACGCATTGACACGTTACCAAGCAATGAATGGCTTCCGCTCTTATGAAGAGATCTTAAACAACTTCGAACAGCTTAATATTGAGGAGTTAGCGCCTCTTATTAATGCTTATAAAACATCTCTGGACGCAACAGGTCTTGAGGCGTTGTTTGTTAGTATGCTGAAGCTTGACGGCCAAGCAAAAGATACGGCATTGAATAAGTTGCTTGCTTTCGCTGAGACCAAACAAGGCGACGAAACCTTTGAACTCATCTTATGGCTAAAAGATCTCTACCCTGGTGATATCGGTCTTTTCTCTCCATTATTCTTACACGTATTGACGCTTGAGCCGGGAGAAGCGATGTTCCTTCACGCTTGTACTCCACACGCATACTGTCGTGGTACTGGACTTGAAATTATGGCGAGCTCAGACAACGTCCTTCGTGCAGGCCTAACGCCAAAACACATTGATGTTGAAGAGCTGGCTTCTTGTACCATTTTTGAACCTAAGCTGCGTGAGGAGTTGTTAACTCAACCAGAAATGGATAATGGTGCAGAGCACTATCCAATTCCGGTAGAAGACTTTAAATTTAGCGTCTTCGTTGACCAGCAAGACCGATTTGTCAACGTCACAACACCAGAGATTCTATTTGCATTGGATGAGCCAATCGTATTGACGCATCTAGATGGCGAAACCATTACGGTTGAACGCGGTCATTCAGTGTTCATCCCTGCTTCTGCTGGTAACTACAGCGTGACTTGTGCTGGCAAGTTCGCAAGAGCTTATTGCTAGCGTAATATGCTGCCAGTAGGGCAGTAATCCTACTTATAAAGGGAGATCGTGAAAGATCTCCCTTTTTTTGTGCAACTTGCCCATTACTTATGCAGCATGGATTGCATTTTAGTTGCAGATAATTAGTATGTAATGAAAGGATATGTAAAAACTTAAGCAGTAGGTACTATAAAATGGAATTTAGAGTAGCAGAATATTCTGACTACCAAAGTGTGGCGGAACTACACGCGGTAAGTTGGCAAAAAGCCTATAAAGGCATCATGCGCCAGTCCTATTTAGACGAGTCGGTTCTTGAAGACAAGCAACTGATTTGGCAAACCCGACTATTAAACCCTCCTTTCAGCCAACATGTCATTATTGCCGAGCACCAAGGCGAATTAGCGGGTTTTATCTGCCTGTTTGGTAATCACAATGTCGAGTTCGGTACTATCATTGATAACCTTCACGTTAGGGCAAGTGCGCAAGGCAAAGGTGTGGCAAAGAAACTGATTGCGTTGGCGATGGAATGGGCAAGTAAGTACTATCCAGACAATGGTGTGTTTTTGGAAGTACTGGCGGATAATTCGAACGCTATTAAGTTCTATGAATCCATAGGTGCGAACAGAGCGTTGAAACAGCGTGGCGAATCGCCATGTGGGCGCCACGTCGATGAGTTTATCTATGTATGGAAAAATCCAGAAGCGTTGATGGAACAGTGTGTTGTGTCGGTGTAGTTTGCCTTTTCAAACAATAGAATTAAAAAAACGCCTAACATGAATCATGTTAGGCGTTTTTGTATTGTGTCAGGAACTACTTGATGTATTCCAAAAGTGCTTTTTCATTAGGCAGTGCGGTCATTGCGCCTTTTTGCGTGGTTGCCAATGCCCCACAACCGTTAGCCCATCGTACAGCGTCATGAATGGTTTCATCATTTACCCAGCTTTCTGTTTTCGACAGGCGAGTTAACAGACCACCAACAAAGGCATCGCCTGCACCTGTAGTATCGACGGGTTTTACTGGAGTGCCAGCGATCAACTCTTGTTGTGCGCCACGAATAACCAGTGCTCCTTTCGCTCCTTGAGTAATCAAGACCAATGTATTGCTAAAGGATTCAAGTGCTTCAATACCTGCTTCTAAGGTGTTGGTGTCTGTGAGCAACATGAGTTCGTCATCTGAAAACTTAACTACATCGGCCAGCGCAATAGCTTCTCGGCAAACAGGTTTGATCAAGTTTTGATCGCCCCAGACCTCATCACGCAGGTTGGGGTCGAAGCTAACAAAGCCTCCAGCAGCCTTAATTTGTTTCATTGCGTCAATCGTAGAACTGCGGCTAGGTTCATTGGCAAGGGCGATTGAACAAACGTGCAGCCAATCGCCTTTTTCGAAAGCAGGAATGTCACTTTTTTGCATAAATTGGTCGGCACTAGGCTTAACCATAAAGGTAAAGCTGCGCTCACCGCTGTCATCTAAGTCAACAATAACGGTAGAAGTGCGCTGTTGCTCATCAAGCAGCATATAGTCGGTATTGACGTTTTCGTCGCTCAAAGTCTGCTTCATAAAGCGACCTAGCGGGTCTTGTCCGACGCGACCGAAAAATCCAGTTTTACCACCTAAACGTGCGATAGCCACAGCTACGTTTGCAGGCGCACCACCTGGACATTTCAAATAGGTAGTTGCCGTATCTGGTATTAAATCTACGACAGCATCTCCGGTTACCCACACTTTGCTCATGAGAAAAATCCTGTATTAACTAAGTTGTTTTTAGTTTACTAAATCGATTTAGCAAAGAAAATGTGTTTTAATAGACGTCTAATGGATTGAAAATGAATTTGTGATCTCACACACGATCTTTTAGAAAAATAAGATCAAACTGAACGAGTGGATGAGTAGGAAGGAATGAGCAAAAAATTAAAACTTGCTGACATAGCAAAACTCGCTGGTGTATCGAAATCAACGGTGAGTTTTGTATTGAATGGGCATGCAGAAAAGCATCGAATCACGAAAGAAACCGTGGAGAGAGTACTGCATGTTGTGCAAGAGAATAACTATTCGCCTAGTGTTTATGCCCGAGCGTTAAAATCAAAAAAGAGCTCTACTTTTGGACTTGTGATCCCCGACCTACTCAACCTTGGTTTTGCGTCTATTGCTAAAGAATTGGAACGTCTTTGCTTAGCATCAGGCTATCAGTTATTACTGGCTTCAACCGATGATGACCCTGAAACAGAAATGCGCGCAGTAGACAATCTAATATCACGTCAAGTCGACGGCATCATGATTGCGTCTTGTCTCACCAGTGATGCTTTCTATAGCGGATTACCTGACGATCTTCCGCTTGTTTTCTTTGACCGTTCGTTCGAATCTTCAGATTTTAATATGGTGACCACTGACGCTTACGATGCAACGAGACTGTTATTAACGGAACATACGAAAAACGTGGCAGAGTGTGTTTTTATTGGTGGACAATTAGAGCTTTCACCAAGTAAAGAACGTTATCAAGGTTATGTAGATGCGTTAGCTGCAAACCAAATTCCATTGAATCAGAACTTGGTGTTCAATCGTGATTATCAGCCTTCAAGTGGTTACGACATGATGGCAGCGTGTGTTGATGAACTTGGTCGATTGCCACACTGTTTATTTACGGCATCTTATTCATTGTTAGAAGGGGTGCTGCGCTATCTTAACGAACATGATCTGTTTGCAACAGCAACCAATGCTCGGATGCGAATTGCTACGTTTGATAATTACGCCATATTGGACTGCTTACCGTTACCAATAAACTCTATAGAGCAAAATTGTGTCGAATTAGCGTCGGAGATTTTTGACTGTCTACAAAAGACCTTGTCTAATTCTCAATATCAAAGCAAGATTAGTGTTAAAGCGCACCTTCATCAGCGGAGTTACTAGCCGGACATGGAATCAAAATCTCTACAGCCTTTATATATTCAAGTGGCCGATACGCTAAAACAGCGGATTGATGAAGGGCTATATCCGCAAGGCTCGAAGTTGCCTTCCGAGAATCAGTTAGTAGAGAGTTTAGGTGTAAGTCGTGTCACGGTCAGAAAGGCGTTAGGTCAACTTGCCGATATTGGCTATACCACCTCCGAAAAAGGTAAAGGTACTTTTGTTGCTCATCAAAAACTTAAGCATGATTTCTTAGGGATGGCGGGCTTTGCTCAAGAGTTGCAGGGAGCGGGGCTTGAGGCTCACAACCAAGTGATTCACTTTGAGAAGGTGGAAGCAGATGAATCATTAGCCTCCAAGCTGTCTATAACAGTGGGCGATCTCGTCTATCATTGCGGTCGACTGCGCGTTGTAAATCAACAGGTTGTTTCTTACGAAGATTTCTATATACCATGGGCGTTACTTCCAGATTTAGATGCCCAGTCTCTTTCGGGCTCCAAATTTGCTTATCTTAAGCAACGTGATATTGAAATGGTGAAAACACAACAAAAGATAAAACCAGCGTTGCCAAGCCTATTCATTCAAAAGCAGCTGTCTGTAGATAAGTTAGAGCCGATACTGATCAATGAATCGATCAATTTTCGCACTGAATCTCAGCCTTATGAGTACTCCATTGTCTATTATAAGTCCAGTGTCTATGACTTTGAGATAACTGCCAGACTTTAATAATCTTATCAATTAGTTACCAAGCCACCTCTTAATGAGGTGGTTTTTTTGTATCTGAGCTAACTATTATTGAATGTGATGATAAGCACGTTTCTAAAGTTCAAAAGCACAAATAGATATAACTTGTATTTATCCTGTATTACATTAATACATGTTGAATACAGGTTGTTATCTTGTGCTCTTGGGAGAGAACGAAAAAATGGCAAGAAATGCTCAAATCGTTGCAACAGAAGTGATGGCGCTGCTTGGTGGAGAAACCAATATCGAGCAGTTGACACATTGTGCAACGCGGTTGCGGGTCGTGACGAAAGACGACTCTAAAGTCGATGCGGAAAAACTAGGCGAAACAGAAGGCGTTCACGGTTACTTTTTTAAAAATGGCCAACACCAAGTCATACTAGGTACGGGCTTTGTTGGTAAGGTGTTTGCGGTATTAACAGGCAATGGTGATGTTGAAACCAGTGCTGCACCGAAAAAAGAGCAAGCGGGTAGTGCTTTCCAACGAGTGACTCGTACGTTTTCAGATATCTTTGTTGCCATTATTCCTGCGCTAGTTGCGACGGGTTTATTGATGGGATTGCGCGGACTGATCGTTAATGGCTTTGGGGTGGAATTGTCACCTCAATTGACGACGCTGTCTCAAGTGCTTACTGATACCGCGTTTATCTTTATTCCAGTCTTAGTGACATGGTCAGCGATGAGAGTGTTCGGTGGCAATCCAGTACTCGGTATTGTACTCGGATTGATGCTGGTTGCTCCTCAATTAGCAAGCAAATGGGATGTCGCTTTTGGTAATGCAGAAGCACTGATGATTCCATTCTTCGGCTTTAATATTGCCGTCACTGGCTTGCAAAGTTCTATCTTACCTGCCGTGTTTATGGGTTGGTTTGCTGCAACTGTTGAGAAAACATCACGCAAGTACGTGCCGGAGGTGTTGGATCTTATCCTTACTCCATTCATTACACTGTTGGTGTCGCTGATTGCAGGATTAGTTTTCGTTGGACCATTACTATTAGGTATCGAAAAGCTAATTACCGATGTAGTGGTGTATTTTTTACAAATTCCATACGGTATTGGCGGTTTGATTTACGGTGGCGCGATTCAGTTCATGGCCGTTACGGGTATGCACCATACTATCGTGCCAATTACCATTGCCATGGTGACAGAAACTGGTTTTGACTATATCAACCCACTGGGTACCGCTGCGATTGCAGGTCAATTTGGTGCGGCGATTGCGGTGATGACTATGCAAACCAGCAAGGTGAAAAAGTCAGGCATGTTTGGGGCAGCGCTACCTGCGTTATTTGGTATTACTGAACCAGCAATGTTTGCAGTGACCTTACCTCGCGTTAAGCCATTCCTTTATGGATGCGTTGGCGGTGCAATCGGTGGCTGCCTAGGTGCTATCGCAGGAATTGGTTCAGCGGGTACGGGGGCGACGATGCTTCCTGGAATGCTGCTGTACCTCGGTGGTGGTCTTGGTATGTATATCGTGGTCATGTTGGTTGCTGCTTTGGTAGCTTTTGTCATGACTAAGTTGTTCTACAAAGAACCTCAATAACTTATTTCCTTTTTATCCCTTCATGGACGCCACTAGGAGACATGAAGGGATTTTGCGTTTTAAAGCTACAGTGAGTCGTTATGGATTTTTCTAATCGTCAAAACCGCTTCGTGCGGTTAGACGAAGTGTCAGCAGAGTATCTGGAACATATTGAGTCATTGACTCAAAATGACCCCTATTATCCGAGTTACCATATAGCACCCAAACATGGGTTGGTTAATGACCCAAATGGGCTTAGTTACTTTAATGGTGAACATCATATTTTCTATCAATGGTTTCCATTAGGGCCCGTTCATGGACTTAAGCACTGGTATCACGTATCAACGAAGGATTTCGTGCACTTCAAAGATAGAGGAGTCGCACTGTATCCTGATCAGGATTACGACCAACACGGGTGTCATACTGGTGTGGCAGTCGTTGAGGGTGAGCAGCTTAACCTACTGTATACCGGACATTTGGTATATGAACCAAACAGCGGTCACCCGACTCAAGTTCTCGCTGTTATGGATAAAGAAGGGAAGATAGAGAAGAAAGGAGTCGTTGTTGACTACAACTCTCAACACTACACACATAACATGCGTGACCCTGTCACAATAAAGAGAGAAGATGACTATTATATGTTGATTGGTGCTGAGAGCCATCAACAGCAAGGTAAGTTGGCGCTTTATCACGGGAGACAAATCGATGCCTACCAATACAAGGGGAATGTTGATATAGGCATTGGTGAGTTTGGTTATATGTGGGAGTGCCCTAACTACTATGAGGAGGCTGGTAGTGGCGTCTTTATTTTCTCTCCTCAAGGCGTCACTTCTGATAGTAAGTACGATTTTAATAATGTGTTTTCTGTGGTCTATATCGTTGGTAAACCGTTAGATACTGAGAATCTTAAGCTCGAACATCAGGGCTACTTTGAACTCGATAAAGGCTTTGATTTCTATGCCCCTCAGACTTATTTAGACAACAAAGGACGCCGCATTCTGATTGGTTGGTTAGGTAATTCGAAAAGCGAGTATCCAACGGATAAGAATTACTGGGCGCATATGCTGACATTGCCAAGAGAGATAAGCATAGAAGGTAATAAACTGCGTCAAACACCGCTCGTGGAACTTACTGACCTGCGCGAAAGTAGTGAAGTATTAAGGCCACAGCATGAACTAATTAGTCGAGCTTTTGAACTTGAAATGAGTGTGGAGCAAGACTTCGTTATAGAGTTTGCTAATCAGAGTGGCGACAAAATGACGTTTTCTGGCAATGAAACGGAGTGGTGCTTAGACAGGACACACGTGACGGAAACACATGCTGAGCAGTTTGGCACAGTTCGATACGCTATGCGGCAAAGTAATGACAGCCTAGTGCGTGTGTTTGTCGACCATTCCAGTATTGAAATATTCTGTGACTTCGGAGAGACGGTATTCACATCACGTATTTTCGTTAGCGATTTGAACCAACTTCATTTGTCCAAAGCAACCGGACAGATACATTACTTAAGTGGTATTCATTACGAATAGATGAAAACAAAAACGACCAGCCGAGGCTGGTCGTTTTTGTTAGGTATGGTCACTCGTCTAGATTAGCGGTAGCTTCGCTTGGATGTGCTTAGTTCCATAATCATGGCTAATTCTTCTTCCGTAACCAAATCGCTGGGCTGTTGGCGTGTTGATAAACGCTCAACAAATCGCTTCACGTCGCGAAGCTGCTCAGTATTTAAATGATGCATAGCGTCGACAATGTCTTTTTCTAGCGCATGGTTCATATCAGCATCACTCCTTTGTTTTTCCTTATCTCTAACTTAGACCATATGAGTCTAATAGCAAGGCTTTTTATGCATATTGTTACACTTGATATCTATAACACTGCATGGATAACGAGAACTAGATTAATAGAAAGGCAATACAAATAGTGTGGAAAAAATAAACATGAGCATTAGAGGTGATATAGAAAATACATTCACACCATTGTTACATTTTGGAAACTGATAATTAATAATTTAAATAGTAGTTAAGAATTACTATGTGTGTGAGCAAGATCACTGAAAGTAATTTATCTGCCAAAAAGTTCCCCTAAATTACCTCAATAAATGTTTTTAAAGCTAAATGTATATTTATTTATATATAATCTATTGATAAATAAGGCTATTTGCATTTTTATAAAAACGTGATTTAGATAGGCATTTTCAAATTCTTAGGATTGCTGCATGTCGGGATATTAGTGAAAATTTGTCTCGTTCATTCGGTACATGATTTTCAAACTTTTGAGTGATGTGACTGGTGAATGAGTTTTCAAAGTTTAACGACGCTTATTCACGACAACTCAATAGCTTTTAAAAAATAACAAAAATAGTTAATTACAATCCTTGGGGTTAATAATGAAAAATACTTTCAAACTATCGCTAGCTGCAGTACTTGTTTCTTCTGCAATGGCGGCAAACGCTGGTATCGCGATCACTGATACTGAAACTGGTAAGTTCTCTATCGGTGGCGACGTTGAATTTGACTTCAACTTCCAAGACCGTGAAGGCCAAGAAAACAACGAATTCAACCAATCTGGTCGTATTCTTCTTGAGTTTGCTGGCGAGCGTTACACTGATACTGGTCACATTTTCCAAGTAAACGTTCAACCTCTGATGGAGAGTAGCGGTAACGTTGCACTGGATGACGCATGGTTTGCATTCGGTAAACAAGACGGTTGGAACCTACGTATGGGTCGTTTCGAAGCGTTCGATATGTTCCCAGTTGGTCAAGATACGTTCCTAGAGTATTCAGGTGATACTGCTAACGATCTATACCAAGACGGCGCTGCTTATGTTTATCAAATGAAAGAAGGTCGTGGTCGTGGTTCTGATGGTCAAATCATGTACAGCCAATCTTTCGACAACCTATATGTAGAACTTGCTTCTATGATCGGTGACCGTTCAGTATTGTTTGGAACAAGCACAATCTCTGCAAATACGACTTACCACGGTAAAGAAGTAGTTAACAATAAAGATTCAGTTCTATTGCGTCCAGTAGTTGGCTACCAAGCTGGTAACTTTGGAATTGCAGCATCTATGGAAGCAAACCTAGTTAAGGATGCAGTAATTGTTAAAAATGGTACTGAAGAAATCGATATCTCAGACCGTATCGGTTACGGTGTGACTGCAAACTACACAACAGCAGATTGGAACTTAATCGCTAACTTCGCATACATGGATGCGGTTGATGAAACCAACATGACTGCTGGTGTGAACGCATTGTACAAAGGCTTTGGTCTAGGTTATATCCACGCTAACAACGACTATGAGAACAAGAAGATCACTGGTTGGGCTGAAGGTAAAGCGAAAGTTGACACAGTATACGCGTCTTACGAGTTCGCTGATGTTCTACAAGTTGATGACTTCTCTATCTACCTAGGTGCTTACTACACGACTGTTGACAACCAAACAGACCGTGCTGACCTATTTGCAGAAGACACAGACAAAGGTGTTCGTGTACGCTTCAAGTACTTCTTCTAAGCGCTTAGCCGTATAGAACAGAAACACTGCCTTATATAAACGGAGCCCATCGGCTCCGTTTTCTTGTTTAGACTACTAGCTTCAATCGTCGTACAACTGCCTGAGATTACGCCGAAACACTCCGCCTGCATCTTGTCTTCGGTGAACGCTTACCATGTCCCACCGTTACCATGATGTTCTCATTGATTTCCTCATAACCTATCTCTTCAAAAAGCCTCTACGTTACGCGATGTTGGCTCGTATCGAATGGCAGTAGGAATCGTCTAACAATCAAAGACAACACTACTGTGTTGCCATATGAGGGCTAAAATTAGCGAGTTTGTTATTGACTACAACAACTAGTTAGGGGAAGGGTAGAATTATGGTCGATACGATGTCTTGAATGGAAAAGCAAAAGATGAGTCATACAAAAAAAGGCCCACCAAAGTGAGCCTTTTAACTGAGCAATATGTTTTACTAGAAAATCAAATGCGCGACACCAGCGATAACAGGTAACGTAATCAAAGTACGCAGGATGAAGATAGCAAACAGTTCGAAGATGTTTACTGGGATACGGCTACCAAGTAGTAGAGCACCCACTTCAGACATATAGATAAGCTGAGTAACGGACATCGCAGCGATAACAAAACGTGTCATTTCACTATTGATTGATGCTGCTAGGATTGACGGAATAAACATATCTGCAAAGCCAACAACCATAGTCTTGGATGCCGCAACTGCTTCAGGCACACCCAGTAATTCTAGGTAAGGAATAAACGGTGTACCGAGCGTTTCAAACACTGAAGTGTATTCAGCGATAACAAGCGCGACTGTACCTAGGCCCATAACCACAGGAAGAACCCCAAACACCATATCTACGGCATTCTTAATACCTTCGCCAAATACCGATTTTGCAGAGGTGACAGTGCCTGCTCGTTTAAGTGCTAAATCAAGACCCCAAGAGAAAGTAGAATGGCCTTCAGGAATCACTTCAGCATCTTTAGCTGGTTTAGTACCGTCAATGAACACGTCTTTTTTGTTACGTAGTGGCGGCAAACGAGGAATGATAATCGCTGCAACAACACCGGCTAAACAGATAGCGCCATAAAACGGTAAAAACAGATGCTCAAGCTCAACCTGAGCGATAACCACTAAGCTGAACGTAATTGATACTGCTGAGAAAGTAGTACCAATAACGGCTGCTTCACGCATGGTGTAGAATTTGTTTTCGTACTGCTTGCTCGTTAGAAGAATGCCAACACTACCGTCACCTAACCAAGATGCCATACAGTCGATAGCGCCACGACCTGGTAGGTTGAATACAGGGCGCATGATTTTACTTAGTAACGCACCAAATAGTTCTAACAAACCAAAGTTAAGTAAAAGAGGTAGCAATAAACCTGCAAAGATAAATACAGCAAATAGAGTAGGTAGCAGACCTTCGAGTACTAGGCCACCGGTATTTTCTTCCCAAATCGCTTGAGGACCAACTTGGAAGTACGTCATTACTACCGCTAAGCCACCGATCAAACGAACTGCTAACCACATTGGGCTTGGATTAAATAGACCGTTTAAAAATTCATTGTTATTAATGAATGCAGGCTTAGCAATGCGGGTGATGACTGACGCGATAGCCATAAATGCGATGATAGCTGTAACTAGAGGTACGATGAAATCGCCAACCGCCGCTTGTAGTGATTTAGCTAAGACAGCTACAGGTATAGTTAAACCGCCGTCAAAGGTGATTGGAGCCATGAACAGGAACAGGCCAATTAAAGACGGGATGAAGAACATCCAGAAGTTGCCTTTCTTTCCAGACTCAGGAACAGATTGAGCGCTATTTTGCATTTTTCTCTCGTGTTACAACTAGTTAATAATGGACAATTCCATTGCCTATTTATTCACTAAACATCCATATTTGCTCATTGCGCGCAAGATTACTGCTTTTTATCAATCAAGGCAATACTATTCATCAACAAAGACTAAATATTCACAATTTAGTACTGATGTCGCAAATGATATGCAAAACAATGTTCGGTGCTAAGGTTGTGTAGATCTGTCTAAGTATAGTGGGTTGTTACTCTTTGAGCTTAGTAATCGAAAGCGCTACACTGAACGAAGAACTTAACTTATTGAGAATCATCACAATGCCTCGCAAGAAACTTCCAGTGCCACTGATTTTACTGATCCCACTTTGTCTTCTCGTCGTTGTCATTGTGGCTGGAGTCTATCGATTTTCGATGAGTGATGAGGAGATACTGGCCAAATTCCCATCTCATCAAGCAGAAAAGGCTGATGTCGTCGTAGAGACTATTCTAGGCGTGAAGGTGGCTAATCCATGGACAATTCAGGTACCAGAAACCAGTGCGTTCTCTCTACTCACTGACATCGATATTGATAAACAAGTGGCTGCAGGTAGTTATGATGATGGTATGGAGCGTGGCAACGTATACCTACTGTATCAATTTAAGCAACTCATGTTTGAAAACAATAAGCTTCATTTCGCTGTTGTACCATTTGCCGTGAGTAACCAAGGCTCGGGAGTCTTCTATTACCTTGGCTTGTTTAATTGGGACGAATCAAGACAGCGAGTAATCCTTATTAACGCTAAACTAGCAGGGGATCGCGTGGATATTGAATCTTTAGACTTATCTGGACAGGATGTAACAATGAAGTTCAAAAGCCATGGCCCTGAACAGTCAATGGCGGAGACGCCAACAAAGGAAAACTCACTGGTTTGCACACTGAAAAATGGCAAATTGACAGGATGTTAATTGGAATTTGTTTCCAGCCGTAAATGATATGCATCTTTGTCACTTATTATGTTGAGAATGTGAGCTTGATTACATAATATGACACTTTGATGTTGTTATTTTTTAGACAAACGGAGCTTGCAAATGATCAATAAGCGTTTTTTTAAAACTAAAGATGAAGTGGAAGTCACATTCGAACTGGATGCGACCAATATTGAAAGTGCGGTACTAGTAGCAGAGTTTCACGATTGGCAACCTATGCCAATGAAAAAAGTTGCGAAAACCAAGTCTTTCAAATATAAAACTCGTCTGCCAAAAAACGCGGAATTTCAATTCCGCTACCTTGTGAATGAGAATGACTGGGTTAATGATGCTGAAGCGGATAACTATGTACCAAATGGCTTCGGTGCTGATAACTGTATCGTAAAAACAGAACAAGCATGTGAAGCCTAGCTCTCAGTAATGCTGATTTTGTAGAAAGCGAAGCGACAAGCTTCGCTTTTTTACATTCTTATCACAGGTTTTACCTTAATTTTCCTCTCAATCGGATGCAATTCGCCGAAGAAACGATTAATCTGTTGGCTCTTTTTAATGGAATGCATTGGAACCATTGTGCAATCGAATCAACCTATAGACGGCGTATGCACGGCAAAAGCGCCGTCACGAAAACTAAAACGCGGCCTAGCTTTTACCGTGCCTCTTATCGCGGCGTTTCTGTTTCTTCATAGTCTGCCTAGTTCAAACCTCAACGGGACGGTAGAGCTAGACCTCAATGATTCACCAATCGCCAAAGCCATCACTCCTGAGCCAACCAAAGCTGAACTACCACCTAAATTCGCCTATACCGTAAAGTCAGGTGACAGCTTGAGCCAAATTTTCGACCAACTTGGTTTTCCGTACTCAGACATGATGTCAGTAATGGAAACCGATTTGGATTACTTAGTGCTCGACACGCTGCGTCCCGGTGACAAGATGCGATTTTGGCAAGATGAAGCCACTGGCGCACTCGGTCAATTGGAAGTTCAACGTAGTGTGGCCGAGAAAGCCGTTTATACTCGGCTAGACGACGGTAGCTTTGAATTTAAGGATGTCTCTATTCCCGGCGTGTGGGAAAGCGTGGCTTTGGTCGGTGAAATTCACGGCAGCTTCTCTTCTTCAGCGAACAAATTGGGTTTAAACCCTCGTGAGATTGACCAAGTTGTTACACTGCTTAAAGACAAACTGAGTTTCACTCGTGACCTTCGTGCTGGTGACCGTTTTGAAGTTGTTAAAAACAGCCAGTTTGTTGATGGTACCGCGACAGGTAACTCTGAAATACAAGCGATTAAGATCTTTAATCGTGGCGCGATGTACTCAGCTTACCTTCATACTAATGGCCAGTACTATGATGCCAAAGGTGACAGTTTACAGCGTGCATTTATGCGCTATCCGGTGAAAAATCATCGAATTACCTCAGGCTTTAACCCTAATCGTCGTCATCCTGTAACAGGCAGGATTGCACCGCATAACGGTACTGATTTCGGTGTTCGTACTGGTACGAATGTTTATACCACTGGTGATGGCGTTGTTGCTATGGTGCGCAACCACCCATATGCAGGTAAGTATATCGTTATCGACCATGGTGGTCCGTACAAGACTCGTTATCTTCATTTAAGTAAGATTCTAGTGAAGAAAGGGCAAAAGGTGACTCGTGGTACTCGTATCGGCTTGTCTGGAGCGACTGGGCGAGTGACTGGGCCTCACTTGCATTACGAATTGATTTCTCGTGGGCGACCAGTTAATGCTATGCGAGCGAACATTCCTATGGCAGACTCTGTGCCCAAGAACGAGCTCAAGCAGTTTATTGCTCGTCGCGATGAGTTAGACTCTATGCTTGAGAAACAAGAAACTAAACTGGCGAGCTTGTAGTTCGCTAGGTTAATAACGGTATTGATAATGCAACAACTAGAATTTCAACTACTTGTCATGCAGCTTTGCGAGTTCAAAACACTCCCAGATGCATTGAATAAGCTTAAAAGCGTCGAGAACCAAGAGATTGTCGAGGCAGCAAACAGTTTAAGCGGTCAATTTGCATTAGCGGATGTCGATGGTGAACAGCGTATTTATCATGTATTCACCGATATCGATGATAACGGTGACGAGCAAGAATACGTAGAGCACATTATGAACGAAGGTGACGATATCATTAAGTTTGTCGCTTGGTTCTTCGACGCTATGTTCGAAATGAAGCAAAGTGACACGTATAAGGCGGCAGGTAAGACTTACAAGCAACCTAAACGTTCTTAATCCTATCCGGATAAAGTCAAAACGGCGCTCAAATGAGCGCCGTTTGTTATTTTATCGTCAGGGCAGGTGTGCAATTTTTGCTTAGTGTGTAATGCTTTAGGTATCGCATACTTACAGAGGTTGCCATGGAGAACAAGGACACTGCTCAATACATTGTTTCGCAGCGATTTGGTTTTGGGCCAAGAGTTGGTGATGCTAAGCTTGAACCCAGTTTAAATGAGCAACTCAAAGCTCAGGCTTATACTCATAAGGCGATTTCATCGCTTCCATCTACCGATGAAATGTTGGCACATTTTGGTGACCTGAATCGAAGACGAAAGGCAGCAAAAAGCGCAGAAGAGAAAAAACAGTTTACCAAAACCAATAATGCGTTTTTTCAAGAAAACTTCCGCAATCTTGTTCATGTGAGAAACATACAAACCCTATACACTCCACTAAGCTTTCAAGAACGTTTAATCCAATTTTGGAGCAACCATTTTGCGATCTCCGCGGATACACGTAGAGTCCGTCCAATTGCTTCTGGTGTTGAAAATGAAGTAATCAGAGAGCTTTGGTCTATCGATTTTCCGAGTATGCTGGTAGGCGTGATTCAACACCCCAGTATGCTGATCTTCCTTGATAACCACCAGTCAGTTGGGCCTAATTCCAAAGCAGGGCAAAAGCGCAATAAAGGACTCAATGAAAACTTAGCTCGAGAGATTTTAGAGTTGCATACTTTAGGCGTGGATGGTGGCTATACACAAAACGATGTTGTTGAGCTCGCTCAGGGTATCACTGGTTGGACGGTGAGCTTTAAACCGGACAGTCCAGGTTATCGCTTTTCATCGACCATGCATGAACCTGGTGCGATTAACGTATTGGGTAAAGTGTACGATCAGCAAGGTGAAGAACAGGGCATGAGCTGTCTTCGCGATCTTGCAAATCATGAAAATACCGCAAGACATCTATGTGGCAAATTGGTCGAGCATTTCTACGGTGTAGGACATGCTTCATTGGTAGATAAACTCACCAAAGTCTGGATAGATAACGAAGGCATGTTAATTCCGGTATATCTGACATTGATTAATAGCAGCCTCAAAAATAAGGATGAGCGCCTGCGTTTTCGTACACCTCAGGAATGGTATTTTGCCGTGCTCCGCAGCGCCGATTTTGAACCCAACCAGAAGCAGATGCATTCAATGTTGAGACAATTAGGGCAAGAACCGTTTATGTCAGGGTCGCCCGCAGGATGGTCTGATAACGATGCTGATTATAATAGCTCGGCCGCATTGACTCAGCGTTGGCAAGTCGCCAACCAAGTGGCTAAGCTTTTGATTACCCAGATTGAGCGCAGTAAACAGAACCCAGATGACAGGGTGACACAGATTGCACAACGCCTTTATGGTAATGAAGTCGATGAACACCTACTGACTGCGTTAGAAAAGGCACAAGATGCCAGTTCCAAGTTTGTTGCGCTTTGGATGAGCCCACAGTTTCAATATAGGTAAACGGTTATGACGACACGACGACATTTTTTGAAAGGCGTAGGAGCGGCGTCTCTGGTTACCTTGCTACCCAATTTCTCCTTTGCGTCAACGCAAAGCCCAAATGTACTGATTTGGATAACACTTCGTGGCGCGATGGATGGCCTCAACGTGGTAGTACCAAGTTTTGATGAGCATTACCAAAAGTTGCGGCCAACAATAGCACTCACCAAAGATCAGCTTAACCCGTTAGAGAAAGGGTTTGGCTTACATCCAGCATTAAAAAGTGTTCATCAGATGTATCAAGACAAGCAAGCCATGTTTGTTCATGCTTGTGCCACTGGTTATCGAAGTCGTTCTCACTTTGATGGTCAGAAGATTCTAGAAAATGGCTCCACGGATCCATTTGATCCTGTGGGGTGGTTGAATCGCTTTTTGTCGACAAAACAGAACAACCAAGCGATTGCTATTGATGCCGGGCTACCATTGATTGCTCAAGGTGATGTCAAAGTCAGCAGTTGGTTTCCTCACAAGCTAAAAGCTAAAGAAGAACAAGCCAATTTACTTGCCGAAATGTTCCAATCTGATGCCAAACTCTCTGCAAACTTTGAAGAAGCAATGAAGTTAGAGTCAATGTCCAGGGGCGGCAATCAAAATAAACAATTTACCAACTTAGCCAAGCAGGCTGGCAAGTTTGTGAGCTCGCCCAATGGGCCTAATATCGTAGTGCTAGAGCTGGGCGGGTGGGACACACACTCGTCGCAAGGGGCGGACAAAGGAAGACTTGCCAATCAGCTCAATAAGTTTGATCAAGGTATGGCAGCGTTAAAATCCGCATTAGGCGAAAAATGGCAGTCTACTGTGGTCATTGCAGCAAGTGAGTTTGGACGAACTGCCGCCGAGAATGGGACCAAAGGGACCGATCACGGCACAGGCAATGCGATGTTGGTAATGGGAGGAGCAGTACAACGCTCTAGGGTTTTATCCGATTGGCCAGGATTAGCTAGCAATCAGCTCTATCAGGGGCGTGACTTACAACCAACGTTGGATGTTCGTGCAGTCATCAAAGGTGTATTAGAGCAGCATATGGGGGCGGATCAAACGACGCTCAACAACACTTTCCCAGAGACGCAAGATATTCAGCCTATTCGTGTTTTATCATGACCTTAATGCATCGGCAGAAAAGTTGCGTCTTTTATGGGGTTGCTTCGTCTTAAAGAGATTAACTAAGGCAATGTGGGGTTAGGAGCCTGGGTTTATGCTTGCAGAATGGCAAAATCACAAAACAAAACTAAGAAATTACATCGCGAAACAAGTGGATGATGAGCATTTTATTGACGACATTTTGCAGGATGTTTACATCAAAGCGAGTGATAATTTACATCAGCTCAAGTCCCAAGGAAGTTTGAGTAGTTGGCTATTTCGCATTGCCCATAATACGATTATGGATCACTACCGTCAGCGTCGTGATTTCGACCAGTTACCGCAAGATCTCGTTCATGAAGAGCCGGATACGGCAGAGCAGGCTCATCAAGAGGTGGCACAATGTTTAAGACCGCTCATAGATGAATTACCAGAGCAGTATCGTACACCTTTAATACTGGCAGAACTTGAGGGAATATCTCAAAAAGAGATAGCGGAGCGAATGGGGATATCGTTATCTGGTGCTAAGAGTCGAATTCAACGAAGCCGAATCAAGCTGAGGGAGCATATCATGCGATGTTGTGATATCGAAATCGGTCACGGCGGTGTGACCGATTATGCTCCAAAGGAAGCGTGGTTAAATCGGCAGTGAATCTCCCCTTAGCCAGTAAGGGGAGTGGGATTTAGAGAGATTTAATTGCGGTGTGCAACCTAGCAAATGACGCTTGGATCTGTGCTCTGTCCACTGCGATATTCATGCGATAGTAATTAGGGTTGGTTTCGCCAAACCATGCACCCGGAGTCAGCCCCATTTTTGCCTCGTTAACCAGCAAAGACTTCAGCGCATCCGGCGCTAGTTGTAACTTGGAAAAATCGAACCAGATTTGGTTGGTACCCTCAGGTTTATACATGGTGATTTCTGGCAAAGATGAGGCAACAAACTCGGCGATCCAATGAACAGTGGTTTGAGTGTATTGCAAGTAGCCTTCAAACCATTCTCTACCTTTCTCGTAAGCAGCGATGGTGGCATAAGTTGTTAGCGCATTCCCATGGTCGATAGCCAATGAACTCACGGTTGATTTGATTTGTTGATACAAAGTGTCGTTATCGGTGTATATATATCCGTTCGCTATGCTGTTAAGTCCAAAGTTTTTAGCGGGTGAGCCGATAATGGAGATCGCTTTTTCGTATCCCAAAGAGACAATTGATGTGAATGTATGAGCGTCGAAAACGATATCGGCATGGATTTCGTCACTAACGATAATCACATCGTAACGGCGGGCAATATCGACCATCGTTTGAAGTTCAGAGCGAGTCCAAACACGACCAACAGGGTTATGAGGGTTACACAAAAGAACCATTTTGGCATTGCCCTGTTTGAGTTGCTGCTCAAAATCGTCAAAGTCGATGGTGTAGTGTCCATCTTCGATCTTGAGAGAATTACCTGCAACCACTCTGCCTGCCGATTCAATCAATCTGCGGAACTGATGATAAACCGGTGTTTGAATCAATACGCCGTCGCCTTGCTGGGTAAATTGGCGAATCAACAGGGCAATAGCACTCAAGACGCCCGGTACTTGCACGAAGTGATTTGGGTCTAATGACAGGTTATGTGCTGTTTCATTCCAGCGCGCAATGGCTGAAAAAACTCGAGAAGAGTCGAACTCGTAAGCGTAAACTTCGCGATCAACAAGACGTTGTAATTCCTGCGTAATTGGATTTGCAATGGGAAAGTCCATATCAGCGACCCAATAGGGTACGACATCGTTTGTTCCGTAAAACTGGTTCAACATGGCAGAATCATGTTTGATAAAGTTGTTCTGCGTAGCGGACGTTGATGAGGTTACTTTAAACATAGGTTTCTCTTATCATAAATAAGTGGTCATTAAATTAGACGGTGCTAATTCAAAAAAGACGCAGAGAATTTTGCTTTTTTAAGCAGAACAGTAGTTTTCTCATGCCGCTTGAGTTATAAATTCACTATCACTTTCCTAGGAGTACACGCCTACATGAACAACTAACTCAATTTCGATCGTTTTATACAAGTAACTTTTGAAATCGCAGAGTTAGTGGGCGTTGGCTCGTTCTATCTACACATCTCTATCATCAGCATATAGCTGACTTGAAATAGTACTATCTGCCAAGCGTCACATGCTCTGTAAAGGAGGATGTATGACTGCATTTCATGCAATTTCAATCTCAAAGCAGTTTCCTGATGGAGACCGACTATTTTCATCGATTAGCTTCTCAACTGAAGAAGGCATCACAGCGTTAGTAGGAAAAAATGGCAGTGGCAAGAGTCATTTGGCGCAGATCCTCGCTAAATTAACCCCACCGTCTGAAGGGCGAGTGGAGTGGGGAAATCAGATCAAATCTGTTGGCTTTTATAGCCAATTAGAAAGTAAATCAGACTTGTCTCAAAGCATTGCTCAACAATTAGGTGTGGAAAAGAAGTTGCTCGCCCTTGAGCACATTCAGCAAGGTGACAGCTCTTGTCATTGGTTTGACATGATTGCCGATGGTGAATGGGATCTTGCTGAACAATTAGCAAGGCTACTCACGCAACTACGTTTGCCTACCGATCTCAATATCAAACTGGCGCAATTAAGTGGTGGGCAACGCGCTGTATTAAGGCTTTATGTACTACTGCAGCAAGATTATGACGCATTCGTTCTTGATGAGCCTACTAACCATTTAGATTCAGAGCATGTTGATTGGTTAGTGAAGCAATTAAAAACAATAGACAAACCGGTGCTGGTGGTAAGCCACAATATTGCGTTCCTCAATCACGTTGACAAAATACTCGAGCTGAACTCGTTAGGTATTACCTGTTATGGAGGCAACTACCAAACATTCGTTGCTCACAAAAATGAGCATCTGCAAGCGTTGCAGGACAAAGCAAAATCACTGATTAAGGAGAGAAAGGTAAAAGCGGAGAAAGCGCACCAACGGCTAATCACAGCTCAAAAGCTCGCGACAAGGGGTAAAGCGCAAAGGACGAGTGGTAGCCAGCCAAAAATACTGATGGATGGTAAAAAGCAAGGCGCACAGAATGCTAACGCCGCGATTGCCGCTCAAAGTGAACGCCAGTTCGCGGTTTTGGATCAAAAACTTCAGCAAGTGACGGATCAAATAGAACAGAATAAACCGCAGAAATGGTACACCGGAGTGGTTCAAACGAAGGGTAAGACAGCCATCGCGTTTGACGCATTTCAGCATGCTAATGTGCTTGGTGTACCGATTCGTGCGACGGTGCTTACCAGCGAGCATGCGTGGCTAAAAGGTCGTAATGGCTCGGGTAAGTCGACCATTTTAAAGCGAGTACTCGCTGTTAGCCAAAACTCAAGTGGTGTGACTGATGGGCTTCGAGTCAATACGCAGTGTTTTTACTTAGATCAACACTTTTCTATACTTAACGGTGATTTAGCGCTGATTGACGCTGTGTGTGAAGGGTGTAATGAGATGACAATTCCTGTTGCTCGTACTCTATTAGCTGGCATCGGTTTTAGGCGAGATAAAGTCTATGACAAAGTCGAGCAACTCAGTGGTGGCGAGAAAATGAAGCTAGCCATGTTGATTGCTTCGCACCAAAAACAGGTAGCTACCCTGTTATTGGATGAACCGGATAATCACTTGGATCTCGAAGCAAAACAACAGTTGATTGTTGCTATTAACGGCTACGCAGGGACTGTGTTAGTTGTCAGTCATGATATGGGATTCATAGAGCAGTTAAGGATAGACAAAGTCATTGCCCTAACTGACTGACGAAAAAGAGAGGCTCAATCGAGCCTCTCTTTTTTAGTTGTAACCTTGATTGTCGAGCACCCTAACGAGTCCTTTCACACAGCGATAGATGACCCAAACGGATGTCCCGACAAGTATTAAGTAGCCAATGCCAAACAGCGGCATGGAGAAGATACCCACGACCGTCAAAATAATGGAGACCCAAAATGTCTGTACTGCGTTTTCGAGGTGATCAGCCAACGGACTACCTGCTGAGGAACTGCGCTTAAGCATGGCCCAGATACCGCCAACGAGATAGAAAATGCCAGTGAAACTTCCTAAAAGTAAACAGGCGTAAGCGACAATGGCGTTAGTTTTAGTTTGTTGGTCTTGTTCGGATAGCATAATCGTTCCCCTGTAATGACTTGATTTAACTATAGTACTTAAAACATGAACCAGAGATGAAACTGAAGGTTTCAAAGTAACAAAGCGGCCTTGAAAGCCGCTTTGTTGTTTACGCTGTACGTGAACTTAAAGTGTGATGTTACTTGCCAGCCACCAAGTGTTTCTTGGTACGAATACTGGCAATGAACATATAGATAGCGGTTGCCATCATGGTTGCAAGTAAATAAGCCATCAAACCTTGCGTACCGTCCATAAACCAATCCGCAAGTACCGGACCAGCGACTGAGCCGATGCTGTAGCAAAACAGCATAACTTGCGTTGCAGAGACAATAAAACTCTCGTCCAATTTGTCACAGCCTAAGTTAATAGCAATCGGGTACAGGGCGAACGTCGCCATCCCAATTAAGAATAAGCTGATCGCCAGTACACTCAGGTCATCGCTGAGAATAACTAGGCCGACACCAAATACACCCAATAAACAGAACATGCCCATTAGAGGAGTGCGACCCGCTACTTTAAGTAGTGGAGGTACTAGTGTTTGTACTGCCATACCGCCAAGGATTACTAAGGCCATTAATGCACTTAAACTGCTTTGTGACACGTCGCGGTGCGTTAACTCTACAGGCATCAGACCATAGATAGATCCAAGGGTTAAGCCTGAAACAATACAGCCGATGATTGCAGCATGGTTCAGTTTTGCAATTTGTTTGAACGATAGTGTCGCCGAGTGAGCACTCTGTGGTTGCTGTGTTGGAACGAACATCAGAACCAGAATAGCTGCGCTTAGCATAGAGAGAATCGCCACAAATGGCAGACTACCCTGAACACCGATAAAACCAATCCCAAGCTGACCTAGTGCAGAGCCGCCATATAGCGAACCCATATAGAGGCCAAGACGTTTGGCACGGCTTGATTCATCACCTACAAGTAGCCATGACTCAACGATAACGAAGACACCCGCGACAGCAATACCTGCGACAAAGCGTGCAATCAGCCAAGCCCATGCGACAGGCATCAGTGGCAGCGCAACGATCGTAGCGATAAATAGCGCTAGACAGGCGATAAATGCGACACGGTGACCGATATGCTTTACAGCCGGTTCAATAACAACAGCACCAACTAAAAGACCCGCGTAGAACACACTTGCTAGCCAACTTGCGTTGCTTGCATCAATACCGTATTCACCCAGCATAAGCGGGATTAAGCTCATCAAATAACCTGATGCGACGGCATAAAGTGATAGCGCAATAACAGGTACTTTAAAGCCAGTTTTTACTGCGAAATCAGGTGTGTTTTCCACTAGCAGAGCCTCCTAAATAGTCGTTGGAAAATCGAAACAGAATTGAGAAATTGATTAGGTTTTCGCCGCGACTATGAGGCTTGAAAGAGGAGGAGTAAAACTAAAAAAAATGACCATAACGACAACAAATATTTATCGATATATTGGCATTAGTTATCGTTGAAGCGAAGTATAAATGTAGCTAATGTTTAATAAGCTAACGTACTGTTTTTATTAAGTAGTATAGGAAAAATCTCATTGTGAATGTTTGGCGGAAATATCAGTGCTTTATCAAAAAATTAAGTCATGGAATATTATTTTCCGACACTAAAAGAGCTGTTTGGGGGTGATCCCCATATGTTGTTTAAAGAAAGCGATAAAAGCACTGTCACTTGAAAATTCCAAAGTATAAGAAACATCTAGAACACTTTGCCCCAGTGCCAATAGCTCTGTGGCTCGCTGCAACCGCCATTGTTGTCGCCAAGCTTGAAAGCTCATACCGGTTTCTTTAGCGAAAATTCGACTGACGGTTTTGCTGCTGGCCCCCACATGACGGGAAAATTCCTCTAGTGAAGGGAGGCTTTGCTCTCCGGTCAAAAAATGATTCAAGATGCCCGTGACTCTCGGATCGCTGGGGATAGGTAAGAGGTGCACCTCTGCTAACGCTAATTGAAACTCTTCCCAAAACAGCGCTGTGGTGTTGCGGGTTTGTTCGATACTAATGTCCCAAGACCAAAAGCTCATTCTATCAATCAAGGCTTTCAACAGCTCGTTTACGTTAAGGTACTGTATGGTGTCTGGGGCACTAATAAACAGGTTGGTATCAAAGTATAGCGAGCGATACTCGACGACATTATTCATGCTCGCTCGATGTTCTGTGTTTGGTGGTATCCAAGCGGCTTGAGTTGGCGGCAAAACCGAACGACATCCTTGAAGTTCGATAGTCATGCAACCTTGAGGTGCGTAGAGCAGTTGTCCTTTCTGATGCTGGTGCATGCCTGAATCATGTTTGCCCACTCTTGCTGCAATACCAATAACAGGTGCACTCAATGCGTCAGCATCGAAACGTGTCTGGTGATCAATTAGCGCCATTTGTCTTATTTTCGATGTTTTTTGTTCTTATGATGATATTAGTACAAAACCCATTAAGGCTAAACTCCTCACCATCAAATTAAGAGGAGGAATCACAATGATTCAACAAACGAAATATGGGGAAACAGCGAAACCCCCTTTGTGGTTAATGGTACTACTTATTATGTTTCCTCAAATTGTTGAAACTATCTACAGCCCGGCGCTAGGAGATATTGGGCAACATTTTGGGGTGAGTGATAGTCTTGCGGCAGCAACCATTGCAACGTATTTTTATGCATTTGCGATAGGAGTCGTGGCTTGGGGTATTCTGTCTGATGTATTAGGACGTCGAGCAAGTATGCTATTGGGTTTAACAACCTACGCTATCGGTGTTTTTACGGCCGTATTCGTGACATCGTTCGAGATGCTGTTGGTCGCTCGTGCTATTAGTGCTTTTGGCGCAGCAGCAGGCTCAGTGGTCACACAAACCATGCTGCGTGATAAATTCTCCGGTGAGGAATTAGGGAAAGTATTTTCTTTAATGGGGATGGGCATCGCCATTAGTCCGGTTGTTGGCATGCTCGTAGGCGGACAGCTCACCCAGTTAGGCGGACACACCTACGTATTTTGGGCGCTATGCCTACTGGCAGTGATACTGCTTGGTAAAAGTGCGTTGCGATTGCCAGAAACAGGCTGCCAAGAGTCACGCAAAACGTCCTTAACCCAGACGGCTAAACAGATGCTGCTTGATAAACATATCTGGGTGTCGGCACTATTGGTCGCTGGTTTTAATATCGTAGTATTCAACTATTACCAGATTGGCCCGTTTTTATTTCGTGAACTGGGTTTTGACGCTCAACAGTTCGGATACTCAGGTGTGGTATTGGCACTTGGAACGTTTTTAGGCAGCTCTATAAACAAACGGCTTCTCACCAAAGGTAGAACCTCGGCATCGTTAATCAAATTGGCTGTTACTTTATCTGCCTTGGGCTCTTTAGGTGTTTACATGACGCAAGACAGCCTATGGTTCTTACTGCCTATGATGGTCGTGGTTATGGCGTTTGGTGTTGGTATTCCTAACGTACTAAGTCAAGCGTTAGTGAACTACAAACAAGCGGTTGGTAGTGCGAGTGCGATTTTAGGTCTGCTGTACTACATACTGATTGCTGTTGGATTATCGGCATCAAGTGCAGTGGCTAACTTAGGGTTATCACTTGTTGCGGTCTCAATGCTTATGATCGTCACTCTATGCTTCAAAGTCCATCGTCAACTTTAATCTAGAATAAGGCCGTTATCTTTCAACATATCGAGAAAGCGGTCTTTTACCGGATTGATAACATCGGGGTTCCAAATAACGCCAATATCCCAATGATTATCTGTCGAGGGGATCGGGAGGAAACGTATCGTGTCATCAACCAATGAGCGTGCACTTTCTGGAACAATGACAAATCCTATATTGGCTTTAACCAATGACAGCAGGGTCAAGATATCATCGGCAAATTGGCTTGGTGTGAACTGCCAATTTAGCTCTCCAGCAACCTTTGAGATCTGTTGGTGTAACCCCATTCCTCGCTCTGGTCTCAATGCTAAGTAGGGAAGAGAAGTAAGTATAGACGTCAGTGACGACTCACTATGGCTGCGGTTGACCGCTACGCAAAGTCGATCACTGGAGAGTGTGATTGAAGATAGACTGCTTTCACATGGGAGGCGTGAGTAGGCGATATGCAACTCGCCTGACAGGAGTTGCTCTGTCTGTGTCTGAGATGGGAGATCGTTAAGCGTGACATGGACATCGCTGAAACGCTGCTTGAACTCGGAGATATGTCGAGGTGCAATGTCAAAACTCGAAATACCGAAGCCAACATTAAGATAACCGGATTGCCCAGCTGCAACTTGGTTGGATAACTGATCAAACTTCTCAGCGCTCGCAATGACGCGCTTCGCTTCGGGGAGCAGGCACTCGCCAACAATGGATAATTTCGTCCCGCCTCGATTACGGTCAAATAAGGTCGCGCCAATATCACTCTCTAGCCGATATATTTTTTTCGTCAATGCTGACTGAGTGATAAACAGTGCCTCAGCAGCACTGCGATAGGTATCGCTGCGAGCCAAGGTCACGAACGCTTTTAGAAGGTCGATATTCATGATTCCAAATGGTAATCAATTTGTGATTTAAATTCATTATACGGAATCAACAGTACTTTTTACACTGTGACTTCACTGTTAAGCTCTCATAAGGAGAAAGTATGAAGTCGGTAAAAGTAGCCTCAGTTCAGTTCAATCATAAGTCGGGAGATAAATCTGCCAATTTAGCGATAATAGAGCAATTTGTGACTCGAGCCGCTGCTAACAAGGTAGATATCATCAGCTTTCCCGAAATGTGCGTTACTGGTTACTGGCATGTTTCAGCGCTTACTCGTGATGAGATTTCTGAACTCTCAGAACCTGTGCCATCGGGCGACACGAGCCAAGCACTGTTGGCACTCTCACAACGTCATAATATGAGTATTGGCGCGGGGCTGATTGAAGAGGGTGAGTGCGGTCAGTTATACAACACCTACGTGTTTGTGATGCCGAACGGTGTGGTTCAAAAGCACAGAAAGCTGCATACATTTGTCAGCCCCCATATGAGTAGTGGCGATGAGTATACGGTGTTTGACACCCCTCACGGCTGTAAGGTTGGAATCCTGATTTGTTGGGATAACAACTTGGTTGAAAACGTGAGAATCACGGCGTTAAGAGGAGCGGATATCTTAATTGCGCCACATCAAACAGGCGGTTGCGACTCTCGAAGCCCAAATGCTATGGGGCTGATTGATCCTCAGCTTTGGCATAATCGACATCAAGATCCACAGACTATCTACAATGAAATGCAAGGTAGGAAAGGCCGTGCTTGGTTAATGCGCTGGTTGCCTGCTAGAGCTCATGATAATGGACTATTTGTAGTATTTAGTAATGGGGTTGGTGTGGACATGAATGAAGTGCGCACGGGACACGCGATGATTCTTAACCCTTATGGTGAAGTGATTACTGAGTCAAAGAGTCTTGATGACGACATGGTTGTCGCTGTACTGGACGGTCAGGAACTAGAAATGTGTACTGGCCGTCGCTGGATTCGCGGTCGCAGGCCAGAGCTATACCAAGAGCTAACCGAAAAGCAGGGAAATGAGCTCGACCCTTATCATGCGAGATTCTCGCGAGATAAGATCTGAACTTGTTCTAAACACTAAATTGAATAATATTTCGAGAATTGGTCGTCTTTTTTGATTTTGCTTCGTCTTATTAAGAGAGTTAAAACAGAACAGTTGAGAAATATGTTTCAGATTAAACCTGCCACCTTGACTATTGATGGTCAAACGACAGTTATTGGTGCTTCAGAAAAGAACTTAGTCGAATTAGCGAGCAGAGTAGGGGTAAGGATCCCCGCTCCATGTTTGAAAAATAAACGCAAGCATGGTTGCTGTAAAGCGTGTTTGGTTGAAGTGGATGGCCAGCAAACTTATGCTTGTTCAAGTAAGCCTAAGTCGAATACAGAAGTGATAGTTAAGCGTCGAGACCTCGACCAAATCCGAAAAGCGTCGCTGCAAAATTTCAAGCAGCAAGTGAAGTCGGGTGATACGTCATCATGCGGTTGTAGCTGTTAGTCAGCTACAATCTCAGTTAATTGTTAAGAAGCGGCGGCTTTAAGTTTGCCGATTACGCTAAATACAGCCACAACAATGAGGCCTGCGATGATACCGATAACGCCGTTGAGCAGAGCTGGGATAATGGCTTGAGCAACGGATAGGTTGGGAATATCCATGATGATAGGTTCAATAAGATGGTGAATGGCGGGTACGTTATGGACAACAATACCTCCGCCCACTAAGAACATAGCCGCAGTACCAACGATAGTGAGCGTGCGCATCAGTTTAGGGGCAAAGGCAATCAATCCTCTACCAATGCTGGATAATAGTCCTTTTCCTTGAGACTTTCGTTCTAAGTAAAAACCTAAATCGTCGAGTTTAACAATACCCGCAACCAGTCCATATACTCCAATAGTCATTACAACGGCAATCAGACTAACCACCATGATTTGGATACTGGTGGACTGTCCTTGGACCGTCCCTAAAGCAATAACTATAATCTCCGCTGATAGGATAAAGTCAGTGCGAATCGCGCCGGCAATTTTCTTTTTCTCGTATTCCTCAACGGAGTCACCACCAAGATCCGGTGTAGTTTGATCATCAGTGTGTTCTTTGCTGTGGAACAGCTTTTCCAGAATCTTCTCAGCACCTTCGTAGCAGAGAAACAGCCCCCCAAGCAGCAATAATGGATTGATCAGCCAAGGAGCAATAAAACTGATAATGAGCGCGGCGGGTACAAGAATGCATTTGTTCTTAAAGGATCCTTTCGCGACGGACCACACAACAGGGATTTCACGTTCGGCGGAAACGCCAGAAACTTGATGGGCATTAAGGGCGAGATCGTCACCCAATACCCCAGCGGTTTTCTTTGCTGCTACTTTTGAGAGCAGCGCAACATCGTCCAATACCGCAGTAATATCATCGAGAAGAGTTAATAGACTCAAACCAGCCATAAGCGTTACCTGTTTGCGAAAAAGTCGTCATACCTGTAAGCAAATGTAACACTAATTAGGACTTTAACAAGCCAGCAAGCAAATGTCGGTGTTCAACCAGATAAGTCTTACAGTTTCACAAAGTTAGTGGCGAACTTGTAACCTTCCCATCGATGCTTCACATTGGAGTACTCGAAAATTTCGCCATTATCGAGGTAAACAATCTGTTCTACATTGACTAAAGGTTCGCCTAGTTTTATGTCTAACTCAGTGGCATAAAACTCATTCGCTTTGACGACCGTGATTTCCATCGTTGAACTGTGGATCTTGAGACCTAGTGTGTCTGTGATATAGCTATAAATAGAATCTTGGGCATGTTCACGCTTTAAACCTTGAATGACATTAATAGGCATATAAGTCTCCTCAACCGCACCCGGTATGTCATCAATGATGCGTACCCGTGTTGTTTTGTACAACATATCTTCAATGTCGCAGTTCAATCTCTCTGCTAAGAAGGTGTCTGCAGGGACGACGGAGAACTCCAGTACTTTTGTGGTTAGGGTTTGACCACTGTCTTGCACATTGGCTTTGGTGCCGTAAAGATGCTTATAACCGGAGTTACCAAGAGGACGTTTCACATACGAGCCAGACCCTCGTTTTCTCACCACTAAACCGTCGGTGACAAGAATATCGAGTGCTTTCTTTATGGTGAGCTCGCTGCATCCGAATTCTACTGCTAACTCACTACCACCAGGTAATTTTTGGTTAGTTGTGTACTGTCCAGAGAGAATCCTCTCCTTGATCGCCTGATAGATATCAGAATACTTAGCTTTGGTGGTGGACATAGTGAATAGATTCTCGCAACATGATAAACATTCTTCATACTAAGCCAAAAAAACCACCAGTTAAAACAATATGGTTATATTTATTAAATTATATTGTTATTGATCGAGTTTTCTTCTTGCCTCTTATTTGTTTGTCTTTCCGCCAATGATTATCACTGGTTACACCATTGAGCTAAAAATCCGTATTTCTTTGCGTTATAACAATAAAAATGCAATTAGCTATGAAAATGATATTGATTCCCATTTGATCGTAAGTGATAATGATTCTGTTTAATATAACCATAAAATATATAAGGAAAACGGAATGAGTCAGTCTATGAGTTTCATCAAGCGTGTCGCGCTGACACTAACGGCCAGCTTCGCCATGGTTGCGAACGCAAGTGCAGTGACTATTCAGCACTTCAAAGGCACTGCAGAGTTTGATGAAACCCCTAAGCGAGTAGTGGTGTTAGGTAATGGTAGCTTAGATGTTCTAGACCGTTTAGGTGTACAACCAGTTGGTGCTCCACATTCATTGCTTCCAGACTATTTAGCGCAGTACAAAGCGTCGACGGGGAATACAGGTTCAGTAAGCGAGCCTGATTTTGAAGCTATCTTCACGTTGAAACCTGATGTGATTATCGCTGAAAACCGCATGCTTCGCGTTTACGATGACTTAAATAAAATTGCGCCAACAGTGATGTTTTATGTTGATAACGGTGAGTATTGGCAAGATACGCAAGCAAACTGGCGTATGCTTGGCAAACTGTTTGATAAAGAAGCGGAAGCAGAAAAGTTAATCGCAGAGACTCAAGCTCAATTTGATAAAGCAGCTGAGGCGGTTTCCAAGCAAGATTTGGACGCACTTATGTTGATGAACAATGGCAACAACGTGGCGATGTTCAACAAAGGTAGCCGTTTTTCTATCGTATTTGATGATTTTGGTTTTGGTGAATCGACTAGTCAAAATGTTGCGCCGATCCAAGGGTCTCACGGTAACTTGATCTCATTTGAATATGTGGCTGATGCAAAGCCTGAAGTTATTTTCATTTTAGACCGTGAACAAGCCATTGGTCGCAGTGTGGGTAAGGCGAAAGAGTTATTTAACAACCCTCTAGTGAACTCAACGCCTGCGGCGCAAAATAAAAAAATCGTCTATATCAATCCAAATGCTTGGTATATCTCAGGTGGTGGTGTAACCGCTACACAGACCATGATTGCTGATATCGATAAAGCTCTGAACTAATTAAAGTATTCAAAAAGTCTCTCTTAGTTCTCTAGGAGAGACTTTTCTAATTCTTGTTGTTAATTACTGGCCATCACATTCTCAATGACCATCCATAAATACATTCTTGCATGCACATTACTGGTCGCATTAGCGGTTAGTTCCCTCGTACTCGGTGCTGCTCACGTGTCCATTGCGGACTTGTTCCGTGGCGATGAACATGCTTATTCCATCTATGTTGTCAGTCGAGTTCCGCGACTACTAGCAATAATTCTGGCTGGTGCTGGTCTTAGCGTTGCGGGTCTTATCATGCAACAGATCGTGCAAAACCGCTTCGCTTCTCCATCAACGACAGGCACTATCGATTGCGCTCTTTTAGGCTACGTTGCTGGGCTTATCTTTTTGGGTGGTGCCAGTCAGTGGATGCATCTTGGTGTTATCTTCTTTTTTGCCGTTGCAGGCACATTGATCTTTGTGAAATTCTTGCAACGATTGCAATTCAAGAATGCGGTTCTTGTACCTCTTATCGGTATTATGTATGGCAATGTGATATCCGCACTGACAACCTTTATTGCCTATAAGCACGACCTAGTGCAGACCATGTCTTCTTGGACGGTGGCTAACTTTGCGAGTGTGTTGCAAGGGAATTACGAAATCCTGTATCTTGCGGTTCCAGCATGCGTACTTGCGTATTTATATGCACGTCAGTTTAGCGCGGCTAGTGTCGGTGAGAGCTTCGCTAAGAATATAGGTCTCGATTACCAAAAAATCGTTTTCATTGGCGTTATTTTGGTGGCGGTGAGCTCATCAACAGTGGTAATGATTGTTGGTGTGATTCCATTCTTAGGGCTGATCGTACCGAACATTGTCTCTCTATTTATGGGGGACAATATGAAGCGCATTCTACCTTGGACGGCGTATTGGGGCGTTATTCTGGTTCTCGCCTGTGACATCTTAGGTCGCTTAATTATTTTCCCTTACGAAATGCCAATCTCGATGATCATCAGTATTTTCGGTGGTGCTGTGTTTATTTATCTGGTGTTGAGAGATAAAGCCAATGCGTGATTCGTTGAAAGTAACTCTACTTATCGCAGGTTGTTTGGCGATCATTGCGTGGTTTATTGGACAGGGGCTGACAGCGGATAACTACCAGTTTTTCTTGTCTCGTCGTATTCCTAAAGTATTGGCCATTATTCTGGCGGCCGTTGCGATTTCAGCATCGTCTTTGGTATTCCAAACCATTACCAATAACCGCATTTTAACGCCATCCATACTCGGGTTTGATAGCTTGTATCTTATGGTACAGGTGCTAATGGTGGTGATTCTAGGCAGTACAAGCTTTTGGGTTATCCATGCGATGAGCAACTTTATGTTGTCCACTGCAGTGATGATTGGTTTTTCACTGTTGTTGTTCCATTTCTATTTCAAACGCCAGGATAGCAATGTGTTTACCTTATTGCTCATTGGTATTGTCTGCGGAAGTTTGTTCAGCAGCGTCACAGGTTTCTTGACGATGTTGGTTGATCCAAATGAGTTTGCTTCCATCCAGAGTTCTATGTTCGCGAGCTTTAATAACGTCAACGCTAAGCTGGTGTACTGGAGTTTGATTCCACTGTCTCTCTGTTTGGCGATTCTGTTCTACTATGCTCCGAAATTGGATGTGTTGTGGTTAGGCATTGATAATGCGACCAGTTTGGGTGTTAACACCAAACAGCTTACTCAGCGGATTATGATCTTGATTACTATTATGATCGCGATTTCAACGGCGCTGGTGGGTCCTGTCCTGTTCTTCGGACTTATTACAGTGAGTCTGACCCGAGAAATGTTCAATCACTACCAGCATCGCTTTCTTATAATCGCGAGCAGTTTACTCGCGGTATTACTGTTAGTTAGCGGTCAATGGTTCGTAGAAAAAGTTCTCGCATTCGAAACCACGATCAGCGTGATTATTAACCTCGTAGGTGGTTCTTACTTCCTGTTCTTACTACTAAGAAACAGAATTAATTAAGGGTAATGAAGTGATTAAGTTAACAGGTCTAAGTAAAAAGTACGGGAAGACATTTGTTGTTAAGGATGCCGATGCACTATTTCCTAAAGGTGAAGTGACGTCAATTATTGGCCCAAATGGTGCCGGTAAAAGTACTCTATTGTCTATGGCAAGTCGCCTCACGGAGAGTGATGCGGGTGAAGTTGTGATTGGAAACAAGTTGCTCGCTCAGTGGGACACCAAAGAACTGGCTAAACACTTAGCGGTACTGCGCCAATCAAACAACATCAACATGCGCTTCACGATCCGAGAGTTGGTCTCTTTTGGTCGCTTTCCACATTCTCAAGGTCGACTAACCGATGAAGATAATAAAATTATCGATAAAGCACTAGGGCATCTAGGTATTGAAGAGATCCAAAATAAATACCTCGACCAACTCAGTGGCGGTCAGCGTCAAATGGCGTTCATCGCTATGGTTGTCGCTCAGGACACTGACTACGTGTTCCTTGATGAACCGTTAAACAATTTGGATATTAAACACTCTGTAGAGATCATGCATACGCTGCGTAGACTGGCTCATGAATTCAACAAAGCTGTAGTAATTGTGATTCATGATATCAACTTTGCATCTTGTTACTCGGACAACATTGTGGCGATGAAAAAAGGGCAGGTGGTTAAATCGGGTAAAGTCGAAGAAGTAGTGCAGCAAGAGATCATGGAATCCATCTACGAGATCCCATTTGATATCCGTGACGTAGATGGTCGTCGAGTGTGTTTGTACTTCAATAGTTGATCGAGCACGATGTAAAGTCTTACCGTGTTAACGAAATATAAGAATTCAAAGCGTCCCATTTGGGGCGCTTTTTTAGTATTCACAATATGGACTGCCTAGTGCATTGACGCGGAATTATGCAGCGCTCACAAAATTACCACGATGATAGTAATTAAATTAACTAGGTTAATTTAATTACTATAGAATGTGTCAATAGAAACAATTTGGAGAGAACCCTATGAATTATGCTCCGTCTGTCGGTGTCAAATTTAATGAGGACGGCACCGTTCGCCGATTCCCCGGCAACACCTTCCTTTGTCACGTTGATAAAACCAGCCCGGTATACCAAGAAGTGTTATGGGCACAGCAGCAGTTAAAAGCGATGAAGTGCGCAACTAACTATGCCTTCTTGCCAGAAGCTAGTATGCATATGACGGTTATTGAAGGTCTGTGCGATCAGATTCGAGAGACGACACACTGGAGCTCAAAGTTGGCCGAAGATGTGAATATTGAATCGGCAACAGAAAGTTTCCAAGCTTGGTTACAAGAGGCTGCAGCGACACCTAACTTCCAAATGAAGTTTGATTACGTGTACAACAGTCGCGCGGGTGGAACCGTATTAAGGCTTAAGCCTGCGAACGACGAAACTAAGTCTGCACTTAAAGTATGTCGTGATAATTTGAGTGAACTGACAGGTATTCGTCACCCAACGCATGATGAGTACCACTTCCATATTACGCTAAGTTACAAGGTTATTAATCTTGACGAAAAGCAACAAGCCGAATTGGAGCAAACTTGCCAGCGTATTGAAGAAAGGCTCAATCAGTCTTTTGGAGTGCTTACTCATGGCGCGGTGGAGTTCTGTGTCTTTGAAGACATGTTTGAGTTCAAACCAGTAAAACTGTTGTCGTTGAAAAAGTAACTTACTGACATATAATAAAAAACGGAGTCTATCGACTCCGTTTTTTCATCCCACCTTAACTCAATTAAAGACCTTGCCTAGAATTTCGCCAAGTGCTCGATAAGACAAATGCGTTTGCCCAATGACAAAGTTGTCATTCATCGCTTTCTGGCGGTACTCAGCATCAAATAGATATTGTTTGGTTTGCTCAGCAGCCAGTGACAATTGTTCATCAGATATCGTGGCTAAGCCTTGTGAATCCCACGAATGGTTCTCTCCAAGATCGATGATATTGAAGTTGAACTGCGCAATATCGGTTTCATAAACAGGATAGCGATAAACGACTTGTGGTACTTTAGCCACTAACCCTTCTAAGAACTGATTACCCCAACCTTCAAGCCAGCTCGGGTAGGTAACAATATCCGCATGAACATAAGCGTCCCAGAGGGAATAGCATTTTTCGCCATTTATTTCACAGCGACTGTGTTCGATATAATCATTGATAAACAGCATCTGCACATTGTTTTGATCTGCTTTTTGCTTCAGCTTATCAAAGTACTCTTGTTCTTCGTTCATACCTGCTAGAACAAGGACAATTCGACTCTCTTTAGTGATGGTTTTGCCGTTGTAAAGTGCTTGTCCAACCCAGTTTGGCAGTTGCTGATTGAGCTTCGCAATAAGGTCAATCGCCAGTTCAATACCTTTGCGTGCAACGATTCGAGTGGCTTGTAGAAAGACGATGTCGTTATCGGTTAGTCCGATTTTCTGTTTCAAGTCTCGGTTATAGTCGTCAAGGCACCAATGACTGTTGTCGAAATCAAACACATTGGGGACGACGGTGGCATGCTTGCCAGTTTTGTTCTTGAGTGACTCAAAAGCAATCTGATTGATTACGCAGTGTTGGTCGGCGTCGCGACGTGGAGGAAAGTATTCGTCTAATATGTCTTGGATTTCTGGGTACACGGGTTTAGCGAATTTCTCGCGTTCCCAGTGGAAATCGTGATGGTGATTGACAACTTTAACATGAGTGTTGCGAATGGCTTTCTCCAATCCAATTGCGGCAGCGAGGCTGTGCCCGACTGCGAAGATATTATTAGGAACGATAATATCTATTTCTAGGTCTCGAATGATAGCCGTTACTGCGTGCTCAATATCATCAGCTTGAGTGTGGATGGCAGTGAGTAGGTCATCTGAGCTAGTGAAAAACTTAGGCTCAATAAAAGCGTCGTGAGTAATTTTAGCGTTCAATTCATCTTCATAACGAAGTGCTTCGACACAAGAAGCATTAACATTTCCAGCACTGCCTGCCAGATAGAAAACCTGGTGACCCTGCTGCTCTAATGCCCACTTCCATTTATCCATTTCTAGCGAAACACCGTCGGTTTCGCCAACACGATAGTGCGTTAGTAGTATTCTCATGCGTTATTGAGTTCCAAGATGACCGTTGAATACAAGTTGAGGCCTTGAGGATCGTTTCCTGGAGCGTTCCTACCTCCGGCCGCAACGCGGTTAAGTAAATCCATTGTTGGTGCTTCAGTGGTGCTTGTTTTTGCGGCGTATACCTTCATCGCTGAACCACCGTCGATGGAAATCGCGTTAATGACAGATTCGCCATCGAAGAAGTCGATATCGGGTTGTGATAAACGCTGAACAAGGTTGGCAACGTCAACAATGTTGGCGCCAATACTCATCTCGTGTCGACCATCAAACAGCAGGTAACCGATGTGGTTTTCAGTTTCGATAAATAGACCAGAAGGTTCTCGGATGAGCGCATCAAAATTGTTGGTTTCTTTTCCTGAACGCGATAGAGGAGAATCGGTGTTGGCGACAGCATCTAGTGCGGCTTCTGCTTGCATTGCGGATACTGTAGGACCAGTTGGAACCAACGATTGTCCGTTAATAACAGAAGGAACTAGGCCACCTAAAATCTGTTTATAGTCGCAAAGGTCAATCTCGTTTGCGACAGGGATAACCTTAACCGCTTGCCCGACTTGAGGTGTCTCAGAGAACAGCGATTCAAAATACTTCTCCTCAATGGATATGAGTGTTCCGAAAGAAGGAAGAGGGCATTTGCCATTCCATATCGCGACAACCTCTTCGAATGGCTTAGTGCCGTCGCCCTGATTAGCTAGAAACAGGTTCACTCTTCCTTCTAATTCAAGCATTGGAGAGAACTCAACTAGGTCGCCTTGGTGCTTCATCGGAAACTTCACATTAAACAGAGCGACATCGTGCTGTGAAAGTGACTCTAGCGACGGGTTAAAGCAATCAACGTCAAAGTTTGTTCCGCCAATAGTGACGTTAAATTGGCGAAAAGTCAGAGATGGAACGATCTGCACATTGCCTGCACGATCTATGGCAACAGCTGCATCATGGGCGCTTGGGAAACCGGCAGTTTCAACCTTGCCATTTTCATCTGAGAAATAGTAGAAACCTAGGTATGACAGCACTTCTGGCAGTTGATGGTCTGGGTTTGGAAAGCGGCGTCTGTGTGACCAAATATGGTCTCCGATATTAAGCTCTTTAGTCATAAAGTAGCCAAGGTTACCAATCAACCCATCCAGATTGTTTTCTGATTCAAGTCGATCTCTCAGGTTCTCTAGCTTATTGCCCTTGAAGTGATAGCCGATGCGCGCTTTATCGATGTCTGCTTGTGGTGCTAACACTATAGAAACGGATGTAGAACACAGTGAACGAGGCTCGCTAATTAGCTCGTAATCCGAGGCGCTAGGAAGTTGCGCAGCGTCAAGCTGCGGCATTGCAAAATGCGCTCTTTTTACCTTTAAAGATGGCTTTTCATGTTTCAACTGTTGGTATCGTTGTGCCAGTCCTTGTTCAAAGGCGGGCTCAACACAACCATGTAAAGGGTTGCCTTTCGGGCCATGTTTAATTTCGTAGCCAGGCACCACTGATGGGTTGAAGTAACGATTTGGCTCGATATCAATAGGCTCCCAACATTGGGAATTCATGCTTGTGACGTTGTTAGAGACTCGCTCTGGAAAACATTTGGTGTTCATGGTTGTTGTTCTTATTTCGTGCTAGTTGTTTTAGTAAGCGAGGTTGTATAGAGGTAGCATAGCCGCACCTGTGGCTGCAATTTTGTCACCGGAAATGGCCGCCGGAACAATGTTAGGCATGGCTTCATCAGGTTCGAGATACTGTTGAATGGATGCAATGGCAGCAAGGTGTAGTTCTTCGACTAATTGTGGTGGTAACAAACCGCCAATGATGATCTCGTTTGGATCGCAAATAGAGCGAATAGCTTGCAGCGCAGACGTTAGTTGCAACTGAGCATTACTTTTCCATTCGACCACTTTTTCCGGTTTCTTTTCTAACAAAGTCGCAAGCGTATCGGCTCGGTGAGCGCTAGGCTCCGATAGCCCTAGTTTTTCATACAGACAAGACAGAGAAGGACGATTGTCACGCTCAGGAAACAGCTTACCAATGCGACCCGCATTGCCTCGTGCACCGCGATAGACTTCGCCTTCAAAGAAGTGACCGCCACCAATACCATAACCAAGATATAGATAGAAAAAGTTCGCACCAGTACTTCGGCGGGAGCGCACAGATTCACCCAATGCTGCGGCTATACCGTCGTTCTCAATCCAGCATGGCAAATTGAATTTAGCTTCTACCGCGGCTTTGATGTCGATCTGCTCCCAGGCTTTTAAGTGAGGAGGCATGGTGAGGGTGTTAGACTCTTTGTTGAAGTTGCAACTGGTCGTAACGCCAACTCCAATTAGCTTAGAAAACTCGCTACCAAAGGCAACAGAAGTGACATCGATAAGACTAGATAGTTCTTCAAGTGCGCTTTGAGGGTCTGAATAGATGCCTTGAATGGCTTTAGAGAAAATAGCTTCTCCTTCAAGGTCTACCAATTCAATACTGATTTTTTCCAGCTCTATGTTTACCCCTAAGCTATAGGCTGCTTGAGGGTTAATACCTAGCTCAATACCAGGTTGACCTCTGCCCCCCTGTTGCTTACCAGTGACGACAATAAGACCTTCATCAAGCATCTTCTTGGTGATCTTTGTAATGGCCGCAGGCGTTAAACCACTGGTCTCAGCAAGGGCTGCTCGTGTGGTTGGTGCTTGTTGACGGATCAATGCAAGAATTGAACGCTGTGTGTCTGTTCCGAAATCTATCAATGGTGTTTCCTTAACTGAAAATCTCTTTCTATTTGATTTGAAAGCTAAATCAATGACATACATTGACACATTTAACCTTCAAACCAAATAGGCCCGGCCAAAGACCGGGCAAAAATGTTACATAAGTACGTTTTGAACAAATGCTTTCTTGGCTTCCGTTGCGTACTCTGATGTAAAGAACTCAGAGCTGTACTTACGCTGTGCGTTGTCGATAAGTGCGTTGGAGTCATCAGCATCTGGGTGCTGCGGTGCTGCACCAAACGTTGCGTTTAAGCCCGTTTGTGCTTGTGCCGACGTAATCCAGTGGATGAATACCGCAGCCGCTGCTTTGTTCTTAGCATTTTTCGGCATTAGGATGATGTTACCGCCACCTGGCATACCAAACTCTGGAATATAGAACTTGATACGTTTAGTGATCGCCCCTTTTTTCTGTAGACCTGCTAGATGATCTTCCCAAGCTGGTGCCATAGAGATTTCGCCATCATTGATGCGCGTTAAGCTGTCTGCATTTGAAGCGGTAATAACGATGTTGTCTTGATTACCTTCAAACCACTCCCACGTTTTTGACCAAGTAGGAATTACAGACTTGTCCATTTCATTTTGGAAGTAGACATCGTTGTTGCCTGATGCGTAGTAAATTGCACGTTGAATGAAGGCATTACCTGCACCGCCTTTGTTTGGATCGTTCACACCAAACTGTTGTTTGTGTTCTTTGATCCAAGTTGTCAGGTCATCAAAAGACTGAGGCAGGTTGTTTTCATCGACTCGAGTTGGGTCATAAGCAAAACCTGTTTGGTTGCCCCAGAACGCATAGGCATAACCTTGAGTGTCGACGCCAACAAGATTAGTTCTTAACTTTTCGCTACCCGGAATAATATCGGTCAGTGGACCATAAACGACGTTGCTTTGCAGTAGCATCGGCAGTTTCACAGTATCGAGTGCCATCACATCGATGCTGCCTTGGTCGCGGCGTGCTTCAGCAAGTAGCTTATTGCGGTTACCTGATTCATTACCTTCTGGCACGCGAACTTTAATGCCGTACTCTTTCTCAAATTCTTTAAAGAATTTTCTGAATTCAGGCTGTAGATACCAGATGTAAGCGTTCACCATTTTTTCTTGTTTCGCTTGCTCGACAATTTCATCCCATGTCATGTCGTTTAGGTCATAAGCCAATGCATTGGTAGAAAGACCTGCAAGTGCAGTCATGGCTGCGGTTAGAACTAATTTTTTCATAAATCCATTCTCTTAATATCTTTATAGTTGTAGGTACAGTTAGGCTTTACCGGTAGAGTCCGCCAGATAGTTGCCTTTAAGCAAACGCTCGATAATGAGCATCAAAATTACGTTTGGAATCACAAGGATGAGTGATACCACCGCCGCGTTTGGACGGATGAAAGAGTAACCTAAGTAGGAATACAGGATGGTCGGTACGGTGACATAATCCGGTGATCCAAGAACAAAGGCGATGTTGAATTCTTCAATACTGATCACCAGACAGAAGATCAACGATGCCAATAAGCCAGGTTTTAGCATTGGCAGATACGCGTGTTTAAATGTTGTCCAAGGGCTGCCACCTAAGTCACGGCTTGCCTCAATAAGATCTTGAGGAACGCTTTTGAAACTGGCTGACAAAATACGGATAGCATAAGGCAAAGCCAGTACCGTATGGCCAATCACAATGCCAAGGTAGGCGTTAGACAAATTAAGGTTGATCAGCATCGAGCTAAAGAAGACACCGATGATCATACCCGGCATAACAAGCGGTAGAAGTGTGACAACTTCGGCCACTTTCTTGCCCGGAAAATCCTTGCGGCCTAGTGCGTAAGCCGTTGGAAGTGCGAGCAATACTGTCAAAAGAGCGACTGCTGGAGCAATCGAGTAACTGTTAGTTAGTGCTTCCACTAGACCTGAGTTTTCCCACATGTCTGTCCAACGTCCGAATGACATCACCGGTGGAAGAACATCTGGATAGCTCCATGGGTGTTCCGGGTCTACGAGTGACCAGATGAGCGCCATAATAAATGGCACACCTAACCAGAAGAAGTTGACCGCAAGAAACAGTCCAATAGCGATTTTGTTGATCAGTTTGCCATTTGCCGTTCTTATTTTCGGCAGTTTGCGGCGTGGTGCTTTTGCTGTTGAGGCGAGTGCAGTCATTATTTCAGCTTCCCTTTCTTAGTGGCTAGTGGGGCAGTCAGTAGAGAGATAGCCAGTGAGGCGATTACAGCGGTCACCATGATGATGACGGCCACAACAGCACCTTTGTTCCATTCCATAAACTCTGTTGAGGTAATGTGCATTAACATAGATAGCGAGTAAGTGTTCTTAGGACCCGCAATCGAGTAGAACGAGTAGTCACCTAGAGCACCGATGAAAATTAGAATCAAAGAGACTTGCAGGGCTGGTATAGATAGTGGGAACACGATGCCAGTGAAGCGACGCCATGCGTTTGCGCCAAGATCTGAGGCGGCATCGAGAACATCATTTCGAATTGAGTTCACCGCACCCGCAAGTAGAATCATTGCAAACGGCAACTGTTTCCAGATTTGAAGAATGATAACGCCCCAACCGAAGTTGTCGTTTTGCATACGAATCGGTTTTTCAGTAATGCCAAGCCACATCAAGCCTTGGTTAACCACACCATGGTACGAAATCACGTTAACCAACAAGAATGCGGCAACCAAGCCTGGAATGAACATAGGAGCGCGCAATAGACCTGTAATCGTGGTTGAACCGGTGAAGGGCTTACGTAGCCAAAGCACAAGCGGGTAGGCCAGAGACACCGCGCCAAGAGCGCCAATGACTGATACTTTAATAGAGTAAATCAGTGACTTGTGAAGTGTTGGGTCAGCAAGTGCATCACGCCAAAATTCAGTGGAGAAGCCACTCTCTCCCATCATGTTATGAAAACCAAAGCTCTGGGCAACCACCATGTAAAACGTTGAACCCATCAAAAGTAAGATGGTGCCTACGCCAGGCAATAGCATGAGCCAGGTTTTCCAGTGGGTGCGTAGACTAGTCATGCGGCACCTCTTCAAGGAACCTAATACCAGTCTTAGGCAAACTGAATGTTAACTGGTTATCTTGGAACTTAGGCTGTTTTGGTAATTGAATACGCATTTCTAGTGGAACTTCATTAAGTGATTCCACTAGAAGGTCGGTGACATTACCCATGAAAGCCATTTGATTGACGCGCACTTGGAAGCGGTTGATATCGCTATCTTCAGCTAAGCGAGCGTCTTCTGGTCGCCAACAAACAAAAATATTGTCTGACTTTGGTGGTTCATCAGATTCAACGATGAAATCACCAATTTCTGTTGTGACCGAGTAAGTGTTGGCTTGCTCTGTCTTGTTTACTTGTGCAGGTAGAATGTTAGCGGCACCAATAAAGTCAGCAACAAAGCGGTTTGCTGGACGATAGTAGATGTCTTCCGGGGTACCAATCTGTTCGATACGGCCACGATTAAGCACAACGATCTTGTCTGACATGGCTAGTGCTTCTGCCTGATCGTGTGTCACGTAGATAGCAGTAAGATTGTAGCGTTTTTGAAGTTCGCGGATCTCAAAACGAACCGACTCTCTTAATTTCGCATCTAGGTTAGATAATGGCTCGTCGAATAAGATTACAGCAGGTCGAGTTACCATCGCGCGAGCAAGTGCGACGCGTTGTTGTTGTCCACCTGACAATTCGCTTGGCATTTTATGAGAATGTTCACCCAGATCGACCTGTGCGACGGCTTCTTGAACGCGCTCAATCTGTTCTGCTTTTGCTACGCCTTTTTGGTTCAAACCGAAGGCAATGTTGTGCTCAACGCTCAAGTGAGGGAAAAGCGCGTAAGATTGAAAACACATAGAGGTATTGCGCTTTTCTGGAGAAACATTAGTGATGTTTTCATCGCCAATTAGAATCTCACCAGAATCGGGAGTGTGGAAACCACCGATCATTTTTAACAACGTTGTTTTGCCGCAGCCAGAAGGCCCAAGAAGAGTAACCATCTCTCCCTCTTCCGCCACAAAGCTAATGTCTTTAGATGCGACAAAATCATCAAAATTTTTACAGATATTTTTTAGTTCTAATCGGGACATTGAGTTGCATTCCGTTTCAGTAGAAGTTTGCACAGATTTGGAGTCTAGCGCTTCATTATTGCAATTATATTAACTAAGTTAATTTAATTGATCTGTGAAAGTGGTCACGTGATAAGCGTTATTAACGGATTTACTGATGAAAAAGGTTAGATAGTGTGATCTTACGCATGTAAATAGTTGGCTTACATTAATCTAGTTAATTTAATTGAGGTGTTTTTGAGGAAGAGAAAAGAGAGAGGGAGTGGTCACTCCCTCTCTGAAGGCTAGCTAAGCAGATCGAGAATCTGCTGAGTTTTTGAGGACATTAATTCGGTATTGTGTCGTGACTCTACGTTCAGTCGCACCACTGGTTCAGTATTAGAGGTACGTAAGTTGAATCGCCAGTCATTAAACTCCATGCTGAGACCATCGGTATAATCGACAACAAGGGCATCGTGTTCAAAAGTTTGTTGAACGCGCTTGATGGCAGCTTTTGGATCTTGCAGTTTGGCGTTGATTTCGCCCGAAGATGGGAACGCGACAATACGATCGGCAACCAACTTAGAGAGCGGCTGCTGCTTCACACAAAGAAGCTCACTGACAAGCAGCCAAGGAATCATTCCACTGTCACAGTAGGCAAAGTCTTTGAAGTAATGGTGCGCACTCATTTCGCCGCCATACACTGCATCTTCCAAACGCATACGCTCTTTGATGAAAGCATGTCCCGTTTTAGACATTATCGGAGTACCGCGATTCTCTGTGACGATGTCGATGGTATTCCAAGTTAAACGAGGATCGTGGATGATTCGAGCATTTGGATTCTTCTGCAAGAACGCTTCTGCTAATAGACCCACAATGTAGTAGCCCTCAATGAACTCACCTTGCTCGTCAAACAAGAAGCAACGGTCAAAGTCACCATCCCATGCAATACCCATATCAGCACCGTGTTTTACAACTGCTTCAGAAGTGGCGGCACGGTTTTCCGGTAGTAGTGGATTAGGAATACCATTTGGGAAACTAGAGTCAGGTTGGTGATGAACTTTGATAAATTCGATGGCAATGCCCAACTTGGCGAATTTTGCTTCCAGATCGTCAATAACATGACCTGCAGCACCATTGCCTGAATTTACTACCAGCTTAAGTGGCTTGATGTTGTTCGGCGTAATGTAGCTAAGCAAATGCTCGGTGTATTCATCAAGGTTAGACAATTTTTTGTATTGTCCAACTTGAGCAATTGACTCAAAGTCATTTTGTTCAGCGAGCTGTTTAATGTCGTTCAAACCAGTATCACCACTGATTGGCTTACCGTTATCTCGAACCAGTTTCATCCCATTGTAGTTAATAGGATTGTGGCTTGCGGTGACTTCGATTCCGCCATCTACGTCCAGTGACTGGGTCGCAAAGTAAATCTCTTCTGTACCTGTCATACCGATATCAACAACATCGGAACCTGCATCCATAATGCCACGCGCCAAGGCAAGTTTAAGACTTTCTGATGTCTCACGAACATCGCCACCCACAACTACGGTTTTAGGTTTTAGAAATTGCGAATATGCTCTGCCAATGCGGTAGGCAATATCCTCGTTGAGTTCGTCTCCCAACTTGCCGCGAATGTCATAAGCTTTAAAACAGCTAAGTGCTTTCATGACTAGACCTTATCCTTGAAAAATGTCCGAAAGCATCGCTTTTAATGCGCCATAAGACAAGTGCTTTTCGCCAATGTCATAGTTTTGTTGCATACCGGATGATCTCAATTCAGCATCAAACAGATACTCAAGTGTTGAATTGACGGCGCCGTTTAACGTTTCTGGAGCGATGACAGCGAGTCCAGATTCATCCACTTGATGGTCATTGCCAAGGTCGATAATGTTAAATTGGTAATCGGCGATATCTAAGTCAAATACAGGATAGCGATACACTACCATAGGGACTTTAGCGACAAGTCCTTCTAGAAATTGATTTCCCCAACCTTCTAGCAAACTAGGGTAGGTGATGATGTCTGCGTGTGAGTAGACGTCCCACAAAGAATAGACTTTTTGCCCTTCTTTCTCACCGCGAGAATGACCTACCCAATCATTGATAAACAGTAATTCCACGTTGCAGGCCTTGGCTTTATTCTTCAATAAGTCAAGATAACTGTCTTCTTCACACATTCCTGCAAACATAAGGATTAAGCGACTGTCTGCACTAAATATTTCTCCGTTATAGAGCGTTTTTCCAACGAGCTCTTCACGCTGTCTGTTCATTGCATCAATCAAGTCGATTGCCAGTTCGATGCCTTTTCTTGCAACAATACGTGTTGCTTGCAGAAACAGGATATCATTTGCGCCGACACCGAATCGTGCTCGCAGATCTTGATTGTATTCATCAACTTTCCAATCACTGCCCTGAAAATCGAACACATTAGGCACCACCGTAGATTCGATGTCGCGGCGTTTTTGAAGTTCTGTTTGCGCGATACGGTTGATCACACAGTGCTCAACCAGTGGGTGTTTAGGAGGAAAGAGGGTGTTGAGCAGTTGCTGAATGCCTGGAGACGTTGGGTTTGAGTATTTAACACGTTCCCAATGAAAATCATGATGATGGCAAATAACACGAGTCTGCGTGGCTTCGACCGCTTTCATAATACCGAGTGCGGCTGGTAGGTGATAGCCAAGTGACAGCATGTTATTTGGGACAATAATGTCAATATCTCGTTGGTCGATAACCTTGATGATACCTGCGGCAATGTCATTGGCTCGATGTTCAATGGCGTCTAACAAAACCGATTCTGATGCGTAATCATCGCGGCTCACATAAGCGTTGTGAATGATTTTTTCGTTGAATGGCTCTAAATAATGTAACTCTGGCACGAGATCAGCGTCTGTACTGCCTGAACTCCCTGCTAGATAGAAAACCTTATGTCCCAAGCTCTCCAGAGCCCATTTCCATTTGTCCATCTCAAGAGATACGCCATCAGTTTCGCCTACACGAAAGTGTGCAAGGAGGATATTCATGTTTCACTTTCCCTATAATTTCTGAATGTGGTTGGACGTAATTTAGAGGATTATATAAACGGATATAATGATAGTTTTACAAATTAGTGATCGAATTCACGATAATCCAAAACCGGTTTTGGTTATCTGAAAAAATGAGACTTGGCTCAATTAATAATCAATAAAGCCTGTTTAGACTAGGTGCAAGTCGCAATTATCAAGTGGTTAAATTAAAAGCCACTATTTTTTGGAAAAGTATCAAAACCGGTTTTGGTTGTTTGATTTGTAATAATGGATATCAACATGGCTCAGGAACAGACGGCTAACTCTCAAGTTAAAAAAGACCTGCAACAAATCTTGGCAGGTGTGTATTCGCCAGCTCAACTTAATGAACTCATCCCCAACCTTCTCAATGTTATTGCGAATCAGCCTGAGTATGTGGGTAAAAAGCAATGGGTAGATCAAAACGACATCATGCTGATTACGTATGGTGATTCAATCAAAAAACAAGGAGAAGCACCTCTTCATACCCTAAGAGAGTTCTTAAACGATAATGCTGCTGATGTGCTCTCTGCGGTGCATATTCTCCCGTGTTATCCCTATACCTCAGACGACGGATTTTCTGTCGTTGACTATTGGAAAATCAACCCAGAATTGGGTGATTGGCAAGATGTTCAATCATTGTCGAACAACTATGACCTAATGTTTGATGGGGTGATCAACCATATTTCAAAATCCAGTGATTGGTTTCAAGGGTATTTAAAAGGGGAAACGCAGTATCGAGAGTTTTTCACCGAAGCTAATCCAAACCGAGACTACAGTTCAGTTACACGCCCTAGAGCATTACCATTACTGACGACCTTTGAAACCGCAAACGGTACAAAACATATCTGGACTACGTTCAGCGAAGATCAAATTGACCTTAATTTCCGTTGTCCTGAAGTGTTTCAGAAAATTGCCGAGCTACTGCTGTTTTATGCTCAGCAAGGAGCCTCTTTTATTCGTCTTGATGCGATTGGCTTTATGTGGAAAGAGTTGGATACCCCTTGTATTCATCAGCCCCAGACTCATGCCATTGTTCAGGCGCTGCGAGCATTAATGAGTGCCGTGGCTCCTCACGTTAAATTGATCACTGAAACCAATGTACCGCATAACGACAATATTAGTTATTTCGGCAATGGTGAGAATGAAGCTCATTTGGTGTACCAGTTCCCGCTACCGCCATTAACACTGCATACATTGCAAACTGGCAACAGTGAAAAGATTGTTGAATGGATGTCGAGCTTAGAGCCGTGTTCGGAACAGACCACATTCTTCAACTTTTTAGCCTCTCATGATGGCATTGGTGTGCGTCCTGTAGAAGGTATCTTAAACAAAGAGCAAGTCGACCATTTACTATCGGTAGTGCAGACCAATGGTGGCCGCGTTTCATACAAAGATAACGGTGACGGTACACAAAGCCCTTATGAGCTGAATATCAACTATTTCGATGCCATCCGTGATGCGAATTCGGATGACCAAACTAACCTAGATCGCTTTATGGCGGCCCAGTCCATTCTCATTTCGATGGCGGGGGTTCCTGGAATATATGTACACAGTCTATTGGGGTCGGGAAACGATATAGAAGGATTGGAACGCCTAGGGTATAACCGCGCGATTAACCGTGAAAAGCTCGAACGTACTGAAGTAGAAACTGAGTTGGCTAATCCAGAATCTCGTCGTGCCCAAGTGCTATCTCGCTTTAAACATATTCTGGGTATTCGTAAGCAACAGAGAGCATTTGCTCCTAGCGCAAGTCAGCGTGTAGTGGCAACCAGTGAGCAATTGGTCACTTTTGTGCGTGATGAGCAAGTATTGGTGGCTATTAATATTTCAAATCAAGCGGTTGAGCTAGATACCAATTCAGTGCTTAAAGGAGTCTCTCACGATTTGATTTCTGGTAACGACTTAAGTGGTGTTGTTACTGTACAACCATATCAAGTGATGTGGTTAGCTAAGTAGAAAATAGAGCCAGCCTGGCTGGCGACTCATAAATTACATGAATCCTAAATCGTAAAGGATATAACGATGAAACTAAAAACTCTGACCCTTGGACTTGCCGTAGCTGGTTTAGGCTTATCCAGCCTTGCACAAGCGACTACAGTTGAGTATTGGACAACACAAACCCAATCAGACCGCCTTCAGACGATAGAAGTGATGGCTGATGTGTTCGAAGCATTGAACCCAGGTATCGATGTAAAAGTGGTGGCAGTAGATGAAAATGACATGCCAAAGCAGATTGCTGCAGCTGCCGCATCGAATACGCTCCCAGATATGATTGAAGTAGGCTCTAACCTGTCATTAGCGTTTGCTGAGCAAGGCATTGTTGATTTAGACGCCACGACCGCAACCATAGAAGCAGTAGGTAAAGACCGTTTTTATAAAGGTTCATTGAAGTTGGTAGAAGACCCAGACAACAATAAATTTGTTGCTCTACCATATCGTGGTTGGGTTCAAGGTATTTGGTATCGTGCTGACTGGTTTGAAGAAGCGGGTTTAGAGCCACCGACAACATGGGAAAACATTCAAAAAGCGGCGAAGTACTTTAATAAGCCTCAGGAAAACCAATACGGCATCTTAATTGGCACTAAAGCGGATAGCTATGCTGAGCAAGTTTATACGCAGTTTGCCCTATCAAACGATGCAGGTCAGTTTGATAAAGACGGCAACCTAATATTCAACTCTGAAGCGCAAAAAGAAGTTTTAGACTTTTATAAAGATCTTTCAAAGTACACACCTCCGGGTCCACAAACATGGCGCGCACGTGACTACTATTTGCAAGGCAAGCTAGCGATGTTCTTCTACTCCACGTATATCATGGATGACATTGCACTCGCCGAAGCTGCGGCAAGTTCATTGAGTAACGAGAACTTCAAAGATCTTAAAGGCGCGACATTCGATCCTAATCTAGCGAAGAACACGCGTTTAGCTCCAGCAATCACTCATACTTCAGCTTCTACATTTGGTACCTTGGTTGGTTTCTCTATCATGAAGAACGATAACAAGGATGAAGTGGAAGCGACTAAAGCGTTCATTGAATACATGAACGAGAAAGATCAGGTTGTTGCATACTCTCATATGGCACCTGGTGGCCACCTTCCTATGCTTCGAGACATCGCTGAAACTGATGAATTCCTTAATGATCCAAAAGGCATTTTTGCTAACTATGGTAAAGAGTCCATTAAGGAGATCATTGCCGGTTTTGAGAACATCAAGAACTTCTCCATTGTAGACGGTAAGGCGTTCCCTGAATCTGGTGAAATCTTCTCGAAACAAATCATTCCACGCATGATCTATAGCTCTGTGATTGAAGGACAAGACACGCAAAAATCGTTGGATTGGGCTGAAAACGAGATGCAGCAGCTTATCAAAAACTAACTCTGCATAGCGAAAGACGTCGCTGGCTAACCAGCGGCGCACCTTCACTAAGAACCTTTACGGGGCAGCATGGTGCGCTGCCTCAGATTAACAAGGAATTACCATGACACCATTAGAGAGAGCAGAAGCGCGGTTCGGGTGGAAGCTTGTCGCTCCGACCATTGGCATTATTGGGCTTTTGATACTCTATCCAATCGTTTTTAATGTTTACCTAAGCTTCTTTGATGTAAAGCTGAACGGTGACAAAACTTTTGTCGGGATTGCCAACTACGCTCGCTTACTGGCAAATCCAGACTATTACTCATCAATTGCAACAACCGGTATCTACCTATTTGGTACTGTTGCTGGCACTACGCTGTTAGGACTCGCAGTCGCATTATTGATGCGTAATCCGTTCCGAGGTCGTGGCCTAGTGAGTGCCGCTATTCTTATGCCATATTTTGCGCCGGTTATTTCCGTTGTGTTTGGTTGGCAATTTCTTTTTGATCCAGTTAATGGTGTCTTCAACTGGTTAATGGTTGATGTACTGCATATCTGGAATCAACGAACCAACCTCATTGGTGAGCCGGGTTCGGCTGTTTGGGTCGTTATTATCTTTGATGTTTGGAAGCATTTCCCAATTGCATATCTATTGATCCTATCCAAGTTGACGTCGATTCCTAAAGACCAATACGAAGCGGCGGCGATTGACGGTTATGGACCAATTGGACGTTTCTTCCATGTGACGCTGCCAGAGATTTATTTCGTATTGGCAACGGTAGTGATTCTACGTTTGATTTGGAACCTGAACCGCTTTGAAGACGTGTTCCTTTTAGCGCCCAATGTTCAAACTCTTCCAGTATTTACGTACTACCAAGCCTTCACCGGGGTCATTGATCAAGGGCTTGCTGCTGCAACCTCCGTGATTCAGTTCAGCGTCTTGTGTGTGCTGATTTGGTTCTATGTTAAGAAAATTCTTAAGTGGTAATTCATTATGTTAGGAAAACCAACAATTAAAGGACGTATTGGATTTGCGTTAGCAATTTTCTTACTGGTGAGCTTCTGCTTACTTCCATTTGCGCAAATTCTGTCGACTTCACTAAAACATCAGTTTGACTGGGGCAACCCGTCATTGATTCCGCAGGTCGTTAATCTCGACGCCTATAAGGAATTATTAGGTTTAACTGAGCAAAAACAGGTAGAGATACCGGCAGCAATACAAAAGATTCTTGAGAACCCTAAGCTGCCTCAAGATAAGAAAGACGCCATTATGGCGAAATACGCCAGTAACTCTGATGTGTTTCCCTTTGGCCGGTTTATGCTGAATAGTTTCGCCATATCTGCGGGAGCGGCTACGGTGTCACTCATATTCGCAGTCATGGGGGCTTATTCCATTTCGCGCCTGCGATTTACTGGGCAGGTAATTGTTCAGCGCTCGGTGCTCTTCGTTTATATGGTGGGCGGCGTACTGTTGATGGTACCGCTGTATCAAATGGCGGTAAACGTCGGGTTAGCGACCAGTATGTGGGGTAGTCTGTTCTGTCTCTTCGCCATCTATATTGTGCAAACATTGCCAGTCGCGCTGTATATGCTGGGTAACTACTTCCGCACGATTCCTTTTGCGTTAGAAGAGGCGGCGATGATGGATGGTTACTCGCGCAAAGAAGCAATATGGAAGGTGGTATTGCCGCTATCGGTACCTATGCTCGCAACCGTATTTATGTACTGCTTTATTATCGGCTGGAATGAATACCTGTTTGCGTCTGTATTCTTAAAACAATTCAAAGAGTTCTACACATTGCCACTCGCGCTACAAGAGCTATTTGTATCGAAAAATGCGATTTGGGATCGAATCATGGCAGCGTCCATGTTAACTCTGGCTCCAGTCGTAGTGTGTTTCTTGTTTGCTATGCGTCATATGGATGGTGGCAAAACTGATGGTGGTGTGAAAGGTTAATAATTATGGCTTCTATTTCATTAAAAAATATTGTTAAAAACTACGGTGACACCAAGGTTGTAAAAAGCATCAGTCTTGATATCGAAGATGGCGAATTCGTGGTGCTAGTTGGCCCATCGGGTTGTGGTAAATCGACGACGTTACGCATGATCGCAGGCCTTGAGCAGGCGACATCAGGTGAGATCACTATTGGTGACCGAGTGGTTAACGATGTCGAACCACAACATCGTAATATCGCAATGGTGTTCCAAAACTACGCACTGTATCCGCACAAAACCGTTGAAGAGAACATCGTGTTTGCTCTACGCCGCTTAAAGATGGAAGAGTCGGAGATCCAGCGCCGGTTGGAAGATGTTGCCAAAATGCTCAAGCTGGAAGATTATCTCAAGAGAAAGCCTGCTGATCTTTCTGGTGGCCAGCGCCAACGTGTTGCTATGGGGCGTGCAATTGTGCGTGATGCTGACTGTTTCTTGTTTGATGAACCTTTGTCAAATCTGGATGCTAAACTGCGTAACCACATGCGCACCGAGATTGCGCAAATCCATAACCGATTTGGCCGCACCAGTGTTTATGTTACCCACGACCAAGTCGAGGCAATGACGCTAGCGGATAAAGTGGTGGTATTGCGCGATGGTATTATTGAGCAAGTCGGCTCTCCGATGGAGATTTTCCTCAATCCAGTCAATATTTTCGTTGCGACCTTTATTGGCTCTCCGTCAATGAACATCATGGACGGTACGCTCTACAACGAGTACCTGGAACTAGGGGGATATCAACTGCCTAGAAACCTGCTGACCGGAGTTCATTTTGATGAGTCTGTGCCGGCGGAAGGACTTGCCGTAAAAGTGGGCATTCGTCCAGACTTTTTTAATGACAAGGAGTTCTTTGGAGAGAGTGAAACAACCTTTAACTTCGATAACATCAACATCGACCTAGTTGAACCGATGGGGTTTGATAAAGAAGTGTTGTTTAAGTTGGGAGAAGAGAACGTGAAAGCACGCTTGGACCTTCGTTCAGAAGTAACACGCGGCCAAAAAATGGACTTGCTCGTCGACTTATCTCGTGTCCTTCTGTTTGATGTGAAAACAGAGCAACGCCTTTAATTGCTAATCCCCTTCATAGGTTTGTGAAGGGGATTTTTATGGATGCCAATATGTCTCTATTGCCGAAAATTTGTGAATATCTCAACGTAAACAATCAGTTTTCCCTATTAAAAGGCTCTGATCTTTCAAGTCAGCTTTGTCACGCGTGGTTCATTAGCCAGCAGTCTGACCATGTTGAATATCATGTTGCCTGTGAACTTCTTACCATAAATAAACACCATCCTGTCTTGGAGTTTTTAGATGCGTTTGTACCGGACGCTGAAGCCGAGCTTTCACATAACTATGATGAGTTACCCAAAGGCGATAATCCTCTGTGGCAACTATTCAGCCCCGAAGCTATAGTGGCTAAATCGACACCCGAAAAGGTAAGAGAGGATATTCACCGCAATCGAACTCTGCATAATATGACCAAGTCGTCACAGGCGATTACAGATGTCGCTGAACAGGTCTTGTTCACGAGCAATGTGTTATTGGGTGTGCCACTCCGAGGGGATGATGTTAGCCACTTAACTTTGGGGGAGTGCTTCCATCAAACCTTACAGCAGGCTCAAAATCAGCAGCAACAGTATTGGTACGATCATCCAATTCCTGTTGGTATCTCTGCCGAAGAGAATGAGATCCTTTACGGTTTAAAGCACCTTGATAAAGCGTTGTCTGGGGAAGTAGACCGAGGCAACCTTGCACCAGACGCTAAGGCAACTATCGTGCTGTCATGCTCGGTGACACACCCTGCGCTGGCCGACATTGCGAAGCAGTATGTCGAGTTTGAGATCAACACGCACCTTAACCTCAAACACCTCAATGTAGCCGTTTTTGGTGAAAGTGAATGTCTTGAGGTGCTGCGTCATGCATTTCCAGAGGCGAGTGATGATCTTAAAGGTGTATTTGGAGTAAACGGGGCATATGGAAGACACTATAGCTTCCTTAAAGCTGTTGCGCCTTTGTGGCAAAAAGCAGTGAACCCAGAGCTCAAAGCCACATTCAAAATTGACCTTGACCAAGTGTTCGACCAAACCATGCTCATCAACGAAACGGGCAAATCTGCGTTTGAACACTTTTTGGATTCTAATTGGGGTGCTAGCGCTGTTGATAACAATGGTCACAAAGTCAAACTGGGCATGATTGCTGGTGGACTGGTCAATGAAAGCGATGCTCACGTGGGTCTGTTTACCCCTGATGTGACGCTGCCGACGGGCAGTGATTATGCCATGTTTGAGCAGCTGTTCTGTGCTCGTTGGGGGCAGGCTCTATCCACTCAAGAAGAAGTCATCAGCCAGAGATATGACATCCAGCGTGTGCACGTCACAGGTGGAACCAATGGAATCTTGATTGACGCGCTGTATGAGTTCCAACCTTATACGCCAACGTTTATCCATCGAGCTGAAGATCAGGCATTTATATTGTCAGCCTTAGCTAACCCAATCGATGATCATTACCTTGCGTACAGTCATCAACCTGGGTTGATTATGCGTCACGATAAAGAAGCGTTTGCGGGGCGAGTCATGGAAGTATCGGAGGCTGGAAAGGTGCTCGGTGATATTGAACGAGTGCTGCTGTTTAGTGGCTACGCTAAACAGCATCCATTAGGAATTGAAGCGCTAAAGGAAAAACTGTATCCCTTTACCGGTACGTTTGTCTCGAAAACACCAATCGCACTTGCACTGTTGAGGTTTATGTTAGAAGGTTGCTATCGAAACAAAGATTACTTAGATGATGGTGCACACCGCTTGGTTAACTGCTTGAATTATTGTAAAAATGATTTAGAGAATGAGGTCATCTCCAATCAAAAAGGTTGGCAAGAATACTATTCACAATTGAAGGACGGAGTGTTGACGCCACAAGCGGTTACCTCTATCGGTCGTTGTCAGCTATTGGTCAGTGAGTGCTAAGGATATTATGTCGATAAAAAAACTAGCAGAACATTTAGGGCTCTCTAAATCTACCGTTTCGCGGGCGTTAAATGGATACAACGATGTAAACCCAGAGACTCGACAAAAGGTTTTGGCTGCGGCAAAAGAGATAGGCTATAAACCTAACCCAACAGCGAAGCGTCTCGCATCTGGTAAATCAAGAAACGTTGGTATCATTCTACCGGCAAACTCGCGGATGTTCGTTTCACCCGCCTTCTCAAAAGTATTGGCGGGAGCTTCAGCATTTCTTGCTCGTCATGATTACCAACTGATCGTAACAACGATTGCTGATTGCCAAGATGAGAATAAGGTCTACTCAGATTTCATTGAAAGTGGCCTGATCGATGGGCTTTTTATTGTTCGTACACGCAGCAATGATGAACGTATTGCCATGCTAAAACAGAAGCAGTTTCCTTATATCTGTCATGGTTACGATATCGGCTTTGAGGAAGATTGCTTTGTCGACGTTGACAATGAACATGCCTTTTATCAAATGACAAAACGTCAGCTAGAGCATGGACATACGCGTATTGCTTTCCTAGACGCGCCTATTGAATTGACGCTCTCTCAAGCTCGTAAGCGAGGGTATGTTAAGGCTATGGAAGAGGCCGGTCTATGTGCAGATGACCGTTTATTGCTCAACGGTGAACTGAACGAAGAAGACGCGATCAAGATGGCAAAAGAGGTATTGTCATTAGCTCATCGCCCAACGGCGATCTTGTGTGCTGATGACACCATGGCGTTAGGTACTATAGCTGCTTGTGAGGAGCTTGGTTATCAGCCTGGTGTCGATATTGCGATTGCCGGCTATGGTGACTATGAGCACAGTCGTTACAGTAAACCTTCCATCACAACCTTGCATTACGATACGCATAGTGTGGGCGAAGAAATGGCCAAACTGATGCTTAATCGTTTGGAGAACAAGGGTTTTGAGATTCAAAACTGGTTCGAAGCGGAAATTGTGTCTCGTCAATCTGACAAAATCACAAACAAGTCATTAACCTAATCCAAACTGGGCAGCCTACAGCTTAAACAATGGTAGGCTGCCTCATTAATGCTACGATTGTTTGCATGTTTTACCATCGGCTGAGAATTCACCTCTACCTATTCCTCGCTAGTCTTTACCATCCGCTCTAACCTGATGCTTGTTATGACCGACAATCATGGATCGCAAGCAATGAACTTAATCGTCAACGTGCACAAAGGTGTTCGCAAACTCGGCTTTGAGTGGGCTACTCGTCAAGCATGGAAGTGTGGAATGAAAGCCAACTTGGTGAATCGAGTGATTGGTGTTGCTCGTGGGCAAGTGGTGTGCGTGATAGATGGCGCACGAGCCGAACTCTCTACCGAGTTGAATAACCCTCACCACCATGAAGAGAAGCAAGGGCGATATGTGTTTGTTGGTGGAGTAGTGTGGGAGCCAAACGACCTGCTAGCTCCAGCTTTCCCGGAATTTATGTTTATGCATGTTCGCAACTTAGGCAGTAAGCATAAATACATGACCGACGACGAGCTATTCTTCAATTTGGCTTAACCAATGATCGCCTTGTTTATTAAGTGCTTGATTGGATCTCTAGCGGTTTTGCTTATTGCGATTCTTTCGAAAAGTAAAAGTTTCTATATCGCTGGGTTAGTGCCACTATTTCCTAGCTTTGCGCTTATCGCTCATTACATCGTGGGTACTGAGCGCAATATGGAAGCGCTTCGTATGACGGCACTGTTTGGAATCTATTCATTACTCCCGTATGCCGCCTATCTATTGGCTGTGTACTATTTCAGCTACTTCTTAACTCTAAGTGGGACCTTAGTTTCCGCTGTTATGGTATGGGTTCTTTTCGCAACCATTTTATTGGGAGTGTGGAACAGAACCATGGTGATTGCGACTTAATTCAGGTGGTCTTTAGTCATAGGGGTAGTGTACGCTTTAGACAGCTTTTTTCCTCAGATTGGTAGATGGTTGAATAATTCGTAGGAGGAGTGTTGAAGATATGCACCCATGGAATCAAACAGTAAAAGCAGTATTAGAACCATTGGCAAACGCTGAAAACGCCAGCTTTATGAAAGCCTACATGCGTGACCAGTATACCTTCTACGGTATTCAGTCTACGCCGCGAAGAGCAGCTTTAAAGACGTTATTTACCAAGAGCCAACTTCCTTCTTTGGATGAGCTTTCAGGTGTGATTGATGAGCTATGGTTGCAGCCCGAGCGAGAGTTCCAAATGGTCGCAGTTGACTTGCTTATCAAACTCAAAACTCAATTACCGTTAGCGATGTTAAAGGACTTAGAGCACTGGTTAACCACGAAGTCATGGTGGGACACTGTCGATATGCTAGCAACACATATTTTGGCGAGTTATTTTGTTCGCTTTCCCGAAGAAACTGCGCAAGTCATAGGGAATTGGCGGCAGTCGGAAAATATCTGGTTGCGACGTTCAACGCTCCTCTATCAGTTAAAATTCAAGCAAAACACCGATAGAGCTTTGCTTTTTGAATTGATCCGAGAAAACCAATCAGATAAAGAGTTCTTCATCCAAAAGGCAATAGGTTGGGCATTACGAGAATATTCAAAAACCGATGCAGAATCTGTCGTGCGATTTATAGAAACAGAACGAATTGAAGGGATAGCGAAGCGAGAAGGGTTGAAGTGGTTAAAGAGTAAGCAGATTATTCGAACACTTTAACCACTCCATATGCTACAGAAACGTTTAGGTACGTTTTAAGTACTGTTGTTTCGTCATGCCATAAAACAACTTAGAGTCAAAACCTTGCGTGGTTTTGTAGTAATCAGCATGCTCGCCCTCTCTGACATAGCCACACTTTTCTAACGTTTTGTATGAGCCAACATTTGAACCATAACAGTCAGCACAGACTTTATGACTGTTAAGTTCATTGAATGCCAATTCCGTCATTAGTTGGCATGCACGGGTAGCAATACCCTGTCCCCAAGCGAGCCTTGGAAGCTGATAACCTACCTCGTGGTTACCCTCTAAGAACATAACTTGGGTGATGGCAGTCATCCCCATGTATTGCCCTTGATGGTCTCGAATGACAAACGTTGGGTTATCGGGCCAGCGCTGCTCTTCGAGCGCTTTTTCAGTATCTTCAACAATGGGAGCAAAAAATCCCTGGTATAAGGCTTGGTCTGCTGGGGCAAAAAATAGGTATTGATTTACTTCTTCGTCGTCAAACATCTTGAAGATATCGACGAGATCCTTTTGTTGGATCAATTGTATAGATAGCATTTCATTAAACGGTACTGACTCGCCGTGTTTTAGTTTTGAATATGACATTGTTTACCTCGTTATTTGCAGGCCATGTTAATGAACTCTTCCAAAGATGAATTGTACTTTTGCGACAAATTACGTCTCAAAGTCGCCATAGATGTCTATAGTAAGGTCGCGTTGATTCAGGTAGCGATTCGGTGTTCGTTTAATCTGCTGTTTGAGTTGTTTTATGAGGTGCGATTGGTCGCTAAAACCAAATCGTTGAGAGAATGCAGCCCAATCCACAGGCCCTAGTTCTTGGTATAATGCGAGCACCATCTGTTCCAGCTTTAGCATTGATTGATATTTCTTAATACTGAGCCCCATAACTTGGCGAAAGTGCCGCTCAAGCGTGCGCCGAGTGCTATTGCAATCTTGCGCCAGTTGTTCAACATTTAGCTCGCTGGCTTCATCACTATTTAGTTGGTTAGCGATAACGGAGAGAGCCTTAGAAACTAATGAATGGGCTTTGTCTTGTTGATAGCTTAATCCTAAATATTCAAGCTGCTTTTCTATGCAACCGACGACTTCTTGTTGAGATATACAGTCGAGTAACGAAGCCTGAAATGACTTGTCAAAGCGTGAGGTTAACCAATCGTACCAGCCACATTGATTTAGTATTTCAGAGGATTGTGGATTGAGTAAATAAAGTGCGTTAGGTTGAAAGGTGATGCCAATGCGCCTTAAAGGAGCAACATCATCCATTAGCAACAAGTGTTCGGAGGCCGAGAGTAAATGACTACCTTGCCCACTCATTACCTGTTCGCCATTGTCATAATGGTACCGCTGCTCCGGTGGCGTAAATAGCAGATGAGCCCTCGGGTTTGGGATCAATTGTGGAGGCGAACTAATTACCTCGTTAGGTTTAACCTCTAGATACCAAACTTGATGAATTAACCATTCGTACCCTTCAAGGGACTGCTTCCAAGTGATCATTGATACCGTATTGTTGATTTAGGGGCTTTGGGTTAATTGTAATTTAATTTGTGGGTAGCTGGTATGGGTATGTGTTGTACTGCCGCTAGTGGCACTCTCATTAGTGATAAAGCTCGCTAATACTTAAATTGGTTGGTTCAAGCTTGTTTTTGAACAAAAGTCTGTCGTTGAACTTTCTAATCTCGTAAATCTTGGTTGACTTCAGATAATGAAAAGCGCCAAGGTCGAGTAGAATGAAGTGTTGTCTGAACGCGCATACTTGATATCACCATAACTGGTTACGTAACACTGATCTGAGAATCCTGCGCTACGTGCTATACGGGGACTGTTGACTTTCAGCGTCTTCACTCCCAATCAGATACTTCTTCTAATTCCAAATCCTATTTGCTATATCAGAGAACTGTTAATTTTTTAAGTACTAGCACGTATTAATGGTTTGTATCTGTTATCATCATACGATAGCAGTAACAAACAAGTATTCTATATGGCCAAGATATCCGCTGAAGAAAAAGCAAAAAAGAAACAAAGCATGGATGATAAGATTTTCTCAATCTTTATTAATGAAGGCTGGGGATCAGTCACTTATGATCGATTAGCAAAAGAGTTTAGTGTACGAAAGAGTAGTATCCAAGCCTACTACCCAAGCAACATTATGTTCGCTACGGCTCTCCAAGGAAAAGTGTTTCCATTAGTTATCCCTCTTTTAGATTTTTCTACAAAGCAAGGGTTCATCGATTCATGGCTAAAAGCTTACAAAGATGAAGAGCAGCATTTATTCAAAGAAGTCGTGGAGATGCTATTCGACAATATCTTGAAAGATGGGACAAGCCCTCACTCTAGAGGTTCAGTACTTCGACTACAGCAAATACTGGCACAAAATATCGGTGAAGATGATGCAAAGATGGCAATAAAAATAGTCTTTGGTGAAATAATTTACCTAAAAATGCAGATATAAAACAAAACGTTAAGAATAAAAGCACATGTCCACTGATTATTTTTATAAAAAATCGCTTGCAATGCGTACTAGTACCAATTAAGATTGGCCTCATCAATACGGAGCAGGCATGTCCTTCTTCGTTTTTTTTAAAACTTAATGCGTACTAGTACGTTTATGGGTGTGTGTATGAAACAAGTAATTCTAACTTCAGTATTCATGGTAGCGACTTCTTTCGGTACAAGTGCTACTGAATTAACAAAAGAAAAAGGTACTGAGCTATGTCCTGTTGCTACATACGCTTCAGGAGGCATCTGTTTGATGGAAGAAGGCGGTTCTACATATGTCTACACTAAAGACATTGAACCTATTATCGTTCCTGAACCAGTAGTTCCTCCTCGTGAACCAAAGCTAACTGATGAGCAGAAGTTCAAGGTATTGGCTGTCGCTTATATTGCTAACAACAATGGTGATACTGGTACTGACCCAATAGAGGAACCAATTGTAGTTAATCCTCTTCCACCTGAAGATATAATAATCGAACCTATTGATGTGGTGATTACTCCCATTGACCCTGGTTTCGGTGTAGACCCAATTGAAGTTATGCCTGGTGAGCCAGTGGATGAGCCTATCAAGGTTAATCCAATCAAGGATGAGCATGACTTGGATATGAGTTGGAAGAGTCCTCTTAAGATCTTAGACCCTCGCGACCAAGCTGGTTGGAACAAACTTTATGCATTGGCTCAGAATGATGAGACTCGCTCTTCTATCCAGACAATGATGCAGTATATGGAGCGTTGGGCTACCTGTAAGGATTGTACCGAGACTACTCCAGAAGAGTTCGATAAAGCTGTAAAAGATTTGTTCACTAACATTGATGCTCTTCAACCTGTCCAAAAAGTACTCGCTATGGCAGCAATTAACAACATCAATGTTAACCATACTGACTATGTTTCACTGCTTGACCAGTTAGTTAATGGTTTCGGTAAAGGAACTCCTGAACAGAAGACTATGTACAATAAGTTCCAATCTCTACGTTATAGTAAAGGTATCCGTGACGCTGCACGAAACAATGCCGATGGGTCTCGTAGTGACATTCGCCAAGAGCGTCGAACTAAGAATGGTTGGACGCGTGAGAAAGCTAAAGCAGCTTACGCATCACGCTAATAACTAAATTTGAATAACCATATATAATACAATTGATTACAAACAAAAAGAGCCTCATGATGAGGCTCTTTTTGATTTATGATACTTCCTGTATCCGTAGACAATTCCTATCTGCAGTATCTTTACAGATATCCAGATCATCAAAATCTCCAGTAACGATGTATCAAAGTAAATCTAGCAGGAACAGTCCGCAGACTCAATTTTTCTCACTATCTAACTCAAGGGATTTATAACCCCTCAGTCAATACTGGCCATAACGAGAAAAATATACACCTAGCACCAATTGAAAAACGTCGAATCTGCGTACTTCAGTTGTCATATGGTCAACTATAAATATCAAAATTCGCTGCATTTCCAATAAGATCCAAGGAGTGAAGTTCGAATGGTGGTGCGAGTATTGCTTAGAGTATTAGCTTTATAAAGTGTTTTTATTTGGATATTTAATATGAAGTCGGTCTCATATCAAGTAATATAAATATTATTTGATTCTGCGCACATTGATGGGTGAGTAATATGTAATCGAGTTCATAATGAAGGCAGGTCGATAATGTGATGGGTTTAATCATTGGAAGTGGGCTAGCGCTTGCTTATCAAAGTGCACACTATGCGCTTTGGTTTGTACTGACAGCCTGGTGCGCTCTCATACTCGCAAACCATCATTGCACCTCATTATGGGGGCGTCTTAAGTTGTGGTTTACCGCAGGGGTTAGCTTTTACGGTACGTCCTTATGGTGGGTAAGAGGCTACCTCCGTAGTGAATACCCAGAAGCGACGTGGATACAGTATGGATTGTGGCCTTTCTTAATTTCTATATTGGCGGTGAGTTTCCTACTGCCTCCATTAATCACCCATCTCCTGTCGGCCAAGCGAACGCTTTTTGTCCTCCCTTTCGTTCTGGCCTTGCTTGATATGGCAAGAGAGCATACAGACTTTTCCTTCGCATGGCTCAACCCTGGGCTGCTTCTGTTGGATGTTGGGTTCTCAGGTTGGCTCAGCACCATTGGCACGTTTGGCGGCGCTTTTCTGGTTTACAGCATCGCTAGTCTTAGTGCTTTTGCAATCATGCGATTACAGCAATCTGATATTATTCTGCTTCTTATCCCTCCTGTTGTGTCATTCACTCTGTGGGTGGGAAACTCATTGTTGACGGCTTCAGGCACAGAGTCTGAGACGATATCAGTGCGCCTCATTCACGGCGACTTTTCCGATGAAGAGAAGCGCTCTAAAGGGCGAGTAATTGCTCGAGTGGAGCAGTTTACGGCCTTATCACAGGGCACTGACGCACCATCGTTGGTGATTTGGCCAGAGTCGACGTTGTCGGTTGCCTACCAAGATGTAGATAAGTGGATAGCGCCATCTTTTGAAACACTCTCAAGTTCGGGTACAACAGCACTCTACGGCGGTCTGTATCGAAATGGCCAGCATCTTCACAATGTCATTTTTCAAAGCCGCGATGCAAAACCTATCTATTATAAGCGATATCCAGTGCCTTTTGGCGAAGCTCGTCCACCATGGTTTCGCCAACTCTTTCAATCCGTCCCGTTATCTCGAGGCCAAGATGTAGTGTCAGGGTTTAACTCATCGGCTCTCTTCTCTATTGGGGACAGCGCAATCGCCCTTGCGATATGTTATGACGCCTTTCAGTCCAATGTGTTTTTACGTTCCTTACGCGATAAACCAAGCGGTGTTTTGGTGCTGCTTGGTGATGTGGCTTGGACACATGCCCTATGGGTAAAACGATTTTTACTGAGGCTTGCCCAAGTACGCGCAGCCGAAATGGGTAAACCTCTCCTTTATTCCACGAATCAGGGGTTTACGGCATTCATTGATTCTCAAGGACGAGTGGTCGCGAACAAGACGCCTAAGGCGCACACTGCTTCACTCGATGTTGATGTTCCTATTTCGTTATCTCAGACGAGATACACCACTTGGGGTAGCGAATGGTTAGGGTGGCTTTTCCTTGGCGTCATCATGATGACGCTATTGGTCCCTCGCCAATGTTTTACGCAAACGCGCTTTATTTTTAAATCAGAATGAAGGAAATCAATTATGAACCCTCGTTGGTTAGGTGCTGGCATCGGACTCGGTGTGGCCCTCGTCGTGGGAGTGGGGCTTTTTCAAGACTCTACTCCGCTATCGCAACAAAGAATTGGCAAACCGGTTAATACGGTCTCTTCTCATATGTCACAGCCACCACTTGATTGGCATGATACGCCAAATAACGACAATTCTCAGGCTCAAACTCAGCGTTATGACTCTGAGAACGAGCGTCGACAAGCGTTGGCCATCGCAGAGCTAAATGCCTTTAATGATAACATTGCACAAAGCCTTGCTGAGCTCAATAGAGAAACTCAGGAAGCGTTGTCACAAGGTGAGTCACCTTCACTGATGTTGGCCAGAGCCAGCCAAATTCTAACCGACTTGGAAGAAGAAGGTGTCCTATTGGCGTACGACCCAACGTTGCAAATCCCAGAAAAACGCAGTGACGCACAAGTGGCATTAGAGCAAAAGGTGGAGCGTATCGAGACCAACTTAATTGACATTGAGCAGCGGTTTGACCGCCTAAGTCAATAAGGAGGATGCCATGAAAGGATTATTGCTAGGAATGGCTTTAACTGGGCTTGGCACACCGGCAATGGTGTTAGGCGATGCCGTTGGTGAGCTCACTGGCGAGGCCAGCGCGACTCAAGGGCGAGCCAGTTATCAGATGCACTTTCCTGTCCCAGAAGGCGTGAATGATATGACGCCACATTTGGGGCTTCGCTACACCCAAGGCTCTGGAAATGGACCGCTTGGACTCGGTGTACAGCTCACTGGACTGTCGAGCATCACCCGCTGTGCACAAACCCAAAAAGACGATGGGCAACAAGGTGGAGTGCATCTCGATAATACGGATGTCTATTGCTTGGATGGTGAACGGCTGTTCCTGACTTCTGGACAACGTGGTCGTGCGGGAAGTGAATATCGGCTGTCGACGACCCCACAAACCAAAGTTGTCGCAGTGGGCAGTGAATCGTCTGGGCCGTCTTCTTGGCGAGTCTATTCGGCCGATGGGCTTATCTCTGATTATGGCGAACAAACGAGTGCTCGCACACAAGCCCAAGGTCATACTCTAGAGTGGAAACTCTCCAAGCAATCGGACCGCTTTACTAACGCGATCACGTACCACTATCGTCAAGACCAAGGCTTTACTTATCTGGTGTCGATTCGTTATGCCGATGTCGCTATCGAGATGGACTATGGTACTCGCCCTGACGTCCTGACATCCTATCAGTTTGGTCACTCTCGAACTTTAGCCCAAAAACTCAATACCATCCGTATTGAGCGTAAGGGTCAATCGGTTCGCTCCATACCGCTTCGTTATGAGACTATCGACTCTGCCGCGCAACCTTATACCAGGCTTGTTTCGGTGAAAACCTGTGGAAGTGATGGCGATTGTTTACCGGCTCACAGTTTTGAGTGGGAGAGCAACCCGTATGCGCATGTCGAGCCGCTGCAAAGCACACTGGTTAGCAACACCGATTTTAAAGGATTCATTGCCGGAGATATCAATCAAAATGGTCGTCAAGATATGTGTTATCTCGACAATGGACTATGGTGTAAAGAAAACACCGGCCTAGGGCAATTTGGCGCAGCTAGGTTATGGAGCTCAGACTTCCAAGGGAGTGAGTGGAGTGAGCCTCAGCATCATGCGTCGCTCTCTTTCATCGACATCAACAATAGTGGCCGTTTGGATGTGTGCGCTTTTAACGAACAAGGCTTCTTCTGCGCACTGAACCAAAACAATCAACGTTTTGAACCTGGACGTTATTGGAGCAGGAATTTCACCATTGATGAGGCGGTGCGCCTTTTGGATGTCAACAAAGATGGGCTACCGGACGTGTGCCGTATTGAAGCGTCACAAGTGGTTTGCGCGAGAAATACCAGTAACGGTCTCTCAAATGAATCTACGCTGACCACTCAAGGCTTTCCTTTAGAAAAAACTTACAAACCTCGCTCACCCTACACGAATTATGAACCCGTTAACCTGCCTTCCCCTCAATTTTTGGACATCAATGGCAATGGGTTTGTCGACCTGTGTGGCATGAAGCTAGATGGGGTATGGTATTGTGCACAAGGCACAGGAATGTCGAATGGCCTGCTGGCGTTCGGTCCGGCCGTTAAATGGGCGAGCGGGTTCCCAATGGGGCTTAACCACACGGCAAGCACGTCACTCAGTCAGTCTCAGTATGACCGTGATGTCGACCAAGTGGAGCAACTCGCTCGCACTTTCACACTCAGTGATCTCAATAGTGATGGCCTGCCAGAACTCTGTTATCGACACGGCAATCGTTATGTGTGTCATCAGAATACCGGTACTACATTACAGACCGCCACAGAACGCGTAACTCTCGATGAGAATGATTGGGCCAACAGTGTGGATGGTCGAATTCTAGAAACCTCGGTCACCTGGCATGACCGTAACCTCGATGGTTTAGCTGACATGTGTTACATCCTGGGTGAGCGGTTGATGTGTGCGTATGGCAACGGGACGACTTTCTCAGAGCCAGAGGTGATGGCCAACATTCACCCTAATTTGGAGTTTATTACAGAAAGTAGCTCTCACGGTAACTGGGTGCGCCGATTTTTTGGTCTCACCATGACGGTTCGTTCCACCGCGGTAAATCATGCCTATGGTCCCTTTAAAGCAGGTATTGATGCCAATGGTGATGGTTTAACTGGCGATTGCTACCGCTCCATGGACGGTCTAGCGTGTTTGTCGTATGAGTACGAACCTTTAGCAAAACTGAAATCCGTCACATCGGGTCTTGGTGTCACTACCACATTTAAGTACGGCATGACGGGTGATGTTACGGTATTTACGCCTCGAAGCTCGAAAGCCGGTCTCGTGGGCCTTGCACCTAACCGTACAGTGGTGAGCCATATCACTCAAGACGATGGGCTGGGTGGCATTAACAGCACAAGCTATCACTACTCTGGTTATTACGCTGATATCGATGATGGTATTTTAGGTTTTGGGGCCATTAGTTCTGATGATGGACGTCAAACAACGCTGACGACGTTTGATTTTCATGAGGACAAGACGCCGTTTATATCGAGCATCGCTATCACAACGAGTCAGCAACGTACCTCCTACACGCACTATCAATACCAAACTCTACCATCACCCATATCAGGAAAAACATGGCCAGTGCTGCGTGAGCAGCAAAACACAACCTGGGACTTGAATGGCAATCTGCTCACACAAACCACAACCTCGTATCAAGGGTATGATGCTTATGGGTACCCAAGTGATACAACAGTGGTGACACGAGGCAGTATTGGCCCCGAGTTTCAAGAGCAGACCGCCACCACGTATCAGCACGATGCAGTGCGCTGGCTTATCGGCAAGCCGACAAGCATCGTGGTCACTAAGTCTAATGGCAGTGACACACAATCCCGGCGCAGTGAGTTCCACTACGATACACAAACTGGCGCGCTCATTGAGCAAATCAAAGCCCCTGACCATGCTTTGGCGCTTACCCAAGCGTTTACCTACAATGCTAATGGCTTTCGTACCAGTGAACGTGTATCAGGCAGTGGCGAGTCACGCTCAAGTCAAACTCAATATGATGCCTTTGGCCGCGTAACGAAGCACACCAATGCATTAGGCCACAGTGTGACCACTGAATACGACGTACGGTGTGCACTGCCCTCAAGAATCACGGATGCCAACGGCTTAAGTGCCACCTTTGAGTACGATGCATTTTGTCGTGAAGCCAAGCGCACGGATGCGAATGGGCAGTGGGTAAAGACGGCTTACCATTGGAGTGATGGCGCCGATGCTGGCTTAGACCAATTTAACATGGTGCTTGGTGACCGAAGTGTGTTTATGGTGACCACAGAGACTTCTCAAGGGGCCAAAGGCGTGACCTACTTTGATCGATTTGGTCGAGAGGTTCGCACCAAGCAGCTTAATGCCAACAATAAATGGGTGATGGTCGACATCGCTTACGATAAGTGGGGGCAACGCATTGGTGAAACCGTTCCTTACTTTGAGGGACTGTTTGCCGGAGATGCGACCTACTGGAGGCGTAGCGAGTTTGACGTTTTGGGACGCGTAACCTTGCAGCGTAAACCGACTGAAGATGGACAAATGCTGGACGCCACAACCCATTTCTCAGGGCTCACGGTGACGACCACCTTGCCAGGGGGTAGTGATAAAGTCGACACAATGAACGCGAAGGGGCAAACGGTGAGCGTCCAAGAAAATGGCACCTCGACACTGTATTACTATTATGATGCCCAAGGGCAGCTCATTAGCGCGGATGCAAACGGCCTTATCACCACACTGGCGTACGATGAACTGGGGAACAAAATACAGCTCAACGACCCTGCAACGGGTAATTGGACCTATGGTTACAATGCATTTGGTGAACTCATCTGGCAACAAGACGCCAAAGGCCAAAAAGTCCACTTTGAGTACGATAAACTGGGGCGAAAAGTCGCAGAAGTCCGACCTGAGGGACGTACTGAATGGAGGTATGACACACAAAGTAAAGGACAGCTGGATAACACCAACAACCCAAACAGTCAGCGCCGCTATACCTATGACAGTCAGGGCCGTAAAACGTCCATGACCTTAACGCTCGATAGTAAAGATTACCTCACCCAATATCATTACGATAATCAGGGTCGTCTTGACCGTGTGACCTACCCATCAGGGCTTAATATCGACCGACGTTATGATATTAATGGAGCATTGAAACGGCTCAGTATTCCTTACTCCGATATTTGGGATGCGCAGTACATTCAGTTAGAGGAAGCGCTTCAGGCTACCGCTGAGCGTATCATTGAGCTTGAAGTGAAAGCGCATGAGCTTGAGCAAAGTGCGCTCTTCTACATTGAAGAGTCTGAGCGCTTGCGACAAGCCTCGATGCAATTGTTGTCGCAGTACTCCGGTTATCAAGCGCAAGCAAACGCACTCAGCAGCGAAGCGAGTGGTCTATTTCATGCGGCGCATGTGAATGCTGTTCAAGCCCAACATTACCGAAATAAAGCTAACGCGTATTGGCACCGGTTTGGTAATACAGTTTTCACCCACTACAAGACTGAAAATGGGTACGCATACTATAAGTTCAGTCGTTGCACTAACAAGAACTGGAAAGGCAATTGCACCAGTTGGGAAAATAAAGTGGATAGAATCCCAGCTTGGATGGTACATCAAAACTTCTGTGTTCCACCGGGTGGTAAATTAGGCGGATTCTGCTATTCAGGTCCTAGCTCGTCAATTAACTTTACACAAATCTACAATCAGTGGGCGGCACACTACCAAGCGATTGCTAATAACTACTCCGCGCAAGCGCATCAAAAGCAGTCGCAGGCCAATCATTACCAGCACCACGCAAATCAAGCGAAAGCTCAGGCAGATAAACTGTTGGCACAAGCTAACCACTATGCGTCGTTAGCTCGAAGCCAAACCGACACACTGGCTGCCATGACCGCTGAACTCGAAGACTTGGTGGAAGCGGAGAAAGCGATTCAAGCCGCGCTCGATGCCAGATTGGACGATGAAACCGACGAAATAGTATGGCTGGCGACCAGTCGCGATGTGTTCGGACGCGTATCAGGTGAACTCTTCGGTAACGGCCTTTTGACTCGTAGAGAGCTTGATCGTGCACGTGGCACCATCAAACGCATTACTACAGGTATGGGCAATCAATATCTTCGCGACCTCCGTTATACGTTTGATGCGCGCAATAATGTGATTGAGAAGATAAGCGAGGTTCGTCGTCAAGAGGAGCGCTACCAATACGATGAGTTCGACCGTCTGATAGGTTGGCAGTACAGCGACAATAACACCGCCAGTTATGCTACTCGAGATTATCGCTACGATGTCTACGGTAACCTGACTTACAAGTCATCACAAGGCCAGTTTGATGTAAAAGAGAACGGTCAGCTTAACGGCAGTTATACGTATGATGCCAACGGCAATATGACCACTGGACGTGGTCGAACTTTATCCTGGAACTCGTTTAATAAAGCGACCCGTGTTAACGATAATGGTGTGGTGACACACTACGAGTACGGCAGTGAGAAGGAGCAAATCAAACGCACCACCCATGGTATCACCACCTATGTGATAAGCCCGGAGTATGAGTTGGACGTGAGTACAGACGCCAGTGGTATTAAAACCACCACCATGCGTCATCGCTTGTTCGCCGATGGTGTCGCCGTCGCTGAACACATCAAAACGCTCAAAGGCAGTGAAAAGCAAATTGATCGTACTGCGTATTTGCATCGTGATGCGCTAGGCAGTGCTGATCTTATCACTGACCCCAATGGTCAAGTTCAACTAGAACGTAGGTATACGCCGTTTGGTGAATTAATTGCAGCGGCTGAGCTTGACGCTAACCCACTCTTTACCAATGCTGAGATGCGCGGGTTTACGGGACACCAGAGTGTGGGAGGTCAAAGTACTCTCATCAACATGAATGCCCGTTTGTATGATCCAGTGATTGGGCGCTTCTTGAGCGCCGACAGCATGGTGCCAGCCCCAGGATTATCACAAAGCTACAACCGTTACGCCTATGTGTTAAACAATCCAGTGAAATACAACGACCCTACCGGCCATTACTGGCAATTTGTGGTAGGCGCAGCTATTGCACTGTTTGCGTCGACGTTTGACAACCCCATGATACGAACAGTGGGCATGGTTATTGGGTCGATTATGATGGGCTTTGGGGCTGGAGAAATATTCTCTGGTATGGCGAGCATGGAAGCGGCCATGGCCAGTGGTGCAACGGTGTCCTTTACCTCCAATGTGATTGCTACCGGGGATATGGGGTCCGCCCTTCAAGCAGGTGTGTTAGGCGGTTTTTCGGCCATGGCGACCTGGCAAGTGGGCCATGGTATAGGTAAGGACTGGGGTAAGGGGACTCAAGCGTTAGGTCATGGTGTGGTTCAAGGTGGTTTCAATGAACTGCGAGGTGGCTCCTTCCGTCAGGGCTTTATCAGTGGCACCATTGGTAAGCTGGGTGGTTCGGTGGTTCATAAGAACTTCCAACAAAGCCAAGTCGCTCAAGTAGGTGGCATCGTTGCGGTGTCAGGGATCGCAGCTGTGGCCAGTGGGGCGAGTAGTCGTGATGCAATACAGGGTTCTGCTATAAGTGTTATCACAGTGTACCTATACAATGATATCGCTCGTATGAAAGAAATGAATAGGCGCTCTGGACCAACAACTTTAAGGGAAATTAGAGGGGGAATTTCAAATATCAGTAACACTACAGATGGTATAGCTACGGCTTGTCTTATGGCAGCAAATATACCTTGTGCTACAGTGTTTGGTGCAACGTCGTTAGTCTCATCGGGCACTGCATTGCTCATAGATGTAGAACTTGATGATGCGAATTTGGTCGAGGGTGTGAGTTACATGAATAGTGTGGTTTCCGGGGTACTTTTGCCTAAATATGCAGTCGAAGCGTTACCTAATAAGTTTGAATTACCAACTCTAATAATCATGGATTCTTATGGTAAGTTTACAGGATTTATGTTCTCTGAAGCGGCAAACAATTATGAGGGAACTAATGATTAAAGTTAAGGCGATATACCAGAAAGCAGCTTTACAAGCAGTAAGCGTAATGTCTATCCCATTTGGGATCCTATATTACGAAAAAAGAGAATTGTACTTATTGATAATTGCAGTGCTTTTATCAATAGGATTATTTCAGGCGCATGTATTAAGTTTGGCTAAAAGAAATTTAGTTTATCTAGGCCGATTAATCTCAATCTTGATTGTGACGTTTATTTTTGGATGGATGGTATCTCCTTCTGTCGTAGCGATACCATCCAGTTTAATGATGGGGTGGCTATCATGGAATGGATTAAAAGAGTTAGAAGCTAATAATTGATTTAGAAAAACTCCGGTACAATTAAAATACATTAGCACCGATGCTCAAAAACTATAGTTAGAGATAAAGGAGCCAAATCATCTATTTTGGCTCTATTTCAAGGAAGTTAAATGAAAACTATCATTGTTTTGATAACCACCACCTTTGCTCTGTTCGGTTGAGGTGGTGGGGATAGTGGTGGCATTACATCGCCAGCACTTAGACTTGAAAGCTTACTGGTAGGTAATATCAAAGAAGCAGAAACGATTTAGAACCACTGAACTAAACCGTTTCTATCAGGTTAGAAAAACTATTATCTCGTATAATGGGATTGTCTAAAGGTTAACGAAAACTTGGGATAATCGCTGGTATCCCTGGTAGAAGACCAACCAACGCCATCACACTACTTAGCACGATAAACATAACTCCAGGCAATACCCATCTGCTCATTTTACTCAGCTCACCGCTACGTTCTTTACAACCGACTAAGCCTAAGTTATCTAACAACATGGTTAGAGACCAGCCAAATGCTGGGTTAACTAGTGCGGAAGAAAAGACAACGATAGCCGCTGATTGTGTGGTTTTCCCTTCGCGCGTCATTTCCATTCCTGCTTCTAGCAATGGAACAAATACCCCAACAACTAACGCAACACAAAGTACAGGTTGCCAAATAGCTAAGTCCATAGGGTAGCCCCAAACAGCCGCTATGATACAGAACAGTGCTGTCAGCAAGGCGCCGGCAGGAATAGGGCGTTTAGCTATAGCGGCTGGCACGATATAAGTGCCCCATGAAGAAGTAAAATTTGTACCACCAAGCAAAGAGCCGAATGTTTGACGAATTGAAGCTGTGGTCATGGTATCGTCAATGTTCATATGTACTTTTTCTGTACGTTCTGGATAGCTGATTTTTTGAAACACTTGATGCCCTAAAAAATCTGGCGACCACATGGCCACTGCTAAAATAGCAAAGGGCAGTACCACCATGAAATGTTCAATTGTGGGTAAGCCGAGCATCCAGCCAGTATCTTCTCCCCACCAATACATAGGGTTCATATTGGGTAACCCAGGCTCGGTTTGAAAAGAAAACGGAGCGCCCATGGCAAAAGCTAACGAACCACCTAACAAGCAACTAAGAGGGACGGCTAGCCAACGCTTGCGAAAATGTTCCAGCAAAGCATACAAAATAATTGTGCAAAAGATCACGACAAACGCAATATGACTCATGCCTATTCCTTCAGCCCAAGCGAACAGTTTTTTAACTTGAGAAACGGTTCCCACAAAGCCAAGGTAGAGTAATAGACCGCCACACACGCCTTTACTCGTGAGACTTGCCAACATGCTGCCGCCTTTACTGATGGCTAAGATTAAGCCAAAAGCGCCAATCAGCAACCCAAAAGCCATAGGGTGCCCGCCTGCAGCGACGACAATAGGAATTAAAGGGATTAGCGGGCCGTGTGTGCCTGCGAGATTAGCAGTCGGTAATAAGAACCCTGAGAAAAGAATAATGAAAACAGATGCAATGAGTAGTTCATAACGAACATTTTCCAAAACAAAGCCTTCATTTAGCCCAAGTGCTCCAGCAAAGGTGGCTGCAATGGCTCCTACCATAACTACTTTACCAATAGTAGCGGCCATAGCTGGGATAGTATCTTCGAGCTCAAATCGATAATCTTTAAACGGCAGATTGGCACGCCAGCGTTTGGGTGCCATGATTTGTAATTCATGCTCTAAATATTGTTCTCGGCTATCAAATTTCGATCTTGGTTTATGCTGTTGTTCATAAGTTAGTTCATCCTCGTTGACCTGAGGCTTATCTGTTCGTATATGCACGGACTCTATAGTACTGCTCATTTTGATTCCTTTCGCTCACACTCTAAGGTGTGTTTTTCCAACCAACGTTATTTATTCACTGTACGAAGACTACGCGAGTAGTTGTCTATATATTTTCTGCGGCAAAGACTCGAGGACTCTTTTTGTGACGCCTGAAAATCAGTTGTTAGTACCTTATACCAATCGAAAAAAAACAAATAGTCTCAGACAGTTAGACATTAGTCGTAGAGTGCGGCTGCCAATGTTAGCTTTGGTGTGGAGTTCTATGGAACTGAATCAGGAAATTACGAACTGGTTGATTACATTAGGTAAGCACCGTAATACCATGCCGGAATCTTGCTTAAAAACTAACTGAGGTGGAGCATATGGTTCAGCGGGGGCTTGTAGTTAGATTCCTGCCTCTACAGGAATGACTTAACCCTAAAGAAGTTGTGTAGCTGCGTTCTTAAGGGAACACAGGTTTTGGTATGAACATTGAGCTCGAAATAGGACAAGAGATTTACAGAAATCTTATGCCCCACTTGAAGCGTTTCGAGTGACTTCGAAGGAGTATGAGTTTGTTGTAGATTCCCTGCACATTAAAAGACATTCGTAAAACTCTTAACAGGCATTTGTTGAGACACAACAAGCACTTTGCCATCGGTATAATAATCGTGACTGTCGTTTTTTGCTGTCACAGTAGCAAGCTTAAGATTCTCAGCATTCCACTGAGCGTTTAGTCGAAATACATTTTGCTTGAGCTTGTCACGCTCGGAGTCGACGTCAGGAGCCACGCTGTGCAAGATGGTGATAATACCGCTATATGGTGTGATTGTTAGGCCGTTATCATAGCTAAGTGCTCCTACCCATACAGTTTCTCTGGTTTGCTTGTCTATACCTGCATTCCACCATCGAATGTGCGAGCGTTTAGTTAGCGTTCCCGGTAATTGAAACGCAAGATCTTGTGGCTGCCCGTTCCACATCAAATCGGAGACCGGTGGTGTTTTAGTTTTCAGCAAATTGACGTAGTCGGAGAATTCAAGTTCGCTGCGCGAGAATGTTTTATTTTCAATCCACCCTAGCTGCTTCATTAGGTTCTTAGGAGTTTCACCCAAATAGACCACGTTTACTGCTTGAGCTGAGTAAATCGACGACTGCCCCGCGAAAACCTTAAAGTTGAGTCCTTTGACATCAACCACTTTATTTTGAGTGTCGGTAGTGGTGGTGACGACGGTATCGTCGCTGAACCAAAAAAAGTGCGAGTAGTTGAGTGCTAACATGCCTACTAGCAGAAAGCTGCTCGCTTTTAGCCAAGCATAACGCCACTGCTTTTTAAGACCAAAATAGAATAGAGCTAAGGACGCTATGCTTAGTCCTAACGTGTATTTGTGTTCTGAGATGAAGGTCGCCATCTCACCTAACACTGGCACATTGTCCACACCAGCGGCTAACAGGTAGCCCCAAACAACAAATTGCCCCACACCCAACAATAAACCTATCAAGGCATACAGAGAAAATTTAAGCCAACGAATATGGTTGGTCCCTGCCATAAATGGCACAACCCAAGCGATAGGGCCTAGTAGCCTTGCAAAGGCAATCACCCAGAATGAATTGCGGTTCATAAGAAGGCGACATCGAGCTAGCGGTCTGCGTATTTTTGGCTGCCAGCGAAGGAGCTTCTTTTGTGCGCCAAAACCGTAATGACGACCAATGAAGAAGCTAAGTTGATCACCGAGCAAGCCGCCAATTAGTACCGCGATAACAGCGAGATATCCACCGCTATAAAGTTGATATCCCGCGGCAATCATAAAGGGTTCTCCCGGAACCACGAGGTTAGGGCCAATGACTGCGTCAAAGAAAGAGCCGAGAAACAGTCCCAATGTCTCAAACATAACGATTCCTTACGTCCTTAGTTTTTGTCGTTTTGATTGGATTTGTATGATTGGTTACTGCTGTTGGTAGTGACCGAACTTGTATTCCATTTCGTTGTTGCGCATTTCGCCAAAGAAAAATCGGCGAACATTGGCTTTGAAATAAGTGAATCCCATTTTGAAGAAACCATCTTGCTCAAGGCGGCGTGGGTCAAACTGGAAGCTCAGCGGTAAGAATCTAAAGCGCCATGTCTTAGCGGCTTTTTTGACGTAGTTACAGTCTTCGCATAGCACGATACTTTCATCAAATCCGCCAATTTCCTCATGAGCACGTTTGGTAGAGAAAATACATGCACCCACGGCGGTTGGGAAAAAGAACTGTGTGGTAAATAACCCTGCATTGAAGAGTCCGTAACCTGCTTTGTAGGCGGGAGCAAGCTTACGCGAACCCATATAAATGCCCGCAACTTCAAGCTTCTCTTCTTCAAGCTTGGTCATTGCTTTCTCTATAAAGTCTTTGTCTAAGCGGACATCAGCATCTAAGAATAATAGTCGTTCATGTTTGGCTAACTTAGCGCCGGTATTGCGTCCTAAGCTGACACCACGTGTTTCCATTGTGTGAACAGTCAGTTCAGGAAGGGCTGGACGATATTTTTCGGCCACTTCACAAGTGCGGTCATCACTGTTGGAGTCAACGACAATCACCTCGAAGTTTTGGTAGGTTTGACAGCTTAAGTCACTGAGTAGACGAGCGATTCTTTTCTCTTCGTTAAGAGTGATAATAACAATGCTTAGTGGTTTCATAATCCAGTCCCTTTGTTCATTAGGTGTTTGTTGATGATTGGATTATGAAGTGGCTGTGCTTAACCTTTGATGAGAAGGCAATTCATATTCGGTTAATTTTCAGAGGATTAGTTGGAATTTTCCTGTTATCTGTCCTTTTTTTCTTTTTTATGTTTCGTTTGGGTTCGTTGTAAAAAATGGAAGAACTCATAAAAAAGGGCTTTTATAAGACCTAAGGAAGTGAGAGAGATTTTACCTCATCCAACACCCATGGGTTTGCTATCGCCCCTTTGTTTTTCACGTGCTGCCCATGAAGTGTTTGTTTCACCGCCAGCTCCACCAATTTGCCTGATTTGGTGCGTGGTACTTCACTAATGGTATAAATTTCAGAAGGAACATGGCGAGGGGAGCAATGTGCTTTTAAACGTTGTTTAATCTGTTGTTTAAGGTTGTCGTCTAATGTCTCAGTATCTTTGAGTTGCACAAACAACACCACGGTTTCGTTCCCATCTCGGTTTCTACCAACGGCAATTGAATCGATCACCTGCGCAAGTTGATTCACTTGCTGATAGATTTCAGCTGTGCCGATCCTTACGCCCCCTGGATTAAGAGTAGCGTCACTTCGACCAAAAAAGGTCATACCGCCAGTAGGACTTTGCATTACATCGTCGCCATGATTCCAAGCACCTGGGAATTCAGCCCAATACGCATTGTGATAGCGTTCGCCCTTATCGCTCCAAAAACCGATAGGCTGATTGGGAAAACTGTTGCGACATACCAGTTCTCCACGCTGTTCAATTACGCTCTTACCTTGTTCATTGAATACTTTTACATCCAGCCCTAGTCCCGGTGCTTGGCATTCTCCTCTGTAGACTGGGGACACAGGGTTACCCAAGACAAAACAGCCACAAATATCGGTTCCCCCTGATATAGAAGCCAGATGCAAGTCTGGTTTTATCGCGTCATAGACGAAATCAAACTGTTGCGGATAAAGTACGGAGCCTGTTGAACACAGCGTTTTGAGTCGTGGTAAAGCGAAGTGTTCGTTGGGTTGATAATGGAGCTTTTGTAAAGTCTCGAGGTACTTTGCAGATGTACCAAACAGAGTGACCTCAGCTTTATGAGCGAGTTGCCAAAGGGTGTTTACTTTGGGATAGACAGGGCTGCCATCAAATATCACCAATGTTGCCCCCGATGCCAAGGCAGAGACTTGCCAGTTCCACATCATCCAACCACAAGTGGTGTAATAGAACACGCGGTCTTGGGGCTTGATATCACAATGGAGTTGATGTTCTTTCAAGTGGTTGATAGTAGTGCCACCGACAGAATGCACAATACATTTTGGTTTGCCTGTTGTCCCCGAAGAGTAGAGAACGAATAAAGGTGCATTAAACTTAACGCGATGGAAGGCGACTGGCATAGGCGAAAAACGCCGTGCTAGGGAGTCCCAATCCACGGCATTTTCCATTTGAGTATCGTGCTGGTCAGAATAGCGAATCAGGCAAGCTTGGGTAATCGAAGGCAGAGCGTCGATAAGGCTTTGGTTTTTCTCAATTATTCCGAAAGCCTTGCCATTGAAATGGTAACCGTCGCAGCAGAATAGGATTTTAGGTTCAACTTGCCCAAACCGTTCGATGACACTGTCCACGCCGAAATCGGGAGAGGTGGAAGTCCATATCGCACCTAAACTAGTTGCTGCGAGCATGGCGATAACTGTATGAGGAATATGTGGCAAATAGCCCGCTACGACATCGCCTTCAGCAATACCCAACTCAATAAGCCATTGTTGGACGATGGAGACCTGCTCAATTAACTGCTGCCAAGTAAGGTGAGACGACTGATGATTTTCGTTCTGAAAGTAAATAGCAAGTTCAGAAGGGTGAGCCTTGCCGTAAGCTAGGAGATTTTCGGCATAATTTAATGTCGCATTGGGGAACCAGAGCGTGTCTCTAGCGACGACAGGTTTGTCCCATTTTGGCGAACCTAACTGGCAACTCGGTGCATGCCTGTCTCCAACTACACCACAATAATCCCATACTTCATTCCAAAAGGACTCTGGCTGGCTGATGGACCACTGATGCAAATGAGCATAATCACTAAAGCTGAGCCCTTGTTGTTCCAGTACTTGCATAAAGGCTTTGAGATGAGAACCCTCGACTCGCTCGGGAGAAGGCGACCAGAGTGGGATGTGATCCATGTCGTTATTTGGCATGCGCTTCCTTTGTACTTAATGCGATGAATTGTGATTAAGTTTTAGTGCGAATCCTCAATACGTCAAATTGAGGGAGCTGAAAACAATATATTGATAAGTCGAAAGAATTCGTTCAAATGTAAATAAATTGTTACACCGCGATGCGCATTAGAGTCTGATTGAATTATTGTCAGCAAATTTCTCCGCACATAGGCTTAATGTAACAAAGTTGTTAATGGTGACGAGATGACTCAGTACGTATCAAAACCTGTGAACGAGCTCGGTTTTGTGGAGTGGAGCAGCGAGGAAGATCAGATATGGCATGACTTGGTTGTTCGACAGCTCGGTTTGGTGAAAGAGAGAGCGTGTAAGGAGTATTTGCACGGCCTAGACTTGTTAGATCTACCCCTTGATCGTGTTCCGCAGCTACCTGAAATTAACCGAGTGCTACATAGAGAAACGGGGTGGCAAGTGGAGCCAGTACCGGCGCTTATTGATTTTGACCGATTTTTCGCGTTATTGGCCGACCGCAAGTTTCCTGTTGCGACGTTTTTGCGGTCGAGAGAAGAGTTTGACTACTTACAAGAGCCCGACTTCTTTCATGAGGTATTTGGTCATTGTGCCATGTTGACCAATCCGCAATTTGCCGAATTTACTCGAATCTACGGCAAGCTAGGCAGTGATGCTGACGCCAAACAGCGAGTATATTTGGCTCGACTGTACTGGTTTACCGTTGAGTTTGGTTTAGTGGAACAAAACGGTCTAACTAAAATTTACGGCGGTGGAATTCTCTCTTCACCGGGAGAAACTCTCTATGCGTTAGATGATGAACGAGCACTGCGCCAAGCTTTCGACTTGGATACCGTGTTAAGAACTCCGTACCGCATTGATATCATGCAGCCGACCTACTTTGTACTGGACGATATTGACCAACTATACCAACTACGATCGGGCGGTCTCACCGAATACGTTAATCGAGCGATGAACGCTGGATTGTTGCCACCACTATTTGAACCAAAGGATAAGACTCATGCTTAATGAACTGCGCTGTGAAGCGTGTAGTAGCGATGCACTGGCATTAACGAAGGAAGAACAGCAACAACTACTGACAGAACTGAACGGCTGGAGCATTATCGAGAGAGATGGGATTCCTCAGTTAGAAAAACAGTTTAGTTTTAAGAATTTTAAATTGGCTTGGGCCTTTTCTAATAAGATTGCTGAGCTAGCAGAAGATGAGTTTCATCACCCTGCAATTCTTTTGGAGTGGGGGAAGGTAACCGTGACTTGGTGGAGCCACTCAATAAAAGGATTACACCAAAACGATTTTATCTGCGCGGCTAAATGTGATTCGCTGTCGCACTCATAATCCCATCGAATGAATCTAGTGTAGAAGGTATGTTGTGATGCATACCTTCTTGTTCTTATTGCTGCTCTTCACACAAACACAGAAAAAGATGAGGTTTCCTTACAGTTTCTCTAGCTGAAATTACGTACAATAATCAAAGCAGAAGAATATAAATCAAGGGAAGCTATGTTCAAGCGCAGTATTAAATGGATTCTACCATTCGCGATTTTAGGTGTGGCCGCTGGTGGCTTTATGCTAGTGGAGCAAACGGCTCCAGAAATTGAAGACCAAAAACAAGTCGATACCGTCCCAAGAGTTAAAACCCAAATCCTAAAAGCCGAAAATCATCAGGTGCAAATCTCAAGTTTTGGTGAGGTAGTGCCACTTGAGCGCACTGCGTTATCAACACAAGTTTCCGGTGAAGTTACCAGTTGGCATCCGAACTTTGTGGCAGGCGGCGTGGTAAAACGCGGCGAAATTCTTTTCACCATCGAAAAAGATAACTATCAAGCAGCGGTGCTGCAAGCCCAAGCACAACTCGCGCAGGCGCAAGCGGCCTTAATTGAAGAGCGTGCTAAGGCGAAAGTTGCCGAAAGACAGGCAAAGAAAATCAAAGATACCCAAGTCTCGGACCTCTATCTGCGTATTCCTCAAGTGCTAAGCGCTGAGGCCAGCGTTAAATCGGCGCAGGCTGCATTGCGCAGAGCCAATCGTGATCTTGCCAACTGTGAAGTTGAAGCGCCTTATGATGCGTTGGTGGTCTCCAGAAGCATCGGTGTTGGTCAGTACATTACTTCAGGCGCACAAGTTGCGGAGCTGAATAACATTGAATCAGCAGAGGTGATGGTACCCATTGCAGGCTTCGACGCGCCTTTCTTACCTGACAATATTGTAGGAGTGAAAGCCGACGTCATTTCTAAAGGTCGCACTAACTCGGTTCGAGATGGTGTGATTATGCGAGATCTAGGAGTGGTAGACAGTGCTACGCGTATGGCAAACCTAGTAATTCGAATCAAGGACCCTTATGCGCTGACAACGGATGCCAAACCATTACCTTTTGGTTCATATGTTGAAGTGGTCTTCAACGGTAAACAGATCCCAAACCTGTTTAAAGTGCCGCAAGAATTGGTCACTGATGAGCGAGTCTGGGTTGTCGATCAAGAAGACAAGCTCGTCCCTAAAAGTGTCCATGTTTTGCGTGAAGAGCAGGCAAACTTCTTTATCGATTCTGGTGTGAAAACAGGCGATGAACTGGTATTAACTGTGCCCGAGTTCCCGCAAATTGGAATGTCGGTGATTCGCTCGAATAGTAATTCAGAGGTATTGGTGAACCAAGGAGAAGCCAGTGAGTAAGTCCACTCAACGCGGCATTATCGCCCTTTTTGCCAATAACTCGGTAGCCGCCAACCTTTTGATGGCGTTTATCTTGATCATGGGAACCGTCAGCTACTTTCTGATTCAGCGCCAGATGTTCCCAAATTTTGAAATCAACTACATTAATGTGACAGCGTCTTACCCAGGGGTTTCTGCTCAGGAAATAGAAGAGACGATCCTAATCAAAGTGGAAGAGTCTCTGAAAGATGTCACCGAGATTAAAAAAGCGGTGACTGACGCTTATCGAGGTGGCGGTGCGGTAACTTTGGAAATTGATACCAAGGCAAACCTTATGGAAGTACTGGATAAGGTAAAGCAGCGAGTCGATGCCATAGCTAGTTTCCCCAAGGCGATGGAGCCGATTAAGGTCACGCAGATAGAGTTTAAGCAAGACGTTATTGGTATGGTGCTGTCAGGCAATACGTCGTTATCAGAGCTGAAAACCATTGCGAAGCAGGTAGAGAAAGAACTATTACAGCTTAATGACGTTTCTTTGGTTGAAGTCAGCTCTCCACCCGATGAAATCGGTATTGAAATTCACCCAGATGAGCTACGAACCTATGATCTAACGCTTGACGATGTAGTCGCGGCGATTCAAAAATACTCGGCAAATTTCTCCGCAGGACAAGTCAGGACTAGTACGGGTTTAGTGTCGATTCGAATTGAGAACCAGTACTACGATGGTTTTGAATTTCGGCAGATACCCGTCAAAGTTGGCGCCAATGGCTCCAAGGTCTTATTGGGTGATATTGCCAAAATAAAAGACGAGTTTACTGAAGGGCAACACTACTTTAAGTATTCAGGTGAGAACGGTATCTATTTGACGGTTAAGGCAACCAAAACCCAAAATATGGTGCCTGTGGCCGAGACGGTGAAGCGCTTTATTGACGCAAGAAATCAAACGTTACCTCATGGTATTCAACTCAACACTTTGATGGATATGACGTTCTATTTGAATGCTCGACTGGATATGATGCTTAAGAACCTGTTGCAAGGTGCGGTTCTGGTAGCGGTTTTGCTGACCATTTTCCTGCGATTCCGCTTAGCTATGTGGGTTATGGTTGGTTTACCGGTCTGTTTCTTAGGAGCGGTTATGCTGATGCCGCTGTTTGATGTCAGTATCAATATCATCACACTGTTCGCGTTTATTATGGTGCTCGGTATTGTGGTAGATGACGCCATCGTCATAGGAGAAAGTGTCTACACCGAGGTTGAAAAAGAAGGTGGAGGGGTCACTAATGTCGTGCGTGGCGCTCAGCGTGTCGCAACCCCTGCAACATTTGGGGTACTGACAACTATTGCTGTGTTTGTTCCGTTCTTATTCTCGACAGGACCAGAGAAGGCTTTTTTCTATGGTCTTTCTATCGTTGTTATTTTCTGTCTGATTTTCAGCTTGATAGAGTCGAAACTCATCCTGCCAGCGCATTTGGCTCATACCAAATTTACCCCAGTCAAAGAGAACAGTTATCGTGCCCGTTTCAATCGCTCATTTTTCCGCTTTGTTAATGGGCCATACAAGCGCACCGTGTCGTGGTGTGTGGAGTGGCGTTGGTCTGTGATGGCTGGCTTTATCGCAATTTTGGTTATCAGTGCGGCAATGCTGACGTCAGGGCATGTACGTATGATCCCTAGCCCTAAAGTTCCGTCTGACTTTCCAATGATCAAAATTGAGATGAACAGCAATGCGTCCGATGAACAAACGATTGATGCCTTACTCACTCTTGAAAAAGTGGTGAGTGAGGTCGACAAGGATATAGAGCAAGAGTACGGGCAGCCTGTTATTCGCGACATGATGACGATTAACACTAGTCGCACCGAAGGCATGATCATCCTTCCTCTTGTTGATGAAGACGTGCGTCCAGTTGATGCGTTTGAGCTGTCTCGTCGTTGGCGCGAAAAAATGCCGACGATTGTTGGTCTGAAATCCATTGTTATTAACGATAATGTGGCTGGTGGCGAAGAGGGCGACGAGTTTGGTTATTTGCTGTATGGCCCTGATATGGAAGTGCTGAATGCCGCTGGACGTGAGCTGATTTCAAAGCTTCAGCTCCAGACGGGGTTGTTTGATATCAGTTCTTCGATGGATACGGGCAGTCGCGAAGTACAACTTTCGCTGAAACCTGTGGCTTATGATCTCGGACTGGATCTAGCTAATGTAGCGTCGCAGGTTGGAGGCAGCTTTTATGGGGGAGAGGCGCAGCGAGTACTTCGGAATACTGAAGAAGTCAGGGTAATGGTTCGCTACCCTAAGTTGACCCGAGAAGCGTTCTCTTCACTGCGCTATGCCTTGATTAATACCCCATCAGGCAAAAAAGTGATGTTGGGCGATGTGGTTAATATCACCAGTAAGCCGGGCATCAACCAAATACGACGAGAGAATGGTTTTAGAACGGTTTATATCTATGGTTCTATTGACGAAGCGGTGATTGAACCCGATAGAGCAGTGAAGAATATTGAAAATAATGTGCTTCCGGAACTACGCGCTCAATTCCCTGAAGTGAAAACTGAGTTAGGTGGCACCATTGAGGAACAGCAAAAGCAAAAAGCAGAGCAGATAGTGTTCTTTATCGCAGGGATGATAACGGTTTACATTCTATTGGCTGTGCCATTAAAAAGTTATGCCCAGCCGTTTATCATTATGTCTGTTATTCCGTTTAGCCTAACAGGTGCGATATGGGGGCACTATTTCTATGGCCTTGATATGAGCATGATGTCCACATTTGGTTTGATTGCGGCGGCGGGGGTTGTGATTAATGACTCGTTAGTGATGACTGATTACGTCAACCAAATCAAAGCGCGGTGTGATTGTGCGAAGCAAGCCGTGGTTGAAGCTGGCTGTGCGAGGTTTAGGGCGATAACGCTGACCTCTATCACTACGTTCTTTGGGGTGTTGCCCATCATGTTCGAGACCAGTCTTCAGGCGGCGTTTGTTAAACCTATGGCAGTTGCTTTAGGCTTTGCTGTGATGTACGCCACCGTCGTAACTCTCATTGCCGTTCCGTGCTTATATGTGATTCTTGAGGATATAGGCAAAGCTTTTAGCAAACTGAAACGAGTGTACTTTCCAGTTAAAGATAATCAAAACACAACAGCAGTATGATTGTTGTGATGGTTTTCGATTTTAATTCATTGTAATCATTAAAACTAACCTTTCCCTTTGGTGCTGTATGCCAGAGGGAAAGGGTTGATATTCCTACCTTACTACTTCCTCTTTCTGATTGACCTATTCGATATTTATATACTAATCACTTTGATGTACTTCTAGTCAGCGATTAAAGTTTGCTCTATCAACAGGTGACAAAACACGGTTTTGCTACCGTGAACATATTAGAGGGTTGAAAATGAAGAAGACAATTATCGCGCTTACATTAGCTGCTACAGCATCAAGTGTACTCGTTGGAACCGCCAACGCATGTTCTCGCATCACACTTGATACGCCATATGGTGTATCTCAAGTTAGAACACTTGATTGGGGACAGAAACTTGGTACGTATGCGATTATGTCACCAGCGGGTGTTGAGGTGGCAACTAAAGCGGTTCCATCGTACAAAACTGCGGCGAAATGGACGGTGAAGTATCCGACATTGAACTTAGAAGAACGTGCCGTGTTTGTTGATACATCGGGTGAGGCTATCAACAATCAAGGTTTATCTGCTTCAACTTTATATATGTACGATTCGCAAGCATTCATCAAGGATTACAAGGACACCGGTGCACCGGCAGTTAACTGGGGTGATGCCGCAGCTTTTATGGCGCAAAACTTTAAAACGGTAGAAGAAGCGGTCACTGCGTTTGAAGCAAATGAATTCCAGTTTGCTTGGGCCGATGGTATTCATGGTACCCAGCATGGCTTGCATATTTCAGTACAGGACAAATCTGGTGACATTGCTTTGTTTGAGCTCAATGAAGGCGGCAAAATGATGGTGCATCGCGGTTCTGTGAACGACAAACTGCGAGTAATGGCTAACGCCCCTTTGCAGCAATATCACGATGAGAATGCAACAAAAGTAGGTGACTTTAATTATGTCGAAAATGGCCATAACATCGGCTCTACCATCTCATCCCCAGAAAGAATGCTACGAGGCTTGTACAACTCTGCTCATGTTAAGTTTGACCCACAGGCTTCATGGGCACAGACAGAGGGTAAGCTCCAATCCACATTCGATTCAGGGAATCTAGTGCCCCAAGACATTATTGACCCAGCAAACGGTGAAACATATGCCAGCTGGATTCAATATACCTACAACTTCGAAAATGGCTCATTCAAGATGCGCAACTTTGATACGTACAGTGAGATTCGCATCGACCTCAGTCAGCTTAACGACATCAAAACCGTATCATGTGCTGATTTAGTAGAACAAGCTGAGCTATCAAATGTCGCTACCTTCTCTACGTGTAGTTAACCCTTCTTATCACTCTGGCAATGCCTTGTGAAATCCACGGATGACCTAATTAAAGGGATTTTTGTTTAATTAGGTATAAATATGAAAAACACTATAACTGCCATGGCTCTAAGTTTGATTACTGCGGGCGTTTGGGCAAATGAAGTGACATCGACTCACCAAAAAGATGTCGCTCCAGAAGCTTCGGTTCAAGATATTAATTATGGCGATCCGACGGCTCTATTCTCAATGGTTGGACTGTCTAGATCAAACGATCGTACTCAACTCAACAGTGTGTTTGGTTGGGGGCAAGGGCATATGGTCTTCGCTGATTTAGGTATCGGTGACAAGAAAGATATTGAAGGCAAGACAGATATAGATTACCGCGTTCGCTATTTTAAGGTTAACGACGGCCTAGGTTATTCCCTGGATGTCATCGGAAATCGAAATACCACGACGACGCTAGCGGGTGCTATCTACAAGATCGAACTTACCCCTAATATCTCTGTGTTTCCAATGCTCTACGGCGGCTATATGGATAGCAAACACGACATCGCGGTAGAAGGTAAATCGTCCTTTAAAAACTCGGCGTTAGTTCAAGGCGGTCTTTATGCGATGTATGGGTTTGATGCTGGTCACTGGCTCTATGCCAACCCTAAAGCGACATACATTACTCGCGCCAAAGAGTTTGTTCCACAAATAGAAATTGGCGGCGGCTATATGGTGACTGATTATGCGTCCATTGGTTTCAAAGTTGAACATACCGCGGACAATAAAGTGAGCAAGAAAGACACGGTCAGTTGGCTACAAGCCAGCTATTACTTTTAGTTGAGGTGAACCTGTGGAAGACACACTAGACATTGTTGCCATGTGTGTCATGGATGACCGCAGTTTTATTTTGGCGTTTCTAATCGGTGCGGCCTTTATGATGTTTTGGTTTGAACTTCGTCGCTGAAGTTCAGGCAAGAATAACGCTGAATAGTGTTCTAGCGACGATTAGAACAGGAGGTGCCTTTTAATTAAGGCACCATTTTTAATGACTGCCATGAATTAGCGAACGTTGGTATTGCTTTGGAGTTAGGCCGTAAGCATTCTTAAACAGTCTTATGTAGTGAGAAATATTGTCATATCCGGCTTCATAGGCAGCATCAGTAACACTCAATTTGTTGAGACTTTGTTTTGAGGACTGCAGTCTAAGTTGAGTTAGGTATTGTTTAGGGCTTAGCTGTGTTGCTGCTTTAAATTTCTGAGAAAAACTCGACTGAGACAATCCCACTTCTTCTGCTACCTGAGCTAACGTCATCTTTAGTCCCATAGGTGAATTCATAATCCTAATCGCTTTACTGATGGGGTGAGAGCGATGGTTCGAGATGATACTTTGGCAAGTATTATTGCGCAGCAACTCAAACACCAATTCTTGTCCGGTCAGGTCGATCAGAAAGTCCATGCAGGCTTCTTGCTCTCGAAGGATCTCTTGCATTCGAGTGTGTAGTTTGTCGATTCTTTTGTCGATGGAATTGACCGCGAAACTTTGTGACTCTAATGCTGTTGGTGAATCGACTTCTAGAGTATCAGCAACACGTTGACTGACGCCTTCAATCATTTGTTCATCGAATTCATACACCAGTGCTTTGGTGTACTCAGGCATCTTCATGTAGATGTTCGAATTAGGTGGTAACAGAACAAATTGGTCACGGTTGTATTGGAAGCTCTGCGACTGATTGACACTCACCGATTTGGTGCCTTTTAAAATGGTACACAGGCGAGGAGCATCGTAAGAGCGGTACTCATCGTGAAAGTCTTTTGGAAGATCGTAATAGAGTAAGTTTAAGCTACCGGTAGATAGTGCGTACTCACGTTCTGCCACTCGACTAAAGCTGTTTAGTTTATGCATAAATAATGCGTCTTTCTGTTTTCATCGCCTGAAAGCTAATAGTAGGGAGATGGCAAGAAGGTAACATTGATCTGAGTTAGGAAAGGCGGGAGCTTTTTAAACGCAAAAATGCAGGCAATCGGTTGGCCTGCATTTTTGTGATGTTGCACGTTAAACGTGTCGAATAATTACAGCGCTGAATCTAAGATGGCTACGATTTCTTCGTGGTTTGCTTGTTTAGGGTTGGTGAAACCACAAGCGTCTTTTAACGCGTTCTCTGCAAGTACATCGAAGTCGTCGCGTTTTACACCAAGCTGTTCAAGACCAGCCGGAATGTTCACATCTTTAGATAGTTGACGAATAGCATCAAGACCTGCATTCGCGGCTTGCTCATCAGTCATGCCATTAGTATCAACACCCATGGCGCGCGCGACGTCAGCTAAGCGTGCAGGTACTACCTTAGCGTTATACTGCTGAACGTGTGGTAGCAAGATTGCGTTACATACACCATGAGGAAGATCGTAGAAGCCACCAAGTTGGTGAGCGATAGCGTGAACATAGCCCAGTGAAGCATTGTTAAACGCCATACCTGCCATAAACTGCGCATAAGCCATGTTGTCACGTGCAGTTAGATTGTCACCGTTTTGCACCGCCTCACGAAGGTTTGCTTGCACCATTTCGATAGCTTTGATCGCAACAGCATCCGTGACTGGTGTAGCTGCGATAGACACATAAGCTTCAATCGCGTGCGTAAGTGCGTCCATCCCAGTTGCCGCTGTAAGAGACGCAGGCTTAGCCAGCATCAACTCAGGGTCGTTTACAGAGATAATTGGCGTCACATTCTTGTCTACAATTGCCATTTTGATGTGGCGAGCCTCATCTGTGATGATGCAGAAACGTGTCATTTCAGAAGCAGTTCCTGCCGTTGTATTGATTGAGATCAGCGGTAACTGAGGCTTCGCTGATACATCAACACCTTCGTAGTCTTTGATTTCTCCGCCGTTAGTCGCAAGCAATGCGATACCTTTTGCGCAATCATGAGGGGAGCCGCCACCGAATGAAATCACACAATCACACTGATTGCCTTTTAGTAGCGCTAAGCCATCGTTCACGTTCTCGATAGTTGGGTTTGGTTTAGTCTCGTCAAACACAACCGCTGCTACGTTTGCACTATCAAGCAAAGTAGTGAGTTTACTTACTGCGCCCAGCTCGTTTAAAACCTTGTCGGTAACGATAAGAGCTTTAGTAAAGCCATGTGATTTGATAGCGTTTACCGCTTCTTCAAGACAGCCGACACCCATTAGGTTTAATGATGGAATATAGAAAGCGTTAGACATGCTCTACCTCGTTCAATGTTTAATAATATTTTTGACCGCACATCTCAAGAAACAGTGGCATTACCGCGGGGGCAGTAATGCACTCGTACTACCACTTTAGAGGTGCTTTTTATCGTTGATTGAAGAGTAACAGTAGGTTTGAATAGCAAACTAGCGCAGATTTTATAGAAATAGTCGAAATTTGATTAGCCTGAATGTTATGAGAATATTTATATTATAAATTAGTAGGTTAGCGGATTAAAAAGAAGTGCAAAGTCGGTGACTAAGCGACTCTGCACTTCGAGGGGGAGGCGGTAAGGTGATACCGCCGATTTTTCTCTGTTGAAGGTGATTCAACAAATTGAGAAAGGGTTTACATCACGAGTCCGTTATCATTGCGCTAAAGCGACTTTCATCTGTTCGGCGACTTTGTCGACCTTTCCTAGTCCTATGATGACTTGAATACCGTTCTTACCAACTGGAACAACGCCTGCGGCACCAAGTTGTTTGAGTTTTTCTTTGTCTACAATGCCAGAGTCTTTTACTGATAGGCGTAGGCGAGTAATACAATTGTCTACTTCAGTAATATTGTCACTACCACCTAGGGCTTCAATATACTGGTGAGTTAAGCCTTCGATACCTTGATCACCGTCTACCGCTGTTTCTGGCTCTGGAGCCATGTCTTCACCACGACCTGGCGTTTTTAAGTTGAATTTCAAAATAGCGAAACGGAACACGCAGTAGTAAATGGCGAAGAAAACTAAGCCTTGCACAATAAGCATATACCACTGAACAGCAAGCGGGTTTTGACTAGACAGGACTAGGTCGACAAAACCGGCGGAGAAACCAAATCCTGCGATCCACTGCATACTTGCAGCAATATATAGTGAAATACCAGTCAGTACGGCGTGAAGTAAGTACAGACCTGGAGCTAAGAACATAAAGCTAAACTCTAGTGGCTCAGTAATTCCTGTAAAGAAAGAGGCCATCGCAGCAGCAAGCATGATAGAAAACACGGCTGATTTGTTCTTTTTATCTGCACAGTGGTAAATCGCCAATGCTGCACCAGGAAGACCAAACATCATGATTGGGAAGAAGCCTGCTTGATACATGCCAGTCACACCAACCGTAGCTGTTCCGTTAGCAATAGACTGAGCACCGCCTAAGAAGTTAGGAATGTCATTAATGCCAACGACATCAAACCAGAAAACAGGGTACAGGGCGTGGTGCATGCCAACGGTCAACATTAATCGGTTAAAGAAGCCAAATAGACCTGCTCCTAATGCACCCATAGATTGAAGTTTAACGCCGAACACGATAAGAGCGTCATACACTACAGGCCAGACATATAGAAGCACGAAGGCTAACAGCATACCCGCAATAGAAGTCAGAATAGGGACTAGGCGCTTTCCACTGAAGAATGCCAGCGCTTTAGGTAGCGTTACACCTGAGTAGCGATTGTAGATTTCAGCAGAGACTATACCGACAATAATACCAACAAATTGGTTGGAGATTTTGCCAAAGGCTGCCGGAACTTCGTCAGCACTAATACCTTTAAGTTGCTGCACGGTTTCTGGAGAAAGAAGAGTTGTCAGTACTAAGAAGCAGATAAAACCAGACAATGCAGCAGAGCCATTTTTGTCCTTGCTTAAACCAAATGCAACACCAACGGCAAACAACACTGCCATGTTATCGATGATTGCACCGCCGGACTTAATTAAAAACGCAGCAAGGGTACTGTCTGCTCCCCAACCTGTTGGATCCAACCAATATCCAACCCCCATTAAAATCGCAGCGGCAGGCAGGGTGGCCACTGGAACCATTAATGCCTTACCTACTTTTTGCATATAGCCGAGTATGTTCATTCAAACCTCTTTGTGTTTATTATCCACGGAACTTGCGCCCTGTACTTACTTGCAACGACAGGGTGTTTATTCGTTTTCTAGTTGCTATTTGAAACTTATTTATCGATGCGAACAAACTAATTTTCGGGTACTATGGATTAAAATTTTTAATAAGTAGAGGCCGTGTTATGGCGAATGAACAAACCTTATTGAGGAATCTGCATACCTTCCATGTCGCAGCAAAAGTACTGAGTTTTACCCTTGCAGCGAAGGAATTGCACTTGACTCAGGGTGCGGTGAGCCATCGAATTAAGGTGCTTGAGAAGTCGCTTGGTTTTAATCTATTTACCCGAGGCACAAGGAAACTGGGGCTTACAGAGGAGGGCGAACGGTTTCATCAAACGCTTTCAAAATCGTTGTACTCCATTTTTGGTGAGATCGAAGAAATTAAATCGACGGATATGAGTGGGGAGATCACGATAGCCAGTTCGCCAAATTTTGCCTCGTCTTGGTTAGTACCAAGACTCAAAGATTTTAATCAGCGCTACCCCAACTTTAATGTAAATATTCTTGTCCACGAAGAGCAACAGAACTTCGAGAATGACCAAGTTGATATCGCGTTTTATTATGGCGATGACAAACCAAAGGACTGCTTCGTTAAACCTCTCTTTGGTGAGCGCTATATTCCTATTTGTTCGCCTGAATACGCTCAACGATTTAAGCTCTTTGAACGTGGCCTAGATGGACTGAAAGAGGTCAATCTTATACATGCATTAGGGTCAAATGTCTGGGAGCGCTGGATTAAATATCACGACTATGATCTCAATATCTTTAGACACTTTTATTGTGTTGGGCATCGAGGGTTAGATCTGACCGGAGCCCTGAACTCACTTGGCTTAGCGATGGGGAGGTATTATTTTGTTAAAGACTATATTGAGAGAGGCGAGTTGGTTTGCCCTTACCCTTCAATGAGCACTAGCCAAACTTATGATTTGGTATGTCTAAATGGTCATGAAGAAAGACCAAAAATCCGGACATTTATTCATTGGATCGATAGCCAACTATAGTGTTGGCTATCGGAACGAAAATTTAGAATGGATGATCAACCATAATCCAGAAGTTAGTGCTTTCTGGAGACTTAGCTAAATCGGCACGAACGACCAATCCGGCCATCAATGCACGAACTGATGCGCCGCCATCGTACTTGAGATCGGTAAGAAGTTCGTTCGCCGTGTAGGCAGAACCTACGCGACCTACCTCAACAAAGCCTACAAGTTGGATCCAGTCTACTCTCAAGAAATTCAACCAAGAGATATCTTTAATAGGGTTATAGGCCAACGTATAACGATATTCTGCAGAGCCATAAATCACGGCTTTGTCGTGGAATCGGTTATTGTCGTAGCCACGCATACGAGTAAAGCCACCTAAAGTTGCCCCCTCATTATAAGGTGCATTTCCGTTTATAGACTGAGTGCCATTAGGGTTATCCGTTACTTCCCAAGTAGGTGAATAACCGGTCCAGAAGTTCATCGCGATAATTCGTTGTGATGCCCAATCCGACTTGCCGAGCGAAAAGTATTTGCTCATATCAAGTTCGTTGAACGACCACTGCTTTTTAGACTCAAACCAGCCCCAATCGTGAGAAGTTGCGATGTATTGTCGGCTACCGTAGGAAGGGTTGGGGGCAAAGTCGGTATTATCGTAGAGTATGCCAAACTCCATCGCATGAATCGCGCCGTCGACGTCCCCTTGTTGAAACTCAAAAGATTGGTATCGATTAAATTGGCGAGCTACAAAGATAGTTGAGCCGCTGGTCAACGGATTCCACTCTTTACCTCCGGAAGGCTCTGAGACTAACAAACCGTTGCGGATCTGATAGTCAACGAGTCCTTTGTCTCTGGTTACACCAATAGGAAGTACATACTCCATCTTGATATCAAACCAGTTAGATGCGCCATCCGCTTCCAAATAATCTAGATTAGATGAGCCATTGCTACCGGGACGAGGTGGGGTGTAATAGGCATTACCTGAAGTATAAGCACGTTGTTTTGGGTAATACCCAAACATGCCGTATGCACTCAAGAACACGCGTTCGGTTCCTGGAATCATGTAGTTCCAAACACCTCCAGCTAGTGCATAACTGGTTTCACCTCCAAAGACAGTGCCACCTATGGTCATCTGGTCTTGGTAGATACCTTTTATCATGCCGCCAACACCGACATTAAGCCCCATGGTCTCTGTACTAAATAGGTAAGGCAGTACCATGGATTCTCTAATTCTGTCTGGCGTTTCCTGTCGGTCAATACGCGACTTGACGTTAGTTGGTGTCGCTCCTTGCGCCACCACTGCAGTGAGTGAGCACGATATAGCAGCGATGACACTTATAATACGGCGATATGTCATACGAGTTAGACTTCCTTGTGAGATTTTTCATTCTTATTATGGTGTAACGATAAATAGCCTAACGTTATTTTAGGAGATAGAAAACACTAAGTGGTTATTTTGGCGGCTTTTTAACAATGGTTTTGTAAATTTAGTGGTTATACGTGCAAATATAGAAAACCCAAGCCGTGGCTTGGGTTATAGAGTCGCGAGTGAAGATTACTACATACGCGCCTTTAAATATTCCAAAGCCCCAACCACAGACGCTACTTGAGCATCGTTACACTCTTGTGAGGTGACTTTTGGACTGTCTGGATAAACTTCAGTTGTGGTTGAGTACTCACAATCCGTCATGCCGGTGCAAAGGCTGAGCTTTTTCAGTGGGTAATTGATGACGCCATTCTGAACGACTTTAGAACCGATAATATTGCCATTTTGGTCTGGCGGGGCAATATGAGTCACTTTTTCTACATGTTGGATAATCGTCGCTTGAAATTCATCTGCGGGATTCTCGGTATTGCCGACAAGATAGAAACCGTCAGGAACATTGTCCTCGATGTAGTCGAGACCATCGCGTGCCGCTAGTGCTGGTCGAAACTCGCTTTCATCTGTATCCGTTGTTTCATGTAAATCGATATGTGCCAAAACAGTGGTATCTAACGATGCAACCATCGCCATGAGGTTCGCAGACTCTTCTGCTGGTGAATCTGTATAGAAAGAGCGATTAGGGTCGACAGCATTCGGGTTCCAACGATTGATCGTTTCATAACCCCAAGGACTGACACATGGTGCGATAACGATGTTGAACAGAGACTCGTAGTGAGAGGCGTTTTCTCTGGCGAACTGAAGCGCACCGTGGACGCCAGAAGTCTCATAACCATGAACACCACCAGTAACAAGAACCGTTGGCTTCTGTGAATCCCAAGATTTGGTTTTTAATACGAAGAGTGGGAATCGATCAACATCATATGAAAGCGCACCATATTGCTCAATATTGAAGGTATCTTTTAGCGCTGCGATCTTTGGGAGTACATCTTCGCTGTACAGACGCTTAACAGTAGTCGATTCGCGCCATTGGATAACGTTTTCCTCAGTCCATTTCTGTCCTGGGGTACCGATAGGGTAGTGAAACTGGTTTTTCATGGTTTCCATTCTCGATATTGTTTGTGCTGCAAGAATAGCTTTGCAAGGTTTAACGTGCAACGAGCATGGTGTGAAGATTGTGACAAATCATTTTCGGACCACTGAGCTAGCGGTCCAAACGGCTCGTTTGATCGCGTTTGATCGCGTTTAATCGCGGTTTGCTTGTTCAATCGCTGACATGAGTTTGTCAGAAATCAGGGCTTTTTGATTGGTGGTGAAATCAAACATGACGATCGTCGCTGTCCCCGTCGTGGTGACTTTGCCAAGCTTCTTGCTGACCACTTGATATTCCATCTTAAAGCGGTCTTCTTGTACCTCAGTAATTCGAGAGCCGACAAGTAATGTATCGGGGTAGGTGACAGGCAGTTTATAGCGGCAATAGGTTTCCCCAAGTACTGGGCCTATATTCGTGACTGCCATGTCTTCCATTAGATTAATGTGACTGAAGTAGTCGAGTCGCGCGGTTTCAAAGTATCGAAAATACACTGCGTTATTGACGTGATTAAGTGCATCCATTTCGCCCCAAGCGACAGGGATCTCTGTAACGACAGAGTAGTCCTTAAGTAACGATTCCATATTGTTATCCCTTATTAAGTTTGTGCATTTACTCTATTTTGGAATTAACAATAATGCAACATCAACGGTGCAAAGTTGAGTACCCCGTTTGGGGGTTTATTCAATAGGTAGGGTTGAGAGGCATTTTCGGCACAAACACAGATCGGATTTTTCGATAGAAGACGTATCGCGCTTGTCCAGTTCAAAACACCAACAGGTATCGTGGCCCGCAGAGATGTCACAATAGGCGGCTTCTCCACATTTGGGGCAAACGTGTGTAGTTGCAGAACCTGCTAACTGCTCCATTTTGTCATCGCGTTCTTCTTCTTCCATTAAACGCCATGCAGACAATTCGTCCATGGTACGAAAGCAACCAGAACAAATGCCACCTTCGTTTTTACAGGCGGCTTTACAGGGAGTGGCGATAGCAATAGTTTTAGTCATAGATTTAAATCAATAGGTTGCACAGTTTGTTCTAGAGCGTTAGAATTAAATGGTAATAATTATCATTTGCAAAAATAAATGACGACACTCTTTTTAATTATTGGCGTGATGTTTATTCTCGCCTTAGCTCGCAAGCTTGCATTCTCCAACATAGCGCTCGCTTTGTTAAGTGGATATTTAGTGTTGTGGCTCTATTTGGATAACTCCACCCTAACGGCAATCTGTTTGCTGCTGTTTGCACTGTCGCCAATTTTGGTGCGAGTAAAAAGCCGCAATATTAGTTTTATCTTGTTCATTCAAGCTTTAATTTTGCCAGTTGCGATTCATTTTGGGATGACGTCGCTGCCGATTCAGTAACGTTCCCTAATCAATAAAAAAGGCTCCCATTGAGAATGGGAGCCTTGACGATAAGTACATCAGTAAAAATTACTTCACTTGCCAGTTGACCGTTTCTCCCCCACGGATAGGTACAACAATGTCATTACCGAATGGCATGGTTTCTGGCACGTTCCATTCAGATTTCTCTAGCGTGATAGTATCTGTGTTACGTGGTAGTCCATAGAAGTCTGGGCCGTTGTGGCTTGCGAATGCCTCTAAATTCTCTAGCTTGCCTTCTTGCTCGAATACTTCTGCGTATAACTCTACTGCTGCGTGAGCAGTGTATGAGCCAGCACAGCCACAAGCGGCTTCTTTTTTGCCTTTAGCGTGTGGTGCAGAGTCAGTACCTATGAAGAACTTCTTACTTCCGCTAGTTGCCGCTTCTACTAATGCTTGTTGATGCGTACCGCGTTTTAGAATTGGTAGGCAGTAGAAGTGTGGCTTGATACCGCCAACGAGCATATGGTTGCGGTTATACATCAAGTGGTGTGCGGTAATTGTTGCTGCTACGTTGTCGTTGGCATTTTTAACAAACTGAGCTGCATCGGCTGTCGTAATATGCTCAAGAACAATCTTAAGGTTAGGGAAGTCGTTAACGATTGGAGCCAGTACCGTATCGAGGAACTCTTTTTCACGGTCGAAGATGTCAACGTCGTGAGTAGTCACTTCACCGTGAACCAAAAGTAGCATTCCAACTTCTTCCATTGTCTCTAATACAGAGTAGATGTTCTTTGCTGAAGTCACGCCAGAATCTGAGTTCGTTGTTGCACCTGCTGGGTACAGTTTTGCCGCTACCACACCTGCCGATTTGGCTTTACGAATTTCTTCTTGAGAGGTGTTGTCGGTTAGGTACAGCGCCATAAGAGGCTCAAACTGCTCAGATGGTTTTTCGGCCATGATGCGCGCTTTATACGCAAGTGCCATTTCAGTGTCAGTGACAGGTGGGATAGTGTTAGGCATGATCAATGCGCGGCCGTTGTAGCGACTGATGTCCCGAACGGTATCTTTTAGTACTTCGCCATCGCGAAGGTGAACGTGCCAGTCGTCAGGACGAGTAATAGTCAATGTAGTCATTTGGGCTCCCACCAAGTTAGATTCTTCTTGAAACGGAGCCTAAACGGCCGCGAAAAATGTGAATGCAATCGCTTACGTTTAGGCGACAGGATGATAGAGGAAAACGACTTAGATTTCACTATGTTTCTGGGACAATGTGCAAAAAGGCGTTAACATTGTGCTCTGCAAATGGACATAACAAGAAAAAGGGCTCAGTCGTGGCAAAATCTACTCTGCTTTCCCAAATCAATATCTATCCAGTTAAGTCAGTTGGAGGTATTTCTCTTTCCTCTTCATGGGTTGAAAAACAAGGGCTTTGTTTTGACCGTCGTTTTATGGTGGCATTGGCCGATGGTTCAATGGTGACCGCACGCAAATACCCTAACATGGTAAAAGTGTCATCCAGCCTTCTACCGACAGGTATTATCTTCACTTACCCTGGACTGCCTCCTTTAAAGCTGCAATACAGTACATTTAAAATGCAGGATACGACCGCTACAGTATGGGCAGACAGTTTTTCTGCTTACACGACAACAGATGAAGCGGATGATTGGTTCAGTGAAGTATTGAATCAAAGGGTTGAGCTACTTTTCACTGGCGAGCAATCAAACCGGGTAAGAGAAAAACTGGGTCATAATGTGAGCTTTGCAGACGGCTATCCTTTACTTATCATTAGCTCCGGTTCACTAGCGGAATTGAATAAGCGAAGCAGTGAAGTACATAGTATGGAGCAATTCAGAACCAACTTAGTGGTTGACTCGGACGAGCCATTTATCGAGGACTCATGGAAGAGAATTAAGATCGGTGATGTAGAGTTTGAAGCTGTAAAGCCATGTGAGCGTTGCATTCTGACAACAGTTGATGTCGAAAAAGCGGAATTCAGAGCCAGCAAAGAACCGCTAACGACCTTCTCACGCTTCCGTGCCAATGAACGCGGTGGCGTGTTCTTTGGTCAAAACCTTGTGGCAAAGAATGAGGGTATGATTCGCACTGGTGATGCTATCGAAGTACTGGAATACAAAGACAAAGAGCACTACGAGGATCTGGATGCGAATAAACAAGAATTTGTTTGTGTCGAGCGAGAGCATGTCGCGAGGAATTTTGAAACTTTTTGGTTAGAACCTCAGAAAGGTGCAATGCCAAGCTACAAAGCAGGCCAGCATTTACCGATAGAACTCAATATGGATGGTAAAGCGGTCAAGCGCTTGTATACCTTATCATCAAGTCCAAGTCGTCCTGGGCGCTTAGCGATATCGGTGAAACGAGTTGATGGTGGAGAAGTATCGAATTGGCTGTTTGATCATTTTCAAGTAGGTGACACCTTGATTGCCGATAAGCCTAACGGTTCATTCCATATTGCCAACTCTGAACATGAGCCGCTGTTATTATTATCTGCAGGAAGTGGCGTAACTCCGATGATGTCGATGCTGCGCGACCTTACCGACCAAAACGATATACGAGATGTGGTGTTCTACCATCAATGTTCGACTTACGCTGATATCCCATTTGCGAATGAGTTGAAAAACCTAGAGAAGCAAAATAAAAATCTCACGGTGATATTGGCACTGACGCAACCATCAGAGGATTGGCAGGGATTAAAAGGACGTTTTAGTTTGTCCCATCTAAAACAAATTGCCGACCTTACTGAGAGACAAGTCTTCGTTTGTGGACCTGACGGCTTTATGCAAAAAGCAAAGAACTTGATGTTGAAGAAAGGACTACCTGAAGATCACTACCACCAAGAGGCTTTTGGGGTCGCTACTGCAACGGAACAAGTGGTCAAAACCGTACAAATTAGTTTAGATGGTACGGTGTTTGAGGGGGACAATCAGCAAACGATTCTAGAGCAAGCAGAAAAAGCCGGTCTTGCAGTTGCTCACAGTTGCCGCGCGGGGTTTTGTGGCGCGTGTAAGGTTACGGTAGAGTCGGGCTTAGTTCATCAGCCTGATGTACCGGCGATTCAAGACAGTGAAATTGCAGAAGGAAAGGTTTTAGCTTGTTGTGCAGTACCACAGACAGATGTGGATATTGTCAGTTAAATAGGGAATTGCGAGGCTGTTTGGTGCCAGTGTCCAACTGGCACCGACTTTCTATTTATTGCCTACTTTGAAGCACTCACTATACGTTGATGCAACGAATCTTTTAGTACCGCTCTATTGTGTTTCAGTTGATGCATTTCGGTATCTTCGATAGGAGAACCGTTCAGTTCTAACACACGAATTTCTTTATCCAGCGCGTTGTAGTTTTTCGTGTCAGCTGCAAAGCCTTCATCGCTTGCCGCAAGGGCATGAATAACGTCTTGATGCTCTGGAAATTCCTTCAGAAGAGAGTGATCTTCGCCTAACATAGCAACCCCTTTTATTGGTGAACAATAGTTTTCGCTTGGGCATTCGCACAAGTGACTCTGGGTGCCAACGGCACTTGTGATCACTAGTGCTGTTATAACAATGGCACATCTTTAAGCTGATTAAAAGTTGAGCGATGGCAAGATCTGATTTCAGAGAGGTAAATCACAGGGTTAAAAAAAGCCAGCAAATAATTGCTGGCTCTATGAAGGAAATCAACTTAGTCGTAGATCGTTGGGATTGGCTCGCGTTTATGTTGTGTTGCTTTATAAATGGCAACGAGGCGATCACTGACTTCTTGAGATACAGGCTTACCTTCGAGGAAATCGTCAATCTGATCATAAGTCAGGTTGAGCGCATCTTCGTCCGCTTTTTGAGGTGCGAGTTCTTCCAGATCTGCAGTCGGTGTTTTCTTAACGAGTTGCTCTGGCGCGCCAAGGGTATCTGCTACTTCACGAACTTGGCGTTTGCTCAGGCCAAATAACGGGGCAAGGTCACAAGCACCGTCACCAAATTTGGTGTAGAAACCAGTAATGTTTTCTGCCGAGTGGTCCGTACCTAGCACTAACCCTCCCACGTATCCCGCGATTTCATACTGAGCAACCATGCGAGCACGAGCTTTTACGTTACCTTTTACAAAGTCGACCTTTGCGCTGTCTTCTGGTAGTAGACCTGTGCCTTCTAGAGCTATATGTGAAGCGGCGTGCAAACCGTCAACGCCCGCTTTAATGTTCACAGAAACAGAATGAGTTGGTTCAATGAAAGACAAGGCTAGTTGTGCTTCGTCTTCATCTTTTTGTTCACCATAAGGTAGGCGAACAGCGATAAACTGATAGTCGCTAGAATTACTTTCTTCATTCAGTTCATTCACTGCAAGTTGAGCAAGGCGACCACAAGTTGTTGAGTCAACACCACCACTGATACCCAGGACGATAGATTTGCAGCCAGATTGCTGAAGTTTTGACTTGATAAAAGCAACGCGGCGTTCAATCTCAAAGCGTGGGTCAATAGACGGAAGCACGCGCATTTCGTCTCGAATTAGTTGTTCCATGTGGGATCCCTTTTCCTGCAAGCAAAAAATATTTTCTCGTATGATACCTACGAAAATCGCTGAAAAAAAGTTACAGTTAGGGTCAATCTATGCAGAGAGACGATTTATTGAGATACATATGACAAAAATAGCGATATTTGGTAGCGCTTTTAATCCTCCTAGCTTTGGGCATAAGAGTGTTATTCAATCTCTGAATCATTTTGACAAAGTACTATTAGTTCCTAGTATCTCTCATGCATGGGGGAAAAGTATGCTCGATTACAGCATACGTTGTCAGTTAGTGGACATGTTTATCTCTGACATTGGACAAGCCAATGTTGAACGTTCCAACATTGAAGAGTCTCTTTACGAACCAGGAACCTCTGTGACAACTTTTGCTGTATTGGAGGCGTTAGAAAAAAGATACCCAGAAGCTGAACTAACTTTTGTTGTTGGTCCCGACAATTTCTTCAGCTTTAGCAAGTTTTATAAAGCGCAAGATATTGTTGAGCGGTGGTCCATTCTCGCTTGCCCTGAAAAAGTGAAGATCCGCTCGACGACGATACGATATAGTTTGTCACAAGGTTTGAATGTAGATCACTTAACGACGCTTAGCGTCGCTCAACATTTGGTCGCACATAAGCTATATTGATAAAGATTATAACAAGGACGAAAAATAAAAATGAAAGCAAGGTGGAGTTGTATTGCTTTAGTAGTAGTGGTGAATAGTCCTCTCGCATTCGCATTTTGTGAGAGCAATACGAACAAATCTGTTGTTTTAAAAGCGACGGAGGAAGAGTCGTTTTGCTCGCTTATTTCTAAACCCTTCAACTATATTGGCAACCAAGTTATTACGCTTGGTGGTTTAATAGAAGACGAACCTCCTATCAACTCTCTACAAGATTCTTATTGGGATCAATGGCTTCTTACGCAAGAATCCGAACCTGTGCTAACAGGTAACATAGAAAATAGTTTTGTTGGTATTGGTTTATGGGTACCTGAGGAAATCGCTCGTCATAAAGACGAAATGTCGATGCAAGAATGGCTGATGGCACAAGGGCTTCATTTCGGCGTTGGCTTTGGTGAAAAAGGTAAAGAACCACGTTTACGCTTGGACTACCGTTGGCATCAAGACTACCAAGGCGATATGATGATGCAGGTGGAAGTGCCGTTTTAGTATCTAAGAAGGTAACTCTCTTCATTACTATCCAATCTCTTTAAAGCAGATTACTTCAGTAATCTGCTTCCTACATAAGTACTAATTCTCTCTAAAAAATACCCATATTAAATAATCACTTATTGAATCGTGAGAAAAATAATATTTATTAATCTATTTATATGTAAGAAATAACTTGCTTACGTGAGAATATTTGCTAAATAATAGATGTAGGAAAAATATAAGGTGTGTAAGAAATGAAGTATTTGTCATTATTTTTGCTTTTAACCTCTACATCTGTACTATCAGAAAGTATGTTAAATAAGCCAGTTAACGAGGCTTCGAAGGTGAACAGCAACCCTGTTAGTGGCCAAATTACCTTTAAAGGAAAGATCATGCAGGAACCTTGTGCGTTAAATGTAAGGGATTTCTCAACCAAGATACAAAAGAAAACAAATAACTGTGTTGAGTATACAGCCGAAAAAATCGAAGTATTTAATGAGAGAACAGTCGAAAGTGCTTCTGTTCTAATCGTCAGCTACATCTGATAAATAGAGCTACTACTTAAATATTGAAGTCAATTGAGTGATGTTGATCTCTGTTTTGGATTAATAATAATTAACACCGAATAATAGGATGGTTTGTTATTTTCTTGTGTTTAAGCTTGGATATGTAAGTCGTTTCGATTTACATTGAATCTTAAATATGAGGTAAGTATGAAAAACTACATATTAGTATTTGGTAGTTTAGTAAGTTCGTCTTTAGTTTATGGGCTTGAAATTGAATCAGTAACAAGAGGGGATGAGTTTACTACTGTAGGATTTCCTATTATTGCGTCAGATAATTCAGACTTAATCTATCATTATAAAGAAGATGGTAGTATTAATGACTATGTTTGGATGGTCGATGATAAAATCATATCGAAGGGAGTGGCTTATACTCCAAGTGAGAGTGATACAAATAAAGACATAAAACTCTGTTTGATTGAAAAAGGTGATTTTAACTGTTCAAATACATTAAAGATAATTACTAAATTTGGTAATAACGATGCTCAGCTTCGAAACAGCAGAGCACCTAATACTGACATTAATGATTACTGGGAGGTGAATAATACGATAACCAATGAAGAGATTATCAACGACGAAGATACCTCTGTAAAAATAAAATTAAGTGTGGATTACATTGGAGCAGAAAGTATAGATGAATTACCATCTGGCTCTCCATATGTCACAGATCTATTTTATACACTGAAGTCTGATACTACAGTACTTCAGTCAACCTCTCGTTTGCCAGGTTTTACTCATAATACCTCCAATCAATCCACAAGTTATAACACAACAATCTCACAGTTGAACCTTTCATCGGTACCTTTGGTTAGTCTTTGCACTTTTGGCTTATCCTCACATGGGGCGAGTCCTACAATCGAACCTTCGTCTTGCAGCACTAGACTCGTAACAGAAAGACCGGAAAACCTTGGTAATTGGGTACAGCCGCCAACAAAAGAGCAATTCACTCTGTTGTTCCCTGGCCAGAGCTATCTGCAGGAAACCGTCGGCAGTAAAACGTATGTAGCATCACCACGTTTGACCAATACAGGTATCAACCTTGTTGAAAGCTACTGTAAATACATTTCGCCACGCGCCACTCCACCAACAAGTAGTGAGCTTAAGTCTTTAGCTCAAAACACATCGATATTTGATGATAGCTGGCCTGGAATGACCAACTATTGGACCAATACTACAACGACTAATGGTCCGTTTACCTTTGCTGGAATTACTTGGGCTGAAACAGTATCTATCTCAGGCACGAATACAACCCAAATTGCCCCAAGCGAAGTCTATAACGGATATCTAAGTTGTATTGTTAAAGATGAGTCTAAATAAAAGCTTTATGTCTCATTTAAAAGAGCTTTGGAAATAATAAAACCAAAATTGGAGTTAATGATGAATAAAACATCGTTATTGTTCCTCTTGGGTGCAATTGGCCCTTTAGGAAGCGCTTACGCAATGTCAGTTGATATTGAAAGTAAAGTTGAAGACAGTGAAATATTGTTAGGTAGAATAAATAATGAGCTTGCAACAAACTATGTCGGCGATAAGCTCATTGAACTTAAATGGGTGACGAAAGAAGGAAAAACGATTTCCACTAAACCTTATTTAATTCCCAACAGTTCGATGAAAGATATACGTTTTTGTGTGTCAAGTGAACAGACAGCAACCTGTTCGACATCATGGTCGACTAGCCATGCGTTAAGGTCAGCTTCGTCGCCTAAGTTCACAGCGGGAAATACCGCTAATCTAACAGTGCGCGTACTCGATAATGATTCGTTAAAATATGAGGAACCTGCTACCTCGATTAGTAACTTCGACATTATTAGTGGAAGGTTTGGTTTTCACTATACCGAACAACTCGATCAACATGGTCATGTGGTAATGAATATGATCAGCTACAGCCAACCTTCAATTTTCCTCACGCTGCCGTCTATTGAGTCTAATATGAAGACCATTAAAGCGTGTTCGGTCGGTGGTTTCTATTTAGATGAGCCGACTTACATTGAATCATGCACACCAAGTTATGAAATTGATAGTTCTCCAGTAGAACCGGAGCCTGAAGAATCTGTTCTATGCTTGTATCAGCACCCCAACTATAAGGGCAACAAGAAGTGCTTTGATGAAGAAGAGATAAACCACTCTAAGGACATGACCTCGCCGAAGTTTCCACACTTAATGGCAAATTATGGATTGGTAGATTCGAGCAGCCTTACTATCAAATCAGGGTACCGAGCAACGGTCGGTAATTTTTCTGGCCATAACTCAACGATTAACGACACATGGAATAAATCCGCTACTTACCTAGGTAATACAGTTGGGGATAAGGGTAAACACGTTTTTCTTGAGAGAGATGACACTTATGGTTGTTTCTTTCAGCACCATGCATTGCATTATGGTGAATTCGAACGGGCAATCAGCCAGTGTGTAGAAGTTGGAGAGAAAATCGAGCAACTTACCCCGCTGAAATCTGGACTTCAGCGTACGCTCTCTACCATCACAATGCATCCGGGTCTTACCATTACTTTATATTCTGACCTTGGTGGTAACAGTAAGCTCGGAACTTACAACCAAGCACGATTTTGGACTGGCTCTGGCTATCCAAATGATCGCGCGAAGTCGTTTAGTATTTCCGTAGATAAAAACTACAGTTTTTACCTAGTCAACGGTAATACGCTGTTACGCAGTCTCGAAAACAGTAGCCTGGCTTTAAAAAACCTCATCACTGAGAAGGGCGATCTACACCTGGTCACGTCTGATGGGCATTGGACTAGAAACTTTGTACTTCCTGAGGGCGTTCCAGAATTCACCCGTTTGAAGTTTGAGCGTAAATCTACATACCACTTTAATGTGGTTAATGGTGATACAACTTACACACCTAAACGTGGTGAAACCTTAGTCGTTACCTATATCAATAATCAGTGGGTGTTAAGTGGTGATAAAAGCGGTAGCGAGGTTACTTGGAGTTCGGTTTTAGGCGTAAAAAGTAACAACGCAGCTACGCAGTCAGTTTCCTCTTCGAAAGTGCTATATATTCGAGCGGGAGCTGCCATTGATGCCATAGGAACCTCTCGTAGTAACCTTCATGGTGGCTCAGGTGGCGGCTTGTATCAAGTTAGCCTAACGGGTCTAAAATCGGTTACGGCGACAAGAGGTGATTTTCGATGGGGTGGCCGTCAGTTAGTTGCTCTAACATTTCACTATCAGAATGGTAGTCAAAAGTTGATCGGTTCTAAGCGCTATGCGACTAATCGTACAGAGCAAAGTGCGGCTGTGCCTGCGGGGCAGGAGGTCAAAGGTTTGAACGTTTGGTCCAATGGTTGGTTGGTAAGTGGTTTACAACTCAAGTTTGGGGATTGATTCAAGATTTACCTAGCTTAAACATTTAAAAGGTTCCTATTAAGGAGCCTTTTATTTAGTAATACTAAGCGTACGATATGATTTAGTGAAGGAAAATGCCGGCATTCAGGTGGGAAAAATCTTACTTAAATATAATTGCACAGAATATATAATAGACATGTATTCTTAGACCAGAAGCGATTGACAATCAATGAAATTAATTAAATTCGTACTATTTTCGTTGTCGTTATTTTTTTCTTACTATACTTATGCACTAAATAGTGGTGAATGTACATACTCTAATCAAAAACTAACATACTCAGGGGTTAACCTTCCTAGTTCAAATGACGTGTATAAAGATGGTGAGGTTTTGGGGCAACTTATATTGTCAACCAACTATTCTTGTAAGACAAACTCGATAACAAATAATAGTGTGGTACTCCAAGTTGGAACTAGAGGAGCAGGAAACAGTCACATAAGTGCTAAGCGGTATAACAGTAATGTTGCTGGGATTGTTCTTGAGGCAAAATTCACAGTAGCACAGGCGGCAAGCTTTAGTAATGAGGTTATATTCAAACAGTTCAAAAAGCCGCAATATTCTAACAATCAAAATGTAAGTGGAACGTTCAACCAACCATTATTTGATGTCATTAAATCTGGTGAAATAAGCAGTGCTACATCGGTAACACTAAATCTTCAAAATCCATTTAGGTTAGTCAGTTTTATCTACAATACGGCGACAACTGGTGGCGTCTACTTTAGTCCAACCAATGTTCCAGATACCGCTCCCATTCCAGTTTATAATGCATCATGCAGTGTGACACATCCTACAAACGTTCAAGTCCCCGCTCTGGTTAAAGGTATTAGAGATGAAGTAAGCAGTTACTTTAACATAGTCCTCAATTGTGTCGATAAATCCGTCATGCAAAATAACGTGCAGCTAACTGTCACTCCAGTAAATATGACGAACGTAACAATGACTGGAGACAAGACGACATTGGTTTTTAATGACCGCAATCAGATGGTTTTAATGAACATCTTTAATAGTGTTAATAGTACAGAAGCGATGATGCAATTTTCAACTATGTACCCATTCAGTAACAGTAGTCAGGGAAGTAGCTTTACAATCCCTATGCGAGCAAAGTTCCAATTAGGTTCTTCATCAGGTTATGGAAATTTTTGTTTTCAGACTCAGGTTGCTGTTAGGTATAACTAATTATCCTTCTGCCTACATTGAAGTAAGAATAATCGTACTTTGAAGTGTTGATTTCGAATATATAATGGCATGCGTTTTATAGAACTGAGCATGACATTTAATGAACCTATCTAGATTTTTAATTCTACTGTTGGTCTTCGCTAGCAAAGCAGTCTTAGCCTTAAATAGCGGCGAGTGCACTTTTACAAATCAAAAGCTAACATACTCCGGTGTTAACCTACCTAGTTCGAATGAAGTCTATAAAGATGGCGAGGTGTTAGGTCAATTAATCCTTTCGACGAATTACTCCTGCAAAACTCAAAGTTTTACTAACAATGGCGTGGTACTACAGGTTGGTACCCGAGGGGCAGCTGGAAGCTATATTGGAGAAAAGAAGTTTCGAAGTAATGTAGAAGGTATCGTATTAGAAGGCACTTTTATGGTTGGAGGTGTTGCAGGTGTTAATAACGAAATAATCTTTAATCAGTTCAAAAAACCAACATATGGAAACAACCAAAATATCAGTGGCACGTTCAATCAACCAATGTTCAACGTCATTAAGTCTGGTGAGATTCAGAACGCCAGTTCAGTAACACTAAATCTTGCTACTCAATATAACCTAGCAAGTTTTATTTATAATACCGGTGGTAGTGCATATGTTAGCCCATCTAGTGTCCCTAACTCTCAACAAATCCCGGTATATAATGCTTCTTGCAATGTTACCCATCCAACTAACGTCGAACTCCCTGCGTTAGTAAAAGGTGTGAGGGATGAAGTTAGTAGCTACTTCAACATAGCGTTAAACTGTGCAGATAAGTCTGTGATGCAAAATAACGTTCAGTTAACTGTTACTCCAGTCAATATGACTAATGTGTCTTTAAGCTTGGACAAAAGTTCACTTCTATATAATGGTAACGGTCAGATCGTATTAATGAACATTTTCAATAATCTGGGTTCGGAGTCGCAGATGTTGTTCTCTACAATGTACGAGTTTAGTAACGATGCTCAAGGAAACAGCTTCACTATTCCAATGCGTGCTAAATTCCAATTGGGATCGTCATCGGGATACGGGAATTTTAGCTTTCAAACGCAAATTACGGTTAGATATAACTAGTTTCTTCTTTCTTACATCAACAGTCACGGATAGTGATTGTTGATGGTCTTTAGAGCTTCAATCATCACATCTTCTGTCATTATGATCCTTAGGCTACATCGAATTTAATTCTCATATTACGTCTGGCTTATACTATCCTCTAAAACAATCAACGATATTATTGGCTGATAGCGGTAATTGACGTGAAGACATTTGGAATCCAACATCATAGGAGAAATTAAAAGCCTACTATCAAGTAGGCTTTTAACGTTACGTATGAATAGAGGTAGTGAAGAGTGTACTAATTATCTTTGGTTGTTTCGAAATACGAGAACTGTACCAATGGTTGGCCAAGTTTATCTTGATCTTTAAATGAAGACTTAATATCCATCCTTTGTTTATCAATACCATTTTCGGTATAAAAAACACGCAATCTTTCTACTCTTCTTTGCCCCAACCATTTATTATAAGCCGCGGTTCCGCCTATCGAGTGCTTGTTGACAATTCGAATACTCATATCTGGATGTTGGTGAAGATACTGGATACTTTCTTTAAGCACTTTTTCATTGCTTATATAGCTTGAGTTTACTTTGAACACATGTGTTGCTTCGACAATGGCTCTTTCTGGTGGGAGCGTTGATTGTACTGCCACTTTCTCAGATGTTTGCTGTATTACAGCAGGTCGGGGATCTAGAGGTCTAGCGCGAGTTGGCTCTGGTCCAGGAATTGCCCAAGTAATGCCCAATATAAATTCTGGAAGAACTTTGACATCCGATTCTTTTTTGATAACCGCAGATACACCGCCAAACAGTGCCACATCGCTGTCTAAATGATGTTTAATAACACTGGAAAAGCCGGTTCTAAATGGATGCGTTTCATCTTCATATTGAATGAATGGTCCGTATAGTAGGGCAGTGCCAGAATCGAGTTGAGAGCGACCAAACAAGGAGATTCGAGCTAACAGGTGTTTGTTATCGAGTTGTGTGTTGTTATAACCAAGACGTGATTCAACTACCAAGTCTGGTGTTATGTTTACTCCATATATGATGTTAGGAGAAAAATAATCATTAGTAGGCTGATAGCCCGCGGCAAACCCAAGATAGTCGTTCTCGTCATTGATGGGAGAAACGGTATCGGGAGCAGTCCATGCTCCCGCAGAGAGTGTTAAACAGATACTAAAAGTTAACAGTTTGAATTTCACTTAAACCACCATAATCATTGATAATGCCGTATTCCAAGGACATATTTTTAATGTCCATTCCCTTAGGTACCGCATACTTTTGTTGGCCAAAAGGTGGCGTCATTTTGAACCTATCATCGAGTATTTTAGATACACTGCCATTAATGACCTTTAGGTGACCAAGGCTTAGGTAATAAGGGGTATTGTTCGTTGATTGAAGGTATTTTTTCCCGTCTTCTTGAATGATGTTCCAAGACAGCTGTTTAGCTGCATCAAGAAGCCCGGTCATATCCAATTGGTCGGGACGAACGATGACCTTGATCCGAGTTCTGACGGCAATATTTAGCTGGTTCTGGTCAGTTTCCGCTTTCTTAGGGATCTCTTGTACCGAAAGGAAGAAAATGCTCTCTCTATCTTTGGCTAGTTTGTTTTCAATTGGTAGAATTCTCACAAAACCTTGTTCATTAGCGCCTAGCTTAAAGATAGGTGGCGTAAGTACTAGCGGCAGGTCCCGAGTGTTGCCATCGCTATCCTCAATCCAAGATTGCACCAGATATTCACTTGCAGAATCATTGATGATGTCAACTTGATGTTCTTTGGTTGTTGTAATTATCTCCCTAGTATTAATAGGGCGCACTCCCGCGTGCGCTTCAATAATTGGAAATAGACTAACAACAATGACTAATAACGATCTCAATAACATATTTGTACCTAATTACAGCTTCGCTCAACGATGTCCTGCAAACTTTTAGAGTCAGGACTTACACTGATTGAAAATTCACAAAGACCAGAACCAACAACAAAAGTTGCTGATTGGTCAGGTTTAATCCCTGACAGATAAACAATATTGTCAGTACCAACAAATGACATCTCATCTGATTGGTTATCGAGTGAAACGACAGGTTCTCCAAATAGGTTTGCGTCTGTATTAAGTTTCACCAGTACACGTTTACCTACACGAGCTTTCAGATCTATAAGGACCGTAGAGCCTCGTCTTGGAACGTAGTTTTTGCTGAACTCCACTAATTGAACGTCAGAGTTCTCTTCTGCATTGATGTAGACTTTATTAGAGCCGTAATCATTTGAGTAAGGAATAACAGCAATACCGTCCTTGTTTGTCCTGAGTGTTGGGTTGTGATTAACAATCAGATTCTCCGCATCATCCACCTTTACAACTGCGGTGGTTTCCCCTAGATACTGAGCTGCAACAATTCCCCCTTCATAGATGAGTAAACCACCGTTGGCGCTGAGACTCCCTGACGTTGTCTCTCCATTAGATTCGACATTTGCAGAAAACTGACCGTAAGGTGTCGAGTTTCTTACCATAGCCGAGACGGAAGTATTGCCAGTTTTTGTATCATTTGAGGTTTGACTGACAGTCGTGCTGTAGTCGTAATTTCCGGTTCTACCGTTGTACGACAACTGATTATTAAGTGCACCAGTGTTTTGCTCGTGTGTTGATGAGAACACCACACTAGAGTCGTTGTTTTCTCCAAATGGTAACGATAGAGATAAACCAATTCTCTTATCACTACTCACACCATAATTGGTTTGCACAGTGTCACTAATCGTGTAATTCATACCAACGGAAACACGACCAAGATTAAAATTCAAAGATGAGTACAGTGATGTGCCACTCAAGGATGAATTGTGGTAGGTGTCATACTTATATGATAAGTACAATGTTGCTTCACTAATGGGTTGGTTCACCGATACCTCAAATCGGTTACGCAGTCCAAGTCGAGTCTGTTCATTACTGTCCATGTCACTTGCTGTAGAGACAAACTCTTCGAAGCTTAGAAAATCGGGTGATCGGTATTGATAACCAACCAACTGTAAACTGGTTGCTGAACGGTAGAATTGTTTCGCATACAAGCTCTTTAAGATAAATCCGCTGTGTTGTTGGTTATCCTCAAAACTCGTATAACGTGTTGCGCCACTTTCAAAAGACATAGCTCCAAATTGACCTAAGTCATAGGTCACGCCCAGTTCGCCGTAATAATATTGCTCGGAAAGTAATGATGAGAATTTAGGCGTAATCACGCCCAGTCCATACTCTAGACCGCCTGTTAATACCGCTGGCTGAACAGAAGAGTTCGAATTACGGTATTGACCTGCTGAGACGGAGTAATTAAAGCTGCCCTCACGAAGTAGGGATGGTAGCTTAGTAAATGGAATAGTTCTGCGTCGAATTTGACCGTTACTTTCTTCGATGACGAGCTCTAAATCGGCACCTGTACTTGAAACGTCAAGATCATCAATTTCAAACTCACCAGGTGGCACAACGCGACTGTATAGTACGAGTCCGTTTTGGAGCACGGTAACTTTGGCCGAACTTAAGGCGACATCTTTAAGAACGGGAACGTAATTATTCCAGTGAGATTTATACATTCCGGTTGCTTTAGCAAGACTAAGGCCCGTTAGTGGTAGTGAGCCGTTAATTGCGGAGATGTTGCTTGAACGAATTTCACCGAAATTGGCTCTAGAAGTAATGCTATCTATATCTCTATATACAAAGAAATCACTCAAGTTCGAGCTAAATGCATCGCCATTCTTATAGAGGTTACCGCCGCCTTTGAGTCGCCACATGCCAAATGTTGCCAACCCTTGAACACCGAGGTAGCCATTAACGGCGGATGAATTGCTTGTTCCGCTAATATAAGAGTTGTAATTCAGCTTAACGCTGTTGACACCCTGATCCCATTTAGATGGAGGTGTCTTCAATTTACCGTCTTTCTTCTCGATGTTAATGTCGGGTACAGTAAGCACGAGCAGCGATTGTGAAGAAATATAGTTAGCCGTCGCCATCGGGCTGATGTCTGTGACGGTATAGCAGCTTTTTCCAACTTCCGGCAGTTTAATATTTAAATCCAGCAGTTGAATTTTCGAAAGACAAGGTTGAATATCGTTGGCAGCAGACTGTTTGAACTCGACAAGCATACGTTGAGAACTAAGCCCATTGAGCTCAACATCGATCATGTGCTCACCAGGTGCAATAGCTTGTTCAAACCAGCGTGTATCAAGTTTTTCACCAGAAATATCGCTATTCATAAAGCTCAAGTCGAAGTCTGAACCGAATACTTGATATGAAAACAATAGTGGGACGAAGCTTAAAAATTGATGATTCTTCATGCTGTACCGACAGAAATCAGGGAGTCAGCTCCGAAGAGGAACTGACTCCGGGTGGTATGCGAACGCGTAAGCTTTAGTTATATTCGATGGTGTAGTTTGCGACTGAAGTTACGGTACCTGCAGTAGGTGCAGAGCCACTTACATTGACATAAGCTGCGTTGAAATTGAGGATGTAAGATTCTGCAGTTTCTGCACTTGTTGGAAGCGTTGTTTCGTCAGCTTTATTGCTACCACCGTTAATGTCGATGATGCTAACGCCATCTTCCTTGAGTAGTTGGATACCCACACCACCAGCAGGAGTAGTGCTAGCTGTGTTTTTTAGTACGTATTGGTTTGCTGGATCACCAACACCGGAAAAAGCAACACGCATTTTTTCAGCAGTGGTTGATTGGCTCTTACAATCGGTTAGCGTGATGGTAAATGCTGTCATACCAGCTAAGTCACCTTTAGTTGTGCCAATACTTCCTGTAGTAATGCTCGGTAGTGTCACGTTTAGATTAGTAGATGCGCTACCACCACCGGTTGCACCACCAGTAACGGTACATGAAGCAGCAGTTACTTTACCGTTGAAAGTAATAGTGCCATCAGCGGCGTAAGAACCTGCACTAACTAGTAATATGCTGCTAGTTAAAACACTTTTAATCAGAACACTTTTTTTCATTCGATATATCCTTTTGGAATTTGAAATTTACAATAATACCTAATAACACTGATATAGTTTTCTGCCTCCCATAACAAAGGCATGTTCTATTTTACTTAACGGTTTAAAGATATTAATGAGAATTGACGTGTCTGGGTGTAGTATTATTCTCACACAGGTGTCAGATAACTGTGTGCAGTGTTTTTTGGGGATGTATAATTGATTGAAACTCGGAGAGTTTACTTTAGAATAGATAAGAAATAGTTTGGTTTATATCAGAGAGTTTTTTACCAATAGCTTCCTTTTGGACACACGCTAAAGAAAATTCAATGACGTTACTCTTATACTACTCATAAATACTATCAAACAAGCTACAAGTGGCAGGAGGAGACTTAAGAATCTGTGATATGCTGTCATAAAAAATATTGGTTAACATTTCATTCTGTTGAGCATGATGGTAGAGGCCAATGATTATACCTCTTGTAGGAAGTTGCCATAATATATGTGGTGAACGGTAATAGTCGGCGATGATTTTTGGTACTATAAAACACAGCTTCTGTTGGTTAACTAATTTCATCGCAGTACTTAAATTATCTACGACGAAAGAATGTTTTATTGGAATACCATTCTTTTCTGCTATATCGAAAAAGTTGGACTCAACATCATTCCAGTCTTTGAGTCGAAGAAACATAAATTCACGTTCTTGTGATAGTTGCTCCAAAGGTTTGTTAGTATCTTCTTGAGGGCAAATCACAACCAGTTTAGTTGCAGTAATGCGCTTGTATCGGATTTTTCCCGGGTGGTAAACAAGATTCAAGTGAATGCCAAAATCTATTTTCTCATCTTGAAGGTGTTGATTTGTTTGAGAATCCCATGTCATTAGTTCGATTTTTGCACTGGGGAATTGTTTTGACAACTGCAGTGATATCTCGTCACCATATAGCTCCATTAGTATGTGTGTAATAGCTACTTTTATAGGTTTACGATAATTTTCATTTGAAATAGTATTTCTAGACGTTAAAGTGTGACGTATGTCACTTAGCATTTGCTCTATCTCGGGAGCAATATTTTTGACATATTCGGTAGGAAGCATCCGATTATTCGAGCGTACAAAAAGAGGATCATCTAATTGCTCTCTGAGCTTAGAAATATCCTTACTCACAGAACTCGTCGTTTTACCAAGCTTTCGCCCCGCCTCGGATAAACTCTGCGTGTAATATACTTCAAGTAGCGTATATAGTAACTGAAGGTTTTCCACCTGTTTCATAGGTTAAGAGTTCTCAAATAATAAAACATAGTGTTATGTAGTATATTTCGTACTTGACGAGTCATCCAGTCTTACATCGAAATTTAGCACAACAAGATAAGATTAAGGAATATTATTTCTTGTAGGCGTTATGTAATGCGAAAGCCATGCGGTTCATTTAAGACTATAGCTTTTATAGCTGTCTGTCTTATCCCATCATTAGGATATGCATTTGGTGATTTTTCTTTAACTATAGATGATAAACCTAGTGATAGCGGACTCAGCCAATCAAATTACATTCGCTTCTTGGGGCAAGACTTTCTTAGTCTAAGGTCCTCACTCCGGGAGGAAGTAAGAATGTACCTACTTATTACACTGGGTTTAGCAATTTCGGCACTATCAGTATTGGTATTCTCGGTAAGAAATCGTTCGAAATTAGACACTGGCCGTAATGAAATACCGTCTTGGACGGAAAATATTATTTCCCAGCTTCCTAGCTTAATATTCCTAGAAAGTGACAAAGGTTTAGAGGGGTGTAACTGCCCTTACTATGATTCATGTCTAAAGTCTGGTGGTTGTGGCATTCACCAACAGATAGATGGACAGGAAGACAGTATTCACAATCTTAAAAATGCCCAATATAAAAAACGATGTGAATTTGGTTTTATCGACAAAATCCGAGTGACTAAGCGGACGATACCAAACAGTGAAAAAATGCTGACGGTAGTTGACGATGTTACCTCTGAGTACCAGCAGCGCTCGGCACTTGAAAAAGCACACTGGCTTGCAGAGCAAGCTGTGCAAAGTCGTGAGCGTTTTCTGGCGACAATGAGTCATGAGCTAAGAACGCCAATAGCATCAATGATTGGTTTATTGGAATTGTTGTCTTATGAAAATCGAAACATTGCTGATGACTATAAGCTCAAAAGCCTTATGTCCTCGGCAAAGAACTTACAATTATTGGTTAACGATATTCTTGACTACAGTAAGTTAGATAGCCAAGGCATTTCTTTAGTCGAGGAGTTTGTTTCATATACTGATCTTCTTGGGGACTTGGTTCGATTGCATGAAGCTTCAGCGAGAGAAAGGGGTCTTGTATTTGAAACTCAATGGGATAGTAGTGAGATCGAATTTATCCTAACGGATGCCTTAAGGCTTAGCCAGATAGTCAACAACGTCCTTTCTAATGCAGTTAAATTTACAGAACAAGGAAAGATAAAAGTAACGGTACGAGCTACTAAACAGAACATCAGTATTATCGTTGATGATACGGGTATCGGGATCAGTCCAGATAAATTGGAATCGATATTCGACCCATTTCGTCAGGCCGATGATTCAATTGAGCGAAAATATGGCGGCACAGGTCTTGGTTTAGCGATCGTTAAAAAGCTCACCACGTTGATGTCAGGCTATATCTCGATTAATTCAACAGAGGGTGAGGGCACGAGTGTCATGATCTCTTTGCCACTGAAAAGTTACGAGTATAAGAAAACGAAAATATGCTTTAACTACACAGGACAAAATACCCATATTAGTAACTGGTTCTCTTCATGCGAAGAAAAAGATAAATGCATAAAAATAATCGACTCTATCGATGAATTGAAGAGTAAAGATGACAGAGACAGCTACATCCTGATCAATGACAAACGTTTAGGAATGGGATTCAACGAAAAGTATGGAATCTGGGAAATTAGTACTGAACCTTTCTATCCAGATCTGTTTTACAAGTGTAAAGAGAAAATCGGTACCAAAAATCGAGGCTTTACTAGTGGTGGGGTCAACAACTTGGCAGGGCTAAAGGTATTAATAGCGGAAGATAATCCTATTAACCAATATATGTTGAGTGAGCAAATGGATCTGTTGGGCATTAATGCGGTGATTGTGTCAGATGGCCTTGAGGCAAAAAAGGAGTTGCAAGTAAATGGAGAGCACTACGATATGTTGATTACGGATGTCCACATGCCGAAGATGGATGGAATATCGTTAGTTAGATGGGTGAGAGAGAATTTATCGTCATTCAAGTACAAGCCTATCGTCGGCTGTACTGCGGAGCATTCGAAGTCATTGCGCAGAAAAATGCTCGATTTTGATGACATTATTTTAAAGCCTTTCGAAGTTAAAAGGCTATTCGAAGTAATATCAAGTAACAAGGCGAAGTACAAAACTTCATCTGGGAAAAACCAGAAAATATCCAGTTATATGTCCACGTTATCTGATGATAAAAGAAAACGATTGGTCCAAGTATTTAGAGAAACAATGACCAACGACTTATATCTTCTAAAGTCGGCAGTTGATGAAGAGATAATTAGAAAAATCGCTCATAAAATAAAGGGTGGAGCTAACTCAATAGGGGAGTTTGAAGTGGGCGATGTGGCAGGGCAATTAGAGAGTCAGTGTTTAGAATCGAGAAATATTGAGGAGATTCTTGAGGGTAAAAAGGTCTTGATCGAGGTTCTATCAAATAAATTGAGAGAAGTTGGAAGTAGTAATGTATAACAGCGTTTTGTTGATTGACGATAGTAACATCGATAGAGAAGTAACCAGCGTTTATTTAAACGATCTAGGAGCCGACACGATACAGCACGCAGCAAATGGAGAAGTTGCGTCTAGAATCTTAGCAACCGAGACATTTGAACTGATCATTTGTGATGTCGATATGCCTGTTTGTGATGGCCTAGACTTCATAAAAAGACTGGCTTCGATTGATAAATCTGTCCCGATTTTGATGATCAGCTCTATTGCTCAAGGTTTTTCTCAATCGGTGGTACTAATGGCGAATCAGTTAGGGTTTAAGCACGTAAACTTTCTACAGAAGCCATTTTGTATTGATACGTTAGAAGAGACTTTGCAGTCACTTATGTTGAGCGAAAGTATCCGGCCTAATGGACTCGATGACGACTTTCAACTGCATGAGTTACTTACGGCGTTATACCGAAACCAGATAGTGAATTACTACCAAAAAAAGGTTGCGCTGGATTCACAACAAGTCGTTGGTTATGAGGTGCTTTCTCGTTTCGAGCATCCTATACAAGGCACGATACCCGCGGCACGATTCTTAACGGATGACCTACCAACAAGTTTCTATTGCCAACTCTTTTTACTCAGTTTGGAGAAGGCGATTCGTTACTGGAAATCAAATAATGTCGATGTGACGTTTTCTATTAATGCACCGCCGGATATTTTCTCTAATCCAGGAATGGTGAGCTCCATCATTGATTTAGTCGAATCGTTTGGTTTTGATTTTAACAAAATCATTATCGAAATTACGGAAGGGAGAAGTTACTTGTTAGATAGTGCATTTCTATACGCATTCAACAAGTTATCTCTAGTGGGTGTGAAGTTCTCAATCGATGATTTTGGTGACGACCATGCGACTTTTAGAAAGCTAGCGAATCTTTCGTTTCATGAGCTAAAGATATCTAGGCAGCTTTTGTTGGCAGGAAATGAAAATGAAAAAACGTACGCGTTGATAAAAAATATAGTCTCAGTTTGTCGAGAACTGAATATCCAAACGGTGGCAGAAGGAGTAGAAAATCATGACCTGCTTCAATTAGCCCAAGAGCTAAGGTTTGATATATGTCAGGGTTTTTTGTTGGGTAAACCAAGCCCAAAAGTATAGAGGTTTAATGAATGAATATTTTGATCGTTGATGATCATCCGCTAGTGTGTGCGGCGCTCGAAAATGTAATTGAAGAGAACTTTGAAAATGTTGTTGTTGAACAAGCGTTTAATGCCAAAAAAGCGTTGTCTTTTTTGGCTGAGAATAAGATTGATATCCTCGTATTAGATATTGAGTTGGGTGATGATGATGGTTTCGATTTACTTCACAAAGCAAAACGGTTTGGCTTTGATGGTAAAGTCATTGTTATTTCGAGTAAGGATGAAAAATTGTGTTCTGATTTAGCAGTCAGTGCAGGAGCTTCCGGTTACTTGGACAAAAAAGAAAGTGTTTCTAGAGTTGCTGATGCGATTAAAGCAGTAAATAGTGGTTACACCTATTTTCGCCAAATTAATACGGCCACTTCTCACGGCAACGGAACAATCAAGCTATCTACTCGTGAGAGTGCTGTGCTTCGACTGTTATTGGATGGACATACAAACAAAGAAATTGCTCGAAGGATGAACATTAGTGAGAAGACGGTTAGTACATACAAACGTCGAATTCTGGACAAATACGATGTGCGTTCTGTGTTTATGCTAGTCAAAAACTCGAGCTATATCTTAAAGTGATTTCTTTTTAGGAAAACTAGCTTTTCCCCGCAGTGAAACAAATTTAAATACTATGGCGCCTCGGTAATGGATTACTCAAGTTAATTAATCTACGAGGTAGTCATGTTACAAGAAAATTCTATCAACTTTATTGTTGTCGAACCCCAACCATTATTACGTCAGTCATTAACCGAGCTTATTACCAATCAGTCATTCGCAGGTAACATCTATAGTCTTCGAGATTATTCTGATGTTCATACCATCACTCAAACTAAATCGGTGCACTGTATCCTGTTTGATCCAATGAGTGACCTATCTGCTGCGTCTGAGTTGATGACCTTTCTGTCAGAATCACGACCTCATATTTATACCATTGCTTATAGTATGAATACGTCTATGTCTTACATGCGACTATTTAACACTATGGGGATTATGGGCGTCGTATCTCGTCTAGATTCAATCGAAACCCTAGAAGCTTGTCTAATGGCTGCGGCCAATGGCTATGCATTTAAAAAACATCAGAACCATGAGCAAGTTAATGAAGTTCAACTCTCAGACCGAGAATTAACAGTACTTAAATTACTTACTGAAGGCCATAGAAATAAAGAGGTAGCTCGTCGACTGAATATCAGTGATAAAACTGTCTCAACCTATAAAAAGCGAGTGTTAGAGAAATTTGACGTGTCCAATATCATGGATCTTGTACCGAAAGTGAATGCTTGTGAGAGCTTTCTTACAGCGAGGTAGCATAACTCCTATGATATGCATATCGACTATTAGCTATCATAAAAACAAGATAAAAATGGTAGCTAATAGTCAGCTTAAGGTTATATTTCGGTGAAATGTGAACATGTGTGTGATTTGAGTTCTTGCACTGGGTGTGAGCAACTAAATAAGCTTCAAATGTATTTAGGGCTGAAACTAAAAATTGATGAGGAAAAAGTCGTTGAGATGAACTCCCTCACCAATATGTCGATGCTTACAGTTCGTACTTTATGTGTTTTTTCTCGTTATGGAGAAAACCACATAGTTTCGAAATACAACATCAAAGACTATGTTTGGCAACGTCCGGTGACGGATAATAACTTAACGCATACGATTCACAAATGCCGTAATGTTCTAAGGGAGTCCAAAACCGAGTTTGACGTCGTTAATATTCGCGGTTTTGGTTACTGTCTTATGAACATAAATTTTGTGGGTGGTAATATCGGTTAGTCTAGTTCGGTATTGCCTAGTAGACTTAGAGAAAGCAGCTGCAATTGTTCTCTATTTCCTGCAAAAAGATTGTCACAGATGACGTCTAACTTTGTACCTGACAATCGTTGTTTGCGACCTTCTCTCACCAATAGCACAAGTGATAACTCACCAGAAATACTATCGGTCTTAGGCTGCCATTTGCTTATCGCCAAGCATTCTGGCGTTTGAGCGAGCTTAGGTTGCAGTTCAATAATCTCACGTCGCACGACTTGCAGTAAGTCTTTAACGGTCGCTAAATCGCTTTCATGAAGTAGTTTATCTAGCAGTGCTTTAGAAAGTGGGCTCAAATGAACCTTGCCAGCTTTCTTAGGAAACTGATCTGCAAGTCTTACCGATAATTTAACCAAGCTTAGCTGACTGTTTGGAAGGATGGTTAAGCTCATCAAACACTCGATAGGTAGCCAAAAAGCATCACCGGCGTTAAAGACATATTCATTTTTTCCAAGCTTCAACAATACCTTTCCACTTTCAACTCTGAACAGCTGATTATGTAGTGTCTTTTTACGAGATGTAATGGTCAGCAAGTCGTAGCTGATGGATTGAAAGTCTATGGTGTGGTTCATGATGATCTTTGGTAGTTAAACTGCGCGTAGATTACCGTGAGTGAATCCCAAATCCAACCAAAGATCGCACTTTTATGTGCGCTGTGCTGAACAATCATGCAAAAGTGTGGTCTGACCTTAACAAAAATAGACTTAAGTTAGCTGCGGTCTTTATACACTAAGCGTAGAATAGTGCAGCTTTTAATTTGATGTAACAAACATGACAACACAAAACGACCCATATATTGATATTCGTCCGTACAACGACGAAGAGATTCCTGCAGCGATTGATCGTTTGATTAATGATGCAGAGTTTATAGATGCAATTTTGCAACATCGCTTTTCAAATCATGCCCCTTGGTTCAAAGCTCTTATGAGCCCAATGGTAAAAGTGTACTTAAAGTTCAAGTGGGCGAAACTGGATAGCGTTGAAGCTATTCAACTAGAGGTAAAAAAATACCTAGAGCAAACCTTGGATACGACGACGAAAGGCGTGGTGTACAAAGGTCTCGACAAACTAGACAAAAATACGTCGTATCTATTTGTCTCCAATCACCGAGACATTGCGATGGATCCGGCTCTAGTCAACTATGGTCTGCATGAAGGGAACCATAGAACAGTTCGTATCGCGATTGGTGACAACCTGTTGAAGAAGCCTTGCGCTACAGAACTGATGCGTCTAAACAAGAGCTTCATTGTAAAGCGCTCCTTGAAAGGCCCTCGTGAAATGATGAAGGCGTTGGGTACTTTGTCGTCATACATTAAGCACTCACTGGACACAGGCAATTCCATTTGGATCGCCCAAAAAGAAGGCCGAGCAAAAGATGGTAACGATTTTACTGAACCGGCTATTCTTAAAATGTTCCACGTAGAAGGGCGTAAGCAAAAGATACCTTTTGCTGAGTACATCCGTTCTTTAAAGATTGTTCCTGTTTCGATTTCGTATGAAAACGATCCATGTGACATCGCGAAAGCTAACGAGCTTTACGAGAAAGCGACGCATGGTAACTACGAGAAAGGAGAATTTGAAGATATCGAGAGTATCGTTCAAGGTATTGTAGGCCGTAAAGATAGTGTTCACGTTGTGTTTGGTGACGTAATCGATCAAGATTTTGATACGCCAGAAGCGCTTGCAGAAGAGATTGATCGTCAGATTCACGAAAACTACACACTGTTTCCAATCAATAAGTTGGCTGCAGGTTTGGAAGATGAGTTTATCACTGGAACGACTCGCGCGACGCTTCAAGATAAATTGGATGCTTTACCAGAGGGTGCTCACCCGTTCTTAATTGATAGCTATGCGAACCCGGTAAAAAACATCATTAAAGAGCGCGAGAAACTCTCCGCTTAATTTTTGTTGTAGGGCACGAGCTCAAAGTTAAAAAAAACCAGTCGTATTGACTGGTTTTTTATTTTTAGAAAAGGCAAGCGGCTAATTGACGCTTAGTGTCTTGAATAGATCGATAAAATTGGAAATTTGTTCCAACCAAAGTTAATAGTGAGAGAAGTGGTTTTGTTCGGACTAACTGATTCATGGAAGTCTTCAGCAAATATACGTTCGCCATTAGCCAAGATAGCAACTAACTGTGTTTGATTGATAGTACGTTTAGCTGAGGAATTATTGGTAACAGTAATGACCGCCCACCGCTCACCTGACTCGCTGCTCATGAGAACATAGTTATTGACAGAGAAGTCACTGCGATTAGGTTGGATGTTATCGTTATTTGGAAACGCCAACTCGGAATAGTGTATCGCTGGCTGATCGATACTTAATGTTTCATACTCCATCGACCTAACTGGTGAGGTTAAGGCGATGCCTAATAGTAGGAGTAGGGGTCGAAACATACAACAAATGTCCTTTCACTTTAGATATTGTTTTCTTAGGGAATCGATCATTAAGAGTACAGACTGCTCTCACCTTCTGGACGAGTCTTAAACCGTTTGTGCAGCCACATCCAGCCGGGAATATCGCGCTCAATCATTCCTTCTAGTTCCTTGTTTAGTACCTTGGCTGCAGTTTCAGGGTCACGTCTTGGAATTTGCTCACTCAAATCCTCGCCAATATGCAACGTATAATGATTGTCTTGTACGACAGTAACCCCTGAAATTACGGCACAGTTTGTGGCATCAATGAGGACGCTAGGGCCAGCGGTTACAGCTGCTTGCTTCACGGCGAAAAACGGTGCAAATACTGAGTTGTGATGACCATAATCATGGTCTGGTAAATACCAGAGTCGGCATCCCTTTTTAAGCGCTCTAAGCATGGTTCTAACATCTGTTCGGTCAATCATTTGATGGCCACTTCGGGTGCGACCTCGATGTTGGACGAACTCGTAAACTAGGTTTGAATGAGGTCGATAAACGCCAAAACCTTGAGCAAACTGACCGAATATTGAAGCGGTCATTTCTAGATTTAGGTGATGGCTGCACACTACCAAGGTTCCTCGCCCCGCCGCCTCTTGTTCTAAAAGGACTTCCCTGTCGACAACGGAAGAGATTCTGCGTAGTCGCCATTCAGGCCAAAACCAAGCCATACCAGTTTCAAACAGTGCGATGCCAGTGCGTTTAAAGGTGTTTCTCAGTATTAAATCGCGTTGTTGAGCTGTGTAATGAGGAAAACAAAGTGCTAGATTTTGGGCGGCAACTTGGGACCGTTTCTTGAGTATTTTCATCGCCAATAATCCAGTTCCAGTGCCTAATCCGCGCAAAAAGGAGTAAGGAAGGACGTTGACGATGAAAGCGAGAAATCCAAAGGCGCACCAGATTCCCCAGTATTTAGGGGCTAGCATTCGCACTGAAAATAACGGTCTTGGTACAATATTCATAGTTTGAGTATTCGCGTTTAGTTGCCAATGATCCCTATTGGTAATTTGGGCAATCTATAATGAATATAAAATCGAGCAGTTCAGTGAAGAAATGACTCGGAGAAGCATTGAATACCGTCAGTACTACTAATATTTCTTGATGAGAGCGCGTTCCATTGATTGGTAGTTACTATTCTCTATATTGAATGTTTAATACTGACTGGTTATGAAATTATAAAGATCTATCGATTGACTTGATGTCACGTAACGTAGTGATTTGTCGGAGGTTGTCTATAATCAAATCAAGTTTGTACATTTAGGTGACCTAATGAACTACCCAGAAGCGTTACCCCATGGTGAATTGACTCAGGTACTAGAAAATATTTATTTAGTCACAGGGTCTGTTTCCATGAAAGCGCCACACCCTAAATGGGGACCGTTTAATCTCGTCTTTAGTCGAAATATGATTGTGATTAGACAAGGAGGAGACCTTATTTTAATAAACTCGGTGAGATTGAGTGACAAAGGCATCGCTGAGTTAGATGAGTTAGGCGACGTCAAACACGTTATTCGATTGGCGGCCTTCCATGGTTTTGATGACCCTTTTTACAAAGAAACGTTTGGAGCAACCTTATGGTCAGTGGATGCGCCTTATATACGAGGGTTTTCAAGTGAAGAAAGTGCAGAATACTATCGTGCTGATCGAATTCTAAAATCGATTGATGATCTTCCTATCAATGGTGCGTCCTACCATGAGTTTTCCACCAGTACCCCAAAGGAAGGCTTGATTTTGCTGCAAAGGGGGAAAGGCATTTTGGTATCTGGCGACAGTATGCAGAATTGGTCCCGACCTGATGAATATTTCAATTGGCTTGCAAAGTGGATGATGCCCAAAATGGGTTTCATTTCTTCAAGTAACTTTGGCCCTGGATGGCTGAAAATGGCTAAACCAACGACCAAAGAGCTAATGGAGAAGGCGATGTTGAACTATGATGCTTTGCTACCAGCACATGGCTTTCCAATTATAGAAGACGCTCGAGAAGGATTTGTTTCAGCCGCTAAACGGCTACAGGATTGAATCAAAGCTATTAATAAATGCTAACAATTGATTGAATCGGTGTCTTATGATGAGACGTAGCGCACAATAAAGTAGGCTGCCCTCCTTTTGAATTGGGGTCCGCTATGCACAGCAAACATCCATACATTGTTGCATTGAGTATATTGACACTGGCAGGTTGCAGTTCTTCCATTCCTCCAGAAGAGCGCCAAGCGGTCCGCGAAGAGATTAATGCCACATCAGATACGCTGATCAACCAGCTCAGTGAACGTTACCCTGACTTACCTGAGCAACTTGCTTATGCTGATGGTTATGCTGCTGTCTCTATGTCTAACGTAAAGATCCCAGTTTTAGGTGGTGGTACAGGAATTGGTGCAATCTATGATCAACGAGATGGCTCAGCCACCTATATCGACGTTAATCGATACGAGGTGGGGGCAGGCCTTTCACTGGGCACGACTCAAGCGTTGGCCATCTTCAATGATGCTTCAACATTAAAGGAATATCGTAGTGGATCTTGGGAACCTTCAGTCGGAGCAGAGTGGTTTTTAGGTGAAGATGGCCAGTTTAGCAGTATGAGTTTAGCTGGTAGAGACGAAGACGTACCTATCTATCTTATTTCTAGTTCAGGTGGCGGCGCTGTCGGTAGTGCCAAAGTTGTGTCGGTTTCGGTCAACTATGACCTAACAGAGACAGGACTTGGAGAAAATCGAGTACCAAATAAAGAGCCTATTCCTGCCAGCGATGTGCCACCTAAAAAGTGGGACCGAGCGCTACCTTTCTATGCTCAGAATGTTATTGATAAAGGATTTAGCTTGCCTAAGCCATTTGGTATTAGTGTGATTTATGCCGATACATTCCAACAAATGCAGCTTAATGATTTAGAAGTAGGCTTTCGAGGTTCTAACAAAGTACCGATTGACTTCGTGTCGTTTGATAACAATACCAGCCATACACAAACTCCACAGTTAAAGTTAGATGCTTGGGTATTCCCGTTTATGAATGTCTTCGCAACAGTTGGTAAAATCAGTGGTGAAGCCGATATTCAATTTACTATCGATGGGAACGACTTTCTCAATCAAATCGGTGAGGATTGCTCAAGAATAATTAATAAACCTGTTTGTATTCTCCAAGAGCGCTCACTAACGGTACCAGTAGTGGCTGACTTGAGTGGTACCAACTATACCGTTGGTACTATCCTAGCTTCAGGATGGAAAGACTACTTCTTTACGGTGCCAATTTCGGCCTCTTATGCGGATATGCGTCGTAGTGATGCTGAAGGATTTGTTCTTAATATTTCCCCTCGTGTTGGTAAGCAAATTCCACTTAAAGGCACTCAATCCATTGCCATTTATGCTGGGGCAACTTATCTGGATAGCCGTTTGACCATTTCAGGCTCACAACCTATCCCAGGAACCAGTGAGTCTATTGATTACAAGGTCGAGCAAGAGAATATTGATAAGTGGTTAGGGCTAGTGGGTGCCAACTATAACTTCAATCGAGATTGGTCTATTTCTATGGAGTATGGACAGAATGGAAGTAAAAAGCGTCAGTTTGTTTCGAGTCTAACCCGACGCTTTTAATTGAGGTCTGCCCATCCAATGAGATGGCGATGATTGAGCCGGATAGGATTAGATAAACTAATCGACAATCCATAAAATTATTTGTAATTAAATTACTTAAAACATTTGACCTTCGTCACGAAATGAGTAAAATTCGCTCTGTCTTTTGAAATGTTATTACATAAGGTAGAGAAAATGAACGCAGCACTTCTATCAACATTGGACACTGAGAAAACTACAGAAGTAGAAAAAGCATCAAAATCTTCAACTTCTACTCTAGGTGAGATCGCAACTATCCTAACTATGTACCTTGCGACTTCAGCTGTAGTTTTGTTACTTAGCCTAACTTGGGTTATGTAACCAGCCTTTCAAGGATTTGAAAAGTAAGCGATACTCCCTAAAGCAGTTCATGTGAGTATCGCCTAAGTCCCCCCTTCTTTAAGAGCTACGGCTCAACCACAACGTACTTACCATTGCTCACCGCAAGAAACCAATTTCCTCTCGAAACAAAGTACTGTTGTCCTCTTTTATTTACTGCTGTCGCCCCTTCAGGGAGCTTTTTCACCATTTGTCCTAGTCGATAACGTCTCTTTGGTGGCTTCTCTACGATAATGTATTTGTGATTCTCTTTTTTGTAGTAGTGACCATCAATCAACGCATAGGTAACGCCTGCGATGGCTAGCATAACGGCGGAGTCCGGCAATCTATGTGGCTCATAGTGGTGTACAATGTGAACTTCTTTCTTATGATGTTTGTGCTTTTTCCACGGTTTGTCGAAGTGTTTATGCCAAGGATCAGCAAAGGTAGGGGAGGACAAAACGCTCAAGAATAAGATGAGTAATAGCGCTTTTTGGGAGAATTTTTTGTTCATGAATGACCTAAGAGATGTGTGTTCTCAGGTCATTGTCTATGTATTCACGATTGTCGAGTTAACGGCCTGTCAGCAGCTGGTAGGTTTTACATGAAGCGACAATAAGTTAGCTTACTTAAATAGTTATCATGAATGCGTTAAGTCTGGATGTGATTGGTAGTATTGATACAACGCATCAATATCAGGGCTACACATTACGGACATAACTTGCTTTAGCGTATCTAGAGGCCAGTTCCACCACTGCATCTCAAGCAATTTATTGATCTGATCTTCGCTGAAACGTTTTTTGATCACCGTATTATGTCCAACCACAATGGCATAGGGCTCTACGTCTTTGGTGATAACCGAACGAGCGCCAATGACAGCGCCATCGCCGATTTTGACACCAGGCATAATCATCGCTTCACTGCCAATCCACACATCGTTGCCAATGACGGTATCGCCCGCTTTCTGAAAGCCATCTTTGACATCTGCACCGAAGGTTTCTTGTGAGAATGGGAAGGTAGAAATCCAATCAAGTCGATGCCCTTGGTTGCCCGCGAGCATAAACGTTGCCCCTGACGCAAAAGAGCAAAACTTACCGATGATCAGTTTATCAATATCGGTATAAGCACCGCTTTCCCAAAATTCTCTCGTGGGTTTATCGCCCAGTAGGTAGCGCACGGCAATGTCTTCGAAGCTCTTGCCGTGGTAAAAGCCAGAGTAATAGGAGTAGTCGCCAACCTGAATATTAGGGTTAGTAACCTTGTCTTTGATGACTTCACCTTGAAGCCAGTTAGGAAATGTATTCATGTCTTTCGTTCTTTTTGGTAATGACTCACAAAATCTAGCACGACCTTTAGTCGCTTCCAATGAGCTTGTTGTCGAAGTTTGTATTGCCCACTAAGTTACTTATAACAGTAGACGTAATGAAAGGTGAAAATATGAAGGGATTTCATATTAGACAAATGAATTTGGAAGAGGTGCAGTTAGCGGTGGATTGGGCGGCGAAAGAAGGCTGGAACCCAGGGCTCAATGATGCGCAGCAGTACTTCCTTGCTGATCCGTCCGGCTTCTTGTTAGGGAGTTTAGACGGTGAGCCGATAGCGTGTATCTCTGTGATCAAATATGACCATAGCTTTGGGTTCTTGGGGTTTTATATCGTCAAACCAGAGTATCGGGGGAAAGGATATGGAATACAAATTTGGCGTAAAGGTATGGCTTATTTAGAGGGTTGCAATGTTGCTTTGGATGGCGTCGTAGACCAACAGGACAACTACAAGCGCTCTGGATTTGTCTTGTCACACCGTAATATTCGCTATCAAAGCCTGACCGCATCATCGCCATATAATCAAGAGACTATCAAGCCTTTGCGTAGTGTAAGTTTGGATTTAGCTCAACAGTACTTGCTCCCATTTTTCCCGTCACATCGAGAGGCGTTCTATCAATCATGGCTGTTTCAACCAAACAGTGTGGCTTTGTATGCTGGTACACCTTCTGATATTAAAGGTATTGGGGTTATTCGGCCTTGCAAAGACGGGTATAAAATAGGACCGTTATTTGCTGACTCAATGAGTATTGCAAACATGCTCTATACTGGACTTACTTCAAGTGTTAATCCAGATCAGCCGGTTTTTCTAGATGTCCCTGAAACCAATAAAGCAGCGCTAGAGTTGGCATCAAATCATCAAATGACCGCCTGTTTTGAGACGGCGCGCATGTATACCAAGGGCAGTCCTGATATTGCACTTGGTAGAACCTTTGGTGTGACTTCTTTTGAAATTGGTTAGTTGCCTGAAAGCTCATGTTAAGCGGTGGGTCGTACTTCGCTATCAGTCAGATTGTTGACCCATCGATGGCTGAAAACACGCCAAGTAGCGGGGAAAGCTTTGACGATCTCTTCTGATGTCATCATTAACAATACTACCGGAAACGACCAGTCAAAGAACATCGCACCCAATGCAGTGAGTGGAACCGCCCAGACCCACTGGCAAACAAAGTCCATATTCATACAGAATTTGTTGTCTCCGCCGCTACGCAAAATCCCCACAATCAAGGTGATGTTGATGCTGCGTATCAAGATACTCAACGCGACAACTGGGAAGCTTAGTGTCATCAAGTCGATAACGTCTAACGATAGCGCTCCATAGAGTTGCAATATGGCAGTTTGCATTATCAGTAATAGTGCGCCGAGTACAGCGCCCAGAAGAATGGCGGATTTGAATGCCCAGCGTGCGTAAATGGTGCTGAGTCCAAACTGATTCGCACCCAAACTGTTGCCAATCATAATACCCACAGCGCTAGACAAACCATGAGCCACAGAAAGTCCAATAGACTCTAACGGCGTAATCACAGCCATAGTCGCCAGTTCGGTTTCGCCCATGCGGCCAAGAATCAAGTGGAAGGTAAAGATCCCCGCGCACCAAATAAAGGTTCCGACAACAATAGGGTAGGTAATCGCGAAAAACTTACCAACCAGCACCGGTTTAAAGGCATTGGATATATGCTCAAGGCGAATGGCAAGCACTGGGTATCGATAATAGATAATCGTGATGACGGCAATAAGACGAATACTACGCGCGATCACACTGCCAATGCCTGCGCCAAGTAAACCAAGTTCTGGGGCACCAAAGTGGCCGAAGATGAGTACGTAGTTCAACGTAACGTTCAGGCCAATCTCCATGATGGACAAATAAAGATTGATGTGCGTTTGTCCAATGGAGCGCAGTGCCGTATCCGTGGCAATGGCTAATCCTGATAGCAGGGTTGCGATGCCCAGTAGCTGTATATATTGGCTAGAGAGTGTAAGTACTTCGCGACTTGGATTAAACAGTTGAGGCAGTAACTGCGGCGTAAAAAAGCAGATAGAGAAGCAAAGAAAGGCAAATATTTGGGTCACAATAGTGCCTAATGCAAGGTTGTTCTTTAGGCCATGCTCATCTTGTGCGCCCCAATATTGAGCAAGTAAAATCCCCATTCCGGAGCTTAATCCCCAGATAAAAACGATAGAAACCCAAAATATCCTCGCACCAATACCTGCAGCAGCGACTTCCTGAGTACCTAATTGACTGATCATTAAACTATCAACAAACCCCAAGCTGCTCATCAGTAAGCTTTGCAAAGCGATAGGCACGCCGAGCACCAAAACACGTTTGATAAATTCGCTAAAGGTTTGTTGTTGCATCGCTTTCTCCCTGCTGTCTGTCTTATTAAATTAATAAGAATCAACATGGTATGCAATCAGTTACCTTAGATGAGATGTCGAGTTAGTCGCAATTTTTCTTATATGGAAGCGTTAACCAAGGAGGCTTTTTCTAGCTTGAGGCTAAAGAACAAAGACAGGTGATAAATATTGCGAGAGATATCGCTAACTTGGTGAAATTCTACCTATGATTGCACCAATATGCAGCGCACCAGAATGAGTATTAAGCTTCAATCTGGAGTTGGTTGAGATAAAAGCTTTAATATTCAGTTGGTTGAGGTTATGTAATTATTCTTATCATATCTGGCATTCTTCTTGAAATATGAAAGTTAGACATAACTATTCATAATAAGGAGATATCCAACATGAACATGACGTTCAAACTTAAACTTGCTGCAGTGAGTGCTTCAATGGCGCTTGTATCGGGTATAGCAGTGGCTGAGGAAGAAACGATTAAAGTCGGAGTATTGCACTCCTTATCTGGCACCATGGCCATCAGTGAAACCACGCTAAAAGATACCATCTTAATGCTGGTGGAAGAGCAAAATAAAAAGGGCGGTTTACTCGGGAAGCAGCTAGAAGCTGTGGTTGTCGATCCAGCTTCCAACTGGCCATTGTTTGCGGAGAAAGCTCGCGAATTAGTGGAAAAAGAAAAAGTAGATGTGGTGTTTGGTGGGTGGACATCGGTCTCTCGTAAGTCGATGTTGCCCGTTTTTGAAGAGTTAAACAGCATCTTATTTTATCCAGTGCAGTACGAAGGCGAAGAGTCTTCGAAGAATGTGTTCTACACTGGTGCCGCGCCGAACCAGCAAGCCGTTCCTGCCGTTGACTATCTGATGACCGAACTGGACGTCGAGCGTTGGGTGCTGGCAGGGACGGACTATGTTTATCCGCGCACGACGAATAAGATCTTAGAAGCTTACTTAAAAGACAAAGGCGTCAGTGAGAAAGACATCATGATCAGTTACACGCCATTTGGTCATTCTGATTGGCAGTCGATTGTTTCAGACATTAAGAAGTTTGGCTCTGAGGGTAAAAAAACGGCGGTGGTTTCTACGATTAATGGCGATGCGAATGTCCCCTTTTATAAAGAGTTAGGCGCGCAAGGTGTCTCTTCGGAGGACATTCCCGTAGTCGCATTCTCAGTGGGTGAAGAAGAGCTATCTGGGATGGATACGTCGGCGTTAGTCGGGCATCTGGCAGCCTGGAACTACTTTATGAGTGTCGACACGCAGGCAAATGAAGAATTTGTAGAAACTTGGCAGAAGTTTATCGCGAGTGACAAACGAGTGACGAATGACCCAATGGAAGCACACTACATTGGTTTCAATATGTGGACTCAAGCGGTAACCAATGCGGGTACGACGGATGCAGAACAAGTTCAAGATGCGCTAATTGGTGTTTCGGTGCCGAATCTGTCTGGGGGCTACTCGACTATGCTACCTAATCACCACATTACCAAACCTGTTTTGATCGGTGAGATTCAAGACGACGGGCAGTTTGATATCGTTTGGGAAACTACGGGCTTAGTGGCTGGTGATGCATGGTCAAACTTCTTGCCAGAATCTGCAAAGCTCTATTCTAGTTGGTCTAAACCATTTTCTTGTGGTGCGTTCAACGTCGAAACTGGTAAGTGCTCAGGAAGCGCAAACTAGTTGCTAGACAGTATGGTGCTTTCACGGTTTCTCGTGAAAGCACCTTTTAGATCTTGTCCTCAATGTATTTCAAGAGAGGGCAACGCAAAGGACGCATTTCATGAAAAACATAACTCAATTATTGAAAGTGGTCGTGTTCTTAATTTTGAGTACGAATGTCGCGTTGGCAAACGTAAGTGACCGAGAGTCTTTCTCAAAAGTGCTCATAGGAAAAAGCACCCCTCAAAAACAAGCGGCGATGTCTTGGCTCGTGGACCACGAACCCAGCGACGTCGCTAAATCTGTGTTAACCGCTTGGCTACATGGCAATCTGTATTATTTCAATGACAAATCGAGTGACCAATACCAACAATTATTTCTATCAAGCGATATCCGCAATGCGGCTCAAGTCGTCAGTGCATGGAGCGATACTACTCTCGATGTCGAGTCTTCTCGTCAGTTCAAAAAAATTCGAGTAAACAACAAGCTACGAAGTTTAATTCGTCTAGAAATTGCCTCGCTCGGATTGGATCATGCCGATGCGACGATTCGTTTAAATGCAGTAACGGCATTAGTGGGGCAAACCGACGATGCAGTTATCTCCCGTCTTAAACAAAGAGCCAGTATTGAAACGGAGCAAGAGATTGCAAGCCTGTTGCGTCTCGCACTATCCATTGATGACGCGCTAACAGGTAACACCACTGAGCAGCGGATTGCCGCCATTGATGTTCTATCTGACTACAAACAATCGGTAGTGTTATCAACGCTTAATCAAGTGCTGAAAACGGAAACTGACGAACTCGTGCTTACTGAAGCAGAGCGCGCATTAGACCGCTATCAACAGAGTCAAAAATTCTACTCAGGGGTTGAGACGGTATTTTTCGGGCTCAGCTTAGGCTCAGTTTTGGTACTCGCAGGGATCGGGTTAGCTATCACCTTTGGTGTGATGGGTGTGATTAATATGGCCCATGGTGAGCTGATTATGATCGGTGCTTACACCACCTATGTCATGCAGCAGTTAATGCCAAACCAAATTGGTCTAGCGCTGATTCTTTCTATCCCTATGGCGTTTATTGTCTCTGGACTAGTAGGTATTGCCATTGAGCGAAGCGTCATTCGTCATCTTTACGGTCGACCACTAGAAACCTTGCTAGCGACTTTCGGGATCAGTTTGATCCTGCAGCAAGCTGTGCGCTCCATTTTCTCTCCACTTAATCGCTCAGTGAGCACACCTGATTGGATGTCAGGTGCGCTGCAAGTCAACCCAATGTTGTCACTTACCTATAACCGTCTTTACATCATTTTGTTCTGCATCATGGTGTTTATCGGCTTGGTGATGGTGCTTAAGAAAACCCCACTGGGTTTGCAGGTTCGGGCCGTATCGCAAAATAGAGCTATGGCGAGAGCAATGGGCATTCGCTCCGAGAGAGTGGATGCCTTGACGTTCGGGCTAGGGTCTGGAGTAGCAGGAGTGGCAGGAGTGGCGTTATCCCAGCTCACCAATGTGGGCCCGAATATGGGACAAGCCTACATCATAGACTCGTTTATGGTGGTGGTGTTCGGTGGCGTTGGTAACTTGTGGGGAACGCTCGTTGCGGGATTAAGCCTTGGCCTATTCAATAAGATCCTTGAACCTTGGGCTGGGGCGGTATTGGCCAAAATCTTGGTATTGGTATTCATCATTTTGTTCATTCAAAAACGTCCACGTGGTTTATTTCCACAGCGCGGGCGAGCGGCTGAAGGTTAAGGATAACTGACACTATGCAATCTAAATCTTTTGTTCTATCGGCATTAAGGGGAGATAGGGGTGGTCAGCTTACCATTCTGGCTCTCCTAGTTGCTGTTGTTGTCGTGCCACTGGCGAACACCTTGTTGCCAGTAGGTCACCCACTTCATGTTGAAACCTTCACCATTTCACTTATGGGCAAGTATCTCAGTTACGCCATGTTGGCACTCGCTGTGGATTTAGTCTGGGGTTATCTAGGGATTTTGAGTCTTGGGCACGGGGCTTTTTTTGCTTTAGGTGGTTATGCCATGGGCATGTACTTGATGCGTCAAATTGGTGATCGGGGTGTCTATGGTAATCCTATTTTACCGGACTTTATGGTGTTTCTAGACTGGCAAGCTCTCCCTTGGTTTTGGCAGGGCTTTGACCAATTCTGGTTTGCTTGTTTGATGGTAGTGTTGGTGCCTAGTGCTTTGGCTTACGTATTTGGATATCTCGCTTTCCGCTCTCGTGTGTCGGGCGTGTATTTATCCATAATGACTCAGGCTTTGACCTACGCATTAATGCTGGCTTTTTTCCGTAACGAGATGGGGTTTGGTGGCAACAATGGTCTCACTGACTTTAAAGACATCTTGGGCTTTAGCTTACAGCAGGATGCCACCAAAATTGCGCTATTTATGATTACTGGCATCGCTTTGGTGGTGAGTTATGTGGTCTGTCGAACCATCATTAGTAGCCGATTAGGGCGTGTTTCGATGGCGATTCGTGATACTGAGTCACGAACCCGATTTATGGGCTATGACGTTGATGGTATCAAGCTTTGGATCTTTGTGTTATCGGCAGTCATAGCAGGTGTTGCGGGCGCTTTATATGTCCCACAGGTGGGCATCATTAACCCTGGTGAGTTTGCACCTCTCAACTCCATTGAAGTGGTTGTCTGGGTTGCCCTTGGCGGTCGCGCTACCTTGTTCGGTGCCATTGTAGGGGCATTGGTGATCAACTATGCAAAGAGTTGGTTTACGGTCGAGTTTCCAGAAGTGTGGTTGTTTGCGTTGGGTGGGTTGTTTGTCCTCTCAACGATGTATTTCCCTAAAGGTTTGATTGGCTTCTTCTCCGACAAAGTTCAACAAATCCGCAAAAAGGCATCTAACCCGAAAACTAAGGCAGAGGAGGTCACAGTATGACGACGCTGCATCGAGCCCAACAACTGAAAAGCTCAGTTCAAGAATTGACTCGTCGAGACGAAGTGTTCTCTTTTTTAACACCGGATCATCACCCCCTAATTGATACTCGTCATAACGTCCTTCTGTACGTGGAAGGGGTCAACAAAAGCTTTGACGGGTTTAAGGCCATCAACGATCTCAACCTATATATCAAAGAGGGGGAGTTACGTTGCATCATTGGTCCCAATGGTGCGGGAAAAACCACCATGATGGACATCATCACGGGCAAAACGAAGCCAGACACAGGGCAAGTCTGGTTGGGCTCTAATATTAACTTGTTAAAAATGAACGAGTCTGAAATTGCCAATGCAGGCGTTGGTAGAAAGTTCCAAAAACCGACCGTTATTGAATGTCTAACCGTCTGGCAGAACTTAGAGTTGGCTATGTCCGGCGTTCGCGGGGTTTGGGGGACGTTTGTTGCCAAACTGTCTGGCGAGCAAAAGGACAAGTTAGAGTCAGTTTTGACGCTGATTCATTTGCAAGCTCATTCCACGCTGACGGCTGGCAACTTATCGCATGGACAAAAGCAATGGTTAGAGATCGGCATGTTGCTGATGCAAAACCCCAAGTTGTTACTGGTGGATGAGCCTGTAGCAGGCATGACTCATCAAGAAATGGATCGCACCTCGGAGCTATTGAACTCGCTGGCGGGTAAACACTCGGTGGTCGTGGTAGAGCATGATATGGATTTTGTTCGTTCTATTGCCAGTCACGTAACTGTGCTCCATCAAGGACATGTCTTGGCTGAAGGAACCATGGATCAAGTGCAATCTCATCCAGAAGTAAAACAAGTGTATTTAGGGGAATAATATGTTGCAGATCCAGTCATTGAACCAGTTTTATGGTGAAAGTCATACCTTGTGGGATTTGGACATGTCGATTCCGAAGGGTAAGTGCACCGTACTGATGGGACGAAATGGCGTGGGCAAAACCACGCTACTTCAGTGTGTTATGGGGCTTGTGAAAGTCTCAAGCGGAGATATTCAATTAAACGGAGAGTCGCTACTTAAGCATGACGCAGAATCTCGACCTCGTATGGGTATTGGTTACGTTCCTCAAGGTCGACAGATATTTCCCATGTTGACCGTTCAAGAAAACCTCGAAGTTGGTCTGCCGATTCGTGACAAAGGCGATAGACGCATTCCTGAATTTATCTTCGATTTATTCCCAGTCTTGAAAGAGATGTTACATCGTCGCGGTGGCGATTTGTCGGGCGGTCAGCAGCAACAGCTAGCTATTGGTAGAGCTTTGGTCGTTAATCCAAAACTGTTGATTCTCGATGAACCTACCGAAGGCATACAGCCCAATATCGTCCAGGAGATTGGTGACATCATTAGAATGTTGAATGAAAAGCTTGGCCTAACAGTATTGCTGGTGGAGCAAAAACTGCCTTTTGCCAGAAAAGTAGGAGACCAATTCTGCATTCTGGATCGTGGCAGGCAAGTTGCGGCGGGTGAGATGTCGACCCTAGACGATGCGTTAATTAAGGAGTACCTCACAGTATGAGTTCACCAGCGACAAATCAGAAAGAAATGGACGTCAATTCAAGTACGGCACTTCAGGGTTTGCTTGGACAAGTAATAGACGCTCACACTCAATTTGGTTGGAAAGCGAGTCTCGACTTAACCTTTATTGATCGCGGCGATAAAACGGTATTAAAACACCGCTCTCAACAAGGTCCACTCGCCATTCAGCGCCCTCTGTATCCAGAGGGCAACCCTTGTCATACCTACTTGCTCCATCCTCCCGGAGGAGTCGTTGGTGGAGACACTCTACAGATCAGTGTGCATGCCATTCAAGGAGCCAAATCACTTATTACCACCCCAGGAGCGACCAAATTTTATCGTTCGGAATCTAAATACGCCAAGCAAAAGCAGACATTGCATGTTGCTAGCGGCTCTCGCTTGGAGTGGCTACCGCAAGAGAACATCTTTTTTCCTGATGCACATGTTCGCCTTGATACCGAAATCCATTTGGAGCGTGGTGCACAGTTTTTGGGCTGGGAAATGCACTGTTTTGGGCGGCCTGCACTAAATGAGGGATTTAGCTCAGGTCATTTGCTTGGAAAAACAGAGGTTTATCTTGATAAGCAGTTGCTACTGACTGAAGGTTTGAATGTTCGTGGTAATGATAAATTATTGAAAAGTAGAGGCTTATTGAATTATCAAATGATGGGGACGGTTTACGTTTCAGTTGATGATGAGGATTTTTACCAATTGGTACAGACCTTGCTCAATAACATGCAACAAGAACACAAAGAAGGCGCAGTGTTGATTGCTGCGAGCCAGTTAGAAAATTTACTGGTTATTCGTGCCTTAGGAAACTGGAGCGAAGTGATCTTGGCGTGCTTCGAAAAGATCTGGCAGTTGGTTCGCGAGCATTGGACTGGTGACTGTCCTGAGCCTCCAAGAATCTGGGCAACTTGATCGAAATTCAATATTCACAACATAAGGTTATTAAATGGAATTAACCCCAAGAGAGAAGGACAAACTGCTGATTTTTTGCGCCGGGATGTTGGCAAAACAGCGTAAAGAGAAAGGGCTAAAGCTTAATTATCCTGAATCGGTAGCGTTTATTTCAAGTGCCATTTTAGAAGGGGCACGTGAAGGAAAAACGGTCTCAGAACTAATGGATTTCGGACGCACTTTACTCACATCTGACCAAGTTATGGAAGGGGTACCTTCGATGATTCCTGATGTGCAAGTTGAAGCCACGTTCCCCGATGGGACCAAGCTCGTCACCGTCCACGAACCCATTGTTTAGCGGGGGAGTTATGGCAGCATCGACAGCAAATTACTCGGGCTTTGTCCCGGGACAAATTGAAACCGCAAAAGGCGATATTAAGCTCAATGCGGGGCGAGACACAGTAACGGTGACCGTTGAAAACCTTGGTGACCGTCCGATTCAGATAGGTTCTCACTACCATTTCTACGAAGTGAACAATGCACTCAGCTTTGATCGTGAAGCGACGCGAGGATTTCGTTTAAACATTGCCGCCGGTACAGCAACGCGTTTTGAACCCGGACAATCACGCACAGTGGAGCTAGTTGCTTTTGCGGGTAAACGCGAAGTCTACGGATTTCAAGGTAAGGTCATGGGCAGTTTATAAGACGCCTAACTCAAAACAACAAGGAAGAATAATGGCGAGTATTTCTAGGCAAGCCTATGCAGAGATGTTTGGTCCTACGGTGGGTGACCGAGTTCGTTTAGCGGATACTGAGCTCTGGTTAGAAGTAGAAAAAGATCTCACGGTATACGGTGATGAAGTTAAGTTTGGCGGTGGCAAAGTCATTCGTGATGGCATGGGGCAAAGCCAGTTGCCTAGCAGTCAAACACCAGACCTCGTTATCACAAACGCGCTGATCCTCGACTATTGGGGGATCGTTAAAGCCGATGTGGCGGTGAAAAACGGCCGTATCGCAGCGATTGGTAAGGCAGGGAATCCCGACATTCAGCCCGGTGTCGATATTATTGTTGGCCCCGGAACCGAAGTGTTAGCAGGAGAAGGCTCAATCCTTACCGCTGGAGGCATTGATTCACATATCCACTTTATCTGTCCGCAACAAATCGAAGAAGCGCTTGCGTCTGGTGTTACTACCATGATCGGTGGTGGTACCGGGCCGAATACTGGTACTAACGCGACAACTTGTACTCCGGGCCCTTGGAATATGCATCGTATGTTGGAGTCCCTCGACCAATTCCCAATGAATTTTGGTTTGCTAGGGAAAGGCAATGCCAGTCAGCCAGAGGCATTACGTGAGCAGGTAGCCGCAGGTGCGGTTGGTTTAAAATTGCATGAAGACTGGGGAACCACACCTGCTTCTATTGATACTTGTTTGACCGTCGCGGATGAGATGGACGTGCAAGTGGCGATTCACACCGACACATTGAATGAATCGGGCTTTGTTGAATCGACGTTGGGGGCAATTGGTGACCGAGTTATTCATACCTATCACACAGAAGGGGCGGGTGGTGGTCATGCGCCAGATATCATTAAGGCGGCAGGGGAGTCTAACGTGTTGCCTTCTTCTACCAATCCAACCAGACCTTATACCGTAAATACGGTGGATGAACATCTGGACATGTTGATGGTGTGCCATCACCTTTCCCCTTCGATCGCAGAAGATGTTGCTTTCGCTGAGTCGCGTATCCGACGTGAGACGATCGCCGCGGAAGACATTCTTCACGATCTTGGGGCGTTTTCTATGATCGCCTCAGATTCACAAGCGATGGGACGAGTTGGCGAGGTGATTACTCGCACATGGCAGACCGCGCATAAGATGAAAGTACAACGTGGAAGTCTGCCGCAAGATTCAAACTATAGCGATAACTTCCGACTGAAACGTTATATCGCTAAATACACCATTAACCCTGCTATTACCCATGGCATGGCTCATGAAATTGGCTCAATTGAAGTGGGTAAGTTGGCTGATTTGGTGCTTTGGAAACCGGCTTTCTTTGGCGTAAAACCAAGTGTCATTCTCAAAGGTGGCATGATTGCTATGGCGCCAATGGGAGACCCTAACGCCTCGATTCCTACCCCTCAACCTGTTCACTATCGTTCGATGTTTGGTAGCTACGGAAAGGCTTCTCAGCACACATCGATGTTGTTTGTATCTCAAGCGGCACAAAACGCTGGAATAGCTGAGGAACTCGGATTGGACAGCCTCATCGGTGTTGCTAAACAGTGTCGCACCATCAGTAAGGCGGACATGAAGCTGAATGATTGGCAGCCAAATATTGAAGTGGACTCCCAGACCTATCAAGTCCGAGCGGATGGCGAATTGTTGGTATGTGAACCAGCGGATGTACTGCCAATGGCGCAGCGCTACTTCTTATTTTAATAAAAACACACAGTTAAGCATTGAGGACAACACAGTGATAGAGCTAGTAGAAATTACCCAACAACCCACGACTCGGCCTCATGCCTTCTTGAGTTTGCCGATTGACAGTCGAATCAAGAGCCGTTTGAAAGTGATTCTCGATGATGGTCGCGACGCAGGGCTGTTTTTGCCCAGAGGTCATATTCTGCGCGGTGGTGAGCAATTAAAAAGCCGCTGCGGCTTAGTAATAGAAGTGAAAGCTGCGCCGGAAAAGGTCTCTTCCATCTATTGTAGTGACCTACATCTGCTAACCCGCGTTGCTTATCACCTAGGCAACCGACATGTACCGCTACAAGTCGAGTTTGGTTGGGTTCGTTACCAACATGATCATGTACTGGATGAAATGGTCGAAGGGTTAGGTGCCACCGTTTCAGTAGAGCTCGCTCCGTTCGAGCCAGAAGGTGGGGCATATGGCGGCAAGAGTGGCGGTCATCACCATCATCATTAATTAATACCTATTAAGCCCAATAACAAGAAAAGGAATATTCAATGAAATCAAAGTTCGCCAAATTAGTGTTCAAGACAACAACTGCGCTGTCATTTTTAACCCCAGCGTTTGCTTTTGCTCATCCGGGGCACGACTCAATGGCATTCACCAGCGGTTTGCTGCACCCCATCACAGGTGTTGATCACCTTATTATGCTTGTTGCTTTCGGTTTGTTGGTAGGCTGTTTAACGGTAAGCAAAGCTCAGAAGATAGGCTTACTTGTGGGAGCGCTGATAACTCTTATGGCTGGTTTACTCGCCGGGAAATGGTTTGGTCTAGTCTCTGGTGTGGAGATGGCCATTGTCGCCTCTCTGTTTGTCGTTAGTGCGGCCATCTGGCAAGTATTTAGCGCATCGCAGCAAATGGTGAAGCTGGCTGTTGGTTTGTGTATCGGCATGATGTTCTTTCACGGTTACGCTCACGGCGTTGAAGCGCAAGGCACACTTGGTCAGTTTTCTATGGGAATGGCGATGGGTGCGATGGTGTTAATGGCTGTCGGAATTCAAATTGGCCATTTAGTCGCTTCACGTTGGATGGCGGTTGGTGTTGCGGCGCTGAGTTCTGCATTCTTAATGGCATCTTAATGTATGGCCTCAAACGCAGCAGAAGATGACGCGATGGTGTCAAACAAAGGCACATCAAATGCAGAGGTTGTTAGCGGTGATGTTGCTAGTTACCGACTTTTTCAGCTGATAAGCCCATCACTGCCGATTGGCGGGTTTACATACTCGCAAGGATTAGAGTGGGCGGTAGAGGCGTGCTGGGTAACAAATCGCGAATCAATGGAAACCTGGTTAGCGAATATGCTGTTTAATAGTGTTGCGACGTTGGAACTGCCCATCATTGAACGTTTGTATGCGGCGGTAGAGTCAAAAGATAGCGAACAAATACAGCGGCTTACGGAACGCCTCTACAGCAGTCGAGAAACCAAAGAGTTACGGGCAGAAGAGAAGCAGCGTGGCCTTGCTTTGAATACGCTACTCAAGCGTCTGGAAGTTGAACTACCAGACATTGAACTCAGTGACTACCCAGCGACACAGCTTCTCGGACTATGCGTCGCTGCAGTGTACTGGAATATCGAGTTAACCGACTTAAAAAAAGGCTACCTATGGAGCTGGGCCGAAAACTTGGTGATGGCTGGCGTTAAACTGGTGCCACTAGGTCAGACTGATGGACAGTTGGCACTTATCAATTTATCAAACCATTTTGCTGAAACATTAGCAATTGCACAGGCGACCGAAGAGTGGATGATTGGCAGCTTCACTCCTGCGGTTTCCATCGCCAGCAGCCTACACGAAACACAATATACCAGACTGTTTCGTTCTTAGAGGAAACAGCGGAGGAGATAGGAAAGACTATGGAAAGTTACAAACAACCATTACGAATTGGCATTGGCGGTCCTGTTGGCTCGGGCAAAACAGCACTACTAGAAGTACTTTGTAAGGCGATTCGCGATAAGTTACATATCGCCGTAGTAACCAATGACATTTATACCCAAGAAGATGCCAAAATCCTGACACGAGCAGAAGCATTGGAACCCGATAGAATTATTGGTGTAGAGACTGGTGGTTGCCCCCATACGGCAATTCGTGAAGATGCGTCGATGAATCTAGCGGCGGTGGAGGAGTTGGCAAAACGCCACAAAAATCTTGATGTGGTCTTTGTTGAAAGTGGTGGCGACAACTTGAGTGCGACCTTTAGCCCAGAGCTTGCAGACCTTACCATCTACGTTATTGATGTGGCGGAGGGTGAAAAAATTCCCCGTAAAGGTGGCCCCGGTATTACCCGTTCAGATCTATTGGTTATCAATAAGATTGACCTTGCCCCTTATGTTGGAGCTTCACTTGAAGTGATGGAACAAGATACGCAAAGAATGCGTCCTGTGAAGCCTTATGTGTTCACTAACCTTAAAGAGAGCAAGGGGCTAGATACCATCATCGATTTCATTTTGACACAAGGTATGCTTGAGTTTCATAGTTAAGAATCCGCTCTCTTAATAACCAAGAGCAAAACGAAAATCCCGCATTATTGAGAGTTGTGACTTACACTTCTGATAGTTAGCTTCTCTAGCGGGACTTTTATGATACAAGCAAAATTGATGGTCTGGATTACGGCTCTGATTTTTTTCGGTTACGGTGTCTTGTTTACACTCTCTCCCAATACTCTATTCGAACGCGTCACCGATAGCGCTCTATTTTCTTATTCTGCCAGCATTGATGTTCGCGCAACATACGGAGGTATGTCTGTCGCAGTCGGTATCATTCTCATTCTGCTCGTCATAAAAAATGAAACACTGAAAGTGTCGGTGGTCGCATCCACGCTGTTGGCGGGCTTTATGGCACTAGCTCGCACGGTTGGTATCGCAATCGAGTCTCAACCCAACGATACCATGCTACTTTACCTACTTGCAGAAGCCTTTTTCACAGTTTGGGGGCTATTTATTCTTTGGAAGCTGCCAAAGCGGAGGTTTTACTTTAAGTAAGCGTATCTAGAGGATGTTTCAAAATGGAATTATCAAACAAGAGGTGTGTTTCAATCTGAAACGGATGGGGGCGGAAGTGCGCAATTTAGTGATCGTCTTGGTAGTTTCCAAAAGAGGTAACCCGATTGTTGGGTAAATTGACATAACCATCAAACTTTAGCTGTAAATAGTCGATAGTTTCTTTTTTTATAGAGCTTTCATGAATAGGATAGCTCTCGATTAGAATTATTCGCGGGTAGATGGTTCATAATATGAACGTAATATTGGACGTAGTTTAGGCACAGCTAGACAATATTATAAATCACAACATATAAACCAAGATTCATATTGGTTTCCTGCTTTAAAAATCAACGAATAGTTAATTTAAAGGGTTTCTCGCTCGATATGCCAGGTTATGTCACGCCTTTATTCATGAGGGGTAGAGAGCGTGATTAATTATAGAATTGCAATTGCATTTATTATTAATCGCCTGCAGCGAAGATCCTAAAATAAAGGATTGATTCATGAGCAACATATTAAGGCTTAAGATCTTTTTGCCGCCACTCTTTTTTCTTATCGTTGCGGTACTTGTTAGTCTTGTTGACCTACCGGCTTTTCTAGAAATCACAACCAGAATCAACGCTTGGATTTTAAACACATTTGATTGGCTGTTTTCAGCTGGGGCATTTGTGATGGTCTTGACGTGTATTGTGGTGTTCTTTTCTCCTTTAGGTCGTGTCACTATAGGTGGCGAGGGTGCAAAACCGATACTAAGTAAATGGCGTTGGGGAGCGATTACGATTTGTACCACCACTGCGGCAGGTATGTTGTTTTGGGCTACGGCAGAGCCGTTGTACCACCTCTATGCTCCTCCGAAGTCACTTTCCCTACTTCCAGGTTCAGCGCAAGCCGCGGATTTTGCTCTTTCTACCATGTATATGCATTGGTCATTTACACCATTTGCAATCTATGCAATTCCAGCTCTGGCGTTTGCATTGGCGTTCTATAACCTAAGCAGTCGATTTTCCATTAGTGCGGCACTGCAACCAATATTAGGTAAGCGATATTCGGTCAAAGTAGGTGGCGTTGTTGATTCAATATCCATGTTTGCTCTGGTAGCTGGAATGGCTTCTTCTTTGGGAACAGGAGCTTTAGTGCTTTCTAGTGGTATTGAAAAGGTCACCGGTTGGGAAAATAGCGCATTGCTATTGGGCTTTGTTATTGCAACCATTGTGGTGTGTTTTGTTGCCTCTTCTGTTTCAGGGTTACACAAAGGAATCGCACGCCTATCTTCTGTGAATACTTGCATCTTCGTAGTGATAGCTTTAACCGCGTTTTTCTTTGGACCAACTGACGTCATTTTTCACAATGGCAGCCAAGCGTTAGCCAATTATCTGTCTGAGTTTGTAAGCCGAAGCTTCTCACTAAACCTTCAAGATGGAGATAACTGGGCTAAGAGCTGGACGGTATTTTATTGGGCAAATTGGTTAGCGTGGGCTCCGGTCGTGGCATTATTCCTAGGCAAAATAGCCAGGGGACATTCGGTTCGCACATTTTTGATTGTGAACCTGGTTATTCCCGCAACGTTCTCAATGATGTGGATGGCGATATTCTCAGGAATGATTCTAGAGCTCGATATGAGCAGCAATGGCGCTTACTTTGCTCTGCTGAACGAGAATGGACCCGGGGCAGTAATTTACGGCTTGCTTGACCAGTTACCTCTGCCGATGTTGTTTATCTGCCTATTTATCTTTATTTCTTTCCTAGCTTATGTGACGGCTGCGGATTCGAATACAGAGGCAATCTCTTCTTTATGTATCGAATCGAATGATGAAGACAATGAACGAGCTAAGAAAGCGAAGGCTCAACTAAAGGTGCTATGGGGAAGTGTGATTGCTTTAGTTGCTTGGTCAATGACGGCATTTTCTGGCGTAGATGGCATAAAAATGATGTCTAATTTAGGAGGTTTGCCGGCTTTATTTGTTGTGATTGGGATGAATGCGTCTTTGTTAGTGTGGCTGTGGAAGAGCTACAAAGACCATTTTTCGACATCAAGCTCCATGAATCCTCAAAGGTCGACCAGTCCCTGATATCGTAGATTGTTAATGTATGAATCTAGCGACATAGTACCTTTTGCATAAATTCTGAGCATTAGGAAATAGGGTATCTTAACTGTGATTGAGACACCTAAAAACAGAACACTAACCTTATATACTGTCGGCAATACGGTCTTTCTCCTATGACATCTCATTCAATGCAGTCTATTGAAAATTGCAAAAAGCGCTGGGAATTTTTCCAGAAGCATTTATGGGTCTCCCCTGAGTTTGCTACATCACCTATCCTCCTATCATGGGAGAAGTGCGTAAAGCAGATGAGCGCCTATAAATGGTCTCGTCCTCACATTGCTTCGGGCTATACCTTAGCTTCTTTGAAACGACGTACCGAGCGCATTATTAACTGTGCAGCGACGGTAGTTGAAGATACTTATGATCTATTGCGCGAAGAAAAATTGCTATTGCTAGTGACCGATGACAACGGCTGCGTAATGTTCACGATTGGGCATGAAGAGCTTGAAGCGAAGATGGAGGCGCTCGGCATTAAGGTCGGCTGTTTTTTAAGTGAAGATAAAATTGGTACCAATGCGGTTAGTTTTGTTATGGAAACAAATATGCCAAGCGAGGTCTTTGCAAGCGAGCACTTTAAACGAGATTTGCACGAAATAGGCACCGCAGCAGCACCCATCATAGACGCATATGGCAAGCTTTGTGGAACCATAATGTTGGTGAGAAATGCGCAAGACTATAATAAGGAGAATCTGGTCATTGCATCCTCATGTGCTAGAGAGGTGAGTCTTCAACTGCATATTCAGAATGAACAGGAAAGCATGAATCGGCTCCAGTCTGCTCATAGTGCTGCATTGGATTATATTGATGACGGAATCTTATCTTGGGATGGTGATAACTTAATTTCTTACACTAGCCAGCAAGCAGAGAAGCTGCTGAGTATCAATAACAACGACTTACTTGAGCGAGATGTATTTGACGTTATTCGTTTTGCTCCAAACATCATGTCTTCAATCGAGAAAGGCGAAACAGTACTGCGTAAGAAAACCACTTTTGAAGTCGATGGGCGCTTTATTGAAGCGATTGTTACTTTTCGCTGCATGTCGGATGGGACCAATTTACTCTTTATCCACCCCATAGATAAGTTCAAAGATATGATTCAGCAGCAGGTAGGCGATAATGCTAAATATTCATTTAGCAGTTTGCCATTTGTCTCCAAAAAGATGAAACATGTGCTGAGAGTGGCTAAGCGCGCTATCAACTCTGATATGCCGATACTGATATCTGGTGAAGAAGGTGTAGGGAAGATTGATCTTGCCAAAGCCATTCATAACGAAAGTGATTATAGAGAAGGACCATTCATTACGTTTAATTGCCGTTCGACGAACGCACATCAGCAATTAAGAGATGTTCTTGGATTCGATGAAGGAGAAGGACAACTTTCGAAATTCGAATTGGCTCAAAACGGCACTTTGTATGTAGAGAACATCGAATACCTTGGAAGTGAATTGCAAGCAGCATTCCTGAAGCTATTAAAAACGGGACTGACCAGCCGTAGTGATAGCCAACGACTTATCACGGCAAAGTTCCAGCTAATCACCAGTACAACATCAAACGTGGCTGAATATGTGTCTCAAGGCGGTTTCTTGAGACAGCTTTTCTATGATATTTCTGCAAATGAATTGACGATACCTCCTTTAAGAAAACGAAAAGACGATCTAGAGCATATGATCTTAAAGTTGGTCAGCACTTACGAGCAGCGCCATAACATAGCGGTCAATATCGACAAAAATGTCATGCCCGTGCTCCTAGATTTTCCTTGGCCTGGCAACAATTCGCAGTTACGCAATCAGATAGAGCGAATACTGCTGAATCGAAGTTCAAATCTGGTAAAACTAATCGACATTCCGGATGAGATTAAGGTGCGTTCTATTACTTATGAAGAGGTCGCTGCGCCAATTCTTACTCTCGAAGAAGTAGAAAAACAGACGATCATTCAAGCTTGGAAAGCATATGAAGGATGCATGCAAGACATCGCCAAAGCGCTAAACATTGGCCGTACCACCTTGTGGCGCAAAGTGAAAAAGTATGAGATCAGCAGTATGATGGAACGAGGTTGAGTGCTTAGCCAACCTCGTTTGTGGTTGGTTAACCCTCTTTTATAGCTTGAACCAGAGCCTGAATCATCATCAGTGATGATGTGGCACCGGGATCTTGGTGACCGACACTAGCTTGCCCTAAGTGGCTGGCAAGTCCCTTTTGGGCTTGCATTTCTATCGTCGATACAGCACTTTTTTCCGCGGTAGACAGCATATCATCCAGCAACTCATCTATCGATACCCCTTTAGCCAAGTGCATTTGAGCGCGCTCTATCGTTGGTACCCAAACATCGCATAATGTCTTGTCTCCTAAACGGGCTTTCCCTCTGCTAAGCATCCCATCTACGCCTTTGGTTAGGCCATTGAGGAGCTCTTGAAAGGATAGTTGCTCACGGCTGCCAATGGTTGCAGCAGCACGAACGAACAGCGTGCCATACAATGGGCCACTGGCACCACCTACATTAGACATTAGAGCCATTCCCGTATTCTTCAATATCGTAGCTATGTTCTGTTTCTCAACCGAAGGTAGGTTTTCAGCGACCACTCGAAAGCCTCTATTGAGGTGTTTGCCATGATCAGCATCACCAATATCACGATCTAAGTTGTTGAGAAATAATTGATGTTCGCTATAAGCTTCCGCACATAAAGCAAGCCAATTAACAATGTGCTGTTTTTCGATTTGCATGAGTTGTGTATCCTTACTGCTGCTCGTTACCATCTAAGAGCTGGCGTATCTACGGGCGCGTCAAATAGTTCGATCATCTCTTTGTCGGCTTTCAGAAGCGTAATGGAGAGACCTTCCATATCGAGAGCGGTACAGTAGCTTCCGACCATATTTCTTACAATGTTGAAATTTTCCTGCTGACAACACTTGGCAAGCTGTTGATACGCCACGTATAGTTGCGAAACTGGAGTACCGCCAAAGCCATTAACGATAACGATATAGTCATGGTCTGGTTCAAATTGTTCAGTGGTGAACTCGATTTCGTTCCAGTGACTCTCTTCACGATCCCAGACGTTGATGAAGCGCGAATAGGGAGCGTCTTGTACCAAAGTCGTGAACATTTCACTGACTAGCTCATTCGCATTGGTGTATTCGATGCGTCTCATACCAGGTTCACCATGAATACCAACTCCAAACTCGACTTCGTTGTCAGCAAGTTCGAAGCATGGATTATCTGCTTCAGGCACGATAGGAGCATTGAGTGCGATCCCCAAAGTTCGACAGTTATTGATCACTCGACGGCCTAGTGTTTCGCACTGTTCCAGCGAATAGCCACGCTCGGCTGCTGCACCAACTATTTTTTCAAGTAAAACGGTGCCAGCACCTCCACGGCGTCCCGTGGTATATAAGCTATTTTGCACTGCAATATCATCATCAATTAAAACTGACCCGACTTTAATGCCATCTGCTTGCAGCAGTTCTACGGCCAGTTTGAAATTAAGTACATCTCCGGTGTAGTTCTTAATCAAAAACAGCACACCTTTGTCAGTACTGACGCGACTTGCACATTCGTAAATTTGATCAGGTGTTGCTCGAGTGAAAATCTCGCCGGGACATGCTCCTGTTACCATACCTTTACCTACAAACCCAACGTGCATGGGTTCATGTCCAGAAGCGCCGCCTGATAATAAAGCAACCTGGTTTGGTGAGAGGTCATGCCAAACGTAAAGAGGACTCTCATTAACTTTGATTTCTGGGCGAGAGGCAGTGAGTCCAGCCACTTGATCGAGCACCACTTGTTCGACGTCATTTATTAGTTGTTTCATGTTTTTATCTAAACGCTCTATTTGTAGGGACTGAGACCATCTTATGTCTAGCTAGGAATAGTGGCAATGATTTTGATTTGTTCCCAAATGAAACAGCTGTTTTTTTACTTGAGTTTCAAGTTGAAACAACAGGGTGGCGGCCATTAAAAAAACGTGACGAAATTAAAAGTCACTCCAATAAGAAAATAGTAATGAGTGGATAATTGAAACAACAATCAAAATTCAAAACCAATCTCAACGCTATTACTTCTTAATTTCCAATCTGGCTATTTATTATGACTCCAACGCTAAACGGCACTTGGAAATTTACCAATAAGTAACGCCGTCAATTAACCAAGGGATTAAAATGTCAGATCTTATTTTGAACACGAAGCAATCATTTGTTTTAGATTCTATTTCTGGTTCGCTTTACGCGGCGAAAAACAATAACTTGACCTTATTAGATTTCAATAACGATATTAAAGTCGTTGCTCGTAGCGATTGGCAAAAAGACAAGGTTGCTATTATCTGTGGCGGTGGTTCTGGGCATGAGCCTGCGCATGCGGGGTTTGTTGGCAAAGGTATGCTTACGGCTGCGGTATGTGGTGATTTGTTTGCAGCACCAAGTGTCGACGCTGTGCTTAATGCCATCCTTCATGTAACAGGAGACTCGGGCTGCCTTGTCATTATCAAGAATTATACTGGTGACCGTTTAAATTTCGGGCTTGCTGTAGAGAAAGCAAAAGAGATGGGGTACAAGGTTGACCTAATTGTCGTTGGTGATGATATCTCTATTCCAGAAAACCCTCAGCCACGTGGCATCGCTGGAACCCTATTTGTACAGAAAGTCGCGGGATTCGTTGCGGAGAGTGGTGGTTCGTTAGAGCAGGTGAAGCAAGCGGCAATGGACGCGCATGAGAACACGGCATCGATTGGAGTCGCTCTGACGAGTTGCTCGCTTCCAGGAGAAAGCAAAGACAGGATTGAGCTCGGTAAAGCAGAGTTAGGTCTGGGTATTCACGGCGAGTCGGGTATTGAAACGATTGAGCTACCGACAGCAAATGAGCTTGTTGCTTTGATGGCTAACAAGTTAAATCAAGCGAAACCTACGACGGAAAATGCCCTGATTCTTAATAACTTAGGTGGATTGTCGCCGATAGAAATGAATGTTGTTGCGAAAGCGCTGATGGAGTCTGAAGTCGGTCAGAAAGCCAAGTTTATTGTAAGTGGTGCGCTAATGACTGCGGTTGATATGAAAGGTTTTTCGATTTCAACGATTCAACTTTCAGAAACTATTGAGCCAGCACTCATTGCTGATGTAGAGACAGAGTCCTGGCCAGGTATGGTTGCACATCGTGAGTTGCCAACTTTGGCTTGCGAAAACAGAGTGACTAAGAAGGAATATACCGCTTCCTACGATGAAGAAACTGCGTTGGTGCTGAGAAAAGTCTGCCATTCTATTATCAACATTGAGTCACAGTTGAATCATCTAGACTCTATCGTTGGTGATGGCGATACAGGTTCCACCTTCTCTGCTGGTGCGAGCAAAGTGCTGGCTAAACTGGAGGCCAATGAGCTACCTCTTCAAGACATCGCTAAATTGATGGCAGCGATTGCCGATTGCTTAACGTCTGTGATGGGCGGTTCTTCTGGCGTGTTGCTTTCTATTCTGTTTACTTCAGCTGGTCGTGACTACGACCTTAATGGTTCATTACCAAAAGCTTTGCAAGCGGGTCTTGAGCAGATGATGAAATATGGCGGAGCCAAACCAGGCGACCGCACAATGATTGATGCTCTTTACCCCGCTTTAAATCAGTGGGTAGCGCAAGGGTTCGATGCAGCAATTAAAGCAGCAAAAGCAGGCGCAGAAGCGACCGCTAATATGACAAATGCTAACGCTGGCCGTTCTTCATATCTGAATAGCGACAGCTTATCAGGAACCAAAGATCCTGGCGCATTTGCGGTCGAAACAGTATTTAACCAATTCTAATAATAAGTTAACTCCAATCCAATAATAAACGCGTCAATTAGTGCTGACTAATTGACGCTCATAACCGATGAATAAAAGGTAATAATATGAACAAGTCCAATTTGGCGCGATATTTCCAATTCGCGCTCGTAATATTAGCCGCCGGGGCAGTATTCCCCTTGGTTTATTTAAAAGCGCAATATCAAGAAACAATTCTTGAAGTGTTCCAAATGAGTGTTACCGACCTAAACAATATTTACTCCATTCTTGGTTTGGTATTTATCGCAGGTTATTTCCCTAGTGGGGTATTGAGCGATAAGTTCAGTGCTAAATCATTATTGGTCGTAAGTTGCTTAGGTACTGCGGCAGGTGGTTTTTGGTTTGCTCAAACACCTGAATTTGGCGGCGTAGTAGGGTGCTTTATTGTTTGGGGTATCTTCGCGGTACTTACTTTTTGGTCAGCTCATATGAAGCTCACCAAAATGCTGTCAACACCTGAAGAAGAAGGTCGTTTCTTTGGCTTCTTAGATGGAGGACGCGGCCTAGTCGAGGCAGCTCTGGGCAGTATCGCTCTAGCTCTGTTCACGACAACACTTGGTGAAAGTGTTGCACTGGCAGATAAAGAGACCGCTCTGAAGTCTGTTATCTACATGTATGTGATTGCGCTAGTCGCTATTGCAGTGCTGGTGGCTTTGTTTGTAAAGCCAGCGGAAGAGCGCAATGTAGAAACTGGGGAAGACGAAAAATTCCGTATGGCTGATGTATCTAAAATCATCCGCAATAAGTTCGTCTGGCTCCAAGGTTTGATTATTTTCTGTGGCTATACGGTTTTCTGGTCAACCTATTACTACGGTGGTCACCTTCAGACAAACCTCGGAATGAGTGCCGTTACGGTAGGTTCGATGATGGTAGGTGTGCTTTGGATGCGTCCAATTGGCGGCTTCTTAGGCGGTTACCTAGCAGATAAAATTGGCAAAGCTACAACGGTTGCGTCTGGCTCAATTCTAGCCTGTATATGTTTATTTTCGCTAGCCATGGTTCCCAACTCTGCGGGCACTACAGTTATCGGCGGCCTAGTGCTTCTAACGGCGGTGTTTGTCTATGTTATTCGCGGCACATACTGGTCTTTACTTGGTCAGGCAAAAATCCCTACAGCACTTACTGGTACCGCAATCGGTGTTATCAGCCTAATTGGCTATCTACCAGACATTTTTATTCCTCAAATGAACAGTGTCCTATGGAGCATGTTCGGCAACGAAGGCGGCTATCGCGCTTACTTTGTGGTCACTGTGATCTTTGGCGTTATTGGCGCTGTCATCGCAATTGCGTTCAATAACATGACTAAGAAAGCAGAAGTCCAATCCAAAACTACACAAGCTCGCAGCGTTGAGCTGCCATCATCATGATTAGAGAGAAAACACATGAAAGTTAATTTACATATCAATAAAGACAAGAATCGTTTTGAAGTTAAAGAAGGCGACAAAACAATGAAGGCAGTGGTCACTATGGGCAATGGTGGCTACGAGATGCTGGAATACAAAGATGTTCCTATGCCGGTTATCAGTGAAGGCGAAGTGCTTATTAAAGTACTTGCAGCTGGCGTGAATAATACCGAAATCAACACGCGACTGGGTTGGTATTCACAGAAGGTGACACAAGGCACGAACAACCTATCTGACGATGAGCATGAGATTGGTGATGCGGCTGAAGAGAAAGACGGTGGCTGGAACGCAGAAACGCCATTCCCATTTATTCAAGGCACGGACTGCGCAGGTCTGGTCGTAGAAGCCAAGGATGAAGCTGACCAACACTTGGTCGGGAAACGTGTACTTATTCGCGCATGTATTCGTCACGAAGGCTTCGATTCTAAAGAAAATATCTGGATGGCTTCTGATTTTGATGGCGCGTTTGCTCAGTACGTGAAAATAACGGCAACGGAAGTCTTCCCTGTGGAATGCGACTGGAGTGATGCTGAGTTAGGCACAATTCCGTGTGCGTATGGCACGTCTGAAAACATGGTGCAACGTTCTGGTGTGAAAGCAGGTGACCGCGTTTATGTGGCGGGCGCTTCAGGTGGTGTTGGTTCTGCTGTAGTGCAACTTGCGAAACGTCGTGGTGCGTATGTCATTGGTGCTGCAGAAGGCGAAGATAAAATTGAACGTGTACGTTCATATGGTGCGGATGAAGTGATTGATTTTGGCCGACATGCACTTGAGGTTCTTGGTGAAATGTCGGTAGACATCATCATAGATAACGTTGCAGGCGAAAACTTCGCAAACAATCTAAAAATGCTGAAACGTGGTGGCCGCTATGCATCTTCAGGTGCGATTGCTGGACCTTTAGTAGAACTTGATTTTCGCACCATGTATCTACGAGATCTAACGCTTATCGGTTGTACTGGTTGGGATGAACCAGTGTTCCCAAGTTTGATTGAAGCGATTGAAAAAGGCGAGATCAAACCTGCGCTCTCTAAAACATTCCCGCTTTCTCACATCGTTGAAGCTCAAGAGGAACTTCAGAGTCGCAAACATGTAGGTAAGCTTGTCCTTATCCCTGACCACGAAGATTAATTTATTCTGGCCGGGGCTCTCAATGCTTCGGCCTTTTTGAGAGGAAATTAAGATGTCTATTTTTGAGAAAGTTCACGAGCTCAAACACCCAACTTTGACTAAGGAGAACTGGGGGGAAGAGCAGCCGCTTGTGCGATTCAATTTTCTTGGTAAAGAGCTGGATATTAGTCAGCCTTCATCAACATTCTGGGTATATTTACTTGGTGTGATCGTTACGCTAGTTGGTGTTCAATTCCTTGTTATGCAAGATGGTCAAATGTCCCGTATTTGGTGGGGGATTTCGATGATCCTTTGGGGTGTTGGCGCGATCATCGCTGGTACCAGTTATCAGGCATTCGGTTATGAGCTTAAGGCCAAACACAGAGAAGAGTGTTCATGGACGACATGGTGGGAAGTGATCTATCTTATCTTCCAACAAGTTAGTATGAATGCAATGACAGTTGCGATTGCCTACTCCTCAATACCTCCCGAGTCAATTTGGTTTGATATCTTCATTTGGTATGCCGCATTAATGACAGTTGGCTACACCATTATTACGTTCTGGGGAGCGTTTACGGCAACTAAGTCGGTCATCACGTTTGAGTTTATGATGTTCGCATCTTTGCCAAGCTTCATCGCTTTCATTTTCATCAATACTGTTAGCTACATCAAAACGGGCGCGACTTACGATTTGTTATGCATGATTTCATGGGCACTCATTTATGCCTCTTACTACTTCTATGATAAGTACTGGAAAATGGGTATCGGTGAGGTTCTTTGGAAACAGAAGAAAATCTGGTTCTCTGAGAATGATGTGCTTCATGTCATCCTTGTCGTCTGGTCGTTGGTTATGATTGCTGTTCCGTTTTATACATTGGATTACGTTAACTTGATTCAATAATCAGCTTGGCATACGACTAAACTAAAAACGCCTGATGAACGTCATCAGGCGTTTTTGCCAACTATGTTTATTTGAGCATTCAATTTCGAGCCAAGTTACTGACGCTCAGCTGCAACAAACGCAATCTCAACCAGCAAGTTAGGGTCTGCGAGCTCAACTTTCACACATGCTCGACTTGGGGCAGTGCCTTCAGCAAACCATTCATCCCATACTTCGTTAAATGCATCAAAATTGGCAAAGTCAGTAAGAAAGATAGTAGCAGATAGAATGCGTGATTTATCGCTGTTCATCTGCGTCAACATCTGTTCTGCTTGTTCGAAAATCTGTTGTGTCTGACCTTTAACGTCGGCAGAGGTGTCCGCTTCTGCGACTTCCACAAAGTGACCGATTCCATTAAATACAGTGATATCAGACCAACGTTTACTTGGGTTTATTCTATTGATTGTCATGGTTTTTTCTCATATCAAAAAGACGTTGTATTGTACTTTAAAGTTACAAGTAGGCTAAGCTAATTTCCTGCCACTTATCATTTCCTATAATACCGATGACATGGTTTACAAAGGCATCGGGAAGGTTGAAGTCGTTGCCTGTTTGTAACAATGGGACGAGTGTATCGAGAGAGCTTTGATTCGCTTGTAGTTGCTCGTCGAGCGTCTGCCAGAACGCGGGACCTTTAACATAAAACAACGGGTAATATTGCATGTCGTTCTCGATGGATACTTTTTTACCCGCTTCTATCAATCCTACATTTCCAAGGTGCTGAAACTCTTTCGATGCCTTTTCCCAATTTTCGACGGGCGAAGGTTTGTTGCTCAAGTCGGTAAATTGTAGGGGTTTGATAGCGTAATATTCAGCTAATCCCTCTTCTGCCCATACGGGTAATGAGCGAGACCCCATGAAATGAATGGACTCATGGGCTGTCACTTTTGCAAGATGAAACATACTGTCCTTGGCAAAAGCTCCCTTGTCAGTGAGCACATTGCTTAAGAGGATATTGTATCCAGCCGCACCTGAAACATTGCGTTGGCTTTTATCTTTAGAGAAATAGATGAGCTGCCACTGATGCGGTTGTTTGTCGTTAAAGACGGAGCTCAGATAATCTAATTGTTGCGTCAAGTTTTGAAACCATGAACTGTTAGATTTAAGCAGTGGCAAGGCATTACTTTTCACTACGACGGTAGAAGAACCGATATTCATACGCTCATAAGGCATACCCCAAACCACAAAAAGAGGCGGCTGATCTGAGTTAGGCATTGCGCTGCAGACGTTGTTTGGGTCGCAAACTTCAATGTCTTGCCCTTGAATGGTGGGCAGTGAGTTCCATTCGCTCAAAAAGTGCCAGCCTTCATTTGGCTCATAGGTATTAACTTGTTGTGCAGGTTCAAATTCGTCCGATGTTTTTACTTCAAATCTGACAATCCAGGATATTTGGCGACAGGAAATAGGAGAGTCAAAACTGACGGTTGTACTTTGTCCACTGTTTGAGAGGCACTGGATGTCAGGGACATCTGACGAGCTGGTGGTTCGTGGCTTGGAAAGTTGGAATGTTCCAATGTCAGAGGTATCCGCCTGAATCGTAACTTGCTTTGAGTCGGCGTCGTGAGTAGTTATTTGATACTTAACTGCGGCATGAGTAGAGAAGGAGAGCCACGCTAAGGTGACAATAAGTGAGCGTATCATTTTGAAGTCCCATTGTTTTTTAAATGGGACTATCTAAGGCTATTTTGGTTCAGTCAGATTGACTAAAAGATACAATGTTTAGCGTAATCACTCGCTTCGTTCGCTGTCCAGTCGCCTTTGGGTTTCTCTTTCATGTCTTTACACCACGCTTCGCTGCCGACTTCAGTACAAGCCATCAGTGGTAAAGTGAGCAAAAACATCAATACAATTTTCTTCATCATTCCCTCGTTTTTCTGAAGATGTCAGATTGAAAGGGATTGTAACTCAAAAAACAAAGGTAAGTCATGCTTGGGTCACTGTGGTTGCAGTAACAATTCGTTTGTACCGAACTGTGGAAGATGAAGATATTACAAATTACTAGACGACTGGTCTAATTGTTTGTATGGTAGCGGCATGAATGCAAAAACAAACGAAACAAGACAGCATATCCTTGATGTGGGGTATCAGTTAATACTATCGAAAGGCTTTACTGCGGTGGGTTTGTCGGAGTTATTGAGAGCAGCAGATGTACCGAAAGGGTCGTTTTATCATTACTTTAAGTCTAAAGAGCACTTCGGAGAAGTTTTGATTGCCTGTTATTTTGAAGGCTATATGGAACGTATTGAAGCTCTGTTCTGTAGTGAAAACGGCACCGGTTATGAACGTTTAATGAGCTATTTCAATCGCTGGCTTGATGTTGAATCGGGACGCTGCAATGCACATAAATGCTTAGTAGTTAAGTTAGGTGCTGAAGTCTCTGATTTGTCTGAAACCATGCGTTCGGAGCTACTGACTGGAGCGGAGCGAATCGTTGCAGCAATTGCAAAGTGTATTGAGTTAGGTATCGAGGATGGCTCTATTACTGTTCAAGATAGCTTAAGCACTGCCAGTACCGTCTACCAACAATGGTTAGGTGCAAGTCTGCTGAGTAAGCTCAGCCAAGACACGGCACAGTTAAGGGTAGCTCTATCAATGACCGAGCACCTGTTAAAGCATAAATAATTAATTTATAACCTGTTTATACAACAGGTTTTTTTATCAAACAAAACTAGACGACTGGTCTAATATTAAAAGCAAAGGAACAAAAGGGAATCAAGATGTCACAAGAAAATAACCGAAGAATTGTCTTAGCTTCACGCCCTGTGGGTGCACCGGTAAATGAGAACTTCCGTTTGGAGTCGGCGGTAATTCCTGAGCCAAAAGATGGGGAAATGCTGTTAAGAGCGATTTATCTGTCTCTTGACCCTTACATGCGAGGTCGAATGAGTGCTGCAGAGTCATATGCGGATCCGGTTGCCTTGGATGAGGTCATGGTCGGCGCAACGGTTTGTCAGGTTGAGCAATCAAACAATGAAAACTTTGATCAAGGCGATTGGGTTCTGGCTTATACAGGATGGCAAGATTACGCCATCTCTAATGGTGAAGGGCTAGTGAAACTGGGTAAGAACCCAAGTCATCCTTCATTTGCACTTGGTATAATGGGTATGCCTGGTTTTACCGCTTACATGGGCCTTTTGGATATTGGTCAACCTAAGGCGGGCGATACTGTGGTTGTGGCTGCCGCAACTGGGCCAGTTGGTGCAACGGTAGGTCAAATCGCGAAACTTAAAGGTTGCAAAGTCGTCGGTATTGCGGGCGGTGCCGAGAAGTGTCAGCACGCAAAAGAGGTACTAGGTTTTGATGAGTGTTTAGACCATAAATCAGATGACCTGGCGCAGCAACTTGCTGAAGCTTGCGGTGATGGCATCGATGTCTACTTCGAAAACGTTGGTGGTAAAGTATTCGATGCGGTGTTGCCATTGTTAAATACGGGTGCGCGCATCCCTGTATGTGGTTTGATTTCTCAATACAATGCAACGTCACTACCTGAAGGGCCTGATCGTATGTCAATGTTGGTAGCAACTTTGCTTATTAAGCGGATCAAGATGCAAGGCTTCATCATTTTTGATGACTACGCACACCGTTATGATGAGTTTGCAACTCAGATGGGACAATGGCTTGCAGAAGGTAAAATCAAGTACAAAGAACACCTAGTTGATGGTTTTGAAAATACACCAGAAGCTTTCATGGGCCTATTGGAAGGTAAGAACTTCGGTAAGCTGGTTATCAAGATGAATGAGCCGAAATAATCGACCTGAATTCAGATAAATAATCTAGCGCCTCTCATTTGAGAGGCGCTATTTCATTGGAGCAAGACAAGGTAAACTAGGCCTAATCAGTAACAGCCACGTTTACGGTATTTTCAATGCACATTGATGCTTCTCGCTCCAGTCGATATTCCACTCTACTATTCAAAGCCTTACTGAAAAGGATCGATGTCGATGCTATTACTTGTATTGGGCCGCTATCGCTAACCAATTCAAATTTCCATTTTGATACAGAAAAGCTTCAGCGTTATAAGGACTATTTCGGCTTTAGCAAAGGCTCCGTACCATTACCGTTTCTATTTGTTGCCACTCAAAATGAGCAATTGCAACTGTTCACTCATCCAAATGCCTCTATTCGCCCTCTAGGGTTAGTTCATACCTCTATAGAGTTTGAGCAGTTTGATGAGCTTGACGGCGAACAAAGTTACGAGTTTCAATTGGAGTTACAGGCAGAGCAAAAAATTGACCGTGGATTGAGTTTTGAAGTACATGGAGCTTTTTACCGCTCAGGGCAGATGGTTGCGAGGTATCGATCTGGATATTTGATGCCGACTAAACGCAAAAACGTGAGATTCAAGAATAGTAACCCTGCGCTGTCGACCTCGTTGCCTGAACTAGCCACGTTTACTGTTAGCGTCAGCCAAGCACGAGAGTACGCAAAATTATCGGGAGACTATAATCCAATCCATCTGGCTCGTTGGTCAGCTAAATTGTTTGGATTTAACAAGCCTATTATTCATGGGATGTATATGGTGGCAAAACTTTTGAAATTTGAATCTGACTCAACTGCTATTCATCATGTGGGCTTTGTATTTAAGAAGCCTATCTTAATGCCGACAGACGTAAAAGTGGTTCAAGATAAAGCACAAATCCTATGTATTAACAGCGAAGGAAAATGCTTTATTGAGATGGTGCCTAACAAAACATGTAAATAGTCTGTGTCAGTACTGAGAATGGCGACATTAACATACAATAACGGACAATAAATCGAGCAGACTTTTTGTAGCATAGCACCCCTCCACATAGTATTCGGAAAAACTGGTATGGTAAGCCGCATCGCTTTACTCATTGTTCTTATCGCAACTAGCTCTACTGTGTTTGCGACAGAAGACTCTGTCAAAGAAGAGAATCATCAGGTTGATGAATGGAAAGGCAATGTTGACGTCACGTTTGCAGGGTGGACTGAGCACTTAACCTCAACGGGCAGAAACCAGGATAACTATATCGTTGGTGTTCGTTACAAGAGATGGGAAGCATTTACGCTACTAAACAGTTTTGATACGCGTTCGTACATCTTGTCTTACCATCCTCAGTTCGACTGGACCCCTTGGGCAAAAGTTGGCTTAAGAATAGGGGGAATTACCGGATACACAAAAGAGCAGAACAGCGTACAACTTGGTGGTATCACTCCAGTGTTTGCTCCGACTCTAACATTACATTATAAACATCTGGGGTTTGAGACAGCCCTGTTTACTGATGTGTTGGTATTCTCAATGAAAGTAATGATTTAAAGTGGAGCGCTTGCTCCACTTTTTTAGCTGCTAATCTTTTTCAGCGCCAGTGGATTTAGCGTGCTGCTTCAAAAGCCAGAGCTTTTTTCTCAACTTGTCTGAATATCAAAGTAAGAATGCCATTGACCCCAAGATAGAAAAGCCCTGCCACGCTGAAGACGACGAGTGTGTCGTAAGTTTGAGCATTGATACGCTGTGCGTAGCCCATAATATCCATAATGGTGATGGTACTGGCCAGCGATGTGCCTTTAAATACTAAGATCACTTCATTAGAGTAAGCTGGTATTGCTCTGCGAATCGCAAACGGAAGCAAGACACGCAGCGTTGCTTTCATATCCATCCCTAGCGCACGACATGCCTGCCATTGACCTGATGGAATAGCATTGAACGCACCTTTAAATAGCTGAGTACTATACGCCGCTGTATTAAGTGCAAGGGCAAGCATGGCACAGAACCAAGGTTGGCTTAGCCATGTCCACAAAAAACTTTCTCTAATGACTTCAAACTGCCCTGGCCCGTAGTAGACCAGAAAGATCTGAACCAATAATGGTGTACCAGTAAAAAGAGTGATGATTCCACGCGTTAGCCAGTGAACTACTGGTGTTCGAAGGATCAAGCTAAGCGTCATCAGCAACGCAAGTAGGCAGCCTACGATCAGTGCTACTACAGTGAGCTGTAGGCTTGTTTGCAAGCCATCGACCATTTGCCAAACATGTTGTTGATTCATGCTGTGACTCCTTTGCTACCGACGGCCATTTCTTTTGAGGAGAACTTTTTATCTAGTACTTTTACTGCTTTTTGAGTAATCAATGTGATGACAAGATAAATCGCCGCTGCGGTCGCATACCAAGTAAACGCTTCATGTGTCGCCGCAGAGGTTAATTGTGCTTGTTTCATTAAGTCTGTAACGCCAATTAGTGAGACTAAAGCAGTATCTTTTAAGAGTACGAGCCATTGGTTGGTAAGTCCGGGTAGGGCATGCTTAACCGCTTGTGGCAGTACTATTCTAAAGAAAACACGTGCACGACTTAGGCCTAATGCACTGCCAGCTTCACGCTGACCACTGGGTACCGCTTTTAGTGCTCCACGAATGGTTTGTGCTGCATAAGAGGCAAAAATTAACGAGAGTGCGATGACACCAGCTAAGAACGGGCTAACCTCAATGAAATCTCCCGTAATCAGAAACAAGACTTGTGTAGAACCAAAGAAGATAAACAGAACGACTAGAAGTTCTGGCAAGCCACGAATAATGGTGACGATTGCAGTGGTTGGCCAAGAGATGATTTTGTGGCGAGACATCTCGCCACCAGCAAAAATGATCGCCAGTACTAAGCCAACCAAAAGGCTGACGAAAGCAAGTTGGATGGTTACCCAACTTGCTTGTACGAGTGACGCCGAGTAACCCGTTAAACCCATATTAATTACCGAAGTACTTATCGAAAATAGCTTGGTATTCGCCGTTTTCTTTTACTGTTTTAAGTGCTGTATTTAGCTGGTCAACCAATGCTTGGTTGTCTTTGTTTACGGCGATGCCGAAGCCGTTACCAAAGTATTTTTGGTTAGTAATTTGGTCACCAACGTAAGCCAGTTTATCGTCTTTCTTAAACCACTCTGCGACAACTGCCGTGTCACCGAATACAGAGTCAATACGACCATTTTGCATATCGATAAACGCATCTTGGTAACTGCCATAAGGTACGGCTGTTACGCCTGGCATTTGCTCTAATAGGTAGCTTTGGTGCGTTGAACCGTTTTGAACACCTACACGCTTACCTTCTAGTGCTGCTTGTGACGCAACCTTACCTGTCATCGCTACGAAAGCCGCTGAGTTGTCGTAATAAGCATTGGTAAAGCTAACCTGTTGCTGACGGGCCTCAGTAATATCGATACCAGAAATCGCTGCGTCGTAGCGTTTGAACTTAAGTGCAGGAATTAAGCTATCAAATGCTTGGTTATGGAAGCTACATTTGGCTTCAATCTGTTTACATAGCGCGTTAGCAAGGTCGACATCAAAACCTTGGATCTGGTTATTTTCATCGACATATTCGAATGGTGCGTAAGTCGCTTCCATGGCAAATTTAATTTCTTGTTGTGCCATTGCGCCGTAAGAAGCCAGACCAATCAGTGAAGCAAGTAACATCTTTTTCATAATAATTCTCCTTGTCAGATTGCGATGAAGGCAATCTCCATTGTTATTTAGTGTGTTAAGTAGTCAGCAAAAGCTTGAGTAGTTGGGTTTTTAAATGCGTCTTTTGTGCCATGTTCGATGACTCGGCCTTTTTCGAGATAAAGAACATGACTGGCAATTTTCTTCGCAAAATCAACTTCATGTGTAACAACCACTTGAGTGATGCCCGTTTCACTCAATTCGTTGATAATATTGACGATCTGAGTTGTGATTTCAGGATCAAGCGCTGCTGTTGGTTCGTCAAAGAGCAAGACTTCAGGTTTCATCATCAATGCTCTTGCAATAGCAACGCGCTGTTGCTGACCACCTGATAGTTGTAGTGGCCACGCATCGGCTTTATCAGCGAGTTGAAGTGTAGAAAGCATTTTTAAGGCTTCTTGTGTAGCTTGCTCTTTCGAGACGCCTGCTACCTTAGTGGGCGCTTCAATTAAGTTCTCCATTACCGTCATATGAGGCCAAAGGTTATACTGTTGGAAAACCATCCCGACTTGCTTACGAAGCGCTAAACCTTGTTTTTCAGATACTTGTTGATCGAAGTCGTAGTCATTATTCGCAATACTGAGCGCCCCGCCATCTGCCATTTCCAGCAAATTTAACAAGCGAAGTAGAGAGCTTTTACCAGCACCACTCGGACCTAAGAGAACCAAGGTTTCACCCTTGCCGCAATGAAAGCTGACATCGTGCAAAACTTGAGTCGTGCCGTAGAACTTATTGAGGTTGTTTGCTTGAATACCCATGCTGATTTACTGCATTAAAAATCATTGTGTGAACTATACTATCAGAAGTGTTATTTATGCAATAAAAATGTATAAAAATTTTAATTGTTAAAATTATGTATCGATTTATGGTTGAAAAGTAGACATCTCTATTGTGTGGGTCAGGGTGGATCTTAGGGCTAGTGGGTATAAGAAAAGCGCTTGGCTTTCAACCAAACGCCTAGTAATCAAAAGAATATTACTTCAGTTTCAATTGCTGAGTTAACCAGTCAGCACTTGTAGTTTGTTTACCTTGGCAGATAACGTAGTAGGGTGTTCCGGTGAACCAACTTTTCGACGCTACTTTTTCAACAAACACCTGAATGGAGGCTACATCATCCTTAGCGTAGTTCCATTTTCGGGTTAAGTGTTCTGCTGCTTCTTTACCATTATGGCTATCACCGTTACGTATGAAGTCGCAATCAGATTGTCGCATTTGATTAATCAGATATCGTACATCTTCCTCAGTATTGGCGAAGGCGTTGGAGCCTATCAGTAGTCCACCTATCAGAAGTGAATGAATTAGCTTCATTGATTCCACCATTGCTTAACTGGCGTTGGGTTGTGAATTTCCAAACGCTGTCCAATCTCTGGCGAGACCATAGTTACACCACGTTCCTGACTTATCTCTAGAGCTCTGTTCATCGGTTCATGCCAATCGTGCATGGACAAATCAAAAGTGCTGTTGTGAATAGGCATCATGACCTTACCTTTGACGTCGATATGGGCTTGCACGCTTTCTTCAGGGAACATGTGGATTTGTGACCACAACTTGTTGTAGGCGCCAGTTTCAATCATAGTAAAATCAAAAGGCCCATATTTCTCGCCAATTTCAGCAAATCCTCCAAAGTAACCAGAGTCTCCAGAAAAGAACACGTTGGCTTGTTGACTGTTAATGACCCAGCTACCCCAAAGGGTAGAATCACGGTCCGTTAAGCCACGACCAGAGAAATGCTGAGTCGGTGTCAGGGTATATGTGATACCGTTGACCTCATGCGATTCCCACCATGCAAGTTCGGTAATCTTGTTTTTAGGTACTCCCCATTTGACAAGATAATCACCTACTTTTAGTGGCACAACAAAGTGATTAACTTTATCTACTAGTGCTTTGACTGAGGCTTTGTCTAAGTGGTCGTAATGGTCGTGACTGATGATAACCACATCTATCTGCGGTAAATCTTCTAGGGATATTGGTGTCTTATGAAAGCGTTTAGGCCCAGCCCATTGCACCGGAGATGCTCTATCGCTGAAAACTGGATCTGCCATGACCAACTGGCCATCTAGCTTCATAATAACGCTAGAATGTCCAAGCCGATAAACCACATCTTGTTGCTCACTCAACAATTGTTCTGATGTCATCACATGTACAGGTAAGTCGAAGGTCGGAGTTGGGGTATCGCGCTCAGTGGTGAAATAAGACTTCATGATCTTAACGATGTCGCTAAAGCTCGATTGGTATTCCAACTCAGTATTGACGTATTTATCTGGATAACGCTCGGGGTCTTTCTCTGTGTTGCTGCAAGCGGTTAAGGCAGTGGTACTCATTGCTAGAACTCCTATTGAGGCGATTAGTGACTTTCTCATGATATTTCCTATCGCGATTAAAAGACGGGCTGTAATGAGATCGATAGCTGAAGTCTTTTGTAAACTATACAGTGTAGTTTACTTTTAAAATGTGAAAAGTAAACTGATTAGTGTAAAATACGGGAAGAAAAATTCGAGTTGTCGAGTAACCCAATGACAGAAAAGAAAAAAACGCGAAGCGAAATGAAGCGCGAGGCTATTATTGAAGCGGCTAAACACGCGTTTCACGAGTTTGGTGTACATAATACTAGTATGGATAAACTCGCGGCGATGGCCGGTGTGTCGAAACGAACGGTATATAATCATTTCGAGTCAAAAGAAGTATTAGTTATGAGTTTGCTATCGGATTTGTGGCGACAATCTATGATGGATGTTGACTTGCAACCTTTGGCGTCGATGGATCTCAAACAGCAGCTAGTCTATTTACTGTCGCATGAGATAGGCATCTTGAACAATCCTGCTTATATTGATTTGTCGAAGGTTGCGTTTGGACATTACTTTTATCGACCAGAGGAGCTGAAAGCTCAAGCGGACAAAATGTCGAAGCAAGAAACTGCCTTATACAAATGGTTAGAGCACAAGAATGATCAACAACAACTGACTATTCCAGATATTAGTGTGGCAAGCGTTCAGTTGCATAGCCTAATTAAAGGTAGTTGCTTTTGGCCACAATTGATGGGAATGACGGATACATTGGCCGACGAAGTTGCTCAGCAACTTGCGTTGTCTACTGCCGAGCTCTTCTTGGCTCGCTATCAGGTGTAACGATTGATTTATCTAGGAAAAGAACAGCCCTGTTTCTTGGACAAGAAGCTGGGTTGGTTTAGAGTAAATGTGTTGTTCCTTAGCACCCACAAGCTGAACTAATAGCACCTTATCTGAAGCTAAACACTGACGTAGCACTCGCAATACCATAGCCACATCGAGCTTGTGCTTCTCTAGGTTTGAGTTGTGTCTCGAAATAGAAGGTAGATCGATGGTTACAACCAGTCTGTCGCAGTGACTGATAAATCGCGCAAGCTGCTCTTTGATCATTGCTCGATTTCTGTACACCACCTCATTTGAAAGAAGCCAATCACATCCCATATCTTCCGCGTACTCTAACTGTTTTTTGTTGCAGCGATTATTGTCGATGCCGATATGAAAGGCGCGGCACTCATTATATCTGTTAAGTGCGAAATGCAGCATTGAACCGACTGTGACATCAAGACATTGATCGAGTAGCAATTCTGCGTTGATGTTTACAATACCAATTTCATCTTTGTCGATCAGTAGATTGGGAATAATGTCGAGCAAGGTTTCGTGGCAATTGGTAATGACGAGCGGCATTGCACCAACCGCAAGTTGTTGGTTGAGCTGACCGGTGAAGTCGCGTTTTGCAACTGGGCTTTCGAAGTAAGGTCTTTCGGAGCAGTAACTACCTAGAATTGGATAATGGCCAATTTTTCTCATTGAATGAGAATTTTGTTGTGAGCTTAGCCAGTCGTAGGCGGTTTCTAGGAGGGAGTCAGCGTCTTCAAACTGGGCATTATTCATAGGCTTGATTGCTTCCGATACCGTGAATACGGAAAGTTGGCTCTCTAAAGCAGGATGATAACGACGTTTCCAGATTTGTTTGAAGACGTTGAGCATGATGAATTACCTTTCTGGTGGCAGCGCCCTTGCTGCCTGCAATACATGTAGAATGAATCTGTCCTTGTTGGCTTCTACACGATAGGCAGGAGCCATAATGGAAACAGCACCAATTAATTTCGAGCCTTTCATTACTGGCGCACTGATGCCCGTTACACCCGGGTCGAACTCAGACGTACTGATGGCAAATCCCTGACGACGAATCTGCTCCAGCTCCTTATTCCAATCAGTGACGTTTTCGTGTTCACCGAAATGACGCAGTATTTTTTCGCAACGAGATTCTGGTAAATAAGCCAGCATCACTTTAGATGAAGCCCCGCGAAGCAAAGGTTGGCTCTGTCCTCTTACATAGCTGCAGCGAAGTGCTTGCGCACTCTCTTGCAAGCTTACACATAGAGCACGATAGCCAACTGGTACCATGTAAGCTGACATCTCACCAGTCTGCTTTTGTAGTCGGAACAATATGCTCTCTATTGCTTCCAGGTTGTGTGTACTCGATTGATAGCTGTGCATCAACATCAGAGCAGCTGGACCAACAATCAGTGTTTTGTCGTGTGGACTCTCTTCAATAAGGTTCCACTCTTTAAGCAGCTTTATATGACGATAAAGACTGCTGAGAGGAACGCCGAGTTGAATGCTTAAATCTTTTGCTGAAACAGGCGTATCAGACACGGCAACTTGCATTAAAAGTTGCAGTGGCTTTTCATTAACCTGAGTAGTGGGTTGCTGTGTATTTCCCATATCTGTGTTATCTATTATCAAAACCAATTACGCAATTTATATTCCTACTGAATAAGAAAGGAAACAAAAATCTTGCGGCTCATTCTCATTAGATGATAAGTACAGGTTTTGGAAATGAACGAGCGAAGAAAGACCTAGGTGAGCTCAGAATGAGCACACTACATTAATGGCTTGTTTATCAATAGGGAGCTGTGACTGCTTCTTCTTCACAAATACTCGGTCTCGCTACATAGGCACGACTCCCTACGTCTATTTTGTTGCCGAAAATGAAGGTTGAATGGAGAGTGTTGTCGTTAGTTAGATTCTTTTGTTTGGCGACCGTGAGACAGCATTTATCTATAAAGCAGGTTGGTCTTTTTAGGTCGATATAAAAAAAAGCCACTTCGGAGAAGTGGCTTTGTTAAGCGAACTGACGTGCTTGAGATAGCTTAGAATTTGTACGATGCGCCTAGGTAAAGAGAACCTGCGTTAATCGTATCACTGTCATTACCACGAGCACTTTCAATTCGGAATGCGTCTGCTTCATATGCTAAGCGAATACCTAAGCCCTCAACTTGTGCTGGCATGTACTCTACACCAACACCGTAACGGAATGCTGTACCCGAATCGCTACTAAAAACTTTAGCGCCTGATTCGTTTAGATCTAGGTAAGATAGACCAACAGTAGCAAATGGGCGGAAACCGCTATCAAATGTGTAACCTAGGTTCGCGGTGAGTGCAAGTGCACTTGGATCCCAAGAATACTGTGGGCTTAAATCTGTTTTTCCGTATTTAGTGTATGAACCTTCTAAAGAAACGATACGGTTAAATGCGTAGCCGCCGTAAACTCTTAGTGAGTGACCTGCGTCTAAAGTTTCGCTGCTATCATTGTCGAGGTTTTTAAGCTTGCTTTTAACTAGGCCATAACCACCACCCACGTAAAAACCTGGATCTGCCGCGCCTGCAAATGCGCTAGTTGCGAATAGACCTGTTAAAACGAGTGCCACTGCTTTTTTCATTCTGATACCTATTAAATAGTCTTGTAAATTGTTTCGGGGCGTACTCTAAAGAGTTTCGAATCTGATGTCTGTGAGGAAATGTCGTGAATTGTGTGGGAACTGTCTGGATGTGTGTGGAGTTAATATCTGTGAACTCCACTTTTCAAAAGCAAACGTTTAACCGAAAAAAAGTGAACTATCTCACTAAAAAATAGGCAGTTGAGGTGGCTTTATATTAGATTAATCAGTATAAATGCTCTCCATTTCCTTGAGCTCTTCGACGTGGGTCATGTATGTTTATGTAACAAGTGCATACACTTGTCGCCTTTCTGCATGGAGCCGGAGTGAGTAAATGGAAGAATGAGGCTTATCAACTATTCCAAGAGAGGTAACGATGAACTATAAACAACTACCAAAAATCGACCTTCACTGTCACTTAGATGGCAGCGTGCGACCTGAAACCATCATCGAACTTGCCTCTATCCAAGGTGTTGATATTCCCTCTCAGGATATTGAAGTTATTCGTGACTTGATGATTGCCCCTGAGACGTGCTCAAACCTACTCGAGTATTTAAAGCGTTTTGATCTACCTTTATCTGTGATGCAGACCAAAGAAGCCTTGGAACGTATCGCCTTTGAAGTCTATGAAGATGCGGCACTTGAAAATGTTAAGTATATGGAAGTTCGTTTTGGCCCTCTCTTACACAGAGAGCAAGGTCTGAATATTGAAGAAATCATCAGCTCAGTAGTGGCTGGCATGAAACGAGCAGAAGAAGTACACGGCATTAAAGGCAACATTATTCTGTCTTTGCTACGCCATATGCCAACCGATGAGATTAATGATGTTATTGATGTTGGTGCTGCCTACCTAGGTAAAGGTGTAGCAGCATTTGACCTCGCGGGTGGAGAAGAGCTGGGATTTTGTGAGAAATTTGTTCCGTTTGCGAAATATGCAAAAGAGCAGGGTTTGAACGTCACGATTCACGCTGGTGAACAAGGCGAAGGGCAGAACGTTTACGATGCCATTACCATGTTAGGTGCAGAGCGTGTGGGACATGGCATTCATATCGCCACTCATCAACAAGCGTTTGACTTAGTGCATGAAAAACAAGTGGCGTTAGAAACGTGTCCGAGCAGTAATGTACAGACAAAAGCGGTGGAAAGCATGACTGTACACCCGATTGAGGATTTCCGTCAGCGTGGTATTCCAGTTACCATCAATACTGATAATCGCACTGTATCGAATACGACAATGACGAAAGAAGTTCAGTTGGTGATTGAGCAGTTTGGATTATCCGAAGAAGACTATATGCATATCTATCGCAATAGCGTTAATGCTGCTTTTACTGACGATGCGATTAAGCAACAGCTATTAGCTGTATAGCAGTTGCTGGTTCGAATGTAAAAAGCCCGCTTCATTGAAGCGGGCTTTTTTATTGTTCAGTGTTGTCAGCAATCAAAAATCGATTTCGTAACCGAGACTGAATGTTCGACCACGGCCAGAGAAGTAATACGCATTGTGGTGGCGTATCTGGCTAAAGTAGTTGATGTACTGCTCGTTCAATAGGTTTTCAATACCGACACTGATACGACCGTAACGCTGCATATCGTAGAACATAGATACATCCATTAAGCCATAGCCGTCAAACTGCTGTGCACTACCGGCATCGTTTTTCTCTTTACTGCGAGAAAACATATGGTTGTATTGTAGACGACCATTCCAACGGTCAGAGAAGCTGTGGTTGACTGCCATCAATAGGCGATCAGGAGATAGGTTCTTAAGATCCATATCACTATCCACCGAGCCATCTTGATTGGTATCTACTTGACCTTCTACGTGAGCATATAGTGCCTGAATCTGTGTAGTAGGCAAAATATTGTAGGTCGCGGTGAACTCGTAACCTTTAATATCGGTGCGTTGGCGTACAACATCATAAGTACCGCCGCTGTTAAGGCTTAGGTTCGCACCATCTTTAGCGATGGACATGTAAGTACTACCACTGACAAACCATTTGTCATCGCTGTAGCTAAGCCCCACTTCGTAGTTATCCGTTACAACAGGTTTCACCGCCGGCATGGTGTTGAAGTCGATAGGTGCACCGCCTACAGGAGCAACGACGGCTGGACCACCGATCCAGTTACCACGCAGCACACGTCCAATGTCTGGCAAACCGAAGCCTTGGCTAAAGCCAACGAATGAACTGATACTTGGGGTAAAGTCATAAACAGCACCAGCATTAAAGACGGCCTGAGAAAAGTTTTGTTCGCCGCCAATAATATCAACCTGACGATGCCCTGCGTTACCATAGCCCCACAAGGTTTGACCATCTGCAACCGTTACTTTGGTATTTTCAAAGCGAACACCACCTGAAAGGCGTAGAGAATTGGTGACTAGCATATCGCCCTGAATAAAGGGGGCTAAGCTCTGGTACATCATATCTGGTGTTACATCTTTACCAGATTGAGTGAGAGTTTGCTTTGTGGTGTCTTCCAGACCGTCTAGACCAATGACCCAGCTATCATCCCAGCCAAGAAGATCGGTTTTGACATAACTTAGCTTAAAGCCTTTTTTGGTCGATACGATAGCGCCTTGATCATATTGTTTGTTTGCTGTTGGCCACCATGATGCTTCACCAAATACCGCTTCAAAGTCTTGGTAAAAGGCTTGGAATTTCAGCTCGCCACCAAAGAAGTCATAATGGTCATAACCAAAGTTATACAGTTCCGCATAGTTTGACGTAGGATCGCCAGAAGGTGTGCCCGGAACTACGGTTCCCGGAACGCCATTTTGCCAGTCGCCAGGAACACTAACGTAGTTCTGGTTGCCTTTTAGTTGGTAGCGACTAGCACTGAAGCTGACGCGTTGATTGCCGCCATCAAAGTTATAGCCGCCTTTAGCGAGAAAGTTTGTGGCATTGGAATCTTGCGTTTCACCTTGGATGGAGTTCATGCCGATCGGGTTGCCATTACCATCGTAATACAGCCCTTGTTGCTCCCACGCACCGCCAATAAAGAGATCGTAATCTTCGTCATACTGACTCAGATTGTAATAGACTTTACCACCTGTACCATCTTCCTTTAGGTTTGAGGTTACGCGTGTTCCAACGGTCTGCTTCCAATGGTCGCCTGGTTTAGCACTTTTTGTCACGTAGTTAATGATACCGCCAGTGGCGCCGTTACCTTGTACGGCACTTGCCCCTTGAACCACTTCCACACGCTCTAGCATTGAAGAATCTACGGTGTAACCGTTACGGTTACCATTGCGAAGTGGGTTATTTTGCGGAACACCGTCGACCATGATAAGTGCGGTACGTCCACGAAGGTTTTCGCCTTGGGTAGAGAGCTTTTGTCGACTTGGCGTCATGCCCGGAACTAGGTTGGCGATAACACTGGTTAGGTCATCGGATACCGCAGTTTGTTGTTCCAGTTCTTTTTCTGAAATGACATGAACTGAGCCCGGAATTTTATCTGTATCTTGACTGTAGCGGGTCGCAGTAACGACCATATTTTCGTCAGTTTTCTGTTTGTTTGTTGGCTGTGATTCGTTTACTTCTTCTGTCGCAAATGCTTGTCCGATTGACAGAGCGAGAAGCGAAAGGGAGACGACTTTCTTCCCAGTTTGATTTGCCATGTGTCCTGATTACCACTGTGTTTCTCATTAAGGTGGCGATATTAATGCTTTTGATAATAGTTATCAATAACGTTATTATTATTAACGAAAGGCGATCTATAACCTATTGATATAATTATCGTGCTACACACATAGGTGAACCAGAAATAGGGTCTTCAATCACCAACGCATCAAGGTCAAAGACTTCTTTTAATAACGATTGGGTAAACACGTCTTTTGGAGTGCCATGGGTTACGAGTTGCCCTTGCTTTAGCACCACCAAATGGTCGCAGTAACGACAGGCTTGATTTAAATCGTGCAGTACCACAATCACCGTTTTTCCTTGTGTATGCATCGCTTGCATCATCCGCATGAGCTCAATTTGATGAGATAGATCCAAATAAGTCGTTGGCTCATCAAGCATCACAATTTCGGTATCCTGAGCGACGATCATTGCGATCCAAGCACGTTGTCTTTGACCTCCAGAGAGCGCATCAATTGGGCTTTGTGCAAGTGTATCTACACCAGTTGCTTGCATTGCATTCGCTACAATCGCTTTATCTTCAGGGGACAATTTGCCCCAGTGAGAGGTATAAGGCGCGCGACCATACTCCACCAGTTTTTGAATCGTGATTCCTTCCGGGCTGGTATGGGTTTGTGGGAGCATAGAAAGGCGTCTGGCCAACGACTTGGAGCCGTACTCATCTAAGGGCGTAGAATCAAGTAGGACTCTTCCAGATTTAGGCTTGTTTATCCGAGCTAACGTTTTCAATAACGTGGACTTTCCACATCCATTGGGACCAATTAACGCAGTAATTTTGCCTTTCGGAATCGTCAAATTCAGATTTTCAATAATGGTGTTATTGCCATAGGCAACGTTCAATTTCTCGACAGACAGCATTACCAGCCCTTGTAACGTTTGAGTAGGAAGATGAAATAGGGTGCGCCAATAACAGAGGTTAGAACGCCGGCAGGAAGTTCGATCGGCGGCGAGATCCCTCGAGCGATGGTATCGGCAGTAAGGACAAGAAGAGCACCAATCACAGCGGAGCCCGTCAGCAAAGCTTTATGATTATGTCCGAACAGTAGCCTAGCGAGATGCGGTGCGAGAAGACCAACAAAGCTTATCGTTCCGGCGATAGACACACTCAAACTGGCAAGCATGACGGCGCAAATCAGTGCCATGGCTTGCACTTTATCAAGCTCTACACCAAGGGAGATGGCAGATTCATCGCCGAGACCAACAATGTCTAGTCGCCATGCGAGCCACAATGAAAGAGGCAGTAAGATAGCAAGCCCCATCCAGATATAAGGCATCTGCTCCCAGCCTCGTCCCCATAGACTGCCGGTGAGCCAAATCATTGCAGTATTGATCTCGATTGGGTGTACCACTAGCAAATAATCGATGCCGCTAGCAAGAAAGGCACTGATAGCAATTCCAGTGAGTGCCATTCTGGCTGGTGGTAGTTGAACTGAGCGCGCGATGATGATCAGCAATAACCCCACAGATACGCCACCAATCATTGCGGCAACTGGCAGCATCCAAACTGGTGCATTGGGGAATACTGTCAACAAAAGTGTGGCAACAAACCCAGCACCAGCACTTACGCCGATTAAATCTGGTGAGGCGAGAGGGTTGCGGATCACGCCTTGGACCAACGCTCCGGAGATTCCTAATCCAGCGCCAACACCAATGGCGAGGAAGAGGCGTGGAAGTCGATAGTGATTGACAACGAAATCGTACTCGCCACCTTTGAAGGCTGTTACGGTTATTTGCGACAACGATAAGTCAGCAACTCCTACTACCAAACTGAAAACAGACAGGGCTAGGGTAGTCGAGATAAGGATTAGCCAAGTTCTACTCATGAGCTCAACCGACTTTTTATAGAAAGAAAAATGAAAAAGGGTGTACCTATCAGCGCAGTGACGATACCAACCGGCGTTTCCGTGGGAAAGGCTATACCCCTGGCAAGTACGTCTGAACACATGACTAAGATTGCTCCCAATAATGCGCTAGCGGGAATGAGAGCGAAGAAACTGTGTCCGACAAGTTTGCGTGCAATATGAGGAATTAAAAGACCGACAAAGCCAATAGGGCCTGCAATGGAAACACTGATACTGGTTAGTAAAATAATAGCCACGAAAGCCAGTAATCGAATCATGCTGGTGTTTACGCCTAAGCCTGTAGCGACATCGTTACCAAGAACTAGCAGGTTGAGAGGATGAGCAAGCGCCCACGCTAACGCTAACCCCACAACACTAATTGGCAATAACTGGTGCAGGGCAGACCAATCTAAATTACTAATTGAGCCAATGAGCCAAGATTGCACGCTATAGGCTTGATCGTCAGCAAGAATAATCGTTGCGCGTGTGAGTCCTAGCAACAAAGCGTTGATAGCGATGCCCGCTAGTACCAGTTTCACAGGATGTGGACGATCATCAAAAGCGCCACCAAGAAACATAACCAACAGACCACTTAACGCGCTGCCTACCGCACCCATTACCGCGGTTGGCAAGGATAAAGATAGGAAGCCAAAGCTACTCAACACGATAAATAGTGCTGCTCCAGAATTGATAGCAAGCACGGATGGTGAAGCGAGGGGGTTACGAGTTAATCCTTGCATGAGAGCGCCTGCAACAGCGAGGTTAGCTCCAATTAATGCACCGCTGAGTACACGAGGCATTCTTAGCGTTGCGATGATTTGATGCTCCATGCTAGCTGAGTCAAAGTGTAGCCAGAAGCCCTGCAATGATTGAAAAGATAGGTCAAAGCTAGACCATGCCACTAAAGAGATATTTAGGCTCAGCAACGTACCAGCAATAAGTGCAAGCCAGAGCTTGCACTGTGTTGATTGAAGCATATTGAATTAGTGCTGTTGATTAATAATATCAGAGAGGTTTTTGGCGATGCCTTCAGCTGCCAAAATACCTCGGTTTAATGACCAGAGCTGTGGAGAAACCTTAACGGCGTGCTCTGTTTTCTCTACCTTCAGCATTTTGCTTAATGGATTTGATTGCCAGTCATCATAAACAGTGTGGGGCTTATAGGGACCAAGCAATAACCAATCAGGGTTAATCTTGAGTAGTTGCTCAAAGCTGACTTCAATGTAGGCTTTGTCGGTTTTAGGCACCGCTGGACCATGTAATCCAAGCGCAGTAATCACACCCCCAGCATATGAGTTTGGACCATGAAGCCACATACCTTTATCGGTTACCACAGCAAACTGAAACGACTCGTTCGAAGAAAGCTTGGCTTTGTATTGATCCATGATTTTATGGTGTTTTTCGATACGTGCTGCCATTTCATCGGCTTTATTGACCGCAACACCAATTTTCATTGCAGACTGTAAGTTCTCTTCGTAAGTTTCGCCGCGACTTTTCAACAATATCGTCGGTGCGATGGCCATAAGATCGTTGTAAATCGTGCTATGGCGCTCAGCATCGGCAATGATGAGATCTGGCTTTAACTGTGAGATTGCTTCTAGGCTTGGTTGAGGCCTAACTCCTACCGATTGCCAAGGTTTAATCAGTTCGCGTATCTCTGGAAGAATTCGCTCGATGTTCTTGTCGTCAGCGACGCCCACCGGTGAAACACCAACAGCAGCTAAAGCGTCCACAAACGAGTATTCAAGAGCGATGACTCGGGTTGGCGTGCCTTTGATGGTGATACTGCCTTGTTGGTCGGTTATGACGCGTTGGCTCTGTGCATGTGCAGATGCACCCATAAGAGCGAACGAAAGTAGAAAAACCGTGCTTAATCCTTTAGCGAGTAGTGATTTCATTGATTGGCTCATTCTGAAAGGGAGAAACAAAAGAGCGCAATCGTATCTCAAACAATAATGGTTATCAATACTATTATCGATAGCTGGTGGTGATGAATGAAGTGTTAAACCAAACCAAACGTTATATGGGCTCAGAAATTCAGCTGAGCCCAATACAAGCCTAGTCAAAAAGCGAGATGGTAAGCGTTCTGGGTTTGGTTCAAGTCAATAGTCCAGGTTTGCTCTTGTTCATTACTTGTCATTGGCACCCATTGAGCGTAAATCTTGGTCCAGTTGTTGTTAACTTGCAGTGTGACTTCATCGGTTTCTGCTGGATAGATGGTCGTTACTCGTGAAGTTGGATCCGCAGCGATATCTCCATTTTCAAAAGTGTGTGCGGCTTGACTATAGACATGCAACGCGCCTTTTCCTGCATTACCTTTATCAATTGACAGTGTGATTAGCTGACCAACATCGAATGAAAATGTTCTATCTGCAACAAGATCTGCAGTTCGTTCAATTGGTGTTTCAGTTGGGGCTTCAACGGGTTTTGCTGGAGTTGTGTTCGCAGTATCTTGACCGCCACCGCCACCGCCACCGCCTCCACAAGCAACAACTGAGGCTAGGGCAGCAAAAAGAGTGAGAGGTTTTATTGGGTTTATCATGGGGTACTCCTTACTGTTCCGAACTTGAGATTACTTGGTTTGCGCTAGCGTAGTTGTACCAATCGCTATCTTGTTCTCCAGCACTCGTGACCCAGTTAGGAAAGTTAGGGTAGGCGACGGTAATATCAACCAGCTCTTTTGGGTGTTCCCACTGGTCACGAATATTAATCACCCAAGGCATATTGTTTTCTGATAGAAACGATTGTGCTCCGCCAGAGCGGTCATCATGAAGTCCGAATAATGCATTATCCATAAAACTTGTACCACCGAATGCCTTCATGTGTGTTTGCCAAGACATACCTGGTGGTGTCTGAACAAAATCACCATGATATTCTCCTTCAGAGGCAAATATGAAAGGATCATAGGGCGGGTAACCAATTAGGTCGCGCGATACAGGATTGGTTAATTCAACAGTAAGTTGATAAGACAAACTGATGCCCTGTTGCATCGCCAGGCACGTGTCATCCGTTTTGTAGAAATGACAACCGAGAGGCAATCCCCCTAACGCGGATAACTCTGCTCGCAAGTCTTCGGCTATGATGAAGATAGTTTCGTCGTTGGACGCTTGTTGAACAGTATGGGTGACGCTTTGTCCATTTTTTGTCAAGGCAACCGAAGCAAGGTTATTTGGATCGACGTTAGGTAATTGGAGCGCAAACCCATTAGAGTACCCGGCACCCATAGCTTGCAGTGTGTAGTCGATGGTGATGTTGGTCAGCTCGCGCTGTCCATTGATTTGCTCGGTAATCTTATAACTCCATACTACGTCATTGAAATCGTAATCCCCCATTAATGGCCAGCGATCTTCAAAAGCGATAGTGGCCATAGAGTCTGAGCTAGGGTAGACAGAAGTGACAGAGATGTCAGGATCGTTTTCTTGAACAAGAGTTTCATATTTGGAGTCGGTTGTACCATCACTGTTTACGCCATCAATGGCTTCAAAAGGAGTGACCGCAACGGTAAAAATGAGATCGTTGAAGTCGTTATCGCCAGATGGACGTTTTATATCTTCAAAACTCAATACCAAAAACTCATTTTGAACATCAAGGAAAGCAACGTTATGCCTTCTATGTTCCATGGTAGTTTCTGGATTCAAAGCTGGGTAACTATAAAAAGGTGTTCCCCAATTCCCAAAGTTCGCAATATTGTTGTAGCTTCCCTCCCAGCCCCAGCCGTTCGGAATCAAGAAGAAGGCGAGTGTTTGATTGGCAGTCAGTTGTACGTCGAGGTCAATCGTATCCCCTTCTTGCATTTCTCCTTCTCCAGGTTTTGAGACATTGGGAAAGACAATAATGTGGGCATCAATATCGTCTTTATCGGTAGGAGGGTTGTCAGTGTCGAAAACAAAATAGCCAAGGCTGTTTCGATATCCAGCACCTTCGTTAAGGAAGGTAATACGGGCGGTTGCATATTCTGCCCCGTTTAGTTCATCGTCAATATCGATGCTTGAGTATTTATCTGGTGCAATGAAAGCACTGTTGACGACACTACCCTCTGGAAGCATGGAGTAGACATTGGTCAATACGTCTTGAGGTAACGTGTCTGCAACAGAATATAAATTACTCGGCTTTCCCTTAGCTGAATAATTTGATGCCTCCGCGCCAGACTCGAAGGTTAAATCTGCTACAGAAAGCGCATAAACTTGCCATGGTAGGAGTAAACTGGCTAGTGTAATGACGTTCCTTGTTCTCATCGCTTATTCCTCTATTTTTATGTTTAAAGGCGAATTATTCAGAGGTAAGCAAATTCGATGCCTAGTAATAATTCTATATATTTCAATGCAATAGAATTAATTCTTACGATGTTCGCAATGTGAGAACCATCATGGGAATAGTGAAAGAGATGGGACAATGACAGATTGTGTCGATTATCTAGGCTAGCGGTGAGCAAAATGGCGTTTTTTGGTAGGTTAGACTAAACCTAACTAGGTCAGTGATCAGTTAGGAGAAAAAAATGATAGTCAGAATGGTAACCATATTGTTGGCCTTCATAGTCGTGCTTCCCGCTCAGGCAGAATGGATGTTGGATGGTAATAACTCGTCATTAAAATTTGTGTCGACTAAGAAAAACAGTGTAAGTGAAGTGCATCACTTTTCCTCAATGATGGGGACAATCAGCGATGATGGTAAAGCTACGGTAGTCATTGACCTATCCAGTGTTGAGACCAATATTCCTATTCGTAACGAACGCATGCAAACGATGTTGTTTAATGTCGCAGAGTTTGCCAAAGCGACGATCACCACTGTGGTCGATATGAGTCAACTGGACAATAGCCAAATTGGTGGAGTGTACTCAGTTGTTAATGATCTTACTTTGGATCTACATGGCGTGCAGAAAACTTACGCAGCCAAACTAACGGTGATGCGATTGACTGAAAACAAGATCGCCATTGTCTCGACGGATCCTGTGATTGTGCAAGCATCAGATTTTGGACTAGAAGCTGGCATTGAAAAGTTACGTGAGGTGGCAGGATTGCCGTCAATAGCCACGTCAGTGCCCATCACTTTTATCATGGTGTATAACCAAAAATAACCGAGCTTAACAATTGATAATGAAAAACGCTCCATCTTAGATGGAGCGTTTTTTGGGTTTTAGACCCGGAAGTAAGAGAGTTTGTGATTCAGCTCGTCAGATGCTGCTGCCATAGATTGAGATTGCTCCGCAAGGCTCTGACTCGCCTGACGTATTTCGCTAATCGACATATGCACGATGCTGACATTTTCATTCACTTCATTTGCAACCGTTCCTTGCTGTTCTGCTGCTGCCGCAATTTGTGCCACCATGTCATAAGTATCGTTGAGCTTAGCGACAGCAGTATCAAGTTTGTCTTGAGTTTGCGAAGCAAGATCCACGCTCTCTGTCACTTTAGTTTGGTTTGAAGCCATAACAGACAGCACGCTTTCGGTACTTTCATTGAGTTTGTCGATGGTAGTTTGTACTTGAGCTGTTGACTCTTGGGTTCTGCTTGCCAAGTTTCTGACTTCGTCTGCCACCACAGCAAAGCCGCGCCCTTGTTCACCAGCTCGTGCTGCTTCAATCGCTGCGTTAAGCGCGAGTAAGTTGGTTTGCTCCGAGACCTCATGAATAACATTGACGACATTGCTAATATCATTGACGCCTTGTTTCAACGCTTCCATTAACTGGTAGGTACTGGAGATGTCATCGGAGATCCCAGCTATGTTGTTAAGTGTATATCCCATGCTTCGGCTACCTTGAGCAGCAAAGTCTTTGCTTTCCTCTGTGGTCGCTGATGTTCTTTCAGAGTTACCCGCGATATCTTGAATGGTTGATGACATTTCATTCATCGCGGTAGCAAGTTGCTCAAGTTGTTGGCTTTGTGAGTCTATACTCGTTGACGTCTCTTCACTTGCTGCTGCAATGCTACTGGATAATTGACCAGAGTAGTCCGCTGAACGTTTGGCAGCACTAATGGTCTCTTTGAGTTTGTCCATCATTCGACTCAGTTCGTTACTCAAATAACCAATTTCGTCGCGTCGTTCTGTTTTCATATCGACCGTGAGATCGCCATCTGCGACTTTATGAACCTGCGTTACAAGTGATTCAATGGGTTTGATGATATTGCGTGCAACAACCAAACAAATGACGATAAGTACAAGTGCTGCTACGGAGTCTACGATAAGCTCTTTTATAAGTTGGCTCTGAAACGCTTTATCAATATCAGAGGTTTGGACGCCTGAACCAATAATCCAGTCCCATTCCGGGATATAGTTTACGAATGAAATCTTTTCGGACTCCTCACCATCCGGACCTAGCCAGTAGTAGGTAAGAAAACCACTGCCTGTGGTTTTAGCAATGGATGACATTTCTTGCCAAAAATGATTTCCTCTGGAATCTGTCAAGGTGTTTGTACTAGTGCCGTTAAGCTGTGGCTGAGTAGGGTGCATTACAATTGTATTAGAAGCACTCGCTATCCAGAAATAGTTACTGCCGTCGTATCTAATTTGGCTAATTGCATCTATCGCAGCTTGTTGTGCAGCTTGTTTGCCAAGCGTAGATTCGAGTTTTTGATAATGTTTCGCAATCTCGTAGGTGATTTGCACATTTGAACGGACTTGCTCTTTTCTTTGCTCGTAGCTCGCATCTTTTTGTATTAATAGATTAAATGTACCAAGAGAAAATAGAATTAAAACTGCGAAGATGACAATAGCTTGCAGCTTAGTACGAATAGACAGATTGTTCAGTTTCACTGAAGGTTTCCTCTCCAACTTATAATTAGACCAAATTCCATGTGGCTGACGAATGAAAGCAGGTTATTAATATTATTTAGATGCATCTTAACGAACTAATAGATATATTTCTCATTAAATATAATGCCTTACGTGCTAGTTGCGTTATTTTTAGCCAATGGTGAGTTATATTTGTGATGCAAATTAAATTTTCTATAGGTGAATATAACCACATGATTTGAGAGGTAAATGCACCTGTTGATAATATTGTTTTTATATTGAAAGGTAATAAATAGGACAGAATGTCATGCTATATGTGGATTATTGATATAATGAGTCCTTTGCTATTAGCCTATATCAATGAATATCTGGCGTTACATAACATTCAGACTCGTCCAATTTACAATCTGTCGCGGTTATTCTTTATAGCGATTATGCTCTTGAGTATCAGAAAATTGCATAATGGCATCAAACAGTTCGTCTTTCTTAAGTGGTTTGTGCAGAACACAATTAGCACCAGCGTCGATAAACGCCTGTTTTGAATCAGCGAAAACATCAGCAGTCCATCCAAAGATTAGTAAATCAGTTCCAAATTGTCTTCGAATACGTGAACAGGCTTCTACACCGTCCATAACTGGCATATGGTTGTCCATCAATACAAGGTCATATTTGTTTTCACTTAGCGCCTCCAATGCCATCGCACCATTGGTGACGGTGCTGGTTGTATGTCCTTCTGACTCTAACAACTTACGGGCGACAAGAGCATTAACATGATTGTCTTCAACAATGAGAATATTTTGCGTTGTGAGAGGGGGGCTTTGGTGTGCCTTGTGGCCTACTAATGTAATGCGCTCACCATACGTTATTGGAAGTTCAAACTGGAAGTCAAACCGCGTTCCTTGACCAACTTTGCTGGTCGCATGGATCGTGCCGCCCATCTTCTCTATAAGTTGTTTAACAATCGCTAGGCCGAGTCCTGTACCACCATATCGTCGAGTCGTGGAAGCATCAGCTTGGACAAAGGGTTCGAAAATTCTCTCTAGCGCATTTGGCTCAATTCCGATGCCGCTATCTTGCACGGAAAAGTGTAATAGTGAAGGGTGGGAAACATTGTGAGTGACTTTGACAGTTACTCCTCCTTGCTCGGTAAATTTGATGGCATTGTTAAGTAAATTGTATAAAACCTGTCTTACGCGACTACGGTCTCCAAGATACGTTATCTTAGAGTCAACATGGCAATCAATATTGAGGTCAATTCCTTTCTCCTGGCATACGGCTTTATAAGTAGAACGTAATGGGGCAATTATTTGTTCGATAGTGAAAGGACGGTTTTCTAGCTCGATTTTGTTTTGTTCCACTTTGGTGAGATCTAGAATATCGTTAAGTATGGATATCAAGTGATTGCCGGACTCCAGAATAAGTGACAAATTTTCCTTTTGTTGCTGATCATTTGTCTCTGACAGCATAACTTGCACCATGCCTAGTACTCCATTCATTGGCGTACGAATTTCATGACTCATTGTGGCGAGAAACTGCGTTTTGGCGATATTTGCCGAGTCAGCGGCCACGACGGCATTTTCGAGCTTTTCTTGCAGCTGTTTGGTGGCGGTGATGTCGCGTTCGACCGCAATAAACTTATCTAGCTCTCCTTGAGAGTCAAATACTGGCGAAAGCTCTATATCGACCCAGTAAGGTTGCTTTGTTCTTGAGAAATTAAGGATCTCCACTCTAGTCGGTCGGTGAGTTTGCACCGCTTTTCTTAATTGCTCGATGGCTTCTGTATTTGAACCTTCACCTTGTAAAAGAGTGCCGGGTTTTATGCCTATAATTTCTTCCTTTATGAACCCCGTCATGGTTTCAAAAGCTTGGTTAACCCATTCGATACGACCTTGCTTATCGGTAATCAACACCGCGTCACGTGTGTGTTTAACAACGTTGGCTAAACGTCTTGCCTCGCGTTCTTTTATTGCTAGTAATTCAGTCTGCTGTGTTAACTTCGCTCGAGATTGCTCAAGCTTTTGGAACGGATTAATTATCATCTTACGTCCGAACATGTAGACAATAATTGAACTGGTAAAAAGGGCTATGACTAATGCAATAGCAAGGCTACTAAGTAGTTCGTCTCGCTGTAAATCTGATGCTGCATTATTAATCCCAAAGACTAACGAGATATTGGACTTCGCTAACCGAATACTCTCCGTTTTCCAATTCCCCTCTGGTGGTGTCTCTAGCCAATTAGAACCGAGTTGTGTCAAAGAAAACCAACGGGAGTTATTACTACTTAGCTTACTGAAAAAGCTTTCGTTGAAGTACGGAAACGCCCCTACTACAACGCCTCGAAGTTGGGTGTCAACGTAAATAGGCTTATAGAACTTAATGATTTTCTGATTGTTGTGTTCTTTCAGCAGGTAAACCGTTTCTCTAGTTGCATTAGACTTGATAACCTCTAGCAGTTTTAGTCGCTGTTCAATCGGTCCTTCTTGAGGAAGTGTGTTAAAAACAACACTTCCTGATGAGTTAAACAAACAGAATTTTACTTCAACATTGGAGAGATGAAATTGATGGAGGTGCTTGAATACATCTGGTCCAGTCGGAGTCGTGTTAGTGCCATGAGAATGGCCATTATGAGAGTGATGCTGGTGGTCACCTAGATATTCGTCACCGCTAACTGCAGCGATAATGGCAGGTTCTTCAACTAGGTGAGATATATGCATATCGGTCGCGATAAAAAACTGATCCATAAAGTTCTTAGCCGCTTGGATTTCAGTCTTTGCACTATTGGACTGAAGTTTAGCAATGGTTTTCTCTGCTTCATGATCGACCACTAATAACACAGCAATCGCAGTGATACTGAACGTTATCACCATAAACAGAATAAGAAGTGTTCGACCGGAATAATCGGCCACTTTTGAGGCTCGCATGGACACATCTCCCTGTGGTAGTAGTAAAACTCTACGAACCTAAGGGGATTACCGCTAAGTAAAGTCAGGACTAATGATGCGAAGTCTTAATTATAAGAAGAAAGGCCTTACGTAAACGTAAGGCCTTGAGTTAGGGTTTAGCAAGATTCGTCGATACAACATTCATCTTGTAAGAAGCTAATCACACCTTCTAAGTGTTCATAGTTGGCAACGCAATATAACGTTCTTCCTTCTCGGCGCTGTTGAATAAGGTTTGCCGATGCTAGGCTTGAGATATGGTGTGACAACGTAGACCCTGGGATATTCAATCGATCTTGAATCTCACCGACAGGCGTCCCTTTGTGTCCAGCTCTCACAACCTGTCTGTATATCGCCAAGCGAGTAACATGGCCAAGTTCTTTTAGGGCTTTCGCAGCGACTTCTATTTGCATACAACACTCTCCAAAATCAGTATTTCGATAATAATGGAAATTTATTGCAGTCTCTAGCGATTTTTGATCTTGAACAGCACCTTGTCGAGTATGGGGTAGTGAGAAGGTATGATGATATAGAGGATAAGCCCAAAGAACATCGAAGCAAAAAGGTCGACAGGTCTATGCATGCCTAACCACAAACGGCTTGCTGCCACGCCTACGCCCCATACTATGACCAATGAAGCGAGTACATAACGGCCTTGGCTTGCGAAAAGCCCCCCAAAAAACAGCACACATATAGAAACGAAAATAGTATGACCTGATGGAAACGAATAGTCAGTCTCTCCAATCCAGTGCTTAGTACGCCATTCACTAACCTGTTCTTCCACTTGATGAATCCTGTCATTTTTCTCATCAACGGTGAGATTGTAGAAGCTCTGTGGTGAGTTGATGACATGAAGCTCAGTGAGTGTCTCCGTGTAAGGTCGCGGGCTTTGAGTAAATTCTTTAAGGAAGGTTTTTGCTCCGAAACTCAGAACAAGCAGTAATCCCAACTGAATCAATAGGTGTAGATTGTTAGTCGCTTGACGACGATGCCACGCAATAAGCCCCATGAGGATAGCTAATGAAATCAGAAAACCTTGATGCCCGGCAGAATAGGTAAGGTTTTGCATCAGCGCTCCAATTGCCTCTGTAACAACGGATGTTAGATGACTAGGAAAAAACACCAGCGAAATGATGAATGTTAGGGAAGCAAATGCTGCAAGACAGAGCATGCCTGCAATCTTAGATTCTTTTATGGATGTGAACTTCATATTATAGGCTGGGTCAATTGTAAATAGCGCTATCATAGTAAACTATCAAGCGTTGTAATTCAGGGTTCTGTCATAATGTAATGCAAAGACATTGTTTTTCACAGGCTTAGGTAGTTTAGGAGAAAAAGGTTTACCGAACCTGCTGCCAAAGGGCTATTTAGTGGAGAAATGTTCCCTAAGCGCTGAACGTCGATTTTGCCCTGGGTTATAGCCATCCATCGGTACTGTGTGTTCATAGCCTTCAAAAATGAATCGTTGTGGGGGTAGAGCAGGGGAGATTCTGCGTAACTGCGGTGACCTAGGAGTGCCCACTCGTTCATAAACCCATAAACCACTGCCTGTTTTCAACTTGACGACTCGACCATCAAATTCGAAAGAAGTTGCTATCAATCTGTGGTTACGCAAAGCTCCATAATCCGTAAAGGTCAAAATTTCGGTGCTTTGTTTGGGAGCTCCGATTTCTATCCAGTTACCATACACGCGGCTAGGCGAGATATGATTTTGATGGCTAGTGTAGAAAGCATACCCCAAAGCAGATGCCAGCATAATCGAAATCACCAAAATGACAATTAATACTAACGAGTCATTGTTGCTGGATGTTCTGCCTAGTTTTGTCATTCAAGCACTTCCTTGTGGGCTTTCAAATGGTATCGGCAATTGTGACGATTACTTAAGAATAAAACGTGCCGTTTTATAAATGTATCGATTGTTTGTAACACATTGTTGTTTGTGAGTTGGCACTTTAAGGCTGGGTGAGAATGTAAGGCGTAAACAAGTCTTGCACGTCTACCTTTGCTTTTAATCTGGCCGCTAACAGATAGAGTCCACCAATTTTACGGTGCAAAAATAGAGCATCAGCAGGCGGTGTGTGCCAGTAGTCTTTTTCCATGCTAAGCACTGTACCTGCTTGACTCAAGCGCTGCGCTAAATTACTAGAACCAAAATCATAGAGGCCAGATGTCATTAACGGTTCACAAGCTAAGGTGACGAGGTCAAAGATTGCACTTTTCTGCTCTGGAAGAATGTCTTGATTGAAGAAACCAATCTGCTGCAACGCAGCGTCCAGTCGTTTTGTATCAGCATCTAAAATCGCACTGAACGCATGGCGATATCCGTTGCTGATATTGTCGCTGTAGCTTCGAGTAGCTCCAAAATCGAGTAATACGATTTTTTGTTGCTCCGAGTTAAACAGAAAGTTGGCAAAGTTTGGGTCAGTTTGGACCAATTTAAATTCAAATATCTCTTTGAAAAGCAATTGCAACAGTAGCCGCATTGCTCGGTCTCGAGTGTTTTGGTTTGCATTGATAAGAGACTCGATGGGCATGCCTGATACATGAGTCATCGCCAGTACATTATCAGTGGTGAGGTTTCTTTGCACTGTGGGTAAGATAAAATCTGGGTCGTCACCTAGATAGTCGCGATAGCGCTCTAGAAGCTCAGCTTCCAGAAGATAGTCTGCTTCAGCATGAAGCTGCTTTTTTGCTTCTTCAAGTAAGCCACGATAATCGACGCCTTTCGGGATCAAACCGACGACATTGAGCAGAGTACCTACGTTGTCGACATCACTATCGATGCTCTTTTTGATGCCTGGATATTGAACCTTGATAGCCAATTTAGTGCCATCATCAGAGTGAGCCTGATGAACTTGGCCTATAGAGGCACTGGCTATAGGTTTAAAATTAAACTCAACAAAATTATGTTTCCAGTCGCTCCCTAGCTCTTGAGTTAGCACAGCTGCGAGTTGCTTGGCGGGCATCGGGGAAGCGTCGGATCGTAAGCGAGCAAGAATTTCTGCAAGCTCAGGGCTAATGAGGTCGCCTGCGTCCATAGACATGAGCTGTCCTACTTTCATTGCTGCTCCTCGCAAATGCGCTAGTTGGTCGGCCACTCGCTTGATATTGCCAGGGGTGAGCAATAAATCCTTTGCGACAGGGCGCTTGCCTTGAGCTAATTGTTTTGCGCCTTCCGTCACCATTGCTCCCGTCACACGTGTGGCCAAAGACGCCAACTTGCCTAAACGACTTATGCGATGAGTGGGTACTCGAGTTGCTTTGTCCGACATATCAAAACCTTGTTAAATCATGTTACTCGTTTATACCAATTGATCTTAGCAATTGATCATTCTCTTGTTTTACGGCAATTTGTGAGGTAAAACCATGCTTTTACGATGATTAACTAACAAGGAAGTCAAAAAAGATGATTAAAGAAAACACCTATTTCGAAGGCTCTGTGAAATCACTGGGTTTTACCCAAGCAGATGGCGACAGCAGTGTTGGTGTGATGGCTGCAGGTGAATACACGTTTGGGACGGCTGCCCCTGAAAAAATGACGGTAGTGAAAGGAGCGTTAACAGTGCGCCTTGCTGGAGAAGAAGAATGGAAGACGTATTCGTCGGGTGAACATTTTAATGTGGCTGGTGACTCTAGCTTTGATCTAAAAGTGGAACAAGCGACTGCATACCTGTGTGAATATCTATAGAAATTTACAATGTAAAGCACCAGTATCGCTGCGTCTGGCTCGATATTAAAATGCGTCAGAAAAAAGAACGCATCGACGATCTCGTCGATGCGTGACACACAGGCAGTGGATTGGGGTGTCAAATTAAAATCTTCAACTCGGATTGGTTAGTAAGTATCGAATACGCCTGAATTATAATCATTAATCGCCTGTTGAATCTCTTGCATGCTATTCATGACAAAAGGTCCGTAGTGAACGACGGGTTCATTTATTGGCTCACCAACAAAGACTAATACCCCGGACTCGGAACTCGCTGTCATCTCCATTGCTTCTCCTTTTGAAACTAGTGCAAGTTCGCCTTCTTTCAAACTTTTATCCGCAACACTCACTGCTCCTTTGTAAACGTAAAGCATCATATTGTGTTCTGAAGGGACGTTTAGTCTTACCGAATCTCCTCGATTGCTGCGCCAGTCCGCCACTGTTGCAGGGACTCCAGTTTTCGTCAGTGGCCCAGCGAGTAGGGAGCCATTTACCCTGATTTCACCGGAGAGTAGACGAATTAAGCCACTCCCTTGTTGTTCATATTCAGTAATAGTCTCTGGTTGAAAGTCATGGTATTGCGCCGGTGTCATTTTGTTTTTGGCTGGCTGATTGATCCAAATTTGAAATCCGTGTAGGTCACCTTCCTCCATGATTGGCATTTCACTATGGATAACACCTCGACCTGCTGCCATCCATTGTGCTCCACCTGAGCGTAATTCGCCTACGTTGCCCATGTGATCTTTATGCTGAAAGTGACCTTTCATCATATAGGTTAGCGTTTCTATACCTCTATGTGGATGCGGAGGAAAGCCGCCCACATAGTCTTTTTTGTCATCGGACTTAAGCTCATCGATCATTAAAAACGGTGAAAATGCCGCATTATCGAAGCCGTGTACTCGGCGAATTTTCACACCATCACCATCTGATGTGGCATGAGATGGAATGACTTGTTCAATTGTTCTAACCAGTGTCATCGCTGACCTCCTTTGTTGATATCAACTATAGGCGGGTAATGAAACAATCTAGAGGGGGAAAAAATGAAAGAGTCGTTCAATAACTTCGAATGAGTATGTCTTGGTAATATCTATATAGTTTTAAAAATGAAAAGTATATAGTTTTTGTGACGACGCCGAGGTTTTAACAGACACGTGCTTTAGATCCGCAATGAAATTTGATTAAGTAAAGTAAATCGCTGGGTTTAATTCGGCGCAATCTACTTTAGAGAGAATCCATCATGATCGTAGGACTGGACATTGGCGGCACTAAAATTGAAGGTGTTGCACTCGATTCTGCTAGTTATCAAACCATTGTGAAGCATCGCGAACCGACAGAGACTGGTTCGTATGAAGGCTTTCTCGCGTCTGTGATGTCAGTAATTAACACAGTATCAGAGAAGGGTGAAATAGAATCTATTGGTATTGGATGTTGTGGCTCAGTCGGTAATGACGGGCTAATGCAAGGCGCGAATGTCACTGTGCTAAACGGCCATGACTTTATCGGTGACATTCAAAGACAAATCGATGTACCAGTTGCCATTGCTAATGACGCTGACTGTTTGGCGCTATCGGAGTTTAAGGATGGGGCTGCCAAGGAGGCCAAGCACTCTTGTGTTGCCGTAATCATAGGTACTGGCTGCGGTTCAGGCGTTATTATCAATAACGGCATTGTCACGGGGCTAAATCGATTAGGTGGCGAAATCGGCCATAATCCACTGCCTAACTACAGTCCAGAAATTGATGGTCAACCGGTTAAATGTTATTGCGGGTCGATGAACTGTGCTGAGTCGTTTGTTTCCGGTACTGGGTTTGGTCGCACCTTCTCAGAAAAGCATTCGCCAGCAGATTCGAAGCAAATCATGGCGTTACATGCATCGGGTGATAGCAGAGCCATTGCGCACTTGGAGCTCTACTGTGACCAGTTAGCAAGGACACTCGCTAACGTGGTGAATTTTGTTGATCCCGAGGTAATAGTACTAGGCGGTGGAATGTCTAATGTCGATGAAATCTATCCTCTGGTCCAAGATAAGCTATCTCAGTATACGTTTACTAAATCGGTAAAAACCAAGGTAGTGAAGAGTGTTCATGGTGACTCTTCCGGTGTACGCGGCGCTGCGTTCTTACACTCTTTATCATAGTCTGACAGGAAAAATACGTCGATGACTGAACGTTACTATCTGGTCTTAGATTTTGGAGGCACATCGGTAAAGTGTGCGGTAATGAATCAGGAAGCAAAGATTTTCGAACGCTTCTCTTTGCCAAGCCGAGTAGCGTCTTATAACGCTTGGTTAGACTCTTTAGCTCCGAAGTTGGAACTGCTGAAACACGATTACGCGATAGCAGGTATAGCTGTTAGCACTTGTGGCGCTGTGAACGTTGAAACGGGTGTGATCGAAGGCTCAAGTGCACTCGATTACATCCATGGTTTTGATGTTAAGTCGCTATACCAAGAACGCTTTGGGCTACCGACAGAGCTTGAGAATGATGGTTGTTGCGCTGCACTAGCAGAAGATTGGTTAGGCGCAGCCAGTGAGTCAAACGACTTTTGTTTGTTGGTACTAGGGTCTGGTGTCGGCGGCGCCATTGTCAAATCAGGTCATATCCTAAAAGGACATCATCTTCATGGTGGAGAGTTCGGCTATAGCATTTTGCGTTTTGAACAAGGGAAACCATTAACATACTCTGATTTGGCCTCAACGCGGGGCATCATTGAACAAACCGCTCGCGCTAAAGAGATATCACCAAAAGAGTTAGATGGCCTTAAAGTTTTTGAGTTTTACGAACAAGGTGATGAGGCAGTTATCGCTGCCGTTGAGCAATGGTATTTTGACTTGGCAACCGTACTTGTCAATGTCCAATACTCAGTAGATCCGCAATACATCCTTTTAGGTGGTGCTATCAGTCGCAGTTCGGGTTTGATCGACAAGCTTAATCAAAAGCTGGATGCCATATTGGCGCAACACCCTATAGCGAAAGTCCGTCCAAATCCAAAACTGACCCAATTTGGCAACGATGCCAATTTGATTGGGGCATTGAAACATTTTTTGAATACACAAGGTTAGCAACATGACTAAGTACACTTTTCCACAGAACTTTATGTGGGGCGCAGCTGCGTCTGGCATTCAGACAGAAGGCTCTACCAATAAAGCAAACGACTCTATTTGGGATCTTTGGCATCAAAAGAGCCCTGAGCGTTTTTACCGTGGAATTAGCTCAGAGACTGTGACGGATACGTATCACAGATACCAAGAAGATGTTCAGAACATGAAGAAGGTTGGTTTTAACTCGTTCCGAACTTCAATTCAGTGGTCTCGACTGATCAAAGATTATGAAACGGGCGAAGTATGTCAGGACGCAGTGGCATTTTATAACAACTACTTAGATGAAATGATCGCTAATGGCATCGAGCCAATGATGAACCTATATCACTTCGATATGCCTGCTGAGCTGCAAGAGAAATTCGGTGGTTTTGAATCGAAAAAAGTGGTCGATATGTTTGCCGATTATGCCGAGACAGCGTTCAAACTGTTCGGTCATAAAGTGAAGTACTGGATCACGTTTAATGAGCCTATTGTTCCGGTAGAAGGCGGCTATCTGTATGACTTCCATTATCCATGTAAGAAAGATGGCAAGTTGGCGGTGCAAGTCGCGTTTAATATCATTCTTGCTCATGCAAAAGCAGTTCATCGCTTCAATGCGCTGGAACTTGAGAACTCAAAGATTGGTATCGTGCTTAACCTGACGCCGTCCTATACGCGCAATGACAGCGAAGAAGACAAGAAAGCGGCATGGTATGCCGACCTACTGTTTAACCGCAGTTTCCTTGATCCTATGGTTAAAAATGAGATTCCGAAAGAGCTTTGTGAAGTTCTGGCGGAACAGGGCGTCACGCCGGAAACGACGCCGGAAGAGATAGAACAGATCACGTCAGCAAAAGTTGAGTTCTTAGGTGTGAACTACTACGTTCCACGTCGCGTGAAAGCACGTGAAGCGAGCTATGACTTGGATTACTTTACGCCAGAAGTTTATTTTGAGAACTATGTGAATCCAGAAGGCCGATTTAATCCTTATCGTGATAATAACGAGATTTTACCAACTGCCGTTTATGATATTGCTAAAAATGTTCAGGAAAACTACGGTAATATCCCATGGTATTTAGCTGAAATCGGCATTGCTATGGACGTCGAGTCAGAAGGTGAACCGGGTGAGGATGGACTGATTGACGATTCATTCCGCACAGGGTTGATGAAAGAGCACTTAGTTCAGCTGCACAGAGCAATCCAAGAAGGTTCAAACTGTTTTGGTGTTCATCAGTGGACATTCATCGATAACTGGTCTTGGTTAAACTCGTTTAAGCGCCGATATGGCTTCTATCGTTTGGATTTAGAAACGGGTGACCGAATTCCGAAAAAACACGGTTTGTGGTTCAAAGAACTGGCAACAACGGGCAGCTTTGAAGACTAAGCTCAATGGTAACAAGTTGATGAAAAACGGTGTCCAATGTGACACCGTTTTTGTTTGTCCGTCGCGACTATTGAACGTAAGTGACGGTCGTGTACAATACCAATCGTTTGCTTCGTATAACCCCAATGATATGGTTTGGGGGTCTCTACCAGCTCCCGCAAAGTGCTGATTACGAAGAGCCAAGATCACATTAGTGTCTTGCTCTTTGTATTGGCGTTCGAAAATTACCTCAAATTATTCCTATACTTAGAGTAAGTGCACCCACAACAATCATAATAGGTGGAATATGAACGCATTTATTCAAGATCTTCCCAAAGTAGAGTTGCACCTCCATATCGAAGGGTCATTAGAGCCAGAGCTTCTGTTTAAACTAGCACAACGAAATGGTATCTCACTTCCTTATGCCTCACCTGAAGCACTGCGCACGGCCTACGACTTTGAAGATTTGCAGTCGTTTCTCGATATCTATTATCAAGGTGCGAATGCTCTTATTAGCGAGCAAGATTTTTACGACTTAACATGGGCCTATTTGGAGCGCTGTAAAGCAGATAATGTTATTCATACCGAGATCTTCTTTGATCCTCAAACACATACAGAGAGAGGGATAGCCTTTGAGACGGTGATTAAAGGTATTCACCGTGCACTGCAAGACGGTGAAACGACACTGGGTATTACCTCACAAATCATTATGTGCTTTTTAAGGCATCTTTCTGAAGATTCTGCGATCGAGACGCTCAAACAAGCTTTGCCACACAAAGATCTGATTGTAGGGGTGGGGTTGGATTCTTCTGAGCAAGGCCATCCACCAGAGAAGTTCGCACGTGTGTTTAAAATGGCTAAAGAACATGGCTTTTTGACTGTTGCGCATGCTGGAGAAGAGGGGCCTGCTCAGAACATCGTTGATGCCATAGAGCTATTAGGCGTAAGCCGGGTTGACCATGGTGTTCGCTGTGTGGAAAGTGACGAACTCGTTGCGCGTCTTATTGAGACGAAAATGCCGTTAACCGTCTGCCCACTATCAAACATCAAGCTGTGTGTATTTGATGATATGTCGCAGCACAATATTGTGAGTCTACTTCGCAAAGGTGTCGCGGTTACTATTAACTCAGACGACCCAGCTTATTTTGGTGGTTATATGACAGACAATTTCAAAGCGGTAAGTGAAGCGCACGATATGACCCACCAAGAGCTGGCGCAATTGACAATTAACGCCATTGACGCAAGTTTTATTGATGAGTCCATGAAGCGAGAGTATCGCAGCAGAGTTATTGATTATGTGGCGCGTTTTAGTTAAAGGGATTCACCGGTAGGAAGAGCAAAGTCGTCACTCCCGAAAAAGGTGGCAGCCTCAAAAAAGGAATGACGACTTATACAGTTACTCAATTGTCATTAGGGCAATTGAGTTCCTTATTTTTAGCGTGTTACTCTTTTGGCTTCAATAATAACCAGCACAATAAAGCTGTTTTTCTTTACATTTGTGAAACATTTCAACTTCTGTATATCAAATTCGCTCCACTACTCGGATTGAGATCACGAGCCAGGTCTTTTCTCTCATTTACTTTATTCTCGAATGTGAGCAGGCAATCGTATCGGGTTCACACTATGCTTTTAGTGGTCTGTTCTAGTTTCATATGGAATGCAGGGGAACATGATGATGAAATATGGACTGTTGCTGTCGTTACTAATACCAATCAGCAGTTATGCGCTTGACCGTTCTTGGGATGAAATTACGGTTCCTAGTAAAGGCGCTTCCTCATCAATTGGCAGCTACGCCAACGGATGTTTAGCTGGGGGAGAAGAGCTCTCTCTAGATGGCACTGGATATCAGGTCATTCGTGCTCAGCGTAACCGTTATTACGGGCATCAAGATATGATCCGCTACCTAACCGATCTAGCTAGCAAGGTCGATCGGCTGGGCATGGGGCAACTTCTGGTGGGTGATATTGCCATGCCACGAGGGGGGCGATTCACATCAGGACATGCCAGTCATCAAACTGGGCTGGACGCCGATATCTGGTTACGACTACCTAATGAGCCACTTTCAAAGCAAGAATTGCAAGACCCAGAACCCTATCCGGTGGTCGACATCGACAAGTATCGTTTCAAAAAGGACAAATGGACCAGTAATCATTCATTATTGATTCAGGTTGCGGCGGTTGACGATCGTGTCGCGAGAATTTTCGTTCACCCTCTAATCAAAAAGCAGTTGTGCGAAGTGTCATGGAAAGAACGAGACTGGCTGCGAAAGGTACGGCCATGGTGGGGGCACTATTACCATTTTCACGTAAGGTTGCATTGTCCAGAAGGGGATGAGCAATGCGTAGCGCAAAATGCGCCTCCACCCGGAGATGGCTGTGGTGCGGAGCTAGCTTCTTGGAAACCGTATATTCCCGCGAAAAAAGCTTCGAAGCCCGAGAAAGTAGTAGTGAAGAAAAAGAAAACACCTCGACCCAAATACAACGAATGTGTAGCGCTGCTTAGTGAGCCATAATGCTAATTCAGGTTTCTAACTAAGCAGGTTGAAGGGGAGTGATCCCCTTCGGTGCTTGTTCCAGCCAGAAGACGGCTGGACATTAGTGTAGTGGAAACAATGAAATAACAGTTAGATACGGTACTCTATCGTTACTTGATTTCCATCGACACGAATGTTAGTGATGTCGCCATCTACTGTGAGGCGCGTATTATAAAGGCGATCAGTGCTAGACACTGCCTCAACTGAGCCGCGAAGAGATGGCAAGTGGTAAGTTGGATCAATGTGCAGTAGCTTACAAAATCGGTCTATAAAAGTGGTATCTAGTGGCACATTTCCGTTAAGGCGGTTGGATAGTTCAAGTTGACTCAAATTCAAACGTTTAGCCACTTCCATTTGCGTGATATGCATCTTTGCCTTTTGAGACATCCAGACCCGATAAAGTGCTTCGGTATCCTGTTGTGTAAAGTTCATTATTTGTTTAACCCCTGCAATATCGAGAAGGTAGGTTCCCTCTTCATTTAATCGCCGCCTATTCAACCCTAGATGCCTAAAACGGTTGTCAATAACGTGCAAGCCAAGTAAATACTGCGTGCGAATAGTGAAAGGATTCTGCAATTTCGGCTGAAAGTGGATACCGTGTCGAAAGTCGAAGCGATAATTTGATCAATCTAATGACATCTTTATTAGTGAGGTGGATCTCATTTCCTATGAGTCACAGACAAAACCGGCCTATTTATTCTAGTATCCCTGAGTATATTCAATTTGTTTGATGAATGAATTGTTGTTAATTGATAAGGAATAGTACTTCGGGCGGTGGTTATGGATGCGTTTTCTCTCGATATGAGGACGCTTAATTTTATCATTATACTTTTTAGTTGCGTCTACTGTATCGGGCTTCTGCTCTATCAACGTTCTCAGCAAAAGGTTGCGGGTTTGACTATGTTTTCATTGGCTTTGTTGGTAATGGGAACGGGACCGCTTTTGATAAGCTTTCGCGGGCTTTTGCCCGAGTTTCTCACGGTCATTACGGCTAACATGCTGATTGCCTGTGCATTTCAAATGATACTGCATAGCCTATGTGAGTTTAGGCAATCCAAGCTGCAATACTCTTATTGGTGTATGACGACGATTCCCTTGGTGTTTTTGTCTTTTGTTTATTTTACCTATTACCAAGCATCTATTGAGAACCGAATTGTGGCTATAACGAGCTATTTAGCTTTAGTTACTCTGGTGTCGGCGAGAGTTATGTCAGTCGGAAAGCAACAAGACTTACCTCTTGCAGTAAGAACCATGGTGTTGACGTTTGTGCTGTATGGCAGCTTCATGGTTTATCGAAGTTACTACGCCATTTCGGGGGAGGCAATCGTGCAGTTTATGGACGCTGGGTTTGTACACTCGATGGCTTTCTTACTTAGCATTTTTCTCATTGTTTCTATTAGCTTCAGTATGTTGTGGATGATCAATGGCAGACAAGTGAAAGCTATTAACGCGCTTTCTTATTTTGACCCCTTAACTCAGCTCGGTAATAGACGAGCTCTTGAAGTTTACATTGAAGAAGATTTACCAAAACAGCTTGCTCGGGGAACCAATGTGAGTGTCATTATGCTTGATATTGATTTCTTCAAGATGATCAATGACAGATACGGACATATCGCAGGAGACAAAGTAATTCGCAAAGTATCAGATATCATTCAAGATTCGTTAAATGGTGGCAATACGACGTTTCGATTTGGTGGGGATGAAATTATGGTGGTGCTTTACGACATGGATTTGCATCAAGCTCGAGCATTAGCTGAACAACTACGCCTTCGAGTCGAAAAGTACGGCAACATTAAGGGTGAAGAATTTTCTATTAGTTGCAGTTTTGGTGTTGCTCAGCTTGTCGATGATGAATCATGGGATTCATTGGTTGGGCGAGCGGATAAAGCGCTTTATGAAGCTAAAGAGTCAGGGCGAAACAAGGTGTGCTCATGCACTTTGACGTCTTTGGACATGCGCTATGCATAGTTGGCGTGTGGAATATAATTAAAAAAACGCCCCTCATTAGTGAGGGGCGTTTTGCTATTTAGTTTGGGCAACTTCATCCACCAAATAGAGGATGGATTGGTAAGGAATACCGCTGTGATGAGACAGGCCTATTTCACAAGTAATACTGTTGCTAAAGCCTCGTGTACATCCACTTGGAACTTGCTGCTTAAGCGGAGCAACCGCTGCTTCATTTAGCTCTGGAGTGGTAAAACCTTTGTCTCCTGCCCAGCCACAGCATTGAATGTGTTCGGGTAAAACCACATCGCTGGCGCAAGCCTTAGCGAGATTCAACATTGGCTGCTCTAAACCCATACGTCTAGAACTGCAGGTAACATGAAGCATCACAGTTTCGTCTATCGGTGCCAATGCCAAAGTATCTAACAAGTAATCGTGGGTAAACTTGACTGGCTCAACAATGGTCATGGGTTTGGTGAATTGCTCAATACTGCGTTTTGCGCATGGACTGGTGTCCATGAGAATAGGGTATGTACCGTTTTCGCTGGCTTCCCATAATGCGTCTTCAAGTTGAAGACTCTTTTGTATTGCTATATCCACCATGCCTTTACTGTCGTAGGGCATACCACAACATTGGTCACTCAGCTTTTTAGGCGTAACCAATTCAAATCCAGCCTTTGAAATAAGTGACAATGTCACCTCTTCTAGGGAGCGTTGATCCCTTGCTGCGGGTTGAGTTTGCATATTGCGACTTGCACACGATGGGAGATACACGACTTTCTTTATTGTTGAGTTTGCAGCTGGCTTGTCATCGAGCGCTTTTTCAATATCGAAGTTACTTCCGTTTGGTGTCTCTGCGAGCCATGCAGGTGTGGCGTTTTTAGTGATTGAGCGCATTCCTTTGGCGATATTCGCCACTCGTTGCGCCCCAAGGAGATTAGAGGCTACGTGACCGCTCTTGAGGCCAAACCTTGCGATAGTGGTTGTCGCACTAAAATGATCAGCTGTCCATTTTGCGATGGGTCGAAACTTCTCATACTTAGGAGCACGCAGCTTCTTCACCAATTCCCCTGTATTGATACCGACAGGACAACGATCAGCACATAAACCAGTTGCTGCACAGGTATCCAAGCCTTGATACTCAAATACCTTTTCTAGCTCGCTAGCTTGAGTTGATTCGCCATTGGCTCGGCGACGTTGCAGCTCCCGGAATAGAACAATACGTTGTCTAGGAGAAAGGGTGAGGGTACGTGATGGGCATACGGGTTCGCAGAAGCCACACTCGATGCAACGATCAACAATATCGTCGGCCGCGGGCATAGGTTTGAGGTTTTCGATGTGCGAATGTGGGTTGTCATTGATGATGACGCCCGGATTCAATAATCCTTGAGGATCGAACAAGGTCTTGATGCGTTGCATTAAGGCATAGCCTTCTTGTCCCCATTCAAGCTCGACGTAAGGCGCCATGTTTCGCCCTGTACCGTGCTCGGCCTTTAATGAACCTTGATACTTTACTGCGACTAAATCAGCTACATCATCCATAAAGCCACCGTAGCGTTCGATTTCCGATTGGCTATCGAAACCTTGAGTGAAGACAAAGTGCAAGTTGCCTTCAAGCGCATGGCCAAAGATGATGGCTTCATCGTACTGATATTTGTCAAACAGTTGCTGTAGATCTCGAACTCCAGCAGCCAAATTTTCTACTGGGAATGCAACGTCCTCAATAATGACGGTGGTGCCCACTTCACGCACAGCACCAACAGCAGGGAACATGCCTTTGCGAATACCCCAGAGCGTTGCGACAGTACTCGGGTCAAGGGTAAATGGCACCGACTCAATAATGGTGTAATCCGAAAGTGATGCCATCACTTTCGTAGTGTGAGCATCCAGTGTGGTTTTGTCTGAGGCGTGGACTTCGATAAGCAGAGCGGTTGCTTCTAGGTCGAGTTGCTGAATAAAGCTTGGCATACCCGGTTTGTCGGCTACTGAGCGCAGCGCTCGACCATCCATCATCTCCACGGCAGCGACTGGGGTACTCGATAGCGTTGTCACTGCTTGGCTTGCTTCTTCAATGTTAGAGAAAACCAGCAAAGTAGAGGCTTTGAACTCATGTTCTACAACAGTGTTGTAAGTAATTTCAGCAATGAAACCTAATGTACCTTCTGAACCAATCATAAGGTGCTCAAGGACTTCGATAGGATCAGAATAATCGACGAGTGCGTTTAAAGCGTATCCAGTGGTGTTTTTTAATCGGTACTTGTGGGCAATTTTACTAGCCAGTTCGTTATTGGCTTGCGTTTCTTCGGCTAATGTTTTGAGTCCTTCAATCAAACTCGGGTTGGTCTGTTTAAAACTCTCAATACTTTGTTGACTCCCCGTATCCAAAATTGAGCCATCTGCGAACACTAATTTCATGCTCTCAACAGTACGATATGAGTTTTGTGCAGTACCACAACACATGCCGCTGGCATTATTAGCTGCAATTCCGCCGATTTTACACGTATTGATCGACGCTGGATCTGGCCCGATTTTTCGTTGGAAAGGCAGTAGATATTTATTCGCATCAGCGCCAATGACACCAGGTTGCAGTTTTATTTGTGCGCCATCATTGATAATGGTATGACCGCGCCAGTCGTCAGTAAGAGCAATCAATATGGAGTCTGATACCGCTTGCCCTGAAAGGCTAGTCCCTGCCGCACGAAACGTGAAAGGGACGTTGTGTTCTTTGCAGCATTGGATAGCGAACACCACCTCATCGAGATCTTTGAGTCTTAGAACGATCTGAGGAATGAGTCGATAGAAACTGGCATCGGTACCATAAGCCAGACGTTGTGCATCGTCTGTGATGATGCGTTCGCTATCAATTTTGGTGGCGAGTTGCTGTTTTACTACTGAGTAGCGTTGTTCTTTGCTATTGAGTTCTTGTTGTGTCTTAGCGTCTACATGGCTCATTCCAGTGTCCTTTATTCTTATTCGTCTTCCAGCAGTAACACGATCAGCTGGCTTGGTCCGTGTGCGCCATAGGCGAGCGTTTGTTGGATATCTGCAGTTTTCGAAGGGCCAGATATTAATAGCGCGTTTGTCGGCATGTAATGATTCCAGTTGTTCTCTTGCATCACCTGCAAGAAATGACCATACAATGCTGATTTCTTAACGACAGCAATGTGGCTCGGAGGCACTAGCGATAGTGTTCTAGGCTCATGCTCTGTAGGCCAAAGTATCAAAGCACCAGTATCAGCGATACCTCCAAGGGTGTGTGTGATACCTACATCAATATCGTTAAACAGTTCAGATTTCCATTGCTCAATTTCTTTATTGAATGTGGTAACGTTTCGTGTGCTGGTGGCGACTTCAAAATCGTTGATGTATTCACCAGCCGTGCCAATTGCGATGTTCTGAAATTGATATTGCTCCATAACGGATTGTAAAGTAGGGCTTAATTCCGCTCTTGTGGTGACTCGAACATCGGCGTGGTTTGCTGTCATCATGTCAAAGAAGCGTTGGGCTTTATCATCTGCCGTAATATCTGGGTGACTACCCCAAGGAAAAAACGCCATCTCTTCGGCTGTTTTGGGGGTTCGCTTTGCCTGTTTTAGGCGCCCAAGAATGTTATCTTTCGCAAGTCTTGTATTCATGCTCATTTCCTCTGTCACTTCTTAGGCTCGGCCTTATTTTTCTCAACCATAATTTGATGCAGTGTTTTCTTAGCTGGTTTAGGACTGGTTCGACATTGTGTCCAGGCACCCAGTTTATTTGGAATTAAGCTCTGCATTTTTGTCGCCATAAATGTCCCTGCATGGTAGAGATGGGATGAACTTGCGGCTAAAGCAAACCCTTTCATCGCCGCAGACTCCATTTTGCTGTGTGCTGCGTTCTGTCCGTTGAGTTCTAGGTTATCTTTACTCGCTTTGTTCTTCGCTTCTTTACGCAGGCGTAATAGCATTTCTGGAATAGGGATGCGTACTGGACACACTTCACCACACGCGCCACATAGACTTGAAGCCGTCACGAGATCTTTAGTTTTATCGATTCCCAATAGGTGAGGAGAAATGATCTTGCCAATTGGGCCGGGATAAACGGTGCCATAGGCGTGGCCACCAATCTTGGTATAAACAGGGCAGTGATTCATGCATGCTCCACAGCGAATACATTGCAACGTTTTGCGTAGCTCTTCGTCTTGGAAGGCTTGGCTACGGCCGTTGTCGAGCAAAATTAAGTGGACTTCCTGAGGTCCGTCTTTCTCTCCTGCTTTACGAGGAGAGCTGATCATATTGAAGTAGGTCGTAATTGCCTGCCCAGTGGCAGAACGAGTCAACGCGCTATACAAAGGCGGCACGTCTGCGAGGTATTCAACGACTTTTTCGATACCGGTAATCGCGATGTGGACGTTAGGTACTGTGGTAGACATCCTGCCATTGCCTTCATTTTCTACCAAACACAGCGTTCCCGTTTCAGCTACGGCAAAGTTCACGCCCGATAAGCCGATGTCGGCTTCAAAGAACTTTTGTCTCAAGCGAGTACGTCCGGTCTGAATCAAGCTATCAACGTCGGTGGTAGGACTAAACCCCTCAAGATTTGCTTCGAATGTGTCACTGACTTCTTGCTTATTCTTGTGGATAGCCGGCATGATGATGTGCGATGGTTTGTCACCATCAAGTTGCACTATGTACTCGCCCATGTCGCTTTCAAGACATTCGATACCCAGTTTTGCCATCTCATGGTTCATCTCAATCTCTTCACTGACCATAGACTTACCTTTGATGATGCTTTTGGCGTCATGCTCGGAAGCAATAGAGGCGATAATCGCATTAGCTTGCTCTGGATTTTCTGCCCAATGGACTTGGATACCGTTTCGATAACAGTTGAATTCCAGTTGTTCGAGCAGCTCCGGTAACTTACTAAGACAGCGCTGACGAATGGCTTCGGCCAGGTCGCGGGTCTGCTTCTCTTCATCCAAATCAGAGAAAGCTGTTTTACGTTTATCGCGCAGGTAGTCCATTGCGCCACGGAAATTAGCTCTAAGCTGCTTATCGGCTAGAGCGTCTTTTGCTAGGGCGTGAAACTGTTCAGGAGTCTGGCTCATTAGGATTCTCCTTGGGTACGTTCTAGCAAAAATGAGGCTATATGGCGGCCTTTGATGGCTTTGCCTTGATATTCAAAAGCGCCGTTAATATTGAGTAAGCAACCCCAGTCAGCACTTACTAAAGTATCTGATGCTGTTGCTTCGATGTGTCGAGTTTTGTCTTCAACCATCGCTTGGGAAATATTTGGATGTCTGACCGAAAAGCTGCCACCAAAGCCGCAACACTCACTCTCGTAATCTTGCATTCTCAGTTCGACATTGGACAGTTGGCTGAGCAAGTCTGTGGCGGTAACGTGGACGTTCATTTCTCTCCTAGCAGCGCAAGAAGTATGCATGACAACACTCGTTGGTTGACCTTTATCATCTAGCCTCACACGGCAAACATTTACTAAGAATTCAGTGAGTTCAAAGACACGGTCACAAAAGCTATCCACTTGGGCTTGGTTCTTATCGCCTTTGAATAATCGACGATAATGATGGTGCATCATTCCTCCACAGGAACCGGATAATACGATCACAGGAATTTCTTCTGTGAACAGGTCCATTTGGCTTTGCGCGACTTGCTTAGCTTCATTTTCATAACCTGAGGTATAAGCTGGCTGACCGCAGCACGTTTGTTTTTCAACAAACTCTACATCGATACCTTGTTGCTTCAGCAATGTCATCGCATCAAGACCCGCTTCAGGGTCAAATACATCGACGAGGCAAGTGGCATAAAAATAAACTTTGCTCGGTTTTGAGGGATAGATTCGCATTGCTTTGCTCCAGCACCAGACCCATTTTTATGGGTTTATATTCTTATATAGACTAGATGTAACATTCTGAAAAATAAGCGCACTTACCTTCTTGAGATAATTCACAACTTCACTCAACAAACGAGGTAAGTGCGTGGTTAATTGAACCTAAATCAGTTCATCAAGGCATCGGTGAAATGGAAGCCGTAAACCAGAGCCAATCCAATGAGACCGGTAACGACTAAGTAATAGAATGTGGGTATAACCGTCCTGCGTAACGTTAAGCCTTCACGTCCAAGTAGTCCTACGGTGGCAGAGGCAGCGACGACGTTATGAATAGCGATCATGTTACCGGCTGCTGCTCCTACCGCTTGCAATGCAATCACAGCAGTGGTTGAAATAGTAAGAGTCTGTGCAACTTCGAACTGGAACTGGCTGAACATCATGTTAGACACCGTATTTGAGCCCGCAATGAATGCTCCTAAAGCACCGATTGTGGCACTTAGCGCAGGAAAAGCTTCACCAACCATGGCAGAGGCTAAATTAGCCGTGGTTACTGGCATGCTCGCTAGATCGGCACCGTTTACCCCAGAGTTAATGAAGATACGAACCATCGGGATGGTAAACACAAGAACAAAGCCCGCCCCTATAAGCGTTTTGCTCGATTCACCAAAAGCGGCGACCAGTGGTTTCGCACTGCGTGATTGAATAATGACTGCCAACAAGGCAACGAACACTAGGATTCCGCCCGGCAAATATAGAGGCTGAATAGTTGTGCTAATACCAGTCTCTCCAAGAATATTGCTGAACGATAGACTCACACTGGTCAGGAAGCCTTTAAACTCAGAGCTGACTCGGCTAGCCACCAAGATGACGGCTAACAGTACATAAGGTAGCCAGGCGACGGCCATCGACATTGGCTTTCCGTTTGATTCGGAAAGATCCATTTTCAACGAACCTAGCCACTCAGTTGGCCATTTATCTTCGCTTTCAAAATCCCATTTTGATTTCGGTACTAGGAAGCCCTTTTTTGCCGCACTGACGACGATGGCTAGGCCGAAAAGCCCGCCAATGAGTGATGGGAACTCAGGGCCGAGAAGAATGCCTGTAAGCGCATATGGAATAGTAAACGCAACACCAGCAAATAGTGCAAATGGCAGGATGTCTAGACCTTCTGTCCAGCTGCGATTCTTACCAAAGAAACGGGTTAACATCATTGCCATGAGAACTGGCATGAGGGTTCCAACACAGGCATGAATAATGGCAACGTTAGCCGTAATTTGCTGCAAATACATGTCCCATGAAGCGCCGTGAGAAACCAAAGACTCGGTGATATTGTGGGTATCAAGACCTTTGTTTACACCGACTATGATAGGGGTACCTACCGCGCCAAAAGAGACGGGTGTAGATTGAATCATCATACCCATTAATACCGCAGCTAGCGCAGGGAAGCCAATGGCGACAAGCAGCGGTGCTGCAATTGCTGCAGGGGTTCCAAACCCAGATGCGCCCTCAATGAAGGAGCCAAAACACCACGCGATGATGATAGCTTGCACTCGACGGTCGGGGGAAATGTCGGTGAAACCGTTACGAATTGTGGTGATGGCTCCTGTATGTTTGAGGGTGTTGAGCAAGAAAATTGCACCAAACACTATCCAGAGTACGGAGACGGTAATTCCAAAGCCTTGAAATACCGACGCGAGAACGCGAGTGACCGACATATCCCAAGCAAATAGGGCAATAATTACGGTAAGTCCAAATGCAACAGGCATAGCTTTTTTTGCGGGCCAATTGAGACCGACCAGTAAGATGGCCGCGACAACGATAGGCGAAAATGCCACGAGGGCTAATAGAGTTTCAGACATGGGTTACTTCCTTTTGTCTTAGCTCATCCACTCCAACTATGTGAATGGGCGAAGTTGTCTTTATTATTTTTGTAATAGGGTTGTTAAGGTGGGGTGAATTTATCCCTTTATTTTTTGTTGATATAGAGAAATAATGAAAATGATTATTTCCAAAATTGGCATAATGTGATGCGAGCAGATGACTTAATTCTGTTCTACCAGGTGGTAGAAACAGGTGCTTTTAGCCGAGTGGCAGAGCAAAATAACCTTACAAATTCAGTAGTTAGTAAAAGAATTGCGCGTTTAGAAGAAGAATTGGGTGTCCAATTATTATATCGAACAACGCGTAAATTAACGCTCACTGAGGCTGGTAAAGCACTTGTTCATGGTGCGAAAAATGTGAAGCAAGCCACCCAAGAGGCTATGGAATCAGTTTCAGGGTATGGTGAGAATATTAGTGGTCACATCAAAATGTCCGTGCCATCTATCTCCGGTGATTTGATCTTAGCCGATGCTGTGGCCGAATTTTGTAACATGCACCCCGGTCTCACCGTTGATATGTCGTTAGATAATCGATTTGTAGACTTGGTGGATGGAGGGTTTGATCTTGTTATTCGTACAGGATATCTAGAGGACTCAAGCCTGATAGCGCGTCATATCTTGGATTCTCAGTGGGTAGTTTGTGCTTCTCCTTCCTACATTGCGAAAAACAGCAAACCTCTCAAGCCTGAAGATCTTACGCAACACAATTGTTTGCAATACGCTTATCAGACCACCGGAGCTTCAGAGTGGGAGTTTAAGGCAAATAAAGGTAACTATATCGTGCGCGTTTCAGGCTCATTTTCTACAGATAATGCCACTGCACTGCGAAAGGCGGCGTTAGGTGGGCATGGTATCGCGTATGTCCCGCGCTGCTTGGTATACCATGACATACGCAATGGTCAGCTGGTGGATATTTTTCCTGACCAAGTGGGTAAGCGTTTGGGAATCTATGCCGTTTACCCTTTTACTCGACAACCGCCAAACAAAGTGAGGCTGTTGATAGAACATATCCGAACCCGTTATTTAGCGATATCTCACTACTTCTGATATCTCACTATTTCTGAGTAAGAGCGAGTATTGACTTAGTGAGAATGTATCATTCTCTGTTTGATCCACAGTTTGGAAAAGTCGCACCAGCCAATGGAGTTGATTTCCACGCCCCGAATACGAGAAGGGATACTCAAACAAAGATCTTCTGACTTAATAATCGTCAGTACATGGTTTTTGTGTAACCAGGTAAGCAACGCGTCGAGAATCTGCTTTTGCTTTGATGTGTCTGCCTCCGAGCGTGCGGCCGATAGAGTGTGCTTCAAGTGGTCTTGTTGTTTCCAGGTTAGGTTTGCTTGCCAATATGGGTAGAGCTTAAAAAAAGCGATTAGGCTAGTGGTTCTATCTCCCTCTAAGCGAATGCCACCAATAGCTAGGTCTTGTTTAGGTGCTGGATGACCATAGACGACTTGAGTACCGGTTGCGGTAACGTTTTGTTGCTTGAGTGCACTAATGAGTTTGCGCGAAAACCAACGGTTTTCGTTGTTGTTTTCAAAACAAAAGTCGACATGTGTATCACAGGGGATCGGTGAGTCTAGTCGACCGTTAAATAACCTCTCCAAACTGTGTTGAAACGACGAATTCTGTAGGGCTTTATTATTGATGAGTAGGAAAAAGTAGCCAATATCGGATGTTGACGCCGTGTATTGAACTTGCTCATCACTAAGGAAGAAGAAATTTTCAGCGCATTTCTTATCTTCTGCCCACTCCTTGTGAATCCAAAGTTCGATATGTTCGACCAGAGCCGATTGACCACAAAAGTTCGGATTGCGTTTCAAGCGAAGCAGTTTTTCGGAACTCACATCCACCATAAATGGGCCTGAGCCTATCGGTTTGAAATGACTCTCGGCACGATAGATAAAATGCTTAGGCATAATGGATGCCTCGGCTCTGCTCAGAAGCTTAGGTAGATGAGGGTCAGGGTACTTAAGTGTTATCTGGATTTGGTTAGCAGTATGACTAGTAATATCAGCGATATGATCGTAAAGCGCACACCAGTAAGGTGAGAGAGTTAGTGACTTTAGGCTCTCTACTACGTCATTGGTGGTGACTGGAGACTGATCGTGAAAGACGACGCCACTACGCAGATAAAAGACCCAGCTAATTTTCTCATCATCGCTTTCCCATGCATGGGCGAGGTTACCACTGAATTCAGTCCCTTTAACATTGACTAGGGTCTGGAAAACCTCGTGAATGAGGTGGCGTTCAGTACGCTCCATAGTGTGATGAGGGTGGAGCCAACTGAGTCTGCGATGAAATGGAGCAAAAATGGTATCTTCACTGGCTGTTGTTGCATGCGTCAGGTAATGTTTTAGGCCACTAGCGACATTACGATTGTTAAAGCCAATCAGTTTATGCGCCAAATCGTAGTTGCCTTCTACAGTAGCCTGTTCAACCTCTTTGTAGCAGGCCTCAATAGGTTCTTGTAGGCAGACGAGTTTGCCCTTCATTCCTCTGCCACGGAGAGGAGTCCAGGATAACCATTGCTTAGTTTCCATTTGATTAAGTAACGTTCGCGCATGTCGCTCGCTGCATTGAAAATGTTCTGCAATCGAGCCGATAGTAATACGGTGATCTCCCGGCCCTAATTGCTTAAAAAGGTTTTCGTAGAGCTCAAGTTTACGCCTGTCTGCTGCCATTGATTATTTAATCTCGTTGTTCCGGTTTTTCTGTGATGGAGTCTTTATGTCGCTCTGAATATGTGGATATCCCCCAAAATGCATCAGTACCAAACAGCTCATTAAGTCGCTCGGCACGCTCTGCTGGAGAGACGTAAAACAGCTTTCCAAGTAAGCTATTGTTGTCCTCATATTTATAGGTGGCTTGAAAGTAATTAGCAACGAAATTGAAAAATGTCATAGTGTAAAGCCTCTGTCGTTTCGGTAGTAAAAGCTTACACTTGGTAGAATTTGAAAAACCGGAACAGATTTTTACACTGTTCCGGTTTTATAAATGAGTGGTTAAGTTAATGCATTAACGAGCGACGGCACCACCCAAGGTTAAGTCGTCTGGCCATTGAGTAATGGTGTTACCGCCTAGATAGATATTTCCTTTGACCGTGAGTTTTTTGGGAAAAGTAGTTATTTGCGAACCACCCAGATAAAGGTTGCCTTCTACGACCAAACCATTGGGCAGTTCAGTTAATTTAGTGCGAATGACGCTTAGGTCGCCTTTGACATACATACCATTTGGTAATTTGGTTACCGGCGTATCCGTGAGGTTGATATAGCCACCGGGAACAACACCAGCTGGCCACGCTTTCAATTGGCTTCCGAGAAAGTTAGCGTATCCTGTGATTTTGGTTCCTCTTGGCATGAATTCCACTAAACTATCTGAGGCATCTAAGCTACCTTTGATTTCAAGATTATTAGGTAGCATCTTAATAGGTGTCTTTGCGATATTGAGGTTGCCTTTTACGATTAATCCCTCGGGGAGTGTCGTGTACGGCTTATTTCTCAGGTCAAGGTTGCCATAATTATCAAGATGGTTAAGTAGCTTATAATGATCGAGGTCTTGCGCCACTGAGCATGTGGTGAACAAAAGGGCTGCAACTATTGCAGCAAAAAAACGAATCATAATAACGAGATACCATACAATCAGAGCGACGTAGGTAGTTTGCAATGGAAATTAAGAGAAAACAATGGAAATCACTGGGCCTTGTGACGGCGATAATGTGTGCTTTCGCCTCGCCCTTATCGGCTAAAACCATCACCACGCCTGGGGCAGATGTTGGAGCTGCGGTATTGTTATCGGATTCCAAGCTCGGTAAGCGAGTCTGTTATTACAACGACAAAGCGTACTCATTAGGATCGGTGATTAATGTCGAAGGTGTAGTATTGCAATGTGTGGCGGAGCAGGACTTTGAAATGAATGGTCAACTTAAGTGGAAGCAATTAAAAAGCGAGCAATAATGCTCGCTTGATGTTACGTAAGCTCTAGTTATCTTGCCAGAGAACGTGTTTTCAGTTCGAAGATCAGTTTTTCAGCACTGACTTCAAACTTGAATCGAGCAGTGAGCTCTTTTGAGCTTTCTTCAAGTGGTGAAACTTCAAACTCAACGTTCTTACAGACAGCCTGAGCAAGTTCAACATACTTTTGAAGTTCAACTTCTAACTGTGCTTTTGAATCACTGAATAGCTGTACCTCGGCGACGTCGTCGCCTTCTTTGATGATAAAGCCCATTTCACCAGCTACACCACATGCATCGCATACGGTTGGCTCTTCATATGTATTTGACATAACGATACCTCTTACAAAATCTGTGTTTATTCTATATCTGTGGAAATAAGGTATCCAGTAATAAATACATGCTCAAAGGATTAGGTCATTGCGTTAAGATATGGTTTTGTAACAGAAATTTTCTAACTGTTAACTATTTTTATCTAATTAAGTGACAAGTGATATATCGAATTACTATAAGTCATTGCTTTTTAATATTTTTTTATTATGCAAGTAATAGTGCATCTTTGTGATCGAGTTCTCATAAATGAGACTTGCGCACTAGTGATGTAGTACAGACTAGTTTATCAATATCAGAGAAGTGTTAGACTTTATAACTTATTAATCAATGGTTTGTTTTTTATAATATTCTCAATGAAACGTATAATGTTCATGAGTTTAGCTAATAATTCGCCTCAGATGCCGTAAACTGAGTTTTAACAAATCGATACGTTAATGAATAGAAAACTATACCGAGTACTGCTTTAATTATGGTATAGCATACAGTGAACGCACATAACGATAAGAGAAGAGCTTTAAAATGCCAAAGCGTAGTAAAGAAGATACTGAGATTACGATCCAGAAAATTATGGAAGCGGTCGTTGATCAGATCATCCGACTAGGATACGACAAGATGTCGTACACCACTTTGAGCCAACAGACAGGTATTTCGCGAACCGGTATTAGTCACCATTTTCCAAAGAAAACGGACTTTACGGCAGCGCTTGATGGTCGAATTTTCAAGATGTTCGTGGAACATTTAGAATTTGAAAAAGGAATCAACGGTTTTACAGGCAGTTGGATTGAGTCGTTGAAGAATCCAGAATTCTTGGCGATCTTGAAGCTACTTTTCCATCATATTGTTACTTCTGAAAACTCGCATGAGTTTGCGTCGAAAGGTATAGATAGGCTTTACAAACTAGTAGAGTCTCAATACGGCGAAGGCAGTGATAAAGAACTAGAATGGTTGATTGGTCGTTCATTGATTCAGTTGTCAAAGTAACCAACGCTCGCATAAAAAAACCGCTTGTTCACAAGCGGTTTTTTTATTGCTGATGAAAACCAATAGTTGTCAGTCTAATCAACTTGCTAATACGACCGGAAAGCCAAGTTGCGGATGTCGGGAAATAATGGTTTTGTAGCCATATACTCGCTCAATCATCTCACTATTGATGGCATCTTTTGGAGCACCATCGGCAACCAATTTGCCGTTGTGTAAAATAACAATTCTATCGGAATACTGAGAGGCGAGATTCAAGTCGTGTAAAACGACCACTACCGCAGTGTTGTGGTTGTCAGCTAGCTCACGAGCGATAGCTAAAGTGTTGTGTTGATGCGCAAGGTCAAGTGCAGATGTTGGTTCATCAAGCATTAGGATCTTCTTGTCGCCAGAAAGATGCAATTGAGTTAGAACACGAGCTAGGTGAACTCGCTGCTTTTCGCCACCTGACAGTGAAGGGTAGAGGCGATTCGCCAAATGTGCTACGTCGGCCTGTTGCATGTACTGTAAAGCAAGTTTTTTGGTGTCCTTATTAGCCATATCAAGCGGAATGGCTCCAAGTTCGACTACTTCCGAAGCAAGAAAAGGAAAAGATAACGTACTGTGTTGAGGCAATAAACCCAAATGCTTTGATAATGTTTTGGGGTTCCATTGTTTTCTTGACTGGCCAAAGTAAGCGACATCGGCCTCAGATTCTGTTTCACCACAAAGCAGCTTTAACAAGGTGCTTTTTCCGGCACCATTCGGGCCTAGCAAAGTGGTAACTTCTCCCGAGTTCAACTCAATACTTACGTTGTCCAAAATCACCCGCTCACCAAATCTAACACTGACATCATTAGCAGATATGGCAGGGGATTTTTCTTTGGTTAACATTGAAGGCTGTGATATTGCTATCGTATCTACCGTAGTAACACTCATAAGATTTTCCCTTTCTGCTGGAATAGTAAGTAGAGAAAGAAGGGGGCGCCGATAATGGCGGTCACGATCCCTACGGGTAGTTCTGCTGGAGCAACCGCAACCCGAGCAAACATGTCAGCAGCGGTCATCAGTAACGCTCCCAACAAAGCAGACAGTGGTAGTAAAGTGCGATGATCTGGGCCACACAACATGCGTCCTAGATGTGGAATGACTAGCCCGATAAACCCAATCATGCCCGAGACACTCACGGTGACGCCCACCCCAACAGCAGTAAGCAAAATCAATTGACGTTTGAGCTTTTGGACTGGGATACCAAGGTGTTTTGCTTCTGATTCCCCAAGAAGTAGAGCATTTAACGACATTGCTTTTTTATAGAAAAAGTAAAATAACCCGATAAGTGTAACGGCTGATAAAGCAATTTTGCCCCAAGTTGCTCCTGCTAATGAGCCCATTGACCATAAGGAAAGATCGCGCAACATTTGATCGTCGGCAACGAAGTTAAGAAAACCGATACCAGCGCCAGAAAGTGCGCTAATAGCCACCCCAGCAAGCAACATAATAGTTACCGACGTTCCAAATTTGCTAGTGCCAAGTTTGTATACGAGTAGAGTTGTCAATGCGCCACCAAAAAACGCGAAAACAGGCACGATAGCTAAAGCCATAAACTGAGGAAACTCAACACCGATTATTGAAAAACCTACAATCGCAATCGCTCCGCCAAGAGAAGCTCCGGCGGAAACGCCTATAATACCTGGCTCCGCAAGTGGGTTGCGAAACAAACCCTGCATGACCGTCCCACATACCGCTAAAATAGCTCCAACAAACATACAAAGCATAGTTCGAGGTAATCGGATATCGTGAATAATCAAATTGATATGCGGGGCTAGTGTATTGCTTCGACTAGTGAGCGCAATAACGCTGTCCATAATAGTAATATTCATTGGACCAACTGTTATCGAGTAAACAGCAGAAAAGAAGAGTAAAACTGCGAAGCCGCCGAAAACGTAGGTATTAGAGAACCGTCTTAACATAAAAGTTGAATATCTCTTTCAAAGGCCACAGCGTGGCGGCAAACACCACGCTGTTATGGTGATTATGGATAAAGTAGTTCATTAATGCGTTTGGCTTCCGCCAAGCTCTTGAGACCTAATCCACCAACAAGGGCATGGCCATCAATCGTCACGATGTCACCATTTTTCCCAGCTGGAGTTGCGGCTAGCAGAGGGAGCGCTTTTAATACCGCATCACTTCCGCCCATTTTCTCGTAGCTTCTACCGCTCACAAGAATCACATCAGGTTGCATTTCTACCATGGCTTCATTAGATAGCGGTTTGTACGAATCAATTTGGCTAGCCGCTGGATTGATACCTCCTGCAAGCTTAATGATGGCGTCTGGAGTAGTACCATTACCTGCAACGTTAGCCGGGCGTCCTTCGTGAATCAGAAGGAATAGCACTTTTTTCATGTTGGATTGACTAGGCTGGTTACTGTTGAGTGCCTCTACTTGCTGAGCTACTGTTTCTTTTAGTTCACCAACCTTTGCTTCGCTGTTAGTTAGCTTGGCTATCTGGTCGATACGATGATTCAGCCCTTCGATGGTTGAAGACGTATCGACCACCTCAACGTCAACACCTACACGACTTAGCTGGTCGAGGGCTGGTTTTGGTCCCATCTCATCGGAACCAATAACCAGAGTCGGTTCTAGTGCCAATAGTCCTTCCGCAGAAAGGGCACGATGGTAGCCGACCTTAGGAATAGTGGTTCCCTCTGGCGTAACACTTGTTACATCAACCCCCACGAGTTTAGATTGAGCATCTAGCGCGTAAATCAGCTCAGTTACGGATGCGCCAGCGCTGACGATTTTTTCTGCTGCAGTTGCGCTAGAGAAAACCGCAGGAATAGTGGAAAGTGCGCCAACCAACATCAGGTTTTTAAGCGTTTTGTTCATTGAATAGTCCTTGTTAATTGGTGTGATTCTTAACTTGAGTCATTATTAGTCTGTTGGTTCGTCGGTGAGCAGTTGGGTCGCTGGTATACCGTTCTCTTGCATAAAAGCGAGTAGTTGCACGAGATGTTGAACGTCTGCCGTTTTCTCTGCTCCAATAATGATTGGGCTTTTGCTTGAACTGGATTGTTCGAGTAAAGCCAATTTGAAGTTTTCCCAGTCGATATAGTGTTTACCATCTATAGCCCAATAGGGCTCTTGAGCCAGAATGTTGACCGTAATGGACTGCGTATCTACCTCAGAAACGGCAGAGGACTCGGTAGTGGGTAAGTCGACTTGCAGTGACTCTAAACGAACAGATGCCGTCAACATCAGAAACACCATAACGATGAAGATGATGTCGAGAAGTGGGGTCAAATCTGGATAGAGCGAACTCTGCTGGTGGTTTTGGCTGACTTTAATCATGTGCCGCTCTCGCTGGCAGTTTATCGATATTGTCTACAACGAGTGGATCTTTATCAGAGTGCTGCATTTCCACGCCTTCTAACCATAAGTTAACGTAGTTAAGAGTGTGCTCAAGTTTGGCAACAATTCTGTCAGCCCACAGGCTAATGAGTTGTGAACCTGCGATAGCAGGTAGTGCAATGATGAGACCTGCCGCAGTGGTTCTCATGGCCAGCCCAAGACCGTCAGCCAGATCATTCGGGGTGACGTTGCCTGAGGCAGCCGCAATACCTTTGAACATCTCAATCAGACCTAGCACAGTACCAAGAAGGCCAATAAGCGGGCTGATAACACCGATCAATCCTAAAATGCGTAGTCCTGAGTGGAGTTGGTGACGTTTATCTTGCAACCAAATGGAAGCCGCGTCTTCTCGAAGTGATTTGGCAAATGAGTGGTGTGCGAGGAGCATTGCCACCCCTTTGTAAAGAAGCGGGCGTTTCTGAACTAAATCTTTCGCCAGTGCTTCGATCTCTTTTTCGTTTACCGGAGATGCTTGATTGAGCTCTTGTCGAATAGCACTCTTTCCTACACCGCTACTAATTGCGATTTGAAATAGACGCTCGATGATGATCATTGCGGTTAAGGCAGAGCAGATGATAAGTGGCCATGCCATCAAGCCAAGTTGCTCTTCGAGATAATGCAGTTGTTCCATGATTAATCCAATTTAAAACGAACGGGTATTTGAATTCGATGTGCCATCGCCACACCGTTGACAGTATGTGTAGAGAATTGCCATTGTTTGATAGCGTCGAGCGCAGATTTATCTAAGATAGTCGCGCCAGAAGAGGAGATAAGCACCTGTTTTACTTGTCGACCCTTTTCATCTAGCCAAATTTCGTACGTTGCAACACCTTCAATGCCACGTTTACGGGCAATACGCGGGTAGCGCGGTTGCACTGGTTTTGATAGGAACGCTGGTTCAGTCACCAAAATGGGTTCGCTGCTGACACCACTGTTTACGACCGCTTTAGGCGCACTGTCAGAGCTAGATGGTGTTTTATCTACTTTTTTCTCTTCGGTTTTCTCTGGCTTTAGTGGTTTGGTTTCTTCTTGCTTCACCACCTTTTCGACAGGCTTTTTCTTAGGAGCTGGTTTAGGTTGAGGCTTCTTAACCACTTTCTTCGGTTCAGGTTTCTTAACGGGTTGCGGCTTCTTTTTCACCACCTCTTTCTTAACCGCTTCGGGAGCGGTTTCCTTAACTACCGGTTTTTCTTGCGGTGTAGGGTCTGTTTTTTGCTGTTCGGATGGCTTCTCTGTTGGAGATGCTTTTGGAGCGACAAAGTTAAGAGAGACAGATTGAGAAGTGCTTCCAGAAGGCATTGCGAAGACTTGTTGTTCTTTATGAGCCAGCATTAAGCTCATGTGTAAGGCAACAGAAACAACGCCAGCAACAACATAGCGGGTAATATTCACAACAACTCCAGCCTATCCCTCAAATCAATTCACAAGTGAGATTATGTATTACAATGAAAATAAGATCAATTATCAATTGCATTATCATTTAAGTCTATTTATGATCATTTGAGTTTTGGATTAGCCCTTTGTTTAAAGGGCTTTGAACTCTTTTGAGACTAGCTATGAAAATTGACTTGAATCAATTAAATGATTCTCATTTTGGTATATCGACGCCGGATCCACTCCGTTTTGCATTCAATAAAAAGTCATCTCCTCATGCAGGAGGAATGTCGATGCCAATCGCTGCTGAGCAGCAATCTCAGATTTTTGAGAACATCACGTCTACTTCTGTGTCTAAAGCAAATAAGCGGTGTCTCTATATCCATATCCCGTTTTGTCGGGTTAGGTGTACATTCTGTAATTTTTTTCAAAACGCAGCGAGTCGCCAGCTTGTTGATGACTATTTCGAGGCTCTATTAAAGGAGATTGAAATAAAGTCCCGTTTGGCGTGGACGCAATCAGGATTATTTCACGCTGTGTATATCGGCGGTGGAACGCCAACGGATTTGTCACCAGATCAGGTAGAGATACTTGGCAAAACTATTCGTTCTTCATTTCCATTGTCTACTGATTGCGAAATAACGCTTGAAGGTCGAACCAACCGCTTCACCGATGAGATGTTTGATAAAGCACTTGAAGGAGGCTTCAACCGTTTTTCGTTCGGAATTCAGAGCTTTGACACTAAAGTTCGCCGCAGCGCCAAGCGATTGGATGACCGTGAAGTCGTGCTGGAGCGAGTTGCCGCGTTAAGTGCGAGGGACGAGGCTCCGATAATCATTGACTTGCTTTACGGACTTCCATACCAAACGTTGGATGTGTTTGAGCAAGACTTACAAGACTTTTTGGATACGGGAGCTCATGGTGCGGATCTTTACCAGTTGGTGGTTGGTGGTAGTGCACCGATGCTAAACATGGTCGAGAAAGGAAGAATACCCGCGCCGGCAACAACCCCGGACAAAGCCAGTATGTACGAACGTGGTGTTGCCTTTATGGATAAGCATCATATTAAACAACTGAGTGTTAACCATTGGGCTCGCGACAATCGTGAACGTAGTCAATATAACAGCTTGGCGAAAACTTATGCTGAGGTATTACCTATTGGTTGCGGTGCGGGTGGCAACATTGGTGGCTATGGGTTGATGCATCATCGCTCACTTGATGCGTATATGGATGCAATGAAGAGTGGTCGTTCTACGATTGCGATGATGGTGAAGCAAGGGCCGACTGAGTCCATTAATGCGGCACTCAAAGCGGGCTTCGATAGTGGTGTTGTACGTCGCAGTGCACTACCAAGTTTCAAAGGGCAGGATACGTTCGAGCTGCTTAAACCATTATTCGCTATTTGGAGTAAAAATGGATTGGTGGAGCTAGAACAAGATTATCTGGTGCTGACTCTAGCTGGCAGTTTCTGGGCTGTGACGCTCGCACAGGGCGCCATTGAAGCGATTAATACGTTGAGCCCTCGTAAAAGTATGAACACACATCCGCATGGTCACGGCCATGGTCAAAGTGGCAAAGGACATCCATCGAAGATGGCCTCCTAGCTTGTAAATATTGGAAACCTATCACGGAAAATAAAATGTCAAAAAGTTTAAAACAGCAAGTTGCTGAGATACTGGAACAAGAACCGTCACTATTGCCAGCTGCTATTGCTGAGAAGCTACAAGTGACCGAATGTGATGTTGTTTGTGCACTGCCAGGCGAGATGGTTGCCATTGCAGACGGCAGCGTTGCACAGGAGTTACTCGAATCATTAACAACTTGGGGTCCTGTGACGACAATAGTTCATTCGTTTGGCTCAATCTTTGAAGTAAAAGCACCGTTTCCTAAAGGTAAAGTTGCTCGAGGTTATTACAACCTGATGGGCAAGGAAGGGGAACTTCATGGACATTTGAAGCTCGACCTAATTACTAAAGTGGCTTTGGTAAGCAAACCTTTTATGGGCAGCGAAAGCCACTATTTTGGTTTCTTCGATGAAACAGGTCATAACGTGTTTAAGATTTACCTAGGGCGTGACAAGAAGCGAGTCCTATTCCCTGAGCAGGTAGAGCAATTTAACGCTCTTAAGCAAAGGTTATCTAGCCAGTAAACGCGCAACCAAAATTCAAATTTAGAATTATAATTATTAGAGAAAGTGAGGAATTCATAATGGATCAACAAGTTAAGCAAGAACGCTTACAAGGTCGACTTGGCCCAGAAATCAAAGAGTTTCGTCAAGAACGTAAAACCATTCAATTGGCAACGGTAGATGAAGAGGGACGACCAAACGTTAGTTATGCGCCTTACGTCCAAAATCAGGATGGATACTTTGTTCTGATCTCTCAGATTGCTCGTCATGCTCGCAACCTTGAGAAAAATCCTAATGTATCTTTAATGATGATTGAAGATGAAAGCGACAGTAAACAGCTTTTTGCACGCAAGCGACTGACGTTTGACGCTGTAGCGTCCATTGTTGAGCGCGATACTGAGCAATGGCAAGCTGTTATTGCTCAAATGCAAGATCGCTTTGGTGAAATCATTGATGGTCTAAGTCAACTACAAGACTTCATTCTATTTAACTTGAAAGCAGAACAAGGTCTTTTCGTTAAAGGCTTTGGGCAAGCATATCAAGTATCTGGCGATGACCTTGTTGATTTTGTACATCTTCAAGAAGGTCATCGTAAAGTCGAAAAATCTGAAGCTTAAGCGACGATACAGTCACTAAGAGTAATATCAGATACACCAAGTGCTCTAAATGAACGTTTGGTGTGAAACAACAGGATGATAGAGGGGCTGAATGACATGCCCCTCGGGATCTTTACAATGAAAGCTCCGCGCGCCATCGCTATGGTCGTGGGGCTCGTCTAATAGCGTGACGCCCCGCGCCTGCATAAATTCGTACCATTCTTGAAGCTCTTCCTTGCTGTTGACGATAAATCCAAAATGGTCGACGCTAGTGGGTGAGCAGACTCGCTGAGCTTTTGCTCTTCCTAATGATAGGTTATCGTTGCCACACGTTAAGTACACCAAGTTTTCATTGGCTCTTCTTAACACTTCCATACCCATGATATCGGTATAAAACGCTTCACACTCTTCAAACTTTTCCACTACTAACGCGATGTGTCTCATACCATTAAATGGAGAAGGTCTTTTCATTCTTTACATCCCTTGTATTCTATTTTCAATCAAATTGTATACAATAAATATATGTGATTTCAAATTCATACCAAGGAGAGGGTAAGATGTATTGCATTATTGTTCGAAATCGGGTGAAACCAGGTAGCGAAGAGCACTACAAATCAGTAATGATGGAAAATGCTAAAGCCTCAGTGACAAACGAGCCTGAGTGTTACCGGTTTGACGTTATTCAAGATAAGGAAGCACCCCAAGATTTCTACCTATACGAAATCTACCAAGACCTGCACGCACTGCAGGTACATAAACAGACATCGCACTATTTAGACAGTCGTAAATTGCTTGCAGATTTGGTGCTCGACACCATGGTGATAAGAGCTGATGTGATTGCGACAAACCCATAAAACAAGGAAATAAAATGAGTTGGAAAGTGTATTTGAGCGGAGAGATTCATACAGATTGGCGTGAGCAAATCATCGCAGGTGCTGCAGAGCTTAAGTTAGATATCGAGTTTTATTCCGCGAATACGGATCATGAATCTAGCGATGCAGCGGGCGATCACCTTAGATCTAACGACGTCCAGTTTTGGCGCGATCATCAATCATCGAAAGTGAATGCGATTCGCACTAAAAACCTAATTAAACAATGCGATATTGGTGTAGTTAGGTTTGGAGACAAGTACCGTCAATGGAATGCTGCGTTTGATGCTGGTATGTTGGCCGCGTTAGATAAACCATTTATCACTTTGCACGACGAAGGGATTATTCATCCTCTTAAAGAGGTAGATGCCGCGGCAATGGCATGGGCTGAGACACCACAACAGATCGTGGGGATTCTGCAGTACGTGACTAACAACTAATGTCAGACAACAAAAAACGCACATTTTTTATTTATATAGTGAAAAAATATGTGCGTTTTTATTGGTCAATCTAGAAGACTGCTGGCTTGTCAGCTGTAATGGCGCGGGCTAGGCTTTTTTAACGAACTTTGCCGTCACCATCATTTCACCAACACCATCCACCTTGCAATCAAGCTGATGGTCTTTACCATCATTGATATTGCGAACAACAGCTTTCGTGCCAATCTTGATGACTAGAGAGCTGCCTTTAACTTTAAGGTCTTTGATCATCGTCACCTTGTCACCAGCTTCCAATACTGCACCATTCGAGTCTTTAACAATGATGGCATCTTCCGGCACTTCATTAGGATTCCATTCGTGAGCACACTCAGGGCAGATGAGTTGGCTTTGGTCCTGATACACATACTCAGATTGACAGTTTGGGCAAGGAGGAAGAGACATAGTTAAATCCTGATTTCAGTATAGTTTGTGAGTATGGTAATAACTCTGCCAGTATGATGCGAGCAGTTTATTAGCCAACGCCAACCACGTTGTCTCTTAGCGTCTTTGAAGGACGCAGTTCGACAATAAGTTGCGCCAGTAACAATAACCCAGTTACCGCTAAACCCACCAATATACCGCCCCAGATACCAGCAAGCTCATAGCGTTCCATTAACCACCATGCGGCTGGTAGACCAAATGCCCAGTATCCTATGGCGGTCATTAGAGTTGGAAGCTTGACGATCTTCATGCCACGAAGCAGGTTAATGGCTAACAACTGCCAAGCATCTACTACGAAGCACAGTGCGACAACCCAAATCAATGAAGATAACATGTCCGTTAATGCATGTTCACCTTCTCCATCCAGTTGGAACAAACTGGCAATCGCGTCCGGCCAAGCAATGAAGACTACCGCTAGTACAGCACTTAGTATCGTCACTAGTGCGAAGCTTCGCTTCGCAACGGCTTTGACTCCAATGAGGTTATCATTGCCGAACTCTTTGCCCACAAGAATGGCCGCAGCCTGAGAAAAACCAAAATTAATATTCCAAGTGAAACTTAAGCATTGCAATAGGATTTGATGCAGGGCAAGAGCAGTTACGCCAATAAACCCTGCCATCAAGGTGCCACCGTATATCAGCCCCATTTCTAGAGCTCCTGCAATAGCAATAGGGATACCCATCGACAATAACGGTAGCATCAAACGCCAGTTGTATTCCTCAAGATGGAGCCAAGGTGCAAACCGATAGTACACTGGACGTTTGAATACCCAAGTCGCATAACCAATTAAGACCAGTGTTGCGGCAAGAGCGGTACCTATACCGAGCCCGGCAATTCCCCAATCCAAAGTAAATGCTAACCAATAGCTGAAAGGGACGTTCAAAATGACGGTAACCAGAGACATAATCATCACAGATTTGGCATCGCCATAGTTACTCGTCAGGCCACGCAAGATAAGCAGCAATAGCGTCGGCAACATGGCCCACTTTAAAGTATCAAGGTAGACCATGGCGACCGTAATCACTTCTTCAGGCTGTTGAGCAACTCTCAGAAAATCTGGGGCGAAAACAAACGCTGTCGTTAGGATGATAGTCAGAAGCACGGCTAACATCAGAGCGCCTTTTACTGCCAATCGGACTTGTTTTAACCCATACTCAGGGCGAGCTACACTTTGTCCATAAGCAATGGCGATGAGGTTAGCGACACATCCTACGGTTGAACCTGCGATGAGGAAAACGAACGTATAGACTGAGGCTCCAAGACCACCACCCGCAAGATCACTCACACTCAATTGTGCCATCATCCAAACATCAGTAAGGACCAGCGCCATTGAAATTAGCTGAGAAACAATAAGTGGTGCAGCAAGGGATAGAATTTTCTTCATGATAGCCTCAGGTTATGATGAGGTCATTTTATATGCATAACTATGGTGTTCAATTAACATTTGTGTCACTCTGGCATGACTTCAGATCATGTGAGCAATTATGAATCTATATTCGAATATTCCCTATTCACACAATGCACTAAAAGTCTTTGAAACCGTAGCAAGGCATATGAGCTTTACCTCTGCAGCGCAAGAGCTTCACGTTACTCAAAGTGCAGTGAGCCGCCAAGTTAAGCAACTTGAAGATGATCTCAATGCATCATTGGTTATTCGTGGTCATCGCTCAATTCAGCTGACGTTGAAAGGGCAAGCACTGTTTGAAGTTTTGGGACGTAATTATCAGGCCCTTCAGTCGTTGCTTGAGTCTTGGAAAGAAGTCCAGAGTAACAAGATAGTGATTCGCGCAGCGTTAAGTTATGCCACTCGAGCGCTATTACCGAAAATACAGAAGCTAAACGAGCGTTTCCCTGATTATGAAATTGCCGTTATTCCGGTAATTGATGAAGAGGAAAGTTTAAGGAAAGGCGATTATGACCTATTCGTTTTTACCACTCGTGAAAGTGAAGCTTATCAAAACGATCCGGAAATATCCTTTATGCGAGAAGAGTACATGGCACCTGTTTGTACTCAGCAGTTACTCGGTGAAAACCGCGATATTGAACACCTTCTGACGCTACCAAGACTGCATCCAACACTTGATCATATTGATTGGCGAGTGTGGTTGGATAAAATCCAATACAAGAGTAATCAACCGGTGCGAAATTCAACATTCTTTACCTTGGATTTAACCTTGAGTGCTTGCTTGTCAGGCCATGGTGTTGCCGTTACCGATTTACTGCTTGCTTTACCGGAACTGGAACGAGAGTATCTTGTGTGCCCCAAAAATGCGCAGATCCATTTTAGTAGTTGGCGCTATTTCTGCCATAAGAGGACGGGCTCACCGATTGTTGAGGAGTTAGCGCAATGGCTAATGACCGAAACGAAAGAAGAGCTCAGAAAGCTCAATCAGCTTTCTGAGCATTATGGTTGGGGGCCAATTAGCTAGCGTTTTCAGCCATGTTCTTTTTGATGACCTGTTCCAGTTTGTCGTAAGGGACATAGCCTGGAATCAGCTCATCGCCAATGAACATAGCGGGTGTCCCACGTAAGCCCAAGGCAACAAATGTTTTGTAGTTTTTCACTAAAGACTCGTTAATTTTCGTATCACCTGTTAGATACTGTGTTGTATCTGTCTTTTTCGCGATGGCTTCGATAGAGTCTTTGGTATGTATACCAGGTTTCGCGACAAGTAGACGATTCACTTCTACAAACTTTTCGGGTGCTTGCTGCCAAACCTTAATGGCAAATGCTGCGGAGTTAGTATCGAGCCCTTCAATGACTTGCTGCTTGAGCGGGACATAGATATTGATGACTTTTAAATCCTTATAGTTAGCAACTAACTTCGTCAGTTCGCCATCCAAGCGCTTGCAATATGGGCAGTTATAGTCGGTAAAATTGACGATGACTGTCGATCCATCTGTATTTCCCAGAACAGTGTGAATTGTCGTATCGTTTAGCCATGATTCACTCTGCTTTTTTGCATTCTCAAGCTGTTTTTGACCTTCGACATACTGTTGAAGACTTAGCTGTAGATCGCCGATGATCTCTGGGTTTTCGGTCAATAGCTGATGAATACTGTCTAACTGTTGTTGTTGCTCAGCGGTTAAAGCAGCATGAGACAGAGTTGGAAGTAGCGCAGCGATACTGATCGCCATTGAAATAAGTGTTTTTTTCATTGTTTTTCCTTATGCCCAGTGAACACTAGGCAAATAAAATCCGTAACCACAGCCCAATCGGCGTGATGATGCCAGTCGAGATACTCTCAATCTGCCCCTTGTTTATGATGACAACGGTCGGTGTGACACTGATGTTCCATTGTCGACTAATTAGTCCGGTTGTATCGTTAATCACCGGAAAATCGTATTCCTTAGCTGTCATATACTGTTGGACGCGTTCATTTGTACCCGACGATAGGGCAATAGATAGCACCTGATGGTCGCTTGCAAACCAATTGATCGTTGGGCTGACAAATTTACAAGCACCACACCACGTCGCCCAAAAATACAGTACAACCGGTTTTTCCTGGCTTTGTTGAATGATATCGACAGGCAAGCCTTGGGTGGTCATCGCTTTTAACGAAGGCGCTTTACCACTGGGCATTGATGTACTGCGATACCAATCCAGAGCCATTGAAACCAATGTCATCAAAATAACAATGCTGATGAGCTCTTTTGACCATTTTTTAAGACGGCTGGACCAAGGTTTTTCTTCGGTCGATTTAGCCTTCATGTGTCTCTCCGCTGGCCATATCGATAGACTGCATAACCACCTCTGACGTCAGAATAACGGGCATTGGGATGCCTTGCGGATATTCTGGACCGTAGACAATATTAAATGGCACTCCAAAGCGTCCATAGCTCTGTAGGTATTGAGTCACGCTGTCGCTTGGCGTTGTCCAGTCTCCACGCATCAGTACGATGTCTGATTGCTGAAGTTTTTCATAAACTGGGTTTTGTAGAATGACGCCAATTTTGTTGGCTTTACAGGTAATGCACCAGTCAGCAGTAACGTCAACAAATACGGTTTTTCCTTGAGCCACGAGCTCTGGTATTTGATCACGATCCAGTTTCTGCCAGTGAAGATCATCAACGATAGGCGTGGACCATTTATCTGCGGTCACACTGCCGATGATCAGTCCACCACCAACGACAAAAATCGATAGCGCAGAGAGAACAGCTACTGCCTTGCGCCCGTATTGTTTGCCAATGAGTATCAGGGTAGCAATGATAATAATGGCTACCAACGCTGCGGTTAAAGCAAAACCAATAAAGGTTGACAGTAGTGTTACTAACCAAAGACTGGTCAATAACATCATTGCACCAAATGCTAGCTTCACTTTGTTCATCCAAGGACCTGGTTTAGGGAAGACATTAACCAAGGATGGGAACAGCGTAAACAACAGCCACGGTAAGCTCATTCCGATGCCGAGTGCCACAAAAATCAACCAAAGCTCGGTATAGCTTGCTCCCAGTGCATACGCAACTGCAGTACCAAGGAAGGGAGCACTACATGGTGTCGCTAGTAACGTTGCAAACATCCCTTGAACGAAATGCCCCCCATAGCTATGGTCACCTTTAGATGCCATCCAGGTGTTGAGGCTGCTTGGGAGTTGTATGTTGAATAAACCAAGCAAATTCGCTGAAAACAATAGGGTAACTATCGCCATAAAGGCAATAAACCAATAATTCTGGAATTGAATACCCCAACCAACCATATGCCCAGCCATCTTCAGAGATGTTAAGGCACCAGCAAGTAGTAGGAATGAGCTGATGATGCCGAACGAGGAAGCGAGAAATGACAATCGAACTTGCTTTGGCGATTGATTCACGCCCGAGATGATACTGTTAAGCTTCATGCCAAGCACTGGAAGTACACAAGGCATGATATTGAGAATCAGACCGCCTATAAGAGCGAATCCTATCATCCAAATGAGGCTTCCACTCTCAGGATAGGCCATTGGTATCGTGGATACTTGTGTTGACGTTTCCGTTAATATCAGCTCATCTGACACGGTAATTTGAATGTTTTTGTCACTGATATCTGCTTCACCAAGCCAATTGCTAACATCAAATTTGGCATACAGAGTATTGCCTTCGATGGTTATTTTGGGTTGTGCGAAGAACTCATCACTGACTTCGTCTCCATCGACCAAAATCTGTGGTTTTTTCCAAGCCGTTTTGCTGGTTAGCTTAAGTTGAAGCTCTTGTGCTTGCTGATTCCAGTAGCTTGCCTCTACGGAGATTTGGTTGTCCTTTTTGGGCGTCAAGCTCATGCCTTGACCAAACAGATACGCGGCATCGGAATCTAGTGAGAGAACATTGGGATCAATCTCTAAATCAATTGGGTAATCCGCTATCACACAGATATTGGTGCAGCTTGGCAATCGCAAGTTGGCTTTGAGCGAGATTGGTTTGGACGTATCTGTCACGGTGACAATAATCGGGAAGCTGACTTCGTGTTTGTACCCTAATGTCATCACCCCTAGCTGCTCATAATAAGCAGGTACGGGCCATTGCCAATCTACCGCTTCGACATTCGTCGAAGCACTCCAATCAAATTCTGGTGCGACACCGCCTTCACCGGGACTACGCCAATAGGTTTTCCACTCTCCATCGAGTTCGACATTAAGAACCATCTCCATCTGTTTAGTTTGTGGATCGAGGTGGCCGGTAGATAGCAGCCGAACCTTCACCGGTGGATGCATTGGATCTTGAATCCATCCTGTAGATTGCGCATTTGACATTGCACTGTAAAGTGCAACGAAGACGATCGCGAACGTTAGCACTAGAGTGCTAAATGTTTGTCGACAAAGCGACATTAAAAGACGGCTACGCGTAGTGCGAGTCGTTAACATTGTGTTTGTATAAGACACAGTAATCTCCAATAAGTAATAAATAGACCTAAGTTGGAGGCGTTTTATTCCCGGAAAGTACAGTGAGTTACGTGAAGCCTGAGCTTAGGAGGATAGGTATCGCTTCGGCGAGTATGGGCTGGCTTAACTTTGCGCTCAGAAAGCAGTGCTAACAAAGCGACCAAAAACAGAAGCGGAGTAAAGGTTTCTAAATGAGCAAAAGATTGTCCAAGCAACTTTTGTGTCAATCGACATGGTTCATCAACTGGGGTGATGTTATGGACGATTTTCTCGATGGAATTGGAGTTGAACAGGGCCGCCTCGCTCATATAAGGTGCGGGTATTGGTGCGACTTCTACCAGTTGGCTGTGGTATGCAACGTTCGTTTTTAGCGCACAAAACATCACTACCAAAATGGCAGTGAGTAGGAAGAGTGTGCGAAAAATAGATTGCCTAAATGTATGCAAACCAAAGCCGTCGTGTTCAAAATGAGTGCTTACGTTATCTTGTTAGTCATAAACGTCAAGTGAAATCATGTCCAAAAATGTAAAGTAATCTAGATTAATTTTAACGGGAGTGAAAATTAACGGGTATGAATCACTGATTTTGTTTATCTTCACTGATAGTCTTGTCAGATTACTCGCTCTCACCCACGTCCAATAAGTGGCTAAGGTAAGAGAGTCAATGAATGGAGCACGTGTAGTAAATGAGAAATTTGGTATTCATGGGTGTCTGTCTGGCGGTGACCGTCTGGATGATTTTTGATTCGGGTAAGTCGGAACAGGTATTTACATTTTGGGAGCACGTGAATCTACCGAACAAAGATGAAATTGGTATGTATGTTAGCCAGTTTTTTTACTACATCGCATTATTAGTCGGTGTGGTTTATCTTGGCCGCAAATTCAAACGTCGCAATGACAAGTAACCGTTTTGATTAAGCACTTGTTGAACTGTATTGCAACAAATCGATAAGTGCTTCTAACTGTTCTTCTATCGCATTGTCCGCTGAAATGGCAGGAAATTCGAGCGTGATACAAGGCAGTCCTTTCTCGTCACACCAACTCCCAAACGAACCAGGCGTGTCATACCCGACATCGTCAATCAAAGGCAGTGAGAAACGCTTTGCAAGCCACTTACCTAATTCAGAATGTTCCGGATCATCGATACAGGCTAATGGTTCATGAAGTGATACGACAAACTGTGGTCTTCGAGCCTCGATCAAGTCAACAAGGGCACTAATCTCTGGTTCAAGAGTAGTCACATTACCAGTTTTTACTTTGACGTCACGTTCACTTGCTGAGGTACTCCAGCGATATACTGTTCCTTTGTCCGTCCATGTCTTCGTCGGGAAAGCTCTATTTAGATCGACTTGATTGGCATTGGCGCGAGTCCCCAGCTGATTGCCATCAGGGTTCATTGATAAGATAACATCGTGTTTCAGGTATTCAGCAGGCAGGGTACGAAGGGCACACGACAACGCGGTAATGGATGCGGTCTCATCTCCGTGGGTACCTGCCAGTATGAGTCCTCGCTCCGGTGAGTTGATTTGGGCCGGAAAGTACAATAATGGTGCGCCTAAAACAGAGTGACCATACGTTTCTGGTTTGTTTTGAAATTCTGCCCTTAGTGCCCTTGGGCGTAATTGCGGCTTTGTTTGATTTGCATTATCCATTTTCTACATCCCAACTTCTTGCCTTTCCTCACGGCATTCTGTGGTTATATATGCCATAAATAGTGATGTAATGCTATTGAAAGCCTTTTTGTTGTAAAGAAACCAATGTGTTATCGATGACCAAAGGGCAAATTTATAATAACGACACCAATCAGGCGGTTTAGGATGAAACACACTACTTCATGGAAAGTATCGATTCTCTCAGCGCTCATTGCAGCGACGTTTTCAGTACAGGGTGCGACGGTGCCCGATGGCACACAACTGGCTGAGACTCAAAAAATCGTACGTGGCAACGATGCGGAAGTAGCAACGCTGGACCCGGCTAATGCTGAGGGATTACCAGAAATGCATGTTCTAAGGGACTTATTTGAAGGTCTAGTGATTCAAGACAAAGAAGGAAATGTCATTCCCGGTGTTGCCGAGTCTTGGGAAACTAGTGACAACAAAACCTTTGTCTTTCACTTAAGAAAAGATGCGAAGTGGTCAAATGGCGATCCGGTTACCGCGCAAGATTTCGTTTATAGCCTTAAAAGAGCCGCCGATCCTAACTTTGCCTCGGCTAATGGTTGGTATTTAAAGCTGACCAAAATTAAGAATATTCAAGCCATCATTAATGGAGAAGCGCCGCTAGATTCGTTAGGGGTGAAAGCTGTGGATGATTACACCTTAAAGTATGAGCTGGACAGTCAGGTGCCGTATTTTGTCGCTATGACTGCACATTCATCAATGATGCCGGTCCATAAGTCAAACCTAGAGCAATTTGGAGATAAGTGGACTAGGCCAGGGAATATGGTTTCTAACGGCGCGTTTGTGCTAAAGAACTGGGTCATTAACGAACGTATTGAACTGGCGAGAAACAATCAGTACTGGGATAACGATCATACGGTACTCAATCAAGTCACTTATATTCCGTTTGAAAGTCAAACAGCAGCGATGAACCGCTACGCCTCTGGAGAAGTGGACATTACCTCGGATGTACCAACTGCAATGGCACCAAAGCTCAAGAAAGAACAGCCGGATGCCTATACCGTTGTTCCGTTGCTGTGTACCTACTATTACGCTTTCAATACGACCAAAGCGCCATTTAATGATCCAAAAGTGCGTCAAGCGGTTTCCTACACCATTATGCGTGATGTGATTACAGATGGTGTAACACAAGTTGGAAATCTTCCTGCTTATACGTTTGCTCACAAATATGTAGCGGGCTTTGACGCGACGCAACCTGATTACAGCAAGTGGACACAAAAACAACGTGATGAGAAGGCTAAGAAGTTACTCGCTGAAGCAGGGTACAACGATGCCAACCCACTGGACATTAAACTTCTATACAATACAAGCGAAAGCAATAAATCAATTGCTGTAGCGATTGCGTCAATGCTGAATAAAAACTTGGGGGCAAAAGTAGAGTTAGAGAATCAAGAGTGGAAATCATACTTGGTGGCTCGTCGTGAAGGTAACTTTGACGTACTTCGTACTTCTTGGTGCGGAGACTACAATGAAGCATCTACGTTCTTAAGTCTGATGACGTCTGATAATGCGGGCAACCGAGCGTTTTACAAGAGCAAGGCTTACGACAAGATTATTGATGGAGCACTCGCTGCAACTACAGACGAAGAGCGAGCGCGTTTTTACGATCAGGCAGAATCCTTGTTAGCCCAGGATATGCCGATTGCGCCAATCTATTATTACATGCAAGCTCGCTTAGTAAGGCCGACGGTCGGCGGGTTTCCAATGAATAATGTTGAAGGGCGAATCTACTCTAAGGACTTATATGTAAAAGCGAAATAAAAGTCCACTTAATACCACCACAATGATTGCCAAGCCAGCTAATTTAAGCTGGCTTTTTTGTGTCGAGTTGAAAAAGCCAGATTGAGCTTTTGGAGCTAAATTCTCTTGATAGCTGCGTCGTTGTAGTTCAGGGACAAAATCGAAAATAGTGTTCATCATAAGGCGACCTAATATAGTGTGGTTGAGTTTTTATGGTCGCATATTGATTCGTTTCCTCAATTGGAAACAAAATTAGGTCTTAATGTGATACTTTAGGTGGCACGATAAGAAACTTGGGACATTTGTACAATGGATGCCATCGCTAAACAGATTTGCGAAGAGTTAAAAAGAGCGCTGAAAAACTCAAAAATGTCTTACTTGGATGTTGCTAAAGCACTTCAGGTGTCGGAAGTCAGTGTAAAACGGATGCTCAACTTACATCAGCCGCTTTCCATTAGTCGGATGAATGACATTGCAGCTCTGATCCAAACACCGTTATCGACCATTGTTTTGAATGCAGAAAACGCTGTCAGTGAAGTGCCAACCTACACAGAACAACAAGATAGCGCGTTTTGTCAATCGCCGGAGCTTTATACACTAATAGCTGGCATTATTGATGAGTACCTTAGTGCAGACGACCTCATGCAGCGTTATGACTTAGATAAACAATCTATGTACCTTTATTTACGTGATTTGGAAAATGTTGGGTTGATTGCACTCTCTGAGGGATTGGAGTTTAAGCTATCGGTACCACGGCACATTGCATTTGGAAAGCATAGCCAGTTCTCAAATTTCTTTAAAAACCAAGTGATTGATGCTCTAAAGGCCGAAGTCCAGGAGATAGATCCTGACGATAATAATGTTTACTTGATTAGCGCAAAGCTGACATTAACCGAAGAAGAGTTTCATCAATATAATCTTGAGTTAGAAGAGCTGATGATTAACGCTCATAAACTAAGCCAGAGTCGCTATGACTGCACCGAGCGTTACAACGAATACACTATTGTGGACATGGGAGCGAAAGGTGAATTTCAACCTAAATTGAAATTACCAGGTCCGCATTCATCAATTAAACGCTAATTAAAAAGGGACAGGTCAACTACCCGTCCCAAAGCACCAGCTAAGCCTTACTAATGAGGCGCAGAATCGCTTTATTGATTCCGATTAAGTCATTAACAGTTGATGCGCTATGAATGGCCTCAATTAGTGACTCTTTGCTGCATCGTGGGATGACATCGATATTCTTCACCTTGCCTTCAAGAGTGTTCTTCATTAACTGAAATGTCTTTTGTTCGAACATGTTTATGTGCCTGTGACGTTGTTTTTATTTATTTGGTTTTGAGTCTATCTGACTTTTATGACAGTTAGCCAAACTGCCAAGAGGTAGACTTTAAAATATGTCGTGTGGTATATCAACCGTATTTGAAAAATGATAAAGGCTTCAATAACTCCAATCAAATGCAAAGACTATATAGAACCAAAGAGGTCATTAGGAAGGAATATTGTTACCTTAGCTCACTAAGATAATAACTTTATTTTCAGTTAGATGCGTGAGGGTGGTTTGCAACTAAATATTAACGACTGCGTAGAATCAGCGATGTAGGTTGACGTTATTGTGATCTGTGCAACAAGTCTTAGATAGAAAAAGCCCTCTATTTCTAGAGGGCTGAAATGTTTTATGACAATTTAGTTTCGGTTATTGTCCAGAAAGCCAAAAAACCGCATCCTTTTCTTTGTCACTTCGAGGCGTTCCTTTTGCGAGGATCTTATATTGTGTATCCTCACGGAATGGCGTGAACTTGATTATGTCAGTTGTTGAGTTACTTCTATCGAGTAACAGGTAATCGTAGTCAGGGTCCACTCCATCTAAAATGGCCTGTGCACGCTCAACACTGACTTGTGGAACTGCCCAGTCATGGTAGAGGAAGAATATCGACGTCATAGTTTCTGAGAAACGCACGCTTGCAATACGGTCTCTTTTTTCTACTGGCACTTGCTCAACAAAAGCTTTTAAGTCCGGCTTCATGTCTTTTGCAATATCAATCGCTGGGAACAAGTAGTTAAAGGCACTTGAGAAGAATAGGGCAGTGATGATTGCCATCTTGCTCCATTGCGGCCATGGCTTACGTTCTACGAGCACCATCAAAACGATAGCCGCGATAGGTAACAATGCTACCAAGTGCCACGTACTCAACCATTCCATTAGTGCTGGTGGAATTTTTCTCGTTGGCAAAAATCCTGACCATAAAGGCACAACAGCAAATGCAATCAGTACTAATGACATTAGCGCAAGCCAGCCTTTGCGGTACCAGTTAAACCATTTGCCAGAGAAGCTTGTTAACGCATCTGCAATAATAAGAGCAAACAGCGGCATTAGCGGCGCTAAGTACATAGAACGCTTTGTCACTGAGTAAGACAGGACAAAGATAGCGATAGCGAACCAAAAAGCGAAGAAGCCATCCGTCCAAGAGAGCTGTTTTGGTTGGCGTAGCTTATAGATAAAGTTGCCTAGCCACAGTAATAATAGTGGTGTCCATGGCGCACTGTATTCCAGTATGCCTTTGACATAATAGAAAGGTTTTCCCGCGTTATTGTGGCCGAGAGTATTTGTTGCAGAGCCTGTCAGTCGGCCTACCTGATTATCCCAAAACCATGCTTTCCAAAGCTCTGGAGAAGCCGTCTTGTAGAAAGGGTAAATCCAACTCGCGGCGACTAAACACATCACACTGATACCAATCACATGCATCAGTACAAACTGGCTGGTTGAGGTCGCTTGTTCAGGAAACTGTTTTCTTAGGGTTAAAGCTCGTAATACTAACGGTACCCATGCTAGACCTATACAAAGCACGATGGCGACTGGCCCTTTACTTAAGAAGGCCAGCCCAGTAAATGCACCTGCCACAATTAAATAGCCTAACTTTTGGCGTAGGTAGGCTTCACTAAAGGCCCAAGTTGCAGCGATTGTAGTAAACATTAATGCAGCATCAACTCGCAACCAATGAAAGTTGAGGATAAAACCTTCAAGTGTCCCAAGTACAGCCAGTGCCATCCATGCGAAATTCTCTCCTTTAAATAGGTAAGCGATTCGATATGTAGCGGCAAGTGATCCCAGACACAACAAGGAAAGAGCAAGTCGCCCAGCCATGATGGCGTCAAGTCCCGTTGCGTGCATTAATACGGTTGAGATGATAAAGAACACAGGCGGCTTTTCTACAAATGAAATGCCAGCAAACTGAGGGATGATGAAGTCACCTGTGATGTACATGCTATGAATAATGGCAGCCACACGAGGTTCGTCGGGCGTCCAGACGTCGTGGTCGAATAACCCACTAAATACCACTGCGATGATGGCAAGCAACAAAACGAACTTCCAACTGTTGTTTTGCTCACTTGAATACGATGTTGACACTACTTTTCTCCGTTGACACTGCGAAGGGATATCGCATTACGATCATTCTGTTAATAAAGGTGGTTAATTAAAGCTCAAAATTCTAGAGAGACTGCTTTGAGACAGCAATGCCTAACAGGCTAAATAAACGGTGTTTTTCAAGATAATTAACGCCAAAATGACACGACTATACCTTGATATTAGAGCCGATTATGTATCGACTTTGTAATAGTTGATATCATTATGCTTATTGCGTTATGAATATAAAACTAAATATTTTTATGAATAATGGTTCTAGACAGAGGTCTTGCACAAAAATGTGATTTAGATCTAAAATTGCAACCAAGGTGATGGGGTTCCACCTACTTAACCGCCAAATCGGCTGATGACTCCTACAGTTTCTGAAAACAGGTGTATCTGTTGGGACGATCCTATTTTGGGATCGACGAACTGTAGTTAGATCATTAGTTCCGTTCTACACCTGTTTTCCTTTATCGAGGAAAACGACATGCAATACGCTCACGAAATTCAATCTATGTGCCCAATTCAAAGGGGCGACCTTCATGCATCCGCGCCAATTCCTGTCGAAGGCCGCTGGATCAATCCCAAAGACGTTATCGCAATCTCTGGCCTGAGTCATGGCGTTGGTGCTTGTGCTCCTCAACAAGGTGCGGCGAAGTTAACGCTTAACGTTAAAGATGGCATCGTAGAAGAAGTGCTTATTGAAACAATTGGTTGCTCAGGCATGACTCATTCCGCGGCGATGGCATCCGAAATTCTTACCGGAAAAACCATTCTAGAAGCGATGAATACTGACTTGGTTTGCGATGCAATTAACGTCGCAATGCGCGAGATTTTTCTTCAATTCGCTTATGGTCGAACTCAATCCGCTTTTTCCGAAGGTGGTCTTGAAGTTGGCGCTGCATTAGAAGACCTAGGTAAAACTCAACGCAGTCAAGTAGGAACGAGTTACTCAACCCGAATCAAGGGTCCTCGCTATATGGAAGTCGCTGAAGGTTATGTTACCCAATTAGCGCTTGATGAAGACGGTGAAATCATCGGTTATGAATACCTTAACCTTGGCAAAATGATGGCTCAAATCAATAGTGGTGTGGCCGCTGACGAAGCACTAGCTAGCGCGAAAGGCACTTATGGCCGCTTTGATGAAGCTGTTAAAACTGTTAATCCACGTCAAGACTAAGTTGAGGAATTTATTATGACTATTACTAAACAAGCACTACTTAATGAAATGAACTTCCTCTCAATTGAAGAGGCTTACAACTACTGTCTTGAAATGGGTATTGACCCAAAACAATTGGTTTTAGACACGCAACCAATCGCCTTTGATAATGCATGTGATGCTTATACTTTAGGTACTGCTTTAGCTCTTCATCGTAAAGCAGCGACAGCGGCGGAAGCGGCTTCAACTATTGGTGAGGGTTTGCAAGCATTCTGTAAACCAGGCAGTGTCGCAGCGCAGCGAGAAGTTGGTTTAGGACATGGTGCGTTAGCAGCTCGATTGCTTAATGAAGAAACACAATGCTTTGCATTCCTTGCTGGTCATGAGTCATTTGCAGCGGCAGAAGGGGCGATTAAAATTGCTCTGAACGCAAACAAATCTAGAAAATCTCCATTAAGAGTTATCCTTAACGGCCTAGGTAAAGATGCCGCTTATCTCATCTCACGCATCAACGGTTTTACTTACGTCCGTACTCAGTATGATTACGCAACTGGTGAACTCAATGAAGTTAGCCGTAAACGCTTTAGTAAAGGCGAGCGCGGAGAAATCTTGTGCTTTGGTGCGGATGATGTCCGTGAAGGTGTGGCCATCATGCATGCCGCTCAAGTTGATGTAAGTATCACAGGTAACTCGACAAACCCAACGCGTTTCCAACATCCGGTAGCGGGTATTTACAAATCAGAAAGACTTAACCAAGGTAAAGCGTACTTCTCTGTGGCTTCTGGTGGTGGTACTGGTCGTACTCTACATCCAGACAATGTTGCGGCGGGTCCTGCGAGCTATGGTATGACAGACACAATGGGCAGAATGCATGCTGATGCCCAATTTGCAGGCAGTTCTTCAGTGCCAGCTCACGTGGCTATGATGGGTTTCATCGGGATGGGTAACAACCCTATGGTGGGAGCGTCAGTGGCGTTAGCAGTAGAAGTGGACCTAAGACTGAATAAATAGCCTTAATCTCAAGAAAACGATATTGGCATTGCAAGATTTTGAAGAGAGTTTGTTTCCTCATAACTATAACAAAACATGTCGTTGAGTATTGCCGCTCCATTGGAGCGGCTTTTTTAGATTTTGAATTCAACCACGTTAGACTCGCTGGCATTGATGAGCCTTTTCACAAAGTCATCCACAGGCATTGGCTTATCGTAGTAATACCCTTGTCCAATCTGGCAGCCGTACTGCGACAGTTTTTCGGCCTGTTCGATTTTCTCAATTCCTTCGGCAACAACAAGTAAGTCGAGGTTTTTGGCCATAGCGACCATGGCCTGTACCAATTGTTGATCCTTAGGGTCAGTGATAATGTCTCTAACAAAGGAACGGTCAATCTTAATTCCGTCTACGGTAAACTTACGCAGGTAACTTAAAGACGAGTAGCCAGTACCAAAGTCATCTAACCATACTTCAATGCCACTCTCGCGGATCGCTTTTAGCGTACGTTCTGCCTCATCTTCGTCCTGAAGTAATAAGCTCTCTGTAATTTCGATTCGAATTGCTTTGGCTGGAACTTGATACTTCTCCATATAAAACGCAAACATTTCCACCAAATTCTGTCTGTAAAGTTGCTTCGACGAGATATTGATAGACGCATGGAAATCAGGTGCGAAGTAAGGCGCCCATTGTTGTAGCTGAATACAAAGTCTTTCAATTAACCATTGCCCTAATGGCAATATCATCGCTGTTTCTTCTGCAATAGAGATGAAGTCAACAGGAGGAACGATACCTAAGGTTGGATGTCTCCAACGAACTAGAGACTCAGCACCAAGTATCCGTCCAGTCTTTATGCAAACCAATGGCTGGAACCAAAGTTCGAATTGTTGCAAATCAGACAGTGAACGTCGTAATTCTCGTTCAATATTGGCACGATGTACGACAGACTTGAACATCTTAGGGGTAAAGACCTTATGAGTGTTTTTGCCATCAGCTTTGGCTCGATACATGGCAATGTCTGCGTTTTTGATTAAATCTTCAGAGGTTTTACCGTTATACGGATATCTGGCGACACCTATACTGCCTCCAACAACGAGCTCTTCATTTTCCATCAAAATAGGGGAGCGCACCGCGACAAAGATCTTTTTGATTACGGCGTCTACATCCTCGGTTGTTTTTAAGTGCGGAATAAGCATTAAAAACTCATCTCCACCGATACGAGAAATCATGGTCAGTGGATGGTCATTGGTAATGTCACGGGCACATAAACTGAGCTTTTCAGCCAGCCTTATCAGTAAAAAGTCACCACTATCATGACCGTAATTGTCATTGACTACCTTGAATTCATCTAAATCGAGAAACAGCACCGAAAATGAAGTCGCTGGATAAGACTTAATTGTGCTCTGCAGATGCTGTATAAAGCGTGTGCGGTTAGGCAGTTCTGTTAACGCATCGTGATAGGCTAGGTGAGTGATCTTTTGCGTGCGCTGCTCGAGTTTGGTTGCCATTGAACGTACGGCAATACTCAAATCACCAATCTCATCCTGTCTATCAACCGCAGTGATGTTCTCCGCGCGAGTAAAATCCCCTCGACCTATGGCGTCAGTTTGCTCGGTAAGCTTAATGAGAGGTTTACTCCAACGGCGAGAAATAATGGTTGCGATGATAGCCGAGATAGTCAGTAGTAATACGGCGGCTAGTGCCACGCCGATGTACAGTTCTTCTTTAGAGCGTCGATCGATGGCCTTTATTAGAGTTGTTACTGAATCAATGTCCTTTTGAACCTTATCGAGTGATAGCTCGATAAAAACACCGCCAATTACTTGGTCCGCTGCTGCGATTGGACGGAATACAGTTAGGCTATCAGGTCCGAAAGACTGAATTGAGCTGCCATAACGTAATACGCTGCTAATCTGGTTGGGGTAAGGGAAAGGCTTACCGATATTTTCCAGTGATTCATCCCCATCATGAAATATTCGCCCTTGTTTATCGAAGATGACCAGACGTTTAACTTCACCTAGTTGGGTGATTGGCTTAATGAGGTAGCTGGCCTCTTCCTGGTTATACATATAAAGAGGATCAAACATCGCATCTGACAGATAGCTTGACATTTGATCAGCGCGTTTACTCAACTCGGCTCGAAAGGTCTTGCTATTTTGAACGGTTAACTCGTTTAGCAGTCGGCTCGATTGCGCGGAGGAAAGCCATATATGAATACCTGCGCTGGTCAACGTCATGACAACGGCTAGTGCAAATGTCACTAGCATGTATTGTCCTTGTAGTCGTAGTCTCAACTTCATTCAATTACCCTAAATCAGTTGAACCATGCTTCTTCGACTTGAAGACGAGCGGCGTTGTATTGTGGAAATAATGTGAGCTGGGATGAAGGTATCTCATCAAACTTTGCCGTTTTCTGAAACTGTGCAAGTGCAGCAGCGCCCGTCGGATCCGAGTCTGCGTTGAGCAATGTATCTTTAACGGTCTGTTTTACCTCTGTTGGTAGGTCGTTTCTGATAACCATGACACTACGAGGAACACTTTCTGTACGATAGAAAATTTTCATGGTCGACTTTATATGTTGAGGCATATCTCCCAAATCGTCCCAATTAGCGTTAGAGAAAGCGGCCGCATCTACTTGAGAACGATAGACCCAGGTTGATAACGAGATTTCATCTGCTTTACGAAGAACGTCCCCTGTCAGTACGACACCAACTTTATCTTTTAGAACTGGAGTAAAGGAGCTCGCGAAACGTGTAGGGGCTAGATGATGTTCACTTAGTGTTTTCATCGGCAAGTAAAACCCGGAGGTCGAGCTTTGGTCTTCTAAAGCAATAGTTTTCCCGGTTAGATCGGACAATGAATTGATATCGCTGTCTTTGCGGGCAAAAAACACGGTGTGGTATTCAAATTCACCTTTTTTCCAACGTCGAAGAATAATTTCACCATTATGTTCGCTTTGTAAAGCGAGTGCAGCAAACAGAGTTTCAGATACCAGATCTATTTCTCCAGAATCTAACCATTGTCCGAGCTCTAATGCCGATTTGGTTACCTTGACCTCGGCTTTCGTATACCCATATTGACGGAGGTTGTCAGCCAAGTACCTGGCAAGTGGCGCAGAGAAACCAATATGCTTTCGGGCTTTGCTACTGAGTACCCCTATAGTGAATGTTTTACCATCCTCTATACTGTTCCCTGCGTTAGTATTGGCACTGACGATAGTAATGCCAAATACAAACTGAGAAATCAGTAGTCCTAATAACAACTTTAAGCGCATTAATAACTAACCCTTACACAATAGTGCTAAACCTATACTAGTCGATTTGATCTTGAAATCGAGTTTAATCACTGACTTAGGTATACCCTAATCGACCAGCTTAGTTGCTCTACATTACATTAAGTAATGGGGAGCGCAAACCAGCGCTCGGTGCTCTATTGATTGAAATATAGTCGTTCTGTTGCAGTAAATACAGACGAAGTAAACATTGCAGAAATACTAGCACATTCATTAACTTAATGAATGTATTTATATGTATTGCTGGATGATTTAAAGCGCGAATTTAGCGAAGTGTGATTATCTGCTAGAATCCTGAGTTAATTATTCGCCCTTGTTGCCGATAACGAATAACAAGCATTAGATAAAATGGGTCAGTTGTGAAAAAGGTAGTGGTTATTGTATTAGCGGTCGTAACGCTAGTATTAGCTGGTCTTGGTATTGCTTATTATCTGGGCTATCTCAATCAAGATGAGACAGAAGCGATTGTGCCTCGAACACATCCTGATATACAGAATACAAGCGATGATTCGCCTTCTGAAATTGTTGTTGAACAACCCAGTCCGCCTCCTTTACCAGAATATTATTTTGTGGCGAGATCATTCGAGAACGTCCTTACTCAACCCGATCTCGCCTCTGCACCTGATGGTGTGGCGTACTATGGTGAAAAGTTGAAAGTTCTTGAGAGAGAGGGTGAGTGGATACGCATCGCGCCTATTTATCAACTCGAAGAAGGGGCAGAAGAAATATCTCAGTGGGTAAATACAAAGCACCTAGTGACTAAAGAGGTTAACCTGAGTGGCGAGCGTTGGTTAAATGTCTTAACGGACTACATCGAAGGCAGTGACGACTTTATGCTCTATCAAGAAAAATTCTTTGATGCTTCCACTAAACTGGTGAAGCAAAAGCGATGTCGATTGTCTGATTTTGAAGAACTAAGTGGTTGGGTAAAATCGATCAATCATCAAGACAGTGTTTATTTTACCTACTGTGGTGGGATTGAATCGGAGAATAAAGTTTATTTGAATGTCGCGACAGGAGAGTTATTTTAATCTGCTGCGATAAGAATATTACCACCAATAGTTTAATAGTCGTCCTGTTCCCGTTCTGCATTACGGGCCATCTCTTTAGCATACTGTTTGAGGCGCTTAAGAGCGGTGAGGTCGCCTCTCTCGATATGCTCTATGGGCGCGTAACCGTTTAAGTTTTTGGCATTGTTTCTGACATTAATGAAGTTGTTGATGAAATGAGAGCTTTCGAACGCGTTACGCAGTAGACCATCAATTTCAACCACTAAGTGAACTCGCTCAAGTGTTGAAGGACCAATAGGGACAGTGGCAGGCGTAACTTTTAAGCGAGCATGCTGCTCAGGCGAAATTTCTAAAATGGCTTCTGTCTGTAAATTAGATGCACCCCATCCATCGAGTACGTTTAATGCGTACTTTACTAAGGTCAATTTTTCATTTTGTGACAGTTCCATTGTCATTCCTTTCTATCGTTACTCTTTGACTATAGTTTGCGACATTTATTACCTCAACATGAAGTAAACGGATTCTAATATTCGATTTAGTATTTTTTATTTGTCTTTGAGGCAACATAGGCAGATAATGCAGATCTTGGTGTCATGAGGCTAGTTTTTTTGTCTAAGTTCTATTTGCAGTTTATCGTTTCTCTGGTTGTTGCGTTTTTCGCTCCGCTAGGTGTTGCTGCGTCTGAATCGGCAAATCCACAGAACTCATCTTCTGGTATTTCTCTATGGGAAGATCAAGCTTCACTTGGTGTTTCAACCAGACTTGGCCAGACAACCAGACAAAACCCAACTCCTCAAAAGCCGAAATCAAAGTCTTTTGGCGACCACGATGCTAAGGCGATACTCACCGTCTGGCGTTGGACTGGCAACAACAATGAGAACCATGAATTAGAAACGCCTACTTATAGTGTGGTGTTCGATTATAGTTGTACTGGCCAACAAGAGTTGCGCAGTGCTGCCGTTAATGAAGCGCTGATAACCCCTTTCTTCCTTAATTATGTCCAAAGCAACCACCGTATCAGTGGTTGGAAAGATGGCAACACGCTCTACGTTTTCCTGAATACCCAATACGCATAGTTCGTTTTTAACCGTAAATCTATCCACCTCTACTCCAATGTAATACATGGAGAATAGTAGGTGTGCTTATCTTTATCTGTATTAAAAGTTCAGCATAACGCTGAGGGAAAACTATGCGTAAAAAGCCTCAACCGAGAGCAGTATTAAACAAATACTCTACTTGGAAATATATCGTTCTTGTCGTGACCTGTGTGGTCTTGACTCTAAGTGCTTTACCGTCTTGGTACGGCGAGAAGCCTGCTATTGAGCTGAAAGTGAGCGAGCACAACGAGCATTTAAACTCGGTATTCAAAATCAATTCCTTACTACATGACGACGGCATCAAACCAGAATCCGTCAGCATGGAAAACAATGTCGCTCAACTTGTATTTGACAATGAAGCGGAGCAAACCAAGGCTCGAAATGCCCTTGGTGAGTGGGTGAGTAAGGATGACAGCATGTCCTACTCTTACACATCAGTCGCACCCGAATGGCTCCAAACGATGGGCTTTACTCCAATTAAACTTGGTTTGGACTTACGCGGTGGCGTTCAATTCTTATTGAACGTTGACGTAGACCAAGCAGTTTCTGAGCAGCGTGATGCAGTGGTCGATGAGATTAAGCAAGACTTGCGTAAAGAACGTATCTTCGGTGTACAAGTACGCCCTGACACTGATACGGGCATTCGTGTTACTTCAAAAGACAGCGAAGGTGAGATTGCTGTTCGTAAGTTTGTGAATGCTAACTACCCAGAATGGCAAGCGAAGGGAGAAGGGGATGAGCTATCTATTAAGATGAAAGCTCAGAACTATGCAGATTTCCAAAATCTAACCATGCAGCAAAACCTTAAAATCATGCGCCAGCGTATTGAAGAATTAGGTATCACGGAAGCAATGGTTCAGCGTCAAGGCGAATCAGGTATTCGTATCGAACTTCCAGGTGTTCAAGACCCATCATTGGCAAAACGCGTGATTGGTGCTACTGCGAGTTTGGCTTTCCATGAAGTCAGCACGTCATCAAACCCGGTGTCTACACTTAAAGTGAAAGACGAACAAGGCAAACCGGTTACTTTGGTGAAGAAGCCAGTATTGACGGGTGAGCACATTGTTAATGCTCGCGTAGGTTTTGACCAAATGCATCGCCCTGAGGTTGATATCTCCCTCGACCATGCTGGTGGCAAAATGATGAGCGATTTCTCTGCAACGCACATCGGTAAGCCAATGGCGACGGTCTATCGCGAGTACGGTGTGGATGCACGAGGTGAAACTCAGCGCAATGAAAAAGTCATCAGTGTGGCAACCATTCAATCCCAATTGGGTAGTCAGTTCCGTATTACAGGTTCGGGTAACTTGGAAGAAGCTCAGCAACTAGCTCTGCTACTTCGTGCCGGCTCTCTGACAGCGCCTGTGACCATTGTTGAAGAGCGTACTATTGGCGCATCTCTCGGTGCGGAAAATATCCAAAATGGCTTTGCAGCTTTAGCATTAGGCATGGGACTAACTCTGACCTTTATGGCGCTTTGGTATCGTCGATTAGGTTGGGTAGCTAATGTGGCGTTGGTGCTAAATATGAGCTGTTTGTTAGGGCTAATAGCACTGGTGCCGGGTGCCATCTTAACGCTTCCGGGTATTGCTGGTTTAGTACTTACAGTCGGTATGGCGGTAGATACCAATGTACTTATTTTTGAACGTATCAGAGATAAATTGGCGGAAGGGCGTAGCTTTGCTCAAGCAATAGACCAGGGTTTCAACTCTGCAGTGGCAACCATTATGGATGCAAATATCACCACCATGATTACGGCGGTTATTCTATATGCCATTGGTAATGGTCCGATTCAAGGGTTCGCATTAACGCTAGGCCTTGGTCTGCTAACAAGCATGTTCACGGGCATTTTCGCATCGCGTGCAATTATTAATTTGAAGTGGGGACGAGACACTCGTCGTGAGGTGAGGGTTTAATCATGAAAAACTTCTTTAAAACTAATATTCGTTCCATTCGATATTTTACTAATGTGCTTTCCATTGCTTTGGTCGTGATTTCGATCATCGCCGTTGGAATGAGAGGATTGAACTTCGGTTTGGATTTTACCGGTGGCGTTGTATCAGAGGTGCAACTGGCATCAAATACCAGCCAAAATGAACTGAAACAGACACTAGAACCCGTTTTAGGCGATGGCATTACAGTTACCCAGTCAGGAGAAGAAGGGCGCTGGACTATTCGTTATGCTGCAGACCAAGGTGCAGCGAAACACAATGAGTTCAAAGAAACGCTGCTAAAGGCATATCCAGGTTCTACCATTGTCAGTGACAGTATTGTTGGTGCTCAGGTTGGTCAAGACCTTTATGACCAAGGCGGTTTGGCGCTGTTAGTTTGTTTGCTTTGTATCTTAGGCTACTTGAGCTTCCGATTCGAATGGCGTTTGGCTAGTGGCGCATTAGCGGCACTTCTGCATGATGTCATTTTAGTGTTGGGCTTTTTTGCGTTGACTCAGATGGAGTTTAACCTCACGGTTTTCGCTGCGATCTTAGCCATCTTGGGCTACTCGCTCAATGACTCGATTATTATTGCCGACCGTATTCGTGAAATCCTGAAGTTGCGTCCAAATGAGCAAACTGCTGATGTGAGTGACCAAGCAGTTATAGCGACGTTTGCGAGAACAATGGTGACTTCTGGTACTACTCTGATTACCGTTGCTGCACTTTGGTTATTGGGCGGTGATGCATTGCAAGGCTTCGCTACGGCAATGTTTATTGGTATTTTCTCCGGCACTTGGTCATCAATCTCAATGGGTACCGTTATCCCAGAATGGTTGCACTTAGAATCGAAACATTACCAACCGATAGAAATAGATACAGCACCTTAGAAAGTTTTTGCAATTGCATACGAAAAACCGCCAGTATTTGGCGGTTTTTTCTTTGGTTCTCAGTTAAGTTTCTTAACTGAGATACTTACTTTCATCCACATCATCAATCTGCGTAGGGGCCAGGAATCGCTTCGAGTACGTCATGTATACGCGACTCTTAATGAATAATTGGAATACTTCCATGTCAACGTGCTCTTCCAGAGCCATCTTATGTAAAATATCCAAAGACTCACTGATGGTTTTAGCTTTCTTGTAAGGTCTATCTGCAGCTGTAAGTGCCTCAAAAATATCCGCAACGGCTAAGATACGCTCTGGGATTGACAACTTGTCTCCGGTTAAACGTCTAGGGTAGCCATCTCCTCTCATTGTTTCATGGTGAGTGGTAGCAATTCGTTCCACGTTTTTGAGATCTTCAGGAAAAGGGATACTGCTCAGCATCTTGATACCAGCAATCATATGTTCGTTAATTTTAAAGCGCTCTTCTTGCGTCAATGTTCCTCTTGAAATGGAGAGATTATAGATCTCGCCAAGATTATATAGGTGTTCAGGAACGTTCATATTGATGCCTAGCTTTTCATCTAGCTCGTAGTCTGCAGAGCGAGTGATGATATGCTCTGGTCTATCGCTAAGTAGTGGCTCGCAAGCAGGCGACCTCGTTTCTGCAGATAGACGTTGTTCTTCTAACGGTGACAAACCAAGGTAACGGTCAAAGTGGCTGGTCCAGGTTTGTTTGCCTATTTCGACAATGCGAACTTTGTCTTGCTCATTAATAAACTCGTTTCCAACATTTAATTGTGCAATGAAGCTAAACTGCTCTAGGAGTTCTTCTTGACGTTGCTTTAGGTTTTGTTTCGCATCAGTGGCCAAGTTTGGCTGCTCTAACTGAATGTTTAGCGCTGTAATTTCAGCATCGCGCCATAACACTTCAAATCGAGTTCGAATTTCATGAATTCGGTTATAGTTAGTTTCCAATTTGGTTCCTTTATCGACCACATACTCTGGTGTGGTGATTTTTCCGCAATCGTGCAACCAAGCAGCAATGCGAAATTCTCTGCGTTTGGCTTCGTTTTCAAACTCAAATGATTCAAAGATGCCGTCGTTCGATTGCTCTGCAGCGTCGCTAAGGAGGAACGCAAGCTCAGGGACTCGTAAACAGTGTGCGCCTGTGTAAGGCGATTTCTCATCGACGGCACGCGCGATAAGCTGAATGATTGCCTCAATAAATGCATCCTGCGAGCGCTGAAATGCATCTAAAGACTGCGACATATCATAGATAGCATGAGATAACTCATTCACCTCCCGCACAGAACTGTTGAACGCCTTCACTTTATTATATTGGCGGTGTTTAATTCGCTTGGTTTGCAGTAGTAATTTCTTAATCGGACTGGACATCGGAGTGCTGATACGCCACACAAGAGGAATCATGATAACGAGTGCAGCTAAGGTCCAGAGAGAGCTATTGATAATGTACTGGTAGGCACTACCTAGAAGTTTCTTTTCCGGTATGGTGAGTACGAAATATTCTTGGGGTGTGTCGTTAACTTCAGTGATATAAACAAAGTGCTTTTGTCCCTTCATATCGACAGAGGAGATCTTTTCATGGAAGCTTGGATCTTCCAGCATAGATAGCAGCCGATTTGAAGGAATATGGCTAGTGTGGTGTTGGTCGCTATTCAGCCATTTGTCTGCTAACACGGTACGCACTTTCTCCTGATCAAGATAGGTTAGCGCTTGATTAATCAGTTCTATGTACGGCTTAAGTTGCTCATTAGCAATAAAAACGAAGTCAGTTGGAAACGCTGGATGTTTTTTTAACGACTGAGTCTTCAAGTCATAGCTAATTAGTTTTTCGACTTTACTTTTGATTACAGGTGCGACATCAACAATACCTACAATTTTCTGGGTCTGTACATCTTCGAACGCTTCATCATAAGTATCGTAGGCATAAACGGTAATACTTGGGTAATCTTTTCTCAACTGCTCGACAATAGACCAACCACCAAGGAAGCCGACTGTTCTGCCTTTGAGGTCATCCCACGATGCTATATGTGGTGCGCTTTTATGTGTAGCAATGGCGTACTCAAGAGAATATAGGATGTCACTTTCGATACTGTGGTCAGAGACATTACTATCACTAGCAATAGATTGCAGAATATCAATTTTGCCCAGACGAAAGTCGTTAACGAGTTCCTGCCAACTTCGACCATTGATGTACTCAAACTGTAGTCCGGTGGCATCAGAGATTAGCGTGAATAAGTCGATGGCAAGTCCGTCCGGATTGCCAACCACAGTAAAATCGATAGGCTCCCAATCTAATTGATTTGATACTTTGAGCACCGGTGAGTTGATAACAAGATCAAGCTGTGTATTTGTTAGTGGCATTTTATCGATGAAGGGCAGGCTATTTGCCGTGTCTAATATAGTATTGGTGCCAATAATCCGACCCTCACCATCCGTTATGTAAGCATCTGCTCCCTCCAGCGCGACATTATCAGACAAGCTATCTTCAAAGTGTTCATTTAGTGAAGCGAGAGCAATATCGACGCCAATGACAGCGTTGAGGCTCGGTATCTTACGAGAAAATGTCTGGCCAGTGACTCGTAGGTTGTGAAAGAGATAAGGTGTGGTTTTATAGACCTCTTCTTCAGAGGCACGTGTGTACCATCCCCTTTGTGTTGGGTAAAAAATACTGACTTCTTCTTGCTCTCTACTGAGTTCAAAATTATCGAAGTAGAATCGTGTGCGCTTGACCCGCTTTCCGTCGATATCATTGGAATGTTCTATAACCATCCAAGATTCGCCTTCAAGTAGGTTCAATTTATCGGAGATGTATTTAGGTTTCAGGTTGATGAGTTGAAGAAAGTCATCATTATCAAATCCGATATAAATGCTATGGATAAATGGGTTACCGAGAAATGTGGCTCCAAACAGCTCAATTAGTTCCGAAGGACTCTTTTCGCTTAACTGGGTACTCAATAGGTATCCCAGTTGAACCGCAGATTGCTCTCCGACTTGATCGATCTGTTCCAATCGCTGTGAGACCAATGACGAAATCAACTGATAGTTTGCTAGGGCATGGTTGACTTCGCGTTCTTTAGTCAGTGAATAAATGACGGTAGCCGAAATTAAGGCTGTAGCTGTGATAGCGAGAGTAAACAGTAACGCTACAACACGGCGTATGGAGAGTTTGCTAGATGTTTTGTTTTTCTTGGACATGACCACTGACACTTTCTACAACAGAAGGATAGCGTGAGCTTTAATAAGCTGATTCTACTCTATTTGTTTCATTTTATTGGAGTAAATTAACTATAGTAGAAATCATGTGGTTAAGAGGGGAAAAATAAAAAGCCCCGCATGAGCGGGGCTAAAAGCTTTATTGCTGTTTGTCTTTACCGAGAGACAACAACCATATCGAAACGGCTGCGACTCCAACGAATCCCGACAAAATGATGACTGGCATTGCAGCATAACCTAGTACGTGCCAAATCACCGATTCTAATGTACTCATTCAGTGCTCCTTATTGCCAGCCTTCCACACCTTTCATATCAGGCAGTTTGTGTGCGATACCTTTGTGGCAATCAACACAAGTTTTATCGCCAGACGCTAATGCAGTAGAGTGCTGCTGCACGCTTCGTGGGCCTTGCTCGGAAAAGTCCATGTAATCAAATTCATGACAGTTACGACACTCAAGGGAGTCATTGGCTTTGAGTCGAGCCCATTCTCTTTCAGCTAGGTGTCCACGTCGTGCTTGGAACTTCTCAGGAGTATCGATGGTTTTCAACACATAATGTGCAAACAACTCTTTCGAAGCTTGAACCTTACGAACAATTTTGTCTGTCCAGTTGTGAGGAACGTGACAGTCAGAGCAGATTGCACGAACACCAGAGCGGTTCGAATAGTGAATTGTCTCTTGGATTTCAGCAACAATTGGTGCGTGACATCCAGAACAGAATTCTTCAGTATTCGTTGCTTCCATACCCGTGTTGAAAGCACCCCAAAATAGCAGACCGCCGGCGAAACCAAGGAATAGCACAACACCAGCTGCTGCTTTACTTGGTGACTTTAAACGAGTCCAAAACGCTTTAAGAAATTTCATATATAGCCTCTCTTAATACTTCGTGGCTATTCAGTACGCAATGAATCTACGCGCTCAAACTCGTTACCTACTAGCGGTTGTGCATCAACCTGAGGAACGTGGCACTGCAAGCAGAAATAACGACGAGGGGAAACGTCCGCTAAAACAGCATCTTCACGGTTCATATAGTGAGTTACGCTGATTTTAGTCGCACCTGCTTCTTTCGCGTTTTTCCAGCTATGGCAAGCCAAGCATTTGTTTGCGTTAAGCGATACTTCATAGTTGCGAATTTGATGAGGGATCAGTGGAGGCTGATACACGTAATCACTCTCAATCACTTGGTCTTTAGGAATATGTTTGAAGTCATCCGCTGGGCGTGTGTCTTCAAGGTTACTACTACCACGAAGTGAATCTAGACCACCAGTTCCACCCGGGTTATTCAATTCTGCTTGCGCAACACCTGCAATCAGTGCACCAACAGAGAGAATAGCGACAATCAGTTTTTTCATTTTGTTATCTCCGCCTTAAGGCTAATTCTTCGGAGGCACTTCTATTGAAGCAGCCACGTTTCAATATTGTCTCTGTTAAGCCACTTTCGTGATTTTCACAGGGCACTTCTTGAAGTCTGTCTGTTTAGACAGAGGGTCAGTCGCATCAAGAATCAACTTGTTGATTAGGATACGAGCATCGAAGAATGGTACGAATACCAAACCTTTTGGCGGACGGTTACGGCCACGAGTCTCAACACGTACACGTACTTCACCACGTTTATTAGCCATCACTACTTCATCACCACGGCGAAGGCCACGAGACTTAGCATCTTCAGGGTGGATATAACACACTGCATCTGGCACGGCTTTGTACAGTTCAGGTACCCGGCGAGTCATTGTACCTGTATGCCAGTGCTCAAGAACACGGCCAGTACATAGCCATAGGTCGAATTCTTCATCTGGCACTTCTGGTGGCGCTTCATACGGTGCTGAAATAATCAGAGCTTTACCGTCTGGTTTACCATAGAAGTCCCAACCAGAACCTGCTTTCGCATATGGATCTGAGCCTTCTTTGTAACGCCACAATGTTTCTTTGCCATCAACAACCGGCCAACGTAGACCACGAACTTGATGATAAACATCGTATGGAGCCAAATCGTGACCATGACCACGACCAAATGCCGCGTACTCTTCGAACAGGCCTTTTTGAACGTAGTATCCGAAGTGGTGAGCATCATCGTTAAGCTCACGAGCTTCTTCGATAGGGTACTTATCAACTTGGCCGTTCTTGAACAGCATGTCGTACATGGTTTTACCGCGGTACTCTGGCGCTTTTGCAAGTAGTTCTTCTGGCCACACTTCTTCCATCTTGAAGCGTTTAGAGAACTCCATTAACTGCCACAAGTCTGACTTAGCTTCACCAACGGTCTCAACTTGTTGATACCAAGCTTGCGTACGACGTTCTGCGTTACCATAAGCGCCTTCTTTTTCAATCCACATCGCTGTAGGAAGAATGAGGTCAGCCGCTTGTGCAGTCGCTGTTGGGTATGGGTCAGAACATACGATGAAGTTTTCAGGGTTACGGTAACCTGGAAGACGTTCAGTATTGATGTTTGGACCAGCTTGTAGGTTGTTGTTACATTGAATCCAGTAGCAGTTCAATACTCCATCATGAAGCATTCGGTCTTGTAACACCGCATGGAAGCCTGGTTTTGGTGGAATAGTCCCTTCTGGAAGCTTCCACTCTTTCTCGGCAATCGCACGGTGCTTAGGATTTGCTACAACCATGTCTGCTGGTAGACGGTGCGCAAAGGTACCAACCTCACGGGCTGTACCACATGCTGATGGCTGACCTGTTAGTGAGAATGGGCTGTTACCCGGAGTTGCGATCTTACCGGTTAGTAGGTGGATGTTATAAACTAGACCATTCATCCATACACCACGAGTATGTTGGTTCATACCCATAGTCCAAAGAGACATAACCTTAACGTTTGGATCAGCATATTGCTTAGCAAGCTCAATCAACTTCTCTGGTTCAACACCAGATATTTCAGAAGCTTTTTCTACAGTGTAAGGTGCGACAGAGGCTTTGTATTGTTCAAACGTAATGTCTGACATTTTGCCTGAGTTCGGGTGAGCCGCTGCTTTTTGCAGTGGATCATCGTCACGCAGACCGTAACCGATATCAGTTTCAGCTTGCTTGAAGTTGGTGTGCTTGTTAACAAAGTCCCAGTTCACTGCATCGTTTTGAATGATGTAGTTCGCGATAAAGTTTGCAATAGCAAGGTCAGACTGAGGGTTGAAAATGTAACCGTGGTCAGCAAGCTCAAACGAACGATGGTAGTACGTAGAAAGTACGTTTACACGAACATGTGGGTGGCTTAAGCGACGGTCAGTGATACGAGTCCAAAGAACTGGGTGCATCTCTGCCATGTTAGAACCCCAAAGTACGAACGCGTCCGCATTTTCGAAGTCGTCGTAACAACCCATTGGTTCATCGATACCAAAAGCACGCATGAAACCAACTACCGCTGACGCCATACAGTGACGTGCGTTAGGGTCAATGTTGTTTGAACGGAAGCCCGCTTTCATCATCTTAGCTGCAGCATAACCTTCCATAACGGTCCATTGGCCTGAGCCAAACATACCGATACTTGTTGGGCCTTTCGCTTTTAGTGAAGCTTTCCACTTCTCAGCCATAATATCGAACGCTTGGTCCCAAGAAATTGGAGTGAAGTCGCCGTCTTTATCAAATTTGCCATCTTTCATACGAAGTAGTGGCTGAGTTAGACGGTCATTTCCGTACATAATCTTAGAGAGGAAGTAACCCTTGATACAGTTTAGACCCTTGTTTACTGGCGCCTCTGGGTCACCTTGGGTTGCAACAACTTTACCGTTTTGCGTCCCTACCAGTACAGAACAGCCTGTACCACAGAAACGACAAGGAGCTTTATCCCAGGTAATTTTTGTTTGGTCGGAGCTAGCAATCAGGTTGGTAGCCGATGCAGGAAGGGTAATACCCGCTACCGCTGCCGCTGATGCCGCTGCGTTTGCTTTCACAAACGCACGTCTTGTCATTTTCATACTTCACCCTCTAATTGGGAATGGTTACTTCCAGTGTTATTTTCATCGTCATCTAACCCGTGCTCGATTTGGTGATAAACCAAGGCCGCGTTAAGGACATTCGGTAGGTTGTTGATAGCGTCAATTGTGTCGGTGACGAAACCCTGATTCTCGGTTTCCAGAACAACAATAATCTTGCCGTCCTCGCTGTCTCCGTAGATCTCCGCGTTATCGAATTGTTCGATTTGCGCTTTGATTTCTGCAAGGTGCTCAGCCTTGCAATGTACTACCAAACTAGAAATGTGCACTTCGTTTAGTGACATAAATCTTTTTCTCTTGTTTTATTTTAATTTTGCTTCGAACTAGACATTACTCACCGAGATAGAAGAACTCGGACATACAGAAACACATGCTCCACATCCGTTACAGTTCCCTAACTCTAATTGGGGTAAAGCGACACCGCCCACTCTTAACTTGAAAGTGATAGCCATAGTTTCACAACTATCACCACAACTACGGCACTCGATGTTGTTTTGCGCTAAACATTGAGTGTCGATCTCTGCTTTTGCGTTCCAAGGTGTGGCGTCCCTATCATTAAATATAGGCTCTGGACAGATTTCTGCACACTTGTAACAAAACGTACATTCATCAATTGAGAAGTTGACCGCAGGATAGCCACCATCACCGCTCTTGATAATTTGCGTTTCACACACGTTAATGCATTTACCACAACGAGTGCATTGGTCGGTGAACGTTGCTAAATCCTTTACCCAAGGGAGCCTAGCTTGCTTAGTATTGATCTGCTTTCTTGTGAAAAAGCGACGCTTGGAAATATCAACCATTCATCTCACCAATAAAAACTGTCTACAGAAAGTCTAGTTCAAAAAATCTGTTAACAATCTTTAATTTACATTCATATAAATTGTAAGTTTGGACATAATTGGATAAATACCTCTTAGGGGTTAAATAGGGGCCATCCTTGTTTTGGATCAATAAATTACCGACAATAGATAGCGATAGTGTGAGTCCGGTTTTCGGTACTTATGAATAGATTGAAACAAGTGAAGTGAGATTAGTGAGTCATGAAGAAGCCGAATAAATCTGTAACCGGCACAATAGCGAAAGCAATGATACTCATCTTGTTGCTTTCCTTAGCAACAACGAACTTTGCTATTTTGACGTTAGCATCTAGTTTAAACGATGCTGAAGCCGTCAACGTTTCCGGTTCGATGCGAATGCAGAGTTATCGATTAGCCTATGATATGCAATCAGATTCGCCACTCTATTATTTACATGTCGAGCAGTTTGAGCGTTCCCTTTATTCTCCTTCAATGAAAGCCCTGCAGTCATGGGATGTACCTGAGAAAATCACGCAGGATTATTACAATCTCATTATCCGTTGGCATGAACTCAAATCTGTACTGTCCAGTGATGATAGAGAACAGTATCTATTGCTAGTCGCTGATTTTGTGGACCGTATAGACTTGTTTGTATTGGAGCTTCAAGAGCATTCCGAAAACAAGTTAATCCGTTTGGCATGGGCTGGCGGAGTTGGTTTAGGCGGAATTCTACTGGTGGCCGTGTATGTTGTACTGTTTGTAAGAAAGCAAATTGTTCGACCTTTGGGGCAGCTAATTTCTGCCAGTGAACAGATTCAGAACCGTTCGTTTGATGTCGAGGTTGATGTTCGTTCTGACAATGAACTCGGGATCTTAGGTAACGCATTTAGAAATATGGCCAAAGATCTTGGCAAGTTATATCGTGGATTAGAACAAGCGGTAAATGAAAAAACCCATAAGCTTCAACATGCACACCAATCACTGCAAGTGCTTTATCAATCGTCACAAGAACTAACAGCAACGAGAATTTCCCATGAGAACTTCCGAGCCATATTAACTTATATCTACAGTGTTGAAGGAATTTCAGCGGTAGAAATCAAAGTTTCTGAGGTGGAAGGTAATCCTTGGATTGCTACGGAAGGTACTTTCAATGGGAAAGCGGAACGGGTAAGGCCATTGCACTTGGATGGTGAAGAACTGGGCCAACTCAGATATCAAGTAGGCTTGCCTTGCCCAGATGAAAAATTAATAGATAACTTCGTTCAAATTTTATCGCGAGCGATTTACTACAACAAAGCTCAACGTCAAACCGAACAGATTATATTAATGGAAGAGCGGGCGACGATTGCCAGAGAGCTTCACGATTCACTCGCTCAGTCACTGTCTTACTTAAAAATTCAGGTTACACTACTAAACCGTTCTATTTCTAAGGAATTAACTGACTCGTCATCAAGTCGCTCTCAACTAGTGTTGAATGACATACGTGAGGGATTGGATAACGCCTACGTTCAGTTGCGAGAATTGCTGACGACTTTCCGACTATCGATTAAAGAAGGGACGTTTGGTGAAGCAATTACTGAGATGCTTCATCAATTGGATGAACAAACTGAGGCTGAGATAGAACTCGATAATCAAATGTCGTCTTTGGAGTTAGGAGCAAACGAACAAGTCCATATCTTACAACTTATTCGTGAGGCCGTACTTAACGCGATGAAGCACGCACAGGCCTCATTTATAAAAGTGACTTGTTTCGAAGATGAAAATGCCCTTGTTACTGTTAAAATAAAAGACGATGGTGTAGGGTTCGACCAAAATATACAGAAATTAGACCATTATGGTATGAGCATTATGAAAGAGCGTGCAGCTCGACTTAATGCAGAACTTGCTATAAATTCCGCCGAAAACGATGGTTGTGAGGTGGTATTAACGTTTCAAAGAAGTAAGGAGCCACTAAGTGAGCGAATGTAAAGTCATGTTAGTCGACGACCACCCTTTAATGAGGCGTGGTATTGGACAGTTACTCAGCTTTGAAGACGATTTTGGGATTGTTGCGGAAGCCAGCAATGGCTCGGATGCAATTGCGTTGGCAAAAGAACATGAACCTGACTTGATCTTACTCGATCTAAATATGAAGGGTATGTCAGGTTTGGATACGCTCAAAGCACTAAGAGAAGATGACTTTCAGGGACACATTGTCATTCTTACCGTCTCTGATATTCCAGCGGATATCGATGCTTTAGTAAAAGCGGGTGCTGATGGGTATCTACTTAAAGATACCGAGCCAGATGAAATCATTGAACTGCTTCGTGGGCTGACATCAGGCAATAAAGCTTTCAGTTCTGCCATCGAGAAGTACCTTGAAGAGAGAGCCAATACCAGTGATGTTTTCGCGACACTGACTGAGCGTGAAATGCAGATTCTTCAAGAGGTAGCGAAAGGGTTTAGAAACAAGCAAATTGCCGACCGACTGTTCATTTCTGAGTCAACGGTTAAAGTGCACATGAAGAGTTTGCTGAGAAAGTTGCAAGTCCCTTCAAGAACTGCAGCCACCATTCTTTACTTAGAGCGCTTTGGTGAAATTAAGTAGTCATGGCGTAGCTAAATTCTTGGTTGTAATGATAAAAAGGTCTAGCTCAAGCTAGACCTTTTTCGTGAAAACTAAAGAGTTTCACCGTTAGATTCAATGACTTTTTGATACCAGTAGAAGCTGTCTTTTTTGTAGCGTTTCAGTTCTTTTTCGCTTTCTTCATCACGGTCAACATACACGAACCCATAACGCTTCGCATAGCCGTTTAACCAACTGAACAAGTCCTGATAAGACCAAGTACAGTAACCAATAACTTCACAACCATCGTCAATCGCATCTCCAATTGCTTCTACGTGCGCTTTTAGAAAGTCAATGCGGTAGTCATCATGAACTTTGCCATCTTCCGTTAGTGTGTCATAAGCACCAAGACCGTTTTCGCTAATAAGAATTGGAAGGTTATAGCGTGATGTAATGCGGCGAAGGGCGACGCGCAGTCCCTCAGGATCAATGGCCCAGTTCCAATCAGTCATTTTTAGATGTTCGTTATCAGCGCGTACGTAGTATTTGTCTGTTGGGATAGCCGCAACATCGGAAACCACAGAGACTTGAGCAGCATTACCTGTTTGAGCGGTCTCAGCCTTATTTTCTGGAGCAACAAACGTAGCGGACTGATAGTAGTTTAGTCCCATGAAGTCGCAGATACCGGCTTTTAGCAGCTCTTTGTCACCATCTTGAAAGTCGATATGAATACCAAGTTGCTCTAGAAGCTTAAGGCCAATCTTTGGATATGTGCCCTTTGCGTAGACATCCATCCAAAGCAAATCTTGGATTTCTTGTGCGTTTTCAGCTGCGATGACATCTTCTGGAGAAGCAGTTTTAGAGTAGGTCGGACTATAAGCGAAGCTCGCTCCGATCTGACCCGGCAGGCCCATTTCCTTAAATCGTTTTACCGCATTAGCATTTGCAAGACTTGCAATGTGGTTAGCATTAATAAAACGCTGATAATCGGAAACCTTTGGCGGATGGATTTTTTGAACATAGCCAAGACTAGTAAAGATGTTTTGCTCGTTCATACAAACCCAGTACGGTACTTTTTCACCGTACTCGGTAAACAGGACTTCACAATATTTGGTAAAGTCAGCCAGAATCTTACGGCTTTCCCAACCTTGGTATTCATCTTGTAGGGCTTGAGGAAGATCCCAATGGTAGATTGTTAGGATCGGTGTGATACCACATTCGATAAGTTTATCAATAACGTTGTGATAGAACTCGATGCCTTTAGGATTAATAGTACGGCCATCAGGCATGATGCGAGTCCAAGCGACTGAAAAGCGATAAGCTTTTAATCCCATTTCGCGCATCAACTCAATATCTTCTTCGTACTTATGGTAGAAGTCGATCGCTACTTCCCCCGTGGTGTCTTTGAATGTGTTGCCAGGTACACGAGAGTAGACGTCCCAAATGGAGTCACCTTTACCGTCTAAGTTAGCTGCGCCTTCAATCTGATACGCCGCAGACGCACTGCCCCATAGGAAATTCTCTTGAAATGCCATTATTACTCCAGTTTTAAATACTAATCTCTTTAACGTGATATTATTAAAACCATATGGTTTTACAAATATGTCTGCTCAATATGGTGATTCTGATCACTTTTATTGGCGATTTGTGATGGAGTTTAGACTAAATTAAATATGGTTTTGTATCGTTGCTTGTTTCTTGATACAGAAGGAAGTACCCTTGGGGCAAAGAGTAAAGGCAGGTTATTTGCCGATGTATATTGGATAGCATAGGCATTGATAAATGATTAAATATCAGGGCATTTATAGTGAAATGAAGACACGTATTCTTTCTGGAGAGTACTCGTCGGAGGAAAAACTCCCAGATGGCAGATCGTTGGCCGCGGAGTTTGAATGCAGTGAAATAACCATCAAAAAAGCCATGGACTTCTTAGTGAAAGAAGGGCTGGTAGTACGTAAGCGCGGAGCTGGCTCATTCGTCAAACAAAAGCCTGATGCTGTATCTGACTCTCATTTACTTGGAACCAAAAAACGAGCCCAAGATAAGGGTAAAACTGTTCACACTCGCGTTGTTAAGTTCAGTTCGGTGCCCGCAAACGCGTTGATAGCGGAAAAACTAAAATGCAACGTTGGTGATCCAGTTTATGACATAGCGCGAATCAGAGTATTAGATGGCGTGCCATCAATCGTTGAGTATATCTATCTGTCAGCAAAAATTGTCCCTAGCTTAGCTATCGAACATGTCAAAGACTCGATATATGGCTACATATCTGACAAACTGAAGCTCACTATTCATAGCGCTAATTTACGCATCACGATTGTCAACGCTAACGTTGAAGAGGCGGACTACCTCAGTGTTCCTATAGGGGAACATCTAGTGAATGTGGCCCAAAATGCCTATCTAGATAACGGACAAATCTTCGAATATTCAGTGGCTAGGCACATTTGCGATAGTTATGAGTTCTCTACGACATATGTAAAGAGTGATACTCAGCTCTAACGTTTCCAACGTGATGCTCTGTCGATTCTTTGGACGTATCTTATCGTTGGTTTTTTGACCTATGCTTATCGTTACCCCTTCATAGAAAGTGTGGATAACAAGGATAAGCATTATGAGCAAACCAATAATTGCCGATAACAAGCCGATAAAGGTTGAGCTAGAAGGTGGACAAGAGCATTACTTTTGCACTTGTGGACGTTCAAAAAACCAACCTTACTGCGACGGTTCACATGCAGGAACGGAGTTTAAACCACAAAGCTTCAGTGCTGATAAATCGGGCGATGCGTATTTGTGTCGTTGCAAGCACTCAGCAAACCTTCCATATTGCGATGGCTCCCACAAACAGTTTAGTGATGAGCAAGTTGGTCAAGAAGGGCCTGGTGTGAGCCAAAAGGCGAGTGATGGGCCCGTGGCGGTTAAAACGAAAGAAGAACCAACAGTCGAACTCATACATCAACTTGCCCGTGAAGGGCTGTCTAAGCTTGGACATCATGGCCCAATGACGTCAATGGGCGTGCCTAGGCATTTGTTACCCCACTGGGATGACATACAAGTTATGGTTGCTCAAATGGCTACGAAACCTCTACTTGAAGACGTTGCCGTTGGGACTGAATTGGTCATTGGACCTAAGGCCAAGAAGCCGCTGAAGCTTAACATTCCTTTATTTGTTTCGGACATGAGTTTTGGTGCTCTGTCAGAAGAAGCAAAGGTATCATTAGCAACGGGGGCGGAGTTAGCCGGTACAGGTATTTGTTCGGGTGAAGGGGGGATGCTGCCAGAGGAGCAAGCGGCAAACTCGCGTTATTTCTATGAGTTGGCGAGCGCAGGGTTTGGCTACGATGAAAGTAAACTCAAATCGGTGCAAGCGTTTCATTTCAAAGGCGGACAAGGGGCGAAAACTGGCACCGGAGGCCATCTTCCCGGTAACAAGAATATCGGCAAAATTTCTCAAGTTAGAGGTATTCCTGAAGGAGAACCCGCTATCTCTCCTCCTACATTTAAAGACCTGAATACGGCTGAAGACTTTAGACGATTCGCTGACAGAGTGAGAGAAGTTACAGGAGGTATTCCTATCGGGTTTAAATTGAGTGCAAACCATATTGAAGAGGACATTCAGTTTGCGCTTGATGCCAGTGCGGATTACATCATTCTCGACGGTCGAGGTGGGGGGACGGGTGCGGCTCCGGAAATGTTCCGGGATCATATCAGTGTGCCAACTATTCCAGCCCTAGCCAGAGCGCGGCGTTATTTGGATCAGCAAGGTGCGAGTGGCAGGGTTACGCTAATTATCACTGGTGGTCTTCGTGTACCGATGGATTTCGTTAAAGCACTCGCATTAGGTGCTGATGGGGTCGCGATATCAAATAGTGCAATGCAATCTATTGGTTGTGTCGCTGCGAGAATGTGTAACACCAATAATTGCCCTGCGGGCATCGCAACGCAAAAAGCCGATTTGAGGCAACGACTCAATGTTGAAAAAGCATCCCATCAACTAAAAAACTTCTTTGAGGCGTCGGTGGAACTCATGCAAGTGATGGCGAGAGCCTGTGGTCATGATGATTTGAGTAAGTTCAACAAATACGACCTTGCTACTTGGAATCATAATATGGCACGGCTTTCCGGCATTGCCTATGCTGGATATGAAGAGGGTTCAACCTAGTATCTAACGCCTTATTATTCAGCTGGACGAACTCACCATTTGTCCAGTTGAGTACCACACAGATCGCATACTTATACTTTTACTGTATATAAAAACAGTATTCATGCTAATCTTATACTGTCCAAGATAGTTAGATGAGCACACCATGGCACAACCCATCACTCTTAATCACCAACAACAGCTCGCCGTCGATTTTGGTATGCCAAAATCAGGCAATACGAGTAACCACTCCCCGCTACTTATTATTGCTGGCGCGGGAACGGGCAAGACCAATACCTTAGCTCACAAAACGGCTCAGCTATTAGTTCAAGGTGTACCGCCAGAGAAAATCTTGTTGGTGACGTTTGCTCGCAGGGCGTCTGCTGAGCTCGCTACTCGCGCGAATCGAATTGCAGAGCAGCAGGTTAATGAGCAGCGTAAACAATATCACCCAGTCAAGCTTGATTGGATGGGGACTTTTCATTCTATCGCCGCAAGATTGTTGCGTGAACATGCTGCCCTTATCGGCCTCGAAAGTGATTTCACCATTATGGATAGAAATGACGCAGCGGATATGTTGGATGTGCTGCGGTTTGAGCTTGGCTTTACCAATACCGATAGACGTTTTCCAAAAAAGAAAACCTGTTTAGAAATATATTCTTGTTGCGTGAATAGCCAAACTGCTGTCGAAGAGGTTGTCGCGCAATATTTCCCATATTGTGCAGAGTGGAGCTCTGAACTCAAGATATTGTTTGCTCAGTATGCGGAGCAGAAAGCGGAACAATTCTGTTTAGATTACGATGATTTGTTACTTTACTGCTTCCATATGGCTCAAGTGCCAGAGATAGCAAATAAAGTGCGAGCTCAATTCGATTTCATATTGGTCGATGAATACCAAGATACCAACTTACTTCAGGCGGGCATGCTCAAAGCCTTCTTTCCTGATGGAAGAGGGTTAACCGTGGTCGGTGATGATGCGCAATCCATCTACGGCTTCCGAGCGGCGAGTGTCGACAACATTCTGGAATTTCCACAACAGTTTTCTCCGCCTGCAAAAGTCATTACGCTCACAACCAACTATCGCTCACATCAAGGTATTTTGGATTTATCCAATCAACTACTTAATGAAGGACAAGAAGGTTATAAAGTTGAGCTACATTCGGAGCGAAAACAAGGGCCTAAACCTCAACTTGTCACAGTGGAAGATGACGCTAAGCAAGCGGAATATATCGTTGAATCTATTCTAAGAGCGAGGGAAGAGGGCATTGAGCTGAAACGACAAGCTGTGCTATTTCGCTCTAGCTATCATAGCGACAGATTGGAACTTGAGTTAACGCGCCGTGATCTTCCTTATGTTAAACATGGTGGCCTGAAGTTTCTTGAAGCCGCTCATGTTAAAGATCTTCTTTCTATTCTTCGCTGGGCTGATAATCCAAAACACACCATATCTGCTTTTCGAGTGTTGAAATTGCTTGCTGGTATTGGACCTAAAACCGCTAACAATATCATCGAGCATTTAAAGGCGCATCAATATCAGTTCAGTGCGCTGTCTGATTGTAAAGTCCCGATGTCGGCAAGAGTGGAGTTTAAAACGTTAGTCGAATCTCTACTCACGATAAACAGTAACGCTGTACCGTGGGCAGAACAATTGAGCCTTCTTGCAACTCTCTATAGCCCATTATTAGAACTGAATTACGATGACCATTTTGTTCGTTGGGGTGATGTCGAGCAGCTTGTAATGATTTCCGGTCAATACAGTACGCGTGAACGGTTCTTGACTGAGTTGACTCTTGACCCACCGCAGTCGACTGGTGATTTAGCAAGCAACCCTAAAATCGATGATGACTTTTTAATTCTCTCCACGGTACACAGTGCGAAAGGGCAAGAGTGGCAAAATGTTTATGTTCTCAATGTCGCTGATGGCAACTTCCCTAATGAATATGCAGTGGGCGACAAACGAGCGTTAGAAGAAGAAAGACGCTTACTGTATGTAGCCATGACGCGTGCTAAGCAAGAACTGCATCTCATGCAGCCGATGAAATATTGGGTACCGGAGCAACAGAGTTGGGGTGATAAGCATGTGTATGGAGGCAAGAGCCGTTTTATGACGGACTCGTTGTGTGAACACTTAAACCGAGTGCACTATCCGAAAATAGCACCGGATGCTCAGGATAAAAAAATCGCTGCGAAAGCGATTACCGATATCCGTAAAACCGTACTTGGAATGTGGAAGGACTAGGCGATGAAGACTGACTACCACAAACGACTACGACCGGTAATTCGTTATCTAGAAAGTCACTATGACAATCCTACAAATTTGGTACAGGTAGCAGAGAAAGCACATTTGTCACCGTACCATTTCCATCGAATATTCAAAGCAGTGGTAGGAGAGACGCTGAACGACTTTATTCGTCGATTGAGACTAGAACAAGCCGCTAACGAGCTGTTCTATAACAAACCAGACATCACCACGGTGGCATTAGATAGTGGCTTCGCGAGCTCTCAAAGCTTGGCAAAAGCCTTTAAAAAGTACTTTGGAATCACGCCAACGGACATTCGCAATTGCCGTGATATGGAGGAGTACGGCTGCTTGATGCGAAACAGCAAGATTGGACACAAGCTTCGCAATAATGGACACGAGAATGGCGAAGCCGACCTCTATACTGAAGCCGAATCAAAAACATGGAGCACAATGATGGATATTAAAACTTTTGAATCTGGTCAATTAGCTTACGTGCGAGTGACTGGCCCATACGGAGAAAACTATGAACCTGCAATCGATACACTTTACACATGGGCAGGCCCAAAAGGTCTAGCTGGGAACACCAGTATCTTCGTTTATCATGATAACCCAGAGATCACCCCAGCAGATAAATGCCGAACCGATATTTGTTTGTTGGTTGAGTCAACTGTAGACGTATCTAACGGTGTCGAGTTGATGTCATTTGATGGCGGTAAATACGCTTGTATTCGCAAAACGATTACTGAAAAGTCGCAATATGGACCTGCGTGGGAAGAGCTGATGGGGCAAGTTGTTGAACAGCAGCTTGATAGTGACGATAGGCCCTGTTTCGAACTTTACCATTCCTATAATCTGGAAACGAATACAGCAGATGTGAGTTTCTGTACTGCAATCAAAGCATAACGTCATTTGTAAAAAGGCACGGACAGCAGTATGAACAGTTCGTGTCTCCCGTCTTTTTTCTTCACTTTCCTCATTGACCTGTCTATAACTTTATAGTTTAAAGTGGTTAATCATCTAGACAGATAGAGGCATTGGATTTGTATCGAATCTCAGAGTTAGCAGTAATGGTCGGCTTGTCACGAACGGCTTTACTTTACTATGAAAAGCAAAAGCTGATTTCAGGTAGACGACTAGAAAACGGCTATCGTGTTTACAGCGATAAAGATGTACAGCGAGTCCGTTTGATTCAGAAGTTGCAGGCAGGTGGATTGACACTTAAAGAGTGTAAGGCCTGCTTAGAAGCTAAGGTGGATCGAGAGCTACTCAAGAACCGACTGCAAGTCCTACAACAAGAAATTGAGCAAAAACAGCAGTCGTTGCAATTACTCGCGGCGTTACTTGGGGAAGGTGACCTTAAAGCTTGGCATGGTGATTTGGACAAACTGGCTCCTGATGCTCACTTGGATTGGTTAATTAAGCAAGGGTTTAGCGAAAAAGACGCCTTGCACTTGAAATGGTTATCAAAAGATATGAACGAACACGACGAATACATGTCCGATTTTATGAAGGTTTTCCAGACATTAGAACGCTGGGGGCCAGGTAGTGAAGAGGACACAGCAAAGGCACTGAGTTTACTACCGACGACGCCACGAAATATCCTTGAAATTGGTTGTGGTAAAGGTCTAGCCACAAAAGTACTGGCAGAGCAAAGTAATGCAGTTATCACTGCTGTTGATAATGAGTCGACAGCGCTCGAACGTCTTTCTGAACGTTTTGCTGAGCAAGGGTGGCAAGACAGGCTCAAGACAGTTACTGCGAGCATGACCGAGCTACCATTCGACAAACAGAGCTTTGAATTGATCTGGGCAGAAGGAAGCGCTTACATCATGGGAATCGAAAAGGCTTTAATGGATTGGAAACCTTTGTTGAAACAAGAGGGCTATCTGATGGTGAGCGACATGGTATGGAAAACGACATCACCGAGTGACGAATCGAAACAGTTTTGGAGCCATGAATACCCAGACATTCAACTTGTTGAGACACGGTTAGCGCAAATGAAAAAGGCAGGTTATGAAGTGATCGATAACTTCGCGCTGAGTCAATCTGGGTGGATGAACTATTATGGTCCATTGGGTGAACGAGTGGTTGAAATGACGTCCGAAATGTCCAATAAACCCGCATGGAAAGATATTCAACACGAAGTCCATATTTGTACTCAATATTCTGATGAGTTTGGCTACCATTTATTCCTTCTAAAAAAGAGTAATTAATCTTTATTAGCAATAAGCTAATAGCGTATTTTAGTTATCTTCACCACTCTCCCAATAATCTTGCATGTTTTGCTTTAAAACGTGCAAGATTCTTATCTGCCTTTTTATATTTCATTTTTAAAAAATCTACTTATATTGAATCTAACTTTAGTAGTTAACGCATCGATAGGTTTTCCCTATCCTAGAAATAGGATAAGCCCAATGGTGTAAACCGCTGGAGCGCACTATAGTTTGCTTAGTAACGGCAAAGGAGGTGTTTCATGAAAGCGAACCCTTATAGTGATATGGTTTTTAGCTCATTTGGAGTTAAGAGTGTTGTTCGGTCGGAGAACTACAACCAAGGCACGTTCGAGCATAACAATCGAAAAAGCGTTGGACGTTTAACTGACGATAACAACGAACGGAAGAGATTTGAAACGGAAGTCTATGGTCACTGGGATTATGATAGTGACTATATTATAGCGGTGTAACTCAAACCTCTACTAATAAATGGATGGTCACATTGTTTATATTTAGGTAGTTAATATTTGATTGAATTCGGTGTAATGAAATATTAATTACTAATAAATCCACAGTTGAAGCTGGGTAAATTCTTGGCTTCGCTTATTTAAAAATAGTGTGCTTGTCGTAATCGTTAAAAGTTATAAATAAAATCGGTGAAATATTATGAAGCAAGAAAATACAACTACTGGTAAATGTCCAGTTATGCATGGAGCAGTTACCTCTTCAGAAGGTTCTAATGTTGCATGGTGGCCCAACGCACTTAACTTAGATATTTTGCATCAGCACGATGCTAAAACGAATCCTCTAGGACAAGCGTTTGATTATCGTGAAGCGGTAAAAACGCTGGATTTTGACGCATTGAAGCAAGACGTAACAGCATTAATGACCGATAGCCAAGAATGGTGGCCGGCTGACTGGGGCCATTACGGCGGTTTAATGATTCGCATGGCATGGCATTCAGCCGGTTCTTATCGAATTGGCGATGGCCGAGGTGGTGCGAGTACGGGTAACCAAAGATTTGCCCCCCTAAACTCTTGGCCAGATAACGCAAACTTAGATAAAGCACGTCGCCTTCTTTGGCCAATTAAGCAAAAGTATGGCAACAAAATTAGCTGGGCTGATCTTATCGTTTATGCGGGTAATATTGCTTACGAATCGATGGGGCTAAAAACCTACGGTTTCGCATTTGGTCGTGAAGATATCTGGTCGCCAGAGAAAGATATTTACTGGGGCGCTGAAAAAGAATGGCTTCAAGACAGTAAAGGTGAAAACAGTCGATATTCTGGTGATAGAGATTTAGAAAACCCATTAGCTGCGGTCATGATGGGCCTTATCTACGTGAACCCTGAAGGTGTTGATGGTCAACCAGATCCACTCAAAACCGCTCAGGATATGCGAGTCACTTTTGCTCGAATGGGAATGAATGACGAAGAAACCGTGGCCCTGACGGCTGGTGGTCATACAGTTGGTAAAGCACACGGTAACGGTAACGCTGCCGAACTTGGTGAATCTCCAGAAGGAGCGGATATCTCTGAGCAAGGTTTAGGTTGGAACAACCATCAGTCTCGTGGTATCGGTCGTAACACTGTAACTAGTGGCATTGAGGGCGCTTGGACTACACATCCAACTCAGTGGGATAACGGTTTCTTCGAAATGTTGTTATCACATGAGTGGCAATTGACTAAGAGCCCAGCAGGCGCATGGCAATGGGAACCTGTTGCGATTGATGAGGTAAATAAGCCGGTAGACGTAGAAGATGCAAGCATCCGATACAATCCTATGATGACTGATGCCGATATGGCGCTAAAAGTGGACCCAGAATATCGTAAGATCTCTGAACGCTTTTACAATAATCCAGAGCAGTTCTCCGAGGTGTTTGCTCGCGCTTGGTTTAAGTTACTCCACCGTGATATGGGACCATCATCAGTTTACATTGGTCCAGAAGCGCCAACTGAAGCGCTAATTTGGCAAGATCCTGTTCCTGCGGGCTCAACGGATTATGATATTGAAGACGTAAAAGAAAAAATCTTAGCGTCAGACTTAAGCGCAACGGAAATGATTACAACGGCTTGGGATAGTGCACGTACATATCGCCAGTCAGATAAACGTGGCGGGGCTAATGGGGCTCGAATCCGTCTAGAGCCACAGCGTGGCTGGTTAGGAAATGAACCAGAGAAACTGAATAAGGTTCTGCCAGTTCTTGAGCGTATCGCAACCGATACTGGCGCAAGTGTTGCTGATGTGATTGTGTTAGCGGGTAATGTGGGTGTGGAGCAAGCAGCAAAACTTGCTGGGTTCAATGTGAACGTACCATTCGCTCCTGGTCGAGGTGACGCAACCATAGAGCAAACTGACGTCGAATCTTTTGAAGTTCTAGAACCTCTTGCAGATGGTTTCCGAAACTGGCAAAAACAGCATTATGCTGCAACACCGGAAGAGATGTTGTTAGACCGTGCTCAATTGATGGGTCTAACCGCACCAGAGATGACGGTTCTCATCGGTGGGATGCGTGTGTTAGGGACTAACTATAACGGCAGTGCTCACGGTGTCTTCACTGAGCGTGTTGGAGTGTTGAGCAACGACTTCTTCGTTAATCTTACAGACATGAACTATCAGTGGAAGCCAACAGGCCGAAACTCCTTTGATATCGTGCATCGTTCTAATGGTGTCAAGAAATGGACTGCGACGCGTGCTGACCTTGTATTCGGTTCTAACTCGATACTAAGAGCGTATGCTGAGGTCTATGCGCAAGATGATAACAAAGAAAAGTTTGTGACTGACTTTGTTGCTGCGTGGACTAAGGTAATGAATGCTGACCGTTTTGATTTGAAATAACCAAGATAATGTGGCCTTGCTAATGTGCAAGGCCACTTTCTTTTTTCACTTGTTCTCTACCCTTAATCATTCCAAAAAATTATCAAAATTATAATATTAGATAATTTCACCTACTTTCCCATTTGCCTTACTCTAGCGTCAGTTGGAAATAACCATATAACGTTGTTGGCTTGTTTTACTGCGCTAACAAGAGTTCTGCCGAGGGGTTACATGAAAGTTTTACACACCATGATTCGAGTAGTGGACTTAGAAAAGTCCATCAAGTTTTATTCTGAAGTGCTTGGCATGAAAATGTTGGATCGTTTCGAAAATGAAGAGTATCGCTATACGCTAGTCTTCGTGGGCTACGAAGGTCAAGATGCAGGTTCGACTATTGAGTTAACTTACAACTGGGATACAGACAACTATGACCAAGGTAACGCTTGGGGACATATTGCGATTGGTTGTGAGGACATTTATGCAGCGTGTGAGCGCATTGAGCAACTTGGTGGCAACATTACTCGCGCTCCGGGTCCTATGAAAGGTGGCGAAACGCACATCGCTTTTGTTAAAGATCCAGACGGCTATTCAATTGAGCTTATTCAAACGAGCAAATAGGGGTATCACAATGACAGATTCAATGTTTCAACCAATTCAGCTTGGTTCATTAACACTAAAAAACCGCATCGTAATGCCACCTATGACTCGCTCTCGTGCGACTCAACCTGGTAACTCTGCTAACGATATGATGGCCGAATACTACGCACAGCGCGCGTCTGCTGGTTTAATCGTTGCCGAAGGCACACAAATTTCACCAATGGGACAAGGTTATGCTTGGACTCCTGGTATTTATTCAGACGAGCAAATCGCGGGTTGGAAAAAAGTCACTGATGCCGTACACGCAAAAGACGGAGCTATCTTTGCTCAGCTTTGGCACGTTGGTCGTGTCACACATCCAGACAATATTGGTGGCAAGCAGCCTATCTCATCTTCGGCTCTAAAAGCTGAAAACGTAAAAGTATTTGTGGATAATGGCTCGAACGAACCTGGCTTTGTTGATGTGGTCGAGCCTCGTGCGATGACAAAAGAAGATATTCAAGAAGTCGTTGGTCAATACCGTCAAGCAGCACTAAATGCGATCGAGGCTGGTTTTGATGGTATCGAATTGCATGGTGCAAACGGCTATTTAATCAACCAATTTATTGACTCTGAAGCAAACAACCGTGATGACGAATACGGTGGTCCAATCGAAAATCGTCTTCGCTTTTTAGATGAAGTCGTCGCAGCTGTCGTAGATGCGATTGGTGCCGACAAAGTAGGTGTTCGTCTTGCGCCATTTACTTCACTTAACGGCACAGTCGATAAAACGCCAATTGATACTTACACTGCTGCGGCTCGCGTATTGGAAAAACACCACGTAGTCTATATGCACATTGCAGAAGTCGATTGGGATGATGCCCCAGACACACCAGCGGAATTTAAAACCGCAGTAAGAGAAGCGTACCAAGGTACGATCATTTACGCTGGTCGCTACAACCAAGAGAAAGCCGAAAAAGCACTGTCTGACGGTATTACTGATATGGTAGGTTTTGGTCGTCCGTTTATCGCCAACCCTGACTTACCGAGTCGCCTAGAACACGGTTATCCGCTAGCAGAGCATAATCCAAATACTTTGTTTGGTGGTAACGAAGTGGGCCTATTAGATTACCCAGAGTACCACGCGTAATTGTTATTTGTTGTATTTAAGCCCAAAGCGCCGAGATGTGCTTTGGGCTTTTTTACTTTTGTGACAACCAAACGCAGCTTTAGTACAATCCTTTGCCTGTTCATTTGTATTAATTTTTGTAGACCTAGGACCGATGAGTTTCACTGACATTCAAAGCAAGCTTACCGAATTTACCTCTATCGAGCAGGTGTTCGAGTACTTTGAGGTTGAGTTTGACAGTAAATTTGTCGAAGAGTATCGCTTACCTTTATTAAAACGGTTCAATGGCTACTTGATTATGCAAAAGCCAGAAGACTGGTTTGCCGCAAGACGAGTCCTTCGCAATGCCTACTGCAAAGTTCAAAGGGGACGACTCGATCCACATACTCGTTCAGCTTGTCGTGGATGTACTTCCTGCATCAGACGATAATAATCATTTGTAATCCTTCCGAATGTTACAAAGCTAAAGTGCTGATAGTAAAGTGTTTTAGTTGATTTTAATATTGATTAAACCAGACTAAATCCACTATTAAACTCTCCTCCATCGATCATATATCGGCTAATCCTTAAGATTCTCATCAACAGTTAATCACTACGAGAATTTATCCGATGAAATCAAAAAACCTTCTTTCCACCCTTGTTATGACAACGCTAATGTCTGGCTTTGTTTCAAACGCGGTCGCTGCTAACGCAAGCGATGGTGTACAAGACATGTCTGACCCTTTAGCAGTGTACACACAAGCGGGAGCAGGGCTGACGGATAAAGGCTTAAACGTAAAAATCGGTCGAGCTTATGACACCGGGAATGACGACACGATGGCTATGAACGTATTGGAGATTAAAGGCTTTGCCGGTAGCTCATTAGGTTGGTCTGGTACTTCAGAACGCGATGATTCTGTCGACTCAGTTCGTTTCCGTAATTTCACCATTAACACGACAAACGGTCTTGGTCGACAAATTGATTTGAATTACAACGTCGAACAAGAAGCATTGAACACCTCTTATAGTTTTATCCAAGCGCTACCTAAATGGGGTGGGTTACAACTTTATCCATTAGCTGGTGTCGGCGTTCAGGTCAAAAACGGCAAGTTTACTGGTGATAAAGTTGAACAGGTATCTTCAGGCCAAGTGAACCCAGACGATCAATACATCGGATATACCTTACCTGGCGTCTATGCCGTTGTTGGTGGCTATAGCAAATATTCAATTACAGACAAGTTGTGGGTTAACTATAACCCAATGTGGGTCACGCCTTTAGCGGGCTCGCAAGCTTGGACGGATGCAGGTTCTGTTTTTACTAATGAGTTTGTAGTTTCTTACCAGTTCACTCCACGTTTTAACGTTCGTTACTTTGCTAACTGGACGCACGATCAATCCTATTTCGATGGTGATCAACGTGTCGAGTTCAACTATCAGTTTTAGTCGAGTCGTTTTGAGAACGTCCACTAAGTAAGTTAAGAAGATTGTTTAAGTAGGCTCCAATGAAACTCGCTAATTCTTTATTTTTACTCTCACTAACGCTAATTGGGACTAGTGCTCAAGCTACATCTTTCACAGACCCAATTGATGGTCAGTTGGACATGGGAGACTACTTAGCGGAAAACGCGTATGGCTTCCTCCCTGTGCCCATTCTGATCACTGAACCTGCGGTGGGGTATGGCGGTGGAATGATGGGAGTATTCTTGCATGAATCTGATGCTCAAAAAAAGAAGCGTAAAGAATTAGCCCTAAAGTCACTTGATGGTGGAGCCAAGCTCCTTACTCCAGCGATTACCGTTGCAGGGGCGTTTGGTACTCAAAATGGCACGTGGGCGGGTTTTATCGGTCATAGGCATACCTGGAACAAAGACAGCATTCGCTATTTAGGCGGCGCCTTTTATGGTGACATTCATATGAATTTCTATGCTCCGTTTGCGAAAGATGACGCATCAGGTTTTGAAATGGGCATGAATGGATATGGTGTTATCCAGAAGTTGCAGTTTCGAGTGGGTAAATCACCCGTCTTACTTGGTGTGAGTCAAAAGTTCGTTTCCCCAGAACTGAGTATTGTGGAGCCAAGCAAAGCGAATCAGGTGGCTAATCGGTGGTTGAATATGACGCCGACGGTATCAGGTCTGGGGGCGATTGCTGAATATGACACCAAAAACAACTTCTTATATCCAACGGCAGGTGGAGATTATAAAGCGGAATACATGGTATTCAGTGAGCACCTTGGTAGTGACTACGACTTTCAAACATTTGCCGCAGAAGGCACACAATATTTCCCCGTTAGTAAAAAATGGAATGTGGCATTGAAGGGTAAGTACAACACTTTATCGACGGATGAGAGGTTGCTGCCTCCTCCGGCGTACCCTGATATCGAGCTTAGAGGTATTGCTAGAAATCGATATCAAGGCACTTCAACAGCTTCAATCGAATCACAGGTCACTTATAGCTTCACAAACCGCTGGTCGAGTTCGGTATTTGCCGGGGTTGGTTCTGCTACCGATGCGACTAATGAGCTATTTAGTGACGGAAATCACTACGCCTACGGAGTGGGCTTTCGTTATTTGATCGCTCGTCGTTACGGCTTAAAAGTAGGAATAGATGTCGCGAAAAGTGAAGAAGACAATGCGCTCTATTTTCAAGTGGGTACCGGACTTTAGGATCCAAATAACACCGTAATTATTATTAAACCAAAGCTTAAAAGGTAAGTATCATGAACATTCATTTTAACACACAAAGCATTGTTTTATCGGAAAGCATGCGTTCACATTGTGTCACCAAAGCGGACCATTTATTCGCAGTGCACCCACAGGCAACGGAGATTTTCGTCTCGATAATCCACCACCGCTCTTATGGGCAATATGATGTTGAGCTTAAAGTTCACGCTGAGCATCAATGGTGTTTCGTTAAACACTCTGGTGATGAGTTCTACCATGTCGCGGCTGAAGCATTTTCTGCTATGACGCATAAACTTCAGAAACAAAAAACGAAAGCAAAAAGAGAGCTTAGAGATCATTCATTGGAGGTGGAGCACGATGAGTAGCCATAACTTAACCTATGACCTATTGGAGTGTGGTCGTTGTCGTCAACGTGTCATGCTTACCAGCAAAAGTCGCGGAGAGCTACAATGTTGTGGTTTCCCTATGCGCAATGTCACTTATGATCGACTTGGGCATTACTTGGATTTGTCACTAGCACAAAAATCATCATTGGCTCAATGCTTGAGTACCATCGAAAGTAAACTAGTGCAAAGTGATTCTTCCAATAAAGAACTGACTCATTTGAAAGAGCTAATTAACCGCCAACAGGCTGTAGCAGGCAAGTTCGCGCAACTATTAATGGGTATATCAGATGAGCCGACAAGTTTGTCGAAGTCTTTCATGAACGTCATTGATGACCTCTACCTTTCTTCGTTAAACCTTTATCCTAGCTTTTCTTTGGAAGCAAAAAGTGAAGCAAATATGGAATACGTAAGGCTTTTTGATGAGGCGATAGAGCTCGATAAGGAAACCATCGCGTTGTTAGAAGACACCTTGTATAGAGTAGAAAAAAGCCCTCAGTCCACACCATAATGCTGACTTCAAATAAACAGAAATCATTGACTCACCACGTGTAAAGACAGCTATAACTAATAGCTGTCTTTTTGTTTCCGCAATTAGTCATTCGTAATTTGATTTGAATGGACTATGTTTAATTTAGGCGAATCAGACAGATAGAGCGGAAATAATGGATCTAAATCTCCTTAAAACCTTTGACGCGGTTATTAAGTCGAAAAGTGTGAACGAAGCGGCCGAAGTTCTCAACATCACTGCTCCAGCGGTCAGTCATGCGCTAAATAGGCTTAGAGATGAATATCAAGACCCGCTATTTATTCGTCAGGGAAGAGGCATCGTACCTACTAATTTTGCTATTGAGCTTCACAACGAGATTCAAGAGCCGCTTAGCCTGTTGCTGAATGGGTCCAAATCACGTCAAGACTTTGATCCTGAGTTAAGCCAACGTACCTTTCGCATTTCTAGCCATAAAGACATCGACCTAATCGTTGTCCCCCCTTTGGTTCGCTATAAAAATGTGCATGCACCGAATGTCACCATACAGGCAGACATTGAACATTTGAATGAGCAAGACCGACACGACGACCTGAGGCGTCGTCGTGTGGATGTAATATTAGCGACGGTGCCATTAGAGGATAGGGGCTACCACAATGAGGTACTCTTTGAGCAAGAGTTGGTGGTTACCGTTAGTAAAGATCATCCAAGGATACAAAGTGAATTGACGATGGAGGATTTTCTTAGAGAAAGCCACATTACTTGGAAAACTCAACGTCTTAATACCAATACACTGGACTCTGTAGCGATTGACGTCGCGCTTCCGCCACGACAAGTCGCATATTCCACGGGCTCTGGTGCGACGGCGTTGGTTATGGCTGCACAAACAGATTGGCTTGCTGTCAGTGGTCAATGGCAAGCGGAACAGCTTGCAGAGTCTCTCGGACTAAATGTCTTTCCAATACCATTTGAAACTCAGAAAGTTCCGGTTTACATGACGTGGCATCAGTCCCAAAAAAACGACAAAGGACATGAGTGGTTTCGGCAAGCGATAGTGTCATCGCTTGACCTGTAGACAGTAAAGCGACTTTACAAGATCTCAATTAGATAGCGACCTAACAGTGGTCGCTTTTTGGTGTGAATGCTGACGAAAAGTAGTTAGAAAATGACGGCAGTGAGTAAGGCTAGCAATAACACTGCTGACGAATAAAAGGTTAGTGCGAAGCCAAATGAGCGTGCTGGTGCTCCGTGCTTATAGCCAATTGCAAACAGGATTCGGCCTAAAAGGAAAAGAGCTGAGCATATTGGAACCGCAGAAAGCCAAAGGCAGGGCGCCAGTGTACTCCATGCAAAGTAGATGGGCAGTGCTATGACAAGCTGTTCAAGAGTGTTCTGTATGATGCTCTGTAAGATACGTGCTTGTTGTGAGCCTTGAGTGAGGCCACTACCATCAATATCTTCTGCGCTAAAAAAACGATGTTTAGCTAGTCGCCCAATGGATATGAGTAGAAATAACGTTGGTAGAATAAACGAGTAAGACAGAACTTCGAAGCGATTTGTATTGTCATCAAAACTCAATGGGTTTGAATAAATCGCATAGCCTATGGATGCCAATGAAAGGAACAAAGCCAACCCCATGCCTTTGGCTACGCCTTGCTGTTTGGTTGAAAGTGCCATTAAGTCGCCCTTCTATGTAATTATGAAGGGCTGAAAACAGCCCTCTCTTTGTGATTGAAGTCGTGTTGGGTATATATGTCCCTGAATAATAAAGTTAACCTTCAAATAACCAGTTCTGCCAACTTTGCATTCTTAAAATCACTTTACGGACAATACTGAACATCTCCCATTTAGGTGAATAAACCGCAACATGAGCATCAGTGCCTGAAGGTATTGGCATACCTTGTAAAAGTGACGGGTTGTCCAATTCAACTTTTACTAAGATCCTACCGTTATGAGGTATCTGTTCTGGATATTTCATGATGCCAGATGGAGTGATCGCACCTTGAGCAAATATATCGTTCACCTGTACCACATGGGCTTTATACGCGTGACCTGGAATAGTATTAAAGGTCACTTCTGCCGGATAACCAGCTTTAATATAGCGCGCAGGCGCTTGTTTAAACGCAGCAAATAGTTGTTTGTCTTCTTTATGTACGAACGTTAGATTACCTTGAAATGGAACAATACGGCTTTTCATGCCTGGGCGAAGTGCCACTTGAGTTACGTAGCCATCAGTAGGCGCTTTTACAGTAGTTTTCGCTAAGTTAAATTTCGCTAACTCTAACTGAGATTGATATTTGCTTTGGTTGGCTTTTTGTTCCAACAATTGAGTTTCGATATTGTCGATATTCTCTTGCGATGAAAACCCTTTCTTACCGAGTTTCTGGTAACGAACCAATTCTGATTCATAAAATTCAATGGCAGAAGATGTTCGTTGAATGTCGCTTTCTATACGGCTCACTTTATCTTGGAAAGGCGTTTTATCGATTTGATAAAGTGGATCACCAGCTTTCACCTGTTGGTTGCCTTTCACATAGACATCGGTAATTAACCCCTCAACTTGTGATGTGATAGGAGTCGTGACGCTGTATAAACGAGCCATACGAGAAACCGGTTGATACATCGCCATATAGAGAAAGATCCAACCTACGATAAATAACCCAATAACGCTGGCCGTTGTTAGCGTCCATTTATTTTTAGGCACTTTAAAAGCTTTAAATACAATAACGCAAAGTGCTGCGTAACTCAGGATGATGAGCGTTTCCATTTCGTTACTCCTTGATTGATTTTTCAAGAGCATCAATGCGTTCAACTAATGCTTGATATTGTTTATCGGAATGGGCTGAACGAGCCCCTAACCACTGTTGTTTATCACCGTCATACATGGTTGCCCATACCCAAAGCACAGGCCACATAACATGGAGGAAAAACAAACTAATCCAACCAGCAACATGAATCGCATCGGCATGTGGATGATTACGTTTTTTGGCAATCTCATAAGGAATATCGTGCAAAATGATCAATCCATAGATCAGGATTAGAAGCACAACAAACAAAATCGCCAGTGATGCATAATCTAGAGTGAGGTTCATAGTCTCCCCCTTAGTTTAAAACGTTGTAGCCGCGGCCAACCATGCACTGTTTCATGACACTATCGACATCGTGTTGATATTTGGCTTCACTGTATTGTGCTTCAGCACGGTGGTGGAGTAAGCCACCTACCAGACCAACCCCTGCACCAACTTTGGCGCCTTTAGAACCGTGGCCGCCGGCAATGGCTGTACCTGCTGCGCCTAATGCTGCAGTGCGGGCTGTGCTTCCCACAACGTCGCGACCTAAACTATCGACTTGATTGCTTTGAACCTGGGTCGATAGTTGTTGGCATTCGTACATATCAGCGTTGTATTTTTCCATATCGACACCTTTGGTATCGACAATAACGTTAGCGAACGACGTCGCTGAATAGATGGCAGTAAATAAAATGAAAAGGCTGCTTTTGATGTTCATAATGGTCTCTCTAACTGTTTTTTCTAATAGTATTTCTGTCGTTAGAGTTGAACAAATAGCGTTCGTTAATAGTGGATTAAGTGTTATTCAACTAAGAAAAAGGTATTTGATAACATAAGGTTATGTTACCTAGTTTAGAGGTGGAGATGATGAGATGATGAGATGATTATATAAATTAGCGTAATGAATTTTGACGCCACCTACGTTTAACAAAGTAGATGGCGCTTTAGGGGACTAATTGTCTACTGTGACGTTTAGTCGTTTGAGCTGAATGTAAGTGATAACACTCAAAACCAAAAAGAACAGTGGATCACTCCATCCCAAGCCAACGAATATTCCCGTGATACCTGCATAGGTCGTAATGACAACACCGAGTAAGTTGGTAATGAGCAACGCTTTGATCAATTGAAACTGGGCATATAAGTCTGACACTCCGCGCATCATAAAGCTAACCGCTGCAATTCCTCCTAAGAAAATGCTCGTATGCTGTGAAAGAAACAATGCATATTGATCATTGATCTGTACTCCGTATACAGGCCACATTATCGAAGGGATAACGAATAAAGCAATGGCAAACAGTGAGTAGATAACACCGTGTATGGTCAGGAATAGTCGAGAATGCATTACGTGCTCCTATACCGGTGTAACCGGGCCATGGTTGATTGATGTAAGAGGGGTATTAATATCGAAAATAATGCCTCTAACTTCTTCAACACCAAGTTGCTTTAGTCGGGCAGTATGCATGGTTAAGTATGATTGAGCGGTTGTTTCGTCTTGGAACAAGTAAACACCTCCGCCTATACCCATTTCCGCATTTTCTGTCCATATTTTCCAAACCATACCTGGCTCTTGATTAATGGATTGAGCGAGGTCTTTTAGTGTGTTGGCCATGTCATTACCAAACGGTCCTGAAAACGCAAAGTCGACTTGTAGTAGTTTCATGAAGATTCTCCATTAGTTGAATAGGTGAATATGTCCGATTACGTACGGTGATTATTGCTTGCAAAAAACAAACAGAAAAGTTCATAATTTTGCCAACTAATGTCGAAAAAACTGACATTTTAAGTGAGGGCGAGATGAGATTTAGGACGACCTTGGAGCAATGGGTGACGTTGCGCGAAATTGATAGAGCCGGAAGCATTCAAGCTGCAGCGTTGTCATTAAACAAAAGTCACACAACAGTGATTTATGGTATCCGAAAATTAGAGAAACAATTAGGCATTGAGTTGCTTGAAGTGAAAGGACGCAAAGCCGTGTTGACATTAGATGGTCGGGATCTATTGCGTCGCGCAAATACAATGCTTGATCAGGTGAAAGAGTTAGAGCTGTTGAGTGGTCAGTTATCGGCGGGAATGGAACAAGAAATTACGGTGGCCATGGATCACCTATGTGATCCTTCGCTGTTATATGACGCAATGAGTCGCTTCATTACCAACAATAGTGCAACCTCAGTACAGGTCATCGAAACTTCACTCTCCAAGACAGAAGAGGTGGTGAAACAAGAAGTTGCAGATATTGCGATTATCACACTGCCGATCACTAATTATCCCGCAGAAGCTTTTTCTGTCACCACTATGCTACCAGTAGTGTCGAAGTCACACCCATTAGCAACATCGGTTAAAGTGTCGCTTTCAGAGCTAGCAAATGTGACTCAAATTGTTATTCGCGACCTAGGTGAAAGTGCTCTCAGGAAGACAAAGCAAGATGTGGGATGGTTAAAAGGGCAGCAGCGAATTACGGTTGATAACTTTGACCATGCTTTCAAAGCAGTAGAAAGTGGCGTAGGTTTTTGTCGGCTTCCTAGACATATTATTGAAAGCCGTAATCAAGGACAATTAGTTGTACTTAATGTGACACTGTCAGATCAATATCAGGTGCCACTGCACCTAACCTTACCAAAAGGCGTACGAACGGGCCCTGCGGCATTAGCTATGTATGAAGCGCTTAAACAATTAAGGAAAGCATGATTTGGCTATGTTTAGATAAAGAAAAAGGCTCATAGCATAACTACTATGAGCCTTTTGATTAATAAGTCGTTTTATTTGTCATCAACGTTGACAAACATAAACGTCAACGCAAATGCCAATGCAAACACACCAATCACGCCAAGAACCGCTTGAATGAAGTTTTGAGTACCGCTTGCTAGGTATGCAGGCAAACTAAATACTGAAGACAAAATGTAGCTCGTTAGATGCGTGTCGATAGTTACTGAGATCGCACCAACAATACCTGCTGCTAGGCTCGCCATGAACAGTGCTTTAGTGTACTTAGTCAACACACCAAAGAGTGCAGGCTCAGTGATACCAAGAATTGCAGTGATACCAGAACCTACGGTAACAGAAGACTGTTCTTTTGAAACGTTCTTACGCTGTTTATACCACACCGCCATCGTAGCACCCGCGATAGCGAGGTTACCCAAGCACATTATTGGCATAAGCAAGTCTTTTCCATACAGCGCGAAGTTATTCAAGCTGATTGGCGTCATGCTGTGGTGAATACCAAATACGATGGTGATTGGGCGAGTTAAACCAAATACAAAGCCAGTCAGTGTTGGAGAGATTTCTAATAGCGAGCTTACCACCCAACCTGCGCCATTACTTAACCACATGCCAGCTGGGGCAACCAGGGACAATACGATAGTTGAAGTGACCGTGAAGGCGAGTAGGGGAGTGAATACTGGCTTGGCGGATGAAGGGACGAATCGATCAACAAATGGTGTCACTTTTGAAAGTACCCAAACCGCTAAGATAGCAGGTACGATTGCGCCGCCATAGTTAAGCAGTTCGATTGGTACCACACCAAGTACAGTCAGCTCCGGAACGCTACCAGCGTCTTTGAGTAACGCCGCTTTTTCTACTAGTTTAGGCGCAAGCATGGCGGAAGACACAGCCAATGCAATGTATTCGTTCACTTTAAATACTTTAGCGGCAGAAAAAGACACTAACATTGGTAGGAAGAAGAATACAGCGGTAGAAATCGAACGGAAGAAGTACACTGTATCTGAAGATTCTGAAATAACGTTGGTCGCAATTAAGCCAGAAAGAAGGCCCATCAACATACCCGCACCAGCAATTGCAGGAACCACAGGGCCAAAAATGCCCGCAACGATGCGCATTGCATTTTGGAACAGCTTACCTTTTTCAGCTTCAATCACTGGTTCATCACTGCTTTTGCTAACACCGGATAGCGCGTTGTACCACTTTTCTACATCTACACCGATGACGACTTGAGTCTGACCTTGAGCAAGAACCACCCCTTTGACCCCAGAAATGGCTTCTAGCTGCTCTTTCTTGGCAAGTGTCTCATCTGCTAACTTGAATCGAAGACGAGTCATGCAGTGAGTAATGTTGATGATGTTATCTTGGCCGCCAAGTGATTGAACCAATATTTGTAGGTTGTCGCTAAAGCTATTCTTGTTACTCGATGCTTGAGCATTCAAGTTCACTTCATTATTAGTTTCAGTAAGTTGCATCTAAGGAGTCCCTATGTGCTTGCGTTATTTGTTGGGGACATAATATCCATCACTCATATTTACCCCAATCGGAAAAACAGAGACTTCCGTCACATTAAGTGCGGCAAATTGTTAATTTTCAGCAAAATTCGTCGATTGGTTCGTTTTTTTTAGCGAATGTTTAGCAATAACGAACCAGTTACTTTTTGCCGAAAATTAGCGCTTGAAATAAGGTTTTTTTCGCTGTTATATAGAATAAAACCACTGACATAGAGCTATTACGCCGTGAAAGAAAATATCATATCCAACATTGAATGTATAATTACTAAGCCAGACCGACACAATCTAATTACTGTGATTGTAGAAACCGAGAGCGGCGTAACAGGCTATGGATGTGCGACATTCCAACAGCGTCCACTTGCTGTTAAAACTATGGTTGATGAATATATTAAGCCTTTGTTATTAGGTAAGAATGCGAATAATATTGAAGACCTTTGGCAAATGATGATGGTCAATGCCTATTGGCGTAATGGTCCGGTTATTAATAATGCTATTTCTGGTGTTGATATGGCTCTTTGGGATATTAAAGCCAAATTAGCTAATATGCCGTTACATCAATTATTTGGTGGTAAATCTAGAGATGCCATTCAAGTGTATACGCATGCAACGAGTGACACAATGGAAGGGCTTTATGAGCAAGTTGAGCAGTTCCTAGAGCAGGGTTATAAACACATTCGTTGCCAATTGGGCTTTTATGGCGGTGTACCAGAGAATATGCACACCACAGAAAATCCAACTGAAGGCTCGTACTACGACCAAGACCAGTATATGGATAACACATTAGAGATGTTCCGTTTACTGCGTGAAAAGTACGGTCGTAAATTCCACATTCTTCATGATGTACATGAACGGCTGTTCCCTAATCAAGCGTTGCAATTTGCCAAGCAAGTTGAACAATATCAACCGTATTTCATTGAAGATATTCTGCCGCCAAATCAAACCGAATGGTTGGATAACCTACGCAGCCAAACCTCAGTATCGCTAGCGTTAGGGGAGCTTTTTAATAACCCAGAAGAGTGGAAGTCAGTCGTTGTTAATCGTCGTATTGATTTCATTCGTTGCCATGTTTCACAGATCGGTGGTATCACTCCTGCATTGAAATTAGGCCATCTATGCGAAAGCTTCGGTGTTCGTATTGCATGGCACTGTCCGCCAGATATGACACCAATTGGAGCAGCGGTGAATACTCACCTAAATGTGCACCTTCACAACGCGGCAATTCAAGAGCATGTGCATTACAAAGAAAACACAAGAAAAGTGTTCCCTAATGCAGCTGAACCTAGAAATGGTTTTCTTTATGCTTCAGAGGACATAGGCATCGGAGTAGAAATCAACCGCGCTGCGGCACTTGATTTCCCAGTAGAATATCGTCCTCATGAGTGGACTCAAAGCCGACTTCCAGATGGCAGTATTCATACACCATAAGGTTTAAATACTATTTAATAAATCGACCGCTATAATTAGCGGTCGTTTTGATCTCGATATTGCAAACTCTCATTATTGAATTTTGTGTGATAAGTGCATTGATAATTTATATCAATAACATCGCTAACAATAAAAGCCTCACCTGATGTTAAAAAACCGCGATTAGTAATATTCATAGCAGCGGTGGTACGTTTACATTGTAAAATGTTGGCATCCTCCGTTGATAAGTTAATTGCTTTATAGTTGGTTAGATAACTGTCAATCTTCAAACCTAACGACAACGCATATTTTTGCAGTGAACTCTCAATAATACTGTCGTTCATTTTCGGAAAAAGATGTACCGGAACGATCGTTTCTTCTATCTGTGTGATTTTATTTTGGATTAAACGTAACCTTTTGATATGCCATAAATAGTCATCTTCTCCAATAGTAAAGACTTGCATCTCATGAATAGTCGGTACCCGTTTATTCAATTGCACTTTCTTATAGGAAATTTGCTCGAAGCTGTTTTCCGTAATTGAATTGTAGATTAAGGGAGAGCCGATAATAGAAGTGTTAACATAATAACCAGAACCCGTTTTTGGTTTAACAATGCCAATGGCTTCCAATTTTGACAGGGCTTTTCTGACAGAAAAACGTGATAGTTGGTACTTATCTACAAGCTCTCTCTCAGATGGCAGCTTATAAGTGATAACGTTATTGCAGATCTTACTTATTAAATCTTGTACCAGTTCTTCGTGTTTTTTCATCTTTATCTAATTCGATAAACCAAAATAATAAAGTTAATAATAGCGGTTATGTTGTCTTACTAGCAACACCTTTACGGTTAACAGATAAGCAAACACTCACAAGTCGCAAAACTGGCATTTCTTTCATAAGAGAATGCCAGTTCGTGTCGAAGTTGTAAGCATGGTGGCCTATAGAAAAAGTAGTGTAGGTTATTCAAAAATTGCTTTTTTTCTATCCTTTAAATGAAACCATACACTTATCAAGATAAACAAAAACGCGAAATAGTAGACGAACGAGGAGAGTGAAGCGATAAAGTCGACACCTTGCTCAACTTGCTCTTGGCTGTAGCCTTGAGAAACCAGTTTGTAGTAGTACGCGTATAGCACGCCAATAGAACCATATCCCAAGTTAAACATCAGTCCTTTGAAGCTTAGAACGGTTGCGCGGTTGTGTGATTCAGTTTTTCTATTGAGGTGGTAACTAATAAAGATGTTCATCGTCATGATGATAAAGATCAGTACTAGTGCCGGAATTACGCCGTAAATCGACCAACCTAAACTGATAAAGTAGTAGGTCGCGATAGTCGCTATCCCCATGATTGTGATGAACTTTTTAGGGGCTAGACTTTCGGCAAAGCGACGACTTTGTCCTGCAAAGAGTATCTTAAAAATACTCACGCCAGCGCCAATGAATCCAATGTAGATAATAGGAATGTCGATAGCGCGATAATATTGACTATTCATAGTGAGAAACATGCGTGAGGTGTGCTCGAAAAGACTGTAGTAGAGCAATATGAACAACACATAAGGTGTAGACATAACCCACTTACCGGTACTGAGCGTCAAGTTTAAGCTTGCTAACGTTGTTGCTAGCTTATCGCCGCTTTTGGGCATCGGTTTTTTATCTTCTTGCATATTGATTGCTGCGTAAATGGCGACCATGGCTACGATCAAAGTGGCGTAAACCGGAATACGCATAATGTCTTGAGTGCTCTCTGGTGCTGTCCATCCAAACAATTGGTACACAGACCCCATGACATCGACATCATACATAGCGGCCCCGATCAGCGTAACGAAGATACCCACTGCAGAGGCCACTCGTATTTGAATCTGCAATACATGAGGCCACGCCTCTTCCTTACCTTGTTCTTTCAAGGTGTCGTATGCCAAAGCTTCGTCGGCACCGCTAGCAAGGGCCATAGCTAAGCCACTTAATATCCGGTTAACCAAAAATACCGCGAATACCAAACTCGGATTACCTGTCGGGACAAAGGCTATCATGGCGATCTCAACGAACATGATAATCGAGGATAAGACGACAAGTTTCTTACGACCTAAAGTGTCGGCAAAGGCTCCTGATGGTACTTCCGCAAGAACGATGGTAGCAGCCCAAATCACATTGAGCATTGCAAACTGCGACAGTGTTAACCCGTAATCCAGATAGAGCAGGGTGAAAACAGGATAATAAAAACGCGCAAAATAGCTGCTTCGAAACATTAAGAAGTAGCGCACATTGCGAACTTGGAGGATTTCCTTAAGTGTCATGACTTTTTCATTTATTAGTCTTATATAAGGTTATGTATAACCCTTTTTGGCCGAGATGGTAAGGTTTCAGCCGAAAAATCATAGGTTTGTTGCAAAGCGATTTAGCTTTGAATATTTAGAGCAGATTAATTATGGTGGCTTCCGCATCAAAAGGACTCTTCTCAGTGTCCTCGTTAGTGACAATAAAATAAAAAACCACTAGTCACTCGATTTTCTAGCTAATCAGCATCTATGCTGTATACATGAGCTGAATGCAATCAATGAGTTAATCATGGATCCATTATCCCAAGGAGTGCTAGGTGCCTCTTTGTCTCAATCATTAAGTAGAAAAAAACAAATAGTCGTTGCTGGTATATTGGGTCTGCTCGCGGGAATGTCCCCTGACTTAGATGTGCTTATTCGTTCGCATGATGATCCTTTGTTGTTCTTAGAGTTTCATCGCCAATTCACACATTCATTGTTTTTCATCCCTATTGGTAGCTTAATTTGTGCGTGGGTGCTACATCCTTTGATTGCGAAAAGACATGGACTTTCCTTTAAACAAAGTTGGCTTTACTGCACGTTAGGTTATAGCACTCATGCATTATTAGACTCTTGCACTAGTTATGGAACTCAATTGTTGTGGCCGTTTACTAATGAGCGTTATGCATGGAGCACGGTTTCGGTCATTGATCCTATCTATACGCTACCTATTTTGATACTGGTCGTTTTGGCAACGTTTAAGCGTAAAACATGGTTAGCCCGATTGGCTTTTTTGTGGGCTGTTATGTACCCAACGATAGGCATGATTCAAAGAGACCGAGCGGAAGCAACTGGTTGGCAATTGGCTAACGAAAGACAGCATACCCCGATTAAACTAGAGGCCAAGCCGAGCTTTGCTAACATATTACTGTGGAAAGTAGTCTACGAAACCAGCGATCGATATTATGTCGATGCAGTTAGAGTAGGAAGTACAGTGAAAACATACCCTGGACAATCCGTACCTAAACTTGATGTGAATAGAGATTTTCCTTGGCTCGATCCTAACTCACAACAAGCTATCGATATCGAACGCTTTCGATGGTTTTCTAACGGATATGTTGCACAAGATCCTGATGACAAGACACGAGTCATCGACGTTCGATATTCTATAATTCCGAATCAAGTTAAATCACTTTGGAGCATCAAGCTTTCTCCTTCCGCGGACATAAAATCTCACGTTGAATATCATACTCATAGAGACAGCAGTCCTGAGTCCCGCGAAGTGTTCTTTGGAATGTTGTTCGATTCATACTAAGAACACTCAATCGAAGCGCCTAGGTACAGCTCGGAGATTCTAGAGTCTGTCCATGGTTATTCCTATACAGGTAGGAATCTAATAACAGCATTTAGGATAACCTAGTTAGTTTATCAATAAACCTTTCAGTTGCAGTCTGTAGGTTTTCTTGTCACATCACTCCAACTATCATTACAGGATCCTGGAACGTTCGCCCAAGTGACGCTTTGATCACAAAAATACCACCTTGGTATTGTATTGGTATTATTTTGAATAGTACCATTGTTTTGTACCCTACAGTACCTAAGGATTAGAAATGAAAACGACAAACATCAAACTATCTTCAATGATGTTCATTGAATGGTTTATATGGGGCGCATGGTTCGTCCCGTTATGGCAAATACTAAGTACCAACGGTTTTACCCCAACAGAGATTGCATGGTCATACGCTTGTACTGCAATTGCAGCGATCTTATCGCCAATCTTGGTAGGTTCTATCACCGACCGATTTTTCCCAGCGCAGAAAGTACTCTCTGTGATGTTGTTGGCAGGCGCGGTACTCATGTATTTAGCGGCACAACAAACTGAATTCGCCACCTTTTTCCCGCTTTTACTTGGCTATTCACTGACCTACATGCCAACGATTGCACTGACAAACAGCATTGCTTTTTCTAATGTAGAAGATGTCGAACGTGATTTTCCACGCATTCGTGTGATGGGGACGATTGGTTGGATTGCCTCGGGTGTTGCGATTGGCTTTTTGCCTTCTTGGTTAGGTTACGGTGACATTTCTTCAAGCAATATTCCGCTTATTATTACGGCTGCAAGTTCGGCGTTATTAGGCATATTCGCTTTAACTTTGCCTAATACACCGCCAAAGAGTACCGGAAAACTAGACTTAAAAGTCATGCTTGGTCTTGATGCGATGGTGCTATTGAAAGATCGAAACTTCTTGGCGTTCTTTGTATGTTCATTCATGTTTAGTATGCCACTCGCGTTTTATTACATCTTTGCAAACGGCTTCCTAACAGAAGTAGGTATGAGTAACGCAACAGGTTGGATGACGCTGGGTCAGTTCTCTGAAATCTTCTTTATGTTAGCACTACCATTCTTTACTAAACGATTTGGTATTAAAAAGGTATTGCTTCTTGGTCTTGCTACGGCCGCCATCCGTTATGGATTCTTTGTCTACGGCAGCGCAGACACATGGTATCTGTACTCACTATTGTTCTTGGGCATTTTGCTACACGGCGTAAGCTACGACTTCTACTTTGTAACCGCTTATATTTATGTTGATAAGAAAGCGCCAGCACACATGCGTACTGCTGCTCAAGGTTTGATTACGCTAGGTTGTCAGGGTATTGGTAGCTTGCTTGGTTATCGCCTTGGTGGTGTCTTAATGGAAAAAATGTTTGCATACGACACACCACAAAACGGCTTAACGTTTGACTGGGCAGGTATGTGGGGATTTGGTGGCGTCATGATCGCGATCATCCTAGCCATCTTTATGTACTTCTTCCGTGAGCCTAATGGTGAGATAAAACCAATCCAAATGGCTGATCAGCAAGATTCCTCTAGTGCAGAACAAAAAGCACAAGCTTAAATTTCAGCCCTGCCCGATGTGTTTAATTCATGTTGGGCAGGACGTTTAACCCTTTTTTTGGTAAGTAAGATGACGATTACAAAACAAGACAGAATCCTTGGCACTTTTTATGGTCAAGCACTCGGTGACTCAATGGGGATGCCATCTGAACTTTGGCCTCGCAGTCGAGTAAAAGCCCATTTTGGTTGGATTGACCGTTTTCTTGATGGTCCTGAAGATAACAATGCTGCGTGTTACTTTAAAGCATGTCAATTTACCGATGATACATCAATGGCACTTGCGTTGGCTGACGCAATTATTGAATGTGATGGTCAAATTGTTCCTGAAGTCATCGCTCGTAATGTACTAACGTGGGCAGAAGGATTTGATGCGTTTAATAAAAATATTTTTGGCCCAAGTTCAAAAGCGGCAATGCGCTCGATTAAAGAAGGAGTAGCGATTAGTGAGTTGGAGAACAATGGAGTAACTAATGGCGCTGCGATGCGTGTGTCGCCTATGGGTTGCCTGTTACCAACAAATAACCATGACGACTTCATCGAGCAAGTTGCATTAGCTTCAAGTCCTACTCACAAGTCGGATGTTGCTATTTCAGGAGCTGTCATTATTGCTTGGGCAATATCGAAAGCAATTGAAGGGCACTCTTGGACAGAGATTAAAGATCAACTACCAGCGATTGCTCATACTGCACAAACAAAGAATGTCACGACGTTCAGTGCATCTATGGCATCACGTGTCGGACTAGCTCTGCAGGTGGCAGAAGAGAGATGTGGTATCGAAGAGCGAATGGAGAAAATCTATAACCTAGTGGGCGCTGGTGTAAGTACGATTGAGTCTGTACCGGCAGCGATTGCGATGGTTGAACTGGCCGAAACTGATCCAAACCGCTGTGCAATTTTGTGTGCAAACCTAGGTGGTGATACTGATACCATTGGCGCAATGGCAACAGCAATTTGCGGTGCATTGAATGGTATTCAAGCAATTGACGCTGCGCTCAAGCAGCAGTTAGATAATGAAAACCAGCTAAACTTTGAAGAATACGCGTGCAAATTCCTTTCTCTTCGGGAAGCTAAGGAGCAGGGCCATGCCTCATAATGCACTAATTGAATTAATTCCGACACTTAACAACAAACGTCAATTATGCTTAATCGGCGCTGCTGTCGTCGACATTGTGACCGAAACCCCTTGCTTACCTGAGCGAGGCGGTGACTTGGAAATGCAAGAAAAGGGCATTCATATTGGTGGTTGTGCGCTTAATATCGCGATTGCAGTTAAACGTCTAGGCCTGCAGTCGACCAATGCTTTACCCATCGGAAGTGGAAAATGGGCAGACTTAATTCGTCACTCAATGGAGGAGAAAGGACTACAAAGCAACCTAACCGATCCAAGTGGAGACAATGGCTGGTGCTTAGCCCTTGTTGAACCAGATGGCGAAAGAACGTTTCTTTCTGTCAGTGGTGTGGAAAACAACTGGAATAAAGAAAATCTAAGTCAGCTATCGATCAATGATGACGCGATTATCTATTTATCTGGTTACCAGCTAGCTTCAGATTGTGGCGTAGAAATTATCAATTGGTTAGAAACGCTACCAAATTCTATTCAATTGTTTATCGATTTTGGTCCGCGTATCGCTGACATCGAACCGGTTTTACTTGAGCGGTTGTTGCTCTTGAAGCCAATCATTTCGCTTAACCGTCAAGAAGCAGAGCACCTAGGGATGAAAGACAGTCAACGCTTTGTGGAACAATGGTATTCACGTTATCACTGCCCGTTGATTTTACGAATTGATAGTGACGGTGCGCTATTTAGCAATGGAGAGTCTCATGGAGTCGTTGCACCATTTGCGGCGCAGGTTGTTGATACGATTGGGGCCGGTGATACTCATGCTGGTGGTGTGCTTGCTGGTTTGAGTTCTGGGTGGGAACTGGCCGATGCTGTCCTTCTCGGTAATGCAGTTGCATCATACGTAGTTAGTCATGAAGGCGGCGACTGTGCTCCAAATGTTGTCAAAATCTCAGATTATCTTCGACAATATTAAAATATTGTAATTATAAAAGGGGCTTAACACTCGGTTAAGCCTCATCACTTTCACCATCAATCTAATCGAAGGTCGTTCGGCTCCGAGCGATGCTCATAAGTAATTATCATGAATAACAAAGCTATAAGGATCCTAGCCACAGGTTGCGGGATTAATCTGTGCATCGGTGTGCTTTATACATGGAGTGTGTTTAAAAATGCCCTTATTGAATTAGGCTGGAGCCACACGCAAGCGTCTTTGCCATATACCATTACTATCGTCACATTATCATTAGCGCTTCTGGTGGCAGGGCGTATTCAAGATCAAATTGGCCCGAAGAAGGTACTGATGCTTGGTACATTAATGGCTGGTGGAGGGATGGCATTATCGAGTCTATCTATTACTCCCATGAACTTATGTTTGAGCTTTGGAATGTTGACAGGTTCCGGTATTGGTTTTTCTTATGCGTGTCTTAATCCGACTGCAATGAAATGGTTTCACGCTTCCAGAAAAGGAATGGTCAATGGCGCGCTGGCTACAGCCTTTGGCTTGGCGGCACTGTATCTTGCACCTCTAACTAGTGTGCTGTTTTCTGTACTCGGGTTAGAAGTGAGTTTGCAGATCCTTGGGCTTGGTTTGTTGCTGATTGCGTTTCCTTTGGCGTGCTCTTTCACCAATCCACCTTCAGATTTCAAACCTAAACCTGCAAACATGAAACGTGAATCGAAAGCTAAAGCTCAAAGTACCGACGTGCTATGGCGAGATATGCTATCGACGCGTCCTTTTTATCTACTATGGTTTGCTTATGCATTTGGGGCATCTGCAGGGCTAATGATCATCGCAAACATTACCTCGATCGCATCAGAACAAGGGAACATTATAGATGGTGCATATTTGGTAGTAGCGTTAGCAATTTTCAACTCAGGCGGTCGATTAGCCACTGGCTTATTGAGTGATAAGATCGGTTCGATCAAAACCCTTGCTCTAGCTATGTTACTACAATTAGTAAATATGCTGCTGTTTGCTCAATTTGATTCGTCTTTCACCTTAATTCTTGGTGCAGGTTTAGCCGGTATTGGCTATGGCGCTTTACTTGCAGTTTTCCCTTCTGTTATGGCGGAGCTATATGGGTTGAAAAACTTCGGCACCAACTACGGTATTTTATACACGGCGTGGGGCGTTGGAGGATTTATTGGCCCAGTGCTCGCGGGCTGGTCGGTCGATACATTTGGAACTTACGATCTCGCTTACTCTACGTGCGCTGTTTTAGTTTTTGTTGCTACGATATTGTTGCTTGTGGTCAAACCAAAAGAGGATGCGAAGCAAGTCGTTGCTGTCACGTGAGATAAATAAAAAGTTGAAACTTGCCTGTTTCAGCTTTTTTCGTCGCCCTATCTAATCCTTTCCAATATCAGGTATAATGCAAAAATTGCTGATAAAAATAAGAACGTTATGACAACCTACCAGCCTCTTATCGAACTGATACTGACTCGTATTGAACAAAAAGATAAATCACCGCTGTATATGAAGATATCTGAATCAGTAAAGGTCGCCACTGAACAGAAAATCTTAAAAAGTGGAGATTTTATTCCCACGGAGCGTGAGTTCAGCGATTTGTTAGGAGTCTCAAGGATAACGATTCGAAAAGCGCTAGACGTGCTCGATAAAGATGGCGTCATTGTTCGCTCTCGTGGTTTGGGGACCATGATTAGCGACACGGTAGAGTATTCAGGTAAAGCTGCGACAGGTTTTTCTCAACAAGTCGTGTTAAAAGGGAAAAAGCCAGATACGCTTTGGATCAAGAAAGACACTGTATCTTGTGTGGCGGAAATCGCCCAAACCCTAAACCTTAAAGAGGGGGAGGAAGTGTTTCTTTTAAAGCGCGTTCGTTATATTGATGAGCAAGCGGTATCAATTGAAGAATCTTACGTTCCATCTGATTTGATTCAAGATCCAGATGACATCCAGTTATCTTTGTACGATTACTTCCACAGTCAAAACATAACACCTTCAAGAACGCAAAGTCGTGTGTCGGCAAAAATGCCAACAGAAGAGTCACTTGAGAAGCTTAATATAGACTCGACAACTCCCGTATTGCTCATTGAACAAACCGCGTTTGACAATTCAGGGCGTCCAATCGAATACAGTATCAATCATTGTCGAGGTGACCTGTACGTGTTTGTCAGCGAGTAAAGTAGTAATACAGTTTGCAAAGAAACCACACCGCTTGCTGGCGGCGTGGTTGTGGTATTTCATAGCTAGAAAACTAGCGGAGCTGATTTAACAATTTTGAATTAATCGCACTCTAGCCCCACTGTTTTAGCCTTCTCAGACTCAAGCTCAGCCATATTTTTCGTTTGCTTGAACGATTCATCAAACAGCACTTTCTTTTCTTCTGCACTTTCAATTTCGTCGGTCACGTCAACCTTCAATATTAAGTTCAAACCAAGTGCAACGAGAGAACCTGTGGTAATTCCCGAACCTAGAATAACTCTTAAGGAATCTGGGAAGTAGGTCAATGTTTCAGGACGAATCGTCACTGTCATTCCGGCGGCGACACCCAGAGCAACAATCAACATATCGCGCTTGGTAAAGTTCAGACGAGACAGAATGTTGATACCGGATGAGATGATCATTGAGAACATAACGATGCCAGCACCACCTAACACGCTGCTAGGAATAGTAACGACTAGGCCACCTATCTTAGGAATCAACCCTGCACAAACCATAATGACGCCAGTAAAGGCGACCACATGGCGACTTGCAACACCAGTAATCGAGACAATACCAACGTTTTGGCTGAATGAAGAAAACGGTGTAGTACCGACAACGGACGCTAAAGCACTACCCACACCATCACATAAGATACCACTGGAAAGTTTTTTACCCGTGAGCTTCGTTTTGGTGGCATCGCTTAGGGCTAAGAAATCCCCAGTAGATTCCATAATAGTGACCAAGTAAGCGATGGACATACCAATAATGCCAGCTACAGTGAATTCAATGCCAAACGGCAATAGGTCTGGAGTAGCAAAAATGGTCGCCTCTTTTACAGGTGTGAAGTCCACCATGCCCAATGCCAACGCAATCAGATATCCAACAGCAATACCAATAACGATAGATGCCGCACCGAAGATCCCCTTGCCAAAGTTAGAAATTGCGATAATCAATAAAAGAACGAAAGTGCCGAGAGCAAGATTTTCTAACCGTCCGTATCCTTCTTGGCCTACAAAGCCTCCCGCGATCCAGTCGATACCGACAGGGAGTATGGTAAGACCGATCAATACAACGACCGTTCCGGATACGACGGGCGGGAACAACTTGCGTATTTGAGGCATAAATTTGGAGCCAATGATCATGACCAAGGAGCCAACCAATGCCGCTCCAAAGATGGCAGCAACACCAGATTCAATGCCAATAGAGATAGAGATAGCAACAAACGTAAAGCTTGTGCCCATAACAACCGGAAGTCTAATGCCTATTACTCCAACGCCTTTACATTGGATGATAGTAACGACTCCCGATACCAGTAACGCCGCATTAACTAAGACAATCATTTCATTAGTCGGAAGGCCAATGGCACTTCCCACAACTAAAGGTACCGCAATGATTGCCCCCATAGCCGCCAGCATATGTTGAAATGCTAATAGTAACGATGTTCCAAATGGCGGTTTATCCTCAACTTCATATGTTAACTTCATACTACGTCCTTCTATTCACCACTTAATAAATTCGTCAGCAATAGAGCAAGTTATGTTCCAAGAGCTTTGACAACCAATTATTACGTTTAGCTTTTTAGAGACTCGTTGGAGTTTTGCGATGGTAATAATTAATTTTTGATTGATGGATTTGTGAGCATGCAGATCTCCGAGTTTAGTGGTGATTAACCGTGAACCTCGAAAGGGTAAGAAGGTGTCAAGTTGATAGTTAGTGGCGATAACGAGGTTATCATTTTGATAGCTAAGCTTTGAGCAGATGGTTAAAACGACGGGTTTGTTTCATTTTTACTAACGTCAACGTCGTAAATAGACTAAGATACACGGCCTTTATCTAGCCCAGAGCCAAGAGAGTAATGACTGACAAAACATCTCCAACAACATTCGCTGACCTAGGTCTGATTCCAACCCTAGTTGAGCGACTAGAGGAGTTGGAATACAGCCAACCGACTCCAATCCAATCTCACACCATTCCTTACCTACTTGAAGGGCGTGATCTTGTTGGTGGTGCGAATACGGGTTCTGGTAAAACTGCCGCGTTTTCGCTGCCGATTCTGCAAAAAATCTGTCAACAGGACAAACCTAACAGTCGTCGTGGCAACACGGTTTCTCACCTAATTCTTGTTCCTACGCGCGAACTAGCGTCACAGGTGGCGTATAACGTTAAATCGTACTCATATCATCTACGAAATGAGATAAAAACGGTTGCTGTATTCGGTGGTGTCTCAGCAAACCCTCAAATGCTAGCGCTTCGAGGTGGTAGCGACATTGTTGTGGCAACACCTGGACGATTACTTGATCTGGTATCAAGTAATGCTATTAAGCTAGACCAAGTGCAAACACTAGTACTAGATGAAGCGGACCGTATGTTGAGCTTGGGCTTTACAGAAGAGCTCAACAAAATTCTTGCTTTGCTACCAGAGAAAAAACAGACGTTACTATTTTCAGCAACTTTTCCTGAGAAAGTAACAAGTCTGGCGCAGCATTTACTTAGCGACCCTGTTGAAGTGCAATTGCAAAGTGCTGAAACCAGTACTCTCGTGCAACGTGTGTTTAGCGTGAATAAAGGTCAAAAGACGGCGGTACTTGCGCACTTAATCAAACAGCATCAATGGCGACAAGCGTTAATCTTTGTTAATGCCAAGAATAGCTGCAACCATTTAGCACAAAAGCTATCAAAACGCGGTATCACTGCAGAGGTTTTCCATGGTGATAAAGGGCAGGGTGCTCGTACACGTGTGCTAGAAGGGTTTAAATCTGGCGACATTCAAGTCCTGATCGCAACCGACATCGCAGCTCGTGGCCTTGACATTGAAAAGCTACCGGTCGTGATCAACTTTGACCTGCCACGCAGTCCCGCCGATTATATGCACCGTATCGGGCGCAGTGGCCGCGCAGGAGAAGTTGGTCTTGGTTTATCTCTTATCGATTACGACGACTACCATCACTTTAAAGTGATAGAAAAGAAAAATAAGTTCCGTCTTGAACGCGAACAAGTTGCAGGATTTGAAGTGGATGATGACCAGAGTGAAGCTTATTTCGCACCCATGAAACCACGAGCAAAACCGGCTGGAACGGGTAAGAAAAAGAAGAATCGAAATCAATAGAGCAACGCTGATTAAGATTAGATAGAAATCATTGCGGACTAGTTTTGGCCGCAATGATAATTCATTATAGTTGTGCTTAATGATTTGCTATTAACACAACAATGTTCAAAACACTAAACACAGTTAGCCACTCAACGTTCACTTACAAAGACTGAAGATGACGATAGAGACTAAATAAGTTTAATTGTTCCATCTTATCGTTTTATCCCTATATCCACGTATTCTAACGTCTCATTACCCCTTAGCGATTCAGCTATTGCCAACAAAACCGATGACATAAACCATACCAAGCATGACAAATTTCATGCACTAAAGTCGCTATCATCCTAGAACTTTATATTCACGAGCTGGTCACAAGCTCGTGTATCAATAATTGGTGTGAATGATGGCAAAAACTTGGATGGTCTCGGCTGTGTGTATGGCGCTGCTCGGCGGTGGTGCGTATTTCTATCTACAATCTTCGGAGCAGCCGTTAGCTTTTCCTACTCTGGCGGTAGAAAAAGGAACCATTGAGAAACAGGCGGTGGCCGTTGGTAATATCGTGCCTGCTCACTCAGTATCCATCAAATCTCAGATTGATGGCATTGTAGGTGAGATTTATGTCAGCGTCGGTGAAAAAGTCAAACAAGGTCAACCGCTTATCAAGGTTCGCCCAAATCCAACACCTCAAGCGTTAACCGATGCTTCAACCGATTTGATGCGCAGTGAAGCAGAGCTTGAATCAGCCAAGCAAAAGCTTGCCAACTTAAAGAGCTTAGTTGAGCAGGACATTATTCCTAAGAACTACGATGAGTACGTAAGCGCTCGTTCGTCGGTGAAATCTGCTCAAGCCAATGTGTTGCAAAAGCGTCAGAACCTTGAGCTTATTCGTAGCGGTGAAGCCTCCATCGGTAATGCTCGTCTGACATCCACTATCTACGCGCCGATTGATGGTACGGTTCTTAATCGCAAAGTTGAAGTTGGTGAACCAATAATCTCCACCCAATCCAACCAAGAAGCCACCGCCATGATGTCGCTAGCGGACATGAATAGTTTAATTTTCAAAGGCAGTGTCAGTGAACATGACGCCGCTCAATTATCTCCAGGAATGCCTGTTGTGTTGACCGTTGCACCGTACCCTGATGTGGAAATTACCGGAGTACTGTCCAAGGTTGCTATTCAGTCTGAAAACTTAAATTCACCAGCAAGTAACTCATCGGCAAAGAGTTTCGACAATGGATTTGGCGTTGAGGTGGGTGAGCTGTCGATCCCTAAAGGGGTTGTGTTGCGTTCAGGCTTTTCCTCGACAGCTAAAATTACCCTGAAGAAGTCAGAAAATGTCTTAACCCTGCCTGAGCGGGCACTGCAATTTAATGGCGACACACCCAATGTATTGATCCCCGATGCTTCTGAGCAGGGCTTCCACACACAACCAGTGAAACTTGGTCTATCGGATGGCATCAATGTCGAGGTGCTCGATGGAGTTGAGTTGAACGAAGAGATTATCGACAACAGCATGATGGCAGGAGTCACACATGGCTAAGTTATCTTTGTCGAAATTAGGGTGTGCGGTATTAATAACTACCTTGAGCTTACCAAGTTATGCGATTTCTATAGAGCAAGCTTGGCAACAGGCAAAACAAAATGACCCGAATTATGAAAAAGCTAAAATTGGCGTGCAACTGGGTGAAGTGGGAGTTGAGGCACGGCGCAGTTCTCTACTCCCAGGCTTAAGTGCCAATGCCTCTGCTAATTGGAGTGAGTCGACAGACAATTCGAATAGCTACGGGGCAACACTGTCTCAAACCATTTGGGATAGCAGTTTATGGTCAGATTTAGATCTGGCGAATGCGAACTACATCAAAGCACAACTAGAGCTATCTCGCTCACACAACGAATTGGCGCAAAGACTGTTGTCTTCATACTTGGACGTAGCAAGTGCGCAGGGAGATCTTCAACTGGCTAAGTCTAAGCTAGAAGAAGGCAATAAGCTGCTGAAGATTATCGAGAAGCGCTACCGTGCCGGTAAAGTAAAATCTGTGGACGTAGAAGAGATTCGCGCGACTCAAGTATCTGAACAAGCGGGTATTTTGAGCGCGCAAGCTGACTTAGAAGTAAAAAGAGCAACACTTGCCGAACTTATCAATCAAACGCCAAAAAACGTTGACCAAATTCGTACCGACTCCGTTGCGGAGCCACCTATGTTGGTGAACTCACAACAACAATGGCTAAAGCTTGCGAAAGACAGCAGTCCAGAACTGCTGGTGGCAGCGCAGAATGTTAAAGCGAGCGAATTTGCGAGAGATTCTGCTAAAGGTGGCTATTACCCTACATTAAAGGGAGATGTGGGTTACAACGGTGGTGACCAACGCAAAGACGGTGAGTTCAGTGCCGGTATTACCCTAAGTGTCCCCATTGACCTCAATGGCTCGACGCGTGCCAAAGTAGATGAAGCATCACTTAATATTCTCAGCGCCAAGCAGGACTTTCGTAAAGTAGAAATCGATATCCATAAACGAGTGGTGCAGCAATTTACTCAAGTGGAGATCAATTGGAATCAAGTTCTGATGGCAGACAAACTGGTGATATCTCGAGAGAAAGTTCTGCGCAGTAAAGAGAAACTATACGATGCTGGATTGCTGGAAGTGTCAGAGGTAATCAACGCCCACAACAGCCTGTTTGAAGCAAAAAACAGTCTACAAACCAATCTGTACAATTATTGGCGCCAGCGCATAGGCTTATTGCAAACGGCAGGAAAGCTGGATGATGACACGATCGCATTGATATCTCGAGCTCTTAACTCATGACCAATCTGTTGCAGCAAACATGGCAAACTCTGCTGGCGCACCGCATGAAAAGTGCGCTCGCAATTATTGCCATTGCTTGGGGTGTCATCTCCGTGGTGGTGTTGATTGCACTTGGAGAGGGCTTTTATCGTCACCAAACTCAACAGCTATCTTTCTTGATGAATAATGTACAGGTTGCATTTCCTTCTAGTACCAGCAAGGCCTGGCAAGGCTTACCTTCTAGACGCCAGATCACCATTTCCCAAGAACAAGTTGAAAGAATAAAAAACACCGGCTTCGTCGACGCTGTGTCCAGTGTTTACGCCAAATGGGATGCCAGCGTTACCAATGAAAAAGGGCAAAACTTATCGAGCAGTGTAAACGGTATCGACTCTAGCTATTTCTCCCTTATGCAAAGTAAGTTCGAACCCACCTCGCGCCATATCTCGCCTAGTGATATTGCTAATCACACTCGTGTAGCAGTGTTAGGCGACCAAATTGCTAAGATGGGAGGCCTCTCCATTGGTCATACCGTCAAAGTGAACGGCATTCCTTTTCTGGTGATTGGCGTGCTCAAAGATGAAGATTCCGCCAGCTTTTTCAGTGATAGTCGCACTGTGTACATTCCTCAAACTACTTATCGTGACTTATGGAACGTTAAACCATGGATGCTGTTAATGAAGCCTATTGAGGGCATGGATGCGCATTCGTTTAGAAAAAGTGTTGCCGATTTTTATTCGAAGCTGCTTCATTTTGATCCCACAGATAGAGACGCTATTGATATGCCAGACTTTAGCGAGGGTGCTTCCATGATTAAGGGGATCTTCAGAGGTATCCAGATATTCTTGGGCGCAAGTGGCGCCATGACCATGGCAGTTGGTGCGCTTGGTGTTGCTAATATTATGTTCCTGTCTGTTACCGAAAGAACCAGAGAAATTGGTGTGCGCCTAGCAGTGGGAGCAACGCAGAAATCGATTCTGAATCAGTTTATCCTTGAAGGGCTTATTCTTGTCGCCGTTGGAACGGCGCTAGGGTTGGCGTTTGCCTTTGCTACTGTGATGTTACTTAACTCCATCGCTCTTCCCGAGTGGTTAGGCACACCCGTGATAACTGGAGGCTCCATTACTTGGTCGCTACTGGTTACTCTGATTTTAGCGTTGATGGCCTCTTATTTTCCTGCGAGACGAGGTTCACGCCTTACTCCGGTTATTGCCTCAAGTGCGAGGGCGTAGCGATGTTGTTACCAATAAGACAAATCTTTCAGGAAATGTCAGCAGAAAAGTTGCGTTTGGGTTTAACCATATTGGCGGTGGCTTGGGCAACGCTATGTATTGCTGCCATGCTTGCTGTCGGTGAGGGTATTCGTCAAGGAGTACTGAAAACGGCGCAAAATGGCAATGGCAACTTGATCTACTTAACTGGCGGCATCGCCAGTATCGACCATGGCGCTTTCCACCAAGGTAAGTTTCTTAAGCTAAAAAAAGAGGATGTCCAAGTTATCAAGGCGTTACCTGAAGTAGCCAGTGTCGCTCCTACTGCTCAATGGAACGAAAACATCACGGTTGGCGATAGAGGTTCATGGAAACAACCGATAGCTGTTCCGACCGATTTTGCGTCGATGACTAACCTAATCCCGTTGCCGGGAGGGCGATGGTTGAACCCGCTAGACCAAAAGCAGATGCGCAAAGTGGTTGTGCTTGGCTATTCATTGGCTGCAGATCTGTTTAATCCAACTGACGACTATAACTGGTTTGCGACGGTGACTTTACAAGCGGATCCTGTTGGAAAAAAGGTGAAAATTGGCAGTGAGGAATTTACGGTTGTTGGGGTTTTGGCGAAGAATAGCGGACGAGTTGAGCAAGGGGATGGCATTAACTATTCGAGCTTTGTACCGCTGGCTACTTGGCAACGGTTTCACACCAATGGAGACATTGGCGGTATAAACGTCGAACCTAAAGCCGATGTGGACCGCAAAAGGTTGGCGCAAATCATTCGCCAAGTCATCGCTCGTAAACACGGAGCAAGCGTCCATGATGAGCAAGTAATTCAAGTGGAAGACATGTTCCTACGACAAAAAAGTATGCAGCAGTTTCTTATTGGCTTACAAAGCTTCCTCGGCATTATTGGTTTTGTCACTCTTGCGGTGGCAGGTGTTGGGATTGCCAATGTCATGTATGCGACGGTAAAGCGTTCAACTCGCGACATTGGCGTTCGTATGGCGGTGGGGGCAACGCCTACGGCTATCCGTGTTCATTATTTAGTTCAATCTCTTATGACCATGATGATGGGTGGTGCGTTAGGGTTAGGTGTCACTTACGCTCTGATCTCTGCGATTAGCACCATCAGCCTTGAGGGCAATGCGTTCTATGAACAACTCGGAAAGCCTGTGCCTGAATTATCTTGGATTGTGGTCGCGATTGTGATCGTTACCCTAATGATTATCGGTGTCGCATCAGCTTGGTTACCCGCCAACAGAGCGGCCAAAGTCAGCCCGCTGGAGGCATTACAAAGTGAGTAACCATAACGCGAAACAAAACTTGGCAAATATGCCTCTTGTTGAGCTGACTAATATTTGCAAATACTACGCCAGTGGTGAAATGGAAGTACGGGCATTAGATGGCGTTGACTTAACCATTAACCAAGGTGAATTCCTGTCGATTCTTGGTCCTTCGGGTTCTGGAAAGTCGACCCTAATGAACATGCTTGGCTGCCTAGATAAACCTAGCGATGGGGACTATTTATTAGCAGGCCAGAACGTCGCGAGTTTAACCGCTAATGCTCTAGCTGCAATTCGAAACCAGAAGATTGGCTTTGTGTTCCAAAGCTTCAATTTACTTGAATACGCTACCGCACTCGACAATGTAGCGTTACCTCTGGTGTACGGCGGAATTAAAGCCAAAGAGCGTCGCCAGCGTGCGGCAAAACTTCTAGAGCAGGTAGGCTTAGGGGACCGCCTTGACCATAAACCGAACCAACTATCTGGTGGTCAAAAGCAGCGAGTTGCCATTGCTAGAGCCTTGGTAAATGACCCTCAAATTATCCTAGCTGATGAACCCACAGGCGCATTGGACTCGAAGTCAGGCGCTGAGATTGAAGCATTGTTTAATCAACTTCATGAGGAAGGCAGAACACTCATTATTGTTACTCACGACAATGCATTAGCAGAGCGTACTAAACGTATTATTACTATTAAAGATGGTAAGGTGATTTCAGATAGAGCGCCGACTTAGAGCTTCTGCGTAAGATTCATTCAATGAGTTAACATGCCGACTACTATCTTCGTGAGGGAATATAATTAGTGGCGGCATGCATTCTATTAAGTTAGCGCTGTGCTTAGTTCGTTACTTGATAGCATACGTCTGGAAAATCAGCCCACCAATTTCGTTGATGATTTGGTTACGTTCAGACATCGATAGGTCGGTTTGTGTTAGATAAATGCTGATGACCAATGGTTTGCGATTGTCAGCCCAAATAGCACCAGTAAAACCACGTGAACCATTAGCGCCTGCACCAGAGCGGTCTGCGATAGACCATCCTTGCGGTAGAACCGATCGTAGCAATGAATCTGAAACCGTGTTCCCTTGCATCCAAGCCATTAACTGATTTTTCGAGCCTTGATTCAGGGCCCCTTCAAATAGAAGACGATGCAGTGTGGTATTCATCGCATTTGGTGTTGTTGTATCCCGTTTATCGCCTGAAAGTGCCTGATTTAACTCTGGTTCAATGCGGTCTAATCGAGTCACGTCATCTTGGTTCAAACGTAGAAACTCAGTGAGTCCTTGAGGTCCCCCTATGGAATGCAGAACGATATTGGCTGCAGTGTTGTCGCTCGTTTCCATTGTCGCTTCACAAGCTTTGCTGACGGTAATGGAACTGCCCACCATTTTCTCTGTAACCGGTGACCAAGGAATAAGTTTGTCAGACGTTATGGGAGCCAAAGCGTTCTTGTCTAGCTCTCCTGAGTCAGCGTCATGTAACATCTTTGCGCATGCCAGAGTTTTAAACGTGCTCATCATAGGAAAGCGTTCATTGCCTCGATAGTGCCATTGCTGTTGATTTCTGGAATCCAAAACGGAGACGCCGATGCGTCCCGAGATTCGTTGCTCAATTGATGCTATAGACTCATCGAGCGTTGAGGCAGATGAAAAGAAAGATATAAGTATGAGGCTCAAGAGCAAAACAGGTTTTTTCATGGTTTCAGTTTTTTACAGGAAAGCGAGTTTACGGTGCGGAGTATTACTAGGGAAACAGTATTATTCAACCGTCAAAATGCGCACAGTGCTTAATATGTTCAATGAACAACGGTATCTTGTTGGCTACATGCCTTCTTGACGCGTAAAATGCATATAGCACCAAGTCATCAGGTTGATGTTCCATTTCTATCACTTTCAAAGCACCAGAACTCAGTTCACCTTGGCATATGTCTCTAGGGAGAATTGCCAGCCCTATACCAGAGAGCGCGCCTGTTTTAGCGAGATGTCCGCTATTGACCTTAAAAGAAGACTTAACTTTTTGGGTAATTCGTTCACCGCTGTCCGTTTTGAAAACCCACGGTTCGCCATTGATCGCGGTCAGACTGCTAATGCAAGGAATGTGTTGTAAGTCAGTGGTCTTAAAGGGTATAGGGTAACGATCAAGAAGTTCCGGAGCACCGACTACAATACTAGGCCAGCGTTTAATTTCCCTCGCTACCAAATTGGTATCGTCAAGATTCCCACGATGGAATTTTAAAATTACATCGAACCCGTTGAATAAGTCCTCCTTGGGGCTGACGCTGGTATCACAACTAAGCGATATTGAGGGGTGTTTTTCGCAGAAACTTACCACGGCATTAGCCAACACAGGGGAGTCGGGCATCAGTATTCTCAACTGTCCAACGGCCTCTTGAGAATGATACGTAACCTCTTCAAGTGCATCATTAAGCTTATTTAGCAGTGGCTGTGTGAGTAGATATAGGTGCTCCCCAGCACTTGTCGGCGCAATTCTTCTAGTCGTTCTATCGAAGAGTCGGGTATCAAGTCGCTCTTCAAGCAAGCTGATATGGCGACTGAGATTGGAGGTTGGAAGTTGGAGAAACTCCGCGGCACGTTTAAAGCTCATGTTTTCGTACACACAATGAAAGCTCTTTAGCCATTGTTGGTCAATTCTCTCAAGCACGACTCATTGTCCCAAAATGTTGGATTAAGTAACTCAATATCGACACTTTATTGCTAATTATGAGTTTATACAATGATGAAATCAATTAAATCACGAAGGTATAAACGCGCATGAGTTGGCTTGAAAAGCTATTACATAGAAAAAAACTGGTTAGTAATCGCAAAGCAAACATACCCGAAGGTTTGTGGATAAAGTGCTCTCAATGCGGCCACATTCTTTACAACAAAGCGTTGCAACTGAGTTTGGAGGTATGCCCCAAATGTAGTCACCATATGCGAATAACAGCACGTCGGCGTCTCGCTAGTTTCTTAGATACCGAGGGACAGGTTGAAATTGCAAGTCACTATCAACCAGAAGATATCTTGGGTTTTAAAGATAAAAAGCATTACACCGACCGCTTAGCTTCAGCACAAAAAGAAACTGGGGAGAAAGATGCCCTCGTCGCAATGAAGGGACAGCTTATGGGGTTGCCTGTTGTTGCCTGCGCGTTTGAGTTTTCGTTTATGGCTGGTTCTTTGGGGGTGGTAGCAGGCGCTCGGTTTGTTCACGCTGTTAACGTCGCGAGAGATAGCAATTGTGGCCTAGTGTGTTTTTCAGCTTGTGGTGGTGCACGGATGCAAGAATCTTTAATGGCATTGATGCAAATGGCCAAAACCAGTGCCGCTTTGAATCAACTATCAATGGCTGGATTACCTTATATTTCCGTCCTCACTGACCAAACATATGGCGGTGTGTCTGCTAGCATCGCTATGCTAGGTGACATTAATATTGGTGAACCCCAAGCAAGAATTGGCTTCGCTGGGCGCAGAGTCATTGAGCAAACCGTACGTGAAGAATTGCCAGAAGACTTTCAGCAAAGTGAGTTTCTTTTGGAGCATGGGGCGTTAGATATGATTGTGGATAGGCGCGATATGAGAAATCGAATCGCTGAGCTTTTATCTAAGATGACCAATAGTCAGTTGGTGGAAGAGAGTGATTAAGCATTTACACTGATTTACTCTCCCTGACGTAGGGTTACATTAGAAGGAGTAGAGTTAAAGCTCAACAGGAGCGTTATTATGAACAAACTCTATTCAATGGTGCTCGCCCTCATCCTGGCTATCATCTTTATCTGGCTTCAAGCGGAGCCTTCATTGGTCGCCAATGAAACCTTCATGCAGTGGCGAAGCGCCTTAATCCAAATCACGGGTATCGTTTCAGTACTTCTATTAACTCTAGTGATGTTGCTCGCTTTGAGATTACCACTGATTGAGAATTTTACCCGAGGCTTAGATAAGTCTTATCGCCTACATAAATGGGTAGCAATTTATGCTGTTATCATAGGCGTTATTCACTGGCTACTTGCTATCGTACCAAAGCAACTGGTGCGTGCGGGGTATCTTGAACGACCTCAGCGTGGTGCTTCGTCCATCGACCCTGACTCTTTCTATGCTTTAATTCGTCCTTTGCGTGGCAGTGCGGAAACAATGGGCGAGTGGACGTTGTACCTATTTGTCGGTTTAACGGTATTGGCGTTATTTGCTCCTGTTCGCTATAAGTTTTTTAGATGGACTCATAAACTGATGGCGATTGCCTTTATCGCTATCGGCTATCACTCGCTGATTCTTCTCAAACACTTATATTGGGATAACATTATCACACCAATCACTGTGTTCGTTGTTCTTGCGGGCATTACGGCTGCCATTTTGAGTGTGATTGGGTGGATTGGCAAAGACAACAAACATGCTGGCACTATCAGTGAGGTGGTTTATAGCAAAGAAAATCATACGACGCGACTTTCCGTCCATCTTCCAAGTTGGAGAGGTCATTTAGCTGGTCAGTTTGCGTTTGTAAGGATCGGCAGCGAAGAACCTCACCCGTTCACTATCGCTTCAGTAGATAGTAAACAGCGCAATGTAAGCTTTTTAATTAAGGCTCTTGGCGACTTTACTGGCAACATTCATAAGCAAGTTCAAATAGGACAACAGATAGAAGTTGAAGGTCCGTATGGCAAGTTCGATTTTGACGATAGTAAAAAGCAAGTATGGATTGCTGGGGGGATTGGTTGCGCGGCGTTTAAAGCCCGATTGGATGAACTCGCCCAACAACCAGATAGAGGTGGAGTTGTTTTCTATTATTGTACCGAGAGCCCATCGCCTTCTTTGATCATAGAGATGGAAAGTGCAGCCAGAAAAGCAAACGTTGAGTTTCATGTGATCGATAATCGGCTAAAACCTTTTTTGTCTATTGAGCAGATACGCCAAAAACATCCTGATATTGCGCAGCGAAGCATTTGGTTTTGCGGTCCTGTTGGATTTAGGAAGGCGTTGCTGGGTCAACTTAAGGCAATCAGATTCGACACAAAGAATTTTCATTCAGAGTTGTTCAACTTTCGTTGATCTTGTTTAGTTCGGATTCTCTCACAAGGTTCAAAGGTGCTGTTTGATGTGTTCAACCAAAAATAAACTAATGGTTGGTAATTGAACTGGCACAGAAAGACTGCAATATTGAACGACGAAACCCACGAACAATCAGCCAACAAGCACTAGATCGCTTGGGTCAGTGAATAGGATCAGACAGATGGAAGTTAAATATTGGGACACTCCATTCAGCGAAGGAACGATATATATCGTTGATTTATCATGGAATGGAAGGCATTTTGCAGTGACGTATTCAGATGGTAGTGGTTACGAGCTTGAAGGAAGTGAGCGGCATAAAGATTACGCATTGATAGTAAGCGTCTTCCATGAAGAAACTGAAAGTCTATACGATGTCATGTTTGATACGGTAAGTGGGTTTCGCCTGTTAGATGAAGGTGGTTTACTCGAACTTTGGGCGGCAGGGGATAGATTCCCAAATTGTACTCTTATTAAAGGGCATCTATGGAGTAAAGAAAGTCCAATAACGTTTATTTCTGGCTATGAAGATGAATGGTCCCACTTAATTGCAACCTCCGATGAGTGTGTAGAAATTGTTTCTCATAAGCATCCAGACATCAAGCTAGTAGGGAAATCTAATAAACGGGAAACAGCTAAGTAACCATAAAGCTCATGAAAACGTACGGTAGTGAGCATCTAACGCATATTTTAATAAGCTACTGACCCACTTATGTGCTGCTATCAACGTCGCTTTGGTACAAAAAGATACCGTTATTCCCTTGATAAAGAGAATCTCCTACAGCGTGTCGTATATCTAGTTAACATGAGCTGGTTTACATATTCAGTAATCTACACGCTATAGAACACCATCTTCGTTTTCACGAAGATGGTGTTCTATTTGAGATTGAAGGTGGGTATTGGATAGTAAATAACTTTTTACTTCCCGATATGCTATCTCAACGCCCTTTGGAACTTGAATCTCTTTGGTTTAGTGACATTGGGACGGTGTACTTCGTAGCTTCTGAATTACCTAATAGCGCTTCTATGGTGGTTACGGCTATTTGGCTAAAGTCGACACCAACAGAGCTAAGTGATGGTCTTTGATATTGATTGAAAGGGCTGTTATCGAATCCTACGACGCCAATTTGATTCAAATAATCAGGGTCGAGTTCTCTAAGTGTTTGAATGAAACCATAAGCGATAACATCAGCAGCACATACAAAAGCGTCTGGACGAGAGGTCATTCCAAGCACTTTGTGGGCTGCTTCCTTTCCTGATTTTTCCGAGAAAAGTGCATCAAATACAACTTGCTTCGCATTGGCTTCAAGTACAGCGCTTCGATAACCTTCTAGTCGACTATGAGCAGAGTGTTTGTTGTCCAAACCACCGATAAAAGCGATAGAGTTGAAATCTTGTTCGTATAAATGTTCAACGGCGAGTCTAGCGCCACCGAAATCGTCGGTGAAAATATTAATACTCTTCTTAGCCTCTTTGATCTCTCGATCTATCACTGCGATTCGATAGTCATCCTCTATCAAGTTATCTATAAACTTGACGTCGTTAGAAAGCCCGAGAAAAACCGCAGCCGCAATGGTTTTTGAATCAAAGTCTTTACGTATTTGTGCTTCAACTTCTTGTTCGTTATCTCCGAACTCTATGAGTTCCACAACAAGTTTATGGTTGTGGTTTTTTGCAGCTTTAATGAAGTTAGAAATTATTCCCATGACATAGGGTGATTCTAATGAGCTCAAAGAATCAGTTTCCATATCCACCTCGTAAGCGTACGCATAAAGAGCGATAACGGTCTGTGGCACCCCCTTAAGTACTTGAGCAAAGGCATTTGGTTGATACTTATGCTTCTCAATTACCGATAGAACCTTGGCTTTTGTGTCCTCTGGGATATCAGGGTAGTTGTTGATGACTTTTGATACGGTACTTCGAGAGACTCCCGCGAGCTTAGCGATCTGCGTTGCATTGATTGGTTTTTGAGACATGGCAACCTCTAATGAATGGCTGCGAAAATAATACCAGCAAAAGAGTTTCTCTCACGAACAAATATCATACGCTCAAGTAGTCAGTTTGTAGATCTAAATCACGTTTTTTGACTAGAGCATACTGAATGTGCGGTGGATCACTTACACGCAAGGCAAATTCTTATAAGTTTACGAACAGCTGTTCGTAAACTTATAATTTTTGATTCGTGTAGATAGAGATAAATAATGAAGCTAGTAGATTATTTGACGTTTGAAGCAACTTGTCTCGATACAAATGCTGTAGAGGTAACTGCAACTCCTCGTTTTGATGAGGAGGTTGTGTTTTTAGATATTGAGGTTTCAGCAAAAGAACCCACTAGGTTCCCTGAAGTAACCGTAGACGTCCATTTTCCCTTTATTGACATGCACAGCCTCTGGACGCCGTGCCCTCACGGTAACCCCAAAGCATTGCGTAACAAGGGTATCCCAGAATGGTGGCCATACTACTCAAGTCATATTAGCCATGTCGCTCCGGTAGGGTGTTTTTACTCTCAACGTAGCCAAAGCCGCTTGGCTTTTGCATTTTCGGATTGCAAAAACATCGTTAACGTTCATGCGGGAGCATACGAGGAAGAAAATGTTGGCAGAATTAGACTTCGTCTGTTTAGTCAATCGAATGAAGAGCTAACCTCTTACCGAGGAACGCTTCGCTTAGACACAAGAGACATACCAGTATTTGACGCGATTGAATCTATGGCTTTGTGGCACGAAAAGCTACTTGGTGGCGAGCAAATGCAAGTTCCTGAAGCAGCCTTGGAACCAGTTTATTCAACATGGTATGCATTCCATCAAGATCTTTCTCAGCAGGAAATTGAAGCGCAGTGCGAGATGGCCGTATCGGCAGGGTGTAAAACAATTATCCTCGACGATGGTTGGCAGACGGATGACAACAATCGAGGTTATAAATACTGCGGTGATTGGCAGGTAGCAACATCGAGATTTCCAGATTTTGCCCAGCATGTACGCAATGTTCAGGGTATGGGCATGAAATATATGTTGTGGCTCAGCGTACCGTTTATGGGGAAGGGGTGCGAGAGATGGAACGAATTTGAAGACTATTTATTGTTCTATAGTGAACAGAATGAAACTGGGACGCTTGATCCGCGCTACCCACAGGTTCGAGATTATCTAGTGGAAACATTCAGTCGAGTAGTACGTGAATACAATCTTGACGGTTTAAAGCTGGATTTCATTGACGAGTTTGACATGACAAATGCGCAAGGTAGTGCTTTGTCGCCAGACCCAAAAAGAGACACAGAATCTCTTCCAGAAGCAGTAGACATGCTGATGGTCGATGTTCGCCGAACTCTGGAAGCTCTAAACCCTAATATAATGATTGAGTTTAGGCAGAGATATATCGGTTCGATGATCCGAAAGTATGGCAACTTGTTTAGGGTTCATGATTGTCCAAATGATCCTATTGGGAATCGAATGGGCATTGTTGATTTGAGAGCTTTTTCGGGTAGTACTTCCGTTCACTCCGATATGTTTACTTGGTCACCTGAGGACACAGTCGAAAGTGCTAGCTTACACTTTATTAACTCCCTATTTGCGGTGCCTCAAATCTCTCCCAACATGCGAAAACTATCAGACTCTCACTTAACGATGGTTAAGCACTGGCTTGGTTTTTGGGTAAGACATAAAGATATTTTAATGAAAGGCAAGATTAAAACTTGCAACCCAGAAATGCAGTATCCGATCGTCGAGTCTTCATTGGATCATCAAAAGGTAGTCGCTGTCTTCTCTGATACACCTGTTGAGGTCCTTCATGATGGTATTACCGATATTACCATCGTCAATGGCTCTATGAACGAAAGAGTCATTCTTAGAAGCTTGAGCGAGAAATCAGTATCCGTTAGTACTTTTGATTGCCTGGGGAAACAATTAGAACACAAGACAATGGAGCTGAAAGTGGGTCTTACTGAGCTCGCGCAGCCAATCTCAGGTTATATGAAAATTAGCGTCTAATCGATTTAAAGCCTGATAACCCTACAGTCAGGCTTAGTCCAAATTGCAAGCATTTCTAAGGAGTGATAATGAATAACGTGATTACAGGTAAGGTGAGTAATCAAACCAAATGGTCGTTTGGTTTAGGTGGCTTTGGAAAGGATTTTGGTTTGGTGTTAGTAAACATCTTTATCATGATTTACTACACAGACGTCGCCGGTCTCTCCCCGATATTCCTAGCAGGTATGTTTCTACTTGCTAGGGTATGGGACACCATCAACGACCCAATACTGGGTTATATAGTTGCTAAGACAAATACTCGATGGGGTAAATACAAGCCTTGGATTCTTGTCGGGAACGTATTGAATGCCGTCTTCTTAGTGGGCATTTTCGCCGCTCATCTTTTTGAAGGAAACGCGCAACTGTGGTGGGTAGTGTTTACCTATGTAGGTTGGGGTATGACCTACACGATGTTAGATGCACCTTTCTGGTCATTAGTCCCTAAGATCACTCTGAATAAAGATGAAAGAGAAGGGTTAATGCCTTATCCAAGAGTATTCGCGACTGCTGCAAGTTATACTGTGCAGGGGGTAGCTGTTTATGCGGTGATGTTTTTTGGTGCGGGTGATGATGGGCGCGGCTATATGCTGTTCGCCGTGTGTGCTGGAGTGTTGGCTATCATTAGCGCTTTGATTACCTGCAAATGGGTAGAAGAATCCTTTGAAGAGGATGAAGCTGCTTCAAAGAACTTCAACTTAAAGCAAGCTTTCTCGTTGATACTTAAAAATAAACAGTTTCTTTGGCTATTAGCTATTGCGCTTTGTTACAACGTCGGTACTGCTCTTATGGGCGGCTACACATTGTACTTTTATACGTATGTGCTAGGTGATGCGACAAAGCTAGCTGTCGCCTCTGCCTGTGGCGGTATTGCAGGAGTTGGTACTCTACTTTTCTTCAAACCTATCGTCAAAGCCGTTGGTCGCCAAGCTCTGTTCTCTGCTTCATTGGTTTTTCCAGTACTCGCCGCTGTTTCTCTATGGTTTGCTGGGAATTACGCACCAGAGTCGAATCTGCTTATCGGGCTTTCTGGTGTATTCGGAGGTGTCTCTGGAGCGGTCTATTGGCTAATCATTCTGATAATGGTTGCGGATACAGTCGATTATGGAGATAAAACCATTGGTATTCGTGCTGAAAGTGTATCGTACTCTGCTCATACATTAATTTCTAAATGCTCTGGTGCTCTTACGGGCTCTCTTATCGGGTTGGGGCTAGCCGCAATTAACTTTGTCCCTAACGAAGTTCAAACGACTGAGGCGTTAACGGGTTTACAATTCCTATATTTATCTCCTGCGGTACTATGTGCCCTTGGCTTCTTCATCTATTCAAAGTTCTATAAGCTAAACGGTGAAAACCTCGATAAATTGCAAGATGACCTCAGAGCTAAATACGCGTAAAGACTATACTGAGTAAAAGTGCCGCCTTATGCCGATAGGACGGGTGGCACTACTGACCGATAAATGCTCCAGCCCAAATACTGTCATTCCTGCGAAGGCAGGAACCTACTGACAACGCCCACTGAATCATATGAACGCCCCCCTCCTAAGTGTTTGACTATGTGGCCGAATTCAGCGTACCACTGCAAACTCCCAATAATGTGCCAAATTAGCATTATGAAGTCAGTCGCGTCTTACACTCCCTTTAAAATCTGAACATGGATTTCACTCCAATTAAATACACAACGCTAAGCGAGAACGTTTTTAAATGCTCGATTGCACACTTATCTATTAAAGATTGTTGTCGGCAAGTCATTATATTCCACTATGTGGAAATTGAATCTCACAAAGTGGAATTGAGGTTGTGATCACAACTACAACATTCGTAAAACACTATATTAGCTTTACTGACAATTTGATTAGAAGAGTAGTAATGAGCCAGAATCAGTCTATCGTCAAAGCGATTAGTATTATTGATGCGGTTGCAATGGGGGATCGAAATCTAAAAGCAATCTCTGAAAGAGTGGAGATACCGACCACTACTGTTCATAGAATGCTTCAAACACTGATTTCTCAGCATCTCATTCGTGATGTTAAAGGTATTGGATTCACTTTAGGCACGAAGCTCATCACTTTAGGCAATATTGCAACGCAATCAATGCCTTTGAAACATATAGCGAGACCGTTTCTAGAAGAGTTAAAAAACCTAACGAATGATACGGTTCACTTAGGTATAAAAGATGAAGATCAGATATTTTATCTAGACAAAATCCCTGGGAATAGAACTATTCAATTACGCTCTAAAATTGGAGATCGACTTCCAATTGCAGTCACGGGAATTGGTAAGTCATTAATGATAGACATGCCTAAAACGGAATGTCATCGTTTGATTAGCGAACAAATTCCCGATAAAAAGGAAGAGATGATTCGTCGAATGGAATCTTATTCTCACGGTGGTTATAGCTTCGACTTAGAAGACAATGAAGATTTCGTTCGTTGTGTTGCTGCACCTATTAGGAATAAAACCGGTAATATTATTGCAGCAATCTCAGTGACAAGTATTAAAGACTATATGGATGATCAGAGAATGAATGAACTTATCCCTATAATTCAAAGTTACAGTGAAAAAATTTCAGAGCAAATAAATTAAGAATTAATTAACACTATTCGTGTTAATTACATAATGGGCCGTTTAATTAATTTGAATGAATATTTAATGTCATAAACTAATTAAGCACCTCAATATAAATTACTCATGAAGCCAAAGAAGCTTCCCCCCTACCATAATAAGGTTATGATAATGAATAAACTCTTCAAAAATGTATTGATGTCTGCTGTTATTGCGAGCGCATCAATTGCAACTACTGTAGGCGCGACTTCAACGTATCCAGATTCACCGGTAAAAGTGATTGTTCCATATTCAGCGGGTGGAGGTTCAGATAGTGTAAGCCGTGCCCTTGTAGAAGCGCTTAAAGATAAGTTTCCAGAAGGTATTGCAGCAGAAAACCGTACAGGTGGCGCTGGCGCTATTGGTATGTCTTATGCTCAAAATAGTAAACCTGATGGCAAAACGATCGGCATGGTTGCGCCTGAGCTTGTGATGCTTCCGCACCAAGGCTACGGGTCAAACCTGGACTACACGAAATTAACCCCTCTTGCAATTGTAAACTCTGGCTACGCAGCGATTACGGTACCTGCTGATTCTCCGTATGAAACGCTGGAAGACCTTATCAAAGACTCGAAGGACAACAATCTACTGTTTGGCAACTCTGGAACAGGCAGTATTTGGCATCTCGCTGGTGCGGGCTTAGAGGTAAAAGCAGGTACACAATTTACGCATATCCCTTATAAAGGCTCCTCTGCAGCAATCACTGCTTTACTTGGTAAACACTTAGACGCGGTGTCAGTATCTTATGCAGAAGTGGCATCACAAGTAGAAGCGGGCGCATTGCGGTCACTCGCTGTTCTAGCACCTAATCGTTTAAAAGATGCACCAAATGTTCCTACTGCAAAAGAATTGGGTTACGACGTAGAGATTGGTACTTGGCGCGGTTTCATGGTTCCTAAAGGTACGCCACAATCAACGGTTGATTTCTTAACGGATGCCATTTTAGAAGCAGTTGAAACAGACACGTTCAAAACCTTTATGGCAAACACAAACAATGATATTGAAATCATTAAATCTGACGAGTTTGCGAAAAAACTAGAACGTGAAGACATTTTCTTCAAAGAACTCATTACTAAACTAGAGCTTAACTAAGCAATACCTGTGAAGCTTATTTTATAACGAATAAGCTTCACAAATCTTGGGGCGATAATTATGCGTAAAGCTCATTTAATTTCAGCTTTAATTTTTGTTTTATTCTCTATTGTGGCTTTATATCTATCGAACGAATTACCAGGCTCTCGTAGAGGTGTCCCTGGCCCTGCGGTATGGCCAGTTATTATTTCCTGTGCAATATTGATATCAGGTTGTATTTTGTTTTTTAAAACACTTAGAAAATCAGAGAGTGAACCATTAGAGATACTTAATAGCGATAATATAAGAGTATATATAACAATGGGTATTCTTGTTGGCTATTTAGTTCTTATGAATGTGATTGGTTTTGTAGTGACGTCGTTAGTTTTGATGTTCGGATTATTTACTTGGTTTAGCAATATGCCACTAATTAAGCGAATGTTATTTTCAATTGCCATCGTTGGCATGGTGTACGGCGTGTTTAACTACGCACTCAATGTCCCATTCCGGTTTGGAATACTGTTTTAAGGAATATATAACGTGTTAATTGAAGCATTAGATTTGGTGTTACAGCCAAATGTCATTTTATATCTTCTAGTAGGCGTTGCAGGTGGCATGTGTATTGGTTGCTTACCGGGACTAACAACTACAATGGGTGTTGCACTTGTACTGCCGTTAACGTTTGGAATGGACGCTGTTCCAAGTATTCTTTTGTTGATTGGTGTGTATGTTGGTGCAGTTTATGGTGGCTCATTAGCAGCAATACTGCTCAATACCCCTGGAACACCAGCATCAGCTGCGACCGCTCTTGATGGCTATAAAATGGCGTCGCGGGGCGAGGCTGGTCGAGCACTTGGAATCTCCACGTTCAGTTCTTTCATTGGTGGTTTAATTAGCTGCATTTTCCTAATTTTGATCGCACCAGTATTAGCTGATTTTGCGCTGAAGTTCAGTGCTCCAGAATTTTTTATGCTGGCCGTATTTGGCCTATGCATTATTTCTTCAATATCAGGTAAATCCATTTTCTTGGGTTTGATCAGTGGCTTTATCGGTATGTTCATCGCCACGATAGGTCTTGATGATATTACGGGTAATATGCGTTTTACTTTTGATAACATTAACTTATATTCAGGCATTAATTTCATACCAGTCATGATTGGACTGTTTGCAATGTCTCAGGCATTTATTGGTGTCGAAGAAATTGGTGTTAAAAGTAAAGCGACAGGAAAAATTAGACGCGTGATCCCAAAAAGTTCAGATTGGAAGGTCATTTTTAAAAATGGTGTTCCATTTGGTAGCTTGGGTGCGTTTATCGGAACCATTCCAGGTGTTGGCGCTGACATCGCGTCATTCATCGCCTATGGACAAGCAAAAAGCATTTCTAAAAAGCCCGAAGAATTTGGAAACGGATCACCAGAAGGTGTGTCTGCTCCAGAAGCGGCAAACAATGGCGTGACGGGGGGAGCGCTCATCCCGATGTTATGTCTTGGCGTTCCAGGGGATGCTGTTGCAGCAATTATGATTGGTTCTTTGACGGTTCAAGGTATTCAGCCTGGCCCGTTACTATTCCAAAATGATGCATCAACGGTCTACGCCATTTTTATAGGTTTATTAATTGCTAACGTGTTCATGCTCATTTTAGGCTTGAGCTCCGTTCGAATTTTCACGAAGGTTCTGTCTGTCCCTAAACCAGTGTTAGTACCAACCATAATGTTGCTGTGTTTTGTGGGTAGTTACGCCTTAAACAACAATATGTTTGATGTTGCTGTGATGCTGTTTTTTGGTGTAGTGGGATACTTTTTCCAAAAACTTGAGATATCCGCTTCCCCTCTAATTTTAGGTTTGATTTTAGGCCCAATGGCAGAAAGTAACTTCAGACGAGCACTACTGATGTCTAGAGGGGACTACTCAACATTTTTATCTACCGGAATTTGTTGGGCTTTCTTCACTCTTATCATCATTTCCCTCCTATTCCCAATAATTAAAAAAAGAATGTTGAAGAAGCAGAATAACAACGTAAATACACATGGCCTTGAGAGAAATTAATGAAAATTATAGACGTAATTCCACACGCAATTTCAGTTCCATTAGACAATCCGTTTTATTTTTCTCAAGGATGGGCTAGCAACCGAAGTGCGGTGATTGTTGAGGTTATCACTGACGAAGGTGTGATTGGCTACGGTGAATCGCTATGCCATGGGCTACAAAGTCCAATGATAGCCGCTTCAATTATTGAACATAGCTATAAGCCTTTGCTAATTGGGCGAGACCCATTCGATGTCGAATGTCTATGGGAAGAAATGTACAACCTTTCTCGACCATTTGGACAAAGTGGTGCAACGGTGAATGCCGTGAGTGGTGTCGACATTGCGCTTTGGGATGTTATCGGTAAGTCACTTAAAAAACCAATTCATAAATTACTAGGTGGTGCCTTTAGAAGTGAAGTTACCCCTTACGCAACAGGGTTCTACCGCATTGCTGATGGACATTACCCACAAGATTCACAAGTAGAAGCAAAACTGCACGTTAAGAATGGGTTTAAAGCATTTAAACTAAAAATCGGCTTTGGTATTGAAGAAGACATCAAACTGATTAAAGCCGTGCGTGCAACTGTGGGAGATGACATTAAAATCATGGCTGACGCCAACGGTGCTTACAATGTTGCTCAGGCGCGTAAGCTTATTAATGAAACTGAAAAGTACAATTTGCACTTCCTTGAAGAGTTGCTTGCTCCAGAAGATATCGACGGTTACAGAGAATTAAAATCAAGTTCACCGACGGCCATTGCGGCGGGCGAGCAAGTCTTTGGCAAGATGGGTTATCGCCCATGGCTTGAAAAGCGTTCGCTAGATATCATCCAGCCTGACTTATGTTCAAGCGGTGGTTTTACTGAATGTAAAAAAATCGCTGCGATGGCACAAGCTAGCCATACTACGTTGATTCCTCATGTTTGGGGCTCAGGGATAGGTATTGCTGCTTCACTGCAATTCATCGCGTCTATTCCATGTAATCCACTATCTCTTAACCCGACTGAGCCGATGCTTGAGTTTGACCAGTCGTCTCACCCATTTAGAAAGGCTCTTATTTGCGATGGTATTCATTACGCGGATGGAAAGGTAACAATCCCGACTAAACCAGGTATTGGTGTGGATGTCGATATCGACATCATCAAGCAATACAAAATTAATTGATTAGTGAGTTCTAACAATATGTTATCAAAAAATGATATTGAGTTTCTTATTGTAGATTGGGGCACAACTAACTTTCGAGCGTTTGCAATTAATCATGAAAATAAAGTCCATACGCATATCGAATTACCATTGGGTTTGAAACAAGTTACCGACAATGAGTTTGCAAATGTGCTGGAGCACGAGCTAAAAGCTTGGATTGTAGATTATCAAGAACTGCCTATCTATATGGCGGGTATGGTGGGCAGTGCTAACGGATGGGTAAATGTGCCTTATGTCAGCACCCCTACGAGTGTAAGCAAATTGGCGAACGAAACGTACCGGTTTACGCTTCCTTGGGGAGCAATGGCCTATATCGTTCCAGGTATTAGCCACCAGACGGGTAATGGTGAATTTGATGTTATGCGAGGGGAGGAAGTACAAGTATTCGGCCTTATCAATAAGCTGAGCAGTGGCTCTTTTACAGCGGTTTTACCAGGCACGCATAGCAAGCATGTTGTTGTTCAAAATGATGAACTTGTGTTGTTCGATTCCTTTATGACAGGGGAGTTGTTTTCGGCGATCAGAGAACACACCATTATTGGGAGAGATCTTCCGGAACAAAAACAATCGCATACTGCATTCGTGAAAGGCGTGCTGTCTGCACAAAATGGCGGTGCGACGAGTCAAATTTTTAAGGCAAGAACTGGAAAAATATTCGCCCAAATAGATGAGACAGAAGTGGATGACTTTCTGTCGGGAGTACTTATTGGAAGCGAATTGAAAGAGCTTACCAGCGAATCAACCTACTTGGTAGGAAATGGAAAACTATGCAACCGCTATCAAATTGCGTGTGAAACCACTCATAAAATGAGTGAGTTCTTTAACGGCGATGAGTGCTTTATTGATGGCATGCTACTAATAAAACAGGAAATTGGAAATGACTCAGCGATTTAATCCAAAAACAGATGTTCCGCTTATTGCGATTTTACGAGGTATAGAACCTAAAGACGCGCTTCGTGTCGGTCACATCCTGATTGATAGTGGTTTTAAAGCCATTGAAGTGCCACTAAATTCACCCGATGCGCTAAAAAGCATTGAGCTAATGGTAAAAGAATTTGGTAACCAGTATTTGATTGGAGCAGGGACAGTAACGACGCCCGAACTTGCCAAGCAAGTCATTGCGACGGGAGCTAAGCTTATTGTTACACCAAACTACAGCGAAGACGTTATCAAACTGGGTATTGAAGCGGGCTGTCAGGTGTACCCAGGTGTGGTTACTCCAACGGAGGCATTTAATGCACTTGAGGCAGGTGCGAGTGGCATTAAGCTGTTTCCAGTCACATTGCTTGGTAACAGTGGAGTCAAAGCATTAAAGTCTGTTTTACCTAAAGAGACACTCTGTTTCGCTGTTGGCGGCATCAACCCTGAGGTTAACAGCATGAAGCCATATCTGGATATTGGCATTGATGGTTTCGGGTTAGGAGCTTCCTTATATTCACCTGATCTTTCAGATGAAGAAATTAGACAAAACGCGCAGATGTTTATCAAATCATATAACGAAGCAAACTTGAAAGAAGGGTAATTATGGCTACTTATTTAATCACAGGTGCAAGTACAGGAATCGGTGCAGAGACAGCGAAGGTGCTCGCTGAAAACAACGATTTAATTCTCACTTATTACCACTCTTCTGATGAGGCTTTCACTTTACAATCGGTTCTATTGCAAGACTATCAAGCTAAGAGCGTTAACTTCGTCAAAGCGAATTTAAGCACAGAAGAAGGGTGTATTGGACTCTTTGAGCAAGTGACTGGCATGACGGATAAACTCGATGCCTTGATCAATAATGCGGGTGGGATGGTGACAAGAGAAAGTATTGATAACTTTAGTTGGCAAACGATGGAGTCGATTTTTAACTTGAACACGTTTAGCCTATTTAAAGTAACCTCTCTGGCTCTTCCGCTATTAAAGAAATCAGACTCCCCTAGTATTGTGAATTTAACCTCGATAGCATCAAGACTTGGCGGCCCTAGTACAACGTTATACGCAGCGGCAAAAGGAGCGGTAGATACATTTACCAGAGGTGCAGCTAAAGAGCTTGCACCAGAGATCAGAGTTAATTCTGTCTCTCCTGGAATCATTGAGACTCCGTTTCATGAAAAGATGAGCACCAATCAGCAAGTTTTAGAATGGCGTGAGAACAATCCACTAAAAAGAAATGGAACCGCTTATGATGTTGCTTCTGCTATAAAATTTTGTGTAGAGAACACATTTGTGAACGGTGAGTCGATTGATGTGAATGGTGGACTTCACACTCGATAAATCTCAATGTTGTGTTTAGTTTAGTGATTAAAGCTAGAGTATAGTCTCTAGCTTACCTGTCTACTTATTTCAATCCTTGTTAACTGCTTTGTTCCAGATAGATAGGAGACAAAGATAAACGATTTTCCACGTCTCCAGTTATTCATTAGTTGCTAATTTAGCTGCGTCATTAACTCAATTTGTCGATTATGTAGCAGATCAAATTATCATCGAACTCTTGTTAATACATATTTACCATCCACAAATATAGTATGTTAGCTAGAGAAATGTTCCCTTTTATATACCATCAGAAAAATACTTTAATCAAATACGTTAGAGGGAAAAACGATTTATGTAAGAGCATACTCGATAGGCGCTAATTCGGTACCAATCAATAAACACAGCTAGGTGCATATCAAAAGCACTGTGTCTGTATAGAAGTGTCAGGTCTGATCTGAAAAATTGATCTTGAACAAGTTATGCTAATGAGATGTTATATCCATGTATTCACATAACAGAGAGTAAAGGTATAAATATGGCACAAGTAACTTTCCAAGGTAACTCTGTAAGTATTGCGGGTTCTATTCCTGTCACTGGTGATTCTGCACCTGAGTTTTCTCTTACAGCGTCTGATTTATCGGACCTTAAATTATCAAGTTTCTCAGGTAAAAACGTAATTCTTAACATCTTCCCAAGTATTGACACTCCAGTGTGTGCGAACAGTGTAAGACGTTTCAATGAAGAAGCTGCGCAGGTGATCTGTATTTCAGCTGATTTACCTTTTGCCGCTGGTCGATTCTGTGAAATTGAAGGTATTGATAATGTTCAGCATGCGTCCACTTTCCGTAGTGCAGATTTTGCAGAAACTTATGGAGTGGCGATTCCTGAAGGTGCTCTGCGAGGTTTGACGGCTCGTGCAATTGTATGTGTGAATAAAGAAGGCGTGGTGACTCACAGTGAATTAGTTTCTGAGATAACTAATGAACCAAATTACGATGCTGCAATTGCGGCGATTCAATAATAAGTCTTAAGAAATAGTACGAGCTGCGAAGAGTATTAGTTTTTTATTGGTACTCTGTTGATTTATAGCTTTAGGTATCGAATCAAAGCGCCTCAGTCTATGGGGCGCTTTTTGATTTAATGAGTCGTGGCTTACTGTTGTAGTGTCACTGTTTAGCCTGCATCTTTAGCAAGAGTTACTTGGCCGTTAACGCTACACCATCAAAGCGAATGCCATCCCAGCCATGCTGGATAAAGTTACGGATATTGGCATGGTCGCTGCCATTTGGATTTTTCAACACGTCATCACGATAGAACTGGCCGAAGCAAGCCAGAGTTGATGGTTTGTCTAATCCTTGTATCTGAGCAAAAGCAAAAATCTTACAAGAGCCATTGTTTTGTCCTGCCTGATTTTCGGTTTCTCCGTTTACAAAGCTTACTGGGCTAAAGTCAAAATGTTCGTCTATAACCTGCATTGTTTGCTCGAAAGTGACTTCATTAGGCTTAGTTGCCAGTAGCTTTAGAAATTTATCCATTTTACTTTATCCTTGATACTTGTTTAGAGTCGCTACTATAACACCCAGCCAACAGAATGTGACGATATCTATATAGAAAAGTACTAGTTTACGGGGAGTTACGGTTCGTTCTTCGCAGTTTGTATGCCTGATGGCAGAGCTTTTAAAGCAGCCCATTGGTCCTTAAAATAAAAAAGCGAACCGATTAAGGTTCGCTTTTGAGTATCACTTGTGGCATAGAACACTAGTCTTCGTAGTTATCAATGCTTGGGCAAGAGCAAATTAGGTTACGGTCGCCGTACACGTTGTCTACGCGGTTAACCGTTGGCCAGTATTTCCAGCTCTTAGTCGCGCTTGACGGGAAGCAGCCTAGTTCGCGAGAGTACGGGCGATCCCATTCTTCTTTTGATAGGTCTACTTGTGTGTGAGGCGCGTTAACAAGCGGGTTGTTATCTAGTGGCCAAACCCCTTCTTTAACTTGTGTCATTTCGTTGCGGATCGCAATCATTGCATCACAGAAACGATCTAGCTCTTCAAGGTCCTCTGACTCTGTTGGCTCTACCATTAGCGTGCCAGCAACTGGGAACGACATCGTTGGTGCGTGGAAACCGTAGTCCATTAGGCGCTTAGCGATGTCTTCTTCACTAATGCCTGTTTCGTCTTTCAGTGGACGAATGTCGATAATACATTCGTGCGCTACGCGGCCGTTAGTGCCACGGTAAAGAACAGGGTAGTGTGGAAGTAGACGTTCCATTACATAGTTCGCGTTTAGAATCGCGACTTTAGTTGCGTCAGTCAGGCCCGCCTCACCCATCATTGCAATGTATGCCCAAGAGATTGGTAGGATAGAAGCACTGCCTAGATCTGCTGCGGATACCGCGTAATCGCTACCTTCAACACCATTTTCAATGTGGCCTGGAAGGAAAGGTGCTAGGTGTGATTTTACACCGATAGGACCCATGCCTGGACCGCCACCACCGTGCGGGATACAGAAGGTTTTATGAAGGTTCAGGTGAGAAACATCAGAGCCGATGAAACCTGGGTTAGTCAGACCAACCTGTGCGTTCATGTTCGCACCATCTAGATAAACCTGACCGCCAGCTTCGTGAACCATTTCGCACACTTCTTTCACATGCTCTTCGTACACACCGTGTGTGGAAGGGTAGGTGATCATAATGCTTGATAGGTTTTCGCGATGTTTTTCAATCTTCGCAGCTAGGTCGTCAGTGTCGATGTTACCGTTGTCGTCACACTTCACTACTACCACTTTCATTGACACCATAGACGCTGTCGCTGGGTTAGTACCGTGTGCGGAGCTTGGAATCAAACAAACGTTACGGTGACCTTCGCCACGGCTTTCATGATAGCGTTGAATCGCAATCAGACCTGCGTACTCACCAGATGCACCTGAGTTAGGTTGCAGTGAGAACTCATCGTAGCCTGTGATTTCACATAGCTTCTTCTTAAGGTCAGTCGCTAGGGCTGTGTAGCCCGCCGCTTGGTCAATTGGAGCGAATGGGTGAATAGAACCAAACTCTGGCCAAGTTACAGGAATCATTTCAGCTGCTGCGTTTAGCTTCATGGTACAGCTGCCTAGTGGAATCATACCGTGCGTCAGTGAGAAGTCTTTGTTCTCAAGCTGTTTTAGGTAGCGCATCATCTGTGTTTCGCTGTGGTGCGTGTTGAACACAGAGTGAGTTAGGTAGCGAGAAGTACGACGGCAGTTCTCTGGAATAGCAGCAAACTCATTACCAGCGATTTCAGCAGATAGAGTTTCTACTTTCTCTTTAACTTCGAAGACGGCAAATAGGACGTTGATATCTTCAATCGTTGTTGTCTCATCGAAGCTGATACCGATTTGACCATCTAGTTGACGTAGGTTGATGTCAGATGCCACGGCTTTTTGAAGCAGCTTATCTGTGTTCTCACCAGTGTTGACTGTGATGGTGTCGAAGAAGCTGTTGTGAGCCAGTTCGTAACCAGATTTAGTTAGACCTGCTGCTAGGATAGCTGTCATGTGGTGTGTACGGCGAGCGATAGTTTTAAGGCCTTCTTCACCGTGGTAAACCGCGTAAAACGCAGCCATGTTAGCAAGCAGTGCCTGAGCAGTACAGATGTTCGATGTCGCTTTCTCGCGGCGGATGTGTTGCTCACGAGTTTGCATTGCCATACGAAGTGCTTGGTTGCCGTTAGTATCGATAGAAACACCGATAACACGACCAGGCATAGTACGCTTATGCTTATCTTTTGTTGCCATGAACGCTGCGTGTGGACCGCCGTAGCCCATCGGTACACCAAAGCGTTGTGCAGAACCGATAACTACGTCTGCACCCATTTCACCCGCAGGCTTAAGTAGAGCAGAAGCAAGAAGGTCGGTGGCTACCGTTACTAGCGTTTTGTTTGCTTGTGCTTTAGCAATGATGTCAGTTAGGTCGCGAACTTCGCCTGTTGTGCCAGGGTACTGTACTAGTGCACCAAACACGTCTTGTTCAGGTAGTGATTCAAGTGAACCAACTTGAACCTCGAAGCCGATGAACTCTGCACGAGTTTTCACAACTTCTAATGTTTGTGGGTGTACATCGTCAGCGACAAAGAAGACTTTGCTCTTACTCTTACCAGCACGCTTACATAGGGTCATCGCTTCTGCCGCTGCAGTTGCTTCATCAAGTAGCGACGCGTTAGCGATTTCCATACCAGTTAGGTCCATGACCATTTGTTGGTAGTTTAGAAGTGACTCAAGACGGCCTTGAGAGATTTCAGGCTGATAAGGTGTGTAGGCTGTGTACCAGCCTGGGTTTTCCAGAACATTTCGCAGAATCACGTTTGGCGTGAAGGTGTTGTAGTAACCCTGACCGATGAATGTGCGTTTAACTTGGTTCAAATCCGCGAACTTTTTCATTTCAACCAGCATGTCCGCTTCGCTCATTGGAGCGTCTAGCGTCATTGGCGTTTCAAGGCGGATTTGCGCTGGGACAGTCTCTTCAATTAACGTATCTAGGTTGAGTACGTTAATCGCGTCCAGCATCTTTTGTTGGTCAGATTTGTTTGGCCCATTGTGGCGTGCAACAAATTCACTTTGCGTGCTTAGGCTTTGAAGTAATTCAGTCATGATTCCTTTACCTTCTCAAAGATCCTCTGCGAGATCTTTAAAATCGTTGCTCGAATTTTTAACGTCATTCTTACTTTTTACGTCATTCCTGCGCAGGCTGAAATCACTAAAAGCATGTGCCCAACTAAAATAAGATCCCTGCCTACGCAGGGATGACGACGCTGTTTTACGGATGCGTCGGTTCAAGTTAGGCGACACTAAAACAGACAAGCAACGTCTGTATATTGCTTACTCGTCTTCGATAGAAGCTTGATACTCTTCTGCACTCTTAAGGTTTTCAAGCTCAGAGGCGTCAGACATTTTCACCTTAACAATCCAGCCGCCTTCGTACGACTCTTCGTTGATAAGCTCAGGGCTGTCTTCAAGCTCTTCGTTGATTTCAACGATTTCACCTGAAACTGGCGCGTAAATGTCGGAAGCTGCTTTCACTGACTCTACTAGAGAGAAGCTTTCGCCCGCTTCGATTTCGTCTTCTACTTCTGGTAGGTCAACGAATACTACGTCACCTAACATCTCTTGAGCGTGCTCTGAAATACCGATAGTCACAGTACCGTCACCGTTGTCACGTACCCATTCGTGGCTGTCAGAAAACTTCAAAGTGTTATCCATTGCTTTATCTCCAAAATTAAGGATGTTTTATTCTTTAAGTGTAAAGTGGGAAGCGAGCACACAGTGCCTTCACTTCTTTACGAACACGTTGTTCGACTTCTGGGTTACCCTCAGGGTTTTCTACCAGACCGTCAAGAACATCGCCAATCCACTCACCGATGAGTTTGAATTCTTCAGTACCGAAACCGCGAGTGGTTCCAGCTGGCGTCCCTAAGCGAATACCAGAAGTAATCATAGGTTTTTCTGTATCAAACGGGATGCCATTTTTGTTACATGTGATCCCCGCACGCTCCAATGCTTCTTCTGTTTTGTTGCCTTTCAGACCCTTAGGTCGTAAGTCAACAAGCATAAGGTGCGTATCTGTACCGCCAGTCACAATGTCACAACCGCGAGTTTGCAATACTTCGGCTAGAACTTTTGCGTTAGCGATCACTGAATCGATATAAGTTGAGAACTGAGGGCCTAAAGCTTCGCCAAATGCCACAGCTTTTGCTGCGATGACGTGCATTAGTGGACCACCTTGAAGACCCGGGAATACAGCAGAGTTAATCTTCTTAATGATGTCTTCGTGGTTAGTCAGGATCATGCCGCCACGAGGGCCGCGTAGTGTTTTGTGTGTTGTCGTAGTGACAACATGCGCATGCGGTAATGGACTAGGGTGAGCACCTGTTGCGATAAGACCTGCGATGTGTGCCATATCTACCATCAGGATTGCACCCACTTCGTCAGCAATTTCACGGAACTTGGCGAAATCAATAACACGTGGAATGGCACTACCACCTGCGATAATCATTTTTGGTTTGTGTTCAACGGCTAAGGCACGAACGTCGTCGTAGTTAATTTCTAATGTATCTTTATCAACGCCGTATTGAACAGCATTAAACCATTTACCAGACAGTGCTGGACGTGCGCCGTGAGTTAAGTGACCACCTGCATCAAGCGACATACCCATAATGGTGTCACCCGGCTGTAAAAGGGCTAGCTTAACTGCGCCGTTTGCTTGTGCGCCAGAGTGAGGTTGAACGTTTGCGTATTCACACTTAAAAAGGGTTTTTGCACGTTCAATAGCAATAGCTTCGACTGTATCTACGTGTTCACAGCCACCGTAGTAGCGACGGTTTGGGTAACCTTCTGCGTATTTGTTGGTTAGGCATGTGCCTTGTGCTTGCATTACCGCTTTAGAAACGATGTTCTCAGAAGCGATAAGCTCGATTTGTTCATTTTGACGGACAAACTCGGCTTGTATTCCGGTGAATACTGCGTCGTCTGTAGCAGACAGGTTGGTTGAGAAGAAGCTTTCTAGGCTGTGATTTTGGTAGCTTTTCAAGTACTGAGCATTCATGGCGGTGAACCTTCCATTGTTCAATCAGTGCCTTTTATTACCTATTGTTGGTACTGACTGAGGCTTGTCTTAGTACTGCTTGGACGAAACAAAAGTCCAATGTTGCAGCGCGAGAATGTCCCAAAAAGTAGGACTAAATCATTCAAAAAAACGGCACAGGTTGGAGTTAACAACGCAACGGACCTGTACTCGCTAATGCATCTCTTCATCTAACAAGCCGATAACATACCTCGCTCGGCACCAACAATCAATCAAAAATTTCCTATAGGAAACACAGTTTCCAAAACTGTTACGGAGAGCACGCTTTATTTTTGTACATGGTCTTTAATAAAGACACAGCTTCATGCAACAATGAAAATGAGTCACAGGAAGTTACTGGTAGAAGAGGGAAAGCATGTCAGAAGACATCTATGATGAATACCCATCGCTGACTTTAGCGAAGGAAGGTGATGAGAACATTGAGCCTCTAAAACTAGGCGAAAGAATTAAAGATATTCGCGCCAAACTAGGACTGACGTTAGAAGAAGCGAGTCAAAGAACTGGCCTTGCACGTTCAACGTTAAGTAAGATTGAAAACGAACAGATATCGCCAACGTTTCAAGCCATGCAAAAACTTGCATTGGGCTTGCATATAGATATGCCGCAACTATTTGAACCGCCTAAGAAAAAGGTGGCAACCGGTCGTCGTGATTTTACTCGTCGAGGTGAAGGTAAACCTCACCCAACACCTACCTACGAGCATGAGTTACTTGCCACTCAGCTATCAAACAAAAAGATGATGCCTTTTAAGAGTACTGTTAGGGCTAGAACCTTCGAAGAATATGGTGACTGGGTACGACATGATGGTGAGGAATTTTTGCTGATTCTCTCAGGGGAAGTGAAGTTCTTTTCTGAGTTTTATGAGCCGATGATAATGTCGGCGGGAGATAGTGTGTATTACGACGCAAATATGGGTCATATGCTGATATCCGTCAGTGAAGAAGATGCCCATATTTTGTGGGTGACGGCGAAATAATCGTCAAACGAGATAGTTTCCTATAATAAAGGCAAACGTTTGCTTTTGTGTTTAAAAGTCGTGAACGAGCGTGGTTTTGATGAAAATGTCGTCGAAACCACGCTTTTTTCATGCCTGTTAATCTGTGAATGGAATGTTAAATGTCACATTTTTGAGTGTTCATATCTTGTTAAAGGTGAAAAATGGGCGCATTCTTGTTTATTATAGGAAACAAGGTTTCCAAATGACGAAAATCTAACTTCGTATAGGCGTCAACTATAAGACGTAAGGTGCGATAACTCATGCTCCGCCATTCCTACTGCAAAGCAGATAAATTAGGGATAGCGGAATTTAGACATCCCCGATTTAGGAGCAGGGCTAATTAATGCAGCCCGACCCAATGGAGAATACAATGGCTCAAGAACAAGCAACCCAAGATTTGTTGAAAACACCACTGCATGCATTACACGTGGAAGTGGGGGCGAAGATGGTTCCTTTTGCTGGCTATGATATGCCAGTTCAGTATCCACTTGGTGTGAAGAAAGAGCACTTGCATTGTCGCGATGCGGCTGGTCTGTTTGATGTGTCTCACATGGGACAAGTGCGTTTATACGGAGAAAACGCAGCGAAGATTTTAGAGTCATTGGTGCCAGTTGATATTATCGATTTACCGGAAGGTAAGCAGCGTTATGCTTTCTTCACTAATGAAGAAGGTGGCATCATGGACGACTTGATGGTTGCGAATCTAGGCGACCACTTGTTTGTAGTCGTAAATGCTGCATGTAAAGAACAAGACATCACTCACTTGGAAGCGCACCTTACTGATGGCGTAGAAATGGAAGTGATTGAAGATCGTGCTCTGCTTGCGCTTCAAGGGCCAAAGGCCGCTGAAGTGTTGGCTCGTGTACAACCTGAAGTAGCAGATATGCTATTTATGGACGTGAGAAAACTCGACATCAATGGCGTTGAGTGCATTGTTAGTCGTTCAGGTTACACTGGAGAAGATGGTTATGAAATTTCGGTACCATCTGCAAATGCAGAAGCACTGGCGAAATCTCTAACAGACTTTGAAGAAGTAGAGTGGATTGGTCTTGGCGCCCGTGACTCACTTCGTCTGGAATGTGGCCTGTGTCTATATGGTCATGATCTGGATACGACGACGACACCAGTTGAAGCGAGCCTGCTATGGGGCATTCAAAAGGTTCGCCGTGCTGACGGTGAGCGTGCTGGTGGCTTCCCGGGTGCAGACATTATCCTAAAGCAAATCGAAACTAAAGATGTAGCACGCAAACGTGTTGGTCTTGTTGGTCAAACCAAAGCACCTGTTCGTGAAGGTGCGAAGTTGTTTGATGCTAATGATAACGAAATCGGTATCGTGACAAGTGGTACTGCTGGTCCTACAGCAGGCAAGCCTGTATCAATGGCTTATGTTGCGACTGAATTCGCGGCAATCGGTACCGAAGTATTTGCTGATGTTCGTGGTAAAAAGCTGGCTATGACAGTAGAGAAAATGCCATTCGTTCCTCAACGCTACTACCGTGGCTAAACACAGTTCTACAACACAGAACTAGATGATAATAAGCATCGCATTAGCGGTGCTTTTTTCATTTTAGGACATTGTTTCTATGAACGATAGAAAAGGCCACAAAATGAAAAAACCGTATGGTATTAAATAATTAGTGAGGTAACCCCACACAAAAGTCATATCTTGTTTGCATGTTTTTGGCGAGAGTGATATCAAAAGAGAATGAATCTCAGTTCGTCGATAGTGTACAAGGAGTAACTGTCTAGTGATTCTATCATTACCTTATAAACGCGCTGCATTTACATCGCTCGCGTATACAGTGCTAGCGTTTTCTATCACTTCACCGGCTAACGCTCAAGTCGAAGTCACACCTTATATTGTTAACGGTAGTACGGCGAATGTTGCCGATTATCCGTCGTTTGTTAGCTTATATTTGGACGGTCAAGAGTATGGAGTGGGTTATTCTTCCTCTCCTTATTGTGGGGGAACACTTCTTAATTCTGAATATGTTTTGACCGCGGCGCATTGTGTTTATGGCAATCGCGACTCGCAGCTACTTACAATGGCTGCACCTAACTTGCAGTATGAGTCAGATTACGTTAACTCGGAAAAAAGACGTGTAGTTGAGATATTTTATCCATCTGACTATGTGGATGATATTAATAAATTATTACCCAACGACATTGCGATACTTAAACTAGAGTCTGCATTAGGAGTGGGGACGGCAATAAACCGTCCAAATAATGAAAGCTATCGCAATCCTGCGAGCGTGTTTACTGCTGTTGGCCATGGCAATACAAGTTATGGTCACGATGCGTTTGATGTACTGCAGAAAGTGAATCTAACGTATGTGAACAATACTGTTTGTGCCGGTGCGTTCTCGGATGGTAGTCATCTATCACCGGAGAAGCAAATTTGCTTCACCGGTGATTACAGCAACGCGACGAAATTGTTAGCAGGTACTTGCCAAGGCGACTCAGGTGGACCTATTTATTGGGATAACAATGGTCAACAAGTTCAGGTTGGTGTTACAAGCTTTGGGCCCGTACCTTGTGGCGACAAAAATCGCTCGGTAACCGCGGTGTTTACCGAAATAGCGGATTATTCTGATTGGATTAATCGTGTCCTTAATGGACAAGAGGTAGCTAAACATGTGTCCAACGATACTGCGAGGCGTAATTATCTGATCAGTAAAGGCTATAACATTGGTTCATCTGGCAATAATGGTTCTTCTTCGAGTTCCTCTTCGGGCTCTGGAGGTGGTGGAGCGGTGCATTTTTCTTTTGTTGTGTTACTGGTTGGTTTGGGCTGGATGAGACGTCGAAAGACAATTCAAGTCTGAGTCTTACTTTCGATACTGCTGCTTAACAACAATTTCTCGAACTCCCTTGGTTGAGCTCTATACTTATTTATGAACGACCGCTCCGATGGCGTCGTCGATAAGTTGGGTTGCAAAGGGAGTTTTTTATGAAATCATGGTTCGCCAACCATTCCGGTTCGTTACTTGCCCTTTTAAGTTCATTAAGTGTTTTGACGTTACCAACTAACGCGGATGAAATTGATATTGCACCTATGATTGTTGGTGGGGAAGACGCTTCAATCAACGACTTTGATTCTTTTGTTAGCTTATACATTGATTCTACGGATTACGATGGTCGCTACTCAAGTGGAGCCTATTGTGGGGGAACGTTCTTAACGTCGGAATATGTGATGACGGCGGCTCATTGTATTGAAGGTGATATGGGAGCGTTACTTTTCACATCCGCTGTTGCCATGTTGGAAAGTGAACGAGATTTCTTGAATGCGGACCGGCGCCGTGTCACCGAAGTATATGTTCATCCTGATTTTAACAACAACATTACCTTACTACTGCCTAATGATATCGCTATTTTGAAACTGGAATCACCCGCGTCTTCAGGGAGTAATGTTAATCGTGTTACGACGCAAAGCTATCGAAACGTCAATGAGACCTTTGTTGCTGTAGGGCATGGCAACACACGCTCCGGTGTAGATGGCACACCGATTTTGCAAAAGGCGAATTTGTTTTGGGTAAGTAATGCGGATTGTGCTTCAAACTTTCAGAATGGCAATAATTTAACAGATAAGCAGGTTTGTTTTAGTGGCGATGTTAGTCAATCAACTGGGCTGAAAGCGGGAACGTGTCAGGGAGATTCCGGTGGTCCTATTTACTGGAACAATAATGGTAGTTACCAGCAGGTTGGTATTACGAGTTTTGGTCCAGCGACGTGTGGTGACCCTCAATCTTTGGTAACGGCTGCATATACAGAAATAGCGGATTATGTGACGTGGATTGATAGTGTGTTAGCCGGATCGGAAACGCCGTTTATTGTTTCCGATGAACAAGCGCGATTGGACTATCTATCAGTTAATGGTCAGGTCATCTACACTGGTGGCACGACTTCCTCCAACACATCCTCAGGTGGCGGTGGTGGGGCACTGACCTGGTTCGCATCGCTAGCGTTACTTATCATCGCGGGATACAGACGTCGCCTTGGCTAAGTTATGAGTCCTTTCTGATTCTTGTGTAAAGTCGAGTCGTTGTACTCGGCTTTTTCTTAGGTGCAAGTTTAATCACACTTTTTTGTAGCATTAGGCTATTTGGATAGGTAATTAAGTTGCCATTGTCGTGCCTAATTAAGACGTGGAACATTCGTATGTCTTGAATAATGCCAGAAATATCCTCGTCTTTATCAACCACCTTAATTCGGTCACCAACACGATAAGGAAAGACGAAAAAGATCAAGAAACTCGCGGTTATGTTGCTCAACATTGACCACTGTGCGACGAGAGCGACACCTAATACTGCAAAAACTGAGGAGAAGAACAGTGATAAGTCGCCGTATCCAACACCCACAGTAATAGAGAATATGGCAATAAATATGAAGGCAAAAGCGATATTGAAAGTTCTCAGGATAAAACTGCTTCTAGCGGCAGATACTTTCTTGGTTTCTGATAACCGTTTAATCCAACCATTTACCAGCTTAGTAAACAGGTAATAACCAAGAAATAGCACGATCGCAAGTAAGATTTGGACCGAGAGGGTATGCGGAATTGAGTTCGCTAGGCGTAGTAAATGTTCCATGGTATTCAGAGTTCGTTAACAAGTCATAAGGAATATGGAGCCCAAAGGGACGGAATACAAGCTAATAGTAAAAACACAAAAAAGCGCTGCGAGGAGCAGCGCTGAAAATGCCTATTTGGGGGTGGCATAGTGCCAAGTGAGTAGGCTCACTTGGACTTTTAAATGGGTTAGGCTGTCGCCACTTCTTTGCTTTCTTCACGACGCTTTAGGAAAGCGTAAGTGAAGCCAGTTACTGCCGTACCTGCCGCGATAGCCACTAGGTACATAAGCACTGGTGAGATTGCACCTGGAATCAGTAGAACAAACAGACCACCGTGTGGCGCCATTAGTTTCGCACCGACTAACATAGATAGAGCACCTGTTAACGCACCACCAATCATACAAGATGGGATAACACGCATTGGGTCTTTTGCTGCGAATGGAATCGCACCTTCAGAGATGAAGCACATACCCAGTACAAAAGATGCTTTACCCGCTTCACGCTCACCTGCTTCGAACTTATCTTTAGCTAGGAACGTTGCCAATCCCATACCTAACGCAGGAACCATACCTGCAGCCATGATTGCTGCCATTGGAGCGTAGGTTTGAGAAGCTAGTAGACCAACACCAAAGGTGTATGCTGCCTTGTTGACTGGACCACCTAGGTCGAAGCACATCATTGCACCAAGGATAATACCCAGCAGTACTGCGTTCGCGCTGCCCATGTTGTTTAGGAAGTCAGTCATTGCTGCCATGATGCCTGCAACTGGACCACCAACGATGTAGATCATGACCAAACCAGTGAACAAACTTGCTAGGAATGGGATGATCAAAATAGGTTTAAGCGCTTCCATTGACTGTGGCAGAGACACTTTGTCAGCAATCAACTTCGCTGAATAACCCGCAATGAAACCTGCTGCGATACCACCAAGGAAACCTGCACCTGTAGAGCTTGCCAGCATACCGCCGATTAAACCCGGAGCTAGACCCGGACGGTCTGCGATTGAGAATGCAATGAAACCCGCTAATACAGGAATCATCAGAGCGAATGCACTGCCACCACCGATGGTCATAAGCGCAGCCGCTAATGTGCCTTCTTCTTTAAATGCTTCGATACCGAATACGAACGACAGAGCGATGATCAAGCCACCTGCTACAACAACAGGTAGCATGTGAGATACGCCAGTCATAAGGTGCTTATAAACGCCTTTTTTCTCTTCTGTTGCGCCTGCTTGATTACTTGCACCTGAGTGAGTGTAAGTAGTCGCTGAAGCGAAGGCCTTATCTATTTCTTGTTCAGTTTTCTTAAGTGCTAGACCTGTACTGGTTTTGTACAAAAGCTTGCCGTCAAAGCGATCAAGAGGCACTTCAATATCAGCGGCAATGATGACTAAGTCAGCATCAGCGATCTCTTGAGCAGTCAGCTGGTTTTTAGCGCCTACTGAGCCGCGAGTTTCCACTTTAATTGTGTGACCTAGACGTTTACCGTGTTCTTCTAGTGCCTCTGCTGCCATGAAGGTGTGTGCAACACCTGTTGGACAGGCCGTGATAGCAACGATTTTCTTCGCGCCACCAGTTTGTTCAACTGCAACTGGAGTAACTGATGTACCTTCGGTTAGCTCAGTCGCTTTTTCGATTGCGTTAGCTAGGAACGCTTTTGGATCCGTTGTGCACTCGGAAATGCTCGCTTGGTAGACTTTCTTACCTACTAGGCGCTGTGTATCCACAGGCGCATTTGCGGCAACAATCACCACTTCCGAGTCAGCAATTTGCGCGTCAGTTAGTGTTTGTGTTTCAACAACACTTGAGTGACATTCGATAGTTGCATCGTATCCAAGTGCTTTAGCCGCTTGATCGAGCAATCCGGCTGCGATAATGCTGTTTGCTACCCCACTAGGGCAGGCTGTAATAATTGAAATTTTCATAGGTTTGACCTTTGTGTCCATAAGTGCCACAAAATCAGAATCAAAGATTCGGATCGATTAGCGGCTCAGCTCTTGTAACAGTATTTGTTGTTGTAGTGATTTAACTTCTTCAATGCTTGGCACTCCAACACCCACTTGACTTACCGCCAAAGCAGACAGTGCAGTTGCAAAGGAGAGTAATTCTTCTTTAGCGAATGATTGCATGTGACCCCAACATAGTCCTGCAACCAGAGTGTCGCCCGCACCAACGGTGCTAACGACATTCATTCTTGGTGGTTTTGCTTGTAGCCATTGGTTGTTTTCAAACCAAAGCACGCCATCGGCACCCATAGAAACAACAATATTGGTAATGCCTTTGTCTGAAATTGACTCTGCTGCTTCTAAACATTGTTCTTGAGTTTCTAAATGACGACCAACGAACTGAGACAGTTCTTCGTCGTTAGGTTTGATTAGCCATGGCTTAGAATCTAGACCTTTGGCGAGCGCTTCGCGGCTGCTATCGAACAGTACGCGTTTGCCTTTTTGCTCTAATCGTTCGATCCAATTTGCACATTGCTCGCTACTAATACCGCGAGGTAAACTCCCCGCGAAGACAAAGTAATTGTGCTCTTGCATCAACTCATCAAGCGTGGCTTCAAATTGACGGATTGCTGCTTCGTCGACTTCTACACCTGGGAAGTTAATGTCGCTCACTGCGCCGTTCTTCTCGACCAGTTTCACGTTGATGCGAGTAGAGCCTGAGACTCGAATAAAGTGGTCTTTGGCACCCATCTGCTCGAAAAGTTGGCAGAACAGCTCTTGGTTGTCGCTGCCTAGGAAACCTGTCACAGTAACGTCTGCGCCTAAATCACTAAGTACTTTCGCTACGTTGACACCTTTTCCCGCAGCATGTAGAGAGCCTTGATTAACCAGACTCACCGAACCTGTGTTTAAGGTATCTAAACTCCCTGTGAGATCTAGTGCGGGGTTAAGTGTAATAGTTACCACTTTATTAGTTTGTGCTGTCATGACGAGCTCCTTAACCTTCACCAAGGCCGGAAGCGATCGCTTTACCAATGGCTTCTAGTGCCTCTGCTGCATCAGGGCCTTCAGCAGAGAACTGCAATTCGTGACCATGTTTTACTCCTAGAGCAATCACTTTCATTAGGCTCTTCGCGTTAACCGCTTTACCTTCACCGTTTAGGTTAGAAACCGTAATGGTTGATTCGAATTTCTTCGCTTCTGCCACTAACATTGCACCTGGACGAGCGTGCAAACCATGCGCATTCTTAATCTTAAATACGGCAACGTTTCCGTCTGTCACATTGGCACTTGCTACTTCTTCGCCAGTGAAGAAACCCAGCACCTGTTCTGCGGATAGTGATAGCAACTTCTCTTGCTCTTGCTTGAATACCACTTCAGTGATTTTGTTGAGCATAGATTGGTGAGCATTGTTACAAGCTGCAAATGCGATCAGAGCGTGTACTGGTGTACCGTCTAACTCACATTGATTGATGGTTGAAACAAACGCCATACCTGTGCGAGTCACCGCCTTGTCGCTGCTCACTAGCCACAAACCTTTACCTAGGTGAGTAGGGGATTTAGTCACTAGGTCTGCAACGAATTCTGTTCCAGCACCGCCAGTATTTTTTAGCAGACCGCCAGCGACTGCTGCCATTTGAACCATGTCGCTTGCAGGGAAGTTAAGTTGGATAAGTGATGCGTCAAAATCTGCTTCAAGCTGAACATCACCATTAAGTAGAGCGATGATTTCGTTTGCTGACTTCGCTTGCTTAAGCTTTTGTTCAACGCCGTCAGCAGACAGTACTTTGGTAAGCTGTTTTAGGATGCCTAAGTGCTCATCTGATTTTGCGGCAATACCAATTGCGACGTAAGCAGTGTTGCCGTCGCCCCAATCAACACCGTTAGGGAAGTGATGAACCGCAACACCAGTTTGTTTTACAAGACCGCGTGTGTCTGTTGTGCCGTGTGGAATGGCAATACCGTTGCCCAAGAAGGTAGAGTTTTGACCTTCACGATTAAGCATACCGTCGACATAACCTTCTTGAACTAAGCCCTTTTCTGTTAGATCAGCAGCAATCACTTTGATTGCGCTTAGTTTGTCGTCCGACGATTGATTTAGTTTGATGTTACTACTGTTTAGTTCAAGCATGTTCGCTCACCCACGTTATTCTTGTTCTTGAATCGATTCTTTGTTCTGCTTTTAGCTCAACTGAATCGATTCAGCAAAATTTTAAAAAAATTCAGCAAAGCGTATTTGCTGTACCGACTTTGCTGTGCTAGTTCCTATGTTCACTGACATTTTTATCTGACAACGTCACTGTAAATATAGGTCAGTTTTCAAAACTGTGAACTTTGCTGAATCCTTTCAGCTTTTATACTGAACCGATTCAGCTTATAATTCAACTTGTCAGTTAGGTTGGAATTCATTTATATGATCCATCGCACAAAAAGGATCGAGTTATGACTTTAGATGAAATAGCGAAGTTAGCGGGGGTCTCAAAGACCACAGCAAGCTATGTAATCAACGGTAAAGCACAGAAATATCGAATTTCTGAAAAAACCCAAAAAAAGGTAATGGCCGTTGTCGAACAGCATAATTACCGTCCAGATCATGCGGCATCATCACTCCGTGCTGGCCATAGTCGTTCATTTGGTTTGATTATTCCTGATTTGGAGAACACCAGTTATGCACGTATTGCAAAACTGCTCGAACAAAACTCTCGTAAAGCAGGGTTCCAAATTCTAATCGGTTGCTCAGATGATGATCCTGAAACGGAAAAACTTGTAGCTGATGCCTTGGTTTCTCGTCGAATTGATGCGTTGTTTGTTGCCAGTGCTATAACAGAAGCCAGTGACTTTTATCTTACGATCCAAAATCGTGGCACCCCTGTGATTGCGATTGACCGTTCGTTGGACGATGAACACTTTAGTTGTGTGATTAGTGAAGATTTTGGTGCAGCGTTTGAACTTACTAACTCGGTTATCGATACCAGCACGCAATCGGTTGGACTTATCGGAGCTCTGCCCGAACTGAATATTTCTCGTGAACGTCAGTTGGGTTTTGAGTCCGCGGCGAAAGATGCGGGTATCGAGTGTTACGTAACGTATGGTGAGCACTTTAATAACGACGAAGGTAAGCGTGTGTTTAGTGACTGGGTTGAGGCGAACTCTATTCCTGATGCTATTGTGACAACGTCTTATACCTTGCTTGAGGGGGTGTTGGATGTCCTTATCGAACAGCCCGAGTTAATGAGCAAGATTAAACTCGCCACATTTGGTGACAACCGTTTATTGGATTTTCTTCCGACCAAAGTAAACTCGTTACCTCAGCAGTTTGAGCTGATTTGCGATAGCGCTTTGGAGCTGGCGTTAAACGCGTCTGCGAAGCGTTATAAGCATGGAGTTGAGCTTATTCCAAGGAAGCTAAAGATGAGGTAGGTAAGCGTAGCCGTTTTTATCTGAAGTCATTGCTTCCCTCTACTTCCCACGACATTTCAAGCAATTAATCGCGGGTTTACTGGAAACCAATCAACCGATTACTAGACTGCTTTCAAACGATATTCTCGGTGGAAGACGGTAAAGGAGTCGCGATGAAAGGTTTGATGCTTTGGGCTACGGTGATGTTGTCTTGGGTGACGTACGCCAACGATATTGTCGTTAACCAATTAGGTTATGAACCTTCCGCAAATAAACGGGCGTATTGGGTCGATCCAGAAAGCAAGCACCTTGATCTGCTTGCCATTCCCAATGACGTTAAGGTCGCTCGGTTTCCCCTGACCTACAATAGCCATTTACCCAACGGCAAACCGGTTTATGTTGCTGATTTTTCTGTTGTCGCCGAACCTGGCTGGTATGTCCTAAAATCAGCAGATAAGCGTTCGGTACCCTTCGAAATAAAAAACAATGTTTACCAAGGGTTGCAAACTGCTTTAGTACACGCGTTGTTTTTGCAGCGCTCTGGTGAGGCCGTGTATTCACCAGTAACAGGCATGGCGAGGCCGCCAAGTCATATCAAAGACGGTGAGATTTTTCGTGGTGATGAATTTAACCCTAAAGGGACAGTTATTGATGCTAGTGGAGGTTGGTATGATGCTGGTGACTTTGGTAAATATATCGCCACGGCGACAATTACCGTAGCGAGAATGCTTGAAGCTTATCGACAGTCACCGAATCAGTTTGATTCTCCTAACGGAGCAATGCCCCCAATCTTAGTTGAAGCGCTATATGAGCTGAACTGGATGATGAAGATGCAGCGCAAAGACGGAGCAGTGTATCGCAAGCTATCTGGTGCGACGTGGCCTGCTAAAATTCCACCTTGGTTGGATACCCAAACTCGATATATCTATGGCGTCAGTACGCCAGATACCGCAAAGTTTGCCGCTACACTAGCGTTCGCATCGCGCATCTATCAACCATTTGATAAAACCTTGTCAAAGCAAATGCTCGCTGCGGCAGAATTGGCATGGCGTTATTTAGAGACTCAACCTGAGCAATATATCGATTGGCAAAAAGAGGACGACAGTGGTTCTGGCCCTTACATTTACAACCAGTTTGATAAAGAAATTGCGCTGGAGACCGACGTCGACGATAGAATTTGGGCGGCAGCAGAACTCTATATCACAGCTAACAAAGAGAGTTATCTGTCCTATGTTGAGTCGCATTATTCCCAGCTTGTTGCCACCGGACGCCCAATGCTCGATTTTTTTGAATGGAAAAATCCAGCGCTTATGGGGGTATGGCACATTATGACTGAAACCAACACCAAGTTGGTTGAATCTATGAAAAGGGATCTAGATAGTGTCGCGCGTGATTATGCTAAGAGCGCTCAGCAATCACCCTTCTATGTTGCCAACCGAAAGTTCATTTGGGGTTCCAACAAAATGGTTGCCGAGATTGGTATCTTGCTTGCTTGGAACGATATTATCTCTGGTAAACGGGATTACCAGTGGTTGGTTCAAGCTCAACTAGACTACTTGCTTGGTGCGAATGGTTTTAATATGAGTTACGTGACCCACTTTGGAACTCATGCGGTAAGACATCTCCATCATTTATATCGAATTGGCACAGGTGTAAGTCTCCCAGGTTTCTTGGTGGGAGGACCAAATATAAAAGGGCAAGCAGGCATCGCGCCTAAAGACTTGGGAATGCTGAGTTATGTTGATGATGAAAAGTCGTACGCTGTGAATGAGTTTGCCATTGACTACAATGCGGCATTAATCGGTTTGCTCGCCGTAATTGACTACTATCAGGAAGAGTAAGATAAGTCACCCTCTTACCGAGCGTAAGAGGGTAGAATTGGTTACTGCTGAGCGCAGTTAATATCGCCTAACGCAGTGCAAATCTCTTTTTCACGCTGAGCGTCTTGCTCCATTTTGTTGCCAATTTCTTGGTTATTGCGATATTCATTTGATGGTGCACAACCTGCGATCACTATAAGAGCGCCCATTGCCAATAGTGCTTGATACTTTTTCATGTTACCACTCCTAATCCTTGGGTCATTTATATTGTAGTTATAAGCAAACACTATAGATTGAAAGAGATGGCTATACAACCATATGAAATTTGGTTGCTGGTGAATTGAGCGGCAGAGGACAGAACGAAGGGCGCTTTGGTATTAAGCGCCCAGTTAGGTAGGATTAACCTTTCACGGCTCCTGCGGTTAAGCCGTCGATAAGCTTACGAGAGCTGATCACAAACATCACCATGAGCGGTAGCACGGCGATAGCGACTCCACTGAAAATTGCGCCGTAAGGAACCAGTCCGGTACTACCTTGCAACGCACGCAACGCGAGCGGAACTGTGTACATTTCCATATCGTTCATAACAACCAGTGGACCCATGAAGTTATTCCATTGACCAATGAATACCACAAGACCCAGCGTACCCAACGCAGGTTTGATCAATGGCACAACAATGCGCCAGTAAATTCCGAACTCGCTACAACCGTCCATTCTCGCCGCTTCAATCAGCTCTCTTGGAATGGCGCTGCCGATATATTGTCTCATCAAGAAGATGCCCATCGCCCCACATGCCATAGGGACATAGAGCGCTTTTGGCGTATTCATCCAACCGAGAATCGACATGATTAAAGCGGTCGGAATCATGCTCAAAAACGCGGGTAGCATGAGTGTGCCCATAATGAACACGAACAACATCTTTTTGTATCGAAACTCAAACATAGCAAATGCATAGCCAGCAAGTGAACAAAACAGCAGGTTCAAGGCTGTTGTGATAGCAGCAATGTAGAAGCTCCAACCTAAGTTTTTCCAAAAGTAGGGTAAGTAATCAATGAGCGCGGTTAAGTTGTTGCCTAACTCGTCACCAAACCACAGTGGAGGCGGCACCGACATAATGGCCGTATTATCGTGAGTCGCAAAAACAAACATAAAGTAGAACGGAGCTAACATAACGATCGCACCAAAGGCGACGAAACTGTAGGCGGTGATTTGTCCTGCGGAGAAATTAGTCTTCATCGTTTGCTCCTCGGTTTTTCTCAGAGAACAGTTTGTTGTTGCCCCAAGATAGAGCGGCAATAATCATAAATAGAATCCAAGAGATCGCGGAGGCAGTACCAAAATCACCTTCTTGGAATGCAGTAATGTACATATGCATAGCCGCAGATTTACCGGCTTGGTCTATACCGCCCGTCCCATTGGTAATGATGAAGGGTTCTTCGAAAATTTGCAGACTACCAATGATCGACAGCGTAATCGCGAAGAACATCATCGGTTTAAGCATTGGCAGCGTAATGTAGAAGAACTGCTTTATTCTGCTTGCCCCATCAATGGTGGCAGCTTCATACAGGTCTTTTGGAATAGTTTGCATCGCTGAGAGGTAGAGAATGGTATTCCAACCCACATAACGCCAAAACACCACGAATGAAATCATGCCTTTAGTATATTCGGGCTGATTCCAGTCGATGTTTTGCGTTGGGAAGATCCATGCAAACGGCTCTATACCGCCAATGGAAATAGTACCTATAGAGGTAAGGACCATATTTACTAAGCCATAGTCTCGTGAAAATAGCGTAGTAAAGATCATCGCCACCGCAACGGTTGAAGTAATGTAAGGCAGAAAGTAGACGCCGATGACTCCATTTCTGGCACGCTTAAAACTGGTATGGATGAAGAAAGCCAGAGGTATGGCGACTAAGTGTTGTGGAACGCCTGATGCCAGTGCCATCCAGAATGTGTTGTAGAGCGATTTGTGGAACCAATCGTCGGTAAGCGCAAATTGGTAGTTTTCCCAACCCACCCATTCCATCGCACTGAGACCAGCCGCTGGCTCCCAATAATGAAAGGAAAGGTAGAGAGAGAACAGCATTGGGAACACACCAAATGCTAAGAAAATAATGAAAAATGGACTAATAAACAGGTAGGGTACCCATTTATGACTCTTGGCTCGCCATTGATGCCAAGTACCAGTATTTTCACTGGGTTTATTGGTAGAGGTTATGCTAACAGACATGTTGGACTCCCTGTAACGATACTCGATTAGGCTGCATGTAAAACTTTGCCTTCGGCATTAAATACATGCGTTCGTTTAACATCGAAAAATAGCTCGATGTCTTCACCTTCAAGTCGAGTGAGGGAGTCTGACGAATCGATTTCGGCAAGAATTTTGTTGTCACCTAACTGGCAGTGTAAGTGATACATAGATCCAAGAAGTTCAGCGTGAATCAAACGTACTTTAACGCTGGCAATGTTGTCTGACTCAATGGCTTGTTTATTAAGATACAAATCGCTTGGACGCACACCATACTCGATGCCTTCATGTGAATTGTGCAGGCAGCGGTCAAGTTCAACAACTTGATTGCTGATATTCAGACCACGTGAGTGAGGCATAGTCGCGGGAATCATGTTCATTTCAGGACTGCCGATAAAGGTGGCGACAAAACGACACGATGGGGCGTCGAAAATCTCTTTAGGTGTGCCAATTTGTGCCACATAGCCATCTTTTAAAATCACGACTCGATCGGCAAGACTCATGGCTTCTACTTGATCATGAGTGACGTATAGCGTTGTCGTTTTTAACTTCTGATGCATCGCTTTGATTTCAGCGCGCATGCTGCCTCTTAATTTGGTATCAAGGTTAGACAGTGGTTCATCAAACAGAAAGACAGAGGGAACACGTACCATCGCTCGCCCCATCGCCACGCGCTGTCTTTGTCCACCGGATAAGGCTTTTGGATAACGTTTGAGTAACGGAGTGAGTTCCAAGGAGTCAGCTACGGCAGCAACTTGTTGTTTGATATCATCTTTGCTGCGACCAGCCATTTTAAGAGGAAATGCGATGTTTTGCTCCACCGTCATATGTGGGTAAAGGGCATAGCTTTGAAAAACCATGGCGGTATCACGATCAGTTGGGTGAAGGTCGTTGACTAAGCGGTCTCCGATATAGATTTCGCCCTCAGAAATCTCTTCTAATCCAGCCAACATGCGTAGCGTCGTGGATTTGCCGCAGCCAGATGGTCCCAGAAATACGACAAACTCACCATCGTTAATATGCAGATCAAACTGCTTAACGACTTCAGTTTTGCCGTAGCGCTTTTTTAAGTTCTTAAATGTTACAGAAGCCATAGTTTTCTACTTACCTAAATCGAGCATCACTCCTAGCAATCGCTAGGAGGATGTCTTAAAAATTGATGAAACGGGATTAACGACGAGCGCGGCGCTTAATTTGACGTGCGGCATCTGATAGCGCCTTATCGATCTCTACATTACGAGTCAGTACCGATTGAAGCGCGTCATCGACGATCTGCTCGGCAATAGGATCATGTCGATGTGCCTTAATTGCAGGGATGTTGGCGGCGGCCAGTTTCCACTGCATGCGAGCTTGAGTTCCACCTAAGTATTCAACAGGTTGTTCCATAAATTCGGAATTTTGCGCTTCGATAAGAGAAGGGAAGATATTGAGCTGCTCGAACACTTCCATTTGAATATCAACACGTTGACTCATGAATTCAATGAACTTCCATGCTTCATCTTTATGGTCCGCGCGTTTTGGAATTGCCAAGAATGAGCCACCCCAGCTTGCAAATGTATTAGCAGGAAGGTCTGCGGTGCGCCAGACGTTTTCTCCCGGAGAGATCCAGCCGTTAAAGTGCCCACCAAGCCAAGAGCCCATCATCTGGCTGGCAATATCACCGCGACGCAGACCTTCGGTCCACTCCGTACTCCATGCTTTTACCTGCGCATCGAGATGAGCATCACGCACTTGTTTTGCGAGTTTGAAAGCTTCTTTAAAACGATCGGACTCGACCATGATTTTGTTGTCTTGATCGAAGTAGATAGATTCGCCATCTTTTAGACCAGAGCGGATAACGATATCTTTAATGTCCACCGCGTCTGCAACAAGGTAGGAGCCGGTTTTCTCTTTGATTTTCTTGCCAGATTCAATGAATGAGTCCCAGTCACGCAGCAGTTCTTCTTGGGTCACACCAGCTTTGGCCAATACTTCACTGTGATAGAAAATCGCACCCGGGCCGATATCAACCGGTAGGCTTGATTGCTCGCCTTTGTTGTTTTGGCCTAAAGGTACTGTAAATGGTGAGAAAGTATCAGCAAATGTGCCTGCGTTGTAAGGTGGTTGATTAAGATCTTCCAAGCCGCCTGCGTTGGCGAATCGGCCGATATAGCCCACTTCAATTGCCATTACATCGGGTACGTTCGCACCCGTCGACAGTGAGGTTGTCATCGCTGTGTGGTGATCATCGAATGCCAAAGAGGTTAGGTTGATTTTGATGTCTGGATTCTCTTTTTCAAACATCGGGATCGCCATACGAATTGCCTGGTCGTAGTTTGCAAATGCTGCCACATTTAGCGTCGTTTGCGCCCATGCCGTGCCAGACAGTGTTGCTAGCGCGATAGCAGAGACAAGTTTGGAGTATTTTAATGCTGTTTTCATTGCTCTATCTCTTTCTTATTAGGGTAAGCGCTCAGTTTTTGTTCTTTAGTGCTGAGTCACTTTGTGGTTGATGCTAGCGACCAATTTGGTCGCTAGGTCAGGTAAGCGTTAGTTTGTTCTAGAGTGCGACTATCGTCATATCCGTGAAGTGCACAGGGCCTAATTGGTTGTAAAAACCTACACCGCCAGACTGATAGGTGTCAGGCATGGTTTCATCAATAGACGTCAGAACTTGTTTGCCGTTAATCGAGCAAGCAAACAAATTGCCGTTCACCGAAAGGTCGAAGTGATAGCGCTCGTGTGGTTGCCATTGGAATGGCTCTATGGCGATAACGACATCTTTGCCAAACTCTCTGCGTATCAATGAGATCTGATCATCCGTATTGAGTTCGACTCGGTAGTAACGTTCCAACCCTTGGTAGCGAACTATAGGACCAAAAGCTTGTTTTATCTGAGGCTTAAGCGCGATGGATAAAGAGTAGTCGTGCCAATCTTTACTGCCGTATACGTAGAGGCCAGGGTGAGACGCGTCGTTATTGACTAAGCGGTAGATATCTTGATTGTCGAACTTGATGCAGGTATCCATAGTATTGATAAAGCTGCTTTCCCATATTTCATGGATTGGGTTGCTATCAATGCCTATGGTTTGCGATGGTGTGCCTTGCCAGTCCAATGAATGCAGCTTGATATATCCAGCATCGTTTCCTGAGTGAGGGTTACTAATTTGCAGTCCAACGGTGGCAATCATTACGTTATCGAGTTTTGGTAGGGTCCATTGATGAGTTTGTGGTTGCGTTGACAAGGTGAATGGTTCACTAAAAATGCGCTCAATGTTCATTTGGCTGTCGTAAGTGTCGACGTAGAAGCTGACACTGGCGTGGTCATAATCGGTTGCACCTGACACGCTCGCTTCGATAGTTTGAGACGGATAGAGTGTAGGACTGCCAACTATGTGGTACGACGATTCGTTTACTTTACTATCAAGTGGCGTATGTGTTGCGGTACTCACTTGCAACGGTACACCACATACCAAATGCGAGAAGTCCAGTCGCAGCGCTTGCTCACTGTTGCTAAGGCGTGCGTTTTGGTTGTAGTTCAAGTCAGGGTTAATAGCAAAACCTTGCAATGACCCTTTAGGCGTAAAGTGGAATCTAGGACGTTTGGGTAGGCGCTCATTATAATGTAATTGATGAGCGATCGCATAGAGCTTATCGGCTTCTTGAACTGCATCGAAAATATGATCTTGAATATTGGCACTTGGAAGAAGAATTCTATCCGCGACTGGTGTGCGCCAATCAAAGCCATCATCAAGAGCGGCTAAGCCTAATCGAATACCGTTGAGACAACCTACGTTCGCCGCGTTACAGTCGGTATCCCAACCTAATGTATTCACAATTTTCATTGATTCGTGGAAGCTTTCACCTCCGTAAAGAAGAGATAAAATGATTAATCCATGGTTGGGAATTACATGACAAGTGCCGTCAAACTTGTCGTAGCCATAGTGAGTTTTAAGCTGCGAAAATGCCCAATTCCAATCACGTGGATTCTCTTCATGCCAGCCACGAACAGCGTTAATGACTTCAGCAATTTTCGATTCTTTGGGGATATAACTCAAGCCGAGGTCGATGAGAGCGTGCAAGTCGGTTTCAATAAACGCTTGAGACTCCATAACGGCAAGTAGAACTGCGGCGTGAACGGCTTCACCGTCGTGGCTAACCTTAGCTGCTTCAGTTGCCATCTGCGCGGCTTTATCTGGCATTGCAGGGTTGATGAGTGCCCAGCCATCAATAAAAATCTGTGCGCCTATTTGTTCTGCGACGGTTTTTCCGTTGGTTTCTATTGAGCCACTATGCGGTGCTTCAAACCCATTTCTTAAATTGAGCCAAGCAGTGTGCTCGGTCGATTGTCCATAGCCACCCCACCAAAGAATGGTTTTTCCTTCGATTAAATTATCAAGCCAAGATTGACCAAGATGCTGGCTAGAAAAGTCAGAGCGATACTCATGATCTTCCAAAGCGTGAGTGAACATAAAGGTGCCGGTAATGTCGTCATCACTGACGATAAGAGGATGGTTAACTTGTTCGTTGACGTAGCGGTTTATCTCACCGAATTGGTCAACGATATGCTCGTTAACCCAACCCTCAAAAGGTCGTCCTGCATACACTCCAATTATCTTGCCTAAGATTCCAGCGTACAGCTTTTCGTAATATGTATTATCTAATTTCATTGTTGCTTAAGGTCTCTATATAAATCCGACTGAATATGGACATGAAAAACATGCAGCGAGTGAATTTCTAAATTCATGCTAACGAACAATAATGAGATGTTTTGTGATCTAATCCACCATGTCTAATTTATAAAACTAACAGGCATGAAATATTTTTCATCATAACTATTTGATTGATACAGTTAAATTGTGAAAAATAAAAAGATATTTCATGGCTTTGTTGTATTTCTAAATATGGTTCATGGTTTCGATATAAATAAAATCTGCAGCAGAAGTAGTGAGACAGATATCACTCAATTAGCACATTAATTTGTTTAGCCTTGAGTGATTACAAAGCAAGCGTGAAGTGTTGTAAGTCACACAAACCAAAGCAGATGAGATTAAGGAGAAACGATGGCTTTCAAAGATGATTTTATTTGGGGGGCTGCTGCCGCCAGTTATCAAATTGAAGGTAATACCCAAGGTGTTGATGGCTGTGCAGATTCCGTCTGGGACATGTGTTCTCGCCGTGATGGATTCGTAAAGGGTGGAAACACAGGATTTATGGCTTGCGATCACTACAATCGCTATGAAGAAGACGTAAAAATCATGCAGTCAATCGCTCTACAAGCGTATCGATTGAGCATTATGTGGCCAAGGGTGATGCCAGAAGGAACTGGTAAAGTGAATACTCAAGGGTTGGATTTTTACGACCGTTTGGTAGATGAGTTGCTTGCTAAAGGCATTTCACCTTGGGTGACGTTATTTCATTGGGACTATCCGATGGCGCTGTTCCACAAAGGTGGATGGTTAAATGACGACTCTAGCGATTGGTTCGCTGAATATACCCGAGTGATTGTCGACCGTTTGTCTGATCGAGTGGAAAACTGGTTTACGTTAAATGAGCAAGCATGTTTCATTGGGCTTGGCCACCAAACCGGAATGCATGCCCCTGGTCTTGAACTCCCTGCGAAGGAAGTGAATCGTGCGTGGCACAATGCACTACTTGCCCACGGTAAAGCGGTACAAGTGATTCGGTCGAATTCGAAACGTCCAGCTAAGGTCGGGGCAGCACCTTGTTTCCGAACCGCTGTACCTATGACCAACAGCCCAGAAGATATTGCAGCTGCAAAAGCGCATACCTTTAATGTTATTAATAAAGAAATGTTTAACGCGAGCTGGTGGATGGATCCTGCATTCAAAGGTGAATATCCAGAGGATGGATTGGCATTATTTGGCGCTGATGCACCTATTGTCAAACCTGGTGATATGGAAACCATTTGTCAGCCTTTGGATTTTGTTGGAATTAATGTCTACAGCTCGGAAATGGTACGTGCAGCAGCCGATGGGACACCAGAAGTTGTGGAGTATCCGAATAACTATCCTAAGACCCATTTCGATTGGCCGATTACACCTGAAGCACTCAAGTGGGGCACTGAATTTTTGTATGAGCGTTACAACAAGCCGATTATTGTCACCGAAAATGGACTTAGCACCAATGATTGGGTCAGTTTAGACGGTAGAGTGCATGATACGACTCGCATCGACTTCTTGCATCGTTACTTATTAGGTTTGAAAGAAGCGGCCGCGAATGGTGTCGACATCATGGGATACTTCCAATGGTCAATACTCGATAACTTTGAATGGGCGGAAGGTTACAAGCAGCGCTTCGGCTTGGTTCACGTTGATTATGAAACGATGAAGAGAACGCCTAAGGAATCTGCACTTTGGTATAAGTCAGTGATCGAATCAAATGGCGCGTCATTAGGAGAGACGAGTGCGTTGCAAGGCTGGATGAAACCGAGCGACTTTAACCGAAATACTTGTTAACGCTCTCGGTTTGACCCTGCCGTTTCGAGTAAGTTATAAAGCGTCTATGTTTAGGCGCTTTTTTTATGGGCGCTGATGTTGGTAGAACCATGAAAAAAGAAAAGGAAAGCAAAGTTACCTTAACCGAGGTAGCAAAACGAGCGGGTGTCTCTCCAAGTACTGTTTCTCGTTACTTAAATCGAACCAGCTTCATTGCTAAAGATAAAGTGCGTGCTATCGAAGAAGCGATGTTTGAGTCTGGGTTCAAGAGTAAACCTCGAAAATCGCAACCTATTACCAAGCGCAGTATGTCGATTGGGGTTGTCGCTGCATCATTTGATAGTCCACATATCGCAAGAATATTAAAGGGCATGGACAGTACTGTGCTCAACCACTCATACCAGATCATTGTTGAAACGAGCCATTGGAATAAAGCCCGCGAAACTGAAATCCTCAAACAGTTTAAGCAGCGAAATGCCGATGCTATTGTGTTAATTGGTAGCTACCTCAATGATGCAGAAGTAAAAACGATCCTTGGCAAAACGCCGGTGTTACTACTGGGAAGTCCGGTCTATCTAGCTCCTACAGATAGCATTACCGGTATTCCTCAAGTCTTAGTCGATAATGAGCTTGGTGGGTATTTAGCGACCAATCATTTGATTCAGTTAGGTCACACCAGAATCCTTCATCTTCGCGGAGCCATCGGTAATAACGATTCTGACGAGCGGGTAGTCGGGTATAAACGCAGTTTGGAAAAAGCGGGAATCGAGGTGCTGGATGAGTTGATTGTTGAAGGTGAATTTAAGTCAGAGCAGTCGCTTGAAGTGGTTAAAGAGACAATAGAGCAAGGGATTGAGTTTACGGCTATCTTCGCGTCTAATGATGAAAGCGCTTATGGAGCAATTCAGGCATTACATCAAAAAGGCTATTCTGTTCCGGATGACATTTCACTCATAGGTTTTGATGATCTGCCATTTTCCAGCTACCTAATTCCACAACTCACCACGGTTAAACAGCCACTCGAAATCATGGGATCTATTGCGATACGTTATGCTCTTGATTTGATTAGTGGAATTAAGCCAAACTACCAAGTCCCTCCTGTGGAGGTAATTGTCCGAAATAGTACACAAAGGAATGCGGTGAAATCGGCCATATGAAAGAGAAAAAAGCCACCATATACGACGTTGCTAGAAAAGCTGGCGTTTCGCCAAGCACCGTCTCACGTTATTTAAATCGAACGACCTTCATCGCTAAAGACAAAGTCGACACCATCGAAAAGGCTATCTTTGACCTTGGTTTTAAACCTAAAGGTCGTAAAGCCCAGCCTAAGACAAAGCGAAACATGAAGATCGGTGTTGTTGCACCTTCATTTGATACCCCTTATGTAAGCCGCATCCTATATGGCATGGATCGTAGAATGCGTAACCACAGTTACGATATTATTATCGAAACCACGAACTGGGAACAAAGCCGTGAACGTCACGAGCTTCAAGATCTGGTTTCACGGCAAGTGGATGGCATTATAGTTGTCGGTGGTGATTTGGCAGAAGAAGATATCGCAGCACTAACAGGAAAGATCCCGACATTATTGATGTGTCGTAGAGGTAAAGGAATTTTGCCTCTCATAAACGTTGATAATGAAATGGGGGGGTATCTTGCCACTAACCATTTGGTTCAGCTAGGTCATAAGAAAATCATGCATTTGACGGGACCAAGTGGCAATATTGATTCTGAGAACCGTATTGCCGGTTATTTGCGCTCGCTGAAAAATGCAGGGTTAGTGGCAGAACCCGGTATGGTTATCGACGGTCACTTTGAATCAAGAAATGCTTTCCAAAATCTTACGACTGCATTAAAGGGCGGTGCCAAGCCCACTGCAATATTTGCAGCTAATGATCATAGTGCGTTTGGCGTAATTCAAGCATTGCATCAGTACGGTTTACGAGTCCCTGAAGATGTTTCGGTAATTGGTTTTGATGACCTTCCTATTGATGAATACTACATTCCTCGTCTAACTACAGTACGCCAACCATTTGCAGAAATGGGTGAGATTGGTGTCAGATATCTACTCGATCTTATCAGTGGCAATAAACCAAATTACGACATCCCCCCAGTGCAAGTTATCATTCGAGACAGCACTCAAGCACACAGTTAATTGGTGCGCCCTTAGTGGATCTGGGCGCATTTTCGTTACCTTCTAAACGTTACTATTGTCCTTTTAGTTATTAAATGAAAATATATTTTTTTGAGATCTTGATCGATGAAGTAAATTTTTATTAATGCAAAAGTAAACTAGGCTGTATGACATGCTAGTGACCATTTTGCGTCACTCAGTTTTTTATTCAGGCCTACTTTGTTGTGATTCAGAGCGTTGTCGAGTCGTTGTCGCAAAGTAACACCATGAGTTAGTTTGGATTTAGACAGAAGGGAACAAATATGGTTTTTAGGAAAAACCGACAAGCACTTTGGCTCGTTATGGCAATAGGTACCGCTCCGCTGGCAAACGCAGAGCTGTTTGATTACATGGCAACAACGGACCCCGTCAAAGATCAGCCAAGTGAACAAGGCTGGATTGCAGATCATAGCCAAAGTGGTAGTGGTGCGCTATCAACAGTAGATGGGGTGACAGCATGGGTCGCTCAAGGTGAAGGCGGACGAGCACAGTGGAAAACGGTGTTATCTGACGCGTTAAAGAGTCAAGCAACGAACTACGGCTGGAGGTTATCGACTGAAATGCGCGTGGTTAGTGGCGGCATGATCACCAACTATTACGCCGATGGCAGTCAGCGTGTGTTGCCAATTTTATCCATAAACAGTGCTGGTGAGCTGGTGGTGGAGTTTGAAGGTCGAAGTGGTACTACTGTACTGGCGACAGGCGCGGCGGCAACGGACTACCATAAGTACGAATTGGTCTTTCACCCGGGGGATAACCCTAATGCGAGCTTTTACTTCGATGGACAGCTAATTCTCGATCAGATATCTCCTTCACCAACGTCACAAAATATGTTGGTGTGGGGTAACGGCTCAACCTATACCGATGGTGTCTCAGCATACAAGAATATAGAGTTCGAAGTGCAAGGCGATGTGATTTTCAACGGCCCCGATCGCATACCATCTCTAGTTGCGAGCACAGAAACACCCGGTGTGGTGACAGCCTTTGCAGAGAAACGAGTGGGGGGAGGTGACCCAGGTTCAACCGCCAACACCAATGATATTATTACTCGCGTCTCTACCGACTCAGGGGTGACATGGAATACTGAATTGAACTTAACCGAGCAGATCAACGCTAACGACGACTATGATTTCTCTGATCCTCGTCCTATTTACGATTCAGCGTCTGACAGTGTTATTGTTTCTTATGTCCGTTGGCCGACTGACGCCGCGCAGAATGGCGATAAGATCAAGTCATGGATGCCAAGTGGGGTCTTCTACAGTACCTACGATATCGCTACTTCAAATTGGCTGGCTCCGGTGGATGTGACTCATCAAGTGAAGGAGCACAGCTATCAAATTGCAGGTTGGGGAGGTTCAGAGCTCTACAGTAAATCAGCCACTCTAAACAGTAATCAGGACTGGCAGTTGAATGCCACACTACGAATCTTTGACGGTGCTGCTAACCGAATACAGGCGGCAGATGGAGCTCGTACTTTTGTGGTGACGTTTGCTGTAGACCCGTCAGGACAGCTTACCGCGCAATTAAATGGTGAGTCTTCGCCTGTTGTTGTCGCGCTAAGTAGTGGTGATGTGTATGGTTTTCATCAATACCAAATTGCCTATTCAGCCCTGAGTAATCAAGCGTCTCTATTGGTCGATGGCAATACTCTGGCTAGTTGGTCAGGTGAAACGTCGAGTAGCAATCTTGTGGAGTTTGGTAACGCAGACAGCAGTGTTGATGGCCGAATTCATCTACAGGATATCGCTCTTGAGCAATCAGGCGTGACCTTGGTTAGCCTAGATGCGGCTTATTTAGCTCAACAAGATCCAGCGAGTACCACGACTGACCTAGAACAATTAGGTTGGAGTAAACAGAAGTCCGGCAATACCATGAGCTTTTACGGACACGCCAGTGTGAACCCTGGGCCTGGTCACGGGATCCAGCTTGAACGACAGCAAGCGATTGCTGGTAGTCATAATGGACGCCTAATATATCCCGCTATTACACTAGACCGATACTTCTTAAACGTCATGTCTGTGTACAGTGACGACGGTGGTCAAAACTGGCAAACAGGGGCAAGCTTACCGCTTCCTTATCGTTGGAAGAGTGCGAGCAGTTTGGAAACGCTTGAGCCGAGTGAATCGGATCTTGTTGAACTAGATAATGGTCATTTGCTCTTAACTGCACGCCTTGATTTTAACAAGACCGTAAGTGGTGTTAATTACGGTCCGCGTCAACAGTTCTTGAGTGAAGATGGCGGTAAAACATGGGCTATGCTCAGCGGTAACAATGCCGATGTTTTCCCAGGTATAAGCTCTGGAACCGTCGACGCTTCAATAACTCGCTTCGAAGAAGCGGATGGTAGTCGATATCTGCTGTTCACCAATCCCCAAGGTAGTCCGTCTGGAGCGAGCAATCGTCAAGACTTAGGTTTATGGTTTAGTTTTGACGAGGGCAACAGCTGGAAAGGTCCAATTCAATTGGTCGAAGGTGCATCGGCTTATTCAGATATTTATCAACTTGATGCTGAAACAGCAATTGTGATTGTCGAAACCAATAGTTCCAATATGCGTATACTGCGAGTGCCTGTCACTTTGCTAAAACAAAAGGCGTTGGCGCTGCTTTAAAAAGCGCGAAAACAAAAGCCAGACGAGTTGTCTGGCTTTTTTCTTTTTGGTTATTCGCTTAGTGATTTACCTTGGGTTTTAATCACTTCTTGATACCAATGGAAGCTTTTTTTACGCTTACGTTCTAGTGTGCCGTTGCCGTCATCATGACGGTCGACATAAATGAAACCGTAACGCTTACTCATTTCTGCGGTGGAGTTCGCTACAAGATCGATAGGACCCCAACTAGTAAATCCCATTAATTCAACACCATCTTCAATCGCTTCTCTCGCTTGTACTAAATGGTCATTTAGGTATTTGATGCGGTAGTCATCTTCAATGTTGCCATTCGCATCAATTTCGTCTCTTGCTCCTAAACCATTTTCTACAATAAACAACGGCTTTTGGTATCGGTCGTGCAGGAAGTTAAGCAAAATGCGCAGTCCTTTCGGATCGATCAACCAACCCCACTGGCTTTTTTCCAGATATGGGTTCGGTACACTGTCAACGATGTTACCTACTTCTTTTTGCTTTGGATCGGCACTTGCACAGCCGCTGGCGTAATAGCTAAACGAAATGAAGTCGACTGACGCTTGTGCGATGGTCTCTAAATCTCCGTCGTGAATATCGAGTTCAATTTGGTTTTCACGGAAGTAACGCAACATGTAGCCTGGGTATTGACCACGAGTTTGTACATCTCCGAAGAAGAGCCATTTGTTATTTTCGTGCATCGCTGCGATCACGTCATCAGGGTTGCACGTGTACGGGTAGTTTAACGCGCCTAACAGCATGTTACCGATCTTGCCATCTGGAACGATCTTTTGGCACAGTTTTACCGCTTTGGCATTGGCGACCAACTGATGATGGATAGCCTGATAGATTTCTTGTTCTGTAGCATCTTCTTGCAAACCTACACCGGTAAAAGGTGCGTGCAATGACATGTTGATTTCGTTGAATGTCAGCCACAGTTTCACTTTGTCTTTGTAACGTTCAAACACCGTTGTAACGTAACGTTCAAACATCTCAATCAGTTTTCGATTACCCCAGCCGCCGTAGTTTTCTACTAACGCGTAAGGCATCTCGTAGTGAGACAAGGTCACGAATGGTGTCATGTTGTACTTCGCTAACTCATCAAATAGACGGTCGTAATAAGCGAGTCCCGCTTCGTTTGGCTGTGTGTCGTCACCATTTGGAAAAATGCGAGTCCAAGCGATAGAAAGTCTCAAGCAGTTAAAGCCCATCTCATCAAAAAGCGCAATGTCTTCGGGATAACGGTTGTAGAAGTCGATAGCAAGATCTTTGATACCAGGAGTACGTTCATCGCGAGTTTGATGAGGACTCAAAATGCCTGAAGGCAGCATGTCTGAGGTCGAGAGTCCTTTGCCATCAAGGTTATAAGAACCTTCAACTTGGTTGGCAGCAATGGCACCACCCCACAGAAAGTTATCCGGAAATTGAGTCATATGAAACCTCTAAGCTTATTTGCTTTATTGATTTGGATTTGTCGCTAATGAGCTTGCTGCAAGCAACAATCTGTAAGTAAAACTACTATAGACCTAGTATTGATTAATATGAGGAATGAAAAAAGAGTGAATGTTTTTGTATAATCTTCCTCAATATGTATTTATTAGCGAATTTTAGTGCTCAATAGAGGTGGCGGGATTTAAATGAGGAAGAAAATGTATCGTAATTTTCCTGATTGTGCTTCGAAATCAGCACTCTTCGGTAATTGAGGGATGAAATGAAAGACCAACGCGCACTGCATTATTATGAACGTTTACTGCCTCTAGGAACCAAATGTGATGTGTTTATTTCTCTGTCTGAGGTGGCAGAAAAACTTTGTACTACGACTCGTCACAGCCGCACCTTGTTGCAAGAGCTTCAACAGCGACAATGGCTTACCTGGCAGCCCAAAGTCGGGCGAAATCAGCGCTCGGTAATACACCTTGCTTTTGAACGTGCCGAAATTCGCCAAGTATTAGCTCGAGTGCAGATTGAAGCTGGATACTATGAAAATGCGATGACGTTCCTCGAAGATGACCAACAGCAGTTTGCCGCTTTACTGCGCCAAACTTCAGGTGCGATCGTTCGTGAAGATCAGCTGCATATTCAACTAACGTATCAACGCGTATTCGATGAACTGTTGCCTCACACTCCATTGAGAAACAGCGAGCGATTCTTAGTAAGGCAGGTTTATGCTTGTTTGACAGGGTGCGACAAAGAAGGGCAGTTAACCCCTCAGCTCTCTCACGCGTGGACCAGCAATGAAGACGCTACCATTTGGCGCTTTTATATTCGCCCGCAACTTAAATTTCACTCCGGTGAGCTTATAACCGCCGCACTCATCAAAGACCTGTTTGAGCAGTTGCGCGGGCTTCCAGAATACCGCGAAGAACTGTCGCATGTGGTGACTATCTCCTTTACAAAGCAAAGTGTGACGTTTGAACTTAGTAGTCCAGATCTAGGCTTTGCAGCGTTGCTCTCTGACTTGCGCTATTCCATTCAACCTCCTAAGCAAATCAGTTCCCCCATAGTAGCAACCATAGACGGTTCTGGAGCTTTCCAAGTCGTTGAGCAATCGGACGAGCGTTTAAGGTTACAAGCGAACGACTTTTATTTTGGTCTGCGTTCTTTGACCGACACTGTGACGATTTGGCAATTAGCCAATACACCAAGTGAACGTATTCAGTTAGGTCATTATGATCAGCCTAATCTTCTAGATCGGCCTGACTATTTAATAGAAAACCGCAGTGATGTTCAGGAAAGTACCCAGACCAGAATCGAAAATGGTTGCCTGTATATGTTGTTCAATACAGCCAGTCAGCAACAGTTAACCCTCGCACAGCGGCGTTGGTTGGCGAGTGTGCTCTCACCTGAAACGATATTACAGCATGATCAATTGTCAGAACTGTTAATGGCGTCGATTCCAGCTCACAACTTTCTACCTAGTTGGACACAGATTAAACCTTGTCAACCAGAGCCGGCATCGCTTCCAAGTTGTCTAGATATAGCAGTCTACGACCATCTGGTAATAAAAGATTGTGCTCAGGTGATGAAACATACTTTGAATCAAATGGGTATAGACTGCACCATCAATGTCTACTCGTTAGAAGAAATGCATAAGTTGTCGCAACACCGTCAGCTCAGTGAGCCTTTAGTGATTGCCAGTTTTAATGTAGATGACAACTTGCCGATTTCTGTGTATCGATGGTTGATGTCAGATTCTATCTTACACCAAGGTTTATCGGACGATGCATCTGCGTGGCTAAGGGCAGAAATGATCAGCCTTCGTGAAAGTAGCCAAGTAACTCAGTATTTAGCGAAGCTAGAGTCTATTGCCACAACGATGCATTATCAGAACTGGCTCACGCCGCTGTTTCACCACAGACAGACACTGCGTTGGAAAGGAGTGTTGCAGGGAGTATCCATTACGGATTGGTCGTGGCCAGATTTTAGAAATGTTTGGATAGAAGATGAGTTAGAGCAATAGAGAAGATGTCATGGAGCTTATTAAAAGGGAGTGCTCCATGACGTATTCGTTATTTCAGAGGGTCATTGTCGGGTAAGGCACTGTGGAGCCAAATAGCGAGTCGTTTTTTGATGTGAGGTCCATCTTCTTTGTCTTCCGGGAGAGGGACGATTTGTTTTACTTCTACGAGAAAGTGATAGAGAGCTTTTGCTTTCGTTGCTGGTGTCGCTGATTGATCCTGAATGGGATATCCCTGCATTGCTGCCATTTTGCAGCCAACTTCCAATGCCTTTTTGAATAACTTGTCTTCGTTCTCAAGTTTGGTTGTTTTTGACATCTGTTTACCTCGTACACTGATAACTGTGCTGTTCTGCGATTAGAATTTACCGCCGTTGACCCACTCATGCTTTGGTGGAACAGGCTCTTCATTGATCCAAATTTCGACTATTTTCGCATTACTCACTCTGAATATCTCAAAGCGCGCATACTCTTGTTTTTGATGGATTACGCGACTGTACGCCACCACCGTATCACCCTGTCCGATGATTTTAAATACTTGGTTGTAAGCGCCGATGAGTTTTGATGGGTGAACCACGTTCGAGGAGGCATGAATAGGAATATCGTCAAAGGTGATGTAGTTGTCTATTGATTCCGTTTGACCAAGAACCATTACATCACAGAGAAAGCGACGTACTAGTTCTTTGTTGGACTCGGTGTGCTCTAAATCAGTGATTTCAGTTGGCCCACTGATCTGGTCGAGTTGGTCATCCGGATTATTTTGATAGGCAGAAATGACGTCCCAATGCTCAACTATCTTGTCGTCTTGGTCGGTGTCGAAAAGGTCAGTTGTGAGCCAATAAGCTTCGCCGTTATTGATATCTTGATAAGCTTGAACAAAAACATATTGTCCGTCGACAACAGAGCGAATGATCTGGATATCTCTGACTCGACAGCGTTCAATGAATGGCTCAAAAAACTCCACGAAACCCTCAATTCCATTTCGGACACCAGTACTGTGCTGGGTATAACGAATTCCTGTATATTTGGTCACAGCTTCTCTTACGTGACCATCGCGAATTCCTTCCATATATAGATTGGTGGCATTTTCCAGCTTCTTGCTCATATCTAACCCCGTCAATAAAGTGTCATTGTTAGAGTATTAAGCGTAGTTGAATCTTATTTAATGAGGAGAGAAACAAAAAGCCTCGCGTTACCGAGAGGCTAGGATAAGACTATTGTCCTTTAATGGTCTTCTTCAAATTTTGCATGAAGGTTTTGAAGTGGGGCATAAAGTCAGAGAATAGCGGATGCTTACGATCTTGCATCATCAAAGGACCTAATAGACGGATACTGACTCCAAGACGAGTCGCCGCTTGCTCATCCAGTCCACTCGACTGCTTCATTTTTTCGACAATGGCAAACATATCTTCTCTATCCTCGATTTCAAACGTCATGGTTTGAAGCTCGCGTTCCGCTTTAGTATTAGTTTCTTCGATAGTGATTCGATAAGTGTTGTGTTTACTATTGAGTGAATTCATAGTGCGCTCCTGTAGGGGGATTATTATTCTAAAGTCTAGCTTTTTAAGAAGGTTTCGATTTTAGGTTTCACTGTCATTGACATAACGACCATGATCGTTAGGCCAACAGGTAGTGCGGCAATAAAGCCCTTGAACCATTCATTGGTGAATACTGTCATATCAGCAAATCCAATGTTGTTGGCTGCGGTAACGAAAGCTAATAGCGATTCCATTACGACCGCCATACTTATCCCAACGATGAGGTTACGAAATGTCGCGCTTATTGACGGTAGCAGTCGATTGGCGAGCTTAGTAAGTAAAGTCATCATCACCATCCCGAAAGGCATCATTACGATAGCGGCTAGGGCAAATGAAGATAACCAATCGCTGTAAAAGGTTTCACCTAAACCGACATTCATGTAAGTCATCACACCTGTCAGAGTTCCTCCAATCACTGTCATCAAACTGACAATGACAAGCACCTTATATAGGATAGGGGTGCTTGCATCATTGGTGACAGGGGAAGCAGGCATTGTTTGTGTCGTCATTTAGGTTCTCCAGTCTTGAAATTGCTTAGAATTAAGTTGATAATGTCAACTATAAGTATGATGGTTGATAATGTCAACTATATTTTTAAGGATCACTATGTCTGAAAACACCTCACTTGAATCGATTTTCCGCCTCGTCCATACGCTGAAGCGTCAAATGAGTGAACAAATTGAAAGCCTTGATTGCGATGTAGCACCGATGCATATCAGAGTAATGAAGATCATTACTAAGCGAGCACCTTGTACATCAATTGATATTGCAAACCTGCTAAGCAGAGATAAAGCTCAGGTTACAAGGCTTATTAATACTTTGATTTCAGAAGGGTTGTTGGAGAAAGCTCCAAACCCTGAAGACAAGCGAAGCCACTTCCTGATATTGACGCCCGCAGGTGAAACCATCATGAGTAAAGTGGCTGAGATTGATAAAGCGATGTTGCTTCAAATGACGGCGGGTATTGATAAGCAAGACTTGGCCAAGTTTGCTGCCGTTGCGGACGCGATGACGGATAACCTAACAAACTAGCGTAGCAGTCCTGATAGTGTGGGTTACCTAAACGGTCCGCAATATAGGAAAAATTGGAAAATTGCTGCAATCTGATTAGAATGCGCGGTTCAATTTGATCGTTAACCAGAGCAACTTACTATGCTTCGTGATTACACCTTTAACTGCCTTGTGACCATGCCTCGTCATGAACTGGAAGAATTCAGCCTTCGAATGATTAGCCGAATGGTGCCAGAAGATGTTATGAGTGAGCTGTTTACCTTTGAACAAGAAGAAGTGGACAGCGAAGAGCGCATGATGTCGGCCCGTCTTGACGCAACGTTGCGAATGACGGCAATTGCTCTGAGCGAGATTCAACAGGCATTTGATGATTCTGAAAATGCAAAACAGAACAGTGAGCGAATGACACGACTTGTTTTGTGGCATTTCTATGCCATCCCATTCAATTTAGAGCAGGCAATTACCCTAGAGGTGCACTGTGAACAGGTCGAAAAACTGCTGATTGATCCGCCACAAGATGCGTTTGGCTGGGTCAAAATACTCACTGAGCTGCTGCACACGTACGCGAAGATAAACACTGAACAGAGTCCGCAACAAGACGCCGAATAATTGCTGGCATTTAGAGTTTAGTTATATATGAATTGAGAAGGTGGTCGCGCCTTCTCAATGCATAGCTAGGTAGAGCTATCGCTCAGAATCGAATGATTACCTAGTTAAAAACTGACTGTTTTGTCCGCCATTAATACCCAATTTGCCAAATCATCCATTGTGGCGAGTTCACAGCCTTCAATAACATCAAGTCCTGATAATCCACGCGCCTGAATGCAAGAGCCGCAGAATTTGACCTCACTATCTTGGGCAATCACTATCTCTAGCATTTGTTGTATGTTGTAGCCTTCGTTCGGGGATTGTCTTGGTAAGACTGCAGTGACAGCATCGGAAAGCAAAAATAGATTCACCTTAACGTTCTGACTGTCTTGCTCATTGAGTTGAATGGCGAGTCGCAAGGCATTAAAGAGCTTCTCGGAACCATAAGGTGCATCATTGACGATAATCAGGACCTGCTGCATTTGAATTTTCCCTCTCGCAAAAAATAACCGTAAGAAGGGTAACATTACCCCACAAATTAAAGGGTTAATGGGATCACGTTATAGGTTCTGTTCGCAAGCTTAGACTGCCACTGTCTTAATATAGTCTCGAGGCGATAAACCAAATTTTCCTTTGAAGCGTTGGCTGAATCGACCCTCGGATTGATATCCACACGATTGGGCTAATAGTGCGACGTTATAAGAGCCGTTTTGGATTAAAAACAGAGCATGGTTTAAACGCACTTCTGCCAGCACTTCTCGATACTGTGTACCTTCTTGTTTTAAGCGACGAATCAGAGTAGCACGACTCATAGCGAAATGTTGTGCGACGGTTTCTAGGGCATGCTCTTCGCTTGGGGAATGAGAAAGATAGCGACTCAGTTTTTGACTAAATCGAGTCTCTGAGTCAGAGAACAACTGATGCAACGCGCCGTATTCCGCTAATTGTTGGTAAAGCCCCATCACCCAGAAATTCTGGGTTGCGTTACTCATGTGGTGTTGTTCAAATGAAAACAAAGCATTGAGTATGTCTTGTAATGCGTTTGTCGCTTCTAAGATTGGTAGGTCGTCTTCTTGGCTACGATTTCTGCTTGTCTCTAACATGGATTGTGTAGGTAAGCAGTGGAAACTGAATACTCTGGAAAGAAATCGTCCTTTCTGTGGTAGGTTTTCAAAGCTGAGTGATGCAGAGGCTTCGCAAAGCAGCAATTGAGAGTGCGACACATCCATGGCATTGTCTTTCCAAAAAAGTCGCTTACTGCCAGAAATGATTTGAATAATACTAGGGGAATGAATCCGCACATTTCTGAGTCGTTGAAGTTGTTCGGCTCGAAATAACGTTACTTGGTATGGATGGTTCATCATTCCCCCTTGAATAAGTTAGCGTGTATAAGTAGCAGTCAGTTTTGCTTTGCCTATCGCCATATTATTAAGCGTAAAGCCGATAACCGCAGATGGTGTGTCCTGATTAAGATCGAGCTTCTCTGTTGGCAACGCCCAGACGGTAAATTGGTAACGATGCATACCATCGGCCTTCGGTGGGCAAGCACCACCAAATCCAACACTACCATAATCGATTCGAGACTCTTGGCCCCCTAGTTTTTTGATGTCCACACCTCGCGGTAACTCGGTCACAGAAGCTGGAATATTAAAGGCGACCCAATGCCAGAAACCACTGCCGGTTGGGGCATCTGGGTCATAGGCGGTGATTGCAAAGCTCTTTGTTCCCTCTGGAACGTCGCTCCATGTCAGTTGCGGTGACTGATTGCCACCATCACAACCCCAACTGTTATATTCAAAGGTTTTAGCCATTGGATGGCCTTCTTGAATATCATTGCTTTTTAATTCAAAGGCGTGTGCTGATCCCATGGCTAACAGGCTTAGCGCTAATACTGACGGAGTAAATACTTTCATTGTGGTGTCCTTTTGTGTGAGTTCGAAGCTAAGTGTATTCCTTCATTCACACTTCAGGTTGTCAAAAAGTATCAAAGTTAACGGTAATTAATAATTTTATGATACTTAATGATAAAGGCAAACACCTCAATAGAGGTTTAAATGAATTGGGGTGCTACTTTTGTTGTATAGGAAAGATATTGTTGTAGTAGGAAGACCCCTAACTCTGAACGGTGACTAGATATTGACGCGCACCAAAAACAGCACGAATAACGTTTCTATGGCATAATCCTGCGCCATCAAAGTACGCTTTTTATTATCTGACAAACCAAGTAGAACCCTATCAATGACAACAGAATCTACCGTCATTATCGGATTACACAATCCGAAGAGCCCAACGAATGTCGGTGCCGTAATGCGAGCAGCAGGGTGCTATAACGCAACCCAAGTTCGTTATAACGGAACCCGTTATAGCCGAGCTGTGAGATTTCAAACGGACACGCAAAACACCCATGAACGGATTGAGTTGGTTGAGATGAATGACTTAACGGCTGACGTCGCAGATAACGTTTCAGTTATTTGTGTCGAGTTCGCCGTCGGCGCGACGTCGCTTCCTTCATTTAATCATCCAGACAATGCCGTTTATGTATTTGGCCCTGAAGATGGCTCATTACCACAAGAACTAGTAGATAAAGCCGACCATGTGGTTTATGTGCCTACCCATGGCTGCATGAATCTTGCGGCAACCGTCAATGTTGTCTTGTATGACCGTTTGGCCAAGTCGTTAGGACCGATCGACGATCATCAACAAGTTATTAGCAATCGAGATAATAAGAATCGTCTAAAGGTGAAAACAGTCGCCGTGTGACGACTTCAAGACCTCAAATAGTTGAGTAAAGCCCACTTTCTAAGGTGGGCTTTGTTTTCACTAATCCTATGTGAAAAACAATTACCTTCCAATCTGTTAGCTTAGGTGTTATACATGTATATAACACCATTTCAGTCAGGGGGCGCTAATGACGCATTGGCATGATCGTCAACCGATTTTCCGTCAGTTGGCTGATCAAATTACTCAACAAATACTCCAAGGTATATGGCAAGAAGGCGAGCCGTTACCGTCAGTTCGTAATGTCTCTGCAGACATGAAGATTAACCATTTAACGGTAATGAAAGGTTATCAGTTGTTGGTAGATGAAGGGCTAGTAGAAAAGAAGCGTGGCCAAGGCATGTTTGTGGCGATAGGGGCTAAAAACAAATTACTGGCTGATGAAAAAGCCCGTTTTCTTGAACAGCAAATCCCTCAAATTGCTGTAACTTTGCAGCGTCTGGATATGTCATTAGACGAGTTTGTCCAGCAAATTAAACCCCATATTAAAGGTGACCAATGAGCGCTTTAGTCAGTGTGCAAAATGCATCCAAGCAATATAGTAAGCAAGGTGAAGGCTTGCACGATATCAGTTTTGAGTTACAGGCTGGTCAGGTACTAGGTTTGCTTGGACACAACGGTGCAGGTAAATCGACACTCATTAACGCCTTACTCGGCGCACACGATTACAACGGAACCATCCGTATTAATGGATTCGAACCGATAACTCAGCGTGACAAGATCATGCAAAGCTTGTCGTACATTTCGGATGTTAATGTGCTTCCTGGTTGGATGACCGTGGCGCAGTTATTGGATTACACCGAAGGGGTGCACACAGGGTTTGACCGCAGTAAAGCGGATGAACTACTGCGCCAAACTGACATCAAACCACGTGCTCGAATCAAAGCTTTGTCTAAAGGTATGAAAGTGCAATTGCACCTAGCGGTAGTCATTGCGACCAATACCCAAATACTGATTTTAGATGAACCAACATTAGGACTCGACTTGGTTTATCGAGATACTTTCTACCGCCACCTTCTAGAGTGGTTCCATGATGGTGATCGAGTACTAATTATCGCCAGCCACGAGGTGAGTGAAATCGAGCATCTACTTACCGATGTGTTGATTCTTAAACAAGGGCGTACAGTGCTGCAAAGCTCAATGGAAGCCATCAGCGAAGATTACTTCATTCTAGATGCTAGCGATGAGTATCGCGCTGAAATTGAAGCTATGAAGCCGCTCTCTTCTCAGAAAGGACTAGGCAGCACCAAGTGGTTGCTGCACTCACAATTTTCAGAACAGGCAGAAACGCTAGGGGCGGTATACGGCGTGAAATTGGCAGACTTATTTTTGGCTTTGCAAAAGGAGGCGGTGTAATGCGTTCTATTATGGCAATGCTACGTAAAGAGTGGATAGAGAACCCGCTTGTAACGCGAGTTCCGTTATTCCTATTTGCTTGTGGTTTACTTTTGTTTATTAGCTTAATGAGCAGTTCGACCTTGCAGCACAATATGTTCTTTCACATGAACTTTAGTGGTGACGTGAGTGACATCCATAAAGAAATGGCTAACGACGTCAACATGCTGATTGCAGGTGGTGCGGGGCTTTTATCAATACTGCTGGGTACTCAGTATTTTCCACGAACACTGCGTAAAGAACGTACTGAAGGCAGCATTATGTTTTGGCGTAGTATGCCAGTCAGTGATGTGAAAACGCACCTAGTTAAGTTAGCTTTTGGATTGCTAGTGATTCCACTGGTGTGTTCAATATTGGTGTTTTTTGCCGATTTTCTGTTGTGGTTGCTCAATACTTCAACCGATCATCAATTGGCATTGTTACATAAACAGTCTTCTTTACTAGCGGTTATGTTTAGTTGGGTAGGCTTCTACTTGAGAATGGTGATTGCCGGAGTACTCTTGCTCCCATTGGCCCTTAGCGCTATGGCAATATCGCAAAAAGTAAACTCTCCATTATTGATTATACTTATTGCAATCTATGTACTGCGCTGGATGCCGATAGCCATGTTTGGGTTTTATGGTGTCGACCAGTTCTTTTCGGACATTTTCTATCTGCCATTACATGCGATCTTGGCACCAAATCCGTTGAGTGCGATTCCAGCCGCCGGTTGGATGAATGTTAGTGTGTACGCAATTATCGGGCTCGCTGCTTGGACATTGAGTTTGAGGTTTAGTAAAACCGTTAGCTAATCGATATCACTCTAACTGACAGCCGTCTCCTGCTTGAACAAGGGACGGCTGTTTTGTATTGAGGTTAAATAGATTGTCCAGCCATCACAATGGCAACAACTCCTAAGCTTGCTCCAAGGCCACGGTTGACCCACAAGAAGTATTTAGGCGATGTCAGTAGCTTATTGAGTGCTGAACCACAGTATGCCCAAATGCACATAGACGACACTCCAATTGCAATGAAAATAGCCATAATCACCGCGTCATCGGATAGAACTCTGTTTTGACCAGGCAGAAACTGCGTCAGTAGAGTTAAAGACGCAATCCAAGCCTTGGGGTTCAGAATTTGAACCAGCGTACCACTGAAAAAGCCAGTTTGTTTGTCCGTCTCACTATCGCTGAGTTTGAGGGTTGAAATCGACCAAGCAAGATAAAGTAGGTAACAGGTCCCTAGTACTTTTAGTGCTGTGTATAACATTGGTTCGGAGTTCAAAAGGTTAGTCAGTCCGAGACTTGAGCCAACAAGAATAATCGAGACGCCTAAAGCACTGCCTGCGATGAAAGGTAACACAGCAACAAAGCCATACCGACTCGACAAACTAAGTAGCGCGATATTACCAGCGCCAGGTGCTATCGATATAGAAAATGAAAAAACGATAAACGCAAAGAGCAATTGTGCACTCATAAAATCCCCTGATAGTGTAATGTTGCAGTCACTATTTAGCTTATCGAAACCACTAGAAATAGAATTGCCATTTACGTTAATATCGAACTCATATTGAGCAGAAAATTTCCAAATTAACTATGAATAAGAAAGAAAGCGCTACATATGAGTTGGATGATATAGATATTGCCATACTGAGGATCATTCAACGTGAAGGTCGAATTAGTAATAATAAACTTGCTGAACGAGTGAATTTGAGTGAAACGCCATGTTGGAGGCGTTGGAAACGACTTGAAGAAGCGGGTTATATCGACAACTACACAACGGTTCTCAATCGACAGAAACTCAACCTACAAGTGTCAGGCTTTACATTGGTAACGCTAGGTAATCACGATGTTGAAAGTACAGAGCCGTTTGAAGAATTTGTGGGTTTGGTAGAGTGGGTGGTTATGTGTAGTTGCATTGCTGGCAGCGCCGATTACATTGTCCAAATAGTTGCCCAAAGCCTTGAGCAATACTACGACAGGCTTAGCGAGTTGCGACGTGTCAAAGGTGTCACGGCGCTACAGTCGAATATGTCGATAAAAGAAATAAAGAGTACCTCCCACTTACCGATTGGTTGAACACAAGCAGTTTCATACTTAAACGTTGACCATTGCCACTTATTTTCTAGAGAAAACTATTAATAGGTTGCTTGGTGGAAACTTCTTACTCTTTGATAAAAATATAAGCAAATTTCGCCTATATGCCTCATTTTATTACCTTGGTCTAGAATTATTCACTTATTGATTTTTCATCGTGAATTAAGATCACGATATCGAAAATCTATACAAAAAGTACATGTATATCATGTGATTAATTTCTTACTTCAATCATATAATTCCTACGGAACTCAATGCGTTGCTGTATCTAAATGCTGAGTGAATCCCGTAATGAAATTGAATGAATAAGAGGTAATATGATGAAGCAAAAAACGCTCTATCTTGCTGTGGCTCTAGGTTTAGGCAGTATTGCGAGTGCAGCATCGGCGAATGAGATGGTGAACCCGGAAGCTGGTGTTGTAGTTGGTTATTGGCATAACTGGTGTGATGGCGCTGGCTATAAAGGTGGTAATTCGCCTTGTATTACGTTGGATGATGTTGACCCCATGTACAACGTTGTTAATGTTTCATTTATGAAGGTGTTTAACACCAGCGAAGGCCGTATTCCCACTTTTAAACTAGACCCCGCTATTGGCCTTTCTGAACCGGAATTTATCGCACAAATTGAGAAGCTTAATCAGCAAAACCGAGCAGTGTTGATCGCGTTAGGTGGTGCTGATGCTCATGTCGAATTAAAGACAGGTGATGAACAAGCATTCGCACAAGAGATCATTCGACTGACTGACAAGTTCGGTTTTGATGGTTTGGACATCGACTTAGAACAGTCGGCGGTAACCGCTTCAGACAACCAAACTGTCATTCCTGCTGCGCTACGTATAGTAAAAGAGCACTACCAGCAGCAAGGTAAGAACTTCCTAATTACGATGGCCCCTGAATTTCCTTACTTAACGGAAGGTGGCAAATATGTTCCGTATATCACCGGACTAGAAGGCTACTACGATTGGATAAACCCACAGTTTTATAACCAAGGTGGGGATGGTATATGGGTGGATGGCGTTGGTTGGATTGCTCAGAACAACGACGCTTTGAAACAAGAATTTATTTATTACATCTCGGATTCTCTTGCTAACGGAACACGAGGTTTCCACAAGATTCCGCACGATAAATTAGTATTTGGTATTCCTGCCAATATTGACGCTGCGGCGACTGGTTTTGTCCAAGATCCTCAAGACCTCTATAACGCGTTTAACCAACTAAAGGCTCAAGGTCAGGCGCTGAGAGGTGTGATGACATGGTCAGTAAACTGGGACATGGGCACCAACGCTTCAGGTCAGGCTTACGGTGAACAGTTTATTAACGACTACGGTGCGTTTATACATGGTCAAACACCGCCACCACCAAGTGAAGGTAAGCCCGTATTTAGTGGTGTATCTGATGTTCGTGTGCGTCATGGTAATGCGTTCGACCCTTATGCAGGTGTGACCGCAAAAGACAAGGAAGATGGAGACTTAACCAATAGCATTTCTGTTGAAGGCTCGGTCGACACTAACACCATCGGTACTTATGTATTGATTTATAGTGTGACAGACAGTGATGGCAACGAGACCAAACAGAGCCGTAATGTGGAAGTGTACAGCTTAGCTCCAGAGTTTGAAGGCGTCGCCGACGTTACCATCAAATTGGGCGACAGCTTTGATCCAATGCAAGGGGTAAAAGCCATTGACGCAGAAGATGGTGACTTAACCTCTCAAGTGCGTGTAGAAGGCAGCGTGGATGTAAACAAACTAGGTAAATACGACTTAGTTTACCGAGTAACAGACAGTGCTAGTCAAACCACTACAGCAAATCGTGTGGTAACCGTCGCTGATGGCAGTTCTTGTGCTAACGCATGGGATGTTAGCGCTACCTACTCTAAGGGAGATCTCGTTTCTCATAATGGCTCAACGTGGCGGGCTGAATGGTGGACTCGTGGTGATGAACCAGGCACTACCGGGGAGTGGGGAGTATGGCGAAAAGTGGATGATAATGGTTGCGGAACACCAGCGCCAGGTTTTGACTTCACTATCGATGGGTTGAGCTCTCAGTACACTTTGACTGGTGGTAGTGTTACTTTAAACCCAGTCATAAAAACCAGTGAATCTGCTTCTGTTGCCGTTACAGTTGAAGATAGCTCTAGCGCTAAGATATACGAGCAAACCCAGCAGGTGAATGGCGAATCGACGTTAACTGTGACATTGTCAGCTATTGAAGCTGGTAACTTTGTATTCAGAGCTACGGCGACAGACGGTGACGGCAATTCGGAAGTGGCGACTCATGGATTTAAAGTGGTGGATGAATCAGTAACACCTCCTCCGGGAGAACATCCGGCTTACGATCCTAACGCGACCTACGCCGAAGGGGATATCGTCACTGGCTCTGATGGCGGCTTATACCAATGTAAACCATGGCCTTATACAGGTTGGTGCTCAAACCCATCATATGCACCGGGTGAAACGGTGCATTGGTCAGATGCTTGGGACAAACTCTAATAGATAACTTCTGAGTTCCAAAGATAAGCCTCTCTGAATATCAGAGGGGCTTTTTTGTTGGAGGTGTGTACTTTGCTCGGAAATGTGTTCTTTTACGTGATTCGTAGACTAAACAGCACTATTTTTGAAAGTGGCTGAATACATCATCAATTGAACATGATACATCGAGTGGATTTTCTTGCCCTTGCACTAACATCATAGCGGAGCTAATTTCGGCTAGCGTACTGTTTCTCGAACTAGCAACCCTCTCTGGAGTCGACATACCAGCATGTGGCCAACCAGCATAGCCACCTTCTCGCCAGTTATCATTCGCACCACCTTCACTACCACTTGGTAATCGAAAGTCATCCTCTTCGGCTTTATCGATGACGACCATAATTAAGTCTTGATCCCTTGGATAGTAACCTGGGTCCATACCCAATAAGCGTTCTATTCTCAGGTGTGACAGGCCTATGCCAAAGCTATCAAATGTACAGCGGTCTGTAACCCAGAAAACACCGTCTTTTCTTCCGAGTGTCCTGTTGGATTTCACATACTGCTCAAAGATATTCCTAGGGAACACGCAGACTGGAATATTAAGCTTATAGTTTGTCATCGGCACGAGAGCGGTAGAGGTTTTGTCGATAACGGCTAAAGCATTACACAGTTGAGTTGGTGTAACTAGGTTTTTAGACTGCTGTAATAACTGTCGAGATAGTAATAAAGGTGATGGAAACATGGTATGACCTCTGTAAATAACTAGTAGTGAAAATGACAGCTCATACTTCGATAGTGCGTTTGAGAGTTAGTATGGCACAACATTCATATCGCGTTGCGTTTTATAGAATAATTTCCACAACGAACAATCTATAGGGCGTTAACGAAGTATGGTCAGAAAAAGTTACTCAAAATGTTGCTATGAAAGGCCGAGAGCACGAAGCTCTGGTCACATGTACTGGCAGTGCTTTAACAAGAATCAATGGGATCGGGTCTTACTTTTCCCACTATTATTTTGGGTATTTCAGAGAATTGTCGCCTGACAATGAACTTTGTGAGCAATTTCTAAGAAGCTTTTGGACAGAAGTTACTTAGAGTAATCACTTAAATTATTGCCAAGCAGATAACTTTTTAGATAAGAATATCGCTTAATAAATTATCCAATTTTACTGGTTCATCCTTCTATTCAACCAGGTAAAAACGTTATCGAATTACTTCCAGTTATGAGGGAGTTAGCCCTAACGAAGACGTTCAAGAACAGCTGTTTGACCGTTTTAATGGAGTGGATGCCTATAAGTTAAGCAAATAGTTCGGCTGTCAATTCAGTTCACCTCATCGCTGCGATAATCTTTCGGCGTCTGGTTAAGGTTCTTCTTGAACACCGAGTACATATATTGAAGTGATGGGTAACCACATAGCTCGGATATCTCGGCAATGGGAAGCGAGGTTGAAATCAGCAGTTGGCAAGCTCTGTTCAATTTGGCGTTGTGGAGCTCTTGGTGAATGGAGTGACCACGTTCGAGTTTAAAGCGATTTTCCATATTTGAGCGAGAAATGCCGACATACGTCAATACTTGATCAACCTTGATGCCTTTACATGCATTGTGCCTAATGTAATGCATTGCTTGGATAACATAAGGGTCTTTGAGTGCTTTGAAATCGCTACTTTGACGCTCATAAACTCGTGTTGGAGGGATTAGTTGTCTGGCTAGGTTGCTTGAATAGCTCTTTTCTCCATCGAGCATTTTATGAAGAAGTTTAGCTGCTCGATATCCCATTTCTTTACAACCCTGCCCAACGGAGCTGAGGGATACACGGGTGAGATACCTTGCCAGCTCTTCGTTATCAATTCCGATGACGGACACCTTGTCAGGTACCATTAGCCCTAGTTGTTCACAAATTTGTAGTATGTGTCTGGCCCTAGAGTCTGTAACCGCAATAATTCCCACTGGAGTCGGAAGCATTTGAAGCCAGTCAGCTAGGCGGTTCATATCATATTGCCAAGTTTTGGAGGAGGTTTCAGCTCCGTGGAAAACAGCCCCTTGATAACCCGCCTTTTGGGCAATCGAAGTGAACGCCATTTCACGCTCTTTAGCCCAGCATTTCCATGAGTTTGATGGAATGCCATAAAAAGCGAAGTTTTCGAGTCCCTTGTCTTTTAGGTGTTGAAAAGCAAGCTCGACCAGTGCGTAGTTGTCTGTGGCAATGTAGGGGATATCGGGGTATTTAGTTTGATCTTGATATGAACCTCCAACCGCAACGATAGGAACATCAACAGAAGCTAACCTTTCAGCGATCTCAGGGTTATCAAAGTCGGCAATAATGCCATCTCCTTCCCACTCGTCAAAGTGCTCTAGGTGGGTGATAAAGTCCTCTTCCAGAAAAATATCCCATTCGCACTGGGAAGCTTGGAGGTATTCACCCACACCTTCTATTACTTGGCGGTCATAAACTTTATTCGCATTAAACAGGAGTGTTATTCGAAAACGTTTGTCCATATCTTAGATAAACCGATTGAATTTCAACTAATTGTATAATTTATAGAGAGTGATGACTTTGACTCGAAACTCAGTTAAAGAAAATGGTTGGGATGGGCTTCACAATAGTAGAGCTCACAAAGGTGGGCTCTACTGTGAGGTAGTGGCGAGAATTATTCGAAAATTACTCGGTTGACGATGTTTTCAAGGTACTCCTGGCGGCCAGACTCGACTGTGGGTTCAATGTCGTTATCTAGCGCGAAGTTTGCTACTGCTTCAAGGCTCATATCACCAGCGAGGATTTTTCTACCCAATCCGTCGTTCCAGCCAGCATAACGTTGAGCAATGTTTTGTGACAGTTTGTCGTTCTCGATCATTCTTGCTGCACGGGTAAGTGAAAGCGCCATCGTATCCATACCACCTATGTGGCCGTGGAACAGATCGACTGAATCTATAGATGGACGACGCAACTTCGCATCGAAGTTCAATCCGCCGGTCGTGAATCCACCCGCTTTAAGGATCTCGTACATGATTAACGTATTCTCTTCGACACTTGAAGGGAACTGGTCTGTATCCCACCCTAGTTGAGGGTCGCCTCGGTTTGCATCAATAGAGCCAAACAGCCCTAGTGACGTCGCCGTAGCTACTTCGTGTTGGAAGCTATGCCCAGCCAACGTTGCGTGGTTGGCCTCAATATTAACTTTGACCTCTTTTTCAAGACCAAACTGTTTAAGGAAACCATAGACAGTTGCAGTGTCGTAGTCGTACTGATGCTTAGTTGGCTCTTGTGGTTTTGGCTCAATTAAGATTGTACCGTTGAATCCAATTTTATGTTTGTGTTCAACAACCATCTGCATCATTCGGCCTAGCTGTTCACGCTCTTGGCGCAAGTCAGTATTGAGTAGCGTTTCATAGCCCTCGCGTCCGCCCCACAATACGTAGTTCTCAGCACCTAAACGTTTTGCTGCACCCATTGCGTTGAAGATCTGAGTTGCCGCGTAAGCAAATACTTTTGGATCAGGGTTGGTCGCTGCACCAGCCATATATCTTGGGTTTGAGAAGGCATTTGCGGTGCTCCACAATAGCTTCATACCTGTTTCTTGCTGTTTCTTTTCCAAGTAGTCAATCATTTCAGCGAAATTATTGACGTACTCTTTAATATTACGACCCTCTGGTGAAACATCTGCGTCGTGGAAACAGTAATAAGGCACGCCTAATTTAGTGAAAAATTCAAATGCAGCGTCTGCTTTCATTCTTGCCATTTCCATCGGGTCGCCACCTTTCATCCATTGACGATCATAGGTGCCGGAACCAAATACATCTGAACCTGGCCAACAGAAGTTATGCCAATAACAAGCGGCAAATCTTAGGTGCTCTTTCATTGATTTGCCGAGCACCATTTTGTCTGCATCATAATATTTAAATGAAAGAGGGTTATCAGAAGCGCTTCCCTCATACTTAATGTTTTCTATACCTTTGAAGTACTGTGTCATAAAGATAACTCCCAATGAATGTATTTAAGCTTTCCATTTCATTCTTTATGTTTTGTTTTATTGGTTCAATTACGATTTTTTGTAATGGTTTTTATCTATTTTGTTTGTGTGAGTTAGATCTCAAACTATTATCTGGTCATATTTTGAAAATATCTTAAGTGTATGAATTTTATATTATTTTATATTTTATCTTCATGTGATTTGATTGTTTTAAGGCTGCCTGGGTCACAAAAATAATAGTTAATGAAAAAACATAAATACGTTATTAAATCTGTCAAAAGAAAGGCTTGGATTCTTATTGTATAGTTTTTCTCAAGTTGTGAATTAAGCAACTAACCCTACATGAACGTGATACAAAGGATAGTGAAATGAAAAAATTAATAACACTTCTATGTACTGCTCTAATAGCACTTAGCGGACCAACTTTTGCAAAGGATATTAAAGTTGGGATGGTAATTGATGATTTACGCCTAGAGCGTTGGCAAAAAGACCGTGACATATTTGTGGATAAGGCAGAGTCATTGGGCGCTAAAGTGTACGTTCAGTCTGCGAATGGTAATGAGCAAACTCAAATCTCGCAGATTGAGAATATGATCTCACGTGGTGTTGATGTATTAGTGATTATTCCGACTAACGGTGAAGTTCTTTCAAACGTTATTAAGGAAGCAAAGCGTGATGGCATTAATGTTTTGGCTTATGACCGATTAATCAGCAATGCGGACATTGACTTCTACTTGTCATTTGATAATGAAAAAGTAGGCGAAATGCAGGCTCAATCTCTAGTTGACGCAAAACCTAGAGGTAAATACTTCCTAATGGGCGGTGCCCCAACCGACAACAATGCCAAGCTATTCCGTCAGGGACAGATGAACATTCTTCAACCAAAAATTGACTCTGGTGCCGTAGAAGTTGTGGGTGACCAGTGGGTAGATTCATGGCTAGCTGAAAACGCACTAAAAATTATGGAAAACGCATTGACTGCTAACCACAATGACATTGACGTAGTAGTCGCATCAAATGATGCTACCGCAGGCGGTGCAATTCAAGCGTTAGATGCTCAAGGTCTAGCTGGTAAAGTTCTTATCTCTGGTCAAGATGCTGATTTAGCAGCTGTTCGCCGAATTGTTGATGGTACTCAGACAATGACGGTCTACAAGCCAATTACCGCGTTAGCAACACGGGCCGCAGAAATTGCAGTCGAACTAGGACAACAGAAAACACCTGCGAGTAATGCCAGCCTTAACAACGGTGTGAAAGATGTTCCTTCTTGGCTACTAGAGCCAGTTGCAGTGACTAGAACCAATCTGAAAACCACGGTTATTGCTGACAAATTCCATTCTGAACAAGAAGTTTACCGTTAATTTGAACAGGTGCTGGCGAGGCGGTCTTGCCAGTGCCAGCTCAACTGAGGAGTGACTATGTCCATACTACTGGAAATGCGCAGCATCGTTAAGAGATTCGGTGCAGTGAAGGCGTTGGACGGTGTGAGTATTCATCTAGAAGAGGGCGAAGTGCTGTCTCTTTGTGGAGAAAATGGTTCCGGAAAATCGACGCTGATGAAGGTTCTTTGCGGTATTTATCCTCATGGTGATTACGAAGGTGAAATCATCTATAAAGGTCAATCAATCAAGCCGACCAAAATCTCTGATACAGAGTCGCTAGGTATTGCGATTATTCACCAAGAGCTCACGCTGGTTAAAGAGCTCAGTATATTAGAGAACCTCTTTTTAGGCTCTGAGTTATGTACCCACGGCATCATGGACTATGAATTGATGCATTTGGAAGCGAAGAAACTACTTAAAAAAGTACGATTAGATGTTTCACCAGAAACGATCGTTGGTGATCTCGGCGTTGGTCAACAGCAGTTGGTAGAGATAGCGAAGGCGTTGTCCAAAGATGCACAACTACTTGTATTGGATGAACCAACGGCCCCGCTAACGGAATCAGAAACAGAGATTCTTCTCTCGCTGGTCAAAGAGCTTAGATCTAGTGGTGTGGCCTGTATTTATATCTCTCATAAATTGGGGGAAGTTAAGGAGATCTCTGATCATATCTGTGTGATTCGTGATGGACAGCATATTGGCACTCGTCTTGCGTCAGAAATGTCCACGGATGACATCATAACTATGATGGTTGGTCGAGAAATGAAACAACTTTTTCCTAGAGAAGAGCATGATATTGGTGAAGTTGTTCTGGAGGTTAAAAAGGTAAACGCATGGGATAAATCTAACTCATCTATCCCTAAAGTTAGAGACGCCAGCTTTAAATTGCGCAAAGGCGAGATACTAGGTGTTTCTGGACTGGTTGGCGCAGGCCGTACAGAGTTGATGGAATGCCTGTATGGGTGCTATCAGGGCAAATATCAAGGTGAGTATTTTCTGCATGGCGAACAACTACTTATTTCAAATAGCAGAGATGCCTTGAGCTGTGGTATCGCAATGGTACCTGAAGATAGGAAACGTAACGGTATTGTGCCAATCATGGGCGTGGGAGCCAATATATCTCTATCAGCGATCGATACCTTCACTCGTCAAGGCGTGATCAATGACACGCTAGAAGCGAATGCAATTGAGGATTCGATTAAACGCCTTACTGTTAAAACGCCGAATGCTGAATTAGCAATTAAAAACCTTTCTGGAGGAAATCAGCAAAAAGCAATTCTTGCACGTTTTCTCATGGTTAAACCGACAGTACTTATTCTTGACGAGCCAACACGTGGCATTGACGTCGGTGCCAAGTATGAAATCTACAAGTTGATGTTTAGCCTAGTAAAACAAGGCATCAGCATCATTATGGTTTCCTCTGAGCTTCCTGAAGTGCTTGGCATCAGTGATCGCGTATTAGTGATGCATGAAGGGGAAATCAAAGGCGACTTAGTTAACGAGAATCTTACACAAGAAATTATTTTGGACTGCGCTTTATCTGAAGGAGAGGTAGCATGATGGAACATTCAACATTACTCAATAAAAAACCAGAGGGTGGGTTAGTTCATCAACTCAAGCAGATGAACGTGCAGTTGCTGGTTATGGCTGCGGCAATACTGATTATTATGCTTTTTTTCAGTGTGATGACTGATTGGAGTTACCTCACTCCACGAAATATCTCCAACCTTTTCCGTCAAACTGCCATCACGGGTATTCTTGCTATCGGTATGGTTTTTGTCATCATCAGCGGTGAAATTGATCTCTCCGTTGGCTCTATGATGGGTTTACTTGGAGGTGTTGCGGCGATTCTCGATGTTTGGCTAGGGTTGCCCTTGGTCGTGACAATCATCTTTACCCTTGCTGCTGGCTTGCTGCTTGGCACATGGAGTGGTTGGTGGGTTGCCTATCGTAAAGTTCCTTCGTTTATCGTAACGCTCGCCGGTATGTTGGCTTTTAGAGGAATCTTAATAGGTATTACTGATGGTACTACGGTTGCACCAACTTCTGATGCGATGTCGATTATTGGTCAAAGCTATTTACCTAATATGGTTAGCTTGGCGATGGGTGTCGGCTGTTTGGCGATATACTTTGGTTGGCAGAAAAAACGCAACACTCAGCGAGTCAAGTACGATTTACCAGTTCCTGCCACACAAATTTCTTTAATGAAGAATACCATTTTGGGTATTGCAGTATTGAGCATCATTCTGCTGCTAAACGATTATCGTGGCGTGCCTACACCTGTTTTATTACTGACTGCTTTCCTTGTTGTAGGGTCGTTCATTGGTTTGAAAACCCGTTTTGGACGCCGTATCTATGCGATTGGTGGTAACATTGATGCATCACGCTTATCTGGTATTGATGTAGAGAAAACTAAACTAGCTGTCTTTGCAATGAACGGATTCTTGGTCGCGGTAGCTGCTCTAATCCTCAGTTCACGTTTAGGTGCAGGCTCTCCTTCGGCGGGTAATATCGCTGAACTAGATGCGATTGCTGCGTGTGTTATTGGCGGTGCGAGCTTGGCCGGTGGCGTTGGTACTGTTATTGGCGCAGTGATTGGTGCATTCATTATGGCATCGTTAGATAACGGTATGAGTATGATGGATGTACCCACGTTCTGGCAGTACATAGTGAAGGGTTCGATTCTATTGCTTGCGGTGTGGATGGATAGCGCTACTAAGCAGAAACGTTAGAGAGGTAGAGAACGTATGTACATTGGTATTGATTTAGGGACGTCTGGAGTAAAGGTCATCCTCCTAGACTGCCACGATAAAATCCTTGCATCTCAAACTCAACCCTTGACGGTTTCACGCCCTTATGAGTTGTGGTCTGAACAAGAGCCGAATCGCTGGTGGGATGCAACATGTGATGCGATGGATAAGCTGAGTGAACAAGTTGATTTATCCAAAGTTGAGGCCATCGGTTTATCAGGGCAAATGCATGGTGCCACTCTGCTTGATGGTCAAGGCGAAGTGCTTCGCCCAGCAATTTTATGGAATGACGGCCGCTGTTTTGCGGAGTGCGAACAACTTGAAAAACTTGTTCCAAATTCGCGCGAGATAACAGGCAATATCATGATGCCCGGATTCACTGCGCCAAAGGTGAAGTGGGTACAGAATCATGAACCTGATGTGTTCGCCAAAATTGCCAAGGTTCTGTTGCCTAAAGATTATTTGCGCTACAAGTTGTCTGGTGATTTCGCGTCGGATATGTCGGACTCGGCAGGTACTTTGTGGCTAGATGTCGCAACTCGAAGCTGGAATGATGAACTGTTGCACGCCACAGGTTTAAATCGAGAGCAGATGCCAACACTTTATGAAGGCAGTGAAGTGACGGGTAACCTGATAGCTGAATTTGCAAAACGATGGGGTATGAAATGTGTTCCTATAGTAGCAGGTGCGGGTGATAATGCGGCAGGTGCTGTTGGGGTGGGGATCACTGAACCAAAACAGGCGATGTTGTCTCTTGGCACTTCTGGCGTCTACTTTGCGGTGAGTGATGGCTTCTTAGCTAACCCTGACTCTGCATTGCATAGCTTCTGTCATGCTTTGCCGAAAACTTGGCACACTATGTCGGTAATCTTAAGTGCTGCATCGTGCTTAGATTGGGTAGCAAAACTGACAGGACAACCCGATGTAGGGACCATGCTCAATGACGTAGAAGTTAATGCGAATCCAGAGTCAAAAGTTATCTTCTTGCCTCATCTTTCTGGTGAACGCACGCCACATAACGACCCTAAAGCGAAAGGTGTCTTTTTTGGAATGACGCACGAAACCTCAAAGGCTGATATTGCCCAAGCGGTGCTGGAAGGCGTAGGTTTTGCGCTTGCCGATGGCTTAGATGCACTACATCAAACCGGATTAACTCCAGAAGAAGTTTCACTAATTGGCGGGGGCGCTCGAAGTGCATATTGGCGTCAGATGCTGACGGATATTTTTGACATGAAGCTTGTTTATCGCTCTGGCGGAGAAGTCGGCCCTGCATTGGGTGCTGCTAGACTGGCACGCCTTGGAACTGAACATGGCGCGACGATTTCGGACGTTTGTCCAGTACCTGAATTAGTGGCGGTGCATCAGCCTCAAGCGGAAAGAACCAAAGCGTTGTCGGTCAAACGCGATACTTATCGTCAACTCTATGAGAGGTTGAAAGATCTGTTCTAACTGGAATGTTTTGCTCTTGTTGTGCTGACGCCCCCCGTTTTAAGCACGAGGTATATTACGAGTTTATGGCGGCTTTCGAGTAAAGTCGCTTTTTTTGTTTAGAGATGACGAACGTGACAAGTTAAATGACCAACGGCAGAGCTGGATATTACTAGGTAACGTCTTCAAATAGCTTCATTGAGCGTTCAAGGCGATAGGTTTCAAGTTTTAATTGGTCACAGCGCTCACCTATAAAATTTCGCTGCCTACATCGGAACTTCTTAGCTATCGAGGTAGCGATTTTTCCTTTCAGATAGCCACCAACATTAGGCCTTTAGTTTTACGTTTACTCCTCAGACTCCGCGGTCACTTGCGCTCGCCAATCTGCTACATTTGCCCATTTCTCACCTGTTACTCCGTTGTGTGACCAAAACACTACTTCACCGCTGAGGTTTAAACAGTAATAGTCAGAGTTATCTTCGCATATGGGTAATAGTTCCTCTGGTAAATCGTAATACTCGCGAGCATTTTTAATGTCTCGAAAATGTTAGCAAAGCTGGGAGGATCCAATATGTCTAACGCTTCAATAGGCGCATCGCCTGGGTCATAACCAGATTTAATGAACTCTGTGTATTCATCTGGAAATTCAAAACCTAGGATTTCTTGAGCTTCATCTAGCTGGGCATCTGTAATTGTTTTAAACATAAACCTATCCGTTTTCACAACGCAAACAAGTACAACTAACGCCGTCTTAAGCTGTGAGTGAACGTGTGCCATGTTTGAGCTTCATCTAGTTCGGCACGCGTTTGCGAATCAGAATTAAAGGCTTTGTTAACCGTCAAAGTCGATGATGATAAGAACACTCTTTGCTGTGTCGTAAAGAACCATAAGTGAATATACAAAAACACCAATAATGGCAACATTTAGAAGTAGTTCAGCATTATCTATAGCAATAATGTGCTCTGAGCCTTTAATACTAAGTATGCTGATTGCTGTGACGACCAGTGCTATTTGTTCTTTTATTGAAAGTAACATTTGGTCGCGTGTACGTTTGAAACAACCAGCACTACCTTTAGAATCAACCATTTCACGCACTTTAGTCAAAACAATGCCCATCGTAGTAGCGTTAATTGCTAGCAAAGCAATGAGTATCGTAACTAGGTTTTGTGCTAAAAACGCATGTAAAAACTCAGACCCAAGCCATGAATTTGTCAGCTCAGTAATGAAGCCAACTCCCAAGGCAATGAATGTGGTTTTTACAACGTGTCCTATCATTTGAGCAACTCTTTTAAAACTTGGGCGATTTGTTCTGCATTACCCGTTAATTCCATTTCGCCTAACGTTATTTCCTTGACTGTGCGGGAAGTCTGATGATGTTTCTTAATGCCATCAATTTTAAGTGAAATATTACCTCCCCCCTCACTACTATAGTCAACCAAACCTCTCAACGCAGAGTTATCCTCTTCAAGATGCAGTGCTGAGTCAGGCTCAGATTCAATTTTTAAATTATTTCTTGTCGAGTTTGTACATTTGGCAAACAACTTAAGATCATCGGGTAATGTCCCAGAGATATTTGCCATATTTGGAGTTATTATTTCAAAATCAACTGACTTTACTTTGCCACGATATTTTCGCAATAAAGTCCAAAATTGTTGCTTTTCAAATAATGGTTCGTATATCGCTCGAAGTTGAAAATGAGTTAACTGCGGCTCTATTTTTTCTAGTATGAGTTTCGCTACGGTTTCACATTTTGCAAATGCGGTTGTTCTTTTTTGAACAGCTATGTACTGCTTATCAGGATGGTTCCAGATCGCGACGAGAATAGACGGCCAACTATCAATGGTTTCATCTTTGAAGTCACGGGTTTCTCTATGAAGAGTCTTATTGTGGGCAATTCGATACAAGTAAAAATCACCGTGATGAAGTAGCTGCTTGACCACAGTCTTATGCCGTTTATTTGAAAAGTCCGATTGACCTTGCAAAGCTTCAGCAAAAAACTTGTTTTTATGTTTGATTAATTCTTCAACATTATGAACTCCGTTAAAGAAGTCACCTTGAAAGTATCGGTCTACTGGAAGAATTTGATACCTAAACAACTCGAATGTGTTCGTTTTACTACTCATAATACACCGAAATTATCCCTTGACGGTTAACGCTTTATAAACGGACTTTTTCCGTCTTTGCATTCCGTCTATGTTGCTGCCATTTATTATGAAACTCAACTAGTATCAACCTGTTATGTGAATCGGCATCTAGTTGTGGGATTGAAATACGGAAAAATTCCGTACGAGAGATAAAAGTACGGATTAGATTAACTTGGTCTATTGGTGTACTGATCAGGTGTTCCGTTTGCAGGTTCTGAGAAGGTTTGGGGCAAATTCGTGTTACCAATGTCGTCAGTCGTGACCCATGCTCGCATGACCAAAAGTATGGAAAAACTCTATATACTTGGCCAGTTTTAGTGAATCACTACAAGGTGTCTGGAATAGCTTGATCAGAATATAGGCCCCTAACTGGCTTAAGGTTTTAGCTTGGGTTTAGCTTGGTAAGTTCATAGGGTGCTGTGTGTGTCTTGATTCTAAAAGCTGACCAGATTTCAGCGTGGTTTGATAGGTATCTACTGAAGAAAGACAAGGAGTAGACGTTATTGTGAAGCTCTAGTATTGGTCCTTAACATGATAAAAGCGAGTAGCCAAAATGAAATGGCTCTCGCTTTTTAATCAATTACCACGTTCGATTCGAGATAAAAATTATCCAGTAAACTCTTCAGAATCGGGACGATTGGTAAACTGCACACCATTTAAGAAGTCGCACAGCAATTGGTCTTCACACTGTTTGTAGTTTTTGTTGTTTGGCTTGCGGAAATACGCACCAATTTCGTATTTACTTAAACTAATACCAACCACTTCTAACACGTCCAACACATCTTCTGCTTTCATGTCTAGCGCAATGCGCAGCTTCATGAGAATCATGTTGTTGGTCAACGCGACTTCTGGCTTAGGTTGCTCGCCGTCTTTTTTTCCTCGCTTGAGGTTAATAAAGCCATTTAAGAATACCGCCAACTCTTGATCCTTCATCTTAACGCAAGATTTGTCGCTTTCATCTCTTAACCAGTTTGCCACTTTATCGTGAGCCACAGTGACTTCGGCCTGCCCGAAAGCTTTCATTATCTGTGCGTTTTTAAGGTTTAACGCGTGTTGGATACGACGTAAAATTTCGTTGTTAGTCACTAGGGATTCCTAAAATGAGTTCTAAGGGTGAATAAAAATCCATCAATTACATGCGATCTGTGGGTGTCTTTATTCAATAGCGTAGTTGACGGTGACTCTAACAGAGAACACGTTTCTTCGGTAGGTTAAAAAAGGGAAATAAGACGGCCTATTAGAACTAGTTGGCTAAGTTGGTAAGAGCCCATTTTCATAGACACTATGCTGATTAGAAGAAGTTGGTCAAACCACCTCACAGTGATTTGTGAGGTTGATGTTACTGGCAAGGAATAGGGTAATAATAAGCTAGCCTCGTCACTCAGTTTGCGAAGTGGACCATACGATTCAGTGGCGCTGTCAGTAGATTCCTGCCTTCGCAGGAATGACAGGGTTTGAGTTTGGGTATTTTTCTTTGGAAATTTGCCCATCCTGAAATGCGCAGGGGAGTCGAAGAGTTACAGTGACGGGTGTTGTAAATGTCAGCGTATTAATGAGTGATCACTCAAGATTTGACAGTTTGTGTTGGCGAAATGACCAGACTTGGCTAGCTTCATAGAGTGACTACACTAACGACAAGGAGAATGCGATGGATTGTAGCTCGCTTGCGGTTTGCATGAATATTAACGGAACGGATTTGACGTTAGCATGGGGACCTAACAAAACTAAACAGCAGTGTCTTGACGAATACCACAGTATAACGGCCGACCTTAATGCTAAAACCTATACGCTCAACCTGAAAGATCATGCTGGCTCAACGCTGGTTAAACCGATTTCACACCGAAAAGCCTCTGAGTTAATGGACGAGTGGGGTGATATACAAAACAACTTAAACCAAGATCTAGATATTCACTGGTAGCGGTTCGAATAGAAACTTCTATGCCCTTGTTTGGATTTGACCAAACAAGGGCTTTTACATTAATGATTTGTACAACTGCCGCTATTATCTCACGACGGGCTGTTTAAACTGTAGCTCCACCAAACGCTTATATAGTTCGCAATTTTCTAGCAACGAATGATGATCGCCAATATCGACCAAACGACCATGGTCTAACACCGCAATTTGGTCTGCGTGCTGAATGGTTGAAAGACGGTGCGCGATGATGATAGTGGTTCTTCCGACCATTAACTCTTCTAATGCTTGTTGTACATGATGTTCACTCTCGCTATCGAGGGCGCTTGTGGCTTCATCAAGCAGAAGGATTTTTGGATCTTTGAGGATAGCGCGCGCAATAGCGATGCGTTGGCGTTGCCCTCCAGAAAGTCGCACGCCCCTTTCTCCTAAGAAGCTGTGGTAGCCATCTGGCAACTGCATTATGAACTCATGGGCATGGGCTTTTTTCGCTGCTTCAATTACTTGCTCATCGGTCGCTTCTGGATTGCCGTAACGGATATTGTGAAAGACGTCGTGACTAAACAAAGCGGGTTGTTGTGGAACTAGGGCCATTTGCTTGCGAAGTTCGTGAGGGTCAAACTCTCGAATATCGACGTTACCTAACTTCACTTGTCCGGCTTGAGGATCGTAGAAACGCTGCAAAAGCTCAAATACCGTTGTTTTACCTGCTCCAGACGGCCCAACGAGTGCAAGTACTTTACCTTCGTCTGCTTTGAGGGTTAACCGTTCAGTGGCAGATTGAGAAGGTCGGGAAGGGTAATGGAAGGTTACATCGTCAAACGTAACTTCAGATCGCAGCGTATTGGTAGCATTGAAGATGCTATCAGGCGCCTTGATATGGCTGTCAACTTGCAGGATTTCTACCAAGCGCTCGGTTGCGCCAGCAGCGCGTTGCAGCTCACCTAAGACTTCTGAAATGGTCGCTAAAGAAGAAGCCACCATAATTGCGTAGAATACAAAAGCACCAAGGTCACCGGCTGACATGGTGCCGTGGATCACGTCGCTGCCCCCAACCCAAAGCATGCCAGCAATGGCAGTAAAAACAATGACGATAACGCCAGAAATCAAGATAGCGCGCTGCTTAACGCGCCTACGTCCAATGTCATAAGCTCGTTCTACTTCCTCAGCAAAAGCCGCACGCTCTTGCGCCTCAAAACTGTAACTTTGGACCGTTTTGATATGTTCAATCGCTTCGCCTGCGTAGCTGCCTACGTCCGCCATAGAGTCTTGGCTTTGACGTGAGAGTGCTCTTACACGACGCCCGTAGAACAAGATGGGAATCAAAATAAACGGAACTGATGCTAACACAATGAGCGTCAACTTAATGTTGGTGGCAAACAGCATGATAATCGCACCAATACACATAAGCGCACTGCGCATTGCCATAGAAAAAGAAGAACCAATGATACTTTGCAATAGCGTCGTATCCGTGGTGATTCGAGACATGATATCGCCGCTGCCGTTGGTCTCAAAATAACTCGGATGCAGGGTAATGATGTGATTGAATACCGCGAGGCGAATATCTGCGCTGACGCGTTCACCAACAGAAGAAACTAAATAGAATCTAAAAAAGGTGCCAATGGAAATGCACATGGTGACCAACATGATAAATTGAATCGCATTACCCAAGTCTTGCAGTGATTGCTGAGCAAAGCCTTGGTCAATTAAGATTCGAACCCCATGACCAACAGACAGAGTGAGGCCTGCGGTGAAGATGAGTGCTACCAGAGCGGCAAATACTTTGGCTTGGTAAGGGCGAATGAAGTTAACCAGTTCTAATAGAATACCTAAGTTTTTGCTCTTAGCTCTGGATTGATCTTGTTGTTGCATTGATGTGCCTAATCGTTCGCTTTATTACTTAAGGTTATGGGGGTGGATTAACAAATAGCAACACTATTGCCTATTTCTGATCCCAAAAGCGTGAGCTAGAATAGCCAGAGAATGAATTTTCATGAAATATTTCAACCTAATTCAATGATTAATATAAATTAAATTATGCAAATTATAGAAAAGTTTCATGAGTGAGAAGGTTTCTGTGCAACGCTTTTTAGTTTTAACAAATAGGCAACCCATTGCCGATCCAATGTGGTTTTAGTCACGTTTATAAACCGAATTCCTCGCTAGTATCCTTGAAAAACAACGATAACGAACTTCGCCTACACAGTTCATAAACAAGGATAGATAGATGAAAAAAACGCTGCTTCTTACTTCTGCAATTGCTGCATCAATGGTTATCCCCGCTCACGCTGAAGAATCGTCTTCCATGCCAAACTTGAAGATTCTCAATGAATTCTCAACTGGCTGGGTGCGTAACTTTAACCCTTGGTTTGGTGGTCGTTCAGACTTTGCTTATGAGTCGCTATACATCTTCGATATCTTAGACTCGAAAAACGTCCATCCTTGGCTAGCAACAGGCTATGAACTGAGCGATGATTTGACGGTACTGACTGTCGACCTTCGTGAGGGTGTTCTTTGGTCTGATGGGAAACCGTTCACGGCTGATGATGTTGTGTTTACTTACGAGTATCCGAAAGCACATCCAGAGATCGATACCGGCGGTGTCAGCGGTAAAGTCGACAAAGTCGAGAAGGTTAATGACCTGCAAGTTAAAATCTATCTAAAAGAACCGAATGCGTTTGCAGCGCGCGATGTTCTTGGTGAAACGGTTCGTATCGTCCCTAAACATATTTGGGAAGGTAATGATTCGCCAGCCCAAAGCACGAATGATAACCCAGTGGGCACGGGCCCATTCACAGAAATCCAGCGTTTTACACCACAAGTTTATGTTCAGTGTCGTAACCCAAATTACTGGAATAAAGACCTCAAAATCGACTGTTTAGAGTTCCCGCAATTCTCAAGTAACGATGCAGCGCTAGAGATGCTTTCAAAAGGAATCGTGGACTGGGCAGGTATCTTTATTCCTGATATCGAGCGTACGTTTGTTTCTAAACATCCAAATAACAAGTACTGGTTCCCATCAAACGATGGTGTTCGAATCACATTCAACTACAAAACAGAGAATGAAGGCGCAAATAAAGCCTTCCATGATGTGAACTTCCGTAAAGCGGTAAGCCTATCAATGGACCGTGAAGCCATGATGATGATTGGTTCTTATGGTTACGTTGTCGGTGGAAACCCAGCAACAAACTTACCAAAAGGTATGTGGAATTGGCGTGACGAACAAGCCGACAAAACTTGGGCTGAAGTGAACCAGTACGACATTAACAAAGCTAAGCAGTTATTAGCAGACGGCGGTTACAAAGATACTAATGGAGACGGCTTTGTTGAGAACCCAGATGGCAGCAAGTTAACCTTTAAGATCCAGGTACCAAGTGGTTGGAGTGATTGGGTAAACAACACTTCTATTGCGGTAGAAGGTCTGCGCATGGCAGGTATCGATGCAACGGTAATTACTCCAGAAGCTAATGCGTATGCGAAAAACTGGGAAACAGCGAACTTCGATGCCACATTCGGTGCTGGTTCGATGCAATCTTCAGTATGGAAGTTCTACGATTTCACTATGGGTTCTGAATACGTACAAAGTCCAGTGTGGTGGTCTACTACCGTTAGTAACTATGTTGACCCACAACTTGACCAGTGGATCTCAGAGCTAGGTTTGACTAAAGACGAAGATCAACAGAAGAAAATTGCGGCTAACGTAGAACGTTACTTTGCCGAAAATGTGATTCAAATTCCTCTTTACTACAACGGTATCTGGTACGCATATAACGACTCTCGCTTCGAAGGTTGGGCTAATGAAGATAATCAAATTGGTCACCCTGCACCTTGGAATGGCATGAGCCGTCTTGTTCACCTAATGAACCTAAAACCGAAAGGTTAATCCAGTTTAGCGTGGTCTCTTGAGCGAGGGAGGCTGCGCTTTTTTCTCTCACTTCTCTTACTTGTCGGCTCCCCATAAGGGGGAGCTGAGGGGAAAGTCTAATTGGAATTTAGGTTATGAGATATTTATTAAGCCGATTTGGCTTCTATTTGCTGGCCTTTGTCGCCGCAGTAACCATTAACTTTTTCTTGCCAAGATTGATGCCTGGTGACCCAATTCAATCATTTTTGGGGCGTCTTGCACAAAATGGTGGGCAAATTACACCAGAGACCATCGCTTCTCTTGAAGCTCTTTATGGTTATTCCACCAATACTCCACTGTTTCAACAGTTTTTAACTTACCTACAAAGCATCATGACGGGTGAGTGGGGAACATCGACACGTTTCTTCCAACCTGTATTTGATGTTCTTGGCCGTGGCATGTTGTGGACGTTGTTGTTGGTTGGTTCTTACCTTGTCGTGTCTTATACCATCACAACGTTGCTCGGTATTTGGGTGGCTTGGAAGCGAGGCACGTGGGTCGATTCTGTCATCACTGTGGGTTCGGTAGTGATATCGTCGATTCCTGCCGTAGTAATGGCTCTACTTATGTACTTTATCTTTGCATCAGATCTCGGCTGGTTTCCGACGAGTTATGCGTACGACCCATCGCTCGATCCGGCAATGAGTTTTGAATTTGTCAGCAGTGTGGCTTATCACTTAGCACTGCCATTGCTCAGCATGGTACTGCTTGGAATGGGCAACGTTATGGGCATGCGTTCCAACATGATCAACCAGCTTGGTGAAGACTTTATTGTCATGGGCTGGGCTAAAGGTGTGAAAGACAAAAAGGTGATGCTGCAATACGGTGCGCGCAACGCAGTGCTGCCAATGATCACTACATTTGCTATGTCGGTTGGCGCCATCTTCGCGGGCTCGCTGATTATCGAAATCATATTCAATTACCCGGGATTAGGACAGGTCATGTTCCAAGCCATGCTTGCGCGTGATTACCCGTTGATTCAAGGCTACCTGCTTATCATGACCATCATGGTATTGGGCGCTAACTTTATCGCAGATTTACTGCTGTTCGTGCTTGACCCACGTCTTCGCACTGAGTTGGGTTAAAGGAGTTAAGAGCATGAAATACTTTAAAATGGCTAAACAATTTTTCTTGGATAACCCCAAAGCTGCGGTTGGGATCTTCTTAGTCGCAACAGTGGTGTTGATGTGTGTTTTTGCACCGCTGCTTACCGATGTATTGCCGGGAGCTCGCGTTGGTCGACCACACCAAGCACCAAACCCAGACAATATTCTAGGTACGACGCGTATGGGGCGTGATGTCTGGTCTCAGCTTCTTTATGGTGGTCGCGTTTCGCTTATGGTTGGCTTCGTCGCTGGCACGTTTGTGATTGTAATGGCGATGGTGATAGGTATCGCTTCTGGTTACTTCGGCGGTGTGATTGATAACGTATTGTCATTCTTTACTAACTTAGTGATGGTTATTCCAAGCCTACCGTTAATGCTGGTATTGGCTGCGTTCTTGGACCAAGTGTCGCCTCTGGTTATCGCGATAATAATTGGTGCAACGTCATGGCCGTGGGGAGCTCGCGTACTACGTGCTCAGACCTTAGCGATTCGAAATAAGGACTTTGTCCACGCCGCTGAAGTGATGGGTGAAACCAAACCGAGAATGCTGTTTGCTGAAATTATGCCAAATATGATGTCGATTCTGGCGAGTAGTTTTATTGGTACGGTCATCTACGCCATTATGACGCAAGCGACCTTAGAGTTTATTGGGTTGGGTGACCCCCTTGCAGTGACGTGGGGCGGTATGTTGTACAACGCCGACCAAACTTCTGCGATACGTATTGGTGCGTGGTGGGAAATTATGGCCCCTTCTGTTGCGTTAGCGTCGGTCGCCATTGGTCTAGCGCTTATCAACTTCTCGATTGATGAAATATCAAACCCGAAACTGAAAGCTCAACGAATCATGGCCCGTTATCGTCGTGAAGAGAAGAAAGCAGCGAAACAAACTGCGAAGCAACAGCGCTTAGAAATGGAGAGTGCCAATGGTTAATTTCACACATACAGAAACGTCTAAGTTGGTGGATGTCCGAAATCTCTGCGTCGACTACGTGACTTTTGATGGCAAAGTTCGTGCAGTGAATAACGTCAGCTTTCACATTAACCGTGGCGAGATTTTAGGGCTAGCGGGCGAGTCAGGTTGCGGTAAGTCAACTATTGCTTACTCGCTAATGCGTTTGCACAGACCGCCTGCATTGATCTCTGAAGGTGAAATCCTATTCGAAGGTCAAGATGTACTGAAAATGGGCGACGATGAGTTAAGAAACTTCCGCTGGAAGGATACGTCGATGGTTTTCCAAAGCGCAATGAACTGTTTAAACCCAGTGAAAACCATTGAATATCAGTTCTTTGATATTTTCGATGCTCATGGTTTGGTATCTAGCCGAGAGGAATCCATTGAGAAAGCGAAAGAGTTGCTCCGTATTGTAGATATTCCAACAGAGCGTCTGTTTGACTACCCACACCAGTTTTCTGGTGGTATGCGACAACGTGTTGTCATTGCTATGGCGCTAGCTCTAAATCCAAAGCTACTTATTATGGATGAACCTACTACTGCACTTGATGTGGTGGTACAACGCGAAATCCTGCAAAAAGTGTATGAGCTTAAAGAGCGTTTTGGTTTCTCTATTTTGTTTATTACCCATGACCTCAGTTTGATGGTGGAGCTATGTGACCGTATTGGCATCATGTACTCAGGTCAACTGGTGGAGCTCGCACCATCGAAGATCATTTTGCAGCAACCAAACCATCCTTATGCACATGGCTTGGGTGACTCATTCCCGACGTTAAAAGGTGAGTTACAAGAGATGAAAGGAATTCCAGGTTCGCCTCTCGATCTAAAAAATGTGCCTTCAGGCTGTCGTTTTGCGCCTCGTTGTTTTAAAGCCACTGCACAGTGCCGAACACAAGAACCCAATTTGGTCAGCTTAGGAGAGTCGCGTTGGGTGGCTTGTCATACTCCACTACAACTTGAAGCCGAAGGAGTGGCGTAATTATGAATGCAAGAAGTCCTCATATTGACCAAGCGGCATTGGATGCAAAGCATCCGGTTATTTTGGAAGCCAAAGACCTTTGCATCGACTTTCGCAAAAAAGGTGACTCTATTTTTTCACCAAAGCAGTACTTACGTGCTGTTAATGGACTCAATTTCCAACTACGTGAAGCGCGTTGTGTAGCAGTGGTTGGGGAGTCTGGGTGTGGCAAAAGTACCAGTGCAAAAATAGCGACTAAGATTCACAAGGCCACAGAAGGTGGTATCTATTATCACGGCACCAACATCGATGAATTTACCTCTGGAGAAGAGCTAGATGCATATCGACGCGATGTACAGATGGTATTCCAAGACCCGTTCAGTTCGTTAAATCCGCTGCATACGATTCGCTATCACCTGATGCGTCCAATGCAGATTTACCACGGATTAAAACCGGGTAAAGAAATGGAATATCGCCTAATAAAAATCCTAACCCAAGTGGGTTTAATACCGCCGCAAGAAGTGTTGGATAAGTTTCCACATCAGTTGTCAGGCGGTCAACGTCAGCGTGTTTTCTTGGCAAAAACATTGGCTATAGGTGCGAAAGTGATTCTGGCGGATGAGCCAACGTCAATGTTGGATGTCTCGATTCGAATTGGTGTGCTTAACTTAATGAATCGCATGAAGCATGAGATGGGCAAGTCATTTATGTATATCACCCATGATATTGCTACGGCACGCTATTTTGCAGAAGACACCATAGTGTTGTACTGCGGTCATATGGTCGAGTGGGGAGACACAGAGCAAATCACGCAAAATCCACAACACCCGTATACCCAGTTATTGCTTGCGGCGGTGCCGGATCCGAGCCGCAGCATTCACGAGAAACTACCAACGCACCGCTCGATGGAAACACCAATGTGGTCACCTGAAAAGAAAGGTTGCCCGTACGCAGGGCGTTGCCCACAGGCGAAAGCGGAATGTTCGCAGTATTTGCCTGAACCGGTAGAAATTTCAGCTAATCACTTTACTCGTTGTCATTTATTCACATAGTTTTGTATTTAGGAATTCAAGATGTCTTATCAAACACCTTACTTTAAAGAATGGCCACAAATTAAATCTGCAATCGCTAAAGACGCTGCAATAGAAAACGAAGTCGCAAGCATTGTGGCTCAGATGACTACCGAAGAGAAACTGGGTCAGATGATTCAGCCGGATCTTCGCGGTGTAAGCCCAGAAGAGGCTAAGCAATACAAGCTAGGCTCAATATTGAATGGCGGCGGAGCATGGCCAAACGAGAATAAGCACTCTAGCGCTCAAGATTGGAGCGATAAAGCGGATGAGTTCTGGCATGCGATTGAAGAAGCCTATGCAGATAGGCCATTCCGTATTCCATTTATGTGGGCGACTGATGCAGTGCATGGTCACAACAATGTATTTAGCGCGACAGTCTTCCCGCACAACATTGGTTTAGGCGCAGCACGCGACCCTGAGTTGATTCAACGAATTGGCAAAATTACGGCGGTTGAAGTTGCAGCAACAGGATTAGACTGGACCTTTGCTCCAACAGTAGCAACGCCACGTGATTTACGTTGGGGACGTGTTTACGAGGGTTACTCTGAAGATCCTGAAATCACCTTCGCTTATGCCGCTAAAATGGTCACGGGCCTTCAAGGTACGGCGGATGATCTGAAAGGTGAGCATCATGTGATTTCTAACGTGAAACACTGGGTTGGAGATGGCGGTACGCTCACTGGGGTAGACAGAGGTAAAAATGGCTACTCAGAAGATCTACTCAGAAATATCCATGCAATGGGCTATTTCAGCGGTCTAGAGGCCGGTGCTCAAGTAGTCATGTCTTCATTTAATACATGGGAAAATGAAGCGAATTATGACCACAACCCCGAAGTGGGTGAGCGCTATAACTATAAGATTCATGGTAGTAAATATCTTCTAAATGATGTGCTCAAAGGCAAAATGGGCTTCGATGGTCTTATTGTCACGGATTGGCATGGGCATGCGGAAGTTAGCAAATGTACCGACGGCGATGCAACGTATGCGATTAATGCAGGCAACGATGTGTTAATGGTTCCGGTGCATGAGCACTGGATAGCGGTGTACCACAAAGCGCTAGAAGACATTAAGTCAGGTGTAATCCCAATGGAGCGTATCGACGATGCGGTTACTCGTATTCTCCGCGTCAAAATGCGTGCTGGTTTATGGGATAAGCCTTCACCGAAAAAGAGAGCGCTAGCAGGCAAGCAATCTTTATTGGGTGCGCCAGAGCATCGAGAAGTAGCACGAGAAGCGGTACGCAAATCTTTGGTGTTATTAAAAAACAAAGATCAGTTATTACCTCTGAATCCAAATCAAAAAGTATTGCTTACGGGTAGTGCTGCAGACGACCTACAAAAGCAGTCTGGTGGTTGGAACTTAACGTGGCAGGGTGATGAGAATACACTTGATGATTTCCCGGGAGCAACGACGTTCAAAATGGCTCTTGTCAATGAACTGGGTTGTGACAATGTCACTTACGATCCGCAACTAGAGTCGACTATTCAAGCAGGCGATGTTGCAATTGTAGTCATTGGTGAAGATCCTTACGCTGAAATGATGGGTGATATCAAGGCCTGGCAAACACTTGAGTTTGGCAAGCTTAAACGCAGCTACAAGGCTGATGTAGAGAAAATTCACAAGTTACACAAACTGGGTGCTAAAGTGATTACCGTATTCTACAGCGGTCGTCCTTTGTACTTGAATGAAGAGATAGCTAAGTCGAATGCCTTTGTCGCTGCTTGGCTTCCAGGAAGTGAAGGTGAGGGCATCACAGATGTGTTGATTGCTGACGCTCAAGGTAACGCTCGTTATGACTTCCAAGGTAAGCTGTCATACAGTTGGCCAAATAAAAAACGAAGTGCAACGGTCAGCCGTATTCCGCCACATATTCCAGATTATCAGGTGCCTGAGTTGGAGCAATCTCCATTGGGTGAGCACGCTCCGTTATTTGAATACGGCTACGGACTCAACTATTCAGATACGCTTCAACAGGCCGACCTTGACCAGATCGAGTTGGATGAGGCTGGTACTCAGGGCGAAGGTGTCGCCGATAGTGCGACAGAGATATACGGTATCAAATCGACAATTGGTGATTTCCAACTGAAAGTCGCCGATTTTGTTCATTGGATCGGCAGCGATGTATCGCGCAACAATCCTATGTCTCTGAGAACGATAGATACCAAACCGTATAACTATCAGCAGCAGCAAGATGCGGTAGAGTTGACGTTCAAAGGTGGGTTTGCGGCTGCGTACATCCAAACTGGTGATGGTGGTATTGAGAACTTGTCAGGTTATAACTCTGCCAAGGGAATGCTGAGTTTTGAGGTCAAGGTTTCTAAAGCACCTAAGCAGCCAGTTTATTTGTCTCTGCAAAAGTGGACGGAGAATAAGCTGCCGGATGACGTGGCAAAAATTGATATTGCCGATAAGCTGCAGTCCATTGACGAGTTTGTGACTATTGATATTCCGGTCTCACTTTTTGTTGCTCAAGATGTGGACCTCGCATTTTTGGATACGCCGTTCATGCTATTTAGTGAAGGACAGTTCAAAACGGTACTTGCTAATATCCGTTGGCATAATGACTAACAAGTGACGTTCAAATTGTTTAATCAAAGGCTCCTAAATAAGGAGCCTTTTTTGTTTTAAAAGCACTAGCGAGAGGTATCCGCTTTAATATCATTACTCCAAAAATCGGCAAGAAAATCTATAAACTGTCGAACGATAGGTAATTGGTAACTCCTTGAGAGATATACTGCCCAAAGTGTACTGGTTGGAATAGCGTAGTCTTTTAGAATTGGGGTAAGTGAACCCGATTCGATTAGCGGATTTGCCAAGTCACAAGGCAGTAAGACGATTCCCTTATCTCTTTGCGCTGCTTTTACTAATACGCCTAGATCATTTGCCTTTATGTTTCCACTAACGTTAACTGACACTGTCTCACCACCTTTGACTCCCTCCCAAGAAGTACGCTCCAAATGGAGAAAGCAGTTGTGATTGCTAAGATCATCAAACCGCGTTGGCTCGCCATGTTTTTCGATATAGTTTTTTGAGGCACATATCAGTGAGTCGATAGACATGAGTTTACGAGCAATAAGATTGTCTGCTGGTTTGTTGGTATAACGAAGTGCGATGTCGATACGCTCGTCAACTAATTCAGCAAAACTGTCCGAGGCAAAAAGCTGAATAACAACGTTGGGGTGCTGTTCTGTGAACTGCTCAACAGCATCCAGTAAGATGTTTTGTGTTAAGCCAATAGGCGCCGCAACACGAACCGTACCGGAGAGATAAGGGGTTTGTGGCTGAGATGAGAGTTCTAACTGTGACGTTTCGTGCAAAATGCTTTCACATCGCGTCAGTGCTTGTTTACCGGCTGTCGTTAGACTGACTTTGCGTGTGGTCCGGTGAAGCAACCGCTGCTCCAACCACTGTTCTACTTCGTTAACGTGACGAGAAACTTGTAAGCGACTTAAACCAAGGCGTTCGGCTGCCTTAGTGAAACTGGCGCAGTGAGCTACCTCGACAAAACTGCGCATCGCTGTAAGTCTATCCATCATCGGCTCCTGTTAGATATGAAGCTTATTAGTAACTCAACTAGATACAAACTGCATCAATTTTGTGAATTTATCTCGAAAAAAGGTTCTATTAGACTGTCAACGTCATCAAGAAAACACCAAACAAGACGGAGAGATAATTATGAAAGTAGCAGTAGTAGGCGCAACAGGTTGGATTGGTAGCCATATTTTAAACGAAGCTAAACAGCGTGGTCATGAAGTTGTAGCACTGGTTAGAGAAGTGAATCGAGTTGAAGATCCAGATATTGAAGCTAGAGCGTTTGACCTCACAGCGCCTATCGGCGAGATGGTCGACTCAATATCCGGTGTCGATGCCGTGATTGCTTCCATAGGCGGACGCGCGAAAGGTAACCACGACATTGTGAAACAGGCAGCTAAAAAGCTACTCACGTCGGTCTCGGAAGCGAAAATAGGGCTTTTGCTGTGGGTAGGTGGTGCTGGCTCTCTGGAAGTTGCACCGGGAGTGACTTTGATTTCAACTCCAGAGTTCCCTGAAGAATATAAAGCTGAAGCCATCGCACAAGGGGAAGCGCTTGATGTGTTCAAACAAGCTGCCAACGGCGTGAATTGGACATATGTATCTCCAGCTGCGGAGATTTTTCCGGGAGAAACGTTATCAAAATACCGTACTGGTAGTGAACAACTATTGCTTGATGAACAAGGCAACAGCCGAATTTCAGTAAGCGACTACGCTAAGGCTATGATTGATGAGTTAGAGTCTAATCAACACCCAAACCAGCGAATTGGTGTGGCTTATTAGTAATCTGATATTTATTAACAGGTGATTTGGCCAAAGATGACAAACCATCTTTGGCCCTGTTTTCAGTGCTACTGCCATTGATTATCAGCAAATTGATGTTGTTGTAATAGTTCAATAAGAGCGTTTAGTACCGGGCCATTAGTACGACTTCGTGACACAAGACAACCAACCGTCGTCACCCAGCCACTTTTTTCATGAGCCACAGGTAATGCAACCATTCTCCCTTCAGCCATAGGCTTCTTAACTAACATTTCAGGCAAGTTAGACCATCCCAATCCTTCTGAGACCATATCAACGAGCGTTTTGTGGTCGTTTGCGTACCAAATATTAGAGCTAATGCCGTAGGTAAACCATAGCTCCTGTTTTTCAACACTTCGGTGGACACATTGCCGAAAATACTTTAAGTCGGAGTCCTTGACCACTGGCAATCGTGTGAGTTCGTGGTTTGGAGCGACAACGGTTAAGAAACGAGCTTGACCGAGGATGAAAATATCCATGTCTACTTTTAACTCACCGTCGGCATAAACAATACCTATCTGTGCTTTGTCTTGCCGAATGAGTTCTTCGATATCAAACGTTGAAGCGCAAATAAGCTCGAAGTTAGTAATAGGGAACTGAGCTGCCAAAGGGGACAACAGCTTAATAAACTCTTGGTTCATCAAGCTATCGTCGACAGCGATGGTCAGTTCGTGTTCTGAGTCATTGGAAAGAGCTTCGATCTTTTGGTCGAAGTATTTTTGCTGATGCAATATAGAGCGAGCAATAGGAAGAAGTGCTTTGCCATTTTCGGTGAGCTCGGGTGTGTTTTTTTCTCGACTAAATAAGGTTTGATCAATGGCGATCTCCAAATTAGAAATGGCTTGGCTTACCCCTGATTGGGCTCTTTTAAGCTTACGCGCTGCGGCGGAAAATGAACCGTGCTCGCAAACCGCTACAAACACTTTAAGCTGCTCAAAACTGTACATTGTGATACCCCAAAAAGTCGAAATGCCAATTTAAGCTATCACGATGTGTGATGGTTGTTAACTTTCTATATTGCTGAGAATACCGATAATCACCGCATACGATGTCCCCAAACAAAAAATAGTGAGGAATTTATAATGGGAATAGTAGAGCGTGTCTTTCACTCAGTGCTTTTTGAAGCGTTGGCAGTGACGTTTTCAGTTATCGGATTAGCGTTGTTTACCAACCATGATGTTGCTGCATTATCAGGAACTATGATAGTTATTGCCACCATGGCGATGTGTTGGAATTATCTATTTAACATGATGTTTGACTCTTTTGTTCAAGGGGAAAAGACACTGCGTTCTTTGAAGACGAGGATAGTTCATGTTGTTCTTTTTGAAGCAGGTCTATTGCTGGTTACTATTCCTGCAATGGCTTACTTACTTAACGTTTCTTTACTAGAGGCGTTTGTGATGGATATTGGTGTCACGATTTTTATTACCATCTACGCTTTCTTGTTCAACCTGATCTATGACTATGCTCGTGTTTGGATAGTTACCAGCCGTATAGAAATGGCGAAATAACCTATGAAGACAAGACAGAGTGAACTTTAAAAACGCTCTGTCTGAAAACACGGATAGTCTGCACGAAAGTTGACCTGTGTAGCTCTAATCATGTGATGTTGGTTCAAAAATGTGGAGCGTCTACCAAATTTAAACTTTTGGCTTAAAAAAAGGGATATCGTCGAAGCAATATCGCTAACTAGGGTTTAGACTCTATTATTCGATATTCAACGTTATGCACTTTTTTACGATTTATGCTTGAACTTATATTGTCAGCACATCAAGGTTCCTCCGAAGAATTACTAGGCTTATCCGAAGTCTTTGATGCGGTGGATGCTTATATTTTCATTAAAGACAATAAAGGGAAGTACCAGTATGTTAATCGTAAAGTACTCGACAACTTTGATGTCACAATAAAAGGGATAAAAGGCAAAACGGATTGGCACCTGTTCAACTTCAGTGTTGCTAAAAAAATGCGTATCAATGACAAAAAGGTGATTGCAACTAAGAAGCCGACGCAGCAAAAAATCCCTTTCAATATCGATAATCAGGAGTTGTACCACTTAACGGTTTCGTCACCCATTATCAAGAACGGCAAAGTGCTTGGAGTTATTGGGTTTGCTGTTGATGTCTCAAAGGATATGGAAGAACGTCAGACCTTGCTAGAAGAAGCTAACACTGATGGCCTTACCGGATGTTTCAATCGACGTTACCTGCATTTAGCCTTAGAACAGCAAAAACAAAACTTCGCTCAGAGCCAAACGCCAAGTTCACTGCTTATTATTGATGTAGATCGCTTTAAACCAATTAATGATAAATATGGGCACTCTATAGGAGATAGAGTATTAATTGATGTCGTTAAGGTTATTAAACGCTTTACGCGTGAAGAAGATATGCTGTGCCGATATGGCGGTGATGAGTTTGTACTTTTGTTACCGGGCAGCAATATCGATCAAGCCTATGCATTAGCGGGACGTTTGTCCGAAAAAATAGACAAGCTAACCTTTAAGAGCAGTGGGGGTAAGTCGTTCAATGTTTCTTGCTCCATCGGGGTAGCGACTCATACGGTCGAAGACGCGAACATCATTGAGCTGGCTGATAAAGCTTTGTATGTCTCGAAGAAAGGCTGTTCAGAAAAAGTACATATGCATTGTCCTAAAACTCAACAAATCCTTCATTGTCACTATTGTGATGCAGAAGTGAGCGCCTAGCTCCAACTGTTGCAAAGATTAACCCTTTATTAGCACGCTAGAGCCTTCCTCCCCTTGAAAACCCCGTGAAATACAGCTATTTATATCAGTATAAATACGTTTAAGCATCACGATGATGATAAGAAGAGAAAGGACGTTTCAACTCGGCCTTTCTCTATTTTGGGGAGAAAGGAATGGCGCTATTGAAGAGAGCAGCAATGGCTGTGGGAGTTGGTTTATTCACGAGTAGCGTATGGGCTGCCAATGTAATAGAGACGACAACCTTGGTGGGTTTTGGAACCGCAAAATACCCCGCAGACTTTAAACACTTCGATTATGTCAATCCTGACGCACCCAAATACGGAAAAGTAACCTACGGCCAAAACGGCACGTTTGATAACTTCAACCGATACGCCTCTCGCGGACAACCTGCTGCCGCTACTGGTAACCTCTACGATACGCTTATGTTCTCTCCAAGCGATGAGATCGATGCATTTTATCCTCTGATTGCTGAGAAAGTGCGTTACTCAGACGATTACTCGTGGCTTGAAGTCGATATCAATCCCAAAGCGAAATTTAATGATGGTGTTCCTATTACCGCCAAAGACGTTGAGTTTACTTATGCCAAGTTTGTAAAAGAGGGGGTACCGCAATTTCGTGCGTACTATAAAGACGTTAAAAGCGTAAAAGCAATTTCTGATCTCACTGTGCGTATAGAAATGTCGGTTCCAAATAAGGAAAAGTTATTCAGTTTAGCGCAAAGTACTCGTGTACTGCCTGAACACTACTGGAAAGATAAGAACTTTTCTGAGCCGCTAAATGAACCGCCTGTTGGCAGTGGTGCTTATAAGATCGTCGATTATAAGATGGGACAATCTCTAACTTACCAACTCGATGAAAACTATTGGGCAAAAGATCTTCCGGTGAATGTCGGACGCAATAACTTCAAAACGATTCAGTACGATTACTATCGTGATGACACGGTTATGTTAGAAGCATTCAAAGCAGGGGAGTTTGATTTTAGAGAAGAGTCCAGTGCTAAGTTTTGGGCTAGTTCCTATAACGGTGTGAATTTTGATAAAGGATATATCAAGAAAGAAGAGATTGAGCACCACAAACCAATGGCTACTCAGGCATTTGTGTTTAACACGGAGCGTCCTGTATTTAGCGACCCCAAAGTACGCGAAGCTCTAAACTACGCCATGGATTTTGAGTGGATGAACAAAAATATGTTCTATAACCAGTACACTCGAACTCGTAGTTATTTCCAAAACACCGACTATGAAGCAAAGGGTCTACCATCTGAAGCAGAACTTGAGGTCTTAAATAAATATAAAGGTAAGATCCCAGAGCGCGTCTTCACCGATGAATATAATCCACCGGTCACAGACGGATCAGGTCGCATCAGACCACAAATGCGCAAGGCCTTTGCACTGCTAAAAGAAGCCGGCTGGCAGTTAAAGAATAAAGTCATGACTAACATGGAAACGGGTGAGCCGCTGAGCTTTGAACTATTGATTTATAGCCCAACTTCCGAACGATTCGCGATTCCGGTGCAAAAGAACATGCGTGCGATGGGTATCGATATGCGCATTCGTACTGTCGACACTACACAATACTTGAAACGTTGGCGTGATCGAGACTTTGACATGGTCTCATCTCGTTACACAGCACATCCATATCCAAGCTCTGACTTGAAGATTGTTTGGAACTCTAATTTCATCGATTCGACCTATAACCAAGCGGGCGTTAAGGATCCTGTTATTGATGATCTGACTGACTTGATTGAACAAAATCAGCAAAACCCTGAAAACTTATTAGCGTTGGGAAGGTCTTTAGATAGAGTACTTCAGTGGAACTTTTACATTATCCCTCAGTGGTATATCAAAAAATACCGTGTAGCCACTTGGGATAAATTTGAGCGCCCTGATGTCTTACCTACTTACGACTTAGGTGTCGATACTTGGTGGGTGTCTAAAGAGAAAGCTGAAAAGCTTCCTGCAAAACGTCGATAAGAGGGATAGATGGCGGCTTATATATTCCGGCGCTTGTTGCTGGTGATTCCAACACTTTGGGCAATTATAACCATTAACTTCTTCATTATTCAGATTGCACCTGGAGGGCCTGTAGAACAGGCTCTTGCTCAAATGCAAGGTCTGGAATCTGGAGTCATGGAGCGCTTTAGTGGCGGCGGGAGCGAGGTTGATCTTGATTCAGGCCCTAGTGATGAAGCAACGGGATACAAAGGTTCCCGTGGGCTAGATCCTGAAGTTGTAGAGGCAATTAAAAAGCAGTTTGGTTTCGATAAACCAATGCATGAACGCTATTTTGACATGCTCAAAAACTACGCGATGTTCAACTTTGGAGACAGTTTGTTTCGTGGTGGTAATGTCATAGACCTCATTAAAGAGCGGCTGCCAGTATCGATATCATTGGGGTTATGGAGTACCCTAATTATCTACTTGATATCGATACCATTAGGCATTCTTAAAGCGATACATCATGGATCTCGCTTCGATATTTGGTCGAGCGCAGTTGTTATTGTCGGTTATGCTATCCCAGGGTTTTTGTTCGCTATTATCCTCATCATCTTTTTTGCCAGCGGCAACTATTTCAGTTGGTTCCCATTAAGAGGATTGGTGTCGAGCAACTTTGATCAATTGACTTGGTATCAGCAAATCGTCGACTATTTTTGGCATTTAACCTTGCCGATTCTTGCTATGGTTATTGGCGGTTTTGCTACGCTCAGTATGCTGACCAAAAACTCTTTCCTAGATGAAATTAACAAGCAATATGTGGTGACAGCTAGAGCGAAAGGGCTTGATGAAAGCAGTATTCTCTACAAGCATGTATTCCGAAATGCAATGCTGATCATCATTGCCGGTTTCCCTAGTGCTTTTATCAGCATTTTCTTCACCGGTTCTATGTTGATAGAGGTAATGTTCTCGCTTGAGGGGATAGGGTTACTCGGTTTTGAATCTACTATTCAACGTGATTACCCCGTGGTATTCAGTTCTCTCTACATTATGACGTTACTAGGTCTGATCTTGAGTATTATTTCTGACTTAACTTATACGTGGGTTGACCCTCGTATCGACTTCGAGGCGCGATAAATGGCAATGAATCCTCTTACAAGAGCTCGTTGGCAGCGCTTTAAAGCCAATAAACGTGGGTACTGGTCAACATGGGTATTCTTCGTTCTTTTTTTCTTGAGTCTGTTTGCTGAGTTTATCGCCAACGATAAGCCGCTACTGGTGGAATACGACAACCAATGGTATTACCCAATTTTCACACAGTATGCAGAAACCAAGTTTGGTGGGGAGTTTGAAACAGAAGCTGATTATACTGACCCATATGTTATTGACCTTATTGAGGAAAAGGGCTTTATCATTTGGCCGTTAATCCGCTTTAGCTACGATACCATCAATTACGATATAGTGGCGTCAGTTCCGTCTGCACCGGATAACGTCAATTGGCTGGGTACAGATGATAAAGGTCGAGATGTGTTAGCTCGGATTATTTATGGCTTTCGAATATCTGTATTGTTCGGTTTTATCCTAACCATAGTATCCAGTGTGATTGGTGTTGCAGTGGGTGCGACACAAGGTTATTACGGCGGTTGGATAGATTTATTCGGTCAACGCTTTATTGAAGTGTGGTCTGGCATGCCGACTCTTTTCTTATTGATTATCTTATCGAGTTTTGTTGAACCAAACTTCTGGTGGCTACTGGGTATTATGGTGCTATTCAGTTGGATGAGTTTGGTTGGTGTCGTTCGGGCTGAATTTCTAAGATGCCGAAATTTCGATTACGTGAAAGCGGCTCACGCCATGGGTGTAGACGACAAGCGAATCATGCTCAGGCATATGTTACCCAACGCGATGGTGGCGTCACTGACGATGATGCCATTCATCCTCTCTGGCTCAGTGACCACGTTAACGTCGCTAGACTTCTTAGGATTTGGTTTACCCGCAGGCTCGCCGTCGCTAGGTGAATTGCTTGCGCAAGGTAAAGCTAATCTACAAGCGCCTTGGCTTGGTTTGTCGGCGTTTGCCGTTCTATCGATAATGTTAACGCTACTTGTATTTGCTGGTGAAGCGGTACGAGACGCATTTGACCCTCACCAGCAAGGTTAATAGGCAACGTATGACGAAAGATGATCCAAAACACGTACTTGCTATTGAGGACCTTTCCGTTGGGTTTGGTAGAGGTAAGCAAGTAGAACAAGTGACCTATGATGTTTCCCTAAAAATCCGCAAAGGGGAAACTTTAGCATTAGTAGGAGAGAGTGGTTCAGGTAAATCGGTAACAGCCAACGCGATCCTTAAGCTGCTGCCGAAAGGCTCTAGCCACTATCTAAACGGTCACATTACGTTTGATGATATTGATATGCTTAATTGCTCCGAGCGGCAACTTCGAGGTATTCGAGGTGGTCGCATCGGAATGATTTTCCAAGAGCCGATGGTGTCATTGAACCCGTTGCATAAAATAGGCAAACAGCTGGTAGAAACTTTAGCTATTCACCGAGGTATGAGAACCAGTAAAGCAGAGTCGCTGGCGATTTCATGGCTGAAGAAAGTTGGCATTCGATATCCAGAACAGAAGATCTTAGCCTATCCACATGAGCTTTCCGGTGGAGAGCGTCAACGTGTCATGATTGCCATGGCGCTGATTAACGAGCCTGAACTCCTAATCGCTGATGAACCTACCACAGCACTAGATGTGTCGGTCCAAGCACAGATTTTAGACCTTCTGAAAGATCTACAACAAGAACTCGGTATGGCGATGCTGTTTATTACTCATGATCTGAGTATTGTACGGCGTATTGCCGATAGAGTGGCGGTCATGCAACAAGGGCGTTTGGTTGAGGTTGGCGAGTGTCATCAAGTGTTTAATGCACCTGAACATCCTTATACACAAAAACTGATCAACTCCGACCCTAGAGGCTTACCCGTTGAGGTCTCTGCCTCCGCGAAACCACTGCTTGCTGTTGATGATTTGAAAGTTTGGTTTCCTATCACGGGTGGTTTGTTCAAACGCGTTGTCAGTCATGTCAAAGCAGTAACCAATATGCAGTTTGAACTTAAGCAGGGTTACTCGATTGGCCTAGTTGGAGAGAGCGGTTCAGGCAAATCAACGACGGGCATGGCGATTCTTAAGTTAGTTCAAAGTGAAGGTATCATTGAGTTTGATGGCCAAGACGTTCAGACGTTGGACCGCAAAGGTATGTTGCCTTTTAGAAGCCGAATGCAGGTTGTGTTTCAAGATCCTTTCTCAGCACTAAACCCAAGAATGTCTGTGGCACAGGTCATTGGAGAAGGATTAAGAGTTCATTTTGAGCACGACGAGGCGACTCTAGACAAGATGATTTGTGATGTGATGCAAGAGGTGGACTTAGACCCTGAAACAAGACACCGATATCCAAATGAGTTCTCTGGAGGACAAAGGCAGCGTATTGCGATTGCAAGGGCATTGATTCTCAAACCAGAATTTATCTTGCTAGATGAGCCTACGTCTTCTTTAGATAGAACGGTGCAAGCACAAGTTCTTGATTTGCTCAAAGAGCTACAAATAAAACATGGGCTGACTTATCTATTTATCAGCCACGATTTGAATGTTGTAAAGTCACTTTGCCATTACACCATCGTCATGAAAGATGGCGAAATTGTAGAGCAGGGCGATACACAAACGCTGTTCGCAACACCTCAAAAAGACTACACCAAAACCTTGGTTTCTTTATCGGCATTCTAGAATTGCTGCAAAAAATCCCCCTACCAAAACAGAGTGATAGGGGGTGAGCTACCGATGAAATTTGGTAAAAATCTAAAAGCTCCAGCCGATTCGTGTAATTAAGTGAGTGAGCTGCCCATTGTGAGAGTCCACCAAGCTGGTTTCAAAACCTCCTGACAGAGTTAAACCAAAATCGAAACTAGCAAGTACTCCGGTGCCGAGTGCAAGAGCTTTGTTGTCCTCATCTTTATAACGATAATCACCCACACCGCCTGAGAAATAGAACGCGACGTTATCAGTAAATCCGTAAGAAGCACCGAGCATATAGGTTTGAAGTGACGGCTTTTCTCCACGTATCTCAGAGTATTTTAAGTGTTGGTAACTCAATAGCGGCGCCCAGCCGTCCTTACTAGGCATTTTTCCAGTCATTGCACCGATATTGTGTTGTAGAGAGTTGCTCCACGTGTCACTCCAGGCAAAGCCAACGGACACGAAGAGTTTGTTTTTGTCGTCACTGTTAATAGTGTCTTCTTGCTTCGCTTCCGCAAATGAAAGCCCACCTAAGAAAAGGAATATCGTCGCAACTAATTTGGATACCCAAGACGGCTTAGCTTGCTCTAATTGCATATTCATATTGTCACTTCTATTGAAAGTTGAGGTTGAAACCAAGTTCGTAAGTACCTTCTATGATTTGAGACTCACTAAGACGAACACGGTGTTGCCCGTATCGATACTTCGCAAGTGTTCAAAGTATTTAGGTTCAAAAGTAAGAGTTAAGTCGACGTGATAGCTGCTAGGTTACAGTGAGGCATCCAACATAATTCGCTCGTTGCTTCATACATTCGAAGTTGACTCTGTTTAAGCCCACAATAGACCTCTCTTACAAGGAGGCGAGTTTACGCTGGATGCTAAGGTATTCTAATGAAAGGGGGGAATAAGGCTGATTACCCATAGTTATTAATAATCAAAGGTAGTGGAACTAATAGTTAAATGGAATTACTCCAGTAATATGTCGAGGAGTTTGTTGTGCAGCCAGCGAGTCGTGGCATTATTGCGGTTTTTATAATGATAGAAGGCATTAATGTCAGTATTGACGGTCTCACTAGCAAACAATATTTCTAGTGAACGAAGTCCGGGGTGGGCGTCAAGGTTTAGGTATCTTGAGCCAGGGAAAAGCACGTCACTATTTTTCACGATATCAATTATTGCTGATGGGAGCTCAGATCTAAAAACGATGTTGGCTTCAATTCCTCGTAGCTTCATCATTTTTTCAGAATTAGAAATATTTGAGTTCCAATCCGCCGCTATTAAAGTCGCGATTTCAAAATTACCACCCTCAAGCAGATCTACTTGGTTTCTATCAAACGGGTGCTCATTCCTTACGTAGGCACGAAAATCATCAGAAACCATAAATTTCTGAATGAGTTCTTTTGGTGCGTGCGAAATACTGTAGTTAAGTCCGATATGAATGTCATCATTAACAATATCTTGCAGAGTAGTCTTACTCCAGTTCAAAAACTGTATTTGTACTGATGGTGCCTCTCGACGCAATGAATGAAACAGCTTGGTAGCAATACCTGAAAGGAAAAATGGGGAAATAGCGATCTTAATTGTTCCTTCAAGTTTAGCCGGGTCAAACTTTGAGGAGTGGTTTAAGGCGTTCGCCAGTTCATCCATTAGAGGAGAAATAGATTCAGCCAACTGTGAAGCTTTTTCAGTAGCTCTAAGGCCATGATGCGTTTTCACAAATAGTTCATCATCGAAATGGTCACGAAGCCTTTGAAGTGCTTTACTAATGGCGGGTTGCGACACAAATAATCTTTCAGATGCCTTACGCATATTTCGTTCTTGATTAAGAATGATAAAGGTTCTTAAAAGATTTAAGTCGAGGTTGGCGAACAAGTCTTTTGCCATTAAAGGTCCCCACATACTGCCTAGCTTTTATTCAATACTAAGTACAAACACTTACCTTCGCAAAGAGTTGGTAACAAATCGTAAAACAAAACATTGAATTTTTGAGATAGATGCCGATATAGTGATGAATTAATCAGGATTTTATAGAGGTTTAAGGATGAAGCTCTCGATATCGGGTAAGCTCAGAACAAGTTTTCTGGCGCTTGGCGTACTTTTTATCGTCTCATCACTTTTTGTGTATCGCAGTGTAGAAAGCGTGCAAGCAGACACCCAGTCTTTGTTATTACATGACCTTCCAACGGTCGATGCCAGTCGGCAACTTGGTCAGTCTATTCAAGAAACGGTTTCAGAATTGCGAGGCTTTCTGCTCTTAGTGGGCTCTGAAGAGCAAGTCGAAAGCTATCGTGGAGAGGTTCTCTCAAAAATAGATCTAGTTGATATCCAGTTGATTAGCTTGGAATCATTGATTTCTTCTCAGCAATACCAAGTCATCAATGATGAATGGAGCACTATTAAAGCAACTTCAGCTGATATTTTAGCAATAAGCCATACCGATGAAAATTTACCGGCGCACTCTCTATTTATTAATGAAGCCGCTCCTATTGCCGAAGTGGCTCTCGATCAGTTGCAAGGACTGATCAATGATGAAGCCGGAAAAACGGAAGGTGGAGAGAGAAAGCGACTCTTTAAGCTTTATGCCGATGGTTATAATTCTCTCGCAAATGCATTAGCGGCGCTACGTGACTACTTGCAATATGGCGCGCAAGATTATCTAGATAAGTATGCGGACTTGATGAAATTCCACGACCAAGTCGTGACCCAAATTGGTTACAAGCAATCGTTCATGAGTGATAGTGACCAGAGCTTATGGTCTCTATTTAACGAAATGAAAGCGTTGTATGTTCCGCTAGCAAAGCAAGTTATTGAGATACGACAATCGGATGGTTGGAATCGCTCGAATAGTCTGATGTCTGACACTTTGCTGCCTGCGATTAAAGTGGTTCAAAATGAACTGAATGGTATCGTTAGTGCACAACAACAAAAAGCGTCATCGACAGAACAAAGTATCAGTAGTAGCGTGACCGCACTTATTACCGTGCTAGGCATCAGCTGTATTGCAGTACTTGTCGCAGCGTTTGTCATTTCTCATATTATGGGACGCCAAATAGGAGGGCGTATTTCCCTTATTGTCAAACGAGCTCAAATTATCGCGGAAGGTAACGTCTCCAGTGAACCACTGGCGGTGTCTGGCAGTGATGAGCTTGCTGATTTGACCAAATCTATTAACGCTATGAACCACGCGCTGGCAACATTAGTTGGTCAAGTTACCAATAGTGTAGAAGCTGTTGAACTGAGGATGGGCGATTTAACTCAAAACAGCCGTGAAAGTTTGACTAAAGTTGAACAGCAGTCACAACATGTCGATGAAATAGGTCACTCTTTGTCTGAGGTTGCGGTAGGGTCTGAACAAACGGCCAGTCAAGTACAGTTGTCGTCCTCGGCATTGGTTGATGCGAAACAAGAACTGATTTCTGGTGAGGATGTGTTGACCGAAAACCATACCAACATGACTTCGTTAGTCACGACCATTGAAACAACTCAGCAGTTAGTTGAACAATTAAGTAACGAGAGTCAAGCGATCGGTAAAGTGACTGAGGTCATCGAAGGGCTAGCAGAGCAAACCAACTTACTGGCACTGAACGCAGCGATAGAAGCAGCGAGGGCTGGAGAACAAGGGCGAGGCTTTGCCGTTGTTGCTGACGAGGTGCGAATGCTGGCTAGTAGAACGACGGAATCGACAACGGAAATCAACACTATCATTCAAGCTATTCGAACTTCCACAAGTAAAGTTGTAGAGCAAATCAATGTCGGCACCACCATAGCATCCGAAGCTATGGAACAAACTAGTGGCGCATTGAGTCGAATTCAATCATCCGGTGAACAGGTAGAGCTCGTAAATGACCAGATGGCAAGCTTGGCGGCAACCGCGGAGCAGCAGGCGGTGGCTACTCAGTCTATTTCGAAGCTTGTTAACGAGATTAATGAATCGCTTAAATTAGTAGCGGAACAATCTCGCACAACAAACCATGTGACGGAGCAAGTCACCAGCAACGTAGGGGAGTTGCACGCTCAAGTCGCTAAATTCAAGGTCTAGCAAACAAAAAATGCCCTTCATATGAAGGGCATTTTCTTTACATATTTTAAGCGCTGGCGAGTTAAACCAAAATGTTCATTAGGAACATAGCGCCAAACGCGTTCAAGACAGAAATTGCAATCATTACTGGGATATAACGACCCTCTGTACCGATTGGTCCCATGATACGTCCCATATATTGAATTTGAGAACCCATCAAATAGATAGCTGGAGCTAGGATGGCAATATGAGTGCCGTTTAGAATGCCTTGGTCGAATAAAGTGATTACCACACCTACGGCACCGCCCATAGACATCCAAGCACCGATAAGTACAGCGGCAGCTTCACCCGGTAGGCCAAATACAGCCATCACAGGAGAGAATAAAGCGCCCATTGCATCCAATGCACCCGTTATCTGTAGCGCTTTAATAATGACAAACGCCATTAGAACGTTAGGGACTGTAGATGTGGTTGCAATAACCCAACCTTTCTTAGCACCTTCAACAAAGATGTCCGTCACCATAGGTTTTTTCGCTTTTACTTCACTCATGATGTCGCCTCTTGTTTAGTCATAGTTTCGTCGTCTTTATTTGACTTGTCTTCTTTACCTTCAGTGATATTTAGGTAAACACGGAATAGATTGGCACCAACAAACTTAAATAAGAACATAACGGCTACCGCTAAACCGATTGAGGAAGAAACAGCTAGTGAGCCGTCCATCATCGTTAACGTAAACAGCACTGCGCCAGAAGAGAAGAAGTTAACAATTGCTGCGCCAGCAGTGAACTGGAACATAGTGAAGACATCCGTTTCGCGTTTGGTCAAATGACCTTCGTCTTTCAACTGTCGAGTCATCGCAGCACCCGCATCAGTACTTTGAAGTGAAGCGATAAGTGCCAAGCCAGAGTTTCCTGGGATACCCATTAAAGGACGGAGAAGAGGAGAAAGAAGTTTGCGAGCCGCATCAAGTGCTCCGTAGTGCTCTAAAACATTGATCATGCCCAGTGCAAACATAACGGTTGGAATTAGTGTTAGTGCAAAAATGAATCCGTCACGAGCACCGCTACCACCAACACCTCGAAACGAAGTGGTAGCAGCTTGTACGCCAGCTTCCGTTTCAGTTACGTTGTGGGCAACTTGTCCAAATGCGCCGTTGAGTGTTGTAAAGTCAAATACCCCATACCATTCGTTGGATTGGAGTAACCCAGAGAAAAACACAATAGCAAAAGCTAGCGCAATGTAGCTTCCTATCGTTACCTTACGTTCTTTAGTTGAATCAGTCATATGACAGCCTTGAGATAGTGGAACAGTGTGCATATTTTGAGGAGTTTGATGTGCTAGAGAGATGATCGCGGTCAATTAGAATATGTATTTATAAGAAGCGACTGTAACAAAATATATATCTGTGAATTAGCTTTGAAATTAGATATAGCTCTGCTAATCCCAAGGTTAAATTTTCTAATGAGAGGGCGGAATATGTATTCAATTTGGCTAAGGAACAGAGTGGGCACTAGTCATAGTATGTTACTTAACTATCCCGTGTTTTACTTATTTCGCAGCAGCATAATTGGGACACTTTGGGATACTTTTAGACATTAGGTTCCTAATTATGATGGAAAAACATGGTATTTCGTATTGGTACGCAGCAGCGTTTATGTTTGGTGCGGTGCAGTTGGTGGCGTTACCGATTTTGATTCCAAGTCATATATTTGAAGTAACAGGGTCGATGGCACATACTGGCGCGGCTCTAGCCTTTGTGGGGCTGAGTGGTTTTGTTGCGCCAATCATAGGCAGTGTGATAGATCGTTTGCGAGCTCATGCCTTAGCGCAGAAGCTCGCTTTGTTGAGTCACATTGTTGCGATGGTTATTTTTGCGTTTGTCCCTCAAACATTGGCAATGTATTTGGCGACGTTTCTTGTCGGCTTGGGCTCAATCACTTTAATGACGGTTAATCCTACATTTATCGTGGCTGCGGGTTACAACGACGAACAGCAAGCTCTGCGTCTTACTCGAATGAACCAAAGTATTTTTGTTGGTGCAGTGATGATGGGGGCAATACTCCCCCTGAGTATAAACCTGAGCTCTCAAGTAGCATTTCTTGTCGTCGCTATTACCGCGGCACTCTCATTAATGATCAGTGGAATTGACAGCAAGAAAGCGGCATCACGTTTGGTACTAGAAGAGACGACTGAGTCAGAAACAACGGAAAAAGGTCATTGGTATGCCACGTTCGTGACGTTTTTATTAGCGGTGTTCATCGCTATGATTGCGAGTTCCAATCAGGTGGCGCAAGGTCCTAATCTATTTGAAAGCTTATTCTCAATCGATAAGTCAGCAACTTCATTATTACTGGCATTCTCCTCTGTAATTAGTTTACTAACGTTGGATATCGCAGGTCGAGCGTTAACCAAATTTGGTGCAGGGAAGGTATGGATAGTCGGTTTAATCGGTTATGTTGTCGTCGGTTTGGTATTGTCTTTACTGGCGACAGGGCACGCGCGATTTTTCTACTTGCCGTTAGTCATGCATTTGTTGTTTATGCAATGCTTATCTATGGTCGACATGGTTAAACCGGCTATTGTCGCCAAAGTAACCACTCTGCCTCCGGCTTCTACACAAGGCTTGCTACTGTTTGCTATCGCGGGCGGTTATGCTGCTGGTACAACGATGGGTGGAATCACCGCAGAATGGTTTGGATTAGCGAGTATCTTTAGTTTAGTTACAGGCGCTTCAGCGATTGCTGGGCTGTTTGCTGTACTTACGTTATCAAGAATCAAATCTTAGAAGGAAAATTGGCGTGTTAACGGTAAACGCAGCCACGCCATTATGCTAGTTATTCAGCAAACCAATAGCCTTTATTGACTAGTTCAGTGATTAACGAAATCGCAGCGGAGTTTTGTGTTAACGATTCTCCGCTGTTTTCAAGACAAATAGTATCTTGGTTAGAGAGCAATTCTGCGAAGCTAGTTAACTCTTCAGGGATCTTGAACATTTCACCGTTTACATAAATCATGTTCGGCTCGGCTTCGTGTGAAAGTGTTCTTAATCCAGCGACTTTGAATATAGCGCCACCACTTTCTAGGTGCTGATACACATCCTCGCAACTCCACTTTGAACTAGGCTCAATAATATTAAGTTGGTGTCGAGATTGGCTCAGCATGCATCCCATGAAATCTTTGATAGTGTCTTCGTCATCCAGTTTCGCTTTTAGCATGCTGACAAGGGAATCTAAGTCGCTTGTTGAAATCTTACCAAAGTTATCTTGTGTGCGAAGATCGGGCTTGTGGAGATGCTCATCACCATAATCGTGAGCCAAAATGTAATCTGCGAAGTTACTAATAAGTTCTTGTTCTTTTGGAGAGCGGAATCCAACAGAATAGCTCATTGAAGGTTCAAGGGCGTATCCATCGTGTGGGAAACCAGGTGGAATGTAAAGAATGTCACCGGGTTCCAAAATGTCATCAATTTCTGCTTCGAAAGATTCGATTTGGCGTAGCGCTTCATGGCGCTGAGTCTCTTTATACTGTCCAACATCTTTTGCGCCAACTCGCCAATGACGTTTACCCATACCCTGAATAATGAATACATCATATTGGTCGATATGAGGACCAACACCACCACCCTCGACAGAGTAGCTAATCATTAGATCATCAAATAGCCATTGCGGCATAGTTTGAAAAGGTTTAACAAGTTGCGCTGCGCCGTCATGCCAATGGTTCGCCGCCTGAACGATAAAAGACCAATTACTCTCAGGCAGAGAGGCGAACTTATCTTCACCGAAAGGACCGTGTTCGGCTTGCCAATTATTATCAAGATTAGATACAAAACGTGAGTCGACCACTTCTTCCATCGTTAATCCTGCAAGTTCTTCGGGAGTGAGAGGATCTTGGAATTCAGCGAATCCCCCCTTGATGATTGTTGGCTGTTTTTGCCAATAATTGCGTAAGAACTCGTCGAGAGAGATGGTCAATTTATACATGGTTTTACCTAGTCTTCGTTTGATTGCGCAGGGATTCTAACAAAAACAGCTAGCAACACCCACGATAATCACGATGGCTCACGTTTTTCACTCTCGACACTGTTTATTAAGTGAGTGGCGCCTATGCTTGAAAGGTGACAATTGAGGAGGTCCGGAGCTTGAAAGTAAAAATCTTGGTGTTATCGATGATGTTAGCTGTGACGGGATGTACAAATACGCTTCCAACACAGTCAGACTATAAGCCGCAAGACAGTTATCGACACTTTGCGGTGGAAACCATAGGTACGTATGAAGGCGTTTCTTGGTATGAACAAGGCTTTAGTCTCAATAACTACGCTGCTCTAGAATTAGGAACCGTCACCGCGGAGCGTAAAGCAAACCAAGCGTATGTGTCACAGAGTGTCGTTGATACATTGCGCTCTGAACTTGAGCAATCGCTACGAAAGCGAATAGAAAATCACTCTGTGAAATCATCGATGAATAGCAAACAAACTCTGGAGGTGGCTGTTGATGTACAGAACATTGAAGGAGTTTCCGGTGCAGTGAAGCCAACGGATTTCATTCCTATTGGTGCGGTTATCGATTTAGCTAAGGTTGTTTCAGGCACACGTGATCGTAACCTGCGATTGATTGTGTCCGTCGAACTTGTTGAGAGCGAGAGCAAACAAGTAGTAGGAAAGAGATTATTCGTTATCACTGATAAAGGGGTATTGGAGAATCGAAACTCAGAAATAACAGTAAAGTTACTTGAGCCAGATGTTAAAGAAATCTCTGATAACGTTTCTGCTTTCATCGAATATTTGAGTCAGAGAAGTTAGCCCACTCGATAAGAGCGGGCCATGAAGATGAGTCGTTGGTTGCGTAATACTAACCAAAGTCCCCTGAAATATAGCGCCTTGTGCGCTCGTTTGCCGGGTTATGGAAGATGGTCTCAGTAAGGGAAAACTCTTCGAGTTCTCCCAAATACATAAAGCCTGTGTAGTCAGAGATACGCATTGCTTGTTGCATATTATGTGTGACGATAACGATCGTGTATTTCTCTCGTAACTCTGTGATTAAGGTTTCTATTGCGGCAGTCGCAATAGGATCAAGCGCCGAAGTCGGTTCATCCATCAAAATAACTTCAGGCTCAAGGGCAATCGTACGTGCAATACATAGCCGTTGCTGCTGCCCACCCGAAAGGCCATTCGCATCGTGATGCAACTTATCTTTTACTTCTTCCCATAGGTGCGCTCGTTTAAGTGCCGATTGAATACGAGCGTCAATCTCGGCTTTTGATAGCTCGCCTTGTATCTTTAACCCAAACGCCATGTTGTCGTAAATAGACATTGGGAATGGTGTGGGTTTTTGAAATACCATCCCGACTTTAGAACGTAGTTCATTTACATCTGTATTAGAAAATATGGATTCGCCATCAAGAAGAATCTCACCTTCTGCGTACTGGTTACCATAAAGATCATAAATGCGATTTAAGGTGCGCAGTAGCGTGGATTTTCCACAGCCCGACGGTCCAATTAGTGCCGTTACTCGGTTTTTATATATCGGCATCGACACATTCTTCAATGCAGGATTTAGCCCTTTAGCATAGAAAAAGTTAAGATTTTGAATATCCATACGGTGTGTCAGATTAGACACGTCGTTGGCGTTGTTTGTCTCACAATCAAGAGTAGAAATGCAGCTTCCAAGAATGGATTGTTCGCTATTTTGAATTATGTTTGCAGTAGCCATACTTATGCCTTTCTCGCTTTTAGAAGTTTCGGCAAAGCTGTTGCCGTGATATTTACAATCAAAATAAAGGTGGTAACGATGAGAGCGCCCGCCCATGCCAGTTCTTGCCAAGAGGCGAAAGGACTCATAGCAAATTGATATATGGTGACAGGCAAGTTAGCCATTGGTTTGCTCAAATCAGTCGTTAAGAAACTGCTGTTCAATGAAGTGAAAAGCAGAGGAGCCGTTTCGCCAGAAATACGTGCGACAGACAGTAATACGGCAGTCATAATTCCGGGTCCAGCGGCTCGATATCCAAGCTGGGTGATGACTCGCCACTTCGGAGCGCCTAGGCCACTTCCTGCTTCTTTCAATGTTGGTGGGACCAAGCGCAGCATCTCTTCTGTCGACGCTACGATCACAGGCAACGCCAATATTGCTAATGCAATTGCACCTGCCCAGCCTGAATAACCTCCGGTTGGAACCACGACAACCGCATAAACAAACAAGCCAACTAGGATTGAAGGCGCACTCATAAGCATACCGTTTAGGAAGCGAATTGATTCGGCAACTTTATTGCCAGGCTGAGCCTCTGCTAACCATGTTCCAGCAAGTACCCCGATAGGTGTAGCTATGAGGATACCGATAGTGGTGAGCATTAAGCTCCCTAATAGAGCATTTTTGAGTCCACCATGACTGCCAGGACCTGGAGTAATCTCAGTAAAGACTGCCCATGTGATGCCTTTGATTCCTTCACCCACTAAGGTATACAGTACGCAAGCCAATACAAACACACCACATGCTGCAGAGAAGGTACAGAATGCGAGAAACAGCTGATTCTTTAGCTTTCTTATTTTCATGATGCTCTCCCTACTAGACGACGAGCAAATCCCATCACGAAGAACGTAATAAAGAAAAGTACAACGCCAAGCGCAATCAGTGATGCAATATGCGTTGGGTCGGTGGCTTCATTAAACTGCTGAGCGATTGTCGATGAGATTGATGCAGCAGGCATAAAGAAAGAAGTTTCAATACGGTTTGCACCCCCAATCACAAATGCGACCGCCATGGTTTCGCCTAGTGCGCGACCCAAACCCAAGATACCAGCGCTCACGGTTGCATTTTTCACTTTAGGAATCAGTACCTTGATAATCACCTCAAAAGGTGTCGCTCCGGTACCATAAGCTGCTTCTCTCAACACATTGGGGATAGACTTTAGTGCATCTCGTGTAAGTGACGTCATGATTGGTAAAATCATGAAGGACAGAATAATGCCCGCAGTAAGAAGTCCGATGCCAATAGGCGGACCATTAAACCAAGGTCCGATGATGGGGATTTCAATAAGGTGTTGACCAGCCCAGGTTTGGAAGCCATTTGAGAACCAAGGAGAAAAGACAAAAAGACCCCACATACCATAAATAATGCTTGGAATAGCCGCTAGCAATTCGATCGCTTTACTTACCGGTACGCTGACCCATTTAGGCGCTAACTCGGCGAGAAATATTGCTGTACCTAAGGCAATAGGGACGGCAATAATAATGGCAATTAGTGATGTCACTAGAGTACCGTAGATGGCTGAAGCAGCGCCGAACTGACCTCGAATTGGATCCCATACGTTATGGAATACAAAGCCCGGTCCGAATTCTTTAAATGCGGGCCATCCTCCATCAATGAGTGACAGTAAGATTCCAGAAAGAGTAACAAGAATAAGTAGGGCACTAGTAAAGCTCAATCGTTCGAAAATTGAGTCGCCATTTACTTTGTTGGATAAAGTTAAAGTAGTCATAATACTGGGAATACGAGCCTGAACCTCGAGAGGCTAGGCTCGTTAATAGTGAATTATTTAATAATGGCTTGATTGTTGGTTTTTAGACTTTGTTTCCAAGTGTCATTAACCATGCTAACGACTTTCTTCGGCATTGGAATATAGTCGAGTTCTTCAGCAGCTTTGCCTTGGGTATAGCTCCATTCAAAGAACTTAATAATCTCTTGTGCTTTCTTGGCGTCAGGTTGGTCCTTATGCATTAAGATGAAAGTTGCGGCGGTCATCGGCCACGAATCAGCTCCCGGTTGGTTGTTAAGAAGTAAATGATATCCTGGAGCGTCTTCCCAATCGGCGTTTGCGGCAGCGGCTTGGAAGGTTTTCATGGTTGGCATTAGATATGCACCATCGCGAGCCTGCATTTGTGTGTACGCCAAATCATTTTGTTTAGCGAATGCATATTCTACGTAGCCGATAGCACCACGAGTGCGCGTAACGAAGTTGGCGACACCAGCGTTACCGTTTCCACCAATTGCCGTCGTTGCCGAGGGCAATGCGATGTCTTTGCTTGCACCGATTTTTTCGTGCCATTCTGGGCTAACTTGATCAAGATATTCAGTGAAATTGAATGTAGTACCTGACCCATCAGAGCGGTGGACAACATAAATAGGTTGGTTCGGGAGCGCTATATCTGGGTTAAGTCCCGTAATAGCTTTATCGTTCCAGTTCTTGATATTTCCTAAGTAGATATCAGCTAATACTTTGCCTGTCAGTTTTAATTGACCTGCCTTGATACCTGGGAGGTTGATTACAGGGACAATCGCGCCCATGACCATAGGAAATTGAATCATGTCTTCTTTGTTCAACTCTTCGATGGTAAGCGGTGCATCTGTCGCGCCAAAGTCTACCGTTTTTGCTGTGATCTGACGAATGCCACCACCAGAACCGATAGCTTGATAGTTGATCTGGATACCCGTTTCCTTTTGGTATTGCTCAGCCCACTTTGCATAAATTGGATGAGGGAAAGTCGCGCCCGCACCGTTAATAGTGGTCTTTGCTGCCAAGCCGAATGATGCAGTGACTAACAAAGAAGACAAGAGAGCTGATCTGATAAATTTCACAATATATCTCCGATATAATTCGTTTAGTGTGGGCCATTAAAAAGGAGTAATACTTTTTAATGGCCCGGTTTAGTTTTGTGTTCAAATAAAACTAAGGTGATTGAAACTACTCAATCCATTAATCGGTATGTACCAATCAACAAAGCGGAGATTAAGAACCAAATATTACAGTTATATTAATCGAGTACGTGACAGTGCTATTTAACGCAAAGGTTTATATAAAGTGACGCCTATCTGATAATAAAACTTCACAACATTTTACTTGGTTGTTTTAGCATGTAATACTTCTATTAATAGGTAACTTAACGATGTGAATTAAAATATTACAAAGTATGGATGAATTACTTACTTTTTCGGTTTATTTGGTTTATGGACTCGCTTTCTTTGCGATCTTTTTCGCTATATTGTTCCGAGACCTGAGTCAAAGTCGTATTTCAATGGCATCGGCACTACCGACGCTTGCTGCGTTCGGTTTATTACATGGTCTGCATGAGTGGTCTGAGCTTTATCTTGTTATTTACGCTGACGACCTAGAAAGTGTCACGGGCTTAGCAACCTTCAAGGTCGCCAAGTTGTGGCTGTCGTATATTGCATTGGGTGCTTTTGCGTGGCAGTTGCTTTCAGTAACCACTTGGCGGCAGATAAGATGGATAAAAGCATTAGGTTGCGCTGCGTTTATCTATTTCATGTTCAGTGTGGTTATCCAGTACTGGGCGTTAAGCTATAGCGAATACCTGCAACTGATTGCCAATCAAGTTCGCTTGATTTTTGGCTTTGGTGCTGCTTGTTCAGCAGGGTTAGTGATGTATGTTTACGCGAATGAGCTTGAACACGAAGGGCATGGTGCTTCAAAACCGTTTAAATTAACTGGACTCGCATTAGTTTTATATGGCATATCAGCAGGACTACTTACTGCCGAGTTTGGTATCTGGGTGATAATACTGCGAACGGTTAGCGCAATACTCATACTCATCTTCATTTGGAGAGCTTTGCGAGTCTTTGATCGTGAACGAGATATACAGTTAGAAACTCGGCTTCAGCAGTTACTGCATGACGTGAAACTTCGTGAATTGGGAGAGCTATCGTCAGCCGTTGCCCACGAAATCAAGACACCACTCTCAAGTGCAACGATGGGCTGTGATATTCTTGAGCGTCAGCTACCTGAAAACGATGTATATCAACGCCAGTTGACGCGAATTCGTACTGGGCTTGAACGAGCTGCAGATATCAGTCAAGAAGTCCTAAATTACGCACATAAAAAGCCCGTATTACGAGAACGAGTGAACGTACAAGACGTGATTTACAATACATTTGAGCTTAATCGATTTCGACTTGATGGCACTGACTGGCAAGTAGATTGTCAACATGATTTAGAGGTAGTTGGTGATGCTCAAGCTTTGCAAGATGTAATTTCTAACCTGATATCGAATGCTTGTGATGCTAGAAAAGATGGGTTAATTATAACCTTTAAGGCCTATCAAGAGCAGTTGAACGCAGTCCTAGTGTTTAAAGATAATGCTGGTGGTATGAGTAAAGAGATCATTGCGAATGCTTGTAAGCCATTTTTCACAACGAAACCAAAAGGTGAAGGGACAGGGATGGGGCTTGCTATAGTGAATCAATTGGTAATGCAGCACAATGGGTCGATGAACCTCTACAACGAAGGTTGTGGTTTGACCGTAGAAATAAAACTTCCGAGATATTTGAAATGACACTGAGATTGTTACTAGCAGAAGATGACAAAGAACTGCAAGAAGCACTGATTGAAGCACTTAGCCTCGAGTCATTTGATGTCGTTGCATTTGATAATGCCGAAGATGCCATTGAGGCTGCATTGGTACAACACTTTGATGTTGCGTTACTCGATGTGGTGATGCCTGGTATAACGGGCATAGAAGCGTTATCAAGTCTTCGTCGAATTCACCCGAACATTGGCATAGTGATTTCTACGGCATTTGCGACGGTAGATGTTGCTGTGGATGCGATGAAAAAGGGAGCGGATGAGTTTCTTACTAAACCTTTTAACCTCACTACGGTTTCGACAACCTTGAAACGAATTCATGCTCAGCGATCTCCTAAGTCCCCTAAGCTAGAGCGGGATGATGATTTAGTGTTTAGCGCTCTGTCGAATCCTATTCGACGACAAGTGCTTAAACAATTACGACTGCATCGTAAAATGAAGTTCATGGATCTATGTCGAGTAGTGGGGGTAGAAGATCACACCAAATTCAATTTTCATTTGCGTCAATTAGTTAAAGCCGGGCTGGTGTTTAAGGGTGAAGGGAAAATTTATTCTTTGACCCAAATGGGGCTGCAAGTCCATTCAGGGTTATTAAAATAATGATGGGGGATTTAATTGATATAACAATTAAATCCCTAAGAAAAGCGTTATACATTATCTATCAAACTATGACGTTAATATAACTCAATAGGTTGTTGGTTAATTTAATATTCAAAAATCTAAAAAAAGGAGCTACTATCAGCTCCTTTTTTATCTACTTTATAAAAGGTCTCGAACTCTAAAATAAGACATGGCTAGAACCAACGCTGGGGTTCTAAACATTCGACCACCCGGGAAGGGCATGTGTTTGATTTTATCAAATATAGAGAATCGCTCTGCATTGGTCGCAATACACTCCGCCATTAATGTACCCGCCATACCTGTCGCGGCGATACCATGGCCTGAAAAACCTTGCGCAAAATAGACGTTTGGTTTTAGCCGGCCAAAGTGGGGGGCTCGATTCATAGTGATGGCGACGTTTCCTCCCCAAGCGTATTCGATTTTTGTGTCTTTAAGCTGTGGGAATATATCAAGCATCCGCGCGCGCATGGCTTTTTCTAAGTTAAATGGTGCGACGCCTGAATAACTCACCCTTCCACCAAATAGCATACGGTGGTCACCGGAACATCGGTAGTAATCAAGAACGAAGTTGATATCGCAAGCTGAGATATGATCTTGCATCAGCGATCCTGTTACTTCCTCGCCTAATGGCTCGGTCGCGCAAATATAAGTACCAACCGGCATTACTTTATTTTCGAGTTTCGATTCCAACCCTTCCATATAGGCATTACAAGCAAGAATGACGTGATTTGCTTTTACTTTTCCATCTCTAGTAAACAGCGTTGCCGGATCACCATGTTCAATCTTGTTTACTGCGCTATCTTCATAAAATTCCGCCCCAGCGAGTTTGGCTGCATTAACCAAACCTAAGGTATAGTTGAGCGGGTGTAAGTGGCCACTGTTACTATCAAACATTCCAGAGGTATACTTGGTACTTGCGATACGACTGGCAACTTCATCTTTGTCCCACATTTCTAATGATTCATAACCATAGTTTTCAGTTAAATCGTCATACCATGATTTTAACTCTTTATCGTGGCGTGGTTTCATACCCACATGAACCATGCCATCACGCCAGTCGCAATCAATGTTGTATTTTTTGATGTTCGATTTCGTTAACGCCAGCGCTTCGACAGAGATGTCCCAAAGCTTTTTGGCATCGGATTTACCGACTAATTTCTCAAGTGTGTCCTGCTCTGATGCCCAACCGAAAATGGCTTGGCCTCCACTGCGACCTGATGCCCCCCAGCCCACGCGGTTAGCTTCTAACACAATGACTTTAAAGCCTTTGTTAGCCAGCTCTAATGCAGCGGTGGCTCCGGTGATTCCGGAGCCTATCACACAGACGTCGGCAACATGTTCTCCCATAAGTTTGGGGAAATCGAAATGCTGATTTCTTGATGCTGCATAGTAAGAGTCTGTGTGTTTGACTTTCATTTTGTATCCTTACTTATTTGTACCACTGGTATTCTAATGGAGAGACTTGTGCTGAAAAGCGCGCCTGTTCATGTTTTTTATTGGCAAGATAGACTTTACAAAACTCTTCACCAAAACTGCTTTTCATAAACTGACTGTTTTCAAACTCATGGAGAGACATATCCCATGAAATAGGAAGCATAGGCAGTTCTAGTAGGGTCGCATCCCCTTCAATTGGTGCTGGTGGAGTCAGTTTGTTCTCTATTCCGTCGATTATTGATGCTAGCAATACTGCTACGGTGAGGTAAGGGTTTACGTCCGCGCCGGAGAGTCGATGTTCAATTCTTTTGTCTTCGGTACCGCTCGCTGGAATTCTTACCGCTACAGTACGATTGTCCCACCCCCATGTAGCGTGAAGTGGTACAAACATATTGGGTTGAAGTCGACGATAGGAGTTTGCATTGGGCGCAAATATTGCCATGCTATCCTCTAAATGAGCGAGAACACCCGCGATGGCATTGAGTAGTAGTTCTTCATTTTCACCAAATACGTTGTTGCCGACGTCGTCTTGCAGGCTAATGTGGACATGGCAGCCGTTACCAGCATACTCGGTGTAGGGTTTGGCCATAAAGTTGGCGTAGAAGCCGTGTTTCTTTGCCACCGCTCGCACTACACGTTTTAGCAGCATAGCTTGGTCACAAGCCAGAAGTACGTCGCTCGTATGTTTGAGGTTGACCTCGAACTGTCCAGGTGCGTATTCGGCGGTGATATTGTCGGCAGGGATATTTTGAGCGTTGCAGGTCTCAATCACTTCATCTAGAAACGCTTTAAACTCATCGAGCTCTTCGAGTGAGTAGACTTGCGTTTGTGTCATCCTTTCACCGCTTATCGGCATCAATGGTGGTTGCGGGTTACCCGCTTCATCGGGCTCAAGGTCTTGTAAGTAAAACTCGAGCTCAACGGCTATACAAGGCTTAAAGCCTTTCGTAGCTAATTTGTCTAGCTGTACTTCTAGTACGTGGCGAGGGTCGGCAAAAAACGGTTGATTGGATGTGGGTTCAAACATAGTCACAATGGCTTGAGCACTGTTTTCCTGCCATGGTGTAGTAACCAAAGAACTTGTGACCATACGACAAATTCTGTCACCATCGCCTTTTTCGAAACCTAAACCAGTTTCTTCTACGGTTTCTCCACAAATATCTAAGGCAAATACAGAAGCCGGAAGACAGATACCTTGCTCTAGTACCTTATTTAGTTGTGATAAAGGAACGCGCTTACCTCTCACTACGCCGTTCATATCGAACAATATGAGATCCAACGTTGTCACGTCAGGGTGGTGTTCAATAAATCGTTCAATTGTTAGCTTATCGTGACTAACCTGTATTGGTTCTATGTTGTCAGCACTGTTTGAAAGTTGACTTGTTCCCACTGTGGCTCCTCCACTTATCTCCAACCTATCCATGTATAGCAAGCCTTTGTTTTGAATCTTGCGCCACTGGTTGCTTTTTAACCATAGACATAATGTTCAGTAAAAGACAACACAAATGTATATAAAATGTTAATCGGTATCTCAAAAGTTACAAAATAATTAACATATTTGTTTGACAATTGTACAGCTTGCTGCCAATCCTAAATGGAGCTTATTGATAAATTCGTTGAGCAATTTTTGAAAAAGAAGGATTTATGGAAACGATTAGGAAATGGATAGAAGAGAACCGTATTACTGAAGTTGAGTGCCTGATCCCCGATATTACAGGCAACGCGCGAGGCAAGATTATGCCTGCGAAAAAATTCCTTCGAGAAGGGGGCATGCGTCTTCCCGAAGTGGTTTTTTTCCAGACTGTAACCGGAGACTGGCCAGACGATGAAAGTATGATCGACCTGACAGAGAAGGATATGACTCTGGAGCCTGACCAAAATACCATTCGTTTTGTTCCATGGACAAAAGAGCCTACCGCTCAGGTTATCCATGATTGTTTTACCGTCGATGGAGACCCGGTAGATATCTCACCGAGAGCCGTGCTACGTCGAGTGCTAAACCTCTATGCAAAAGAGGGGTGGCAACCTGTTGTTGCCCCTGAACTTGAGTTCTTTCTGGTACAGAAGAATCTAGATTGGGACTATCCATTAGAGCCGCCAATTGGTCGAAATGGACGCCCTGAAACAGCTCGTCAGTCTTTTAGTATTGATGCAGTGAATGAGTTCGACCCTATTTTTGAAGACATGTACGACTACTGTGAAGCTCAAGAATTGGACGTCGATACTTTGGTGCATGAATCTGGCGCTGCACAAATGGAGCTGAACTTTGACCACGGTGAGCCTCTCGATAGAGCAGACCAAGTGTTCTTATTTAAACGCACTGTACGTGAAGCAGCTTTAAGACATGATGTGTATGCCACCTTTATGGCAAAGCCAATGGAAGATGAGCCTGGTAGTGCAATGCATATTCACCAGAGTTTGGTGGACAAAAACGGAAAAAACCTGTTTGCCAATGAAGATGGTACTAACAGTGACCTTTTCTTGAATTATATCGGCGGTATGCAGAAATACACGCCAGCGGCTATTGCGTTCTTCGCGCCTAACGTGAACTCCTATCGCCGTTTAGTATTTGGTGACTCTGCACCAACGAATGTGGCTTGGGGTGAAGATAATCGTACTGTTGGATTACGTGTGCCTATCTCTGATAAAGAGTCTCGCCGTCTTGAAAACCGCTACGCCGGCGCGGATGCAAACCCTTATCTCGCCATGGCATTGACGTTGGCATGTGGCTACTTAGGTATGAAAGAGAAGCTTACACCAACGGAAAAAAGCACAGGTGATATGACCACTGAGCCATACTCACTTCCTCATAACCTAGAAGACGCTTTGGTGTTGTTAGAAAACAGTGACGAGCTGAGAGAAATTTTAGGTGACCGATTCGTATCTGCTTACGTAGCCATCAAACGTAAGGAGTACAGAACGTATTTCCAAGTCATCAGTTCTTGGGAAAGAGAGTTCTTATTATTGAACGTTTAATACAGGCAACGCTATAGAGAAAAGCAAACCCGTTAATACAGCGAGAAATGGAATTAAGTTATGTCAAAACAAACTGGGTCTAAATGGATTGAACAAGATAGTGCACACTGCTTGCACCCATTTACCAACTTTAAAGCACTCAACGATAAAGGCTCACGCGTTATTACCCGAGCGGAAGGCATTTATATTTACGACGAAGATGACAACAAAATCCTAGATGGAATGGCTGGATTATGGTGCGTCAATATGGGCTATAACTGCCAGCCACTTATCGAGGCTGCGACGAATCAACTTCAAGAGTTGCCTTACTACAATTTGTTTTTCCAAACCACTCATCCGCCAGCTGTAGAGCTTTCAACTTTGCTTGCCGAAGTAGCGCCTGAAGGCATGAACCACGTGTTCTTTACCGGTTCAGGTTCAGAGTGCAACGACACCGTGGTTAGAATGGTGCGCCATTACTGGGCAAGCTTAGATAAGCCAAATAAACAAACCATTATTAGTCGTAAGAATGCATATCACGGCAGTACGATGGCAGGGGCAAGTCTAGGTGGTATGGCATTTATGCATGCCCAAGGTGGTCTACCACTACCGAATATCGTTCATATTGATCAACCTTATCATTTTGGTGAAGGACAAGGGATCGACGCGAATGAATTTGGTCTAGAACGTGCGCAGCAGCTTGAAGCCAAAATCCTAGAACTGGGTGAAGACAATGTCGCTGCGTTTATTGCGGAACCTATTCAAGGTGCAGGTGGCGTTATTATTCCGCCTGACAGTTACTGGCCTGAAATTCAACGTATCTGTGACAAGTATGAAGTCTTACTTATTGCTGATGAAGTCATTTGTGGCTTTGGGCGCACCGGTGAGTGGTTCGCAAGCCAAACATTCAACATCAAACCTGATCTGATGTGTATGGCGAAAGGCATTACTTCAGGGTATTTGCCACTTGGTGGTGTAATGGTTCGAGACCATGTCGCACAAGTGTTGACAGACGCAGATACTGAATTCGCTCATGGCTTTACCTATTCGGGTCACCCAGCGGCATGTGCAGTTGCTATCGCCAACATTAAAGAGATGCAAAAACACAATATTGTTAATCGTGTGCGTGAAGATATTGCTCCGTATTTTGCTTCTCGTTGGAATGAACTTCTTGAACACCCAATGGTGGCAGAAGCTAGAACGAAAGGACTGGTCGGGGCTATTGAATTAGTGAAAGACAAGACCACCAATGAGCGTTTTGACAAAGAACTCGATGTCGGTACTCGATGTCGCGAACACTGCTTCGCCGCGGGTGTCGTGTTGCGAGCCGTTGGCGACACCATGATCTGTTCACCACCGCTTATCATTACGCGTGCAGAAATTGATGAGTTTATCGAAAAGGCAAAAATCGCCTTAGACAACACACTCGCCGACGTTTCGCAGTAGCCGACGAGATTTATACCCAAAGGTATTAACCAAAGAGCAAACAGGAACGGAGATCCAAATGGAGAAAACAAAAGCATGCTTCGGTATCGCGTTAGGGATGACGATAGGACTTAGCTCAATGACATCCTATGCGGCTGAGGAAAAAGTGCTCAATATCTACAACTGGTCAGACTATATCGCGGAAGATACGATTAAAAAGTTTGAGGAAGAGACAGGCATCAAGGTGGTTTACGATGTGTTCGACTCAAATGAGGTATTAGAGGCGAAGATATTATCTGGTAATACAGGCTTTGATTTAGTCGTGCCAAGTAATGACTTTCTGGGCCGTCAAGCCAAAGCTGGCGCGTTCCAAAAGCTGGATAAGTCAAAGCTAACTAACTACAGCAACCTAGACCCTAAATTAATGGGAATTCTGGCGGACACTGTCGACCCCGACAACGCTTACTCTGTGCCATATCTTTGGGGCACAACGGGCATCGGTTACAACGTTGCTAAAGTGAAAGAGGTCTTGGGTGAAGACGCGCCAGTTGATAGCTGGGATTTAGTATTCAAACCAGAAAACATGGAGAAACTTTCTAAGTGTGGTGTTGGTTTCCTGAATGCACCGACAGAGATCATGGCAGCGGCGCTGAACTATATAGGCAAAGATCCAAACAGTACTGATCCTAACGCTTATAAAAAAGATGCGCTTGCACTGCTTAAGCAAGTTCGTCCTTATGTAACCTATTTCCATTCATCACAATACATCAATGACCTAGCTAACGGCGATGTATGTGTAGCAATTGGTTGGTCAGGCGATGTGCTGCAAGCGGCAGATCGTGCAGCTGAAGCAGATAATGGCGTAGAAGTGGCGTACTCGATTCCAAAAGAGGGAGCGCTTGCCTGGTTTGATTTAATGGCGATTCCAAAAGAAGCGAAGCACCCAGAAAACGCTCACTTGTTTATCAACTATCTACTTCGTCCAGAAGTGATTGCTGAAATCAGTAACTATGTTTGGTATGCGAATCCAAACCCACCATCACGAGAGTTTATTGACGCAGAAATCTTGGAAGATCCAGGAATCTACCCAACAGAAGAAGCGCAAGCGAAGTTATATAGCTCAAAGATGTTACCGCATAAGACATCACGTGCTATGACTCGCGCTTGGACGGATTTCATTAAGAACTGATCAAACCCTAATTTGGCGACTCGTTTTGAGTCGCCAATTTTGCTTGGAGACTACCATGACAGTGATGTCACTTGATACAGAACTCAATCACCAACATGTTTCGCCGGTGCCACCAAAACCATTATTAGAAATCCGAGGACTGACGAAGGACTTCGGCGGCCATCTTGCGGTAGATAACATCGATCTTACGATCAACCAAGGTGAACTGTTTGCGCTATTAGGCGCGTCGGGGTGCGGAAAATCAACCCTGCTACGAATGCTCGCTGGATTTGAACAACCAAGCGCAGGACAGATTATTCTTGATGGTGAAGATCTTGCCGATATCCCTCCATACAAACGACCTGTCAATATGATGTTTCAGTCCTATGCACTGTTTCCTCACATGACCGTAGAAAAGAACATTGCGTTTGGGTTAAAGCAAGACGGTATGCCAAGCCAAGAAATTGCTAGTACCGTTAAGCATATGCTTGAGCTGGTCAGAATGACAGATTTCGCGAAGCGTAAACCGCACCAATTATCTGGCGGTCAAAAACAACGTGTTGCACTCGCCAGAAGCCTAGCTAAAAAACCAAAGCTACTTTTGCTAGACGAGCCAATGGGTGCACTGGATAAAAACTTACGCGAAAAAATGCAGCTTGAGGTGGTCGACATACTGGAAAGTGTGGGTGTTACCTGTGTGATGGTCACGCATGACCAAGAAGAAGCGATGACCATGGCAACACGTATCGCCATTATGAACAAAGGCCAGTTTGTGCAAATTGGTTCTCCAGAAGCTATTTACGAGCATCCGAACTCGAAGTTTGCCGCGAAATTCATCGGCTCGGTCAATATTTTTGAGGGTGTTCTAGAAACCAATCTTAGCGATAAATCGACGGTTCGAACCCCAGACCTATCGAATGTGATTACTATTAATCATGGTATTTCAGGTGCTCCGGGTATCCCTTTGATGATAGCTGTTCGACCAGAAAAAATGACGCTATGTGACCATACCCATCACTCTAGTAATTCTTGTAGTGGGGTGGTGGAAGATATCGCCTATATGGGCAACCAATCCATTTACCATGTTCGTTTGGATTCCGGCAAGTTGGTCACTGCAACGCTACAAAACACGAGCCGTGTGAGAAAAGGTATGCCAACGTGGGAGCAAAGAGTCAATCTTTGCTGGGACATGGAAAGCTGCGTGGTACTGAAACTATGAAGAAACAAGCCAAACTCAATATTTGGCGTATTGTTCCCACGCCAAAGTGCTTATTGCTTGCTGTTCCCTACGGATGGTTACTGCTGTTCTTTCTATTGCCGTTTCTAATCGTATTCAAAATCAGTTTTGCTGAAGCTCAAATATCGATTCCACCTTATTCTGAATTGCTTAGTTATGCTGAGCAGCAGTTGCAGCTATTACTCAACGTCGGCAACTATCAATATCTGATAGAAGATGACTTATACGCGTCGTCGTATTTACAGTCGATTCGTATTGCACTTATCTCTACATTACTTTGCTTAGTGATTGGTTTTCCGATTGCCTGGGCTATTGTTCATTCGAAGCCGTCAACTCGAAATGTATTATTAATGCTGATCATATTGCCATCGTGGACCAGCTTTTTGATTCGTGTTTATGCTTGGATAGGAATACTTAAGAATAACGGCCTTCTGAACAATATGTTGATGACCTTTGGTGTTATTGAGGAACCGCTAAAGATATTGCACACAGATACTGCAGTTTATATTGGTATTATCTATACCTACTTACCCTTTATGGTTTTGCCTCTTTATACCGCATTGATGCGAGTGGATTACTCCTTACTGGAAGCGGCAAGTGATCTCGGGGCGAAACCAGTAACGACACTATTCACGGTTCTCGTACCATTGACACGTGCCGGTATTATCGCAGGGTCGATGTTAGTGTTCATCCCTGCTGTGGGTGAGTTTGTTATTCCGGAACTACTTGGCGGGCCTGATACAGTATTGATTGGTAAAGTCTTGTGGCAAGAGTTCTTTAACAACCGAGATTGGCCAGTCGCTTCGGCGGTAGCTATCGTAATGTTGCTTATTTTGATGTTGCCTATCTTATGGTTCCATCGTTATCAAAAACGTGAACTGGAGGCGCAAGCATGAACGACATTCCGGTCTATAACAGTAAACTGAAGTGGTGCATTTTGGCGGCGGGTTTTACCTTTCTTTATCTGCCAATTTTGATTCTGATTGTTTATTCATTTAACGAAAACCGATTGGTTACGGTATGGTCCGGTTTTTCGTTTAAATGGTATTTTGAGCTACTAGAAGATGATTTGCTCATGGGCGGTGTGAAGCTGAGTCTGATGATAGGCTTTTTATCAGCCAGCGCGGCTGTTGTTCTAGGTACTATTGCTGCATTTGTATTGAACCGCTTTGGGAAATTTAAAGGGGAAACTGGGTTTGCCTTTATGATCACGGCACCCTTGGTTATGCCAGAGGTTATTACAGGTCTTTCTCTACTATTGTTATTCATTGCGATGGGACAAGTGTTTGACCTGTTTAGCCAGCGAGGCATGATGACCATTTGGATTGCCCATGTAACTTTCTGTACGGCTTATGTCACGGTAGTAGTGAGTTCTCGACTTCAAGAAGTCGATCGCTCTATCGAAGAAGCTGCTATGGACTTGGGCGCACCACCTTGGAAAGTGTTCTTACAGATAACGCTGCCTTCGATTGCACCCGCTATTTTGGCGGGATGGTTATTAGCGTTTACCTTGTCATTAGATGACTTAGTGATTGCGAGCTTCGTATCTGGTCCAAGTGCGACAACATTACCTATGGTGGTATTCTCAAGTGTCCGTTTAGGTGTTAGCCCTAAAATCAATGCATTAGCAACACTGACCATATTAGCAGTGTCTTGTGCCACGTTTATTGCGTGGTGGTTGATGGCGAAGGCGGAAAAGCGTAGGCTGCTTGAAATGAAAATGAGTCAACAATAGTTCAGCAAGTGGTTGATGCTAAGTAATCGGTTCTAATTTGGGAGAAAGACATGGATGTAGGTAAGCAACTAAAAACAATTCGTACCATGCGTGGGATGTCACAGCGTGAACTTGCTAAACGAAGTGGTGTAACCAACTCCATGATCTCTCAAATAGAACAGAACTTAGTAAACCCGTCCGTTGGCTCTTTGAAAAAGATCCTCGATGCTATACCAATCTCAATGGGAGAGTTCTTCACCCTCGACGTTGAGCCTAAAGATGACATCTTCTTTAGTGCAGAACAGATGGCGGATTTAGGGGATGGACAGATAAAAATGTTGCTAGTTGGTGCAAAGCGAGAAGGTCGCCAATTAGCAGTCTTAAGAGAAATCTATCCGCCAGGCTCAGATACGGGGACTGACTTCATCGAGCATGATGGAGAAGAGGGCGGTGTCATTATTCGAGGAGAAATTGAGATTACGGTTGGCAGCCATACTAGAGTATTAAAGGCAGGTGACTCGTATTACTTTGAAACTCGCAAACCACATCGCTTTCGTAATAAAGGAAAGGTCGAATGTGAGCTTATTAGTGCGGCGACACCTCCAACTTTCTAAAGTCTTTGAATAAAAAAATAGCGAAGCATGAGCTTCGCTATTTTTCTTGTGTTGAAAGAGAACTCTAGTCTAATTCAATCCACGTCGATTTCACTTCAGTGTATTTATGCAGAGCATGCAGCGACTTATCACGACCGTTACCACTTTGCTTGTATCCACCAAACGGCATGGTCATGTCACCGCCATCCCAGTTGTTCACGAATACCGTTCCCGCTCTTAATGCACGAGAGCATTTAATGGCTGTTGACATGTCAGATGTCCAAATACCTGCCGCCAACCCGTATTCGCTATCGTTAGCAAGTTGGATCGCTTCATCAATCGAGTCAAAACTGGTAACACATAGAACGGGCCCAAAAATCTCTTCTTTATAGATGCGCATATTGGGTGTGACATCAGTAAACAAAGCGGGTTGAATAAAGAAACCATCGGTGTTGCTCATTGCGGGCTTACCACCGTAAGCTAGTGTTGCTCCTTCTGTCTGACCAATGTCGATGTAACTTAATACACGCTCATACTGTGCAGCATCAACTATCGCACCGACCCGTGTATCATTCTCAAGAGGATCGGCAGGCTGCCAATTCGCCATGTATTTCTTAACCAGTTCAATAAACTCATCTTTAATAGAGGAATGAACCAGAAGTCGTGAACCTGCTGTACACACTTCCCCTTGGTTGTAACAGATAGCAGAGGCGGCTGTTGCAGCAGCTTTTTCTATATCTTTAACGTCGTGATGTACAATGTGGGGGCTCTTGCCGCCACATTCCATAAATGCACGTTTTAGGTTGGATTCACCCGCGAAAGATAACAGCTTTTTACCTACGGCGGTTGAACCAGTAAAAGTGATACAATCGACATCGTTGTGAAGCGCTAATGCTTGTCCTGCCTCATGGCCAAAGCCAGGGAGCACTTGAAACACTCCGTCTGGAATACCTGCTTGTTTGGCCAAGTCGGCGAGCAAAATGGCGGTGAGAGGTGATTTCTCAGAAGGCTTCACAATAACTGAATTACCGGTTGCTAATGCGGGCCCAATCTTCCAAGCCGCCATAACAGTAGGGAAGTTCCAAGGTACGATTGCCGCAACGACACCTAGTGCTTCGTGAGTCACAAGTGCTAATGCTCCTTCTGTTACTGGGGCAACTTCATCATAGACTTTGTCTATGGCTTCTGCGTTCCATTGAATGCAGCGCGCGGTAGCCGGCGCGTCATATCCCATTGCATCTGATATCGGCTTACCCATATCGAGTGATTCGAGAAGGGCAAACTCTTCTTTATGTTCGTCAATGAGCTTAGCGTAGTTAAGTAGGATCGCTTTACGCTCTGCCGGTGGTAGACCACACCAGACACGGCTCTCAAACGCTTGACGAGCAGCATTTACTGCAAGCTCGACATCTTTATCTGTGCAGCGGGCGACATGCGCCAATAGGTGACCTGTTGCTGGGTTGATGATTTCAAACGTATCGCCGGAGACTGAATCAACAAAGTGTCCGTTGATAAAGGCCTGAGTACGAAAACTCAACGCTTCGGCTTTATCATGCCAAGTCATAGTGTCCATATTGTTTACCTTCTTCCTTAAAAACTGGCTGGTGAGTTTGCACTGACAATGATGCAATCAATATCAGAAGTATTTCTAAATCGGTGAGTACGTGTACTGTCGAAATAATAGCTGTCGCCTTCATGTAGAACGACGACTTCACTGTCGACCGTGAGCTCCAACTCGCCTTGGACAATAACACCGCACTCTTGTCCTTCGTGAACGAGCATCTCATCTCCAGTGTCTGCACCTGGAGCGAGTGTTTCTCTCAACATGCCAATTTGCCTGTCGTCGTGATAGTGACCTATCTGGCGATAGCTGATCTTTCCTCGGCCTATTTCTGGTTGTTGCTGTTTGCGTGAAAAAAACTGATCAGGCTTTGGTTCATCAACCGCAAAAAACTCCGCCATAGATGAAGGGATCTTGCTAAGTAGTTTACTCAGCGACGCGACAGACGGGCTTACGGCGTTACTTTCAATCTGAGAAATGAATCCATTGGTCACGCCGGCTCTTTTGGCTAACTCACGCTGTGATAAGCCTGCACGTTCTCTTAGTGCTTTAAACCTTGGTCCTATTTCTGTTTCCATTGGGCGAAATCTCCAACTCTTCCCTTTGTGATTAGTAAACTAAACACAATCCTAGCTCACTAAATAGAAAAAACCAGCAAATGTTTATAATTTAATCATTGAATAGGCAAATAAAACGTTCTATAGTCAATTTTGTTCATTATTTAATAACATTGCATTTACATACTGTGGTTCAAGTGTTTAGCGGTGTTTAGTAAAAGAAACAATGCTGTTCAGTATTTTTAGTTGGAGTGCACGATGCAAGGTATAAACAAGCAAGGTACAACTAGTTCAGGAAATATGGATGCTTTTTGGATGCCATTTACTGCTAACTCGCAGTTTAAATCAGCGCCACGCATGTTAGTTTCAGCTGAAGGGATGTACTACACGTCAGAAGATAAACGCAAGATACTCGACGGTACAGCAGGTCTATGGTGCTGTAATGCAGGACACGGGCGTCATGAAATCAGTGAAGCGGTGGCGAGTCAGATTCACAATCTGGACTTTGCGCCAACATTTCAAATGGGTCATCCATTGCCATTTGAATTTGCTGAGTCACTCTCAGAAATCGCTCCATCAGGTTTGAATCGCGTATTTTTCACTAACTCAGGTTCTGAATCTGTTGATACCGCACTAAAAATTGCGTTGGCTTATCAGAGATGCATCGGACAAGGGACTCGTACACGCCTAATTGGTCGAGAGCGTGGTTATCACGGTGTCGGGTTTGGTGGTATTTCGGTAGGCGGAATTGTTAATAACCGCAAGACATTTGGCAGTCTGTTAACTGGTGTCGACCACCTTCCGCATACATTGAGCATTGAAAATAGCGGCTTTAGCAAAGGGCTACCTGATTACGATCCCGGCTGGGCGGAAAGCCTAAACAATATCGTTACTCTGCATGATGCGAGCAACATTGCTGCGGTTATTGTTGAGCCGATTGCGGGATCTACAGGGGTAATTCTTCCTCCTAAAGGTTACCTGAAACGTCTTCGTGAAATCTGTACCCAACATGGCATTCTATTGATATTCGATGAGGTTATTACAGGATTTGGTCGCATCGGCAGTCCTTTTGCAGCGCAAGAATTCGACGTCAAGCCTGACATTATTACTACCGCTAAAGGCTTAACTAATGGTGCTATTCCTATGGGAGCCGTTTTTGTCAGCGACGAAATTTACCAAGCGATGGTGGCTCCAGATAGTCAAGCTATCGAGTTGTTCCATGGCTACACCTATTCCGGCCATCCAGTAGCCGCAGCGGCTGGTTTAGCGACACTAGATATTTATCGCAATGAGAATCTCTATACACGAGCGGCTGAGCTCTCAGATTATTGGGAGCAAGCGGTCCATAGCTTGAAAGGGCTACCTCACGTAAAAGACCTTCGCAATTATGGTTTGATTGCTGGTATTGAGTTAGAAGGAATTGCGGGTAAGCCAGGATCTAGAGCGTTCCAAGTCTTTACCAAATGTTTCGAGAAGGGCGCTCTGATTCGTGTCACTGGGGACATCATCGCGCTTTCTCCGCCGCTGATTATTGAGAAGCAGCATATCGACGATTTATTTACTCTGATTGCAGACGTTTTGCAGAATATTGATTACAAGGAATAAGACTATGTCAGTTTTGGTATCTAATTTTATCAACGGCCGAATGGTAGAGAGCCACAGCGGAAGAAACGCAGACTTGTTTAACCCAGCAAATGGTGAGTTGCGAGGGCAAGTTCAGCTATCAAGTGCTAGTGAAGCGCTAGAAGCTGTGGCTGTAGCGAAACAGGCGCAAGAAGCTTGGCAAGCAACACCACCACTGCAACGTGCTCGAGTCATGTTCAGATTCAAAGCTTTGCTTGAAGAGAACGCGGATGAGCTCGCTACGTTAATTTCTACCGAGCATGGCAAAGTACACAGTGATGCATTAGGAGAATTGACACGTGGATTAGAAGTGGTTGAGTTTTCTTGTGGTATCCCACATCTGCTAAAAGGTGAACATTCACTTAATGTTGGACGCGAGATAGACAGCTATTCTTTAATGCAGCCAGTTGGTGTCTGCGTTGGTATTACACCATTTAACTTCCCTGTGATGGTACCGCTATGGATGATCCCAGTAGCGCTTGCCTGCGGAAACAGCTTTATCCTTAAACCATCTGAAAAAGATCCGAGTGCATCTTTGAAGCTGGCTGAGTTATTGAAACAAGCAGGTCTTCCTGATGGCGTTTTTAATGTTGTCCAAGGTGATAAAGAAGTGGTTGATGCGCTTCTTGAGTCACCAGACGTTGCAGCCGTGAGTTTCGTAGGTTCAACGCCGATCGCCGAAGCTATCTACAGCAAAGGAAGTGCAAATGGCAAACGAGTTCAAGCGTTAGGCGGAGCTAAGAACCACTTAGTTGTTATGCCTGATGCAGACCTTGAAGGGGCGACAAATGCTATTATGGGAGCGGCATATGGTGCGGCGGGAGAGCGTTGTATGGCTATCTCCGTGGCGGTTGCTGTCGGTGATGAAACTGCCGATCGATTAGTGGCACAGCTGAAACAAAAAGTGGAAGCACTGCGCGTAGGCCCAGGGCTGGGAGTATCGCCTGAAAACGAAATGGGTCCATTGGTGAGCGAGCCTCACATGAACAAGGTAACGGAATACATTCAAAGTGGTGTTGATCAAGGCGCAACGCTTGTAGTGGACGGGCGTGGCATCAATACCTCTGCTCCTGGTTACTTTGTCGGCGGGACGTTATTTGACAATGTTACTCCAGACATGACCATTTATAACGAAGAGATTTTTGGTCCCGTTTTGTCGGTAGTACGTGCCAAAGATTATCAAGAAGCACTGCAACTTATTAATGAGCACGAATTCGGTAATGGTACTGCAATTTTCACTCGTGATGGTGATACCGCGCGCGACTTCTCAGAAAAAGTAGAAATCGGTATGGTAGGGGTGAACGTGCCAATTCCAGTGCCAATGGCATTTCATAGCTTTGGTGGTTGGAAGCGCTCAATCTTTGGACCTCTCAATGTTCATGGCAATGATGGCGTGCGCTTCTATACTCGTATGAAGACGGTTACTGCTCGCTGGCCTAAAGGGCAAAGAGAAAGTGAATTTGTAATGCCAACAATGAAGTAGGTGATAAATGAAGATAGGGATATTAACGTGCGGCCATGTGGACTCGCCACTATCAGATGACCATGGTCAATACGCAGACATGATTGAGGCCTCTCTCTATGAGGTCAACAATGAGTTCACTTTTCAGAACTACGATGCGACAAAAGGAGAGTTACCTCATCATGATGAATGCCATGGGTTTATAATCACAGGTAGTGTACACAATGCTTACGATAATCATCCCTGGATTCTCAAACTCATAGACTGGATAACGCGCTGTGAAGCTCGTCGACGTCCACTAGTAGGCATCTGTTTTGGACATCAGATTATTGCGAGAGCTCTCGGCGGCAAGGTGCAAAAATCGGAAAAAGGGTGGGGACTTGGCAGCTATGAAGTTCAAATTACCGCTCAGAAGAAATGGATGAATCTGTCTGTAGACTCTGCGCGACTATTAGTGAGTCATCAAGACCAAGTGATTATTGTTCCTGGCGGCGTGAAAGTTATTGCTACTAATGATTTTTGTCCTAACTTTATGCTTGTGAAAGATAATCATATATTCACAGTCCAAGGACATCCTGAGTTTAGCTCCAGCTTCACAGAAAAATTGGTGGAGAAGCGTAAGCATCTCCTAACGCCTCAGCATTATGACCAAGCGTTTATTGAAATAAACAAAGCACAAGACTCTGCGTTAATACTGCATTGGATTGATAATTTCTTTGTAATGGCGCAGCAAGGTAAATATGCTGAAAACTTGCAACAAGCCGTGTAGCGGCAATTAGGAAACAAAAAAAGAGCTCATAATGAGCTCTTTTTTAGGTAAGTTATAAAAAATAGTTTTAGACTCTGCCGCTGAAGCAACCGTCACCCCTTCGCAGGCGAGGAGCTACTTACCACTCGCTTCAAGTCCTGAACATTCTTACCTTAACTACTAAACGTACTGTGAAATAACGGTTTCCATAACGCCTAAGCAAACTCTTTTTGCAGATAAGAAACTATGTCGGAAGACTCATACATCCATTTCTCTTCACCACCTTGAGTGATCTTCAGACAAGGTACTTTTACTTTACCGCCACCCGCTAGCAGTTCGTCGCGCGCAACTGAGTCATTTTTAGCATCTTTCAATGCAATGTTGACTGATTGACGTTTCATTTCTCTACGTACTTTCACACAAAAGGGACACGCTTCAAATTGATAGAGCTGCATAGTTTGCGCTTTTTGATCGGCTTGTTGCTGTGCTTCAGGCGTGCGTTTAACGCCACGCGGAGAGAAAACGAAATTTAATAGCAGTATGATTTTACCAAGAATAATACGGATGAACTTCATAAATAACCTGTTGAGCAGTCTTGTTGTTTTTAGAAAATTATAATGACGGTATGCGAGACATACCGTCGAATATTAACATCTTATTTACGATTCTGGTACGGTTAACATTAACTGCGAGAAAGGGTATGGCTTTTGGTCACACTAATTCCCAACCGTTTCGATAAGCGAATCAAGTTAGCTCGATCAGTTTTAAGGACTCTGCTTGCTTTAGCCCAGTTATACTCGCATTCAATTAAGGCATTGGATATCAAGCTTCTTTGATATTCTTCGGTGGACTCTCGAATGCCTTTCGAGTGGTCAATCATTGGAGCGCTTGTTTTACTTTGCTTGGTCGGAGTGATGCGGCTTTCATCGTCAAAATGACCACAGTCGTCAATGCTTACGGTGACCACCTTCTTATCAAACAGCCTTGCTTTCGCCTTCAGAGCTGCTCGGTTAATAACATGTTCTAGCTCTCGAACATTACCGGGCCATGAATAGCGGTTCAAATGAGATACGACATTTGGACTTAGCTTGATTTGGTTAATGCCAAGCTTACGTCGAGCTTGCTCCAGAAAGAAGCCTGCCAGTAACTCTATATCGCCGTTTCTTTCACGCAATGGCGGTACAGAAATTGGGTAAACACTGAGTCGGTGATAAAGGTCTGCGCGGAACTTACCTTGTTCAACTTCTTCCTTGAGTTCACGGTTGGTTGCGGCGAGGACTCTAACATTGATCTTTTGAATTTCATCCTTACCAACGGGTTGTATTTCGTTATTCTGTAATGCTCGTAAAAGCTTACTCTGTGCTGCAAGTGGGAGCTCGCCAATTTCATCCAAAAATAGTGTCCCGCCATCGGCTAGCGCAAACTTACCCATGCGATTTTTATCTGCACCCGTGAACGCCCCTTTTACATGACCAAATAGCTCACTCTCGATGAGGTTTTCAGGAATTGCAGCACAGTTAACATAGACTAATGGATTCTGTCGGCGAGTTGATTGGTAATGTAGATTACGTGCCACCAACTCTTTACCAACACCGGTCTCACCATGAATTAAGATATTAAAATCTGATGGCGCGACAATTTCGATATCGGATTTCAACACGCGCATTAACTCGCTATCACCGATCATATCGCTGCCATCTCGTTCCCAAGCTTCGACGTTGAGTTCTTCAAGCAGCTGTTTGGATTGTTTGGCTTGGTATTCCAACTGAGAAAAAGTTAGTGCCATTTTTAATGTGGATGCAGCAATGGCAGACAATACTTCTAGGCTGCGCGTTGGAATGTGGTCAAAAGCATTAGTCCCTAGGCTATCGAGGGTGAGGGCTCCCAACATCTTGTCGCCAAAAATCAAAGGCAAACCCATACAAGAGTGCATTGGAAGATCGCCATGGTGGTCAATGAGCAAGCCGTCAAATGGGTCAGGCAACTCAGAATCGGCGTCAAAGATAACCGGAGATGTGGATGCGCAAATCTGAGCGAATCTTGGATGTTCACTAATAACGAACCTGCGCCCTAGAGTATCGCGGCCTAAGCCCTGCATCGCGAGAGGAACAAGCGTATCACCTTGAAGTGATAACAAGGCAACACAGTCACACATGATGGTTTTTCTGATGGTATTGATAAGCGAATCGAAGCGTTCTTGGTCGTTATTGCTGCTGGCTAGGCCAATAGTCAGCTCCATTAAGTTGGAAGGGGAAATGTCTTGCATAGGAGATTACAACTTATGGTAATGAGTATGCTAGGCATTATAGAGTCATATTGACCTAAATTAAAGCAGTCATTTTGACTGATATTTAATAGTTAACTCTTGAATAAGTGAGAGTTTTTAAGGATTTCAAAATTGGCACGCTCTGTGCTTTGTAGGTATTCGTTGAAAAACAAATAAGTGTGATTCTCAACTCGCACTATACCCGAGAGAAATATCTCAAGGGATACAACTAAAACTATAAAAAACAATATGAGACAGTCGAAGTTCGTACTGTAAAAGTCTAAGCCTTCTAGGGAGCGTATATGCTAAATAACAACCATATCGAAATCATCAAGAGCACAATTCCATTACTTGAGTCTGCAGGCCCTGCTTTAACTCAGCATTTCTATCAAAGAATGTTCTCTCACAACCCTGAGCTGAAGGACATCTTCAACATGACGCACCAAAAGACAGGGCGTCAAAGTGTTGCTCTATTCGAAGCTGTTGCTGCGTATGCTAAAAATATTGAAAACTTAGCGGCGCTTACTACAGCCGTTGAACGTATCGCGCACAAACATACTAGTTTTAATATCAAAGCAGAACACTATCAAATCGTTGGTCACCACCTCATTGAGACCTTAAGAGAGCTGGCGCCAGATGCGTTTACCAAAGAAGTTGAAGAAGCTTGGACTGAAGCTTACCTATTCTTAGCGCAAATCTTTATTGATCGTGAGGAAGAGCTATACCAGTTACGTGAAAAGGCGACCGGTGGATGGCGCGGTACTCGCCGATTTGTGGTAACTGATAAAAAGCCTGAATCTGAGTTGGTTATGAGTTTTGTCCTTACTCCAGAAGATGGCGGCAAAGTCCTTGATTATGAAGTAGGGCAGTACCTAGGTGTACAGGTCACACCTTCAAAAGGTGAGAATGTAGAAATTCGCCAGTATTCACTTTCCCAAGCTCCAAATGGTGAAAATTACCGAATTTCTGTCAAGAAGGAAGGTAATAACAGCGACCAGTTAGGTTTGGTATCTCACTATTTGCATGATGAAGTGGAAGTGGGTGCGGTGATCGAAATACTGCCTCCTGCAGGGGACTTCTTCTACAAAGAAGTTAATAAGCCGGTCGTTCTGATTTCTGCAGGTGTTGGCTGTACGCCAATGCAAGCAATGCTTCAACAGTTGGCAAAGGATGGCAAGTCCGATCCTGTTACCTATTTGCATGCCTGTGAAAACGAACAGCAACATTCTTTCATTGACGAGGTAGATACCATCGTATCAGCAAAAGGTTGGAACCATAGAGTGTGGTATCGTGAACCACTCAATGTAGAGGGTATCAATAATTCGAGCACAGGTTTAATGGATCTAGCACAAATCAAAGATTCTCTTCCAACGAACTTTGGGCACTTCTATACCTGCGGCCCAGTAGTCTTTATGGACCATGTTGTGAAGCAACTTGAATCGATTGGCGTTGAGCGAGACAGAATTCACTACGAGGTATTCGGACCTCACGCCAATCTTTAATCGCCACTAAAGAGCTGATTCAGCTCGCTAGTTGAACCATTTCTCAAACCACCGTTTCCATCCAGAAGACGGTGGTTTGTTTGCTTCAAATTCTCGAAAACCAAGATAATAGCTTTGGTTAAAGTCGGTACGTAGAGCATCAGCGCTTTGATCGAGCAATCCACTGATTGCGTTACTGGTTTGTGTTGCGTGGTCATTGGCCAAACTATAATCCATACCAAGATAGCCTTGAATATATAGCCATATATGCGTGACGAGTTGCAACTCTTCCAGCACCGGTAGCCGAAAAGCCTTCGCATGTTTCTCTTCAAGCTGTTGATCGAATATGGATTTCATTTCAGAGATTTGCTCTATATGAGATTTGACTGAGGAAAGAGCTTCAATGTTTAACTTAGTGAAAAGGCCAAGAAGCAGGTGAGTTGGGCTAGATTCTGGCTTGTTCTCTTGAGCTGTTGCATACAGCAAGTTTTCTCGTTCACACAAATTATCTAGTGCTTCAGACTGAACATTGACAATTTGAATTTGATTAACCTTAATACTGTTGAGCGCTTCCCTCAATTCGATCATTTGTCTTGCAACTCCTCAATCGTCACTTCTGCTGATCCAGTCTCTGCGTCAACAAATAATGAGGTTCCGGTAATCATGACTGAGAGATCCATTGTGCGAGTGACTAGCGAAGAGAGGGCTTCAATCGAGTCATTATTGAAACGATAAACACTGGCATCGAGGTAACCGAATTTACCTTGGTTTTGCTGCCACCATACGTCGCTTTTAGTGTTGAAGCTGTAAACTTTGGTCTTTTTAGCCAAACGTGTCGCTTTTTTGACGCGCTCAACGTCAGGCTCGCCGATATCAATCCACAGTAAGGTTTGATCGTCGAGAGATTTTTCCCAGATATCAGGCTCTTCAATCGTCGATAGTCCCTTTGTGAACTGCAGATCAGGAGAGGCATTGAGACAAAAAGCCATGAGCCTTGCCATCATTCGTTGATGGTTTTCAGAAGGGTGCAGTGCTACGGTCAGATTAAAAGAGTCATAATAATCTCGATTCATATCCGTCAACGCTACGCGAAACTTATATATGGTTGGTTTTAGTGCCATGGGAGTGTCTAATTCGTAGAATAGTGATGTCTATAGTACGCTTATGGGCGCAAAAGGGTATAAACAATAGAGAGAATGTGCTTCAAGTGATATAAAAATAGCCAGCTTAGCTGGCTATTTATCAAAGGTATTGCTTACTGGCAGTTATACCAAAGTAATCTCTTCAGCTTGAGGACCTTTTTGGCCTTGTGTCACTTTGAATGCCACTTTTTGACCTTCAGCTAGAGTACGGAAACCGTCCGCTTTGATGTTGCTGAAGTGAGCGAACACGTCAGGACCATTTTCTTGTTGAATGAAGCCAAAGCCTTTAGTTTCGTTGAACCACTTAACTGTACCAGTAACTGTGTTAGACATATCTATATCCTAAATTTTACTATCTTTTGTTTCTTGTTTGCCAAATCCGGCAGCTATAGCGTGGAAAAGTAAATTGCTATTGCGTACAACGCGTCGGGGGAATTCCGAGAATTCAACGAATGCCTTTTGTAAACAATGGAACTATTTTTCTAGCCAGTCATGAATATAAGGTAGTTCTTACTTAAGTCAAAGATAGTTACTTGGAAAGTTGCTGAATATTTGAAGTTCAGCTCGTTTTTAAGTGTCAATTACATGACATTTCAAACAAACGAGCTTATTTTTATGATCTAAGTCAATACAAGGGCTTCTGGTATAACTCTTTGATATAAAACATTATTTCGATTAGTGAATTAATAGTTTTGTAAAGATTTTGCAAACAATTCTATTATTATGAATCCCATTAGAGTTCTATAAAATAATCTTCTTATTAAGTATTTTATCGCTCAATCTTTGGTGAGTAGATCGAATATGCGGTTATTTGTCCGGCTACAATAGCAGAGAACATAAATAATGCGGATAAACCGATGTTTGGTATCGGAAGAATCGATTGTTCAAACACTGATTGACTTGCACTAACGAGAACGCGGCTACCAGGAACAAGAATAATAATGCCTTGAACAATATAAATTGAGCCTGTTAGATCCAAGCGTTTCGCTACCCATGTACCGTATAACGTTATCAATACAGTGGTGACCCAAGTACCGACGATCCAGCCGCTATCAAAGCCTAAATAAAATGGCCCCCACATACCTAATACAGCAACGGGAAGACCCAACAAAATATCCTTAGGTCTAGCGTTGAAAATCACACCGATTGAGGTAGAGATAAGGAGTAATCCAAAGCAATGAAGCCAGAGTGGTACCTCATTGGTATAAGAGAGTGATTCTGTTTGCCCCCATAAAGCTTCACCAATATTCAAGCCCATTATCACACCAATGAACAGTTTGATGAGGGTAAGGGCACTCTGTCCTAATAGGGCAGTACCTGAAACGAGATCATTGAACGCCAAACACTCCAAAGAGTTAGCAATGGATAGGCCAGGCACAAATAGTACCACCGATGCAATACATAGCGCCCAAATAGGAATGGTCGCACCTGTACTTGCAATGAAGGCAACCAACACGCCTGTCAATAACGCAGATACAAACTCAACAGCAATGGAGTTGCGACCTTTATAAATAAGTTGGCATATCCAAACCATCAAACCCAATAAGATGGAGAAGCCAATCGCTTCAAGCGTACTTCCTACCAGCATAAGATAGGCTGGTGGAATCCCCATATTGGCTAGGGCAACCACCCATTTAGGGTAACCAACGGGCTCAGGAAGCGCTTCGTTACTTGGTTGGTTGATACGGATAATAGTATTAGCGAGCAAACTGAGGTTAATGGATGCTGGCTTTAAACGCTTCATTACTACCGTATTGTTTTTGTCCGGAAACTGATAGTTGATAGCGGTAGGTGTTGCTTGAACCATTACATCAAGTCCGTGCTTTTGAGCATAGTATTGCGCGTACTTTTCCACTTTATATGGAGCACAACCACTTCGATGAAGTGTGTCGCCAATTTCTACGATTTTTCTGATGGTTTGTGGAGAAGGCATAGTTCCGTCTAATCAATTAAAAGCACTCGATTTAATGGCGTAAAGGTAACAGAGCTTAATAGAATTATCGAGAGTGAATATTCGAAATATTGTCAATTCTATGCAGTTTTATAATCACTGGACTGCGAAAAGTGCAAGCGATTGCGTGAACCGTCTATGTTCGGTACGAGCAAGGTGCTCCACAATGATGATACATAACAAGGAGTGCTAATAAATGCACCAATTTAAAGTCATCAAATAAGGAAGATACCATGTCTCTACAACAAGAATTTCGTAATGCTATGTCTAAGTTGGCTGCGGCGGTCAACATTGTCACTACCGGCGGTGAGGCTGGAACCGTTGGCATTACCGCGACAGCAGTTTGCTCGGTGACTGACTCACCGGCAACTGTATTGGTCTGCGTCAATCGCTCGAGTGCTTCAAATGAGATCTTCAAAGCAAATGGTCGTATGTGTGTGAATACATGTGCGAGTGAACACCAAGAAATGTCCATGCACTTCGCTGGGATGACTGGATTGGAAATGGAAGAGCGTTTTGCGTTAGAAGGGTGGAACCTAAATCAATATCAAGTTCCAGTGTTAAAAGGAGCATTAACGACACTGGAAGGGCGTATTAGTGATATGAAAGAAATGGGTACGCATACAGTGCTGTTCTTAGAGGTTGAAGCAATTACGACTCAGGATAAGGACGCACTCATGTACTTCGACCGCCAATTTAAACATCTGCAAGCTGACGTCAAAGTAGCGGAAGTGGCCTAATTGCCATAGTTAGAGTTCTAAACTTGAAAACACCCGCCTAAGCGGGTGTTTTAGTGCTTGCTATCAATAAGTTCGTTGAGCAAATTGGAAAGTTGTGAGTACTTCTCTTCACCCATCCGTTGTTTAAGTGATACATATTGCTCTTCGATGCGAGGTCGAAGCGTCTCAACCAGCGCAACGGCTTTATTGGTCAAATGGATGTATGATTTACGACCATCATGTTCGCATTTTTTCTTTTCAACGTAACCAAGCTTCTCTAGCCTATTAATGATGCCAGTCAGACTTGGGCTTAGAATACAAGATTCGCGGGAGAGTGTAGTAAAGTCAATTTCCCCTTTCGTATCCAATACACGCATGACACGCCATTGCTGTTCCGTTATGTCATTGCTGGCTAAAACTGGGCGAAAGTATTCCATTGCGATGTCTCTGGCCCGAATAAGTTGTAGCGGGAGAGAATCTTCGTATTTAGTCACTAAGTTAACCTTCATAATTTCCTTACTCGTAATAAACCATATATCAGAAACGAGGCGAAGTCATCCTATTGATATATGGTGAGTTATTTGTCAGCTAATACATGTAGATACATTGCTCTAAACGAAAAAGAGCTTTCCTCTACGGAAAGCTCTTTCATAGTTAATACAACATGTTCGGTAAAAACAGAACAATTGCCGGAACCAAAACAATAACTGCTAAGCGAACCATGTCGGCTACCCAAAACGGAAACACCCCTTTAAAGATGGTCCCGGTATTGATGTCCTTAATAATCCCAGACAGCACAAAAACATTTAGCCCGACTGGTGGTGTGATTAAGCTGATCTCTGTTACGACAACGACCACAATGCCAAACCAGATAGGGTCAAAACCAAGTTCTACCACTACAGGGAAGAAGATTGGTACGGTGAGTAGCATCATTGACATACTTTCAAATACGCAACCCAAGATAATGTATATCAATAGAATCAGCCCCAACGCCATCATCGGTGTAACGTTGGCTGCTTGAATCATTTCAACCAATGCGGTAGGTAAACCGGCTCGGTTGATGAAATTGGATAGAATCAGCGCACAGATGACCACGGCGAACAAAGAGGCAGAAGTTTTTGCTGTGTCGACAAGAATATCTCGCATGACCTGATAATTCAGTTTACGACGATACGCAGCAAGGGCAAACGCTCCAGTAGCACCTATACCAGCAGCTTCAGTTGGCGTGAACGCACCGACGTATATGCCTCCCATGACTAGTACAAAAAGAAGTAGTGTCGATAGAATCCCTTTTAAGGCAACAAATCGTCCTTTCCAGTTAACGCGTTCTCCGGGAGGCGCGCTGTCTGGCGATCGAAAGACTACCCATTGAACGGCTGCGAGATAAAGACCAATACCAAGTAGGCCTGGTAGGAAGCCTGCGGCAAATAACTCTCGTATACTGCTCTCGGTTAATAGACCGTAGATAACGAGCATGACGCTTGGAGGAATCAAAATTCCAAGTGTTCCGCCAGCAGCAATCGAGGCCGCGGCCAAACCGTCTGAATATCCATATTTTCTCATTGGCGGCATGGCGACTTTAGACATGGTGGCAGACGTCGCTAAGCTTGAGCCGCAAATCGCTGAAAACCCACCACAAGCCAAAATGGTCGACATGGATAAGCCACCTTTTTTGTGGCCGACAAACGCATTGCACGCTCGGTATAGTTCATTGGATAGCCCTGCTTTGGTGACAAAGTTACCCATCAAGATAAATAGTGGTATGACGGAAAGACTGTAATCTTGTCCGGTGTCGATAATGCGTCTTGCTGCCATCGACATTGCCGCGTTCCAGTTGTAATCGTTGATGTACCAAAAGCCAATAAAGCCAACAACTCCCATTGCAAAAGCAAGTGGCAAGCGAAGAAATACCATGATGATAAGGGCTGTAAAGCCAATAATGGACTCTATCATTTAAGCCTCCTTGCTCGTTGTGTTTATCGTATTTTTTGCTGGTTTACTATTAAATAGACCCTTGGCATAAAGCAATGCGTTAAGGCCTGTTAATGCTCCGCCTACAAAGCCAGTAATCGATATCAAATACGTGACGTATCCCAGTGGCATCTCGAGTATTTCTGTTACCTCTTCGTAATCCAACGAGCGACCGGCTAACTTCCAGTTCATCATGGCTACAAGTATTAAAGAACATGAGCAAATGAGGTTGATCACCACCTGTCTTAGGCCTATCCATTTTTCAGGAAAGTAGTTATCCAGAAGGTCGACACAAATATTCTCTTCATTCCAAGAGACAAGAGGAAACGCCATAAAAACCATAACTGCGAGCAATACTTCAATAAGCTCAGTCGAACCCATCACAGGAGCGTTAAAGAAATATCGACCAGTCACATCAACAAACGTAATCAACATCATGAGCAGTAAGCTGATGGCAGCGAGAGCTTCAAGCCCTCGCTGTATGGTCTTAGCAATACTAAAACCATTCATAATTACTACAATCCTTGTTCAAGTTGTTGATAGAAGTAGTCGTAAGCCGCGTGGCCATCAACTTTGCGTTTCTCCGCAACCTTGTACCAGTTGGAAACTAATGGCTCACTCGATTTCTTGAGTTCAGCGATCATTTCTGGGGAGGCTGGAGTGAAAGTATGGCCGCCTTCCAAAGCAGTGGTATAAGCGGAATTGTCCACGTCATCCCACATTTTGCCAAATAAGCGCGATAGCTTCTCACCCGATACATTCTTAATTGCTTCTTGGTCCTCTTTAGATAGGTCATGCAACGTGTCGAGATTCATGACGATTGCAAAACTACCGCGGTACAGACCACCAGGAATCACTAAAGTGTTATCTGCGACTTCTGCTAGTCGGAACGAGCTCAATGCTTCTACAGGTTGATAAGCGCCCTCGACGACACCTTGCGAGATCGACTCGTAGACTTTGGTGGTGGGAATAAAGACAGGTGTTACCTTCATATCTTTAGCAACGGATGAAATAACACCACCGCCGACACGAATCTTTTTGCCTTGGAGAGACTCTAGTGATTTGACTGGATTTTTGGTGATGAGTTGTCCAGGTCCATGTACGCTTAGCGCCATTACTTCAACGCCACGATGTTCACGACCTTTTTTCAGATACTTCTCGTATGTACGCCAATAAGCCTGAGACATTAACTCTGAGCTAGTACCTTCAGAAAAAGTTGGAATTTCAGGAAGTTGAGTTAACTGAAAACGACCTGCTTTATGTCCATGGAAGATCCAAGTTACATCACCGATACCATCAGTAACTACATCTATCTGTGTTTGAGGTGGTGCAAGATCATACTCGATTTTAATACCAACCCGACCATCTGTAGCTTCTTCGATCCATTGACCCCAAGTTGGCCAAACCACTTTGTTGATACCATGGTTTGGGGAGCCCCAAGTGCTTATTTTAATTATTTTTTCTGGTTCTGCGTGTACAGAGAAAGAACTTAATAAAAGTAGAGCAGTACTAGTAATGGTGGCGACTTTGTTTACTCGCATAACGTATTTCCTTTCGTTTCACGGTTTATTTATTGCTCTGTTCCTGCTTGAGCATTGCCCACTTAGTGAGTCGTTGTTTGAATACTTAATATATTAACTACTTTTATCAGAATGCGAATCTGTTGTGTTAATTAAATGTAGGCAAAATGCTTAATATGTTAACTAGATCAATGAATCAAAAATTAATCACAGGTTTATAAAAAGAACTAAGTGATAAAAACCTCATTTCACTTCTTCTGTTGGCACAATAGTGTGATGTTAATCAATTTTACAATGTAAATGGATTACAGTCTCATGGTCTATAAAACGAGAATATATCAAATAATATATAAATATCAGTGTCTTATGTGGTTCATTTGGGTTTCTGGACTTTATTTAATATATTAACTAAAGTACTTAACATGTTAATTAAATCGGCGAGTGTGTCGCTCGGTTTGCAAAGGCCAGTTGATAATTAAAAGGTCGAAATAGAAGTCAGTACTGAAACGAAAGGAAGTCGAATGTTAACAGAAGAGCAAATTCAAGTAGCTGCGGAACGCCTTTATAAAGCAGAGAAGAATAGAGAGCAAATTACCGCCCTTACGCTTGATTACCCAGAAATGTCGATGGAAGACGCATACAAAATTCAAAGTCGATGGGTAGATAGGAAGAAAAGAGAGGGTGCAAAAGTCAAAGGTTACAAAATTGGCCTTACGTCTCGAGCGATGCAAATGGCAGTCAGCATTGATCAACCGGATTATGGCGTACTGCTCGACGACATGTTTTTTTCAGACGGCTCACAGATACCTGTTGGCGACTTTCTCGATCCTCGTATTGAGGTTGAGCTTGCCTTCGTACTAAAAGAAAAACTAGAAGGTGACAATGTCACTATTTTTGATGTGCTTAATGCTACCGACTATGTGGTTCCAGCATTGGAGCTGATAGCTGCTCGTTGTCACCGAACTGATCCCGAAACTGGTTATACGCGAAAAGTTTACGACACAATCGCGGATAACGCGGCTAACGGAGGAATCATTATCGGTGGAAGGCCAATTAAACCTACAGAATTAGACCTTCGTTGGGCAGGCGCCATGCTTTACCTCAACGGACAAATTGAAGAAACCGGGTTGGCAGCTGGCGTATTAGGGCATCCTGCGAATGGTATATGTTGGGTATGCAAACGCTTTGCACCGCATGGTGTTTCATTAGAGCCTGGACAGGTCATTTTAGCGGGTTCTTTCACTCGTCCCGTAGCAGTGAAAGAGGGAGATACGATTCACGCGGACTTTGGTCCATTAGGCGGAATCTCGGTCAAATTTGTTTAAGGATAATTGAGATGCTTGAAAACAAATTTAAACAATCTTTAAAAGGCCATGATCCATTGTGGGGGTTATGGTTGGGGTTACCTGATACGAGTTGTGCAGAGATCTGTGGAAGCGCTGGGTTCGATTGGGTACTCATTGATGGTGAGCATGCTTCGTTTGATCTAACGGGTATTAAGCATCACCTACAAGCTCTGGCGGCTCACAGTGCTTCACCAATTGTCAGAGCTGAAGACAGTAATCCAACACTAATCAAAAGGTTGCTCGATATTGGCGCACAAACGGTTTTAGTACCGATGGTTAATGATGCAAACGAAGCCGAGCAAGTGGTTAAGTCAGCACTTTATCCGCCACTTGGTCACCGTGGTATTGGCAGTGCTCTAGCAAGAGCGTCCCAGTGGAATAGAGTTCCTCAATATCTACACCGAGCGAATGAGCAGATCTGTATTTTGGTGCAAGTCGAAACCAAGCAAGCTATTGACAATATTGAAGCAATTGCAGCGGTGGAAGGTATTGACGGCATATTTATCGGACCTTCGGACTTGTCGGGCTCAATGGGGCATATCGGTAACCCGTCTCACCCAGAAGTTGTTGCAGCAATTGACCACGCGATAGAGGTCATTCAACACGCCGGTAAAGCAACGGGGATACTGTCATTAAACCCTCAGCAAGCACGCGAATATGCAGCGAGAGGCGTTAAGTTCATAGGTGCTGGTGTTGATACGTTGTTGCTCCGACTTGGTGCGGAACAACTTGCTTACAAGCTTAACCATGTAGATGACATTGAAACGCCAGTCATTGATAACGTTTATTAAGCAGGAAATATGATGAAAACAAAACTACAAGGAAAAGTGGTGTGTGTGGCTCTCAATGACCAACAGCAATTGGATAAGATGACGATTGAGTTTGAACAAGCACCCTATAAGGCTCTACCCACTGAACCAGTATTGTACTTCAAACCCCACAATACTTGGAATAATGACAATAGTCCCATTGATTGGCCAAACCAAGATAAAGCGTTGGTTGTTGGAGCGAGTCTTGCGGTTATTATCGGGCAGCAATGCTGTCGAGTCGCCGTGCAAAATGCCGAAGAGTATATTGGCGGCTTCGCGTTGCTGCATGACTTTTCCCTCCCAGAGAAAAGCTACTACCGCCCAGATATTAAAGGAAAATGTTTAGACAATTCCACAACCTTGTCTGCGCCAGTATCAGCTTCTGACATACCGAACCTTAGAGAGCTTGAGCTGACGACGTCTGTGAATGGCTCTGTTAAACGTTACTTTCCAATAAGTCGTCAACACCGCTCGATTGAGACACTTATCAGCAAAATTTCCCACATCATGACCTTAGAAAAAGGAGACGTAATTGCTGTTGGATTTGCTGGTGAGCGCGTGGAGTTGCAACCTTATGACCAAGTGAGTTCAAGCTTAGGTGATGTACTTCGCCTTGAAAATATTGTTACAGGAGGTGAGTAAATGAGACGGGCAAGAATAGATTATCAAGGGCAAACGCTAAACGTAACGGTGAATGATGATTTATCTGTAACGAAGCAATCTGGCGAAAAAATAGCAAAGGATACGTTTAAGTGGCTGGTACCAATAGAGAATCCAGGAACCATTTTTGCGCTGGGTCTTAATTATGCCGATCACGCTTCAGAGCTTGCTTTTGAACCACCCAAAGAGCCACTGGTTTTCCTTAAAGGTCAAAATACATTAACAGCACACGGTCAACCTTCTTACCGCCCTGATGATATCGAGTTTATGCATTATGAATGTGAGCTTGTTGCTGTGATTGGCAAGGAAGCACGAAACGTGAAGCGTCAAGATGCTTTGCAATACGTCTCGGGTTTGACGGTATGTAACGACTACGCCATCCGTGACTATTTAGAGAATTACTACCGTCCAAATCTACGAGTAAAAAGCCGAGACTCTCTTTGTCCGATTGGACCTTGGATAGTGGATATTGATGATATTGGAGATATCAACAACCTGACGTTGGAAACTCGTGTTAATGGTGAAGTCACTCAGCAAGGTACGACGGCGGATATGATTTTCGACATTCCATTTCTTATTGAATATCTAAGCCAATTTATGACTCTTAAACCCGGAGACCTAATTGCGACGGGCACACCTAAAGGTCTGAAAGACATTCAACCGGGTGATGTAGTGACGTGCGAAATCGCAGAGGTGGGTACGCTTGAAAACCCAGTGTTATCTGAGCAGGCATTCTACGAACAACGATAAATTCAAAAGGATAAAGGAATTACATCATGGCTCAACAACTCGACTTAAATTTGACTAAAGCAGAACAATATCTCACTAAATACAGGGAACGCACTTTAGGTCACTATATTGGCGGTGAATGGACACTTGGAAGCGAAGGGGAAACATTTGAGAATCTCTCGCCAACGAACAACGAACCCTTGGGGTTGGTGGTTAAAGGCTCTGAAGAAGATGTAAATCAAGCGTGTTTAGCAGCACAGAAAGCGTTTACTGAGTGGGCCGATTTACCTGGTGCTCAACGTAAGAAGATACTTCATTGTTTAGCGGATAAAATAGAAGAGCGTGCTGAAGAAATTGCGCTTGTTGAATCTATGGATTGTGGGCAGCCATTACGATTTATGAAACAAGCTGCGATTCGTGGTGCTGCCAATTTCCGTTTCTTTGCTGACAAATCACCGGAAGCTAAAAACGGTCTATCACTTCATCAAGATGACCATACAAACTATACCGTTAGGACACCAATTGGGCCAGTGGGCGTGATTACGCCTTGGAATACTCCGTTTATGCTTTCTACTTGGAAGATTGCACCAGCGTTAGCCGCGGGCTGTACCGTTGTGCATAAGCCAGCCGAGTTTAGTCCTTTGACGGCAGCCATTCTTGCAGAGTGTGCCGAAGAAGCGGGGTTGCCGGCCGGAGTGTGGAACATGGTGAATGGTTTCGGTGAAGTTGCTGGCAAAGCGCTGACCGAGCACAAAGCCATAAAAGCAGTCGCGTTTGTTGGTGAGACAGTCACTGGTTCCATGATCCAAGCGCAAGGCGCGCCGACATTAAAACGAGTTCACTTTGAACTAGGCGGTAAAAACCCAGTGATCGTGTTTAATGATGCGGACTTTGAACGTGCACTGGATGCGGTGGTTTTCATGATATACAGCCTAAATGGGCAGCGCTGCACAAGTTCCAGTCGATTGCTAATTCAAAAAGGAATCAAACCTAAATTTATCGAAGCGTTAAAGGCACGTGTGGAAAATATTCAGGTAGGACATCCGTTAGACCCAGAAACAGAAGTAGGGCCGCTAGTTCATCAGTCGCACTACAACAAAGTGCTTAGCTATATGGATGCTGCAAAAGAGGATGGAGCGACGATAGCAGTTGGTGGTCGAGCTATCAAGGAGTTAGGTAACGGTAACTACCTTACGCCAACGTTGTTTACTGAAGCCGATAATACTATGCGTATTGCCAAAGAAGAGATTTTCGGTCCAGTGCTTACTTGCATCGAATTTGAATCCGAGGAACAGGCGATTGAGATAGCGAACGATACGGATTACGGGTTGTCGGGATACATTTGGACATCCAATACGGGTCGAGCCATGCGATTGGCGAGTAAGGTGGAAGCGGGCATGATTTGGGTGAATTCAGAAAACAACCGCAATCTACCATCGCCTTTTGGAGGAGTAAAAATGTCTGGGATTGGGCGAGACGGGGGAGATTGGAGCTTTGACTTCTACATGGAAACTAAAAATATCTGTATTGCTCATGATACACACAACGTTCCGACGTTAGGAAAACGCTAGGTCATTTGACCATTCAGTATTCGTTAAAAGTAATGGCAATTGCGCAGGCTCGTTTCAGCGATTGTAGCGAGCCTATTTTAAGGAGATGAAAATGCCGCATTTCATAATGGAGTTCTCACCAAACATAGAGAAGGATGTAGACATACCGGAATTAATGAAAGTTATCCATCGAGAAGCCATTGCTACGGGTGTTTTTCCTAAGGGTGGAATTCGAACCCGTGCGGTCAAAAGTGATTACTATCTTATCGCGGATGAGGACCCAGAAAATAGGTTTGTCCACCTAACGGCAAAAGTCGGTACGGGCAGAGACCTAGATGTTAGAAGAAAAGCTGCTGAACAAATTTTCGAGGTATTTTCAGCGTATTTAAAGCCAGTATTCGAACAGCAATACTTAAGTATTGGCTTTGAGATGATAGAACTGCATCCAGAGCTAAATTTTAAGAAAAATAATATTCATCAGAAGCTTACTAGTCAGTCTCAGACTTGAAAGTGGAAGGAGAAGACTCGTGATAGCTATCGAACATCTCCAATATGTAGTGATGACTATTCTCCCGGTATTTCTTGTTATTGGCCTGGGTTACCTTGCTTCTAAGAATAGAATCATACCGGAAAATGGTCATAAAGCGTTGGCAGCGTTTGTTTTTAACTTCGGATTGCCAGCCGCTATTTTCAGTGCATTAAGTACTAAGCCTCTGGAAGAGGTATGGAATGTGGCTTATGTAATGGTGTACACCGTTGGTTCGCTTTTAGCTTTTACGTTTGTTGCTGTTCTTTGTATTTTTGCGCTAAAAAAAACGGTCACAGAAAGTATTGTTTTGGGATTGGGAAGCAGCTTTTCCAACAGTTTGTTGATCGGTTTCCCTGTTATTTACTTCCTGTTCGGTACCTCTGCATTAGTACCATTTTCTCTGACCTTAGTTGTTGAGAATTTAATTATGTTGCCGCTTTTGTTAGCTCTTGCAGATATGTCTAACTCGAACAAATCTACTCGTTTTCTTAAGAAGCTATCAGATACAGGGAGAAGCCTTTTAAAGAATCCGATCGTATTGTCTATTTTGCTCGGGATGTTGGTCTCTGGACTGAACATCAATACACCAGAAATGGCTGAACGGATGGTCGAGATGCTCGCCAATACTGTTACAGGTGTTGCGCTGTTTACGATTGGCGGCGGCTTGGTTGGTGTGCGAGTCAATGGCATGAAAAAGGAGATAGGGACAGTAGTATTTGGAAAACTAGTCATTCATCCTCTGCTTCTGCTGGTGATGATTGTCCTTTGGTTCGATCTCGATCCTACGATGAGTGCAGTCGCTGTCATTTTGGCGAGTATGCCAATGTTTGGTGTCTATGCCGTAATTGGGCAGAGATACAACATGGGAGGGTTGTGTTCGGCGGTTCTACTACCTACCACCATTATAGCGATGGCAACGGTCAGTGTAGTGACGACCAGTGTCATTACGATCTTCAGTTTGTATTAGTTTTATATTCAATAACCTATCAACCAATAATGGAGCTTCTTGCCACAGAGCGAAGCCTTATTCAAAAGGAACCGAAAATGGGAAAATTATGTGTTGCCGCCAAAATTACTCACGTGCCTACCATGATCATGTCAGAGCAACCAGGCAGATTACATGGTTGTCGTAAATCAGCGATAGATGGGCATAAACAAATTGCTCAGATGGCTAAAGATCTTGATGTGGATACAGTGGTGGTTCTGGATACACACTGGCTGGTAAATGCTGGATATCATATTAACTCGCGAGATAGATTCTCGGGAAACTATACCAGTAACGAGTTCCCTCATTTTATCCAAAACCTAGAATACCAATATTACGGTAATACTGATTTAGGCGATAAAATCGCAGAGTGCGCGACTGAAAAAGGCGTGTTTACTTTGTCTCATCAAGTTGAATCATTAGACCTAGAGTACGGCACGCTAGTGCCAATGCGTTATATGAATGAAGACTGTCAGTTTAAAGTGGTCTCAATTGCTGCGTGGTGTACGGTGCATGATATTGAGTCTTCACGCAAACTCGGAGAAGCCATCCGTGAAGCGATAGAAGAAAGTAGCAGTCGAGTGATGTTACTAGCCTCTGGCTCGCTATCACACAGAATATGGAATAATGAGGAGTATGAAGCCAACAACGGCACGTTCACTATCTCAAAGGAGTTTAACCGCCAAGTAGACTTGCGCGTACTGGAACTCTGGGCTCAGCGTGATTACGGCACTTTCCTCGAGATGCTTCCTGATTATGCAAAGCTTTGTTCAGGTGAAGGGGGAATGCATGACACTGCTATGCTATTTGGCGCTCTGGGATGGGATAAGTATGAAGGTAGAAGTGAAGTAATAACAGAATACTTCCCTAGCTCTGGCACAGGGCAAGTTAACGTAGTATTTGAAGTGACTGACTAGGAGAGCACATGAAACTCAATAATCCTAAATTATTGATTCAGCAACGCTGTTTTATTGGCGGTGAATGGTTTAGTTCACCTAACGGCACTTATGATGTGGTTTATAACCCATCGAATCAACAAGAGATTGGTTCAGTGCCTCGACTGGGCAAAGCGGAAGCAGAGTTAAGTGTTGAGGTTGCACAATCTGCATTCCAATTGTGGAAGGACACCACTGCCGAGCATAAGTCCGTGGTATTGAGAAAATGGTATGATTTGATTGTTGAAAATACCGAAGATCTTGCCACAATTTTAACTTCAGAACAGGGCAAACCACATGCAGAAGCGAAAGGAGAGATTACCTACGCTGCAAGCTTTGTATTGTGGTATAGCGAAGAAGCGAAACGCGCTTATGGAGAAATGATCCCTAGTCATAAGACTGATGGAAAAATCGTTGTGACTAAGGAGCCTATTGGTGTGGTCGCAGCAATCACGCCTTGGAACTTTCCTGCAGCGATGATCACCAGAAAATGTGCACCTGCATTTGCAGCGGGCTGTTCAGTAGTGTTAAAACCAGCGCCTGATACGCCTTTTACTGCATTTGCTCTCGCTGAATTAGCACAACAGGCGGGTATTCCTAATGGACTGCTAAACGTGATTACCGGTGACGCAGTTGAAATCGGCAGCGTTGTTACTGCACACAAATGGGTGCGCAAAGTATCGTTCACTGGGTCAACTAACGTAGGTAAGATCCTAATGAATCAATCCGCCTCATCTATTAAAAAAATGGCGCTAGAGCTTGGAGGTAATGCTCCGTTCATTGTATTTGATGATGCTGATATAGATGCCGCTGTTGAAGGGGCGATGATTGCAAAGTTCAGAAATGCTGGACAAACCTGTGTATGCGCAAACCGTATTTTTGTTCAGGAGGCGGTTTATGATGAATTTGCTTCTAAGTTAACCAAGAAAGTCCAAGCGTTAAAAGTAGGCGACGGTTTTGAGCAAGGCGTGACCATAGGGCCTCTGATTAATGCTCAAGCCGTGGCAAAAGTACAATCGCACGTGGATGATGCCATTGTAAAAGGTGCTCAGATTCGGTGCGGTGGATTTGATGAGCGCAATCGTCAGTTTGTGACTCCTTTCGTATTGACAGGTGTCACCGATGATATGTTAGTAGCACATGAAGAAACCTTCGGGCCGTTGGCGCCATTATTTAAGTTCCAGTCAGTCGAAGAAGTGATTGCCAGAGCAAATAACACAGACTCAGGATTGGCTGCTTATTTCTATACTCAGTCGTTGGCGAAGGCGTGGACAGTTGGTGATGCGTTGGAAGTGGGTATGATTGGTATCAATGAAGGTCTCATTTCTACTGCTGCTGCACCATTTGGAGGAGTTAAAGAGTCGGGGCTAGGGCGTGAAGGTTCCCGACATGGAATGGAAGAGTTTATGGAGATGAAATACATGTTTATGGGTGGTTTAAAGTAATAAAAAGCGAGTGTCCACATTCACCATTCTTAACAGAATATTCAATACATCCTCATAGAGGAAGAGGCAGCTATTGCTGCTCTCTTTCTCTGAACTCTGTTGCCGTCTCACCAGCGTTTTTCTTAAAAAAACGAGCAAAGTAAGCGGGGTCTTGGTATCCCAATTCATATGCGACTTCTTGTACTGACATGGCCGTCAATAGTAATAGTCTTCTAGCCTCTTGCATTACTCTATCAGAGGCTAAACGTTTTGACGCTAAGCCACTAATACGTTTACAGATATCGTTTAACCGTGCTGTTGTTAATCCGAGTTTTTCTGCATACTGAGGAAGCGTCCAATGAGACTTGTAGTGTTGTTCAATAAGTTGGCTAAATTGATTAAAAATATGAACATCGCTACTACGATAAGTAGTATTGGTTGGTTGAGCATTTGCTAAGCGAATAACATCGATCAGTATAAGTTGTAAGATCGACTGGCAGGCGATGTCATTCATAAAATCTGATCCGCTTTGTTCCGCTATCAAATGCTCAAAAAGTGTCACTAAACGATGCCCACTTTCGAGCTCTGTGCAAAAAGGTTGCATGGCGGTAGAAGCAACATCATTTCTTCCAATTTCAATGTCTAATAACCTCCAAACAAGGGTTTGACTGGCTGTAATAACAAAGCCATTGGCGTGATCTTCTGTGACAAAGGAGTGAGGAACGGTCGGGGGAGTAAAGAACAGTGTGACACCGTTCCGCGAGTAGTGAGATTCATCGAGTAAAACGTGCGTGTTCCCTTCCAAAATACAGTGAATTTGATAGTAACGATCGTGATAATGAGTTGGCATGTTACGACCAAAGAACAAGGCTAGACTATCCAATTTTTCAACGTGAAAGTCATTATCCTGATAACGAGAGTCGTACACTTTACCAATATTCAGGTTAGGGATAGTGAGAGATTCCATATGCTTTATCTTCTCAATTTGAGTTAATAGTTAATATATTAGGTAACTCTGCGAAAAGTACAAGCAAACAAAGGTAACATCCATTTAACAACTTCGATTTTGTGAACATACTAGTCAGTAATTGCCCACCTGATAACGATTATAGGGCTAACCTTCAAAAGGAATCGATGATGAAAAAACCTAATCCGTTACTCGAAAAATTACACGTTATTTTGCCAACTATCGCTAATAACGCGATGCAAGCAGAACAAGACCGAACGCCACCCGAAGAAAACATCCGATTGCTAAGAGAGATTGGGTTCTTTAGGGCGTTTCAACCTAAGGCTTACGGTGGCCTTGAAATCTCTTTGCCAGAATTTACTGATTGTGTCGCTGCACTTGCTGGTGCATGTGGAGGTACAGCTTGGGGCGCAAGCTTGTTGGCGACTCACAGTCATCAAATGGCTATGTTTTCCAAAGAAGCGCAGGAAGAGTTCTGGGGAAGTGACCCTGAAGCCACAGCGAGCAGCAGTATCGCTCCGTTTGGTAAGATTGATGAAACAGAAGGCGGCGTCATCTTCAACGGTGATATGCGTTGGAGTAGTGGATGTGATCATGCAGATTGGGCCATTTTAGGATTCAATCGTTTCGATGAAGATGGCAATAAATCTTATTGTTTTGGTATCGTTCCTCGCCATCAGTACAAGATTGTCGATGACTGGTATGCTGCGGGTATGAAATCAAGTGGTACGAAAACACTAGAGCTTAGAGATGTTTTCATTCCGGAACACAGAATTGAAACCGCAAAAAGTATGATGGAAGGGGAGTCCGCTGGCTTTGACTTATACCCAGAGAGCGACATTTTCTACACACCTTATCGCCCTTACTTTGCATGTGGCTTTGCAGCTATTGGCTTGGGTATCGCTGAACGTATGTTGGATGTTTACAAAGAAAAGCAGAAGAACCGTGTACGAGCTTACACCGGCGCTAATGTTGGCGTAGCAACTCCTGCGTTGATGCGTCTTGCGGAATCAACACATCAGGTTGCGGCTGCTAGAGCCCTATTAGAGAAAACTTGGCAGGATCACAAGGAACATGGCGAGCGCAAGGAGTACCCTTCAGCAGAGACCCTAAGCTACTGGCGCACAAATCAAGCGTATGCTGTTAAGATTTGCATTGAAAGTGTTGACCGTCTTTTCGAAGCCTCTGGCGGTATGGCATGGTTTAGCGACAACGAAGCCCAGCGTTTATTCCGTGACTCTCATATGACAGGTGCACATGCCTATACTGATTACGATGTTTGTGCTCAGATCCTAGGACGAGCATTAATGGGGTTAGAACCAGATCCAACAATGGTATAGTCCGACATAGTCGATAAAGGGCTACTTGGTGTCGCCCTTTATCACATTTGTGCACCATATCACGGATTTTTCAAGGTAGGTGATTTGAAGCGGGTAAGAATTGTTCGTTAAGAATAAAAAATGTGCAAACAAACACTTAAGTCCTAATTAGTGCTTTTCTTTTGTCTCAGATATGGCATATTAACTCTTGTTCCGCGATGATGCGTGCATCGTATAATGGCTATTACCTCAGCCTTCCAAGCTGATGATGCGGGTTCGATTCCCGCTGCACGCTCCAATTTCTCCCCCATGTTATTTACTCTTCACATAACACCTGAAACAACTAAGTATTCTAGAATTACGTTCCTAAGCTTTCGCTCGCCATAAATGAACTACACCATTTAGATCAAAAGTTGTCTGCTTGGACATCTAGGGTCTTCAAAAATCGTGTCTGCTTATGTTGCAGTGATGATAGTACCGCCCGACTTGCATAGAGGCGGCACATCATAATATTAATAGAACGTTACCTTCGCGTTATATTCTACTTGGTCATCATCGCCCACAACATTCTTGTAGTAGTCAACAGTAAAGTAAATAGGTTTGTCCTTTTTGACTTTTTCAGCAATCTTCTTGTCTAAATTCTTAACAGACTGGAAGTCATATACATGGAAAGTGTAACCAGGTTTTAGGTTCATCTCTTTAGCTTGTTTGCTCGTAATGTAAGTTTCTCGATAGATGGGAGATAAGTAAGAATCAAACTGCTGTCTAACCTCATCGCCATCCGATACTTCATATCCAAAATCATTAACAACCAACGTGCCACTTTGTAATGATTCCATGGACGCATCCATGTTCTCTTTATCTGAGCTTTGTGTTGCAGTACAAGCGATGGTTAGTATAGAAAAAGATACGAGCATCATGAGTCTGAAAATAGATTTATACATATTTAACCTCATACTTCCTTTTAGTGTTAATTTAGTCATTAGCCAGAATATTACTGACAGCTATATTATAGGTAAGATTATGAGTAGTTCCATTGGTTGATTTTATCTATGGCAGTTATTTTACGAGTTGAAGGGTGACAAGGCGTTTTTTATAGAATGATATTGGGCAGTGCTAAGTTAAAAATGCATTAAATCAAAATGCTATTGTGTTTTTTATCTCTAGAATCCGTACTCTAATGAATACTCAAGTAGCTAAATAATTGGCTAACTCTAAATCTACTCATCAGAACAGTAATCTATTCAAACGTTAATTAGGTGTCCTTTATACGTGTAAAATTACTATCGTATTGATAATCATGGTTTTTATTGATTTAGTAATACTAAAATCTCTTTGAAGTGTAATTCAGTAGTTGTTGTGATAGCTTCGCATTAAACTTAAATCACGATATTTCAGCTAAGCATGAGATTACTTGGATTTACAATTAACACGAGTTAATCGTATTGTGATTAATTTGGTTTTGTTTGTTGAGATTTATAATTAACCTGTATTTTATTGAGGGTTTCTTCTCGATAATTGTTTAAATGAAAGAAACTTCTTCGAGGAATAGATATGAGTATTGAAATACCTATACCAAATTGGACTAAAACGATTAAAACGGTATATTTTGGATTTGATGGTACGTTAGCTGAGGATGGAAAGCTCATTGGGGGGGGCGAAAATAAGCTAAGAGAGCTTGCTTCATTAGTAGATATTTACGTGCTAACTGCGGATACATTTGGCACCGCCAAAGACGTTTTGTCGTCTCTACCCGTTAACGTAGTCACTTTAGACCACTGTAATACTCAAAGACAGAAAAGCGAGTCTATGTCTACACCATCCTCAAGCTCTGTTGCTATTGGTAGAGGTCTAAACGATGTACTTATGCTTGAAAAAGTGACGTTAGGCATTGTCGTTCAGACAGCGGAAGGCGTTCACCCAAAAGCACTTATGCGAGCAGATCTAATCTCTAACAGCATTCACGAAGCCATCGATTTACTTTTGAATCCGAAAAGATTGGTATCTGGTTGTCGTATATAAGTTCATTAGCAACATGTCCAACATAACTAATATGCGGAGCAATCCAGTGGAAAGGTAACTGCTAACCAGTTGAATACGAATTAATAACCACGTGAGAATGAGAAATGAAAAGAAAATTAGTACTAATGATATTAGTTGCACCACTAACTCTATTTGGTTGTGCAAACAACATACACCAAGCCCCTAAACCGGTGAAAACTGAGGTCCAGCATTATTGTGAGGCGAATGGCGGTAGCTTTATATCCGCTTCTAATGAGTGCAAACTCGAAGATGGCAATATTATGGATGCGACGGTTTATTTTCAAGATCATCAACCGGACTATTAATCATAATACTTGCTGATGTTATGTCTTTAGTGATTCCTTGGATTTAGGGAGATGAAGATGATTGCTCTGCATTAAATCCGTTGCGGATATTTGTGAATGTAATTGCTGCGAAGAGCGTTATTACCATTGATAAATGCCAAGGTTCACTCAAACCTATCCGAACCAATCCCATACTAACCAGGGATGATACAATCATCTGCCCACCTCCAGATAAAGCGGCGGCGACACCTGCTTGTTTTTTGTATGGAAGAAGGACCATTGCTTGAGAGCAAGGGAGTGCGATGCCGTTACCTAAAATCATCAAAAACTGACCTAACATTAAATAGATAGGTTCGAGGGGAGATAGAAATAACCAAAGTGCTGCAATTAAGTGTATGAGAGGCGTACAAAAGAGCATGTTTCTTGTACCGATGATAGGACGTATTCGATTACATAGTGTCGTACCTAAAATCATACCGAAAGCCGGGATAAGCGCCCATAATGCGTACTCATCAGAATTCATACCAATTTGATTCTGCATGATAAAAGGCATAACGGATACGGTAGTGATCATTAAACTGAAGTTCAGCCATCCGATACTGGCGAAGCTCATAAAGTAGGTCGAACGCATCAGTTCCCAGTATTGGCACAGCATTTTTCGTGGAGATGGTATTGAAGATTTTTGAGCTACTGTTTCTTTGAATTGGAAAGCAATGACTATCCATGCCAATGCAACATAACTAAACAAGGAAACGAAAACCATGCTCCAACCGAAATGGAAGTTGATGAAACCACCGAGGACTGGCGCAATGACAGGGGTTATGGAAGCGGCCATTGCGATGTAGGACATAGCAATTGGAAGATCAGCACCGTTAAACTGGTCTCTGGTTGATGCTCTAGCGAGTACGGCACAGCATCCCGTCCCTAAGCCTTGTAAAAATCGGCCTAATACCATCCCTTCAAACGTACTCTGAAAGACAATTATTGTTATTAGCCCCATTAAGGCGATGATGAGTCCCGATAACAGGACTTTTTTTCGTCCCACAGCATCTGAAATGGGACCATACAAGAATTGAGATGGTCCGAAACCCAATAAATAGATACCGACCAGAAGCTGTGCTTGGTCCAAAGAAATATCAAAATCCGCAGCAATCCAAGGCAGTGATGGGAATACTAAGCCCATACTCAACTGACCAACGCTAATAATTAGGCAGGCGAGTAGTATTACTTTGTAGCGAATTCCATTTGTCATTGGTGTTCCATCAAGAGACTCTAAGACTAAATAGAGGAGTTGGGAGTTGAATTTGTATTACATAATACTCTGTTTATTTCGATTATGCGCTAGGTTTGAATGTAAATCTTGGTAAAAAACCAACGGTAACAATGGGCTACCGTTGGTTAGCTAGGGCCTAAATACCCTTCGAATATTGGTGGTTTGTTGTTGGCGAGATGAGAGTCGCTATAGCAGCACCTGATGTATGCTCTGGCTCAGCCAGCCACTGCAAAAAACTGTTGATAATTAGCTGCTTATCGTCGTTGACCTTAGTTTCAGTTTGAATGTTGCGCATATCAATGAATACATCCGTAATTAGATCGTTGTGGTCATTGAGTACTTCTAGGTTTAGAACATTCAGCTCACTATAAAGGCTGTTAAACGAACCTTTTTGTTTATCGACCACATATGGGTTGTCTTTTAAGTTAATGATTGACGTTCGTTTACTGCAGCGCTTCAAACAGCCATTATTTACCTTAATCTTTTTACATCCTTCAGTTTGTTGGAATAAGCACTGTCGACTGGTAAGTAAAGTATTTGGATGATAAACACTGTAGAACGTTCGCATCGTAGTTGGACGACGGATGTACTTGAGCTGTTTTTTGCTCAGTTCATTCGATAAGAACGCGCCACTGGCTTGGTATTCGTCGTTTAAACATTTGAGCGAATAAGAGTTCGCAGTGTTCATCTGAGGGCCGGCGATCCAATTCAACCTAGTACTTTGTGCGTAAAAGCCGACACCTGAATTATCAGTTACCAGTGTCGATGGATTAATGGCATCTAACAGCTGTTTCGCCGCCTCAAAATCATCACCAATTAAAATGGCAGGGAACCATGGTTTGAGTCGAGGATTAGCTTCAAAGAGTGCAATGAGTGATGTTAACTCGGCTTTTAGACCCATCGGCAATTGATAATAGACATCGACATTATCGTTAAGCGTTAGACTGACGTCCTGTTCCGATGAAACAAGTATGGAAAGGCGCTTTTTACTACCAATTGTCGGGTTTTCAAGTAGAGGCGCTAGTTTAGGAGCTTCAATGGAGCCTTTTAAGCTGGTTACGGTATTCGTTGCGCCGAGGTCCATCGCCGAAACTTCAGACTCAACACGTTGAATAATTTTGTTTTTCTTATCGTAAAGACGACGTTTTACGGACTGAATTTCATCACTGGTAGTGCATTGATAGACCGTTGAGAAGTGCTTTACCGCGTGATCACGCGGGTTGTCGATATACATGTTTTTTCCAAACTCACCTTGCAGGAAGCCATTGGAAAAATCACGATTAAATACGGTGTAAAGATCGGTTGTATCATTGGAGAGTGCTTTGCCGTCGCACAGACGGTCAATTTGTTTTCTCCAGTTATCAACGACAGTATAGACGTAATGAGGCTTCTTAATACGGCCTTCTACTTTGAGAGAATAAACTCCAGCATCGGCTAACGATTGCAGGTCATTAAAAGCGGAATTGTCTTTTAAGTTTAATGGGTAATCGGAACCTACTTTTGTCGTCTCATACTGCTCACGACAGGGCTGGCTGCAACGTCCGCGGTTGCCTGACGCACCATTGCGAGCAGAGCTAATATAGCAAAGGCCAGAGAATCCAATGCAATATGAACCATGGACAAAGACTTCCATTAACACGTTGTGCTGGTGGCCGAATTTGGCTAAATGACCAATCTCTTTGATATTCAACTCGCGCGAAAGATTAACTCGACTTACCGTCATCTGCTTTAAGAACTCAATTTGCCCAGTATTGTGGGTATTGAGCTGAGTAGATGCGTGCACATCTAATTCAGGAAAATGGTGCTTGAGTAGGTAAGCGAGTCCTAGGTCTTGAACGATGACGCCGTCAATATCAGTTTGTGCTAGCTGAGCAAGCAGTCGCATGACTGCTGGAATCTCACTCTCCAGGATCAACACATTAAGCGTCAGGAAAATCTGGCAGTTGTTAGCGTGTGCGAGTGCCAAAACACCTGTTAAGTTTTCTAAGGTTAGGTTTGCTGCGCGGTTTCGAGCGTTAAAGCGGTCTAGTCCGCAATAAACGGCATCAGCGCCTGCCGCAATTGCTGCTTTAATAGATTCAACATCACCACCAGGTGCTAAAAGCTCAAACTGATCTCGTGTCACAACTTATACCCTACCAATAAAAACGAGGGCGTATTCTACGGGAACTTAAGCAGAATTTCTCACCTTATTAACTGTAAGGATAAGCAAGGTGTTAACGTTTGAGTGAAACCGCGACCGATTCATAGGTGAAAAGTGGATTAGAACCAAGCACCATAGATTCCCCGAGTACCGAATGAATATTGATGAGGTAGGTGGTTAATAACTCACGATAATCGGAACGTGCTGAATAGATCGCTTTGTGCACTACCATGTCGAGTTCACTTGGGGCATACAAACGGCGCCACTGTAGGCAGTGATGAATGTGTAAGCTTCTAACCTATGTACATCGACTTGTTAAAGACAGAATGACCGAATTATGGTCAATACTCCTTAAAAAGAGCGTTAATCGTTACGCTCTTTAATCGTTATAATATTAGTATCCCCTTAATTAATCTCTATTATTCGATTTAAGTTATCCAGCCATTCGCGCTGATTTATCTGTTGAATGAACGCTCAAATATCTGTCCTTTTAGAATGACAAATAACTTGGATTCTTCGTCTCTGGATCAAAAATCATCTTGACATAGTGGTAGGTTATTAATTAAGTTAATGACATAAACTTAATGGTGTTAACTTAATAGTGTTAACTTAATGAGAGTGACCAGGTAATGACAAACAAGAAAGGTAAAGGTCGCCCTGCGCAAATAACAAGATCTGAAGTGATTGAATGTGCACTACAAATAGGGTTGTCCAATGTGTCAATGCACACACTGGGTAAGCAACTTGGTGTGAGTGCGACTGCACTCTATCGTCACGTAAGTTCAAAGGAAGAGCTTATCGTTTGTTGCAGCGACTACGTAATTGAGAAAATCGAACTACCACAAGAGAAAGAGTGGGATAAGTATCTTTACGCGTTTGCAGAAAATTTCAGGTCGGTATTACTTTCGTATCCTAATTCCGTTGAGTTTGTTAGATACAACCAACAGTTTACTCCCGCAAGTAGCGTGCTCGCCAATGATGTATTAGGGGTTTTTCGGAAATCAGGCTTTGAGGCAGAAGTTGGATTTATGGCGTTCGCAAGTGTTTATACGCGTGTAACGGACATTGTTCAGCACCAAGAACAAGCGAAACTGCAACCTCAAACTGCATCTAATCAAGAGCCTTCTTCTTTGATTGACAACACGTTGCCGAATCTAGCGTGGTTACTGAAACAGACGAAACCCGTTGACTATGAAAAGTACTTTATTGACGGGATCAAAATTACTATCGAAGGGCTAAAAGTGGTGTATTCACAACGCAATAGTGAGGCTTAAATGTCGATTTTTATAGACAATGCAATAAGTGGATGGATTCGTAAAGCAGAGCAAACCGGGGAGTTAAAGGACAATCCCTACAAAGGAAAAAGTATTGATTTGGAAGATTATTTTAATACGCCAGCAGAGCACCGCATGGGTATGAAAATACTCAAAGATGCCAATTGCCTTCCTCCGGCAATTCAATTAATGAAAGAGATTGAAGTAAAGAAAGAGCAATTCCAACAAGAAGCTAACGAGTATTCAAAGGAGGCTCTAAGAAAAGAGATTATCTCTTTAGAGCTGAAAAGAAACCTGCTCCTGGAGAGCCAATAATGAAAGCTTGTCCATTTTGCGGAAGTAATATGTTACTAGTGGAATGGAGGACCTCAGCTTGGAATGAAAGATACTCAGATTGGCACGTGATTTGTCAAGATTGTGCTTGCTCCGCGCCGACTTATATTTGGAATAGAAGACACAACAGCTCAGGAACCGTAAAGCCTTTCAGTGAGATTGGAACAAGGAACGCGCTTGTCAATTGAGCTTAAAACACTTAAGTTAAAGTCTTGTGCAATCTATATGACCAATCAAGTGTCTAGAGTAGATTCTTTATTAGAGTCTACTCTAGAGTAACGAACTATTTGTTTAGACACACTTTCTGAAAGTCATTCCATTCACCCACCCCCGGAGCCACTTCTAAGCAGCCTTCTTTAGTGTCCATAACTGCGGTTAGCGTAGAGATAAAATCCGACCCATATGCTGCATGTTGAGCGATAGGTTTGGTATTAAGCACGTACTTTGCTGCGTCAACATTTCCCTCAGGGCTATTATCGATAAACTGTTGAGCAAACTCTGCGCGCCATTCTGTGTAGGCAGTAGCGATGGTGCGTTTTCTGCTTTTCTCGCCTAACCCTACTGATTCAGCAAAAGACTGCATCACGCCCGGACGTTCGGAATGGTTCGCATGACCGATACCTGCTGGACGTTTTATGACGTAATTATCGCCTTCTAGCATTTCTATACCAATGGTATCGCCATTTGCATCTGCAAAGTTAAAATGCGATGCAACAACCGTTCGGTGTTTCTCTAGAATTTTCTCTGCTTCTTCCACGCTTTTGGCATGACGAGCTAAGTAGTTTTGAAGAGCGCCAAGTTCGATTGCACTATTAGATTGAAGACCTACACCTTTTGAGTCAGTGCCCTGAAAGTTAATCACCACACCTATGTCTTTGCCAAGCGTTTGGCCAGAGCCATAAAAACCGGACGCCATGACTTGAACGTAATCGTCTGCTTGAAGAACCCAATAGTTGCCGCCAGATAAAGAAGGGGTATCGTTGACTTGTCCAACCACCCCTGTACCTGCAAAACTAATGGTTGTACAGCCACTTAATGATGATTGGGCTGCTGACGCTAACGCGGCGTCAAGTTGAGATAATGTGAACATCCTTTCTACAGAAATACCTCCGACTTCTGCCAATGCTTCTACTATTTCAAAGTACTCGGGATTGAGTTTTCTCGAGTTCTCCAATACTTTCATGGAGTCTTTTTCGAATTCGACAACATCAATTCCCGCCAGTTTGTAAACATACTCTGCCTCTTTAATGCCTCGTCTCACCTCATCGCCAATTTGCTTTTCAAAAACCGTGACATAGCTTTTAGAGTCAAGACCTCGAATATCCACAACTGGCAAGCTTTTCTGTTGTACAAATGTCTCTGGAGCGTAATAGGGTTGGTTAACATTCAAACCTTGCGCAGGCTCGAGAGATATTGCGTTTGCACCACTAGACAGCGTTAGTGCAGCGATGATTAAAGCTTGATGAGTAGTTTGCATAAAGGTGCCCTCAGTTAAAATATAAGGTTTGATAACTAGTGTTGTGTGTAACCTGGTATAAACTTATCATTTGATATATCCGCTATTCGGATAGGTTGGGTGTATAAATTCCACATAATGGACAAATCGAAATGGCAGAGATTGAAACAGAAGGTTTTGAGTTTTTTGGGGTCGAGGAACAGGTGTTCCGAAAAATGGTTATAGAGAGAATGGAAGCATTGATGGTTCAGACCCAGCTTTCCAAGAACTCACTGGCAAAAAAAGCAGGAATTGGTCGGTCTGCGCTTTATGAGAAAATGGATAGAGAAGGAAAGAGCCATTTTACTATTCTAGATTTTTTCCGTATTGCGAAAGCACTTGATGTTAGTCTTCTTCAGCTATTCCCCATGACCAGCTTAGAACGACTTCATGGCGGGCAATTACCGTTATCCGCAAGCACGTTGAAGTTTCTGGATCTAATGTTGGCAGCTCCGAAAGAAGATGTTGAGTACTTATCAGAATTCTACCGTACATTGAAAAAACGAGACGAGCAGAAAGCATAGCAATTATTTGTTCATCAGGTCGTAAGTAAAAACGACTTTCCATATTCCAGACAAAATAGGGCTATAGTTTCCATATAATGGACGCTGTCTTTGATACGATTTTTGTCGTTGGCACAGTTGGTGTGCCTGTCGAAATGTTATCGGAGACCTTGTATGAAAACCTTACTTAGAACTGTCCCACTGTCTTTATTATTGCTGTTACCGTTGACCGTAAGTCACGCTGCTTCATCTCCCGAACCTACTGCTCGTGAGTCCCAAACCGAACAATACGCTATGGTGATCGCATCCGGAAAACTCTTAAGTCTGACGAAATGGAAAGTTGAAGTCGACTTTGGGCAAGAACTGGAGATTGGCGTTAGGAACAAAGACCTATTACGCGACGAAAATGGCAAAACCATTGCGTTTAACTCGCCAATGGATGCTCTAAATTACATGAATAGTCAGGGGTGGGTGCTTGTTTCTACAGCCACTTCGGAGAGCAAGTTTACCGCTGTAATGAAGCGTACAGCGCATCAGTGAGTAGGTAGGTTGCGCGTATGATGAGCAAAGTAATAAACGTTTCGATGACTGACGTAGATAAGCAGGCTGAGCTGTGGCGGAATAGAACTGTAGCACCTCGACCCAAGGTACCTGCTTTGTGTGTGAATTCCGCGTTAACGTATGTTCGAAACCTATTTCTTCAAGAGTCGATTCTGCAAGAGCCGAGCCACGGCTGCGGTTGGTTAGGTGATCTTCTAAGCGGATGTTCTCGATATAGTGCTCTGCAATACAGTGAAATCTTAATCGTCAGCAGTTTGGTAATAAAGCACCGTTTGGAATTTGAAGACAATGGCTTATTAATTAAGCCAGCATTATACGGTGAGACGCTTGACGTTGAACCTATGTGGGGAGAGGGGGGAGATAAGCGCCAAACGCTCATTCATATCTTGTATTTGCTTAGTAATATGGTGAAGCGAACAGGCACGCCAAGTAGTTCGCTTATTACTAGTGCTTTCTTTAGTGCTATAGAGTGCTTCGATGCGATTGGATTAGAGTGCAGGTCATGTTACTTAATCAAGACATCTAGTGGGATGCTGCAAATAAAAACGGCCACCTTGTCTTAGACAAGTTGACCGTTTAATTTTCAGCTGCGCAAACGTAGATTAATCGCAAATCTCAATTGTTGTATCGCCTTTATTCACAATAGCCTCTAATTCTTTAGTCAGAGGCGCATCAGTGAATAAGCAACTTGCATCACTAATTGGACCTAATTCAATGGACCCCTTGGGGATAAACTTAGTTGAATCCAAAGCGACCAACACATGTCGAGCCGATTTCATTACTGTTTGAGTTATCAGAGTTTCGCTTAAGTCATATTCCAATAAGGTACCATCAACATCGATAGATGCTGCACTGGTAATAAGGAAATCAAAACGGAAGTTGGAAATAAAGTCCAATGCTTCAGTCCCGACAATACCACCGTTAAATGCCTTGACCTTGCCACTTGGTATCAGAACATCAAATGTCTTGTTACCGTGTAACACATTCGCAACACGTAAGCTGTTAGTAATAATCTGCAAGTTACTCTTGTTAAGCAGATGACTCGCAATAACTTCAGCGGTCGTACCAATAGTGATGAATACCGTTGAATTATCAGGAATCATATCCGCAATACGTTTAGCAATAGCGTTTTTTTGTTCGGTCTCTGACACCTTACGGACTTCGTAATCTAGGTTCGTTTTGGTAGCAGGAGAACTTGCTCCACCATGGTGACGTATTACAAGGCGCTCTTCACTGAGTTTCTTAATATCACGACGAATCGTTTGAGTCGAAACGTCGAGCATTTCTGCGAGTTCTTCGACGGTGTAGTAACCTTTGTCGTTAACGAACTGTAATAATTTATCTTGTCTTGGATTAGTCACGATAACCCTTCTTTTTTATTATTAGTTTTATATAGTGTCATCCACTTCTTTTCGGGTTGGAATACCTTCGCGGCCTCCAAGTTTCTTACATTTCAGCGCAGCTACGGTATTGGAAAAGATAATGGATTGACGCGTTTCCATACGCTCTGCAACAGCGACAGCAAGTGCTCCGTGGAAGACATCGCCTGCACCTGTGGTGTCAACAACATCTACTTTCAGACCTACTTGATGTGCGAGTTCGCCATTTTCAAGCCAATAACATCCTTTTGAACCGACTGTAACATAAACTCGTCCAGATGTCTTTTTTTGAGCGATTTTGAGACCTTCAACAGGATCGCTTGTTCCAGTGAATTTTTCGAGACCTGGCTCACTAAAAGCGACATGATCTGCTAATTCTACAAGTTCATCAATGGGTTCGGGAGTTATGTCTGCATCTAAAACCGAGGGAATACCCAGTTCTCTTGCTTGCTGTAGTGCATATTTTGCGCCATCTATCCAACGAACATCTGTAAGAATTGTGGAATATGTCGAAAAATCAACATTTTTAAGAGGGGTAGCATCGCGCAGCAGAGACTTGTCTTGATAGTTGACTATCATTCGTTCGCCTTCTTCATCGACGATGACGGCTGAAAATGCAGAGGATGCACCTTCGATTTTCACCATCTTGTCTACGCCAACACCATAGCTGGCCAATTCGGTCAACATGGTATCAGCAACGCTGTCACAACCAACACGACCTATGAAGTCAACGTCATGGCCTAACTTAGCCACTGCGACCGAAGCTGTAGCGGCTGGTCCACCACCAACTTCAAAGTAATCGTGCGCAACATATTTGCCGCCCTGAGTCGGGAGTTGGGAAACCAATTGCACTCGGTCTAATACTGTAATACCAACACAAGCTATCGCCATTTTATATCTCTTATCGTTTCAAACATCATTGGAAAAAAAGCGGTGAAACTATCGTTAGCTTTAAGGAAAAATCTCCGTCGAAAACCATCGAGTGTTTTCACAACTCATGGGCTCATTATAAGGACTAAATAGATTTGCGATGAGAGTATTCTCACAAAAAGATAATAAATGGACATAAAACAACAAAATGTGACAAATGTTGTGGTTATTAAATCTCGAATGATTATAGTAAGTAGCAATTCAATAACAGAACTAAGGACTTTTTCATGTCAACAGTAGGATTCATCGGTCTAGGTCAAATGGGCAGCCCAATGGCAGCAAACCTTATTAAAGGTGGCCACTCTTTACGCGTGTTTGATATCAGCGAAACTGCTGTCGCAAAGATGGTTGAGTTAGGTGCTACAGCCGCTACATCACCAGCAGACGCTGCATCTGACGCTGAATTTGTTATTACTATGCTGCCTAATGGCGCACTGGTCAAAAGCACACTCTTTGGTGACAGTGGCGTTACAGAAGGCTTAGATAAGCAGGCGTTACTTATCGACATGTCGACCATTCACCCGTTTGAAACTGATGCGCTTATTAACGAGATGTCGGAAAAAGGCTTCTCAATGATGGAAGCACCAGTAGGTCGAACATCTGACCATGCAATCAAAGGTGAGCTGTTGATTCTTGCTGGTGGTACTCCAGAGCAAATCGCCAAAGCGCAACCATTATTTGATTGCATGGGCTCTGAAACAATTGATGCTGGTGGCCCAGGTAAAGGTATTCGCGTAAAAATCATTAACAACTATATGAGCATTGCTCTTAACGCACTGTCTGCAGAAGCGGCGACACTTTCTGAAGCTATTGGTCTTGAGTTTGATGCAGCATTGAAAGTCATGAGTGGTACTCCAGCTGGTAAGGGTCACTTTACAACAACCTGGCCGGGCAAAGTATTAGCAGGCGACCTAAGCCCTGCATTTATGCTGGATTTAGCGCATAAAGATCTAGGAATTGCTTTGGATCTTGCTAACCAAGTGAATGTACCAATGCCTTGTGGTGCGGCATCTCGCGAGCTATATAGTGTTGCGCGTGCAGCAGGCCGAGGTCGTCAGGATTGGACTGCGGTATTTGAACAGCTACGCGTTACTTCAGGTCTTGAAGCAAAAATTAAATAACGGATAGAGGCAATCACGTGAAACTGACTCAAGAAAACTGGGGCCACATTGAGGGTCAAGAGGTACCGGTTAAGCTCTTTACGTTGGCGAATGAACACGGCATGACGATACGTGTAACAAATTACGGGTGTATTGTCTCTTCCATTGAAGTCCCAGACCGTAACGGCCAGATTGCTGATGTGGTTCTAGGTTATGAAAGCCTTGAAAAGTATGTTGCTGGCCACCCGTTTTTTGGAGCAGTAGCGGGGCGCTTTGCAAATCGAATCAGAGATGGCCGTTACCAATTAGATGGACAAGTCTTTCAGTTAGAAACGAATGGGCTTCCGACGGGGCAGCATTTGCACGGTGGCTCAAAAGGGTTCGACAAATACGTTTGGAATTACACGCTAGAAGAGCAAAGTGAAGCGATTTTTGTTCATTTCAGTCGAATCTCTCCGGACGGTGAGTCAGGGTTTGGTGGCAACTTAGTCGTGACACATTCAATCGGTCTGGATGAACAGAACCAAGTCCATTACAACTTTACTGCTCATACCGATCAGTCAACGGTCGTCAATTTGGTCAATCATAGTTACTACAATCTTGGTGGGCATGATTCAGGAACCGTTGATAATCATCAACTAACACTGCAGTCAGAGTTCTATACTCCAGTGGATGAAACCATGATTCCAACGGGAGAAATTTGTTCGGTAACGGGCAGTGATCTCGACTTTACCTCCCGCACAGAAGTAGGCAACAGAGAGTTTGACCACAACTTTATATTAAACGGCGATACAGACCGACAAGGTTATCGAATTGCTGCTGAACTGTATGAACCTAATAGTGGTAGAGCAATGACGGTCTTTACTACTCAACCTGCGGTGCAGTTCTATAACGGTTTCAAGTTGTCGAATAAGCCTTGGTATGGTCGCAATGGTCATAAGTATGAAAATCGTGAAGGACTATGTTTGGAAACGCAGCATTATCCGGATAGCCCTAACCAAGCGCATTTTCCATCCGTGCGTTTGAATCCTGGTGAATTGTTCGAAGAAAAAACTATTCACCGTTTTGAGGTGAAATAGACCTAAAAATCAGCGAACCGCTATTGCCGTTCGCTAGATAACAATAATGATACTGAATTCAATGCGATGGACTGATAGGGTCGGTCGCAACAAAAAATAACGAGGAAACACCCTATGAAATGGATTAATACCCGATCTCATAACACATGGTTAGATAACGAAACTGACCGCATTTTTGAGTTTGGCAGAAACTCTGTGGTACCAAACGGTTTTGGTTGGATTGGTAACAACGGCAATGTGCGCGAAGAGATGGGCACACGTCTTTGGATAACTGCGCGCATGCTCCATTGTTATTCCTTGGCTGCACTCATGGGACGCCCTGGCGCCTATGACCTTGTCGAGCACGGTATTAAAGCTCTAGAAGGCCCGTTGAAAGATCAGGCTCACGGCGGTTGGTTTGCGACAATTGATAACGAAGGCGAAGGTATTGTTGATGAGTCAAAACAAGGCTACCAACATGCGTTTGTGCTCCTTGGCGCAGCGAGTGCAGTCACTACAGGTCACCCTCGTGCGCAAGCACTTCTAGAAGAAGCCATTGCCGTATATGAAAAGCACTTCTGGGTCGAAGATCGTCAAATGTGCTTCGAGTCTTGGGACAGAGAATGGACTGAAACCGAGGATTACCGCGGCGGTAATATGGCGATGCACTCTGTAGAGGCTTTCTTGATTGTTTACGATGTGACAAAAGATAAGAAGTGGTTGCAGCGCGCACTTAACATCACCGAGTTTATGATCAACAAAACAGCGAAAGGGTTAAGCTACCGCGTTAATGAACACTTTGATTCTGAGTGGAGACCTCTTCCTGATTACAATAAAGAAACACCAGCAAGTCATTTCAGAGCATATGGTGGTACACCAGGCCACTGGATCGAATGGGGACGTTTGATTTGTCACTTACGTGCAACCTTGCTAGAAATTGGCGAAGATTGTCCAGAATGGTTGTTAGAAGACGCTATTGGACTATTTGATGCTACGGTGCGCGACGCATGGCATGTCGACGGTGCGCCGGGCTTTGTTTATTCGGTAGATTGGGATGGCAAGCCAGTAGTTCGTGAGCGTATCCGCTGGGCTCCTGTAGAAGCGATTGGTACTGCTTATGCTCTATTTACAGTAACGGGTGATAAGAAGTACGAAGATTACTATCGTACATGGTGGGATTATTGCCGTACCTATTTGATTGATTATGAGGGATGTTCTTGGTGGCAAGAGCTGGACGTAAATAACCAAGCTGGTACTAGCAAGGTATGGGATGGTAAACAAGATATTTACCACTTAATGCATTGTTTGGTGATTCCTAGATTGCCACTGACTCCAGGGTTAGCTCCTGCATTATCTCAAGGCTTGCTTGACCAAGATATGAGATAACATCCTAATATCATTGGATATTAATTTTAAGTCTTTCCGAAAGATGACGGTGTAGTGCCGTCATCTTTTTTTTGTTTTTAACATTTTGGTAGAGAAAATCAAAAAACAACATAAAGATGTGCTCTATAGCTCATTTTTGTCCTTAATTGAGCGTTTATGTCATAAAGTGATACATAACTAACAGAAGTGGACGTTTTGTACTGGTAAATTACTACAGTAACGAACAAATACAGAGGAACACTCACAATGCCTTATATGTCAGGTAAAACAATGATTCAAGAAGCGTGGAACAATGGCTATGCCATCGGCGCTTTTACTGCACACAACTTAGAAACAATTAAAGCAGTGCTTCTTGCCGCTGAGAAAGAGCAATCACCAATCATGCTTCAAATCGGCCAAAAAGCGATTAATGAAATGGGCATGAAACCGTTACGCGATGCTGTTGACTCTCTAATACAACATCACCAGATTTCAGTGCCAATCTGTATTCACCTTGATCATAGCCGCAAGTTCGAACAGTGCATGGAAGCAGCAACCCGTGATTTCCAATCGCTGATGTTTGACGGTTCGGCACTTCCTTTCGAAGAGAACATTCGCATTACTAAAGCTGTCGTCGACGTAGCTAATGCACTTGGCTTAGGTGCTGAAGGTGAGATTGGCAAAATTGGTGGTACGGAAGATGACATCACTGTTGATGAGAAAGATGCAATGATCACCACGGTTGAAGAAGCTCTGGACTTCTCTGAACGCACGGGTGTTGATTATTTGGCCGTTTCTATCGGTACCGCTCACGGTGTATATAAAACAACACCAGAGCTGAAATTTGACCGTTTAAGCGAAATCAAAGAAGCAGTGAAAAAACCTATTGTACTTCATGGTGGCTCAGGTGTACCTGATGACCAAGTGGTCGAAGCTGTGAAACGCGGTGTAGCGAAGATCAACGTTGATACTGAGCTTCGTCAAGGCTTTATCAAAGGTGTTCAAGCTCACTGGAAACAGAATGAAAATGATTTCATTTTGGCGGATGTCATGAACACAGGTATTGAATCAATGATGGAAGTTGTTCAACACAAAATCCGTCTATTTGGCTCAAACGGTAAAGCTTAAAACGACCAAATGTCCATAATGTGACATTAACCCTACAAAAAACGACATATTGTTGCTCAGTGTGAAAACACTCACGGTTAAAAATTACTAACTGGGTTATCAATATAAATAGAGTGGACAATATGTCGTTTAAATAACAAAAATTATTATTTTTTATGGTGGTTCTATGCTTAAAGCAATGGAAAACGCTTTAAATACGATTAATGCGCCAATAGCGCGCTGGACAGCAAATATAGCAGGTTTCTTCTTGTTAGTGATGACTGTCATCGTATTGATTCAAGTAGCCTTTCGCTACATTTTAAACACTCCTTTGGGGTGGACAGATGAATCATCTCGTTTCTTGATGATCTACATGACTTACCTTTGCCTACCAATCATCTACCTAGATGAGCGTAATATCGCGATGACATTCGTCACCGACAAATTAAAAGGGACGCGTATCTTCGAACTCTTGATGGTATTTGGCCATGTCGCTAGCTTGATCTTGTTTGCGGTCTGGATTTACTTCGGTTACGCATTTTACAAAACAGGGTCGGTAATGGCGGACAGTCTTCCTATTCCAATGTTTGTCGTGTATGCGATTCCACCGATTATGCTGGCGATTTCGTGTCTATTTGCTCTCCAAAAGTTACTTGGCGCATTACACAACCTGATTCATTTCGATCCTGCTGAACATAATTCATCAGCAGTAGAAGCGGCCGAGTAGAGGTAACGTTATGGTTTCCCCAATTTTCCTAGTTTATTTTCTAGCATTCCTATTAATGGGTGTGCCTGTGCTGATGGCATTAGGTTTGTCGCCAATCATCACATTTATTCAAAATGACCAAGTACTGTTCATCAACATGCTTTATCAACGCTTGTACTCTGGTCTTGATAACTTTCTTCTACTAGCGCTGCCATTCTTTATGTTGGCGGGTGAGTGTATGTCGAGCGGCGGTATCACGCCACGTATTATCTCTTTCGCTCAAACTCGAGTTCAGCACCTACGCGGTGGCTTAGGACACGTAGTTATTCTTGCCTCCACGCTGTTTGGTGCACTAACCGGATCGGCAGTGGCGGCGACATCGGCGATCGGCAACATGCTGATTCCAGAAATGTCCAAATACAAGTATGACAAGAGCTATTCAGCGGCGTTAACGGCGGCGGCGACGGTACTTGGTAATATCATTCCACCTTCTGGTCTGATGCTGTTGTATGCGTTTGTCATGAACACATCTGTCGCTGCTATGTTTATTGCTGGTATTGTCCCAGGCATCATCTTCTGTGTTGGCTTGATGCTGGTAAACCGAATGCAAATTCGTAAGTATCCTGAAGTACAAACTCTGCCTCGTGCTACTAAGCTAGAGCGCAGTCAAAGTTTGAAACTGGCGATTCTGCCGTTGTTGACACCAGTCATCATTCTCGGTGGTATCTATGGCGGTATCTTTACGCCAACGGAAGCGGCAGCAGTAGCAGTAGCTTATGCCATCTTCCTGTCGGTTTATGTCATCAAAGTGACCAATATTAAAGCTACCTATGCGTTGTTTGCAAAAGTAGCGGTGAACGCAGCAGCCGTACTTATCATTGTTGCAGCGGCAAGTGGCTTTGCGTCAGCGATCAGTTTCTCAGGTATTTCGAATACGGTTACAGAGTTCTTTAATAGCATTACTCGTGACCCACTGATGCTGTTCTTCATCATCAACATCTTCCTATTCATCGTAGGCATGTTCTTAGATGCTGGTCCAGCAATCCTAATCTTCGGTCCTATTATTGCGCCAATCATGATCAATGCGGGTGTCGACCCAGTGCACTTTGGTGTGGTGATGTGTGTCAACCTATCTATTGGTCTTGCGACACCACCTATGGGACTAGTTTTATTCGTTGCTTCGGGCGTATCCGGACAACCCCTACAGAAAATTTCGAAGGCGATCATTCCATTCTTGATTGTAGAGTTCTTGATCATCTTCCTCATCTCATTCTTCCCGGAATTAGTGATAGGCCTACCTAAGCTGTTGGGTGTGATGTAGAGCTGATTCAAAAGAATACGTGAAACAAAAATTTATAAAGATAAAAGGAACATAGAATGAAAAAAACACTACTAGCCGTCGCTGCCACAGCCATGCTTGCTTCTGGCGCCGCTTATTCAGCAGACTATAAACTGACGGTTCCACACGTGTCTAACCTAGATAGTTATAACCATCAATCGCTACTGGTTTTCAAAAACTTTGTAGAGTCTCGTTCTAACGGTGCGATTGAAGTAGACATCTATCCATCAGGTCAGCTATGTGGTACGGCGAAAGAGTGTATTGCTGGAGTTCAAGCAGGAATGTTTGATTATTTCCAAACGACAATTCCTGAGTTAGCGAACTTCTGGCAGCCTGTTGGCGCATTCGACTTACCTTACATGCTTCCAAATGACCGTGTTGCTGAGTGTGTATACGACAACGAAGAGTTCATTGGGGATGTACGTGGTGAGCTTCTTAAGAAAGCGCCTAACGTTCGTCTAATGATGGTATCGAACTCTGGTGGTTGGCGTAACATTGCTACGACTAAGAAGCAGGTGAAAACTCCTGACGACGTGAAAGGTTTGAAATTACGTACTGTACCTGCACGTATTCAACAAGAGCTTGTTAAAGAGCTAGGCGGTTCACCAACACCTATCGCATGGCCTGAAGTGTATACCGCTCTATCTACGGGTGTGGTAGATGGTACTAAGAACGGCATCGTTGATATCGTTCAAAACAAGTTCCACGAAAGCTTGGACTACATCATCCTTGATGGTCACGCGTACATGGGCGGTGCTTGGGTGTTCAACGACATGAAATTTAAGTCTATGCCTGATGAGTTGAAAGCAGTGCTCATTGACGGTGTTGCAGCACAAAACCAATACCTACGTGCTTATCCGAAGCACAAAGAGTTTGAAGCTTACGAAGAGTTCCGCAAAGCGAAAGGGACTATCTATAACCCGTCTGCAGAGGAACGTGCTGAGTTCCAAAAAGTGGCAGGTCCAGTGAAAGATTACTTCCTAAGTACTGCTGGTAAAGAAGGTGAGCAATGGCTACAGCGTTTTGAAAATGAGATCAAAACGTGTGAAGCGAAGATTGATGCTGAATACAAGGTTCAGTTCAAGTAATACGCCAGCTTTTGATTAACGATAGTAGGGCGCTAGGGCACAGACTTTAGCGCCTTCTTTAAATGATTTTTCGATTCAGATTTCTGAATTCTTTAGGGTTAATAAGATGAACTTAGTCGTTACAGAGCAAGGCTTTACCTTGCAACATAAAGGCCGCACGGTTGTCGAGCATAGCGTGTCTAAGCCTGCTCTTTATTTGGGTATTGGTGAAGGCAACTTCGACATGTATCGCGGTAATTTTGATATCACGGATTACGTGACTGAGCGCCTGCCACTACGTCAATTCAAAGTGGACAGTTTTACTCGTGAAGGCCAAGACTTTCATACCATTGGTTTCTATTTTGATGGTAAAGAAGTCATTAAAATGATTGTTGGTGAGACAGCTGAGTCTCGCTTAAAAGCGGAATTTGAGGCGATTGATAAGAGCTTCAACCGTTTCTGGATGCGCATCTCAGCAACTGCAGAAGAACGTGTTTTCGGTTGTGGTGAGCAGCTAACGTATCTAAATCTACGTGGCAAAAATTTCCCGCTTTGGTCATCAGAACCGGGTGTTGGCCGTAACAAGAACACTTATGTGACATGGCAAGCGGACGTGCTTGATAAAGCAGGGGGCGATTACTACAACACTAACTACCCGCAACCAACTTTCGTTTCAGACAAAAAGTACTTCTGCCATTTAGAGACTACGGCTTACGCAGATTTTGATTTTACCAATTCAGAGTTTCATGAGCTGCAAGCTTGGGATATCCCGCAATACATTCTGTTTGATGCAGAAGACAGCTACCCAGAACTCATGACCAATATTACAGGTGTCTTTGGTCGTCAGCCAGAAATGCCAGACTGGGTGCATGACGGTGTGATCTTGGGTATTCAAGGCGGTACTGAAATTACCATCGAGAAAGTAGAAGCTGCTAAGAAAGCGGGAATTCAGGTAGCAGGTGCATGGTGTCAGGATTGGCAAGGTATCAAGATGACGTCGTTTGGTAAACGACTTCAATGGGATTGGCAGTGGAACAAAGACCTATACCCAGAGCTAGATACTAAGATTCATGAACTGAAAGAGCAGGGCGTACGTTTCTTGGGTTACATCAACCCATATGTGCTTGAAGATTTTCCTCTGTATGACGAAGCACAACAAAAAGGCTACCTAGCTACAAAGGAAGATGGCTCTAAATACGTTGTCGACTTTGGCGAGTTTTATTGTGGCGTCGTTGATTTCACGAACCCAGAAGCTTGTGAATGGTACAAAGGTGTCATCAAAAGCAACATGATTGATTTCGGCCTTGACGGTTGGATGGGGGACTTTGGCGAATACCTCCCTACAGACTGCTCACTAAGCAATGGTGTAAGTGCGGAAATTGAACACAATAAATGGCCTTATCGTTGGGCGAAAGTGCAGCATGAAGCGATTGAAGAAGCGGGCAAAACCGATGATATTTTGTTCTTTATGCGCGCTGGCGGCACAGGCATTCAAGGATATTGTCACACCTTATGGGGTGGCGACCAATCAGTAGATTGGTGTCTTGATGATGGTTTGGCTTCTGTTATTCCAGCGGCTCTGTCTTCAGGCTTAATGGGTAACGGTATTCACCATAGCGACATCGGTGGTTACACTACGTTGCATGGTATGAAGCGTACTAAAGAGTTATTCCAACGCTGGGCAGAAATGGCTGCATTTACGCCAATTATGCGCAGTCATGAGGGTAACCGTCCTGGAGATAACCACCAATATGACTCTGATGCGGAAACCATGAGTCATTTGGCTAAGATGACTAAGATATTTGTCCACCTTAAGCCATACATTAAAGATGCAGTTGCACTTAATGCTAAGGAAGGTATGCCGGTTCAACGTCCATTGTTCATGCATTATGAGTCTGACGACGAATCCTACGACATTAAATATCAGTACTTATTCGGCCGCGATATCCTAGTTGCACCAGTATACAATCAAGGCGAAACCGTAAAACGTGTCTATCTCCCTAAAGATAAGTGGATTCATGCTTGGACTGGTGAGGTATTTGACGGTGGATGGATAGATGTGGAGGCGCCAATTGGAAAACCTGCGGTATTTTACCGCGAAGCATCGAGTTATCGTACTTTATTAGATGGCATTAAAAACGCGTAAATTCAGATAGTTATAGAACTAGCTAAAGCCCTGTGTTAACACAGGGCTTTTTGTTTTTGTTGTTTTCAACATAAATGGACAAATATTTACAAAATAGCATTGACGTGGTTCACAAAAGAGTGCAAAATTGCGACATAAATCACAAGGTGAGCTGGATTGCAGTTCGCTGCTTTAAAAGGAAAACACATGAACAACACAGCAACTATTGCTCTTGAACAACCAATTGAACTTATTGATTCAAAATCTAAAGTTATACTCCGTGAAGCGCTATCTTTAACAAAAATGGCTGCATCTATCGCAGTACCTCTTTTGCTACTTTCACTTGCTTGGATCTAATACGATTCGTTATGCACACATGGAAGTGCATTACTAACCTTATCCTCTAACTTTCATAACATATCCCAATACTTTCTACAGATTAGCCTATTGCCGATCAGGCAAGGCCTAATACCAAAGAGTCAATTTTCAGTTAATTCTAACCAATTCTGACTAAGATCAGTGTTATTCGAATTAGTCATTAATGTCCATTCGTGTTGTGAATACGATCACTCTCACTAATAGTGTAAGTCAGTAAAATACAGGGTCTGCACGATGTAGCAAGCCTACTCGTCAATTCGTATCCGTTTCGCTCAAAAGCGAACAACTCTGGTTTATCAATGCTGTCCATAGAAGATAACAAAAAGAAATGGGATTTTTTCCAAAAGCATCATTGGGTTTCCCCGGAATTCATGTTGTCACCAATTCTGGAATCGTGGGAGCGCTGCTCAAAGCAATCTAGCCCGTATAATTGGTCCAAGCCCCACATTGCCTCAGGTTACACCCTCAAATCACTCATCAAGCGTAATGAGCGAGTGATTACCTGTGCGACTACAGTTATTGAAGATACTTACGATTTGCTGCGTGATGAAGCTGTCATTCTATTTGTGACAGATGATAGTGGTTGTGTCTTATTTACCGTAGGGCATGATGATTTGCTGCGCGAAGTGAATGAACTTGGTTTAAAAAAAGGCTGCTTTTTTTCTGAGGGCAAAGTAGGCACTAATGCCATCAGTTTGACTTTGAATACCCATATGCCAGCGGAAGTATTTGCGGCTGAGCATTTTAATCGACATTTGCATCCTTATGCCACAACAGCGGCGCCTATTTTTGATACGTTCGGACGCTTGAGGGGCACTATTTCTTTGCTCAAACGCGCTAAGGAATACACTAAAGAAAACCATGTGATTATTTCGTCCTGTGCTAAGGAAATTGCGTTGCAAATCCATGTGCAAAACGAGCAAGAGAATATGAACCGATTGCTGAATGCGCACAATGCGACATTAGAGTGTATGGATGACGGTTTACTAGCATGGAATGATGAAAACCGTATCACGATGGCAAACCATCAGGCAGAACGATTACTTAAATTTAAGACGTTAGATGTTATTGAAAAGGATATCTTTTCTATTGTTCGTTTTGCGCCTTCTATCTTGAGAAGTATTGAAGAAAACAGCACGATCCGCCGTAAGCAAACCACGGTAGAGATTGGTGGTGAGTTTATTGAATCGATCATCACACTCAGACCATTAGTGGATGGTTCTAAACTGCTCTTTATCCATCCAATCGATAAAATTCGTGAGTTAGCACAGCAGCAAATTGGCGGTAGTGCAAAATACACTTTTGCTAATCTCAATGCGCAGTCAAAAGGCATGAAGCATGTTATTACTGTGGCGAAGCGAGCGATCAAATCCAAGGCACCAATCTTAATTACTGGCGAAGAAGGCGTGGGTAAGTCTGACTTAGCTATGGCGATACACAACGAAAGTGACTTCAAAGATGGACCGTTCATTAGTATCAATTGTCGCTCACTCACTTCAGAAGCAATGATTCGAGAAATGTTGGGTTACGACGATGAAGATGGTCATGGCTTGCCTTCTAAATTCGAATTGGCGCACAACGGTAGCTTGTATCTGGAAAAGATCGAGTATTTAAGCCCTGAACTACAAACTGTGATTTTGAAGTTACTCAAGACTGGCTTGGTGAGTCGTAGTGACAGTCAGCGCTTGATTCCAGTAGCATTTCAGCTTATTACCAGTACCACATCTGACATTAGTGAATATGTGGCGCAGCGCTCCTTTGGTCGTCAGCTCTATTACGAAATCTCGTCCAACGAACTCAATATCCCACCATTAAGAAAGCGCAAGGAAGATATCGAGCAATTAGTGATGATGATTATTACCAACTATGAAAAGCGTCATAATGTAGCGGTGTCGATTGAGCGCACAGTAATGGAAGCTCTGGTACAGTTTAGTTGGCAAGGTAACAATTCAGAGTTGAAAAGTCGTATGGAACGAATTCTACTCAACCGCAGTTCCAATATGATTTCGCTCGAAGATATCCCAGAAGAGATTAAACATAATTCTAATGACGCGATGGGAAAGAGTGGTAAGCAAATACTGACACTCGAAGAAGTAGAGAAGAAAGCCATTATCCAAGCTTGGAATATGTTTGATGGCAAGATGCAAGATATGGCAAAAGCGCTTAACATTGGTAGAACAACCTTGTGGCGCAAGATCCAAAAATATGGCTTGGATGATCAAACATTAAGCTGATGTACTAAGAGCATGTTTTGTACGGCGCAATTCTGCCGGATTAATACCGTAGTGGCGTTTGAATTGTTTGCAGAAATAACTGACATCACCGATGCCGATTTCTTCGGCAATTTGACCAAGTGGTAGGCTTGAGTTGTTTATTCGCCAATGTGCATGCCCAAGACGCATCTTTAACCAGTAGCCTTTTGCAGTGGTATCGTGTGCTTCCATGAACAAACGATCTAACTGGCGTCGGCTTATACCAATCTCGCTCGCGATAACATCGATAGTTTGTCTCTTCGATAGCATTTGACGCATTAACGCTATTGCACGTTTGGTTTGCGCAGGAGAAGCAGTATTGCCATCCTGCCCAAAAGAGAGGGATTTCACTCCATGCTGACTCTGCCTTGCCTCATCGACGAACATATCGGCGAGTCCTTTTAGTGCTTTTTGTCGGCCACAATGTCGACTGATTAACTCAACGGCTAACTCAATCGCAGCGGTGCCTCCAACACAAGTTATTCGATTTTTATCAACGTGATAGAGCTGATCAGAGAGCAATGGAATATCAGGAAATTCACTAGCAAACTCTTGTTCGTGACGCCAATGGACGACAACACTATGTCCATTCAGCAACCGACATGCTGCGAATAGGAAGCTAGCATTATCGATAGCAACTAAAGTTGCACCCCGTGTCACTGCTTTTTTTAATAGCGGCTTATATTCCGTCGCATTCTCCATACTTTGCGTAGCGCCTCGTGAGCCGAAAACAACAACATAATCGTAATGCTCAAATTGTGCGTCTTTTAACGCAAATTCAGTTTCAACCGCAACACCACTGCTTGAGGTGATCGTGCCATGTTTTAGAGAGGAGATGTTCCACTGACAATAGCGCTGCTGGCTGTAATCTTCTTCGTCGGCTGAAAAACGTAATTTATCCAAAAAACCGCCAAAAGGTAGCATGTTGAATTGGTCTAGGACGACTAAAAGAAAGCGAACATCCGTATGGTCAGGTGAGGCAGTCATGAGAGCTCCGTTGATGATGTAATGTCCAAATATTACCGTGTTAAGTCTATATATCACCCAGATAAAACGCTAGTGATTCGTATACTGACGTCATAAGTAATTCAATTTAATGGTTAACGATGACGTTTGATGTTTGGTTAGTGTATCTGTTTAGTGTGGTGTGTCTGTCTTTGGCTCCTGGTCCGAATGGCATGCTTGCATTGAGTCATGGGGTCGTCTACGGCAAGACAAAAGTGTTAGCGACGATTACCGGGGGCGTGATTGGTTTTGTGTTGTTGATTGCACTGGCGATGTTTGGTGTAGGTGCCGTCATGTTAGCGACTTCGGAAGCACTTACGATCTTAAAGTGGGTGGGTGGCGCTTATCTTATCTATTTGGGTTATAAGCTATGGAATAGCCCGAGTCCAGAACAGACAAGTGTCGAGAAAACTGTTAACGCCAGAAAACGTGGTTTGTTTATTCATGGCTTTTTGGCGGCGGTGTCTAATCCCAAAGTGTTGTTGTTCTTTGGTGCATTTCTACCTCAGTTTATGAATTCCACCACACCATTGATGCAGCAATTTGTGGTTATTGCTGTAACCTTTGCTGTAGTGGAATTTGCTGTTGAGTATCTTATTGCTCGTCTGGCAAATAGGTTGCGTCCTTGGTTGGCTCGGCATGGAAAGCGCTTCAACAAAGGATGCGGTTCTATATTTGTGATATTGGGGGGCAGCTTCATCGCCTCTTAAACAAAGTACTACGGCTGACTGTAGACGACTTCGCCTTGTAGCATGGTCATCATAAACTTTGCTGAAGGGATATCTTCTACTGCAACCTTCGTGATATCACGATCAAGAACAACAAAGTCAGCAGATTTTCCAACGCTAATGCTGCCAGTAATATCACTAATACCTAGACTCTTTGCGGCATTAATTGAATAGGCATCGATCGCCGTACTTACATTGGGAAGTCCTTTACTGCCCATGTGAATACTATTGGCTATGCCAACTAACGGGTTGATGTCATGCACATTCCAGTCACTACTTAAGGTTAAGTTTGCACCGCTAGTAAATATGGCGCGCAAGTTCATCAAAGCGTGAGCACGTCTTGCGCCAAGAAATACTTGTGCCCATTGATGGTCATTGTTGGCGACGTAGTCGGAACCAACTTGAAAGTCGGCGGTGACATTTAACTCGGCAAAACGAGGAATATCATCGTTGTCGATCAACTCCACATGAGTCAGGGTGTAGGGTTTAGTAGAACCATGGCGACGAACTTTTGCTATCGCGTTGAGTGACTCTCTGATTGCGCCATCACCGATAGCGTGGATGTGTGCACTGTAGCCAATTGCATCAAGTGCCGTCAGCCATTTCTCCATATCGCCAGGGGCGATGTAATTTAGGCCGTAAGGTTGGTCTGGAACATAAGTATCCAAGTAGGGTGCTAACGTTTTCGCAGTTCCGTTGATAAAGATGCCATCGCTGTACATTTTGACTTGGTCTACAATCAGTCGTTGTGAGGAGTCGCTTGTGTGTATTTTCTTCAGATAACCTAATTGGGGTTTCATAGTGTCAGTGGGGTAAATCCAAGGACGCAAAGATACACGAGCGGTTAAATCGCCGTTGCGCTCGGCTTCTTTCCACACATCAAACCAACCTCGCTTCCAATACAGGCGTCCATCACCAATCGTGGTAATACCATGACCCGCCGCTTCTTCTAGCCCAACCATTAAACCATCGTAACTTTGGTCGAACTGGTTATTCATGCTATTCCATGCCAACTCCATAACGATGTCGCCAGCGTTATCCAAAAGGATACCGTTGAGCTCTTCGCTCTCTTGATCTTTGAGGATTTTTCCGCCTTGAGGATCAGGCGTATTGTCAGAAATTGCTGCGAGCTCCAAAGCCACGGAGTTGACCCACATAGAGTGCGAAGTTTGCTCCATTAGGATAACTGGACGGTTAGGGAATATCTCGTCTAGAACTTGCAACGGGCTGTTCTCGTTGTCGTCACTTAAAATAGCCTCTAGCGAAAAACCGTATCCAATCAACCATGAGTTGTCAGAAGAGTATCGTGCACAGGCTTTTAAGTAAGGGATTTGCTGTTCCAACGTTGCATCCAATCCCAGCGCACAGTTTCCGCCAGCCTCTGAAGCTGCTTCAAATACGTGATTGTGATTATCAATAAAACCAGGCAAGACATAAGTTTCTTTAAGATCAATAATCTCAGTGTGCTTATCTTGGTAAGACTTAATATGTAAGAGGTCACCAATAGACTGGATTTTGCCATCTTGAATGGCAATGGCCGTTGCATTGTCGTAGCCGTATATTTTGGCATTAATCAACAGAGTATCAGCGCTACTGGTAGCATTGGCGTAACTACTAATAGTGAACCCAAAAGCAGCGAGTAGAGCGTAGGTGTTTTTCATGATCATTCCTTCTGTCCCTCACTCATTATGAAAGGGATTGTAGAAAATAACTACTACTCAAAGTGATTGATCTGTTGAAGAAATTGAAAATGGGCTCTGCGTACGGTAACTGTAATAATAGCCATAAAGTCGGCAGCTAAGCCGACTCACGAATGATCAGTTGAGGTGGTTGAATAAGACTATACGGTTGAGAATGTTCTTGTTCTAGTTGGCTAATAAGACGTTTCGCAGCCTGTCTACCCATTTCTCTTGCGTTGAAGTTGACGAAAGTAAGCGGAGGCTCGGTTAACTCTGCTTCTTCTACGTCATCAAAACCGATAAGTGATACTTGTTCACCAATAAACTGATCTTTGCCAATTTGTCGACCAGAACGATGAATGCCATACACAGCACCAAGCGCAGTGGAAGAGTGGTGGCAAAGAATTGCGGTTATTTGCGGGTGTTCAGACAGTAGCGTTTGTACTGCGTTAGCGGCCGCCTTTTGACCTTTTTCGCATTCCACAACCCATTCTGGTTTAAATGGCAAACCAAATTGCATGAGGGTGGAACAGTATCCACCGATTCGCTCGGCTCTGCACAACGAACTGCTTGCACCTCCAACGTATGCGATTCGGCGATGTCCTTGTTTTATTAGATGTTCGGTTGCAAGCTTCGCCGCATAGTTATTATCAGGGCCGACAAAATCTATTTGCTTGTCGAGCGATGCACGAGAGACGCAGACCAAAGGCAGGTTTTGTTCCTTCATTTTTTCGATATTAAATTGCTGGTTGTCAGCGATAGGGCAGAAAGCGATACCACCGACACCTTGCCGTGACATTGTCATCATGCACTTTTCAAATCGCTCCTGACTATCGCCACTTTGAGCCAGAATCAACATATACCCTTGGCGTTCAATCTCTTCGCTAATTCCAGATGCGACTTCGGAGTAATAAGGGTCACTAATGTCTTTAAGGATCAGACCGATTATTTCGCTCGAATTTGAGCGTAAGTTTGCTGCAGCGCGATTACGAATGTAGCCAAGCTCTTCAACAGCTTGGTTAACCTTGTCTATAGTGTCGGGAGAAATACGTCCTTTGTTTCCCAATACCATGGAAACAGTTGTGACGGAGACTCCCGCATATTTAGCGACTTCTGTAATGGTCACTTTTTTTGATGACATAGTTTCACTTAATGTAGGAAAAACGTTTTATCAAATTACTTTACCTTCATTGTGTTGTTTTTTAAAGCCTTACTTTGGTTATGGGATTTGTTGTTTAAGTGGATCACAGATTTACTGATAAAACGTTTTATCAGAAGTTTTATCAGCTTATATTTGCGTCATAAATACAAAATATCATGCCCATCAGCAGTGGTGAGTATGAGCCCTACAAGCTCTTAATCTTTTGGAGACGTACTATGTCTACACGCAATAACAAATCGACCATGTGGGAGTTTCTGCAAAGCCTCGGCAAGACTTTCATGTTGCCTGTCGCACTTCTTGCTTTCTCAGGTATCTTACTTGGGGTGGGGAGTTCACTGTCGAGCGCGGCAATTAAAGAAGCGATCCCTTTACTAGATAATACCTTGTTGCAATACCTATTCATGTGGATGACAAAAATAGGTCTTGTTGCGTTTATTTATCTTCCAGTAATGTTCGCTATCGCCATTCCTCTTGGTCTAGCTCGCGAAGAAAAGGGTGTGGCGGCCTTTGCGGGTTTTGTTGGTTATGCCGCGTTTAATCTCGCAATCAACTTCTTCCTAACCGTGGCTGGCGTGCTAGGTGATAGCGCCCAAGAAAAAGCGTATGGTGTAAAAAGTATTATCGGTATTGAGTCGATAGATACAGGCATCTTAGGCGCAGTCGTTGTGGGTATTATCGTCGCAAAACTGCACCAGCGCTATTACACCTTTAAAATGCCTGATGCATTAGCCTTCTTTGGTGGTGCGCGTTTTGTCCCGATTATATCTGCGATTGTGCTAGGTGTGGTTGGTGTATTTATCCCATTTGTTTGGCCATATTTCGCAGCGGGTATCAACGGTATTGGTCATGTTATCGAAGGTGCTGGCGAGTTTGGTCCGATGCTATTTGGTACCGGCGAGCGTTTGTTATTACCTATTGGTTTACACCACATCTTAGTTGCTCTGATTCGTTTCACTGAAGCAGGCGGTACAATGGAAGTGTGTGGTCAAACGGTTTCTGGTGCATTGAATATTTTTTACTCTGAGCTGTCTTGTCCTGATACTCAAGGATTCACACCTGAAGTTACCGCTTTCCTTTCTCAAGGTAAAATGCCGACTTTCCTAGGTGGTTTACCAGGTGCAGCATTGGCTATGTACCACTGTGCGCGTCCAGAAAATCGTTCAAAGATTAAAGCACTTTTGATCTCCGGTGTTGTAGCGTGCGTGGTAGGGGGTATTACTGAGCCTCTAGAGTTCTTGTTCTTATTCGTGGCACCAGTTTTGTATTTTGTTCACGCAATCCTGACTGGGCTTGGCTTCATGATCATGGGACTGTTAGACGTCACGATTGGTAACACCGACGGTAATATTATCGACTTCTTCGTCTTTGGTATTCTCCAAGGAACAGCGACCAAATGGTATTTGGTACCACTAGTCGCGGGTGTTTGGTTTATCGTCTACTACTCAGTGTTCAAATTTGCCATCACTCGTTTTAACTTGAAAACGCCGGGGCGTGACGTTGATACGGCTGAAGTCGATAGCCAACTTGAAGCAGCGTTTGTAAATGAATCTGGCAAAGGGGCTGCGGTGTTGGCTGCGTTAGGTGGAAAAGAGAATATCACCTCTCTCGATAACTGTATTACGCGCCTTCGCATGTCTGTTAATGACATGAGTTTAGTGGATGATGCGAAGCTAAAAGCCAACGGTGCTCTGGGTGTTATTAAGCTTGATGAACATAACTTACAGGTGGTCATTGGCACTCAAGTGCACTTAGTTAAAAACGAAATGCAGGCTTTAATGAGCGCAAGCTAGTCCAGTGTTTTGCTCTGCCTCAGTGTCGATTGTCTGACACTGAGGTTTATTCATTTTTGGAGACAGTAATGACTCAAGAGTTTGATTTTGACACCGTAATAGATCGAAAAGGCACTTATTGCACTCAGTGGGATTATGTTCAAGACAGGTTTGGGAAAGCAGGCTTGCTGCCATTTACGATTTCCGATATGGATTTTGCCTCTCCTCCAGCGATTCAAAGTGCGTTGAAAAGCCGAATTGAACACCCTGTTTTTGGTTATAGCCGATGGAATCATGATGATTTCAAAGCCTCGATATCTCACTGGTTTTCAAAAAGATTCCGTACAACGATCGACAAAGGTGACATTGTTTATGGACCATCCGTTATCTATATCATCTCTAAGCTCATTGAACGTTGGTCGAAAGTAGGAGAAGGGATAGTCTTTCACACACCGGCTTATGACGCGTTCGACAAAATGATTGAAGGGCAAGGTCGCGTTTGCGCAAGGAGTACACTGCTAAAAGTTGAGGGCCGCTATCAAATAGATTGGCAGAGCTTTGAATGTCTAATTGCTCAGCCTGAAAATACGATTTTACTACTTTGCAGCCCGCATAACCCTACAGGAAGAGTTTGGACTCATGAAGAACTGACCAAAATGGCTGAGCTCTGCGCCAAGCATGGTGTGCGAGTTATCTCGGATGAGATTCATATGGATGTCAGCTTTAGCACTCATTTCCCATTTACTGGATTTGATCAATCAATGGAATGGGCGTTAGTAACCTCAGCATCGAAGTCGTTCAATGTCCCTGCGTTAAACGGCGCGTATGCATTGATTCCTAATGCTCAAACGAGAGAAGATTACTTATTTAAATTGAAGCAAGTAGATGGATTGTCATCCCCTTCAATTCTTGGCGTTATTGCCACGATGGAAGCGTATAATCACTGTGAAGATTGGTTAGAAGCACTCAATAACTACGTTTACCAAAACCATAGTTATGTACGAGAATCGCTCAATGCTGCGTTTAAAGACCTTCAGTACGTTATACCAGAAGCAACCTATCTGGCGTGGATAGATCTTTCACCGTTAGCGCTAGATATGGATGTACTTAATAGGACATTAATTGATGATTATGGTGTAGCGATCATGTCGGGCGAGGTATATGGAGAGTCTGGGCTTGGTTATTTGAGACTGAACCTTGGTTGTTCACGCGAGAAAGTGAAGGCAGGGGTCCAGTCATTGATTCAAGCAATCCAATGCCAATTAAAGAGTTAACGGATTAATTCTATTAGCTAGAAGTAAAACAAAAGCGAGCATGTAAAAATGCTCGCTTTTAGGTTATTCAGGAAGTTAATTGTCGATTAGGACGATTAATTCTCTTTCATTGCCGATATTACCGACGGATCATTAAGCAAGTTAAATAATAAACTCTTAGCTGAAGAGCGCTGAGAATCAGAAAGCACTTTCTTAGGATTGTCTCTGGTTTGAGTAATAATGTTTTTGACGAAACGGCTGTTGGTACCAGAGAGTTCATATACATAGCTGAGTGTGCTGATTAACTCGTCTTGAGGAAGGCTATAAACAGCCATTTCACAGCTTAAACCATCCATTGCAAGAAAGTTGTTGACCACTTCTTTTCGCTCAGCATTGAACTTCTCTTTCGCTATAAAGCCATCAATCAATGCTTGTACTCTATCAGCGATAGCGACAGGTACTTCCATTGTTTTTGTTTCATGGGTCATTATTGAATCTCCTCTACATGGGATTAACCGCTGCTTGTACGTAGCTACTGATTATTTCAACCATTATATTCATTCTGTAAATAATGGAGGATCGAGCTTTCGTTGTTGTTTAATCATTCTGCCATACGCAGAGCATGCTTAATAGTCACGAACGCGCAATTTGGCTCTATTTGCTGTTGAATTGGTCAATCAATTACGGTGGATTAACTATTGGCTTGAAAGTCTAGCGGTTACTGCGGATTTAGTAAGGCGAGTGTGGTAGGAAAATAAAGAGAAACAGCTGAAGCGCGGGGCTTCAGCTGAGAAGAGTTATTTTTGCGTGTTGTATTAGTTCGTTACGCGTTCAAGTACGGACGAATCTGTGTGAGCAAATTCACCATCATAGATGCTCAGTATTGTCGACTGAGAATAAGTCAGCGTGTCACCGTCAACTTTGATATTCATTGTGAAACCGGTTGTGCTTGCTTTTTCTTTCATAAAGTTAGATTCAGCGACACCTCTTTCTGACATCACTAATGTCATGTCATTACCAGCAGCACCTTCTGCAGTGACACAAGTGGTTCTCGGTACGCAGAACGAGTTGTAAACGATTTGGTTCTCTTGATCATAGATAAAGTAACCGCGTTGGTCGTGGAACTTAGTATCGTCTGCTTTGCGGAAAACTTCTTGCTTGTAGTAAAGCGCAACAAGCGTTTGCTCACTGGCATTAACCGCATCTGCTGCGACTTCAAACGTCATGGTCTCGTAGAACGGGGTAATGGCAGGTGCACCTTTACCTTGTTCGGTACCTGCCTGAGCTGGAGAGATATCGACACCGCCGCTTTCTACTGATTTCCATGTTCCGACAAGTTGAGCTAGAGGACCGAAGTCCATACCGTCGGTTACCGTGTGATCTGCCATTGCTGGAATTGGAGCTAAAAGTATCGCCGATAAACTTAGTACTGCTGTTGATTTCATTACTGCTTCCTTATTGATATTAGAGTTATTTTTCACAAGAGATACTAAGTGCATATTGATGTGCAAAAATTAATCTAAATCATGTTTGCTTCCGCAAAATAAATTCAACTGATTCATAAGGTTAGTATCTGTTTCTAGATGTGAATTACGCTTATGAAGTTTCAATTCTGTGGGTTTGTTTGGGCAAAGAAACGACGAAAGGCCTACATAGTAGGCCTTTCTAAGTGTCAACTTATAAAGGTATTTTAATTACTCTATTTGTTTGTTCGTACTTGACCGATTAACGGATTTTTCACTGGTTGAGCTATACCGTAAACCACGACAATACCGTTTCCTCCTCCCATGGTTGATGTTCTGCGCTCAGGATTTTTATCAGTTAAAGCAGTAATAACGTTCCAGTTATTGGCTACCCATACGTTACCTGCGTCGTCCACCATTGTGTCGGTTGCTTCTTGCATAACACCACTTTTGTATGAGTGAATAAGGTCACCCGTTTTGGTATCCGCAGGGCAGCTAGAAGTATCTTCACCGCACACTTGAGCAAAACCTGTACCTAAGAAGTTACCCACAAAGACGTTGTCAGCACCGTCAATACTAACCCCCCATGCGGCATAGATTTCTTTATCAAGTAAGTTAGATTTTACCACTTCACCATCTGGAGAAATCATAGTTACGTTGCCTGTTTTTGGTATATCAGCTTGGTGCGCAAATATGTTCTCAATTGAGATACGGAATTCATCAATAATGCTTGTTCCTTTTGGAATGTTAGGTAACGGGTAACCTGGAGACAAGTTAGCGCCTACCCATACGTTGCCTTTTGAATCAATAGCGAGACCACGTGGAGCAATACCAGTTTTAATTTGTTTCGCATTAGCAGGGTTATCTGCCTCAAAACGTGTGACTGTCATTGAGCCGTTATTTGTTACCCAAACCACGTTATTGTTGTCTACAGCGACCGCAAATGGTCGTTTAAGTCCCGGTACATCAACGATCTCGCCTTTAGTGTAATCGCCTATAGGGAAACGTATCATATGATTGTACTGGTTATCACAAACCCACACATCGCCATTTGGAGCAGTTGCTAGACCCTGTAATTGGCCGTGCTGACCATTAATAGTTGCAGGGCCGAGTGCTTTACCTGTCAGATCGAATACACCAACTTTTGCATTGAATGTACTAATCCAAACCTTGTCTTTTGACACAGTAGTACCCCAGCCGCTGCCATCGAGTCCTTGACTGTTATACCCAACTAGAGGAGGGGACAGTGGCTTGCCACTCGGCGCCATTTTTACTACGCCACCGCCAATCGCTGTACTTAAGCCCGACTGAGAACCCGGCATCCAGTTTTGTCCGCTCCAAAGCTGACCTTCGTTATCAAACATCAGGCGACCCGGAGAATAAATACCGCCACCAGTGAAACGAACCATAAGTGCAAAATCATCTGGCCTGTAGCTCAAGTATGGTAAAAAGTCGGTATCTCGACGCTGCTCCCCCTTTGGATAGACATAGGCATTAGCAAACTGATCAAACAAAGCCTTAGTGTGTAAATAGGGCTGTTGGGCAATCTTGGATAGTGCTTCCAAAGTATCATCACTATTTGTGATCGCTAAGTATTGGTCACATAGGCCGCGTGCTTGCTCTGCACCACAAAGCGCAGTTAATGCTGCAAGCGTATTCATTCGAGCGACGGTCTCGGAGTCTGCTGAGTTAACTCCGTTGAGTACAGTGGAGCCAAACTGTCCTGTTTTTACATCAACTAAGTTTTGAACTTGCTCTGAGCCGATAAGTAATCCGTTTTTAGAGCCACTTAAACCATAGTTTTGAACGTATTGTTGGGCATTTGGCCAAAGTGAACCGATAGTAGAGAGTTCATTCAGTACAATGTCACCTTGCTGCTGGCTATTTAAAATTGCCAAGCTTCGGTATTTTTCGACGGACTTGCCTTGGATAGTGCCGCCTTTTGCCGTTAGGTAATAGACCCCGTCGTCTTGTCGTGTATTCTCAGAAAATGATACCTGGCCATCGTGTCCACTTTTACCTTCAGCCATAAGCACTGGTGATTGACCAGCTTGTGTAAACCACAATGATACTTGAGCATCGCTAATTTGTTGGTGGTCAGATTCTACCGTCACATCAAACGACAGTGTGTCACTTGCATGGACGCTAGCGGATAGCGCAAGAGCAGCAGGAAGAATAGTCGCGAGTTTAGAAGCTTTCATGGTAATCCTCATGTGTAAATTCAGTAAGTTGTTCTTAGACATAAAGAGAAGAAACTTCCTAATTTGCTGTCTCGCCTCAGTTGATGAGGTAATACTAACCATCCGGTCGGTCGTGAACAATCAACAGCATTAAGATGTGGATTAAGTTTGGTTCACTTAAAGTTAAACTCAGATAAATGTATGTTAGTTAACAACTAACACATGCACAGAGGTGAGGAAGGAAGCGAGTAGTGTTAGGTAACAGGGCAGTTTAGTAAACGTTTGAACACTAAAGTACTTCCATCAACAAACAATGCTTGTCGTTGATGCTCTTCGTAAACTAGGTTCTGCGCTGTAGACATAAACATTGAATAGACGGACTCAACTAGCACTTCTGTACTCTCATTTTGTAAACCATTACGGTGTTGGGCTTCCTGAATAAGACGGTGCAGTCCATCAAGTGATTGCTGTTTAGCTCGCTGACGAGCTTCTCTAGGAACAGAGCGAGATGTGTAATACATGCTCAAAAATGCTACTTTCTCTGGATTTACAATTGCCCAAGATAGGCTTTCTCGCCATAAAAGCTCTAATCGAGCATTGATATCTACGGTCTCATGGCCAGTAAAAAAGTCGTAATCTGTCTTGATCGATTCATAAATCGCATTTATGAGAGCCTGTTTAGATTTGAAATGATGGAATAGCGTTGCTTTTGCAACCTCTGCCTGTTTCGCTACCTCAATGGTGGATAAGGAATCGATGCCTGTCGTTGTTGCTAGCTCAAGAGCCACTTCTAAGATACGTTGCCTTTTGGCTGTCACTGTCCTAACTCTCTCTTTTTAAGAACCTTTTTGAGTATAGATAGTAAATTGGCAGCAGGGAACATCGACCAAAAAAAAGAGCCAGCTTAAAGCTGGCTCTTGATTCTCATAACGACAGGGAGATTACTTTTGACCAAGTTGGTGTGCAGTAAGGATCGCCGCGAACACACTGTCTGCAGTAACAGGGAATGGCATGTTGTGAATGGTCTCACCTTCAGCCGTTGCGCCTTCTGCTACTTCAAATAGCTTGTCTTTGTTGATTTCTTTTACGCCCATTTCAAACAGGTTAGTTGGTAGACCTACTTCGCGGCAGAAGTTGATTACAGTGTTAATCTCTTCCATTGGTGCGTTTTCTAGAACAAGTTGAACCAACGTACCAAATGCTACTTTTTCGCCGTGATACAGGTGGTGACATTCTTCAAGTTTCGTTAAGCCGTTGTGAATAGCGTGCGCAGCCGCCAAACCCGAGCTTTCAAAGCCGATACCGCTTAGGTATGTGTTTGCTTCGATGATGTTTTCAACAGCCGTAGTGCTGACGCCATTTTCAACGGCAACTTTTGCTTTTAGGCCATCTTCAAGCAGCGTTTCGTAGCAAAGTTTTGCCAGTGCTTGGGCAGAGCGTGTTGGTGCGCCACCAGCCATTGTTGCTTTGCCAGATGTCATATTGGCACGTGCTTCGAAGTAAGTAGATAGAGCATCACCCATACCAGCTACAAGAAGACGAACTGGTGCGCCAGCGATAACTTTGGTGTCCATAACAACCATATCTGGGTTTTTAGGGAATAGCAGATACTCAGCGAATTCACCTTCTGGTGTATAGATAACCGCTAGTGCACTTGTTGGCGCATCAGTTGAAGCGATAGTTGGTACTACAACAACTGGGATCTTAGTGTAAAACGCTACTGATTTAGCCGTATCTAGCGTTTTACCGCCACCGATACCGATGATGACATCGTTCTTTTGAGTTGCGCAGATGTCAGTAAGGCGGTCGATTTCGACACGTGAACATTCACCGTTAAATACGTCCATTGCCAACGGCATATCTTCTTTAGAGAAGCTTTCTTTAACTGTGTCGCCTACAAGGCCAGTTACAAATTCATCAGCAATAGCAAGTGGGTTAGCACCAAGTGCTTTTACATAGCTAGCGATAGAGCCTAATACGTTTTCACCTTGAACATACTTACTTGGGCTAATAATAATTTTGTCCATTTTTTCAGACCTTCTGTTAATGGTTATCTTTGTTTCAACGTTGGATTCATCATAGATATCAAGGCTGCGTTTACTAAGTCATTCTCCACTGCGCTTGTTGTTTTTATGACATGGCTAGCAAAGCCAGATTTGCGAAGAATGGAGAGTATGCTCATATCTTGGAGTAGATCACTAAAAGGACAAAATAGCGACGTTGGTGTTCCAAAATGAAACGATAAATAAACGGAAACGTTTCATTATGAAACGCAAATTCTTTTCGTTGTCGGGGGAGGATTTGTTCATATTATGGACCTAAACCTACACAAATCCAATTAAACGAACATTAAAAATTACAAAAGAGAAACAAGGTATGAAAAAGCTAATAAATAGTGTTGAAGACGTTGTAAAAGAGCAAATGGAAGGTCTTGCTGCCTCTCGCCCGCAATTAAAAGCTAACTACGAGCCACGTTATATGTGGCATGAAGAAACACCAGGACAAGTGGCGCTAGTCTCCGGTGGCGGTGCGGGTCACGAACCATTGCATGCGGGCTTCATTGGTAAGGGTATGTTGACGGGTGCTTGCCCAGGTGAAGTATTTACCTCACCAACACCCGACCAAATGTACGAGTGCGGTAACCAAGTGAATACGGGCGAAGGCGTTTTATTCTTCATCAAAAACTATACTGGTGATGTCTTGAACTTTGAGACAGCGGTGGAGCTTCTTCATTCTGACGGTATCAAGGTTGGCTCGGTGTTGATTGATGATGACGTAGCGGTAAAAGATAGTCTATATACCGCAGGCCGCCGTGGCGTTGCTGGTACAGTACTTGTCGAGAAAATCGTGGGTGCAGCAGCAGACAAAGGTTACTCATTAGAGCAGTGTGAAGAACTCGCTCGCCGTATTAATAATAACTGCCGCTCGTTCGGTGTTGCTTTAGATGCATGTGTAGTACCAGCAGCGGGCAAACCATCTTTCCAACTTGCAGATGACGAAGTTGAATTTGGTGTTGGTATCCACGGTGAACCGGGTATCGAGCGCATTAAATACACCAACGCTGACGAGTTGGTTGACAAGATGTTCCTTGAGCTAAAAGAAAACATCGCTTATAGCCGCACGCTGCGTATTTGGAATCGTGTTGAAGGTGAATGGGACGAAGTAGAGTCAACGATTGAGAACTTTGAAACAGATCATGACTATATCGCTATTGTGAACGGTCTTGGTGCAACACCAGAGTCGGAACTTTACGGTGTATACAACCGTTTGGCACATAACTGTGAGAAAGAAGGGTTCCGTCTTGCTCGTAACCTAGTGGGTAACTACTGTACGTCTCTGAATATGGAAGGTGTGTCTATCACGCTATTAAAAGCAGACACAGAGATGCTAGAGCTATTTGATGCTCCAGTAGATACAGCAGCGATGAAGTGGTAAGCCGAGGAATAACATATGCAAATTGAAAAACAACACATCATTAATTGGCTTGAGCTTTGTGCAGTATCGTATGAAGAAAACCAAGACTTTCTAACTGATCTTGACCGTGACATCGGTGATGCAGACCATGGTCTAAACATGAATCGTGGGTTCAAGAAAGTAAAAGAAACCTTGCCAAAAGTTGAGAAACAAAATATCTCAACCATTTTGAAGAATACTGGTATGACATTGCTGTCTAGCGTTGGTGGGGCGAGTGGTCCATTGTACGGCACGTTATTTATTCGTACAGCTGCGTCCGTAGGAAGCCGTGAATCTTTGACTTTCCAAGAGTTAATTGACGATCTTAAGAGTGGTGTTGATGGTGTTATCTCTCGCGGTAAAGCAGAGCAGGGCGACAAGACCATGTGTGATGTTTGGTTACCTGTACTAAACGAGATGAAAACGTCTCTAGAAGGCGGTACTAGTCCTGATCATTTACTTGATGAAATGGTGGAAGTTGCAGAGAAAAGTGCAACGTCAACGATTGAAATGCAAGCGAAGAAAGGCCGTGCAAGCTATTTAGGTGAGCGCAGCATCGGTCACCAAGATCCTGGTGCGACGTCATCACTTCTAATGATCAAAGCACTAAGACAGGCGATAGCAGGAAAGTAAGCATGGTAGGCATTGTAGTAGTATCGCATAGCCGCCTATTAGCAGAAGGAGTGGCCGAACTGGCCACTCAAATGACGCAAGGCAAAGCTAATATTGCGATCGCAGCGGGAGTTGACGATCCTGAGAACCCAATCGGCACGGATGCAATTGCCGTTATGGGGGCGATTGAAGAAGTATGTGACCAAGATGGTGCTGTAGTTTTAATGGACTTAGGTAGTGCGCTACTTAGTACTGAAATGGCATTAGAACTGTTAGATGATGAGACCCGTGACAAAGTCGCGTTGGTGTCTGCGCCAATAGTAGAAGGCACAATGGCAGCGTCAGTAGCGGCAGCGGCTGGCTTGCCTATTGAAGCAGTAATCGCTGAAGCATCCAGCGCTTTAGACGTAAAAAAAGAACATCTCGGTGAGGATCTTACTGTGCAGTCTCCTGACTTTGCGGGCGAGCCTGTCGACGATGCGAATGCGTTAAGCTTTCAATGGATGGTTAAAAACCCTCATGGTATTCACGCACGACCAGCTGCGGCAATCGTTGGTTGTCTAGCGCCGTTTTCTAGTGATGTGTATTTAGAAAAAGCAGGACAAAAAGTCAGTGCGAAGAGTCTAAATAGCATTGCTAAATTAGGGGTTCGTTGTGATGAACAGATTACGTTCTATGTCAGTGGTGGTGATGCCCAAAACGCATTAGATGCTTTTGTTAGCCTTGCCAATGAGCACTTTGGTGAAGCGGAACAAGTCGCTAAAGGTGAAGTAGTAGAAGAGGTATTGGAGCAAGCTCCCGAGCTTACTAACGATATTGAAGGCGCCTTGGCCGGTATTAGTGTCAATGGCGGTATCGTGACGGCTCCAGCAGTCATCTTTACCCAAGAAATGCCCAATGTTCCGATACGCACATTTACCAATGCAGAGCAAGAATTTGCGAAGCTTAAACACGCTATCGCAGAGGTTAAGCAACATTTAGAAGCTCAAGCAAAATTGCCTCATGGTGAAATCTTTGCTGCGCATGCGATGATGTTGGCTGACCCTGAAATTGCGACTCAAGCAGAAGCAAAAGTTGCAGCGGAGTTAATCGCTGAGCAAGCGTGGATGGACGTGATGATGGCGCTAGCGGCACAATATCAAGCTGCGGAAAGCCAATACATGCGTGAGCGTGAAGCAGACGTTTATGATATTTGTCGTCAAGTGATGCTGTCATTGACGGGTGAGAAACCGAAGGCGATAACCATCGAGCAGCCAAGCGTTTTACTCGCTCGTGACTTAATGCCTTCGGATGTGGCGGGTCTTGATAAATCAAAAGTGGTAGCTATTTGTCTAAGTGAAGGCGGTAAAACCTCTCACAGTGCTATCTTGGCAAGAGCTATGGGAATTCCTGCAATAGTAAAAGTTCAAGGTTGCCTTGAACAGGTTAAAGCAGGTGATAACATCACAGTAGATGGCTTCAGTGGATTATTGTGGTTTGCCCCAACTCAAGCGGTACAGGAAGAGCTAAATAGCAAGCGTCATGAATGGCTTACGGCTCAAGAGGTCGCGTTACAAAACGCTCAATCACAAGCAGTAACCCAAGATGGTACCTCGATTCACGCTTTGGCTAACATCGGAGGTCCTGAAGATGTAGAAGCGGCGTTAGCCAATGGCGCTGAAGGGGTTGGCCTGTTCCGTACCGAATTTTTGTTCCAAGAAAGCGCAGAACTACCAACAGAAGATGAACAATATACGGTCTACAAAGAGATTGCAGCTGCGTTTGGCAACAAGCCAATCACGATTCGTAGTCTTGATGTTGGTGGTGACAAGCCGCTTGCCGCATATCCGATGCCAGAAGAGGAAAACCCTTTCTTGGGTCAACGTGGCGTGCGTCTGTGCTTGAAGCATGAAGCACTTTTTGAAACGCAGTTACGTGCAGTTTTAAGAGCTTACGCAGAACAACCTAACATCCAATTGATGATTCCAATGATTGCAACGGTTGCTGAAGTGAAAGCAGTGAAAGCATTGATCGCTACACAGTGTGATAAGTTGGGGTTGCCTGAATCCACTCTGCCTGTTGGCATAATGATTGAAGTACCAGCTGCAGTATTCAACGCGGATGCCTTAGCGGCAGAGGTCGACTTCTTCTCGATTGGCACCAATGACCTAACACAATATGTTATGGCGGCTGATCGAGGAAACACTGAAGTTGCTGAGCTAGTAAATTACTTCGAACCAGCGGTTATTAAAGCTATCGAACTGACCATTCAATCTGCAAACAAAGCCGGTATTTCGGTTAGTATGTGTGGTGAAATGGCAGGGGATGTTAAAGCGACAGAGCTATTGATGAATCTAGGGCTGAGAAAATTCAGCGCGAGTTCTACACTGATTCCAGAACTTAAACAAAAAGTACGTTCCCTAGATTTTGCAAACGCATAATCATCTTTAAGATAGCTAAACATGGCCAGTAGTTAACACTACTGGCTTTTTTGTTGTTTGGATCTACACATTCATCGATTGTTTTGCCAGTGTTTTAACCCTTCGAGTACACCAAGCGCATGGGTATTTTTCGCCGTATAGACATGAGATAAAGAAGAAAGGTGCGCGACCTCTTGATAGTGATTCGCCACCAATATTGCGTTAATCCCTGCTATGGTCAGCATAGCGGTATCGTTGCCGGAGTCGCCTGCAACGACAACTTCTGAAGGACAGAGCTTATGCTTATTCATTAAGTGGTGGATGGCTGTTGCTTTATTTATACCTTTTGGTGTGATGTCTAAAAACCAATCGTGCGAGTAGGTGAGGTCGACATACAGCTCATTTTCTTGAAACAGAGCTTGTAGGTACTGTAATTGCTTACCGTCTAATCTCCCTTCATAAGTCAGCTTATAGCTGCCCTGATGTTCAGGTGTCTGTTTCCCCAAAAAGCCACAATCATGTAACGCGGCAGAAACTCGTCCTTCATCCCATAGACAATCCATTTTTGTGTGCCAGTCATAGTCAGGGGTTAGCGTACGTTTATGATGAATCTGAGTGCCGACGTCACTGACAATAGTGTTAGGTCTAGGTAACGTATGCTGAGCTAATCCATCGTTAATTGAATGAAAGGTTCTCCCCGTAGCGACGACGAACTGCATACCTGTTTGAGCTTCAACGTAGGAAGTAAACTCTGATAACTCATCGGTAGGCCCACCACTGATTGTTCCATCAAAATCGCATACCAACATCTTTATCATTGAATAAACTCCCTTTTTCTTGATTTAAGTGTATATCAACGGAGAAAGACAGAGTGATATTTCTACGAGATTTTTCCTTACTAGTGACAAGAAAAAACGCGACTAGCCCGAAAACTAGAAATACGTGGGATGTGAGCCACACTTGTTTTATGGATTGTGGAGGGAATTGAGATGCAAAGAAGGCAATTTATAACAGTCTGTTCAATATGGTTTGCTTGGCCTGTATTGGCTAAGACTCCACTCCCCAAAACACCATCACAAGCTGAAGGTCCGTTTTATCCAGTAACGAACATACCCATTCGTTCGAATCTTATCCTAGATTCAACAATGCTGATTGGTAAGCCCTTTCAACTGAGTGGTAAAGTGCAAAATTCAAAAGGTGAGCCTTTAGCTGGAATTCGAGTAGAGATTTGGCAGTGTGATGGTGATGGTTACTATGATCACCCCAAACAACCCAATGTCGAGCAGTTCAACCGAGCATTTGCCGGCTTTGGAGCTGTTGAATCCGATATTAACGGACGCTTTAACTTTTCCACTTTGTTCCCCGTCCCTTATGCGACTAGACCTCCCCATATTCACGTAAAGTTAAAAAAGGGAGACAGTGAGTTATTGACGACTCAATTATATCTGAGGAATCAAACAGGCAAAGAATGGTGGGGAGGAAGTGAACGAGATCAGCTTCAGTTAGATGTTACTTCGAATGGGGAACAGTTGGAAACCTATTTCCAATTTGTTGTTTAAATAGAAATAAGTGATATTCCTAAAGCGATTGTTAAAGGTATTAATATAGGAATCTTGTGCTAGCTTTAACAGTAGTTTGCCAGTTACTGATATGTGGATAAGATTCAATGACGATATGTGTACTAGGTAAAGTTCCCCAATTGCTCAGTAATAGTGCTCTAGAGCTAAAGAGTGTTTCTCTAAACGAAACATTGTTAGCGCAATCAGGCGTTGTTTGTGTGTTAAACCTGAACAATGAGGAACAAGATCGCATGTTAAGTCAAATACACCGTTCTAACTACGGTTGGAGCTGAAGAGTATTTACTTGTCAGCCCAGTTTCCTGAGTGATTATTTGTCTGATGGATTAGTGGATAGTGATTGGTTATCTAGTAAAGAAAAGCATTTGCCTTTTGAGAAGCTTAATCGAATCATCAATGAGCCGAGCGACAAATTATTAGCTTATTTATGGCTGGATGAAGCGAGAACACTATCTCCGATGAAAGTTATCAGTGAGACGGCCATCTACCGTTATCCCTTGTTGGATATTTATCATAACCAAGTTCGAACCCCTTTTCGCTACCTTCATAGGTTGGTTGATGCTGACTTAATAGAAGCTGACCAATGTGTCGACAGAGTGCGTTATTGTCACTCTTGTCAGTCTGGACACTTGAACTTTGTCGATACTTGCCCTTCGTGCCATTCAATTGATATCAAAACTTTTGACGCATTGCACTGTTTTACATGTGGCCATGTAGATGATGCCAAGCTGTTCTTATCAAGAAGAACAATGAGTTGCCCAAAGTGTCATACTGAGCTTAAACATATTGGAGTAGACTACGACCGACCATTAGAGCTGTATGATTGTAATAACTGTCATCAAGAGTTTGTAGAATCTGATGTGGTAGCAAAATGTATGACATGTGACCATACCAATTCGATCAATGAGCTAACATCACGAAGCTATTATCACTACTCAGTAGGGGAAAGTGCGCAACGCTATCTTTTAGATGATCAGCTTGAATCAAAGCGTAACATCATACTTTCTGGCTCTGTAACGACGTCGGTTTTTGAAGCAACTTTAGCTTGGAAGAATCAACTTTCCCTTCGACATAAACATCAAGATCTTTTAATTGGAATAAAAGTTCAAAACATAGATGACTATATTTTGAAGTTTGGGGATGTCGCTTATATCGAGTTTATCAGTGCGTTTTCAGAACAGTTAGAATCATTGTTCAGAACTACGGACTTGAGTTGCCAGTACACAGACGATGTATTCTTTATACTTCTCCCTCATTGTGAGTCGAGTTTTTTATCCGTTATTGAAACAAGAATTTCAGAGTTTGCTGGCAAAGTAGATTCAGAATTACTTTCTTTGATAGTCAAAAGTTGGTTATTGCCAAGCATAGAACTAAGTGTTGCTTCCGAATGGTTAAGTGAAAGGAAGTCAGAATTAAATGATTGAGGGCATAATCACAGTCGCAAAAACAACCTCTACTCAAGTATTCACTAATACAGAATTATTGATTACGTTTTTGCCTGTCATTCTGATGGTGGAGTTGCCTTTGATACTTTTAGTATTAATAGGCATTTTTAAATGGCATTGGAAAAATAAAGTGCCAGTTAACACGCACACACCCAATGTTAGCTTCATCATCACTTGTTACGGTGAAGGAAAGGGAATAGAGGTCACAGTGGATACGCTGGTGGAGCAAATATACCCAGGTAATATAGAGATACTCGCTGTTGTCGATGGAGCAGTTCAGAATGTAGAAACCTACCAAACGGCAATGAAGCTTCAAGAAAAATATGCTTCGCGTAAAGATAGAGTAGTTCGGGTTATTCCTAAATGGCAGAGAGGAGGCAGAGTCTCAACCTTAAATACCGGCTTATATAAAGCGAAACATGACATTGTGATCAACGTTGATGGTGACACCTCTTTTGATAATGATATGACGTTCAAAATGATGCGTCAGTTTACCGATTCTAATGTCATAGCAAGTGGTGGGGCATTGAGAGTTAGAAATTGGGACAAGAACGTGCTGACTAGGATGCAAGCCCTCGAGTATATGATGTCAATGCAAGGAGGAAAAACCGGCACCAGTCAATTTGGGTTATTAAATAATATCTCAGGAGCATTTGGTGCGTTTAGGAAGAAGCAGTTAAAACGTGTTGGTGGGTGGGACACTCATACTGCTGAAGATTTAGATTTGACCATGCGCCTCAAACAGTACAAACGTCGTTACCAACAGTCAAAGCTCGCTTTTACGCCTCATGCAGTTGGGCACACAGATGCTCCCGATACATTAAGGGACTTTGTACTGCAACGACTGCGTTGGGATGGTGACTTGTTATTTCTGTATCTTCGAAAACATATCAAGGGATTAACACCACGGTTACTGGGCTGGCCTGTATTTCTTTATACGATGGTTTATGGTGTTCTTCAAAACGTCCTGTTACCTATTTTCATCGTGCTATTCACAAGCTACATTTTTGCTAGCTACCCAATTTTATTTTTTGCGTCAGTATCCTTTATCGTGTACGGGATTTATCTAGGCTTTGTCGTAGTTAAATTTACGGTTTACCTATGCTTAATATCCGAGAGAAAAAAAAGTGATGTTAGCCTTGCTGGTTGGCTAGTCTTCTATCCGATATACGCTGTTTTTTCTCGATTTGTGACAGCTTTTTCAATTATCAACGAAACAGTGCGACGCTCTCACGAGGAGTCGAGTATGGCACCTTGGTGGGTACTAAAGAGAGGTAAAAGATTTTGAAAGTTACATTTCAAATGAATAAGCAAAAATCGCCACAAAAAGAACGTGGGATGAACGTTGCCTATGGAGAAGCTAAGCGAACGGGTTATAGGCTTCGCTGGTTTGCGTTGCTGGCGATAGTTATTTTCCCCGTTGCGGTGGCTCTGTATTATCTAGTGAAGCCGCAGGTTTTTACTATAGCTCAAGGTGTCGTGAGCTATGAGCCGGTTTCTATTAGCGCGCCGCAAGAGAGCGTAGTTGAGAGTCTATTCTTTGAAGTTGGTGATAGTTTTTCGCAGGGACAGTTTTTACTTCAGTTACAAAATAGAGTGTTGGACGATGAAATCAGTTTTTTACAAGGGCAGATTGATGAGTTAGAGAGCTATGCTCAACGCAGAGGAAAAGACCTTTCGAGTATGTATGCTTTATCAGAAATGGAAGCACAGAAAAACCTAAACGAAATTGAAAAAATAAAGAGTGAATTTCAGAAGTTTAATAATGAAGGATTAGTCAGTACCGGGGATTATGCTTCTGTTTTAAACAATTATTATTCAGCACAGTCACTTAAATCCAAAGCTTCGCTAGAACTGGCTCTCGCGAAGTTGGAGGAAGCTGACGAACAATATGTTGGTTCGATTACCAATATTATTCGTCAACTTAAACAAGAGTTAAATCGCAAACAGAGTCAAAAACGCGCTCTACTTATTTCTGCACCATTTGATGGACATGTGATAGACGTTATTGCAAAAAGAGGGGAGCGGTTTGAAGCGCATATGGAGTTAATCACGATTGCGCCAGATACTGATCAGGTTAAAGTCATCGCTTACTTAGATTCAAAACACATTGATAAGGCGAAGGTTTCGAGCAAAGTAACCGTTAAATTACCGAACGGAGAGAGACTTAATGCTCACGTATCTAGCCCTACAGAACTTGCCTCAAAACTACCGATTCAATTATCCAAGCCTTTTGAGGGCCAGCAAGCTCTGTTGGAAGTAGTATTGACCATCGATGAACCAGTTCCACCTAGAGAAGAACTGATTCAAGGTATGCCTGTAGAGGTTTACTTTTAAGAGTTGGCTGCGACAGGCTGATAACGCCCTGGCTTGTGATTCATCGCTAAAATTAGGTTAGTTGCAATGGCTCCGACAGCGGATAGAGCGATGAGGTAGAAATCGACGACAAACAGTGACAGAACCACAATAGTGCAGTCTAGTGCCATTTGAACTTTGCCTGCTCGTATGCCGAAGCGCTCTTGCAAGAACAGAGCGAGAATATTAAACCCACCTAAACTCATTTTATGACGGAAAATGACCAACATGCCCATTCCAATTAGTCCGCCACCAATCAACGCAGCATAGATTGGTTCAATGTGTGCGATCTGAATGACGTGGTGAAGATGGTCTACCGCGAATGAAACGATACTCACGGCAATAAAGGTATTGATGGTGAACTGCCATCCCATTCGGGTTACCGAAAGAATGTAGAACGGTAGGTTAAGCATAAAGAACACTTGACCAAAACTGAGAGCGGTCACTTTAGTGATAAACAGTGCGAGTCCCGCAGTGCCACCGGTCAGTAGCCCCACTTGGTTGAAAAAAATAACGCCAAGTGATACCAGTGCGCTGCCAAGAGTGAGAGCGAGTAGGTTCTCTCTAAGGCTATGATCTTTGTCCATAAAGACACTTCCTTTGAAAATAAAATTGATATCTACAGTGCAAACGATCCTTCGTGGAACTTCACAAATGTAAGAGGCGCGAGTTTAATTGTGACGGCAGGGTGGTGTCGAGTTGATGGCTGATATCAGATTTTTATTGAGTGTTTCGTCAGATTTACACTTGGCGCATACGATGCTATGAGTGAGTGTGGGATTTGACCGTTTGGATAACAGTCACCACAATGTAGCAAACGACTAGTAATGGAGAGATATGAATTTCTTAGCACACCTGCACATTGCGGATCACTGTCAGAGCAGTCTACTAGGCAACTTACTTGGAGACTTTGTTAAGGGGGACCCCTCAAAGCTCTATAATTCTGATGTTAGCCAAGGGATCAGGCTGCACCGTTTTGTCGACTCTTATACCGACAACCATGCCATCATCAAACTGTGTAAACAGCGTTTCGATCCAGACCTAAAACGATTTGCGCCTATCGCCATGGATATGTTTTGGGACCATTGTCTAGCTAAGCGATGGCATGATTACCACCATCAAACCCTGCAAGAATTTGTTGATAGTGCAGAAGCAAAGATTACGTCTACTGAAGAAGTATTACCAGAGCGTTTTATCAATATGACTTCTCATATGTGGCAAGGACGTTGGTTAGAGTCATACAGTGAACTAGAAAACATACAGTACGCCTTAGAGCGAATGTCACTTAGAAGTATGCGCATGACACCTCTTGCTGATTGTGGAGTGCAACTAGAACAGAATTATCAAGAGTTTTCAGACTTTTTCGCTGAACTCTATCCCGAGGTTCTTGAGCAAGCGATTAAGATCGGGAAGATTTTCTGACGATTTGGCGAACTATGTTTGTCTTGTTTGAACTTAATCTATACCTGACGCGTAGAAGAAATTCTAATGATAAACAGATGGTTATGGGTTTGAAATGAATCGTATTAATCCAGCGAAATTACGAAACAGCAAATGGACGGCGATTAAACCGCTTAATAGAGAAAAGCACTTTCTGGTGTCAGAAGTCGAGTTTGAAGAGGATGGGACAGTCATGTCGTGCAAGCTTGAAGCCGTGCTGTCTCGTAACGAATATCCGATTGATTGGACAGAGTTAAAAGACAGCGAAAAGTGGCTTCAAGGATGGAAATAGCGGTGTGGTTGAACGTTTGAGCTTACGCCGCATATTTGCTTTGTACACCGAAGCTTTTCTTTAATTCAGCTAAAAATTCTTCATCTTCGCACATAGCTTTTTCTGGCTCGTCACTGATTTTAGCAACAGGACGACCGTTGCATTCAGCCATTTTGACGACAATAGACAGGGGTTGGTATTGCACAGAATCTTGTTGCCAATTGCCCATGTCATTGGCCAGAAATGTACCTATACCAAAGCTGATATTCGCACGACCCGCGAAGTACTCACATATGTCGAGAGCGTCAGCAAAGTTTAGGCCGTCGGTGAAAATTAAGATTTTTGACATTGGATCGATACCAAGGGACTGGTAATGCGCGATCATCTTGTCTCCCCATTCAAAAGGATTGCCTGAATCATGACGTACGCCAGCGTAGTCATTGGCTCGCTCTACATTGAAGTCCTTTAGAAAGGCATCAATACCAATCGTATCAGTAAGCGCAATACCAAGTTTTCCATTAAACGTAGACTGCCAAAGGTCTAGAGCAACTTGTTGCGACTTCTCTGGTTCCACTAGTGCTTGATGCGCCATAAACCATTCATGTGCCACGGTACCAATTGGCGTAAGGTCTAGCTCTTTTGCTAATTGATAGTTGCTTGTGCCACTCATTAGTGCAGGAGCATGTTGCTTGAAGTAGCTCACCACCTCGTGTTGAACCGGCGCGCTAAATCGACGACGGCTACCCATTTCAGAAAACTGAAAATTTTCAATGGAACGTTTCTTCAGTTCGGATTTTATTGCATCGACTTTTTGTTCAAGCGTAGTCGTGAACTGAGAGTAAGGTATTGCGTTCCAACGTTGGCGACTGCGCAGCTCTGAGATAATGCTCATCACCAAGGTTTCGTAAAGAATGGTTTCGTGCCAAATGCCGGTAATGGAAACACTAAGCTGTTTATCAGTCTTAGATACCTTTACTTGGTGCTTAGGAGCAAATGCGAAGTCAGACAGATAGTTGAGGAAGTTATCGTTGAGATAAGGGGCTTGAGTTCTTAAGTAAGCAATATCGTTGGTCGTAAATCGACATTCAGAAAGAGCGTTTATCTCTTTTTCGATAAGGGGTTGGAGGTCTGATAAATCTTCATTCGATCGAACAATGAGTTCGTAACGCACGCGAGTCTGCGGGTAATGCGTGAATGCTGCAAACATCATATTGATTTTGTATACGTCTAGGTCGAGTGCGCTTTGAATAATACGACCGTTGAAAAGTGAGCCTGACATCCGGCATTCCTACTGTGTTACTAGGATTGATAAAGAAGTGGCACTCTAGATAAGGCTGAGAAAATTGTCAAATACCCTGTTGGGTGAAGACGCTATTCGTAAAGGACGTGTGTTATCTATTTACTTAAGTATGATAGAGAGTATTACCGATTAAACCCTAGACGAATCGTGAAGGAAGTCACCATGTCTTTGACCACTATACAACTCTTTAAATCCCAAACTGCGTCCATTGATGTGGACCCTCAAAAAGGATTTAGCGAGCTGTGTCCTGATGAATTGCCAGTGCAAGGCGCGTTAGAGATTGTTGCAGAGTTGGTAAACAATCATAGTAAAGCTGCGTTAAAACTGGTTTCTCGAGATATGCACCCTCCTGGTGCCGCTTGGGAGGCGGAAACGCCGGAGCGTATGCTGGAACCAGTTGGATTGCCTGAGGTCGACATCAAATGGAATCCTCACTGTGTGGTGGGAACGGAAGGCGTGGAGTTGCTGCCTGGACTGCCAGCGATTCGTGACTATGATTTTCAAATCAATAAAGGCATCGACCCAGATGCTCATCCTTATGGTGCATTTTATCACGACCAAGCTGATACATTATCAACGGGAGGGATTGAGTTTTTACAATCTAAACAGGTTAAGAATGTGATTGTTGGTGGCTTGGCTCTAGACTTCTGTGTGAAAAAGTCTGTTGAACAGCTCGTCGATGCAGGCTTTGACGTTATTCTGAATTTGGCTTCGACGCGTGCCGTATTTCCTGACAATGTGCAGGAAGTCATTGAGCATCTTGTTAGCCAGGGTGTAACAGTTGTGGAAGACGCTGCCTCCATCCAGTTATTGGATACTTTACATGCCTGAACTAAAAACAATGGGGCTGTTCTTCGTCACTGCAGTGGCGGAGATATTAGGTTGCTATCTGCCTTACTTGTGGTTAAAAGAAGGGAAGTCAATTTGGTTGCTTGTCCCTGCTGCGATTTGCCTTGGTTTGTTCGCCTGGCTTCTTTCCTTGCACCCTACAGCGGCTGGCAGGGTGTATGCCGCGTACGGTGGCGTTTATATTTTCGTTGCAATCTTGTGGCTTTGGCTTGTAGACGGCATTCGTCCAACTATGTGGGATATTGTCGGCGTATCAGTCGCATTACTTGGTATGGCAATTATCATGTTTGCCCCAAGAAACATTTAGTCTAAGTAGCAAGTTGAAAGTAAAGCATTGGTATATCTGCTCGGTAGTAGCAGTTGTACACCGTTCAAGTAATGATTGATGAACTAAGTTAATAATGGCGTTAACCAATGTCGTGTTATCTGATACACTCGCGACCCCTAAATAATACCTGTTGGCGAATTTATGACAGACAAGACTTTACTTGATGCTTCCGAAGGCGTGATTTCGTTTGATTCTTTTGCTTTTAGTAGCACAATTCATCAAAACCTAGCTGCGTTGAACTATGAGTCGCCAACACCTATTCAAGCACGTGCTATTCCACATGTTCTTGATGGCAAAGATATCTTAGCCGGAGCACAAACAGGCACGGGAAAAACTGCGGCGTTTGGGCTTCCTTTGATTCACAAAATTGCTCAAGAACCTAAGGTTCGAGAGTCTAACTCAAAAGTTATTCGCTCTTTAGTACTCACACCAACAAGAGAACTTGCACAACAGGTGTTTGATAGCTTAGTACCGTTAGCAAAAGACACTGGACTTAAAGTAGTTGTTGCTTACGGTGGCACAAGTATGGGCGTACAAACTAAAAACCTAGTTGGTGGTGCTGATATCTTGGTAGCAACACCAGGACGCCTTTTGGATCACCAACATAACCGCAATATCACTTTATCTGAATGCGAATATCTAATCTTGGACGAAGCTGACCGTATGTTAGATATGGGATTCATGCCAGACTTGAATCGTATTCTCAAGCGCTTACCAAAAGAGCGCCAAAATATGATGTTCTCAGCAACATTTGAACAGCGTATCAAAACGCTAGCGCATCGTATTATGAATGAGCCCATCGAAGTTCAAGTCACCCCAGCGAACTCGACGGCAGATACCGTAAAACAGATGGTTTATCCCGTCGACAAAAAACGTAAACACGAACTGCTGGCGTACTTAATTGGTTCCCGCAATTGGCAACAGGTATTGGTGTTTACCAAAACAAAACAGGGTAGTGATGCACTCGCAAAAGAACTTAAGCTCGATGGCATCAATGCGGTTTCGATCAATGGTGATAAGAGCCAAGGAGCGCGTCAAAAAGCGTTGGATGATTTTAAATCCGGAAAAGTACGAGCATTGATTGCAACGGATGTTGCGGCTCGTGGACTAGATATTCAGCAGCTGGAGCAAGTTGTGAACTTTGAGCTGCCGTATAAAGCGGAAGATTATATCCATCGTATTGGACGAACAGGTCGAGCGGGGCATGCGGGTTTTGCAGTATCGTTAATGAGTCACGATGAGCAGTATCTTCTAGAAGCAATAGAGCGTTTGCTAGATACGCGATTACCACAAGAGTGGTTGGCAGGCTTTGAACCAAGTCCGGCCTCTGAAGTCGAACCTGATCGTGCACCTCGCCGTAAAGGTCGAGGGGCGGATAAACGTAAGATGAAAGCCAAGCTTAAGATTCATGCCAATCGTGGTAAAAAGCGCTAATTTACTTCAAAGAAAATAAGGGTAAGAATTTAACTTCTTCCCTTATTTTTCAGATAGATATCAGTTACAATCCCGCCACTATTTCCTCTCGCAATTTTATCGCAAAGTAACCCCATGACATCACCTCAAACCCCCAAAAACCTTCACGATAAATACCATGCACACGTCTACTTTGATCAATCTTCTTTAGAAATGGCTACCGTGTTAAGTGAAACCATTACAGAAAAATTTGGTCTGCATGTCGGAAGAGTGCATCAAAAGCCTGTTGGGCCTCATACGAAATGGAGCTTCCAGATTTTGTTCTTTCGTGAAGACTTTGATGCACTTATCCCTTGGCTTGATAGTGTAAGAGGCGAACTCAGTGTTTTAGTACACGCCGACACTGGCGATGACCTTATTGATCACACCACTTATGCATATTGGCTAGGTAAAGAAGTGCCTCTTAATCTTGACGGATTCTAATTTGTGCATTTCAGGCTAGTGTTTTTGGTTCCAACCGTACAATGGATGCCTCGGCGATTAAAGTAGTCGGCAATTTGATTTACCCTTAGTTGAAAGCTGTCACGGTCAAAGGCTAGATCGGCCATCTTGTATGGCAACCCTAATGAGCGGTATTTCTCTTCCCCTAAGCGCATAAAGCTAAGTAACTGCAGCGTTTGTACGCGTCCGTTGAGCTCATTAATAATGAAATCGGCGGTCGCGGCAATATTCTCATCGTCATCGTTGATGGACGGGATAACTGGGATTCTCAATATGATGGGCTTTTCAGTTTTACTCAATGCTCTAAGATTATTGAGGATTTTGCGATTATCAACTCCGGTGTGCGCTTTGTGGCGCTGGCTATCTAGTAGCTTAATATCGGAGATAAATAGATCGGTATAGGGAAGGAGCTTCTCTATTCGGTTCCAGTTAGCAAAGAAACTCGATTCTAAACAAGTGTGGATGTTTTCTTGTTTGCATAACTTAAACAACTCCAATACAAAGTTGCTCTGTAAAAGGGGCTCTCCGCCAGACACAGTTACACCTCCACCTGAACGTTGATAGAAGCCTTTGTCTTTGCGGATAGCCGCCATGCACTCATCCAAAGTCATGAAACTGCCCCATTGTTTGATTGCTTCTGCAGGGCAGTCGTCAGAGCAAGCCATACAGGAAGAGCAAAGATCACGTTTGACTTCAAATAGACAATCATCGGAAAACGTCAACATATCGGGCGATGGACAAACATCTAAACACGTTCCGCAGTGCTCATTTGAGATGCACTGGTTATGGTAGACCCCGACTTCTATACTGCGATTAAAACTCTCCGGGTTTCCACACCAATCACATCGTAGAGGACATCCTTTAAGGAAGAATTCAGTTCGGATCCCTGGACCGTCGTGGAGTGTGAAACGCTGTACATTCAATACGGTGGCTTGGTTTGACACAAATAACCTCAATTAAGTTAGAAGCTGGGCGTTGAATGCCCAGCTTGACAGTAGTTGTATTAGGTTATTTGTTAGAACCTAAGCTCGGTGCGTTGAATTAAGTCGTCTTGCAAAGGTTTCCCAAGTTCCACGAAATACGCACTGTATCCTGCTACTCGCACTAACATGTCTCTGTATAGCTCAGGATTTTTCTGAGCGGCGCGCATTTTGTCCGAACTCATAATATTAAACTGCACGTGCATGCCTTGTTTGGAGATGTATTCGTCGATAAAACTGACAAGAATATCTCTTCCTTCAATACCTGAAACGGCGTCTTCTGGAAAACGTAAATTGAGTAGAGTGCCATTGGTTGCCAAGCTGTGGTCTACCTTAGTGACGGAGTTGACGATAGCGGTCGGGCCTTGCGTATCGTGCGAACCACCTGCGGTATGGACAGGTCCCATGTTATCAGAGATAGGTTCTTCATTTTTGCGACCATCTAACGACGCATTGGTGTATAAGCCCATACCAACATTCGCATTGACGGTGTATACGCCTGGACTAAACTTTCCGCCTCTAGGGTTGATGCGTCCTTTGATATGACGGCAATAGCATTCAAACATAAAAGTGAATAGCTCATCGGCTTCATCGTTGTCGTTGCCATAATGGGGGATCTTGGAGCTATTGACGAGCGCGTACAGCTTTTCATAACCAACCCAATTATTCTTCACAGCATCAAGCAGTTGTTTACCCGTGTACTTCTTGTCCTCAAATACTAACTTCTTAATGGTAGAGAGAGAATCGGCGCAAGTCGCTATTCCAGCAGCCTGCGGAGCGGTACCATTATATTTCACACCACCAAACGTCATATCACGTCCGGTTTCGATACAACCTTCAAAAAACGCTGAGATATAGGGAGTGGGTTTGACCATACGATGAATTTTGTCGGTGACATTTAAGCAGCTACATAATTGATCGCACCAGTACGCAAACTGCTTATCGACACTTTCGAGAACTTGTTCAAATGTTGCGTAAGTTTCTAAACTGCCAGTATCTGGCCCTAATTGCTGGCCGGCATTTGGTCCTGAAAGAATTCGTCCACCATTGATGACCATTTCCATCATTTTTGCGGTATTCACGTAGCCGGCGTCCAACCAACCATGCTCTTTGCCGGGGATTGTAGGTTCAACGCAGCCAACTACAGCGTAATTTCTCGCCTCAGCTAAAGACACCCCTTTACCTAACATGGCTTTTATCGCTGGGGTATCATTGAACAATTTAGGGTGACCGTAACCGGCTCTAATGCATTCAATCGTCTTAATCTTGAGCTCGTACGGTGTTTTCTCGTGCATTCGAACGCAGACCCAAGGGTTCATCATTCGAGTATGGGCTGATGCTTCCAACATTAACATTGTTAGGTCGTTGGTGGCGTCTTCACCTTCTGAGTCTACTCCACCTAGAGTTAAGCTTTCTCCACCAAAACCTCGACCATTGCGAACTTTTACTGTGCCTTTATCTTTGAGCTTAGTGGGGTTGTTCATTTTGACGTAAAGCACTTCAATGAGCTCTAGGATAAACGACTTTGATACGGCACGTTCATTGACATCTTTTTGGTAGAACGGAAGTAACCATTGGTCCATACGACCATAAGAGATAGAGTGACCATTTCCCTCAATTTGGGTCAAAGTGACGGCAAAATTGAATAACTGAATAGCTTGCCAGAAAGACTTTGGAGCACCACCTGCGATTTGTTGACAGTTGAGGGACATGGTGTGCAGTTCTTGTTTGCGTTTAGCGTCAGTTTCATGTTCCGCCATTTCAGACGTTAACTGCGCGTACCTCGCAATATAGTGCTTAGCCGCTTCTAAACACACAATGGTCGCTTTGTAATAATCTCGTTTATCGCTATAGTCGGGGTCTTGTTTCGACAAGTCCTTTAATGCGGAATTGGCCTGCAAGATAACCCCGTCATAACCAAGCGTCATGAGCTTAGTGAAGTCCATGGCAAAATGTCCGATGCCTGCAAAATGGTAATTATTGGTCTGAAAGACTTTTTCACCCATATGTGAGCCTTTCTTTTGGTCATCATCAAGGTGGGCCGTAATGATCTCATTGGCCGTTTTGCCTTTCCAGTATGCGCATAACTCCAAAATTTCGTTTTTATCCTGCTCATTGCGTATATAAAATTGGTCGTTACTTCGTTCTTCAAAAGGAGAGTGAAGGATTTCGTCAATGATCCAGTCAACGGAGAATTCAGGATAAATAGGTGAGGCTTTTGCTGGAGCAGCAATCTCCCCTAGGATTAGTTCGTCATCATAAACGTGCAGTGTGCAGTTATGGAGAATGTTCTGGAAAGCGAAAGCAGTCTGCAGGATACGTGGTAAGGTTTCATTCTCTCGATATGCTTCGGTAACAAGACGAAGACGCTCAACGTCGATGTCATACGACCTATCTAGGAAGGTTTGTCTTAATTGATTAACTCGCGGGAAAGGGGACCAATCGGCATGATCCACTTGGTATCCTAACCCATAAACCTTATCAAACTCTTCGATTCCCCTTGCTGACGTGTGCTGATGAGCCTGTGTTTCAAATAACTGCTCCGACTCTAACTGGAAGTGATCCATTGTTTACCTCATAAATTTAAATACGATGAATTCGTTAACAGTTTCAAATCGATACTTCTTTGAAGGCGTCCCTGTTGAAGGTCGATGATTGCTCGTGTTTATCCGCTACCACGGTTTATCTACAAGGATCTGAAGGGAAGGCTGATTCGGATGAGAGCCTCTTAAAAACACCTTCAGTCTTATAGACGCTTTTGAGTGAGCATTTTGTTCAAAACTGTATGGATATGGTCATTATAAGGAGATGGATGTCTTGTTCTGAGAAAATAGTCACACTAACGAATCTAAATGTACATAAAACAACAAAATGTGACACGAGTAATGGTTATTAAATTTCATGAGTCTATAGTGTGAAGAACTTTTAACGGCTGAATAACAGGACATATGGACACCACTTTAATACTCGTTTCGTTGATCATTGCATTAGCGGGTTTCACACAGGGGTTAACGGGATTCGGCTCAGCGTTAGTGTCGGTTCCGTTGCTTTCATTCATTGTTGGAGCTCAAACAGCAGTCCCAATTGCTGGTATTTTTGGCTGGTTAGTTACCTTGCCAATCGTTTGGAAAATGCGCCATTCAATACAACGCCAAACAGGATTGATTCTATTTGCCGGTTCGGTACCTGCGTCTTTTGTTGGTGCTAAGTTACTGGCAACGATGCCTTCCCAGTACATTCTTTTGACTATGGGAATTGTGTTAGTTGCTTCAAGTTTACATTCTCTACGCTCAACTAAGCCTCTGTTTAAAAAGACTTCTGTTCCGGTAACAGTAGGGGCAGGTTTCACTTCAGGTGTTTTAGGTGCTAGCGTAGGTGAATCGGGTCCTCCTGTGATTGCGTATACATCGATGCAGCCTTGGACGGCCGATCAAACCAAATCGACATTGGCTTTCTTCTTTATGTTGCAGATGATTGGTGCCAACGTGAGTTTTTGGAATGAAGGTTTGATAACTGAAGAAGTGTTGTCTTTGGTGATGTCGGCAATGCCAGCGTTTGTCATTGGTTTAACTGGCGGGATGATCGGCTATCATCTTTTACACAAATACAAAATTGACTATCACCGAATCGTACATATCTTTTTATTAGTCATTGGATGTATGCTAGTGGCGAAAAATGTCCACTTTTGATTAATATTGGTGTTTATTCAAATAGAACCTTCACATGGAAGGTTCTATTTTTCAATAGTTCAGTTTAGTGTGTCATTAGCAAATTTCTGTTTTATAACGTATTGCGTTGCTGATAACGTCACCAGCACCTGCTGTTGATATTTCGTCAACTTGATCATTGAGCTGAACCCTGAATCCTTGTTCGTTAGTAAAATATCTTGCAAATTGTGGTGGAATGGCGAAGCGAATAAGCTTTGTTACTCCGCGAACGCACTGATATTCTACAAACTCATTGAGCAAAATGGTTTGCTGATCTGCTAATAGATAAACGTTCAACAACTTCTCTTCATCGTTATCTAAAATATCTATTGAGAGGTGAATACATGGATCACTTGGTGTTTTGTGAATTGAAACTCGTTTGATAACACTAAGCTCACATTTCGCTTCTGCGACATGACCATAATGGAAATTATGTAGAGTCCAATAACCTGAAACCAGTGTTTTTCTGTCGTAGTGATTTACACCCATAATTTACCCCTCACAATAATAAAACTATGTCCATTATTTATGCGACGCTTAAAAGAGTTAAGTAAATTACGGTAGGTAACAAGTTAGTAGTTTATACTAGAGTTACAATAACAAAGACAGACCGATACCATCACATCATTAACGCTCACCAAGCACTTCAAACTCATCATAAGTTAACCGAGACGCACCATCGGTTTGAATTTCCCATAGTTCTTTATGAACAACTCCAAAGGCGTTATTCATTGTCCAGTCTGAGGTCAAAATGTATGACGTTTCTCCAGCCTTTTCCCATTTAGTATTGGTGTAATCAACGTCTTTAAATCCTTGATCTATAATGTTTTGCCAGAATGCCTGTATTGCCTCTCGACCTTCAAATGTACCAAAAGGTTTCGCTACCATTACAGCGTCTTCGGCGTATTGTGCCGCGCAGCCAGCGGCATCCTGATTGTTAAATGCAACTTGCCATGCGGAAATTCCAGTTTTTGAGCGTTCTAAAGCTGATTGAGTCATCGTCATACCTTTCAATTTGGGTTGTGTTTGAGTTAATCATAGAGATAGTATTGATGATGAAAAACAAACGTATTGGAAAGGTATGTTCTGTTAAAGAGAACAATTAAGAGAGCTTATTGTGAATAAACTGCGTTTAATGTCTATCTATGTACAAATCATTGAAAGTGGGTCAATAACCAAAGCGGCTGATAAACTCGGTGTGTCTAAATCTGTAGTTAGTTCAGCGCTAAAACAGTTAGAAAATGAGTTGAATACGAGCTTACTAAAACGCACGACGCGCAAGCAGATGCTGACTTCTACCGGAGAGCGTTTTTACCATCAATGCGCTCTCATGCAAGAGCATGCAGAATCTGCGTGGATTGAGGCATCAGAGTCGATGAACACGCCATCAGGAAGACTATCGGTGACAGCGCCACACGCGTTGATGCAGAGTATTGTCATACCTGCGCTCGCTGATACTTTTAATGATTTTTCTGATGTGACGCTGAACTTAGTAAGTGACGATGACCACGTGGACATAATTCAGCAGGATATTGATCTAGCGATTCGTGTAGGCGCATCTGGAGATTCCAATCTAAAACAAAGGAAACTTGGTCAGTTTTCTGACGTCCTATGCCAATCGAAAAACAATGAAGTAGATATAACATCGTGCCAATATGTGGCTCAACATTGGCAACCAGCGCAAATACATCATCGAGAATTAAATACGGAACAAGAGTTAACGTTTGTTCCAGCACACCGTGTCAACACGATCTACGATGCTATTCGCCTAATCGAGGGAGGGTTTGGTATAGGCTTGGTTCCTGAATTTCTACTTGGTGAAACCATGGCAATAAAACCAGTTGCTGAAATAGAGAAGACGAAACCTAATCCTATTTACTCCTTACACCCTTATCAAGCACATGTGCCTCTTACAGTGTCTATGGCTATAAGTGCGATTGAACAGAGGATAAATACTCTGCTAATCGATAGTTGAATAGAACGCAGCAATATCTTTCAAATCTTCTTCCGTTAAGTTTTGAAGCTGAGCCTTCATAAGTTCTGCCATCGCGCCTTGGCGCTCGTCATTTTGATACGCTTTCATAGCATTAAACAGATAAAGCGAGTTTTGCCCGTTGAGGTTTGGGTAGTTAGCTTGAGAGGGAGCTCCATTAGGGTTATGACAGAACACACAGCTTGGCGCTTTCATTTCACCTAGTTCTGGATTTCCGAATTCGTTAGCATCAGCAACCGATGAAATAGCCATCAAAGCTATCACGGTAAGTATATTGTTTTTCATAAGAATGTACTCTAGCTCCGTTTAGCAAAATCGTAATGCTTCACCTTAGGTTAACCTCAAGAAATTATTACTTCCCAAGCTGAATTTGTGACACAAAAAGGAGAACCTGACGTTCTCCTAACTAATGTTGGATGGGTCGAAACAATTATCCAACTAACTCTTTAACTTTCTGAAGCAATGTGTCAATGTCATCACTCGAAATATCCTTGTGAGTTACGAATCGAATCGGATTACCTGGGGTAATTGTAATGCCCTCTTTAGCTAACGATTCTGCAATAGCATCAATCTTTACCGATTCATCGAGCTTAGCAAAAACAATGTTCGTTTGGACAAAATCGGCGTTTACACTAAATCCAGAAATGTCATTTAGACCAAGTGCGAGTTTTTTGGCATTAGCGTGATCAAGTTTCAACTGATCGACTTGTTCTGTTAACGCAAGTTTTCCTGCAGCGGCTAAAATACCAGCTTGGCGCATACCACCGCCAACCATTTTACGCAGTCGTCTTGCACGTTCGATAAACGCTTTAGAACCAAGAAGTAAGGAACCAATAGGAGCCGCTAAGCCTTTTGAAAGACAGATTGTCATAGAATCAAAATGCTGAGCAATTTCTTTTACGTCCACATCTAATGCCACGGCCGCGTTGTATACTCGAGCGCCATCTAGGTGTAGGTTCAGACCATTTTCATCAACAAACTTCCTTGCTTCTGCCAAATATGACAATGGTAGAACTTTACCGTTGATAGTGTTTTCAAGGCTTAACAATTTGGTGCGCGCGAAGTGGCTATCGTCCGGTTTTATCGCGGCTTTCAACTTAGAAAAATCAAGTGTACCGTCTGGGTTATTCTCAATAGGCTGAGGCTGAATTGAGCCGAGTACTGCTGCACCGCCAGCCTCATATTTATAGTTGTGAGCCTGCTGGCCACACAGGTATTCATCGCCGCGTTGGCAATGTGCCATTAAACCAAGCAGGTTTGCCTGAGTACCAGATGTTGTGAACAGCGCCGCTTCGAAACCATGTCGCTCTGCTGCCCATTGTTCTAATTCGTTGACCGTTGGGTCATCCCCGTAAACATCGTCACCGACAGGTGCATTGGCCATAGCTTCACGCATAGCTGGGGTAGGTTGGGTCACTGTGTCTGAGCGAAAATCCATTGATACTCTCCTAAATGTATCCACATAGCATGGCTTTGCTTAAGCACGCTATTGTTTTGGCATCCGTGATGCCACCATCGATTATTTTTTGTTGTAATTCCGTTAGTGACATTGTCACTAACTCAATAACTTCATCATCATCGCATTCTAAGCTGCGATTCGGTTTGAGTGATTTTGCAATATACAGATGCTGTATCTCGTCGCAAAAGCCAGCGAGTGGTGTCACCTGTCCTAGAGAAATCATACTACCAGCTTCGAAGCCCGTTTCTTCAATCAGTTCTCTGTGTGCGCAATTTTCAGCATTTTCACCCAGTTCCATCGTCCCGGCAGGAAGCTCTAAAAGCCACTTCTTAAGTGAGGGCCGATATTGATTTAATAGCAGGATATCGCCGGACTCGGTAACAGGAAGGATGACCGCAGCTCCTGGGTGTTTAATTGTCGTGTGCGTAATGTTTTTCTGATTTGGTAATTCAATGTCTTCTTCTACGAGGGCAATGGATTTCCACTGATGAATTGTTCTTTGGGCCATAAAATCATCCGTTGATGGCTAGATATAAAGTACGTAGAAGGTTTACGTAATCAGGGGTCAATATGACCATAACGTGACATAAAAGTCGATGGATAATAAGGGGAACGTTTTATTAAATGGCGATCGAAAATGAAAACTAGGGTTTCTTACCTGTAATGCAATGAAAAATTTAGGTATATCAAGAGGTCTACACGGTTGTGAAGTTTATTTATAGGTAACGAAATGCTTGGTGCGGACAGTCTAAATTTGGCGATGATGGTAGCAGAGTCAGGAATTATTGATTCTGCGGTTAGAGACATCATGCAGCAAACAGACCTGTTGGCGATGGGAAGCGATGAGGGACTTAAGCAAAGCTTAACAGCATCAATGGCCAAATGGTCTAAATCTGTTAAACGCAAGCTTGTCAAAGGTCAAGATACCGAGTCTCTGCAATCTGAACTCGAACTTTATCAACGTGCAGTCTATCTAACGGAGCAAGAGTTTGATGATCAATTAAGTCAATTGATTGAGCAGCTCCCTGAAGATTCGCATTTCCTTCCTAAAGCTCGTCAGTTAGCGAGCGATATCGATGCTTATCCACAATCACTGTTTGCCCGTCAGTTTTGTAAGCAGTGGTATGAAAGCTTAAAACAGGCCGTTGAATCGAAACAACAACAAACGGTTGACCAGCAGAAGTCTAAATTCTTAAAACAGATGTATCAGAAAATCGATACGTTAAAAGATATGGAGAACCTGCAAAAAGGTGGCGAACAGGGCAAATTGGGAAGGCTTTGGGATTTGGCAGGAGCAGAACTAACAAAGCAGGATTGGCGACACATAGAACGTACGGCAGAGTACCTTGAGAATAATCAAGAGCTGAAACATATTGCCGACAAACTCGGACGTATGGCAGAAGAAGTGGACGCTCCAGAGATAAATAAAGCATTGAGCCACGATGAAGTGGTCGTTGAAGAGAGAGCGGACTTTGCGACAGATGATATTGTGGGCATTCACGAAAGTAACGACATCAACAATCTTCTTCCTAATGAGACCATGTACTTGGCCTACCCAGAATTAGAAACCATTTTCTATCAACACTTGGTGGAAAAACGACTGCTAACCTACAAATCAGAAGGTAAACAACGTACGGTTCGTCAATTACATTCACCTAAAACAGCGACGGGTGAAGCAGAAAAAGAGACAGGTCCTATGCTTATCGCGATAGACGTCTCAGGTTCAATGCAGGGTGCTCCGGAAAAATCAGCGAAAGCTATCGCTTATTCACTAATGAAAATGGCCGCACAACAACAACGCGAGTGCCACGTCATATTGTTCTCCTCCACGTTCATTAGTTATGACTTAACAGGGACGACTGGACTGAAAGAAGCGAGTGACTTTTTGTCTTATACCTTTAAAGGCGGAACCGATCTTGGAAAGGTCTTGAATCACGCTGTGGAACTGATGCAAGGTGAGCAATACAAAAATGCCGATTTGCTGGTGATCTCCGATTTCATCGCACCTAAGCAGGAACAGGAGATTGTCGAAAGAGTAGAGTCATTACGTGGCCGCTACAATCGGTTCCACTCTTTATGTCTCTCAAAATATGGTAACCCAGAAGTTTTAGGGCTATTCGATACACAATGGCGTTATCACCCCAGTCTCGTCGGACAGTTCATTAAAAAACCTACGTTCCAGTTTAATAGAGCAAAACAGGCGCTTTCTCATACTTTCGGCTAATGAGTTCTGGTGTTTGAAGCGACTCTTAGTGACAAAACTCTATAAAAATCAGCTTGATAATTTTAGGTTTGCGGTCATGCTTTAAATAAAGCATGAATGAAAAATCTTGTAACATAATAATAACAAATGTATAAAATCATTTATGCATTCCTGTTTTGTGCACAGAGGTATTGGCATGATAAAGCCCACAGTTGTTTCCCACGCTGATAAAGCGTTGCTATCTGAACGAATTAATAAACTCGCCTCAGCACTTTCCGATGGCGTTTACGAACGAGAAGAGACCATAAAGCTTTGCTTATTAGCCGCCCTTGCAGGAGAAAGTGTCTTTTTGCTTGGCCCGCCTGGAATAGCTAAGAGCCTAATTGCGAAGCGATTGATACAAGCATTTGATAACAGTAGTTATTTTGAATACTTGATGACACGTTTTTCTACCCCTGAAGAGGTGTTTGGCCCTCTTAGTATTCAAGAGCTCAAAGACAACGGACGTTATTTACGATTAACCGAAGGTTACTTACCTACCGCTCAAGTGGTTTTCTTAGATGAAATCTGGAAAGCAGGTCCTGCGATCTTAAACACATTACTAACCGTCGTGAATGAGAAAACATTTAAGAACGGTAGTGATATTGAAAGAGTGCCTATGCGCTTGCTGGTTTCCGCCTCAAATGAACTGCCCGATGAAGACAGCGGTTTGGAAGCTCTCTATGACCGTATGTTGGTACGCATATTTGTGAATCGTATTCAGAATAAACAGAACTTCAAATCAATGTTAACGGTTGGCACGAGTGAAGAAGCGAAGATCCCCGAAGGTTTGGCGATTACCGATCAGGAATATCATCAATGGCAACGTGAACTTGATAACGTCAAGTTGACTGATTCCGTCTTTGAAAAACTCTATCAACTTAAAACCTTGCTAGAGTCCGCAGCAGAAGAAAACCAAGGCAGACTCTCGGAGTCAGATCTTTATGTTTCCGACCGTCGTTGGAAGAAAGCGGTAAAACTCCTCAAGGCGAGTGCGTTCTTTAATGGTCGCGATAGTGTCAACCCGCTCGACTTACTACTACTACAAGACTGTTTGTGGAACAGTCCAGAATCACTAGAAATTGTTCGCGATGTTGTTCGTGACTTTGCGTTGAACTACGCCTTTGATCAACAGGAAGTGTTCCAACAGATCGAAGAAGGTAAGGAGCAATTGGCTGATATTCAAGATGAAATCGAAGCTGAGTTTGCGATGCCTCTTTCTATGGAATCCACGACGGGGCTACTTCGAAAAGATGTATACCAATACGATATTAGCAACGCTAAATCATACAAAGTTGGTCCGGCTACGGACCTAGTCAAATTGGTCTTGCTGCAAAGCAACATGTCAGTATCTGAGAGTGAAAAAGGCGATAGCCGTTGGGTCTATGTAGCAAAAGATGAGCTTAGCCGAGCCATCAAAGAAGGTGGCAGTGAGGTGTATGGTTATGTAAACCAAAATACGCATTTGTGCCGCTTGAAGCTTGATATTGACGCTGCCAATAACCTCGTTATTAAAGATATCGCTAATCGCTCTGTTCTAGCCACGCTTGTAACCACTTCTGGTATTGACTCCAATTTACTTCAAGAGTGGACGACAAGAGCTGATCAGGTATTAACGCAGCTTACTCATGCAGAATATCACCTTAGACAAGTACGCTCTAACTTCCATGGAGCTCTACCACACGGTTTTATTCAGCAAGAGATACCAACAGAGATGGAAGTGAGCTTACAAACAGTCACGCAAACACTTGAAACGACTAATGCCGAAGCTGAGAAAGCAGTCGCCAGAATCAAAGGATTAAATGACTTTTTTGCCTAGAAAGCTCGCTTAGGAACTTTGCTTAACTAGGAGCTTTGCTTAATTTGATGGCTAGCCAAATTGGTTGAGTGACATCGTAAGATAAAACACCGGAGGCATGGATGCTCGGAGCAGACGGATTAAACTTGGCGCTAATGATTGCTGATTCAGGTCTAATTGATTCGGCAGTTAATGATTTGATGGCTCGCTCTCAAGTTGTTGCGCTCACAGAAAAGCGCGGCGTTCGTTCTGCAGTCAAAGGCCATTTGTTGAAGTGGCGTGGCTCGGTAAAAAAACGTATGACTCGTGTTTGTGAGACTGAACGTTTCCAAAAGGAACTTGCACTCTATCAAGAGGTCATCCACTGGGATGAAGCGACATTTTTTGAACGCATTAATGATGTCGTCAAGCAACTTGAGTGGCATTCTGCGTTCTACATGCAGGCGAGGCGTCTGCTAGAAAAAAACAAGTCAGTCAATAATCCCATGTTTCCCCGTTTCTTTTGCGATCTTTGGTACAAGAGCCTAGCGGATGCGATTAAACAAGCCGAGGTCTCTGAGTTAGAAGCAAGTAAAGAGAAGTTTCTCGCCGATTTGTATCAACGAATGGAAACCATGCAAAACATGGATACCGTGACGGAGCAGGGTGATGAAGCTGCTATGGGCCGTTTGTGGGATATGGCCTCAGCGAAGCTCACCAAGACTGATCTAAAAGTGATGCACAACCATGCCGAGTTTCTCAAGAAGAATAAGGGACTACAAGAGATAGCAGAACAGCTTGGACGAATGGCAAATGATCAGGATGATCCCGAACTTAACAAAGCACAAGCTGATGATGTTGAGATGGTTGAAGAGCAAAGTGATGAGGCGACGGATGATATAGTAGGCATTCACGAGTCCGACGATCTGAATAAACTGCTTCCTAATGAAACCATGTTTCTCGCTTATCCCGAATTGGAAGTGGTGTTTTACAAACATCTCGCTGATAAACGCTTAATGAACTACAAAACTCAAGGAAAATCACGCACGCTCAAAAAAGTACGAACTAGTAAACCCGATAACAGTAAGGTGGAAATAGAGAAGGGCCCATTTATTGTTTGTATCGATGCATCTGGTTCGATGAGTGGATTTCCTGAGCAGTGTGCCAAAGCAATGGCTTACGCACTGATGCAAATTGCTTTAGCTGAAGATCGTGAATGCTATGTGATTCTGTTTTCTACTACACACATTACGTATGAACTGACTAAGCAAGATGGTTTGCGAGAAGCTGCTGATTTTCTTAGCTATTCTTTTCATGGTGGAACTGACTTAGAGCCAGTATTAGTTCAGTCTATCGATTTGATGGGGACTGATACTTATAAAAACGCAGACATGGTTGTGATTTCCGACTTCATCGCGCCGGAACAATCCGAAGAGGTGATACAAAAAGTCGACCAACTAAAAGAGCGTAAAAACCGCTTTCACGCCATCAACCTTTCTAAGTATGGCAACCCCGCACTGATGAGTATGTTTGATCATTGCTGGTCCTATCATCCAAACTTGGTGGGACGCTTGATGAAGAAGTGGTGAAACACACTAAGAGATGTGACTGTGAGAACGCTTAGTCCATTAGATCGCTGCTTGATTAAGCATATTGCCGTTAATCTGGACAAACGAAGAGATAATATCGTTTTTTGTTTGACTAATGTTGAGTAATCCGTAAAGTACGCCCCGAACACGACGGAGCAGCAGCTCAGTGTGTTAATAGAAAGGCGCCTTGGCAGAGTGGCTATGCAGCGGATTGCAAATCCGTGGACCTCGGTTCGACTCCGGGAGGCGCCTCCATTATTCAGAAACCTCGACAATCGTCGGGGTTTCGTTCTTTCTGGCTCTAAGAATTCTCCCTCACTGTACTCACTAACGTTTTGGACAGCTAATTCACCTTGTCTGAGACCTAAGCCTCGAAATCCATTTTCAGCATTGTTAACAGTTTGCGTTTAAGTTAGTCGACGACTATGGTGAGTTATCACTATATTCGTGGAGGTGCTTATGTCTGAAGTCTTGGTTGTTCTCATCATTTTTGGCGCTATTTTTGGTCGAGGTATGCTGCGAACATTTTTCGCTCATCGCGAAAAAATGAGGGCGATTGAACTAGAGAAAGCCATGGAAGGGGCGGAAGGTTTAAATAGCGAGTTGGTACAACAAATAAAAAGCTTATCTGAGCGCGTTGAAGTACTTGAGAAAATCATTACAGACGAAAAATATCAATTGGATCGCAAGATCGCTAACTTGTAAGTGGTGCTGAATTAGTCGATTTGTATGGCCTTCATACTGCTTGGCTCGATATTTAGTCAGTTGATTCATAAAGTTAAAATTTACTGTTGACGCAAAAACTTAATCCGTTAAAGTACACCTCGTTCTCACGGGAAACCCCGATGAAAACGTATGCGAGACTAGCGAGACTGTTATAGGCAACCTTGCCAAGATTAACGTCACACCAAGACCGTTGAAGAACGGAAACCTAGTGAGTCGCTCAAAATTAAAGTCTTACTGCAACTGCGGTAAGAAACAGATGGTGTTTTACTGTTCAGTAATCGGCATCGCAAGAAATTGCGTGCCCTGGTGGTGGAATTGGTAGACACAAGGGATTTAAAATCCCTCGGCGTTCGCGCTGTGCCGGTTCAAGTCCGGCCCGGGGCACCATCTATTCGCTAATTATTAGCACCCAAATTAAGGCGCCTTGGCAGAGTGGCTATGCAGCGGATTGCAAATCCGTGGACCTCGGTTCGACTCCGGGAGGCGCCTCCACTCCCTCTAATCTATCTCTGCGTAGTCATAAATTACGCACAGTTCTTTAGCTCTATTAAGTGCCTTACCTCTAATACTCAAATAAACGATAATAAATATCATTACAATTGTATGATCCTCGTCATATCTTTATTGTTCAATATGTTAATAATTAAGATTAATTTAACAGAACAAGAAATGGGAAGGCACATGTTTGCTTGGCTTTTAGTGCTGCATATTTTAGGTGCGTCAATCTGGACGGGTGGTCATCTAATTTTGAGTGTTGTAGTCCTACCTAAAGTATTGAAATACAAGTCACCTGAAATGCTACTTGAGTTCGAGCAGAACTATGAAAAGATCGGAATGCCAGCGTTAGTTATTCAAGTGACTACGGGATTGATGATGTCTTATCAGCTCCTTCCTGATGTTAGTTTATGGTTCGATATGTCAATTCCACTAGCTCATGGTATTGCGGCGAAATTGGTTTTGCTTGCTCTAACGGTTACTTTGGCTCTCGATGCGCGTTTTCGAGTAATCCCAAAGCTATCCAAGGACAACCTTGTAGACATGGCACTTCATATTATTCCAGTAACCATAATTTCTGTTGTATTTGTCTTCGTAGGTGTGTCATTTAGAGTGGGGTGGCTGTCGTAGCTGATACATCTGTCAATCAACAATAAATTACTTTCCCATATTGCCTGCGAACTTCATTATTGGTTGATGTTTCCAAAACAACGCCGCTTGTAGCAGCTTAATATTTTTGAGTTGAAAATAAGGTCATAACAAAATCTGATCCAAGTCGCCAATTGCAGGTTGAGTTATCATCCTCAAACTCTACGCCCCAGTATCTAAGCCTTTAAAATCTGTAAGATCAAAGTGAGCACTGTGTTGCATAATGTGGTGCTAAGACTTCCCAGTATGTGATAGTGCTTCAAACGCTCTGTTATTTTATCCGATACAAAAACTTAACATGCATTGTTCACATTTTGTTGAGCATCACTTTTCATAGCATAGAGGGTGAACTAACCGATTTACCCTCAATAATAAAAGGTTGAAAAGTGGACGATAATAAACCGAAGATGACAGTGGTAGCTAAAACGCTTATACCACTGATTTCAATTGTATTACTCGCAGGATGCAATACGAATAGTGAGTCTGGAACAGAGGCTGGTGGCAATAGTGGCGATGTGGATGGCTTGTATAAGGCTGGCGAGAATGAAGTCGTCATCTATTACAAACGTGACTCAGCGGCTCAATCTGGTGACCCGTACGGTGGTTGGGGGTTACACCTATGGAACGGCGAAGGCTGTGAAAGTACTGACCTAGAAGCAATGAATATTGGTGATAGTGGCACGAGCTGGGATGCTCCATATGGTTATACAGGGGTCAGCTCTACTTATGGCGCTTATTATGTTTTGAAAGTGGACCCAGATGCATCAGACCCTCATGAATGTATGAACTTTTTACTTCACAAAGGAGATGAGAAAGCCTTTGGGAGTGGAAATCACAAGGTTCAACTACGTCAACTTGATGACAGCAAGGGATTATTTGGTTTCCATGGCAGTAGCCAAATTTATTACGTCCCTACTGTAGAGAGACCTGTTGCGATCGATGGGCGCGCCGCTCATTGGTTAGATGGCACCACAATTGGTTGGGAGGCTGCCTCGACAGCAGATAAAGTGGTTTTGGTCTACAGCGAAGACGGCAGCATCACAATGAATGATGATAGGTCTATTCGTGGACAAGATGGACACGTTGAACTCACCATTTCTGGTGAGCTGCCTGAGGAACTCAAAGCTCGTTATAAGCACCTAGCGAGCTTGACTGCCCTCAACATTGATGTGAATGCGGAGACACGACATACACTTTTAAAAAAACAACTTGTGATAGTCGCATATAACAAGAGCAATGAAATTATTACCGCCACTGAGCTTCAAACAGCCGGGGTTCTTGACTCTGTGTTTGCCTCAAAAGATGGAGGTAATGCAATAGCTCAAACACTCGGTGCTATTGTTGAAGGAAACGATGTGACGTTTAAACTCTGGGCACCAACAGCAATGTCAGTGTCGGTAGAAGTTTATAATGAAGATAAGACCCTAGATAGTGTATATCCAATGACCGAAGATGCAGATACTGGCATATGGTCCTCGGATGGCGTAAGTGGAGCGCTTAACCAGTTCTATCGTTACGACGTTAAGGTGTACCATCCTACGACGGGTAAAGTGGAGCAGCGATTGGTAACCGACCCATATTCACTTAGCGTGTCTGCAAATTCTCTATATTCTCAAGTTGTAGATCTCGATGATACGTTATTAATACCTGAAGGTTGGAATGACGAAGCCTATTCTCGTCCTCAATTATCTAAAGCTGAGGATCATGTCCTTTACGAATCTCACATACGTGATTTTAGCTTCAGTGATTCTAGAGGGACGGAAGCATTGAATGGTAAGTATTTAGCACTAACCGAAGATACTCGAGAGTCAGTAACACATCTGAAGTCATTGCAACAAGCGGGCTTAACAACGTTGCATGTATTACCTGTGTTTGATATTGCTACGGTTGATGAGGTCAAGAGAGTTGATATTACCGATACGGTCGGTGAACTATGTGCTCTTAATGCTAAAGCTGTGGTTTGTTCTACAGCAGATAGTGGGCAGGTCATTGAAGATTTATTGCAAAACTATGACCCGGCGAGCGCGAATGCGCAGTCTTTGATGAATGACCTACGAATGTATGACAGTTTTAACTGGGGCTATGATCCATTCCATTACACAGTTCCTGAAGGTAGTTACGCTACTGATGCTGAAGGTTCACTAAGAATCAAAGAGTTCCGCCAAATGGTAAAAGCGACTCATGATATGGGACTTAAGTTCGTCATGGATGTCGTATATAACCACACCAATGCCTCTGGCGTAAATGATAAGTCAGTGTTGGATAAAATTGTTCCTGGGTATTATCACAGGCTCAATGCCAATTCCGGAGGCGTAGAAAACTCGACCTGTTGTGACAATACTGCGACGGAAAACTTGATGATGGGTAAGCTAATGGTTGATTCACTATTAGTTTGGGCTGATGACTACAAAGTCGATGGTTTCCGTTTTGACCTTATGGGGCACCAACCAAAAGACTTGATGGTTTATGCGTTAGAGAAAGTGAAAGCGATTGATCCCGATACCATTTTCTATGGTGAAGGTTGGGATTTCGGTGAAGTTTCTAATCATGCTCGATTCGAGCAAGCCACACAGCTAGCTATGGCTGGTACTGAAATTGGTACGTTTTCTGATCGATTGCGTGACGCAGTACGTGGTGGTAGTCCTTTTGATGGCGGCGTTAACAGCGATGGCCGCCATGCACTAAGGTTTAATCAAGGGTTTGGTAATGCGGCTTATCCTAATGAAGAGGTAATCGAATCAGTTGAAACAACAAACGATAGACTTCACAACCAAGATATCGTCCGTTTAGGTATGGCGGGCAATTTAGCTGACTATGTTCTCTTGGATTACACTGGTGAGACTAAACGCGGCAAAGATGTGGATTATAATGGCGCCCCGGCAGGCTATACTAAGTTCCCATCGGAGAATATCTCTTACGTATCGAAGCATGATAACCAAACACTTTGGGACAACAACGCCTACAAGATTGCGACAGGGATAGATTCGGCGAAGCGAGCTAGAATGCAGACTGTATCGCTTTCAACCGTAATGTTGGGGCAGGGTATTCCATTTATTCACATGGGCTCAGAGCTATTGCGGTCTAAGTCGATGCAGCGAGATTCCTACGACTCAGGAGATTGGTATAATCGCGTTCGCTTCGATGGTTCAGACAATAACTGGAATGTTGGTTTACCTCGAGAAGACAAAGATGGTGCTAACTGGGATTTGATCAGAAAAATCATAGCCGATCCTAGTGTCAAACCGTCTCAAACGGACATTGAACTAACCAAACAACAATTCTTAGAGTTACTTAAAATTAGAAGTAGTAGTGAGCTGTTCCGCTTAGATAGTGCTGAGGAGGTCATGAAACGAGTCGATTTCCGCAACGTTGGTCAGGGTCAAATACAAGGTTTAATTGTCATGACGATTGATGATGGAACCAGTGCGGGTGCTGATCTTGATTCTGCATATGATGCGGTGGTGGTTGTGGTTAACTCTACGGCAGTTACTAAGGAGTTCAAGATTGAAGGAGCTAGCGGTTTTGAACTACATCCGGTTCAAAAATCGTCTTATGATAGTGAAGTGAAAACAGCCTCATTTAGTAATGAAATCTTCTCTGTACCAGCATTGACAACCGCTGTCTTTGTACTTCCTCAAGGTGAGAGCCAGGGTGTAGGCTTGCCGATAGACAACAGTAATAAAGATGTATCTAGTATCGCACCATTCGGAAGTACTGAACTCTACTTACGTGGATCGATCACGACATGGGATGCCCCTGCGGAAAATTCCAATGCCAAGTTTAGCTATATTGCCAATAATATTTACCAGTTAGATATAGAAGTGCAAACGGGAAGTTTTAATATGAAGGTCGCCGATGCATCTTGGAACGCAGAGACAAACTTTGGTGGCGAAGTGAGTGTTACTTTGGGTGAGGCAAGCACTCTTACTGCAGGTAGCAATGGTAATGTCACTATAAATATTGCTGAAGAGGGAAACTATCGTTTCAAGTTGGATGCAACAAATAAAGCCAATCCAACGCTGACTGTAACCAAACTTTGATATTTTTTAGAGTGATCAAATAAGGCAGCATTCGCTGCCTTATCTATTCGTCTTTAATCAACAACAACTGCAGTGCCGCTCGCCGACACCATTAACATGCCATTGCCAGTCCCTAGTACTTCATAGTCAAGGTCGACACCCACAACAGCGTTCGCGCCAGCATCAGCGGCTTTTTGTTCTAATTCTTTTAGTGCGATTTCACGCGCACGTTGTAGCTCTCTCTCATAGGTGCCCGAGCGTCCGCCTACAATATCTCGCAGGCCAGCAAACATGTCTTTAAAGACATTGGCACCTAAGATCGCTTCGCCGGCGATCACGCCTTTGTAAGCAACTATACGCTTTCCTTCAACGGTTTGAGTAGTGGTGACAATCATGAATAGACTCCTATTGGGGATAAACCATTTCTGATTAACAACATAGCAGGTTGCGATAACATGGGAAATGACAGAAGTGTCGTAATTATGTATTCAACGATTCCAATCTTGGTAGAGACGAAAAAGGGAAAGCAAATGCTTTCCCTAATGTAGCGATGACTTTACTACTTTTTAATAGGCGTGTAGCCATATTCTTGGATGAGGGATTGTCCCTCATTAGATAGCACGAAAGAAATGAATTTATCCGCGTCATCATCAATGTCATCTTTCTTGTGTAGCAAAAGGAAAGGACGTGCGAGCTTGTATTTCCCTTCGGAGATATTCTTGGTGGTTGCTTCCACACCTTCAAACTTAATAGCCTTAACTGAACGGTCGACAGAACCTTCAGAAATGTAACCTACGGCGTGTGGGTTGTTGTTAACAATGGTCTTTACCATACTGTTGCTATTTACAACGAGGTTCGTTGGATTGATATCAGAGACTAGTCTGTCATTGATGATTTGGGTCAAGCCCAACAGACTTTCGAAACTTGAACGCGTGCCTGAAGAGGCCTCACGTGTCACAACTGCAATCTTCTGATCTGGGCCACCAACTTGCTTCCAGTTATTAATTTTTCCTTTATAGATGTCAAACAACTGTTCTCGAGAGAGGTCTTGAACCGGGTTTGCCAGGTTGACCACAATAGCTAGACCATCGTAGGCAATAGGAAAAACGTCTAGACTTTCACTGCTTTCACGTTCTGTAAGATAACGGCTGCTCATACCGATATCCGCCGCCCCTTTTTCTACTAGGGTGATACCTGCTGTACTACCGATTCCTTGAACGGCTATGAACGTGTCGCTGTGTGACGTGTTGTATTGTTCTGCCAAGACATCCATAACACGAGCAACAGATGTAGAACCAGAAATATTGACTTCTTGTGCTGCTACAGTGTTTACAGCGGAGAAGGAGAGTAGAGCGGCTAAAGCGACGCGAAGCATAGAGAAACTCCAATTAAAGTGAGAATTTGCCACATCATATTTCGTTTGTGTGACACTTTTGTGAAGTGGAGTTGCATAGCCAATAAATTAGAGGATAAAAATGGTTACTGTGTGGCGTCGAACGCTAACAAATTATCCAAAAAGCAGTTATATTAAACACATAGTCAGCCAAAAGGTGGGGTATATGACACTTATCGAAATGTCACAATGTCGCCTAGAAAGATGTGCCGAAATTGTTTGCAGCAACCGTAACAAGAGCATGCCTGTTGAATTGGGTAAATCCTTGTTTGAAATGGTTGAGCATGGCGTCTTGTTTTCTAAAGCTCATTATCTATTGGACTCAAGCTCTTCCAGTTACACCAGTGTCGTCGTTAAAGTCCTATTCGATTCCAATACCAGAGAATGGTCGATTTTCGTTCCCGATGAAGATGAAGGGGACAACTGGATGCCGTATCCATTTCTGGGTAAAAGTACGGACCTTACCGCGGTGATGAGGGAGATTGAGAAAGATCCTAAAGCGTACTTTTGGTGACGCATGAACGACAAAACATCATTAATATTAAAAAGGGAGCCCGATGGCTCCCTTTTTGTGTTATCTAGCGAGATGCTATTGGCTATTTAGCCGTTTCATCGCTTTGCTCTGTTGATGCATCTTTAGGTGCATCAGCAAATACTTCAACAGGCTTAGCGATTAGGCTACGTGTTTCTTGATTCACATCGTTCAGTGTTACTTTAAACGTGTCCCCTAGACGATATACGACTTCTTTATCAATAGAAACCGTGCCGTTCTCGTTGTTTCCTTCAATGCGCTCTTTGTTGTCAACGATGAGTGGGTTTGGAATAAACACAGAAGCGCCATTTTCTAGCAAACGGGCACGGATACCGGCGCGATTGATATCAAAGATTTCTGCGGTGAACTGTGTTTGTTTCTTAGGTTCGTCAGCAAGTGTACGAGCATATAACCAATCACCTACAGTACGCTCAGCAATCTTATGGTGTTTACGATGTAGAGCAAGCTCTTCACCTAAAGCATCATCTGGCTGTTGTGATGGTTCAGAGCCAAGAATGTAGGCTTTCAACAGACGATGGTTGACCATATCGCCATATTTACGAATAGGAGATGTCCACGTCGCGTACACGTCCAAGCCCATTGCATAATGAGCATCTGGCTGGTTGCTGATTTCACTGTACGCTTGGTACTTGCGAATCCGGTTATCTAGGTAGCTTGAATCTAAACCACCAAGATTACGGCGGAGTTGAGCAAATCCCTCAAGAGTTGACAGGCTTTCTTCAGTATAAAGGTTGTCTTCTTTACCTTGGTTGACCAGCTCTACAACATCTTTCAGCTTGTCCGCTTTAAAGCCAAGATGAGTATTGAAAACGCCATAGCCGTACGCTTTACTCAGAACACGGCCAGCACAAATGTTGGCGGTAATCATGGACTCTTCTACCAAGCGGTTGGCTACACGGCGCATATCTGCGTGGATAGCCACGACGTCATTGTCTTCACTAAGCTCAAAGCGATAGTCTGGACGGTCAGGGAACACAACGGCGTGTGTCTCGCGCCATTGCGCGCGAGCATTGGCAAACTCATTTAGTTCAGTAACTACTTGAGCGATCTCTTCACTTGGTTGCCATTTGTCACATGTTCCGGTTTCTAACCAATCAGACACATTGTCGTAAGCCAGACGTGCATGAGATTTTATGTTGGCAGCAAAGAATTGAATATCATCTTGAATTACGCCGTCAGCACTTACTGTGACTTTGCAACAAATCGCTGGACGTACTTCATTCTCAATTAACGAACAGAGATCGTCCGCTAAATCGCGAGGTAGCATTGGGATATTACGTCCCGGAAGGTAGATAGTGAAGCCGCGCTCTCTGGCGACTTTATCCATATCGTCTTCTGGTGTGATATAAGCGGTTGGATCAGCAATAGCAATGGTGAGTTCAAAACTGCCATTGTCATTTTTCTTTGCATAAAGTGCATCGTCCATGTCTTTTGTTGATTCGCCATCGATAGTGACAAATGGAACGTCTGTTAGGTCGATACGCTCTAAATCGGAATGATCGTTAATTTCCCAGTTTTCAAGGCCGGCTGGTTCAGTCTTTGGTAAATCGTTTTGAGCTAATGTTACCCACCAAGGTGCGATTTTGTCATTGGTGTCTGTGATCTTTTCCGTGATTTCAACAAAGAAACCGCCATCATCTTTTAATGGGTGACGAATTATGTATGCTACGACCCAGTCACCGTCATTTAGATCATCTGACTTAATGCCTTTCTTAGTTTTGGCTTTAAGTGTGAGCTTTTTAAGAGTAGGGCTATCAGGAACAACGTTAAGTTTTCCTTTGATAAGTTTGACTCGGCCAATGAATCGTGTGACAGCCTGTTCGATAAGTTCTTGTGGTTCCGCTACTTCTCGGTCTTTTTCAGTACGGATAATTGCAACAACTTTATCTCCATGCATACATTTCTTCATGTATGGAGGTGGAATAAAGAAACTGTTTTTCGCGTCAACTTCTAGGAAGCCAAACCCTTTCTCAGTTGCTTTAATCGTCCCTTCTTTTTTGGGAAGGGTTTCTTGGATTTGTTGCTTAAGTTGTGCAAGTAACGGATTGTCTTGGAACATGTATCTACTTCTTAACGATGAAAGTGCCGACACTATACCCAAATGCCCGGAATATGCCTAGCCGAAATAAGTCAGGAAAGGCTAGGTTTTAAGCGTATTAGATGTAAATTTGATGACGCTTTATACAGAATTTTGTCATCGAGAAGAAAATTGTGATGTATTTCAATTTTTTCTGGCTTTTTTTGTGCTTTTAGGGAATAATCCGCCTCCTTGTTTACGTCCCTAGCGGCTTGATGCGATTTGCTACTTATCCGCATCTGAATGGAATCAGCTCTTTAAGGTTTGCTTTAGAAGCAATCTGGATCAGTTTGGAATTGGTAGAGCTCGTGGGACCTTAGTTAATAATTGATAAATGGGATCCCAATGCAAGATTCTTCAATTCAGTTTAGCGATTTAGCGCTGAACGACTCAATCCTTTCTGCTCTTGACGGAATGGGTTTCGTATCTCCAACTCCTATCCAAGCTGCGGCAATTCCGCACTTGCTAGCAGGCAAAGATGCGCTAGGTAAAGCTCAAACTGGTACTGGTAAAACAGCTGCATTCTCTCTTCCACTGCTTAACAAGCTAAATCTTGACCAACGTAAACCACAAGCTGTGGTTCTTGCGCCGACTCGTGAACTTGCTATCCAAGTTGCAGCGGAAATGAAAAACCTTGGTCAAAACATCAATGGTTTAAAAGTTTTAGAGATCTACGGTGGTGCATCTATCGTTGATCAAATGCGTGCACTTAAAAACGGTGCTCACATTGTTGTTGGTACTCCTGGTCGTGTTCAAGACCTAATCAACCGTGACCGTTTACACCTAGACGAAGTACACACGTTCGTTCTTGATGAAGCAGACGAAATGCTTAACATGGGCTTTGTTGATGATGTAACAGAGATCATGGAGCACGCACCAGAAACAGCACAGCGCGTATTATTCTCTGCGACTATGCCTCCAATGCTTAAGAAGATCGTTGATCGTTTCTTGCGTGAGCCAGAGTACGTTGACGTAGCTGGTAAAAACCACACGGTAGACAAAGTAGAGCAGCAGTTCTGGGTTGTTAAAGGTGTAGAGAAAGACGAAGCAATGGCACGTCTTCTTGAAACTGAAGAAACAGACGCGTCAATCGTATTCGTACGTACTCGCCAAGATACTGAGCGTCTAGCTGACTGGCTATCTGCACGTGGCTTTAAAGCGGCAGCATTACACGGTGATATTCCTCAATCTTTGCGTGAGCGCACTGTTGACCACATCAAACAAGGTGTTATCGACATCCTAGTAGCGACTGACGTTGTTGCACGTGGCCTTGACGTACCGCGTATTACACACGTATTTAACTACGACATCCCGTTTGATGTTGAGTCATACATCCACCGTATCGGTCGTACTGGTCGTGCTGGACGTAAAGGTAAGGCGATTCTTCTAGTTCGCACTAACCAAATCCGTATGCTTCGTACTATCGAGCGAGTGACTAAGTCATCAATGGAAGAAATCCAACTTCCTCTACGTGACAAAGTTGCAGAAGCTCGTCTAGTTAAACTAGGTGCAGAGCTTGAGCAAGAGAAAGAGCATAAGTCTCTAGACAAATTCGCTGAGCTTGTAGAGAAACTACAAGAAAGCCTAGAAATCGATGCAGCAACATTGGCAGCGATTCTACTTAAGCGTCAACAAGGCAAACGCCCTCTATTCTACATTGGTGAAGATCCAATGATCGCGGCTATCGAGCGTGATAAGCAACGTCGTAAAGAGCGCCGTGAGGGTGGTCGTGACGGAGGCCGTGATGGTCGTCGTAGCTTCAACACTGCCGATTGGGATACATACCAACTGCAAGTAGGTCGTGAGCAAGGCGTTCAAGTTAAAGACATCGTAGGTGCACTTGCGAATGAGCTTGGCCTAACTAAAGGTTCTATTGGTGCAATTAAGCTAGATCGTGAGTCAACTTACGTTCAGCTTCCAAAGCAAATGACCTCTGATGTTGCTGGTAAACTTCGTAAACTACGTATTCGCCAAAAAGAAGCGGGTGCGGTAGTGGTAGACTTCACTGATTTCCGTGAGCCTCGTGGTCGTCGTGATGGTGGTCGTCGTGACGGTAACCGTGATGGCAACCGTGGTGGTTACCGTGGCAACCGTGAGGGTGGTGGTTATCGTGGTAACCGCGATGGCAACCGTGAAGGTGGTCGTGGTCGTGATGGCGAGCGTCGTTTTGACCGTAACCGTGGTGGTGACCATCGTGGCAGTCACCGTGGCGAGCGCAGTTTCTCACGCAATCGTCGTGATGAAGCATAATATCGCTTCTATTCAAAAATAGTTGAAAGCCGGGCTCATGCCCGGCTTTTTTGTATGACGAATATGCAACTGATGCAAAACTGCCCTATAATCAAGGGATATAACCGATTAAATTCAAGATGTGAATTAAATCTGACCTTGATCATTATCAATAAATATCATTTTGATATAGTTGTTTGTATAAAAGAAAGTTGAAAGATTCAAAAAATATTGAATAATACAAACAAATATTAGGAAGTCGTCTTCCATCAATGCTCAAAACAGGATATCCCCCCATGTCTAATTCGTTTGTTCTCGTGATTAACTCTGGTAGTTCATCTCTGAAATTCGCTGTAATCGACTCAGCAAGTGGTGAAGCAGTTCTGTCTGGTCTTGGAGAGTGCTTTGGCCTTCCTGAATCTCGTATGAGCTGGAAATTTAATGGTGAAAAAACTGAAATCGCTATCGAAGGTGACGACAGTCACCACAAAATTGCAATCAGCAAGCTTGTGGGTTTAACAGATGAACTTGGCCTACAAGAGAACATCGTTGCTGTAGGTCACCGTATTGTTCACGGTGGTGAGAAATTCACTAAGACTGTACGCATCAACGAAGAAGTAACAGCGGAAATTGAAAAGCTTGCGGATCTTGCTCCACTACATAACCCAGCAGGCGCTATCGGTATCCGAGCAGCGATGGAAGCATTTCCTTCTCTTCCTCAGTTTGCAGTATTTGACACAGCGTTCCACCAAACAATGCCTGAGCGTGCATACACTGGTGCTATTGCTAATGAACTATACACCGACTACGGCATCCGTCGTTACGGCTTCCACGGTACTAGCCACTATTTTGTAAGCCGCGAAGCAGCGAAGATGATCAATAAACCTATTGAAGAGTCTAGCTTCATTTCAGTCCACCTTGGTAACGGTGCTTCTGTATGTGCTATCAACAATGGTGATTCAGTCGATACTTCAATGGGTTTCACGCCATTATCAGGGCTAATGATGGGTACTCGTTGTGGCGACCTAGACCCAGGGATTATTGAATACCTTTTGAAAAAGGGTTGGCCACAGGACAAAGTATTTAACGCACTTAACAAGGAGTCGGGCTTCCTAGGGGTTTCTGGACTAACGAGCGATGCACGTGGCATCTTAGAAGCGATGGAAGAAGGTCATGAAGGCGCTAAACTAGCATTCCAAGTGTTTACTTACCGCGTCTCAAAATACATTGCATCTTACCTAGCAGCTTTAGATTCGTTTGATGGCATCATCTTCACAGGTGGTATTGGTGAAAACTCTATGCCAATCCGTAGCGAGATTTTAAACAACCTAAAACTTCTTGGCTTTAAAGAAGATGTGAAAGGCAACGAAGATGCTCGCTTCGGAAACGCTGGCATCATCGGTAAATCTGAGATGCTAGGTGCTGTAGCAATGGTTATTCCGACGAATGAAGAGTTTGTGATTGCACAGCAGTCGGTAGAACTGCTGTAACCAGAATAGAAAATGAATAGTTCAAAGCGAGCCTAGTGCTCGCTTTTTTAGTTCTAGCTATTCGTAAAATGGTGAGCGCAAAGACAACACACTTTATGTATCTTGCTGTACCGCTTTGTCTGCTGCTCTTAACCCCATCTGATATCCCGCTTCAAGCTTGTCTTTATTCGTTGTTAGCCGTCCCACAGAAAAACTATCTTCGGGAGTAATAACGTGAATATTGCAGTCGGGTGGAGGGTTGTTAATAAACTCCATCGTTTGGTTATATTGATCTGCGCGGTTGATCATAGCTTCTGCCAGTAGAGGAGTGTTTTTCATAAATCGACGCAGTAGCCAAGGTGCTTTAGGTGGTCGTTTGACATAGCCTTGCTTTTGCGACAGAACCACTGTGATGACCTTAGCGCCTCTTTTGTACGCCTCAATCACGGGAATTGAATCACCAACTCCTCCATCAATCATCTTTCTTCCATCGATATCTATAGGCGTTCGGTAGGCGACAGGCACTGAGCATGATGCCTTTAGAATCATTTCTAAATTACTTTGTGATCCTAATGTGTATACAGGAGCTCCTGTGTTAATGTCGGTTGTAACAATATGGAAAGGAATAGGCTGCTCGTTAAATGCTTGCATATCATAGGGATAATGTATCGCGATATGATCCCATAACCAGTCGAGATCTAACCAGTGACCACCCTTAGCAAAGTTATGGAAGTTAATAAATTCTGGACGACACGAGTAGTCAGCAATGATGGTGTAGGTTCGTCCTCGTTGATTGGATAACCACGAGGCTATATTAGTCGCCCCTGCAGAAACTCCAATACAAAAATCAAAAGGATTATAATTATGGTCGATAAAGCCATCTAAAACCCCAGCGGCAAAGATGCCTCGCATAGCGCCGCCTTCGACGACTAAGGCATGTTTCGTTTTCTGTAACATGAAAAATTGATTCCTTTAGAGTTTTACAGGCGTTTCCATTTGACCCGTTGACCTTGCTATTACGGCGTTAAACACTGAATGTACGAGTGGTCTGATGTGTAATTGGTTTAAGATAAAATACCAAACTCCGTCGAGCTTCTCTATACGAAAGCGCTTTATAAATACCATCTTCCTTTGCGCTTATCTTGACTAAGCAATCCACCTAACTACGCTTATGATAATTAACAATAAAGATACACGCTAAATAAATCAGATAGATAAGTGGAGCCATTATGTCAATTGCCTCTATTGCAAACAATGTCAGTGAACTCATCGGTGACACCGATCTGGTCAGAATTAATAGCCTTTCAGAGATATCAGGTTGTAACATCCTTCTCAAGTGCGAACAACAGAACCCTGGTGGTTCAATAAAAGATAGAGCCGCGCTTCAGTTGGTGACCGATGCCATTGACGCGGGAAAACTAAAACCCGGTATGACTATAGTAGAAGGGACCGCAGGAAATACCGGCATCGGGCTCGCACTAGTGGCTAAGGCACTTGGTTACAAGATGTTGGTCGTGATGCCAAAAGGGCAGGCGAAAGAAAAAGAACGAATGATTTCCCTCTATGGCGCAGAACTGTTACTAGTCGACCCTTGCCCATTTGCAAACCCTGAACACTTTTACCACACTGCCAAGAGGATAGGTGAGGAGCATGAAGATTACTGGTGGGCTGATCAGTTTGAGAACCTAAGCAATTACCGAGCGCACTATTTAAACACGGGCCCCGAAATCTGGCGACAAACCGAAGGCAATATAGACGCATTAGTGTCTGTAGTAGGGACAGGTGGTACAATTGCCGGAAACTCTCACTACCTCTCGCAGCAACAGCCAAATCTGAAAACGTGGCTGGTCGACCCTGATGGCTCAGGTATTCATTCTTTTCTGCAAAACGGAGAATACCAATCTACAGGGAGTTCGTTTACCGAAGGGATAGGCATTATGAGAACGGTAGATAACTTCAGGCAGGCGAAAATCAACCACGCAATCACTTTGCCTGATCAGGATTTAGTAGCTATCTCTCGTTTGGTAGCGGAACATGACGGTATTGTTCTTGGCAGCAGTTCTTCACTGAACGTTGCGGGAGCGCTGTACACTGCTGCGAGAATGGGCAAAGGAAAAACAATAGTTACTTTTAGCTGTGACTTGGCGGATCGTTCCTACTCAAAGTTGTACAACGAGGATTTTCTAAAAGAGAGAGGGATAAGTCTCAAGACTGAAACTCTTGAGGAGATATGGGCACGTTACCAAGCTGATGATGATAGCAGAGTTGTTGATGTCTCTTGATGTATTAAAATGAAAAAAGCGAGTCTACGACTCGCTTTATATCTCTTAATTAACTTCTATTCTAACACTGAATTAGCGTCAGAAATTGCACTACTTCCGGTGGCTAAAAAGCTAACAACTTCCGATTGCATCTCTGCGTGATACGCTAAATCACTCAGGTTATCGGTGTCTTGGACCGAAATGAAGGTAGAGTGTTTACCAATATCACGAAAACGTACAAATGGAGAAGTACTACTACCACTCCCTTTCGAACTATCGAACACTTCTAATCTAAATTTTGTAGCAAGAGGTTCAGTACCAGCCATTGGTGATGACGTGACATATTTGGCACTGAGAACGTTATTAGGCACTGTGCCATCATCCTTCACTTGCGCCATATAAACAGGTGTTCCTTCTGCAATCAACGTGTCTGCGTTGGTATAAGGGTCAGCGGCATCTACTACGGTTTGAGTTGCGTAGATAAACTGTAAGTTTTCTGCCAGTAGAGCAGGTAAGTTACTGCTTGATGTACTCTCAAAGTCTGTTAAACATTGCGCTTCTGATATTCCGCTACAATTAGCACTCGCATAAGAACCGTAACCGGTACTACCTTCAAGTGCAATATTGTGTGTGATGTACGGGCCGTAGAATCCAGAGCCAAAGAGTAAATTCGCAATTTGGCCTCCTGAGTTGACGAAAGCTGCTCTGGAAAAACCAAACATAGAATCGGCAGTGTTACCCATTTTGGCGTTAGCTTGCGCTACGGCTGGGACTCCCAAAACACCACCTAATGAGTGTCCTAAGAAACTAGGTTGTGTTGTAGTGGTGTTTGGCAAAGTAGCTAAGGGAGTTGATGCCAATGCACCAGCTGCTTGATTTGCTGAGATAGCATATCGTAATGTCATCAAGTCCAACATGGACTGACGAATATTATCTCTGGCGACTGGTAAGACACTCAGATTCATATACGCTAACACGCTTACGTTGGCTGAACGTTGGGCGTCAAGACTACGCTCACCATGTATGGGAGCATCAATGGCAATTAACGCTAAACCTGCATCAGTAAAGTTCTTGGCAAAAGCATAAGCGTTCTCTTTAGCCGAAGTAATACCGTGTTGGTAAATCACTAAACCAGAAATACTACCTGATGTCGGAGTGAACAGTAAAAAGTTGACGTCCGGTAACGACTTTACAGCTGGGACTGGTGCGTAACGAGTGATAATACGCTCTTCGTCATACCGTGAACCATCCAACTTAGTAAAAGTAGTGCCCATTAGTTTGGGTAGTTGCGATGCTGGATCGGATTCAAAAGCACTAGGATCAATCCCCTTGGCAACTAACTGTGTCACAAAGTTAGCCTTTTCATCGTCGTCACTAATGATACTGTTAATCACGGCTAAACTGGGTGAGCCTGATTCAAACGGTTGGCTGTTCCAGTTCGCATCTGTTTCTAGGTAGTAAGGCAGTTTGACAGACCCCTTTGTGACGGTAACAGTGCCCGCATTAGCATAAACACCAATGAGCTTGTTACGTGCATCTTCGGTATTGATGTAACTGATAAAATTGCTATCACTGGCGAGAGCTTGTGCATAGTCTTCTGGCACTCCAAACGTCATTTGACCCAAACTATCAATCGCTACATTGTTGGGGTTCGCCACTCCTTTCCAAATATCACTTGGCGAGTACTCAGGCAGCAGAGTAGCCGCGATCATAGACTTAGTCGCAAACAAAGTTTGTCCAACAGATTGAGTAGAAAACCAAGTGGAATAGACAATATTAGTGGTGTTTACTGTGTTTGAAGTACCGGCAGCTATGAGTTGTTCAGTCCCTTGAACCACTTTTTGTGCACTTGCTAATGTGCCTTCGGTGTAGGTTTTTGAGCTTGATTTCAAGGCAGCATAACCTTGAGATGTACCGACCGCTTCACCATTAATATCAAGGAGCTTATCGTTTACTGCGATGATATATTCACTCGATGGCTCTAGGGCTTTGAGTAAAGCAATGACGAGGCTATTACCTGTAGTGCTTAGAACAAAGTCTGTACCATAAGTTAGTACGCTTTCCGGCGCTGGTGATGCGGATGTCAAACCTTCAGTTAGCTTAATGATAGTTACAGACGAAGGATCTGGTGATAGCGTTAGTGGGGCACCAAATTTAACAGAAATAGGCGAAGTAGTAGACCATCCATCCATCTGGCCCATCGCTGCTATCGGGTTTGATAGTGAATCATCTCCGCCGGTTGGTAATTCTAATGTTCCATCAGTTTGGTTCATTAACGCAAATGTAGGAAACGGCACGTCTGCATTGCTGCCTTGTAATGTAAAGGCTAATTTGGTTGGTTGTGCAAGTGACTGTTGAATGTAAGGCTCATAGTTTGGTGTCGTTGGAGTACCAACTAGTTCACCTTCATCTCCGCAAGCAGAGATGAGTAGTGAAGCTGAAATGGTTAGCGCTAGTGGTAGCTTTTTCATCGTTATTCTCCCGGCATTAATCGAACTGATAGTTAAACTGAATCGCGCTTATATAAGCGGCGGATTTACCAGTGAATACGAGTTCTTCATCTAGCTTATTCTTTTCAGTAAATGACCCGGATTTAGCATCGATGTAGGTAAAACCTGCATCCAATGTCATCTTGTCATTGATACGATAAGTCAAACCAGCTGAGTACCAGTAACGGTCTGAGTCCGGAATACTCAACGTCGCTTTTCCGGCCTGTTCGTCGTAAGCAAAACCAGCGCGTAGAGTCCAATTTGAATTTAAGAAGTGAGTAAACCCGAGTGAATAGCGGTTACTGTCTTTGTAGTCTTCTTCTTTATAAAAACACACTCCAGGGGGAGTACCCCCAGTGCATGTTGATGATGTGGCTTTAAGTTCTGTAAAGTCACTCCATTCAGTGCGTTGAATGCCATAATGAACTGCCCAGCGGCTAGCGAACTTGTGATAGCCGGAGATTTCCCAAATGGCAGGAAGTGTGACATCTAAGTCGGCTTTGGTCGCTGCTGGGGTAGAGATCCCCGTGTCATAGCTGGAGAAGCCACCATCTTTAAATGCTAGGTCAATCGCGCTTCGATAAGAAAAACCAAATCGGTTGTTTTCATTAATTTCGTACAGAGCACCGAGGTTCCAACCAAATGCATAAGTGGTACCTTCCATGGAGATAAGTTTATCACTTGGAGAACCACCGAAGACCGCATCCGCTAAGATCCCTTTGTGACGATTCAACTTGGCGTGGGCGTAGACGGCATTTACCCCAGCTCCAATGGAGAACGAATCGTTGATACGATAGGCGACATTAGGATTCAATGATACTGAGACTAAAGATGTGTCGCCAGCAAGGTCGCCTGAATAACTCGCATCTGGATAATCTGTTGCCACCCCGTAGGTACTAAACAGTCCGATTCCCCATGCCCACTGGTCATTAATAGGAGAAATATAATAAGCACCGGGAACGACTTGCATCGGTGCGACATCTTTCATTTCCTGGTTGTTAGTCGTATCGGTGATGTTAATATCAGGGTCGACGACGGAAATGGCGCCAGAAAATTGTGCCGTACTAAACAAGGTCATAGCTGCGGGGTTACGAGCAAGTACCGACGCATTGTCAGCAACTGCACCTTCTCCAGAAAATGCTCGGCCCAAGCCTGAAGCAGAGTGTTCGTTTACCTGAAATCCTGCGGCTAAGACAGCAGGTGTTATTCCCCAGACAAGAGGGATTAGGAGAGCTTTTTGTTTCATATCTTTGTGTCCTTTCGGAAAAGCTAGAAAATCCATTTTTATAGTTGTATTTGTATATAAGTCTCATCAGACCAGTTGTTAACTATATGTAAATCAAGTGTTAAATCAAGTGAAATTTGATTAACTTGTGTACAAGGTTGGATCGTTATAGTTAGATGAGCGTGTTAAGAAGGGGGAAGACGAAAGAGGATGGTAGAGGAGCTGTATCAACTCATTGATGAACATCTTCTCGATAGAACCACGATGATTCAGATTGTTCCTTAGGCTTTCGTTTATTGTAGATTTAAAGATGTAGACAATTAACATTCATGATTCTAATTTATCACCTGAATAAAATATGCCCATGATCTCACCTTTGAAATAAATGTCAGAACAATGTTAGCGTTTGCTTGTTTCTATCTATCGCCAAAGATATGATTGAAACTAAGTAAACTAACAATTAACGTCAAATATTATGAAGAACATAACAAAGCCAGTATTGCTTCTCTCTGTTTTGCTCCCTTCTGTTTCATTTGCTCAACTGCAACTGTCGCCAGAGGAGTTGGCTAAGAAGAAAGAGATCTATACAAAATTCGATACCCAAAGTGTCAATATAAAACTCAAACAGTTTTACGATGAAGTTGATATACTGCGATATAATAATGATGCAGTGATTAATGAAATTGGTAACAAGCAAGAAGATATAGAGTCCACATATAATTCGTTAGTGAATCTTACGAGTGAAAAAAAAGAAATTAACGAGTATCTTATTAATCGACTGCAAAATAATATTGCTATTTATAATGAAAGCGTTGCTAAGCTAAATAGTGATACTAATAAAGAAGCTCAACTTGTTAAGAAGATAAAAAATAATGAAGACGAAAAGCAAGCCATAGAAAAGAGCAAAGAGCTAGAACTTGCCAAACTAAAAAAAGATATTGAGACGAGGCTCAAACAAGATGCTGATAAGGAGAAAAAAGTCTTCTTTGATGGAAAGGTTATTTGCTCAAGTTCAATGACCTTAAGTGATTGTTTTAATAAAAATAAAGCAAACATTGTTAGCCAAGCCATGAAGTCAACGGTTGGTGAGTACAGGGTTCATGCAACAAAGGTTGAAGATGCTAACCTAAACATTAATGGTACGTTGTCTTATAGCGTTGCAATCACGTATACACAACCTTTTTCTTTACTTACTATAAAAGAGATAAATAAAGAACTTGGAATAAGTACTAAAGACATTAAACTGTCCTCAAATAAAGAAGCTACATACTACATTAATGGCAAAAAAGTGGGTGAAGGCAAAGAGGTCTTATTTAGAAATTCATATAACTCAAAAGTGATTGTAAAGGCTGTCTACGATAAAAAGTCACAGTCTTCAATTGAAGAATTAGGTCCAGAAAATGACTTATATTATCCATTTTAATATTGGATAATGCCATTTTATGGTTTTGGTTAGTTATACTAAATAACTTTTATAGATCTATTGATTATAACCCAATGTGTTGAGCACGTTTGTGCTCAACCACTGCATTTTATAAACTGAAATCATAAATATGGCACTTGGTTCATAGCTGTCAAAAAAATGTCAGTGACAAAAAAATAACGCTTAGTGCTTATTTTATATTCTATGTTAAAGGCTCAAGATGAAACATTTTACCGACTCAGTGAGGAAATCACTAAAAAGAGAAGATTGGTATGCTGCCTTATTAACTGCACTCACGTTGCCCGATATATGTGGCAGGCTAGAAAACCCTCAGAAGCAACCTAGGGCGAGGTATCAAAAGTGGTATCAAATATGGGTTTCTTCGCAGTTAGCGGAAAAAACTAATAAACAAACTCGTACCATCTTGCAGCTCCGTGGAGAGGAGTTATATGCGCTCAGATGTGCTTTCTTTCATGAGACAGGTAGTAGCCTAGAGATGAGTAAGTCTCTAAAGATGGTCAAGAAATATAGATTCGTCACTCCTGAAGCATATCGAACGCTGGATGAAAGCAGCATTAAGGAACAAATGGCAATCCCTATCGACACCATTTGTCTTGCTTTAGCGACAGCGACTGATTCTTGGTTTGATAACGTAAGGGATGACCCGGTCGTCATAGAGAGATTAGGCGGCATTCTAAAGGTGCATGGTTAATCAAGCCACCTCTGAAGTATCTTTTACTTAGAGGTGGCGTAACTGAACTATTTACAGCTAGGTTTAATCGTATCGTAATTCGGTAACGTCGCCGCTTTTGCTCTTAAGTCTGAAATACGAGTATCGTGAGATGGGTGAGTGGACAGAAGTTCTGGTGGTTGACTCCCTCCAGATGCTTTTGCCATGTTCTTCCATAACTCAACACTCTGATTGGGATCAAATCCGCTTTTCGCCATTAATTCTAACCCAACGATATCCGCTTCCGACTCTTGAGTTCGACCGTAAGGTAATATCACGCCATATTGAACCCCAACTCCCAAAGCGGCCATCGTTACATCGTGATATTGAGATCCCCCGAGAGCGACATTTGTAATTTGAAGTCCCGTATTGGCTAGTTGTGATTGTGATAAGCGTTCGTTACTGTGGTCAGCCAAAACGTGAGCCACTTCATGGCCTATGACTGTAGCGAGTTGGTCTGGGGTGACTGCTACATTCAACAGCCCGGTGTAGACCCCAATTTTCCCCCCAGGTAGTGCGAAGGCATTAACTTGATCGGAATCGAATACGACCACTTCCCATTCGCTGAACTCAGGCTGGGGTGGAACGTGGTCTGTGATGGTTTCTGCCACACATTGAACATAAGCATTCACTTCTTTATCTGTGCTTACTTTTTGTTCTTTCTTCATCTGCTCGAAAGATTGAGCACCTAATTGACTCATTTGCGCGTCTGAGAACAGAATTAGTTGGTTCCGTCCGGTTGGAGACGATGAACATGCTGCAATAACAGAGGAGATCGCTGCTAAGCAGTAAGCCTTTGTCCAAGTCTTCATATCTAAGACTCCCTTAAATGTTATCCGTCCCCTAGGCTGGAACAAGGGGAAACGTGTTACCTACATTTTGATATTTGCCATTCGCGTTAACGACAGGCATCATTCTTATAATTAGTTCACCTAAGTATAGGATTTATAGATGAGTATTTGGAAGAAGAATATCTCATTAGAGGCGTTAAATCGCACTTCTAAGAACACTTTAATTGAGCACCTACAAATTGAATATACGGCGTTCACCGATGACACGTTAAGCGCGACGATGCCTGTAAGTAGCATCACCCATCAACCGTTAGGGATGCTTCACGGCGGCGCATCTGTCGTGTTAGCAGAGACTCTAGGTTCGCTTGCTGCGAATTATTGTGTTGATAATGACCATTACTGTGTCGGATTAGACATCAACGCTAACCACGTACGAGCAATGCGTTCTGGCTTCGTAATAGGCACAGCACGGCCTTTGCACCTCGGGGTTTCTACTCAAGTTTGGCAAATTGATATTACCGATGAGAAGCAGAGATTGGTGTGTACAAGCCGTTTAACGATTGCGGTGAAAAAGAACAAAAAGGCTAGCCGATGATCGTCGATTTTTCTCAAGGTAAGGTGATTGTTACGCCACATGAAATGGTAGTGCGGCTAGCGGTGGGCAATGTGACTTTGCAGGCCCAAGTAGATGCGTTACAACTTATCATTCCAGCATGCGTTATTTCCGCTAATGGTGCGGAGTGTAAATGGTCCGTCAAATTAGACAGTGAGGAACAACTTCGTGCTATTTCCGATGAGACTGGCATAGCGATTTTGACACTGTAACTTGCTAAATAAGTTAATAAAGAGGAAACTTATTTCCAAGTCAACGAATGGTATTTCCTCTTTATGAGCAGTCCCCGCCTAAGAAAGCAATTTGAGATTTTATTTGAGCACTTTTCAGGTCAAGATGCTGAAACACAACTCGAAGATGTGACCGGTATTTTGTTCTGTACGAGGCGAAATGCCCGTATTGTGCTTAATAAACTCGAGGAAGAGGGGTGGATTGAGTGGCACCCAGCGGCAGGCCGCGGGAAGCTCTCTCAGCTTATTTTCAAACAGAATAGAAATGACGTAAGCGAAACGTTGGCAAGGCGTTATCTGGAAGAGGGGCGTATTGGTCACGCATTAAATGTGCTCGACAAAGACGCAAGTCGACTATCTAATGTCATTCAAAGCTACCTAGGAGTAACTCAGTCAGACGGTAAACAGGTTATTCGACTTCCATACTACCGAGCGTTGTCGATGCTTAATCCAACTAAGCCAATGCGCCGTTCTGAAATTCATATAGCACGCCAAGTATTCAGTGGGTTAACTAAATTTGACGAGAATGATGTCCTACAACCGGATATTGCTCACCATTGGCAACAGATCTCTGAAACGCAATGGCGTTTCTACATACGACCTGGTATTCGCTTCCATAACGGTGAACTGCTCAAAATTGACCACATAATTCAAAGTATTGAAACGTTAAAAGGCGCTAACCTTTATAAGCATTTGGACAAAGTGATCTCGCCATCAGCATGGGTCATTGATGTCTACTTTACACAACCCGATTTTCAAGCTCCGATGCTTTTTGCCGAGAATATGGCCAAGGTATTGCCACCTGAAAATATGCGAGGTGATGACTTCGATCGATATCCTATTGGTACTGGCCCTTATTGTGTGACGACCAATAATGATAAGAGACTAATTTTATCCGCGTTCGATGGCTACTTTGGTTATCGTCCCTTGTTGGATACGGTGGAAGTATGGGTTATAGACGAAACGCATTCTACATTGGTTTTCCCTACATTGGCGGATCCGATTGCCGGAGCCCGCTCTGAAGTTCAAGACGACATCGAACTCGACCCTGGCTGCACCTATTTGTTGTTAAATCGCGTCTCTGGCATTGCTAAGGACGATCAGTGGGCTCGTTATCTGAGCAAAAAAATTAATTCGTTAGCGATTTTCCGTAAGCTACCGGAAAAGACCATTGAAGAACTTGGAATGATTCCCGCGCATGGGCTTAAGCCAGGCTGGTATCATCATCCGACTTCTGAGGTACAAGAGCTGCAGAAGGCCGAGTATGAACATATCGCAGATAAAGAAATTAGAATTGCCTATTACGCAGAGCATCCAACGTTCCCAGAGATTGCAAAGGGCATTGAAGAATTACTAAAACAAGATGGAATTCGAACTAAGCTGGTGCGCTATGGTTTGGATTCTCCGGAATTCGATGATATCGACATATGGATTCGCCCTATGGGTATTGCTAGCAAACGCGAGGAAGCATTAGCAGGCTGGTTACTCGGCCACAGTGATATCGAACATATGTCTAAGCCTGAAGACTTTTACCAATGGTCTAAGATCGTCGAAGATTGGCGTGGAAAAGCGAATGAAAAGTTCCCAGCTCAAGAATTGGGTAAAAAGCTGATTCAAAGTTATCAAATCATTCCTATGTTTCATTGTTGGCTGGGTATCAGCAAAGACCATTGTGGTAGTTTGCAAAATGCCAAATGCAATGCGCTAGGTTGGTTTGACTTCAGTAAAGTGTGGGTCAAACCAGACGACCTTGAGATAAACAGTTAGTACAATGGCAAAACCTAATAAAAAAGGTCCAGTGAAGACCGTCGACATTTTCTGTTCCAAATGCGGCGCTAAGCTATTTCGATATCGTAAAGGTGGAAAGGGCGCGCTGGTCAAGTGTTTTAAGGAACGGATAGCCGAAGATTTCACAGAGGAGCTCGGTGTTTGTCCTCAGTGCGCGAGTGTTTTCGGCAGAGATACATTAATTCGTGGTACGCCAGCGATCAAAATGGTTGGTGGAAAAGTTCGTATGAAATAGGGAAATAGTTGATGAAATCCAATGCCATAACGGTACTTACTACCGTATCAAATGAAAGACAAGCTGATGACTTAATTAAGGTATTATTGGAGAGTCGTCTCGCAGCATGCATTCAGACGCAAAACATCGGTAGCCACTATGTATGGGAAGGGAAAGTCTGTCATGATAAAGAAGTGTTGTTGATCATCAAATCGACTAATGAGGCCTACTCACGTCTAGAACGAACTATTATTGCCAACCACGAGTATGAAGTCCCACAGATTGTTGCCTTACCCATTGAGGCAGGATTTAGACCTTACCTCAATTGGTTAAAACAAAATGTTAAGCCTTAGCTGGCGTCTTTAGAGCAAAAAGTGTCAATGCCGTGATAGCACCTAGCGTGTCACATAGCATGTCCTTTTGCGCATCCCAAATGTCGCCTTGTGAGCCCAAAAAGGCGATCCCCTCATCTCCGCCAGCAATGGCAGCGTACCACCATTCTATGATTTCATAAGCTGCCGCTAGACTCATTATGGCGAATAACGCAAACATGATCGCTGGAATTTTGCTCATTACTTTATTGCGATAGACATATTCCGCAATAGGAAAGGCGTAAAGGCCAATGGAAAAGTGGGCAACTCTATCAAAGTTGTTTCGTTCAGAGCCAATTAACTGATTGAACCAATCAAAAGGGACTTCGGCGAACGTGTACTTCGCCCCTATAGTGTGAAGGGCAAGCCAGATGAACATCAAAACGTAAGCGGGTTTGGAAAACTGGAATTTAGCAGATACTAGCCAAATGAGTAACAAGATGGCCACTGCAGGAACAATCTCTGCCACCCATACTGCTCGCGAGCTTGGCGCAATCGCTGAAAAGACAAAAACGAGACAATATAAACCGGTAAGAAAGGTGAGAATAGGGCAGTAACGCCTCGAGGTTCTGTAATTCATAATATTCGCTATCTAATATCTTTTTTTGTAAGCGTAGTATAACTTTAATAAAACACCGTTCAATTAAGTTGTAACCGTTTTTGGTGACGAATAGCACAAAACACGCAAGCGTTTACACAGCTATACAATAGATTCTTTGAAAAAACGCCAACTTTTTTCTAACATCTGCGTCAAATCATAACGACAAGAAAGCAAAGTCATGAAATTAGAAACGGTTGATTATTTAGCACCAGATGCAGCGGAGCAGTTTGTACGTTCATTAAGAGAAACGGGATTTGGGGTTCTTAAAAACCATCCAATTCCTCAAGAACTTGTAGAATCGATTTATCTGAACTGGCACGCGTTCTTTAGCACAGAAAGGAAGAATGAGTTTCACTTTAATGTAGAGACCCAAGACGGTTATTTCCCACCTAGTGTGTCTGAAGTTGCTAAAGGGCACTCAGTTAAGGACATTAAAGAGTACTTTCATGTCTATCCTTGGGGACAGATCCCAGAAGAGCTCAAAGAGCAAATTTTGGATTACTATCGAAGAGCGAATGAATTCGCTGCTGAGCTTCTTGGCTGGGTAGAAGAGTATGCTCCGAAAGAAGTAAGTGACAAGTTTTCGATTGAACTGTCTGAGATGATCAAGAACAGCGAAAAGACATTACTACGTGTACTGCATTATCCACCAATGACTGGTAACGAAGAGCCGGGCGCGATTCGTGCTGCTGCCCATGAAGATATTAACCTACTGACGGTTTTGCCTGCGGCGAATGAACCGGGCCTTCAAGTCATGACAAAGGATGATGAGTGGCTGGATGTTCCATGTGACTTTGGAAACTTAATCATCAACATCGGTGATATGCTGCAAGAAGCAAGTGGCGGATACTTCCCTTCGACAACTCACCGTGTTATCAATCCAACTGGTGAGAAGCAAGAGAAGTCTCGTATTTCATTACCACTATTCTTGCACCCAAATCCCGAGGTTGTACTGTCAGATAAATACACAGCTGATAGCTATCTAATGGAACGATTGAGAGAGTTAGGTGTTATCTAACGGATAGAATCAAGGTCAGCTTTATGCTGGCCTTTTTTTGTGTACTCAAGGGATGGAAGTGCTAATCTCTAAATGAAAGCACAGTGTAATAGGAGAGGATGATTGACAGGGTCTACAGATTGCGAAGTCAAATCTCATCGACAAGCAGATAACCCATTGCTTTGGTCGGTATTACATTTAATTGAGAACAATGTGGATGGTTTGAAAATTCATACCTTAGCTTCTCAACTCGCCGACGCAAGCTTGATACCTTCATTGGATGAATCTCCAGAAAAAGATCTTTTTAAACGAAACTTCTTACTAATGAATGCCCTTTATCAGCTACAAGAGTTACTGATACCCGAGAAGTGGTTGCAAGTCGAAGCTATGAACATTCAACTTTTGTCTTACCGTTCCACGGAGCACGCCATAGATAAAAATAACCCATTGAGAGAATATTATCTTGATTGGTCACACTATGAGGCTGATACAGGAGAGGTCAAACGTTTGTTAGAGGACTTTTGGCAACGGTATAAACATTTTGTTGGTGTTTCATCTGTTACAATGTCACGAAGTGTTGCGCTTAAGTGTTTTGAATTAAATGAGTGGGCAACACAAAGAGAGATAAGACAAGCTTGGCGTAAACTCGCCCTTAAGTGGCATCCGGATCGTGAAGGTGGGGATGCTGAGAAGTTTAGACGTTACTGCGAAGCGTGGTCACTATTGAAGGAGTAGTGAGTCTGATGACTCACTACATTTGGCATAACCCAATTAACGCGGCTGACGCATTTTCGCGCCTCTGAGGCGGTTTAAGGTCGCTAGCGTATCAACCAATCTTGGCTTTGCAAGATCACCTGAATTTGGCATAGTCGCACTCCAATCACCTTGAAGCAGTTCGGATAGCGCTTTTGGTGGATGTGTTGACCAACCAGGCTGTTGTGCTAGTTGGAACAATAGCCAACCTATAGCGTTGAGCTCAGAATTTGATTCAAGCTGCTCCAGTGCTTGGACATCAATAAACTCTTTTCCAAATCGTAAACTGTTTGCGCCTTTGCCAGATACTCGGAATTTTCCATCGATCAATAGCTGCTGTAGGTGTGCGCAATCAACATGACGAGGTGGAATCAGTTCCAGAGGTTTCTCACATTCATTCTGCCTCTCAGTTGGATGAAGCGCGATGACTTGTTGTGCTTTCTCTGTGACATCAATTGCCTGATAGTCATGCATTTGAATCACAGTATCCGCAACATCTAGGTAGTCGCCAGAACCACCCATAACAATGATAGTTGAAATGTCTAGCTCATCTCTTAACTGCCCAACACGGTCAACAAATGGTGTAATAGGCTCATCACCTTTAGATACTAGTGCTTGCATACGCTCATCACGAATCATGAAGTTCGTCGCTGAGGTATCTTCATCAATCATGATAGCGCTGGCACCTGCTTCAATGGATTCTTGTAGCCATGCTGCTTGAGACGTAGAACCTGAAGCATCTTGGGTACTGAAATCAGAGGTTTGTTTACCAAACGGCAGATGATTAATGTAATTACTCAAGTTTAAATTGTGAATTGAGCGTCCGTCTTCCGCTTTAATTTTGCATGAATCTGCATCGGTGACGATCCCTTCGCGACCATCACCAGGGATATGATCGTAAATGGAGCGTTCAAGTGCGTTAAGCAAAGTCGATTTACCATGGAAGCCGCCACCAACAATTAATGTGACACCTTTGGTGATACCCATGCCTTTGATGTAACCTTGATTGGGACGATGTAACGTTACTTCGAGTGATTCTGGTGACGTGAATGGAATGGCGTCTTTCATTGGTAAATCACAGTTACCTGCGATTCGAGGTAATACGCTTCCATTGGCAACGAAGGCAATTAAGTTATTCGCAGCAAGCTGCTCTCGTAGTGCTACCTGATCTTCTACTGCTTCGCAGTGCTTCTTAAGTTCTTGAATGTTTAATTCGCGCTCTAATGTCGCTTTACGAATATATTTTGGTAGATGGAACGTCAGCATATTAATGGCTTTCTTCGCTAAGATGCTGCGACCTTCCGCTGGCAAATTAACGCGAAAACGAAGCTCAATCCCTTCGTCGGTAAAAATAACGGCTGTTGAGTCCATCACCGTTTGACCAGTTAATGAAATGGAGACATTGTTCTCTTGCTTTGCAAAAGCAGCAAATTGGCGAGCAATATAGTCTCGCGCGGCAATTTGATAAGCTGGTGACTGATCTTTTAACCATTCAAGACCGCTTGGTGCCCATTGTCTGAATGCTCGTACGCGAGATGCCGCTGCGTAAGGGTCAGATTGAACATGATCTATATGAAAATCAAAGTCAGAGAAATCGTAACTACCTTTGATTTGCTGGTAAGCACGATAATTTTGCTTCTCGATTTTTTTTAGTTTGGCGATTAATAGATCCATGTCGAATGTCTCGAATTTCTTAAGGTTGGTGCGGGATTATAGGAGCCTCTCAGCTGCGGGTAAAGCACTATGCTGTAAAATAAAAGCTTATCGGATTATGAATTGCTTGGGCGGCGGGTACTGTTTTTCGAGATGGGCCTCAAATATATCTCTAGGCATTGGTTTAGCGTAGTAATATCCTTGTGCGACGTCGCAACTCTCGGTTGCTACGAATCGGTGTTGCTCTGATGTTTCTACACCTTCGACGACGACTTGCTTGTTTAGCTTTTTAGCTATATTGATTATTGAACGAAGTATCGCTTTATCCTGAGCATTGTGAAGTATGTTAGAGAGGAATTCTTTGTCTATTTTTATGCAATCGAATGGAAGTTTTCGAAGATAGCTAAACGAAGCATACCCAGTACCAAAATCATCAAGAGCAAATCGAACGCCATGTCCCTTAAGGCGAACTATATTTTGATAAGCCACTTCGAAGTTAGAAACAAGACAACTTTCAGTGAGTTCTAGTTCTAAATTGGTTGATGGTAACTCATTGTTTTCTAAAATCTCGAGAACTCTGTCAGCAAAACGGGCTGAACAGATCTGTTTTGCAGATACGTTCACAGACAGAGTGAAATCAGGTGCGATTTCAATCCATTCAGAGGCTTTATCAATCGCGCTCCTTAGCACGAAATAACCTACTTCAACAATAAGCCCATTTTGTTCGGCCATATGAATTAGAGCTTCATTGGAGATGTCACCCAAAACAGGATGCTTCCAACGCAGCAGTACCTCCGCACCTATCCATTTATCATTCTTTAAGTCGATCTTTGGTTGAAAATAAAGAATGAGATCGTCATTTCTCACGGCCTGAAGTAAATAGTGTTCAAGCTGGTTAAACTCTTTCTGCTCATCTTGGTCTGCTTGGGTGAATGTACTTACAGTTGCCCCTGACTCTTTACATGATACTGCAGCGTGAAATGCGTTATTGATCAGGTCTGTAGAGTTATCGGTATGGTACGAGTTTGCCACGCCCATAAAGACATGTAGATGCACTTCTTGATCGCGATAAAACATGCCTTGCCGTGCTACTTCGGACAGTTGTCGACAAAGGTTGGGTAAAAAGTGCTCGTCGAAAGAGGGAACAATGGTTGTTAATGCAAGTTCAGTCGTTGAAATACGAGCGTAGTAATGGATGTGTGGCGTGTTTTTGCTAATCTTCTGTTCCAATAACGATAGCAACGTATCAAAGCCATCGCAGCCAATCCTGGCTTGAATTCGTTCTCCGTTAGTGATTTGGATAAAAATGACAGAAAGATACGCATTACCGTCAATGATAGCCCGACTGTTGAATGAGGCTTCTAGAGCATTTTCCAACCCCTGTCTGTTTAACATGTTAGTGGCCGAATCATGATTTTTCTGATACTGCATCTGCCTTTCTAGAAGGGAATTTTTCGATTTTAGGTTTTGAAGATTTTGTTCAAGCAAAGCAATCTGGTGGTCACGTTCTTTAAGTGACGTTTTAAAGCTTAATTCCATGTCCAAAATCGTTTGTGAGAGTTTTTTTTGTGCAGCAATGGATTGAATCTGATCGACTAGTAGGCGTAGCGTGTTTTTTGCATCCTTATCAAATTGATGAATGATAAACGCTAAACCTAACGGCTTGTCGCTGGCGTTGAAGATTTCGAGATAATCGACAGTATATTGGGACATATCCATGTTTAGTTTGTCTAAAAGCTTTTCAAAATACTTGGCGATTGATTCATGGTTACAAGGGAATCGAAAGGGGGCAGAGGATTCATCTCCCTTTTGAAATAGTGACGTTGCGCTCTTATGGTCAATGTATTGTAAAGCTATCGATTGGTTTTGCAGTGTACAATATCCCCATACAGGTTCATTCATACGGTCACTTTCGTGTAATGTAAGTACGCCTCTTATCTTTCGAATATCCGAATCAGAAAGAAAGCCTAAAGGTTCTAACGCTTGATAATTACGCATAGATAGTTCCACATCCTGTGGTTTGTAATGATCACTGATTATTGATTCAACCGAACTTTATTATTCTTTAAGTATAAGTAGTCTATTAGCGGCGAGCGATGCACGGAGGCTTTACAGGTAGGTAGATAGGGATAAGAATAACCACAGTCTCAAAAGTGAGACTGTGGTTAAAAGATGCAATAAACTATGGTTTTAATCGATAAAGACTATCTACATCAACTTCTTTAGAATAGTCGACCCCATCTAGGGCAAATCCATTCAGATTCAAGAATGTTCGCTGGAAACCTTCAAAATCACCAACGGCTTTGAAATTGTCTGCGTCCATTTGGTCGAGTAGCTTACCTACTTGATTTTGAATATCTGGATCCAGTTCCCAATCGTCCATTCGAATCAAACGCTCACCGTCCACTGGAATTTTGCTTTGGCCGTAGAGCTTGGTTGAAAACAAACGTTGCATCTGCTCAATACACTCCTCGTGCTTACCTTGTGCTTTCATGGTCTTGTACAAAGCAAGTAGGTAAGGGCTCAAACCCGGGATAAACACACTCGCTTTTGTGACCAGTGCTTTGCAAACTGCAGCGTAAGCGTTGCCATTGAAATTAGACAATTCCAAGTTTAAGGCATGGCTAGTTTGGTGTAAGTCTACTTTCGCTCGGCCAAGAGTTCCGTCTAAATAAATAGGGTGTGTTACTGCTGGGCCGATATACGAGAATGCAATAGTTTTGAATCCATCTGCTACAGAGTCAGAATTAACCAGAGTATCAATCCAGCTTTCCCAATCTTCGCCGCCCATGACTTTGAGAGTGCCTTCAATTTCTTCATCGTTGGCCGGCTCTAAAGTGGTGTCTTCCCATTGTTCAGTTTCTAGGTTGATAGTTGCACCGGAAACAGACTCTCCAATAGGTTTAATTGCAGAACGCCAGAAGGCACCTTCGCTATTCGGTCTTACTCCAGTAGCAAGGCTATAGATAACCAGATCCACTTCTCCTTCAAAGTAAGTCTCAATAGCCTCTATAACTTGTTCTCTTACGTCCGTTGAAAATGCGTCTCCAACTATGTTAATAGCGCGTCTACCGGCTTGCTCTGCACGTTTCTTGAAGTAAATGTTGTTGTACCATCCGGCAGACCCGACCCCTTTCTCAGAAGGCCCTCGCTCGAAGGAAACACCAATGGTATCTGCCTCAGCTCCACCAAATGTAAGAGCAATTCTCGCTGCTAATCCAAAACCAGAAGATGCACCAATAATGAGTACTCGTTTAGGTCCGTTCTTGATCGGATCGGCAGACTTTACGTAATCAATTTGGTTATCGACCGCCTTTTTACAGCCCTCTGGGTGGGCTGACCGTGCGACGACACCGCTGATAATCGGTTCAATTATCATTTATACAACCTATCTAAGACGATGATAAAGGAACAGAATAACGTAAAGTGTTGTAAATTATATTGAGCTAGGGCATCAAAAAGGTGAATCTGATGCCCTTAAAGTGAGGAAACTTTAAAAAAGTTTCAATGGGAGAGTCAAAGGTGGGGTTGCATACTTTCTGCTACGAACTGGGCGATGAAAGGTTGTGCTTCTGGTTTTGGGTGTAATCCGTCTTCCATCATCCATTCTGGTTTGATAATGACTTGCTCCAAGAAGAAGGGTAACAAAGGTACTCCAGACTCTTGGGCAAGGGCAGGATAGATACCCTCAAACATCGACGCATAACGTTTTCCATAGTTTGGTGGAATACGAATTTGCATTAGCAGAACTTTTGAACCAGCCTGTTGACTCATCTCAATCAACGACGCCAAGTTGTTCTTGATTATGCTAGGCTGGAATCCTCTTAAGCCGTCGTTAGCACCTAATTCTATTAGGACGTAATCTGGCGAGTGTTGTTTAAGAAGGCCAGGGAGCTTGGCGAGGCCATTGCTCGTAGTATCGCCAGAAACACTGCCGTTGATGACCTTCATCGGTTCATCACCTGATGATAACTCGTCAGATAACATCGTTGGCCAGCTCTGTTCTGCGCGCATGTTGTAACCTGCGCTTAAGCTGTCCCCGAGAATGAGTAACGTTGCCGCTTTTGCATGAAAAGAGGCCAAGGAAATAACAATTAAAACGAAATAGGAAAGTTGCCGAATCATGAGTTCTTCCATAATCAAAGCTGAATCAGTGACCAAAGTAGTGTCTACGAAAACGGAGCATTTAACAATCCTAGAGAATGTAAATCTGTCTATTCAAGAGGGTGAAAGCATCGCAATCGTGGGAACATCGGGTGCAGGTAAGTCAACCCTGATGACTTTGTTGGCTGGACTAGATGTACCTTCAAATGGGACGATTCAGCTGCTCGAACAAAACATATCCAGTCTTGATGATGAGGCTCGAGCCAAGATACGCAGTGACCATTTGGGTTTCGTTTTCCAAAGCTTTTTGTTGATTCCGAGTCTATCTGCTTTGGGTAATGTGACATTACCTTGCCTGTTGAAGGGAGAAGATGAGGATACTGAGAAAGCTAAAGCACTTTTAGAGTCGGTTGGTCTTGGTCATCGTATCGATCACTTGCCATCGCAATTGTCAGGGGGAGAACAACAACGTGTTGCTATTGCTAGAGCATTCATGACCAGTCCCAAAATCCTTTTCGCCGATGAGCCAACTGGAAACTTAGACCAAAATACAGCGCATAAGATCGTTGAGTTACTTTTTAATCTTAACAAAGAACATGGCACGACATTAGTGTTAGTTACCCATGATTTAACGCTAGCAAAACGTTGTGATCGCGTGTTCCACATGAATGCTGGAAAGTTGGAAGAGGAATAAGCGATGGCACAAGGAGGACTTAACAAAAGGCTAGTTAGTTGGAGCATTGATGAAATTAAGCAAGGGCAACTTTGGCCGATTGCTATCTCACTCACTCTAATCATTGCCTGTATCTTTGGCTTAGCAGCACTTGCAGAGCGGATGGAGCAAGTCATTGTCAAGCAGGGCAAAGATGCACTTACCGCTGATACGGTGTACATCACTGCGAACCCAATAACGCCAACCAATCAACAATATATTGAGTCCTCTGGACTCAACGTTTCTTTTTATACTCGCTTTGCCACGATGTCTTTTAGTGATAATGGCATGCAGCTTATTACCGTTAAGGCAGTTGACGATAGATTTCCTTTGAGAGGAACGTTAACGCTTGCAACCGATACGGGTACTCAGCATCGCGTGAAACCTGGAGAATTATGGCTGGACAGTCGGATCGCTGAGCAGCTTGGTGTTAGTCAGGGTGACGTTGTCACTGTTGGTGACGCAGATTTAACGGTGAGTGGCGTCATCTTGGAGGAGCCCGGTATTAGCTTTAATCCGTTCCAGCAGATGCCTACTGCATATATTCACCAAGATTCAGTAGATGCCACGGGTGCGGTACAATTGGGCAGTCGTGTTCAATTCAGGGCTTATTTAACGGGTGACGATGCCGCGATTGCAACATTAAAAGACCAAATAGAGCTAACACCAAGTGACCGATGGCGAGATCAAAGCTCGGGTAGTCGTACTAATGAAATATTCGATCGAACCACTCAGTACTTGTCTCTTACGGTCGCTATCATCATTATTATGGCGGCAACAACGTTAGTTCTGACTTGTCAAAATTACGTCCAGAGCAGAAGACAAACTGTCGCTATGTTAAAAAGCTTAGGAGCAAGCAAAGCATGGTTGGTTCGCTGGCTTAGTATTCAAACTTTGTTGCTGGTGGTGTTAGCGATCTTTGCAGGTTTGGTATTGGGTACGCTTCTCGAAACGTTACTTCGATTGCCACTTACTGACCTGCTACCCGATCCACTTCCAAGTTATGGCATGACGCCAGCATTCATCGCTGTCGTTTCTAGCTTGTGTATCGGTGTACCAGCTCTGGGTATACCACTGTATAAACTTATCTCAGTCTCTTCTGTAGAGGTGTTACAAAGTGCAGATGAGAAGCGTGGCGGATTCATCTACCTATTGATTCTAGTTCCCCTTATTCCTTTGCTTATTGCGTATCGTGACAACAACTTAGTGTGGATAGTTCTCGCGGGCATCGTTGGGTTGTTTCTAGTTTTAGGGGCGATTAGCGTTGTTTTCACCTTACTTCTTTCAAAAGTGTCGCTGCCTGTCTCTATGAAACTGGCGGTCAGTCGCATCAACCGTAGCAAGCGGCATACTGGACTTCAATATGGTGCGTTAGGACTGTCATTAATGTTGTTGACGACAATCTGGTTAGTCCGAAGTGACTTATTAAGTGATTGGCAGCGAACACTGCCAGTAGACGCTCCTAATGCGTTTGCGCTTAATATAGGCGAACATGAGAAGCAAACATACCTAGATGCACTCGACGGCAACAATATCCAGCGTTCAGAGGCGTTTCCTATATCTAGAGGCAGATTAACTGAGATTAATGGGGAAGACGCTCAATCTCGACAAAAGCAAGGGCTAGAACAAGAAGATGCCCTAAGTAGGGAGCTTAACTTTACTTATGCTGCAACTCTTCCGACTTATAATGAGGTACTTGAGGGAGAATGGACTGAAACTAACGGTGTTTCAGTAGAGAAAGAGGTCGCTGAAAACCTGAATCTCAAACTTGGGGATGAACTTGGATTCACGATCAATGGGCAAAAGGTAACGGCAAAAATCAACTCCATTCGCTTTGTTGAGTGGCGTGATATGAAACCAAACTTCTACTTCATATTTACCCCTGATGTGCTGGCTGATATCCCAAGCGCGTGGTTAGTGAGCTTTCGACTCGAAGACAAAGATAATGCTTTAATTGGAGAATTATCACGAAATCACCCAACGGTGAGTTTAATGGATATTCGTTTGATGGGGGAGAAGATTCAAGGGTTACTTAGCCAAATAGTCTGGTCAATTACCGTATTAGCTGCATTGGGCGTTTTATCTGGAGTGTTACTCATCTTTACTTTACTCCGTTTGAGCTTATCTCAAAGACAGGCAGAGATTCGTCTGTACCGTACACTTGGCGCCAGTCGAAAACGAATTGTTCGGACGATATGGGCCGAGTACGGGATTATGGCGATAACAGCTGGCCTTGTCGCTACACTTGGCGCAGAAGTCGTAGTTGGCTCGATCATGAAATTCGGCTTTGAGTTGCCGTGGAGTTGGCATTTATCCACGTGGGTAATGGTACCAGTAATCGCATTCGTTACATTAGCACTGGTGTTATTTTCATTGATACGACAAATGCTTACTACAAGTCAGAAGCAGTTTGCTTAATACTTAGCCACCGATTTTGATGAGTTATCCACAAAATCGGTGGATAAAGTCTTGGATAACTCGATAGTAAAATTACTGGCATAAAACTGTAACCATTGATTTATCGGTAATGGAAAGGAATTTCAATCAAAATCTACATTGGTTTGAGTTATGCACTGAATTACTGTCAAGAAAAACATCACAAAAATAGTGATTTTTTTTAATAAATTAAAAGGCTAAAATTGACCTCCTTTATAACGCCGATAACTAAGCGATGAACAGAGATTTAGCGGTGGCAACCAGCGGTAAAAGAGTTGCAATCATTGGTGGAGGTGTGGCTGGTTCTACAGTGGCACTTTATCTAGCAAAACAAGGGCTAAGCGTTTCGCTGTTTGAAAAAAACGACAATCTAGTTAGCGGCCCACCAATCTGTCATCTACATGCTGGCGGCAATCTGTATCGTGAGCTTTCCCAGCAGCAATGTCTCGATTTGCTAGTACAGTCGATAGACTTCGTGAAGTTCTTTCCCGCTACCGTCAATAAGCGTCCCACCGTTATAGCCGTCCCGAAGAATGATGATGGCACACCGGAGTCCTTGTTACCTCGTTTAGAACTGCTCCGAGAAAGCTATCTACAATTAGTTAAAGCGAATCCAGCTAACCAAGTGTTGGGTAGTCCCGAAGACTATTTTCATGAGTTTAGCTTTGCACAATTGAAAGCATTGGCATCACTTAAAGCTCCAACAAATCCTTCCACGATCGATGAGTGGTTAATACCTTTCGCAAAGCATGCTGATTTGAGCAAGCTTAAGTATCCGGTTTACGTAGTGCAGGAATACGGCCTAAGCCTATTTCGCGTGGCGGCATCAGTTGAGCTCTCTTCTAATAACTTAACAAACCTGGACATTCAAACGGGTCGGTGCATTCAGTGTGTTTCTCAATTGGGTGATGGGTATAGACTACAATTTGAAAATGGCCATGAAGCTCATTTTGATTTTGTCATCAATGCCTGCGGCTTTAGAACAGGTATAATTGATGATCAACTGAAATTATCACGAAAACGTCTTGTCGAGTTTAAAGCCGCCTATGTCACTCAATGGCAAAGTCATAAGAACGAAAAATGGCCAGAAATTATCTTTCATGGCAAGCGTGGTACGCCACAAGGCATGGCTCAGTTGACACCTTATCCCGGCGGTTACTTTCAGCTTCACGGTATGACTAAGAACATTACTTTATTTAATGAAGGGCTTGTTCAGTCGACCTCAGAGAGTGCGCAGCCTCAATTACCGAAAAACCTAATTAACAAAGTCGACAAAGGCTGGTCTTTGGAAGTTCAAACACAGCGAGCTTGCAACGCGATACAACACCTTAGTCAATATATTCCTTGCTTTGAGACAGCTCAGCCAGCTGGAACACCTTTGTACGGTGCGCAGCAAATTCCGGGCAACGACCCAAGCCTTCGAGCTGCAGATGTAAGCTTCGAAGGAGAACGTTACGCTCGACTAGAAATTGTGAAAGCTTCTTCTGCGCTACTTGCCGGTAAGAAGATCGCTGAAAAATGGTTTGGTATCCCAGCCGCTACAGGCAATGACGTGGACTCAATAATTGAGGACGTTGACGCTATTGAAGATCGGGCGAAACAAATCGCGATGAGTAGAGGGTACCCTGAAGAGTTGGCAATCGCCTATTAATCAATCAACTAAAGAAAAAATTGAGTAATTCTCACCATTGATAGTCGTAATTCAGTTTTGATTGCATATAATCCTTTGTAGATTAGACATGGAGTTGGCACATGAATGTTTTGGTTACTGGCGGCGCTGGTTACATAGGTAGCCACACCTGTATACAGTTAATAAATGCAGGTATGACGCCTGTCATTTTCGATAACTTATACAATGCAAAAGCAGCTGTGTTAGACAGAATAGAAAAAGTGTCTGGTACACGACCTGCATTTATCCAAGGTGACGTACGCGATAAATCATCGCTATTGGAAGTTCTGAAAGCGCACAATATCAATTCAGTTATTCATTTTGCTGGATTAAAAGCGGTTGGTGAATCTGTTGAAAAGCCACTTGAGTATTACGACAACAACGTTAACGGAACGTTAGTTTTAGTAGACGCGATGAGAGAAGCCGGAGTTAAACACTTAGTGTTCAGTTCATCTGCAACGGTTTATGGTGATCCAGCTTCTGTTCCTATTACAGAGAGTTTCCCAACAAGTGCTACTAACCCTTACGGCCGAAGTAAGTTAATGGTTGAAGAATGTTTAACAGACTTTCAGCAAGCCAACCCAGACTGGACGATAACTTTACTACGTTATTTCAACCCAGTAGGGGCACATCCAACCGGAGAAATGGGTGAAGATCCTCAAGGGATCCCTAACAATTTAATGCCATTCGTCTCGCAGGTTGCTGTTGGACGTCGTGAATTTCTTTCGGTATTCGGCAATGACTACCCGACGCCAGATGGTACCGGTGTTCGTGACTACATTCATGTTATGGATTTAGCCGATGGCCATATTGCGGCTCTCAAGACGCTGAATAATCAAAAAGGCTTGCACGTCTATAACCTTGGGACGGGTAATGGTTCGAGTGTTTTAGATATGGTTAAGGCGTTTGAGTTAGCTTCAGGAAAACAAGTTCCTTACAAGATTGTAGAGCGTCGCCCGGGTGATATTGCGGAGTGCTGGGCAGACCCAAGTAAGGCTAATAAAGATTTAGGTTGGGTGGCTACACGATCATTGCAAGATATGACAACTGACGGTTGGAAATGGCAATCGCAAAACCCAGAAGGGTATCCGGAATAATGTTTTATTAACATTGAATTACCATTGATAACAACTGAGCGCATAATGCGCTCTTTTTTGATCTAGATCTCCTTAAGCAGTGAATAAAAAGTATGAAATTGTTGTAATTTTGATAAAATGGTATCAGCACTTAATTTTATGTATGAAATAACTTTTTAATCTAAGGGGAACTCAATGGAGTTAGCACTCATCATTACTTTCGTAGTAGCAGCAGTAGTAATGGTTAAGAAAGAAATGGCTAATAAGTAATATTCATTCTAACACTTTGATTACATACCTTTTATCTGAATGAATTTATTAACAAAAACCGGCGAAAGCCGGTTTTTTTATGCCCAAAATTTGCGTAACTAACGATAAAAATAAATTGTCGTAACGGTCAAAAACAATCGTTGTATTTTTATCGACTAAACTCTTAAGGTGCACGCTCTTTCCGGTCGTCCGATACCGGGGTTTCACACTCATAAAACTAAACATCTATAAGAGGATACTGCCATGCGCATTGCGATTCTATCTCGCAACGAAAACTTGTACTCAACTCGCCGCCTAAAAGAAGCAGGGGAAGCGAGGGGACATCAAGTGGATATCATTGATACCCTGCATTGCTATATGGATATTACTAGTAGTAACTCTAAAGTCCGTTATATGGGTGAGGAGTTACCTCAATACGATGCAGTCATTCCACGAATTGGGTCATCTATTACGTTCTATGGAACAGCAGTAGTACGTCAGTTTGAGATGATGGGTACATTTTGTGTAAACGAGTCGGTTGCGATAAGCCGTTCACGTGACAAGCTGCGCTCATTGCAACTGCTATCACGCAAAGGTATCGGTCTGCCAAGAACTGGTTTCGCTAGTAAGCCAGATGATATTCCAGATCTTATCAAGAATGTTGGTGGCGCACCGCTTGTCATTAAGCTGTTAGAGGGTACTCAAGGTATCGGTGTGGTGCTTGCAGAAACTCACAAAGCTGCTGAGAGTGTTATCGAAGCGTTCATGGGTCTTAAAGCTAACATCTTGGTACAAGAGTTCATTGAAGAAGCTAATGGCGCTGATATTCGTTGTTTTGTCGTCGGTGGCAAAGTGATTGCGGCGATGAAACGTCAAGCGGCAGAAGGTGAGTTTCGTTCAAATCTACATCGCGGTGGTAGTGCTCAGCTTATTAAGCTTTCTAAAGAAGAACGCGCGACTGCTGTAGCTGCGGCTAAAGCGATGGGACTGAACCTGTGTGGTGTTGATATTCTGCAATCGAAAAATGGCCCAGTAGTGATGGAAGTTAACTCATCACCAGGCCTAGAGGGAATTGAAAACGCGACAGGTAAAGATGTGGCGGGCTTAATTTACGAGTTTATCGAGAAAAATGCCAAGCCTAACAACAACAAAACAAAAGGACGTGGTTAAATGGCAAAAGAGCTTGTCATTGCGGGCGTAGAAATACGCCCGGGAGAGCGTAAAGAAATAGATATACCAGTAGCTAAGCTGTATACCGATGCAGAAGTATCAATACCAGTACAGGTCATTCGTTCTAAAAAAGAAGGCCCAGTGGTGTTTGTCAGTGCAGCGGTACATGGTGACGAGTTGAATGGTATTGAAATCATCAGTCGTCTTATCGCAGAGAACCTAAAACTCCAAAATGGTACGTTAATTTATGTACCTATGGTGAATGTCTACGGCGTATTAAACCAAAGCCGTTACATGCCAGATCGCAGAGACCTCAATCGCTGTTTTCCTGGCTCGAAGAAAGGTTCTCTTGCTGGTCGACTAGCTCATACTTTCTTAGAAAGCATTGTCGCACATTGTGATTATGGTATTGACTTACACACAGGCGCGATTCATCGATCTAATTTGCCACAAATTCGTGCCAACCTTGAAGATGAAGAAACTAAGCGTCTCGCGGAAGCATTTGCAGTACCAGTATTGTTGAATGCAAACATCCGTGATGGCTCTCTACGCGAAGCTGCTGTAAATCATGGTGCTCGAGTGTTGCTTTATGAAGCTGGTGAAGCGTTACGTTTTGACGAACTATCGATTCAGACTGGCGTTAAAGGCGTTTTGAGAGTGCTCAAAGCACTTGGCATGATTCGTAAGCGTGTTTCTAAAGCGAAAACTGAGCCGTTTATCGCTAACCGCAGTGATTGGACTCGTGCAGACGCGAGTGGATTTGTTAAAGAGTACGTACAACTTGGCTCTATGGTTGAGAAAGGCGAAACATTGGCAGATATCAATGGCCCGCTAGGAAATAATATCAGCCAAGTAAAATCAAACCGTACGGGTATCATCATTGGTAAGCAGAACATTCCTTTAGTACAGGAAGGTGAGGCTATGTATCACATTGCGTATTTTGGAGATAGCGCAGAAGAGGTATTTGAACATATCGAAATCATGCAAGAGTCGATTGTTCCTGTAGAACCGAGCATGTAACACTATGCCAAACACATATAATGACAGAATGATAATTGGTAACTTGGAAGTGTGCAGTCTTCCTGAGTTGGGAATCTTCGATCTCGAAGTTCGTATTGATACTGGAGCTAAAACCTCATCTCTTCATGTGGACAACCTTGAACGCTTCAAACGTGACGGGCGCATGTACGTTCAATACGATCTTCATCCAGATATCTATCATTTGGAAGAAATCGTACACTGTGAGTCACTTATCCACGACTCAAGGCGCATCAAATCATCCAACGGTGACTCAGAGCAACGTTGTGTGATTCAAACGCTATTCCGATTGGGGGATAGAGAGTGGCCAATTGAAATTACATTAAGTAATCGTCAGGATATGTCGTATATGATGTTATTAGGACGTGAAGCGATGGCCGACAAAGTCTATGTAGACCCAAGCAGAGCGTTTCTGATTGACTAATTAAACCGCCTTCGGGCGGTTTTTTGTGATTCGGTTAGGAAGAATATACGAGCTTTTTCTGGGCAAAAAAAAGTAGAGCACTTGGCTCTACTTTGCGTTTAGGAGGAAAGATCACAATACTTATGCTGGCTCTAGAACGTCATCGTTATCCATATCATAATCATAGTCTTTCGAAGCTTCGTGATACTTCGATTTACTATTTAAAGTGTGGAACGCTCGTCTTCCGCGTGCTAAGCGAACGTATTTAAGCCAAGTATGTTCCAGTTTAGATTTCGCCTTACTCGGGTTAACGATCACTTTAGTGAAGTGTTTCTCTTCAGCGTTCTCTGGTGAAATATCACCGCGCTCAAGCGCAAGCATAGTTTCACCATAAGTTACTAAGATGTCCTCTTCCAAAAGTGTAAAATCTCCCGATTTAGCGAATCCGCGTGGAAACTTTACTGCATCATAAAAACGTTTCTTGCCGTGGCGAAATTGAGTTTCAGTCATAGAGACCTCAAAGCAAATAGGTAGTAAAGCAAGGTAATTCAGGTGGCTCCGCAACAATCCAAAGAAAAGTCGACTAAACCGTTGAATCCCGTGTTGGTTCGATGCTGAAAATAGTGTGAAAACGGAAAGAAAGGAAACGAATTGTTTTTGTCGAAATCACAAAATTTCTTTATGCTTAATACAGCATAACTGTGTAAGAATACTGAGCTAACTTTTTCGTTAGCTCAACTACTTAGAATCTGTTTAAGAGTCATTTTTATGGACGTAAAAGTATTTCAAACTTTCCTCGAAGTCGCGAAGGAAAAGCACTTTGGCCGCGCATCAGAAAATCTCTATATAACTCAGGCCGCTGTGAGTGCTCGCATTAAACAACTAGAGGAATACTTTGATACTCGACTGTTTACAAGACACAGAAACAACATCCAACTAACGTCGGCTGGCCAAAGGCTAATAGGGTACGCAGAAGTAATGGTATCGACGCTCAAGCAAGCGACGTTTGACTTATCACTAGAGAGCAACAAAGCGTTGCAATTGACGATTGGTGGTACACCTAACATTTGGGATGCCTATCTGCAAAACTGTTTAAGTGTCGTCACTGACTCATTAACCGGCTATGGTTTTGTTGCTGAGTCTCTGGGTCGTGAGCAGCTAAATAGGAAACTACTTGAGCGCACATTAGATCTTGCGTTCTCTTTCGACCCATTTAAAGTCGAGGAATTTAAAAGCCATCAGATTGCTGAATTGACACTAGTACTGGTTTCAACAGAGCAACGTGTGCTTGATGATGCTTTTAAAGATAAATATGTATACGTGGATTGGGGTACACAATTTGCTTTTGAGCATGCGGACAGACACCCAAATATTCCAGCACCATATCTACGCACTTCAACAGGTCGAATTGCGTTGGACTTTATTCTTGAGAAGGGTGGTTGTGCGTATTTGCCATCTTCACTTGTTGAGCCTTTCTTAGACTCTGGACAGCTCTATCAAGTCGACGGGTCTGAGGTTTGGTCTCGTCCTTTATTTATCAGTTACCGCAAAAACAGCACGTCTATAGAGGCGATACTCCAAGTAGAGAAACTGATTAATACTATTGAACCAACGACAAGTTATTTGATGCAGCAGGCTGGGGAAAATACGGATTAAGTAACAACTTTACGTACTCTAGTAACATATAGCAAAAGGCTTCACCTAAACAAGTGAAGCCTTTTTGATTTTGCAGATTACTATGCATTAACCACGGTTAAATTATTCATCCAATAACGTTTTAAATAGCGATGGAAACACAAAGCAAACTTAACTACTTCTTCAAAAAGCATACAAGCATAGACAACCTGAAATTCAAGTCCGAATACAAACGCTGCGGTTGCGGTTAGCGGAAGTCCCACAGTCCACATTGCGATGAAGTCCATTCTTAAACAGAACTTATTATCTCCTCCGGCTCGTAGAATACCGTTGATAATAATAAGGTTCAGCATGCGTAGCCATATTGCACAACACAGAATAAACATAGCGGGTGCAGCAAGCGGATAAAGTTCATCGGTGGTTAAGTTCAGCCACTCAAGGATGACTTCACGACCAAGTAGTAGAATCGCTCCTGTCACGATGCCAAACAAGAATACCGCTTTAATAAAGAATTTAGACATACTGAATGCCTGTTCAAATTCGTCTCTGCCTAAGGATTGACCAAGTAGCACAGAGCAGGCTACCGAAATACCAAAAAACAGCGAATAACACAGCGACTCAAATGGTCCCATCATGCTGAAAACAGCGAGTTCGGTAGTACCCATATGACCAAATATCACTTGGTACATAAGTGTACCCATTGCCCATAAAATAGCGTTAAGCGTGGTCGGCACCGCGAGTTTTTTATAAGAACCCCAGAGTCGTTCGGTATTCTCAAGTTTCGCTTCTGTAAGAAGCCAATGGTTACGATAGTTGAGATATACCCAGATAAAAACCACTTGAAGTAATCTTGATATGGTTGTAGCTAATGCAGCGCCCGCTACGCCCATTGGAGGGACACCCATACCGCCTTTAATTAACCAGAAGTTGAGGGCAATGTTGATAAAGATTGTCATAGCCCCGAGAATTAAAGGTGTGACAGCGTCACCGGATGAGCGCATTGCTGATTCCGCTACAATCACTACGTGAGTCAATATAAGTACCGGAAACGCATACCATAAATAGGTAGCACCAAGCTCAATAACGGTAGCGTCGTTGGTTTGCAGCATCATAATAAAACTGGAGAAGAGCGTGATACCTAATGTCACGGGTACTAACAGCTTTGCACCGAACTCCATTGAAAGCTGGGTGATAGTTTTGGCGCTACGTTTGTCGTTACGTCCCCAATACTGAGCAACGAGTACACCGTTGGCTGAAGCCATTCCGGCCATGATCATAATAGCGACAAAGTGCCATTTAGAGGCAATGCCCACTGCAGCAGTTGCTTCCTTACCAAAATCACTAACCATCAGTACGTCCGCCAGTGCCAAAATTGCAACAAGTGCACTTTGAATTGCGACGGGGAAACCAAGCTTTACCACAGAAGAGAGAAGATGGTTTTGAGAAGCCTTGTTAGATGACTTAAGATAGGTTTTAGTTGTCATAGCTGCCCTCCTGAAAGTGTGATTTGAATCATATAAACGGTGGTAATATAAGAAAATTGGGACATCAAAACCATGTTCAAAAATAGACAAAACCTGTGCGAATCCGTCATTGATGAATTTAACATCAAGTCTGAGTGGATAGATGAAGTCTTTTTATCGGAGGCATGTGAAGAACGCTTTCTTTCGTCTAATGATATCCCCGAGTTCATTCCTGAAGATATCTTCATGGCTGGAATGGCAAACTTGATTGAAGGCTACCATGTGGAGCGTAAGGGCATTGATGTACACACAGTCTTATTTACAATCGAAGGTGGTGGCGTGTTGATGACGGAGGATTTTGTTGCTCCTATCGAGCCGTACTCGATAGTCGTATTACCTGCACACACACCATATCGATTTGAGATCAACCCTCAATATAAACATTGGCGCATGATCTGGTTTCTACCTAAAGACCGACCACGTTGGCAAGCGTTATCTGATTTAGGACAGAAAGTACTGCCATTTCATGGTTGTGAACGGATTTGGGCCTTAATGACACTCCTGTATTTGGAAATTGGTGGCAGAGCAAGTTATCGAAAACTGCTAGTAGGGGAAGTGTGCCGTATTATTACTGGATTTGAGTCGCAACCTACTGACTCGACCGTTCGAGTACAAGCTTTGTTCAGTCAAATTGAAGGTCAGCTTCATCTACCATGGACTGTTAAGACGATGGCGAATAGAACATTTTTAAGCGAAGAGCAGCTCGCACGAATATGTAAGCGGCTTTACAACGTGTCACCACGAGCAAGACTCATTAATCTACGTATGGAAAAAGCGTGTGATTTGCTAAGAAATAACGATTGGTCAATTGCCATGATTGCGGAGCGATTAGGATATCGTGATCCGTTCAATTTTACCCATAGGTTCACAAAACATATGGGTAGTTCGCCAAGTGCATATCGTAAACAAGTGATGCAATTGAATGAAGAAAGATAGAGCGCTCCTGCGCTCTATGGTGGTTATTTTGCAATAGCTTGCTCTAACCATTGGTCGAATTGACCTTTTGGCAGGGCACCATTGATCACATCTACGCGCTGACCATTTTTAAACACCATAATGGTCGGAATACTTCTGATTTGAAATTGAGCTGCCAGTTGTTGCTGTTGCTCTGTATCAATTTTCACGAATCGTACTTGTCCTTTGCGTTCTTCGGCGGTTTGTTGGAAGACGGGCGCAAAACCAACACAAGGATTGCACCACGTGGCCCAAAAATCGACAACAACAGGTTGGTTACTGTTCAAAAGTGCAGAGAAGTTGTCTACCGTCCCTTCAACTGGTTGGCCATCAAGAAGCGGTTCTTTACAACGACCACAATTAGGTGACTCGGTGATTCTTTCTGCGGGTAAACGATTAAGTCCATTGCATGATGGGCAACGGGTATTGATAGTCGACATGGTCTCTCCCAACCGTGAATTGAATTTATGAAATTAGGCTTCTGTGAGCCTTAGATTATGAGTATACTCGAAGCTCTTAGAGTCGGGATAGACAAGTTATTATTGAAACTTATCACAGTGAGCTGATTGATATTATTTGTCTATCTCGATTGACGAAAACTATAAAAAAATAGGTACAGAATGACAACATTTTACGCCGAAATTACTGGTTGGGGTAAGTGCCTTCCACCAGCGATCTTATCTAACCACGATCTTAGCACTGTAATGGAAACATCCGATGAGTGGATTAGAACCCGTACTGGTATAGAAAATCGTCGCATCAGCCATGTGAACACCTCTGAAATGGCAACCGTTGCTGCTAAACATGCAATGGCATGTGCTGGAATCACGGCAGATGATGTTGATTTGATTATCGTTGCTACGTGTTCTCCAGATTCTTTGATTCCCAATACAGCATCACGAGTTCAGCAAAACTTAGGTGTTCCAGCAGCCGCTGCGTTTGATCTAAATGCGGCTTGTACAGGTTTCGTTTATGGGCTCGAAACGGCCACAAAACTGATTCAATCAGGCAATTATCGTAACGCCATCGTTATTGGTGCTGAGCGACTTTCGTTCTTTATTGACTGGAGTGAGCGTGATACCGCCGTACTATTTGGTGACGGGGCAGGTGCTGCAGTGCTCTCTCGTACTGAAAGTAAAGTCGGTCTTCAAGATGCGCAAATTGGTTGTGATGCAAAAGGTCGCGATATTCTCGCTGTGCCAAAATTTGGCACTTCAATGGAGAGATTCGCAGCAGATAACGGTTACTTTGAGTTCAATTTCATTGGCAAAGAGATCTTCAAACGAGCGGTAAAAGGAATGGGGGCGGCAGCGAATACCGTTTTGACTCGTTCTAACCTTACTAAAGAAGATATTGATGTTGTGATTCCGCATCAGGCTAATATCCGTATCATTCAAACCTTGTGTGATTTGTCTGGAATCGACCAAGATAAAGCATTCGTCAATATTCAAAAATATGGCAACACTTCCGCTGCGACTGTGCCAATCGCACTTTGTGAAGCAATGGAGCAAGGAAGAATTAAGCCAGGAGATAACTTGTTGCTAGCCGCATTTGGTGCGGGTCTGACGTGGGGCGCTAGCTACATCAAATGGGGCGAAAGAGTCGAGCCAATTGGCAGTAGCGATGCTGCATTGCCACCATGTGACAAGTCTGCGCTAGAGTTGATGAAAACGGCGATTGAGCATTGTCACAATAAACCCGCTAAATAAGGTTTGTGTGAACTAAAAGAGCCAGAGTTTCTCTGGCTCTTTTGTTTTATTCACTCTTAAACAATCGAGTGTATATAGAATAAGTGTTTAGTCCTCTGGTGTATTAACTTCTTTAAGGTTGAGTTTGTTTGCCAATACTTCAATCGCTCCACCTTGCACGAACACAGAAATGACAACAATAAAGAACACCATATGAACCATAGTAACCGCGTTTTCAACTCCTGCAGCTGCAGGAATTAGTGCAAATACAATAGGTGTTGCTCCTTTCAATCCGATAGAAGATATGAATAAACGCTTTTGCCAACTGGCTTTTCTGAAAGGTAGGTAACATAACTGTACTGCTATCGGTCTTGCTACAAGAATCAACAAGAAAGCAGGCAGCAAGGATTGCCAGAACACCTTGAAGAGTTCTTGAGGGAAGATCTGTAACCCTAAAGCAACAAACAGTATGGCTTGAGCTAACCACGAAAGACTATTAAAAAAGTGGCGACTGACTTCCATACCACGTTTTACGCCGTTGCCAATGACCACTCCAACGACATAGGAAGCGAGTAGAATATTGCCACCGAGCAAATCACTTCCATACATTGCTAGTACTGCGGAAGCTAAAATGAAAACCGGGATTAGCCCATATTCTTCAAGTTTGATGCTGTTTAACAGGTGAGTACATAGCTTACCGATAGAAATGGCTATAGCTAGCGCGACAAAGATCTGCAGTAATAACTCGATTCCGATACTTGTAACTGAAGGAACCGTATCGGGAGTAAGGGCAAGACTGGTCAGCAATACGACTAGTATCAAAGCGACAGGGTCATTAGTTGCTGATTCGAATTCTAAGATAGTGTCGGTGTCTTCTTTGAGTTTTAGTTTCTTGGATTCAAGGATAGAGAAGACCGCAGCTGCATCTGTTGAGGAAACTATTGCCCCAAATAGTAAACAATGCACCGGCGGGAGGCCAAAGAGAACATAGATAATACCAGCGAAGACAACAGTGGAAAATACAACTCCAAGAGAGGAAAGTACGCCACCTTCTTTGTAAGCAACTTTGATGCTTTGTGTCGAAGTACTCAAACCTCCGACAAAGACAATAATATTTAATGCAATCGCCCCGATTGCAGAAGTAAGTGTAAAGTTGTCATAGACGAAACCAAATTCACCGTTACCTATGACCAGACCTACCGCCATAAAGATCAAAAGAGAAGGTAAGCCAAGAGTACGAGAAGGGTGATGTAACAGAATGCCTACGCAAATTAACGCCGCAAAACCTACGAGTCCAAACTCAAAGTTCATGTATGTCCTATTATCGTTGTTGTTCCAAATGACATAAATCAGAAACCAAAATGGAAAATGATTCGTAAACTCTATGTTTCTATTTGTTTAGATTATAGTATCTTATTAACGATAGAGCTTTAACTTACAAGCAAAAATTTTGTAAGTATTTTAGTTGGTTACATAACTAGAGTGAAATAGATAAATGGGATTGAAGAGAGGAAATATCTTTGGTGAAATTCCAAAAGATTTAACCAATGAAGTATTTGAAGACATCATTGCTTCTGAGGGAGTGAGAATTGAACGTATCGTTTCAGATGGCCACTTTACACCAATTGGTGATTGGTATGATCAAACCGAAAATGAATGGGTGACTGTTTTGAAAGGAGAAGGTGTTATTGAGTACTATGACGGTACTTTTGTGACCTTAGGTGTTGGTGATTACATTGATATACCAGCACACGTCAAGCATCGAGTGAAGTCCACCTCAGAGGCCTCATTGACAATTTGGTTGGCTGTGTTCTATCCGAAAGATGAGAGTGAGTAGAAATTCCGAACTTAAACCCTAGAGAAGTGTTTGACCTTGAGGTCTGCGATTCGCTGCTTAGTTTTTAACTATTGTCTTCTTCCTCTTTGTTTATATTGCTATTTGGTTGAACATCTTTAAGATTACTCACCATAAAAGAACCTGATTAGTCCCAAGAATAAAATGTTAGATAAAGAAAATTTAGTAAAGCTCGCTAGGGTTCAAATGCCGTTCGGTAAGTATGCGGGCAGGGTATTGATCGATTTACCTGAAGAGTACTTATTGTGGTTTGACAAAAAAGGTTGGCCTAATGGTGAGTTGGGGGAGTTACTTAAGCTGTGCTTGGCACTGAAAATTGAAGGGCTAGATAGTGTCGTCAAGCCATTAAAGCGAATGTAGTAAAAAGCGACGCTATGTGCGTCGCTTAGTTGTATTCGTTAACCTGATAGAGACTCCCATTGAGTGGGGTTAAGAGCCTGAGGTTTTATCTGTACCCGGCCATCTCTAGCCCTGCAAATACCCTGATTTACATCCCATGCTCCTTCGCGAATGTACTTGTGTACGCCTTGCGTACCTTGTTTATAGTACGAATCAAGTTTTCCTCTGTATCCGTAATAGGTACATTTGTCATAACCCCATCCATACATGTAATCTGCCAGTGCTTGTGCAAAGCTTCGTTTGCCGTTAAGCCATGAGCCACTATTGCAGTTATAGCACTTTATCTTTCCTCTAAAAGATTTGGGCAAACCGTTTTCTCTAAGTCTATCAACAACAAATCGGTGGCCTAGTTCCTTACCACCTTTCGAGGTTTTTATATACTCGCTACCAGGTTCGCCGTGTCCTCTAATATAGATTTGGTCATCGTTAGAAATGGTTTTTAATTCGTTTATAACGGTTTTTGGTTCATACCAAATTTGGATCGCTTCTTTATTCTTGGTGTTTAGCAGGTATTCAATCCATTGATGGTTTTTTCGGTGACCAGCGAATGTAGATAAACCGCCGCTATCGGTGGGCTGATCACCATATTCTATGTATGACAATAAGTCTGTTGTTGGTGTTGGCATATACAATATTATTTTCGCCATGAAAATTCCTTTTTATCCATTTAAAACATGTGGTTAAAAGGTGATTTGACCACAAACATATCCTAGTAAATGACAGCAAATGTTCTGATCTTAGATTAAGAAATGCGATCTTGTACCCAAATCCTGATGTCAATATTGCAACGAATAAGCACTAATGCTGTTTAAAAACTGAGAACTGAATGCATTTTTAGCAACATTTCAAGCAGCGGTCTCAAGAAATACTAATCTTAATGAATAAGTTAGTGTGGTTTGGGGTTTGAGTATGGTACCAGTTCTTTACATGCAGCTAGGCGATGTTGTGTGGAAAGTATTTGCCGATGGATCGTGGGAACGCGTATCGAATGACGAAGTATTGTTAAAAGGGGTCCAGTTTGTAAAGCAAGAAGTTCAAGAACTCGGCGAAGATATTCAATTGTCTGAGACACAAATTGCTGATACGGAGCGCGTGTTATCTCAGACGATAAATAACCTATCTAATAACATTACAAATGCAAATGGGACTGTTGATGAGACCAATTCAGGCTCTAGCGACAGTGCAGGGTTTGTCATTGCCTTAAAAGCAACTTTGGATGAAACGATCGCTGAAGCAGGATTTGATACCAGGCCAGGAATATTTGACTCTCAAGAAACTCGACCAGAGTTACTAGCACTCGATATCCTCTCAGAGCAAGCTCAAATCACGGTAGATATTTTAGATGGTGGGGATGGTTACGAGAACCAGTTCGAGGTACCAAATGTCACAATTGTCGGAACAACAACCGACGTTCGTGACGGCCGAATAGTTCAGATAACGATTTCCGATCAACAAGGTAATATTGTAGAAGCTCAAGCAATCACTCAGGACAATGCATACTCTGTCACTGGAGTTGTTCTAACAGAACTAAAGGAAGGACCGTTGAGTGTTAATGCCGCTGTTTCTGACGACTTTGGTAATAGCATTTCTGCTAATGACGAAACGATAAAAGATACACTGGCGAACATTACCGTTGAAGCAGATGGTTTTGGTGACGACTACCTTAATGCCATAGAGGTTAGTACAAGTGCTTATTTGGGTAGCGTCGCAAATGTTGAATCTGGACAGCCTATCAATTGGGTAATTACCGATGAACAAGGTAACTCGATTACAGGCTCATCTACGGTTGATGAAGTCGGAGTGTGGAATGTCAACACTCTGGATGTAACGACTCTAGAAGATGGAGTCTTGACCATTGAAGCTTCCACCATCGATATTGCAGGTAATCCTGCAAACTCCACCGATACCATTATTAAAGATACTCAAGCCCTTATTACGGTATCGATCGATGACATGGATGGGGTCATCAATGAAAACGAGATAACTAACTCAACGATCTCAGGAACTGTGACTGATGTTGAAGACGGTCAGATCGTTGAGATTGTTATTACAGGCCAAAACGGATCGCCGCTTAATCTAAGTGCAACGGTAACGAATAGTGCTTGGAGCGTATCTGGTGTTGATCTATCTTCGTTTAATAATGGACCACTAAATGTGGTTGCTTCCACCGTTGACGTAGCCGGAAACCCAGCGTCAGCGGCTGATACGTCTACGATTGATGTCGTAAAGCCAACTATTGATATTGATACTCTGCAAGGGTTCAATATCCTTTCGTTTCGTGCTGGCAACCTGACTACTCTGCAAGGAACGACAGGACTCGTAGAAGAAGGGTTACCTGTTACAGTCATTGTGAGTGATGGCGTAACGACATTGGAGTTTCAGGGTAATGTCGATAACTCTGGCAACTGGATGGTCAATGGTATAGACATTGGTTTACTCGATAAGGGTGTTGAGTGGACACTAGACGCAAAAGTTTCAAACGCGGTCGGGAACACTGCTATCGACGACATGCCGACCATTATTTTACCAGAATCGCTGGCATTTTCTGACACCGTAGTGGGGATCTTTGGTTCCCAAGATAAAGAATCGGATATACGCATTCAAAATGCAGACTTTAAATTTTATGAAGAACAAGACTTAATTGATCAGCTCACATCCAATGGTTTGAGCATAACGGTAACGGTGACAAACCGAGTCATAACTGGCGTTCGTAGTGACGGTGAAACGGTATTTATTGCTACATTAGCCGGTGATTCGGTGAACATCGCTTTTAAAGAAGTGATCGATCAAGATGCGCCATTAAACTCCATTCAAACGGCTCTTTTAGTACAAGGAACTCAAACTGACGCAGACGGCACCACGGAAGTGGTTATTGGGCATTTACCAATAAACATCGTTGATATCGCTCCGGTATTGTTTAATGATTTCTCTTTTGTTACCGAGGGAGAGGTTCGATCAGGTAACGTTCTGAATAATGATATCGATCTCGATGGCGCATTAACCATAAACAAAATAATCGTTGATAATGTGGAGTACGCGGTCAGCGGCAGTACTCCAACGGTGGTAACTTTATCTGAAGGGCAGCTCAGTGTGTTTGCCAACGGACACTACAACTTCGCTTCGAACCGAAATCAAGACGCTTCGACTAATCCTAAAATTCAATTCGATTATTTTGCTAGTGACCAAGAAAATGATTTTGGTCAGGCTACTGCGACCATCTTTATTCGTGACGGTGATGCCGGTGAGGTGTTAGAAGGTTCTACGTCTTTTATTGAAGCTGACGCCGATTTGCGTCCCCAGACCATCAATGCCCAGTTCTCAGTTGCTCCAGGATCAGATAATCCAGATCCGAATAGTCTGTTTTTTGAAGCTTCGACTATCAACTTGCTAGATAACCTTGCCCTGACCAGTGGTGCCAATCTAATGGCCCTGAGTTATAGCCTAAATAACGATTCGACGGTCATTACTGCCACGTCGGGCAGTCAAACAGTCTTTACCATTACCTTATCAGGCGCAGTATCTTCCGGTGACTCTACGTATGTAACGGGTAATGTGAAGATAATCCTTGAGCGCCCTTTAAACCATCCGAATAAAAACGATCTGCTGAAACTACCTTTGCTTATAGGAGGGAAAGACACAGATGGCACCGATTTAGAATCTGGTGAGTTTACTTTGTTAATTGAGGATGGTTCGGATCCGGTCTTAACTTCAAAGAGTGATGCTTCCGTATCAGAAAGCGATGTTAGTACTGATTCTGCGTTGGGGGCTGGTCAATTTGATGTTGCACTCGGTGCTGATGATCTTGATACAAACATCTCCAATAATGCCTCAGTATACTTTGAGATTGGCGAACAGCCCTTAGTGTATAGTAATGGAGAAGAAGTGCTTTACACCTTAAGCCCCACAGGTTCAATTTTGACAGGGTACATTGGTGATATTTCAAATGTGGTTTTTATTATTTCCTTTACTTCACCGGATACAAGTACAGGAGGTTTGGTTGATTACACGTTCGAGCTAAAACAGCAAATAGATAATACCTCTGATCCGATGCAGCTTCCCTTTATTGTTACCGCAAGAGATTCTGACAAAGATGTCACCAAATTAACGTTGAATGTTACCGTTAATGATTCAGGCGAAGCATCTTTAGGTACAACTGCGCTTGACGTCACTGAATTACCAAAAGGCACAGCGCCTGATGAAATAACAACGAGCGATAGCAGCGCAATATTTATTACCGCCTCGGAAGACAATATTGTCGAAGTGGATCTGGGTATTACAAGCGGTAATGCGGTTGTTGATTCGTTAGGAAACCCAATTACCACTAATGGGCTAAACATTGTTTGGCGCGACAACGGTGACAAAACGTTTGATGGTGTTGATGAAAACGGGGTAGTTGTGTTTCGAGTGGGCTTGCCAAATGATTACGAGGTCGAATCTGGACTCACATCGAGTTTCCAATTGTCGTTTCGAGTATTTAAAGAGGTAGACCATGGCAATGATGGTAGTTTAAATGAGTTATCTATTAACTTACCCGTAGTGGCAAGAGATGTTGACGGGACTGAAACAACGGCAGTATCGACAGTAAAAATCTATGATGGTGGTGACCCCTCTTTAGTTACTCATGACCTTGCGATTGATGAAGCGCTTCTCGCTGATTCTCCTGAAGTGGATATTGTTCTATCAAATGCGCTTGAATTTGTGCGAGGTTCCGATGCGATAGTGGCAATAGATATCGACTTATCGACCTTTAACGCTGCTGGTTATTCCAGTGGCGGCGACAATATCATGCTCACAGCGAGTAACATTGATGATTGGTATATTGCTAGTCAGGCGATATCTGGTGAAGAGGTTTTTCGAATTCGATTGAACCTTGATGGATCTGCAGAGTTTGTTCTTACAAAGCCGCTCGATCACCCTCTAGGTAATGGAACCAATACATTGGATATCGATTTCCCTGTTTATGCGACGGATGCTGATGGGGACATATCGGTAGTAACAAACCTGACGGTAGTCGTAACAGACGATGTGCCCTCAGTGACTAGTGAAACTCTAGAATTGACAGAAGGTGAAACCTTTTCAGGCAACTTACTCAGTACATCTGCTATGGGCGTAGATGGCGCCACGATTACATCGTTTAAATACGAGTCAACAGAATATGATTTCTTAACGAATGACCCTGAAGTCATTACGCTTACTAACCAAAATAATGCTAACTCGAGTTATGGCACACTTACATTGCATTCTGATGGTAGATATACCATTGCAACTGATACAAATGTAGATGCAAGCCCAGCGTTGGTTGACGATATCGAATTCACCGTCACTGACTTTGATGGCGATACGGTGACGAGTACCGCTTCATTGATTCTAGATGACTCAACAGGAGTCATACGAGTTACCAACACTGAGATTCGAGAGGATGAAACGGCCACATTAGATATCAAAGTCTATGTGGGTGATTTCGACCAAAATGAAAATGTCAGTGCAATAACGTTGAGTAACCTTCAAGGCGGGACGCTTTATCTTGATAGTGTGGCTTTAGTTCCCGATGGAAGCGGTGTCGTTACCTTGACTGATGCACAGATCTCTAAAGGTGCAGGAGACTATTTTGTTCCTGATGGTGTGTTGACTTATGTCCCTAAGCAGAATGAATCGAATACCACCCTCACTGGGAATGTCGTTGCTTTAGTTATTGGGGCAACGATAACTAGGACTGGTGTGGCGGACGAAGATGTTAATAGTGAAAATCTAGATATTTCTGTGTTGCCAGTGGCAGACGCTCCTGACTGGGCAAGCTCGCAGTTTGAATATGCCTTGACGGAAGATATCGACAGAACATTCCCACTAAATATTGATGCCCAGTTAGCCGACACTGATACCTCAGAAAAACTCTCCTATCAGATCTCTAATATTCCTAACGGTATAACGATTAAGCTTGATGGCAGTAAGATCGTCGAAGGTAAAAGCTATACTCAGAGTCAGTTGGACCAGATGACGATCACGGTAAATAAAGATCTAGCAGGTGAGTTTAGTTTCGATATCAAAGCTATCGCGACAGAAAAAGGCAACAGTTTTTCGAGCCCTGACGATAAGACTGAAGAAATAGCCAATGTCGTGGTGATTAAAGTCTCTCCCGATGCAGATCAGCCTGAGCTTACGGTTAAAGATATCAGAGGGCTAGAAGATCAAACGATAGACCTAAAAGCAGCCATTTTCGGTAATTTAACGGACACTGACGGTTCAGAGACTCTTAAATATGACATTGTAGTTCAAGATGGTTGGTCATTTACAGGTAGTGGTTATCAATTAATTTCAGCAAATACGTATCGTGTGGACTCTGAGGCGATATTGAACTCACAAGCGTTACTAGTCCCAAAACAGGATATCAGCTCGGTAACTGAATCCCTATCGATTCAAGTGACTGCGGTAGCAATCGAGTCGACCATCGACGGTTTAGCACCGGTGAATGATGAAGCCTACAGTGATTCAAAGACTATCAATATTCATCTTAAAGGTGTTGTAGATCCGCCCATCGCACAAGATGGAGGTAATGGTAATTGGGACTTCGATAGCAATACCAATACAATTCAATCGATAGGGAGCTTTCTTGAAGATGGCCTCGTGCCATTAGACTTCGAGTTCATCACAAGTGATGATGATGTGTCTGAAACGCTGAATATTTTGATCACTAATATACCGGATGATATTTCTTTGGTAGATAGCGCTGGTAATCCAGTAGCACTTACCATCGCAGAAATTGACCCTATTACAGGTAATATCTACCAGGTCAGTAATAGTGAGCTTGCTGCTCTTTATATAAAACCGCTCGAAGATTTCAGTGGACGAATGACCTTTGATGCAACGGTCGTGTCGACAGAGCCAGACGGCGATTCAGGTTCCTTTGACTATACAGTACAGATCGATTTGTTACCGGTCGTTGACCAGAGCGATGGGTTATCTGTAGTGACCACAGGTGTAGAAGATGCACAGATATCATTGAACCTAGAGCCAAGAATTAGTGGTGACAACGATAAAAGTGAAACTTTGACAGGTTATATTATCGATTCAGTGCCTTCGGATCTTACGCTCTACTTTGATGGTACAGTTATCAGCGTTCCGTCTTCAGGTTTGGATTTGGAAACACTACTCGACGCTACAACACCGACATTAGATAGCTTGCTAAATAGTGGGCGTCTTAGCGTCGTACCTAAGGAAGATCTCAGTGATACGTTTAGCATACCAATCCGTTATGAAGTAACTGATACGTCTGGATTAGGAGATACGAGTGAAAAAACGATAATTGGTGAACTGACTATTGCTGTCGCTGCTAAAGTTGAAATAGATACTCGTTTAGAAACATCCATTGATTTGTTTGTTAGCGATGACGGCTCGCCTGTTGATGTCTCTTCAGCGGTTAAGTTTATCGATGAGGACATAGATGGCTCAGAGTATCTTGATTATATCATTTTAGAGATTCCCACTGGTTATGAACTTTTTGTGACTAGCACAGGCAATGAGCCTCAGCAAACACCAGATGGTAATTGGTTGATATCAGCGCAAGGATTAACGAGTGACTCGATCCAAGAGTTGGGTAAATTGATTCTCGATGGCATTTCAATTGAGAGTAAAACAGACACGCCTATTTTAGATATTGTTGTAAAAGCGCGAGTCGTTGACGGAGATGACGCTCGTTATATTGATGGTGTCTTTCAAATTCAAGTAACGGGACACAGTGGTGGAGGTCAACCCTGTGATCCGATCGGACCGCCAGAGCCTATCGAAACTGGCGATGATATAGAATTCGATGAAGGGACAGAGGTCCTAGACTTATCAGGGTTGCTTGATCCTGATATTGCCAGTGATCCAGACAATGAGATTTCGTTTTATGTTCCTACCTCGTCTCTACCGGACGGTGTAGAGCTTCAAGGGAATGGCGTGATTCCTGTTTACGATAATGATGGCGAACTCATTGGGTATTCGATCAGTCAAACAGGACTGAGTAATTTGCAGATTACAGGGTTAGATGAAGACTTCGCTGGCTGCTTATCTTTTTCAATAGAAACGACGGAAACTTCAAGCTGTGATGGCTCTTCACTGACGACAACCCAAACCATTAACATTGACATTAAACCCGTGGTAGATGAGATCATTTTATCGACAGCGTTTACCGATATCGATGAAGACGTCACTACTGATCTAGACCTAACGTTAGTGTTGGGTGATTCAATTGAATTAGGACAAACCGTCATCGGCGAAGGTGACTCTGCAACCGGAAAGGAAACGGTCAATTCCTTCACTATCGCAGTTTCTGGTGGTGCTCAGCTCTCTGCAGATGGGGATCCTAGCTGGTTAGTTGATAATGGTGACGGTTCTTGGACATTAACTGATGTGACTAAACTACCGGAAGTAAAACTCGTCCCTCCAGAGAATTTCAGTGGTGATTTATCGTTAACAGCAACCGTTTCAATTACCGATAAGACAGATTGTCTTGCTGAGACAGATACTCAAATTAAAACCGTCACCAAAATCGTCACTATTAATCCTATCGTTGACCCTGCAGATCTAGTAACAACTGATATTTTGGGCGATGAGGATAGCTACATTTCACTTGCGACGCTAAGTGCGGACCTGATCGATAAAGATGGCTCTGAAAATATGTCTCTCAGTCTGTCAGGGGTTCCCGAAGGTGCGGTCGTTGTGATTAAGTCGGGGTCTAGTTATCAATTAGTACCTAATAATGGCCCAGATGGCGGGACGTTTAATGGTTCACCTACCTATGAATGGCAGTTGGATGTCGCCACGCTGAATGACACCTTTATTCTGCCACCTCTGGACTTCAGTGGTGATATTCCACTTGAGTTAAGAGCCATTACCCAAGAACTTGCCACAGGTGATACTCGAATTACTGAATCCAACTTTACTCTTGGGGTAAAACCTATCGGTGATGACATCGAGTTTTTTGGATTGCCAGATTCGGTATCGGGGGATGAAGATGCAGTGATTGATATCCCCGTTGAGATTACCAGTTTAGAAACGAATAGCGATGAGTCTCTAACGATAGTCGTCACGGTTAAAGGAACTGACGACCCTAATGCTATTGATGGTATAGAAAGTATTAGGATCGACGGCAAAACAGCGAAATTTGTTCAAGTGGGTAATATTGCAACCGCCACTCTTATTTTGAGCACTAGTTCGATTAATAGTATTGAACTGTTCGCAGGTAATGCGTTTGGTGAAATAGATATGACTATCACTGCCGATACTCTGGATCAGAATACAGTGCTTGGCAATCGAGTTTATGATGTAGGTCCATTCAAACAAGATACGGTTCACCTTTCAATAACGCCGGAGCCAGACGAGCCAATTCTTACCCTTGAATATGATGCCATATACTCGATTGCAGAAGGAAATATACCGTTAGGGCTCGAACTGTCATTAGTGAATCCTGCGGATAGCGAGACGGGAAAGCTGACCATTATTGGATTGCCATCAGATATCACGTTATCCAAAGGACAAGCAAGTGGGAGCGATTGGGTTGTGGACTTAGCTGATGTTGCCGATCTGGCTATAACAGGATATCCAGTCATCCCTGGTGATAGTCCACTGGAATTTACTTTAACCTTAGAACCAAGTGCTGAACTCAATGGCAATAGCGCCGATGGGCTCAGCACTGAGCTTCAAATAACGCTCTACGATACGGATACCGCGATTGATGACAGTGCAACTTCGGCATTCGAAGACGACCGCTTTTTGGGTACCAGTAAATCCGATACATTTGACGGTAGAGGTGGTGATGATTTTATCGATGGTGGTAACGGCAGTGACACTTTAACTGGAGGGGCTGGGGCTGACACGTTTTATTTTGGTGCTGATGAGCTAGGGCTTATCACTCATACCGACACCATCAGTGATTACGATACGGGTGCTAACACTGACTCTATTGATTTGAGTGGCATCCTAGCGGGCGTGTCGACGGCTGCTGAGGCAGATCAACAAATGGATCTGGTCCAAGAAGGATCGAACGTCAGGATTGACCTTAAACCTGATGGAACAACGGTTAAGCATCACATAGTTTTAGAAAACACAACACTGGAACAGTTATACGGAGGGAACAGCACCAGTGGAGTGGCTGAAGTTGACATTATTCAAAAAATGATCGACGACCAAAACCTAATTTTGTCTTAAACCAATCTAAGTAGTAGGGAAACGCAGTGGATAAAACAGACAAGGATTATTGGTTACAGGCTATACAGTGGTTATGTAGGCACTTTGAAGTGCGTTGTCATCCAGTCAAAATAAAATCTGGACTTCCTTTAGATGAAGGAAAACTGTCCGAGGGGATATTTTCTAGAGCTTTGGAACGGCTTGGTATCGATATTATGGAGTTGTCGATTGCAGATATCACGAAAGCAGCATTACCATTGGTCGTTGTTGAGTCGGTGACACGTAATCCATTGATTGTGATAGGAGTGGATGGACAACAGATTACATACCTTAATGTTGAACAAGAGTTTAAACAAAGTACGGTCGATATTTCTGAATTTAGAGCACAAATAGACCCCGCGTTATGGCAAATCAATGCCAACAGCATAATAGATGAGAGAGTCGATGACCTAAAACAGCATACTCCAGCGCATTGGCTATTAATGGCAATCAAGGAAGTACGCCCTTGGTACCGTGACTTGCTGGTGGCCTCGTTTGTAATAAACGTGCTCGCACTCGTTGTCCCTTTATTTACTATGAATGTTTATGACCGAGTGGTGCCCAATCAAGCCTTTAACACACTGTGGGTTCTGTCGATTGGTGTGGCTATAGTGATTGTATTTGACTGGATACTCAAAGAGTCACGAAGTTCGGTTACGGATATGGCCAGCCGCTACGTTGACAACAAACTCTCATCACAGCTGTTTAGTAAAACAATGGGGATGAGGTTAGAAAACCGACCTCAATCTGTTGGTGCATTTTCAAGACAGCTGCAAGACTTCGATTCGGTCAAAGAGTTTTTGACATCTGTAACGTTAGTCACACTTGTGGATCTGCCTTTTACGTTTCTATTTTTGGTGTTAATAGGCTGGTTAGGTGGGGCGATGATGCTAATTCCTATGGGCGTCATGCTACTTCTAGTAGTCATCAGTGTTGCTATGAAAAGGAAAGTAGAAGGGACGTTAGAGGAAACCTCCCGTCTTTCTACTCAACGCCAGGCGCAGCTCATTGAAAGCCTCAACGCACTGTCTGAAATCAAACAGAACAATGCTCAAGGTTTACTACAAAAACGTTGGGAACAGGTCGTCTCATCTCTTTCTACGTGGCAAAGCCGTTCACGAACCTACACAAATATTGTTTCGCATTGCATTCAATCTAGCCAACAGATAGTGACGGTGTCACTCATTGTCTTCGGCGTTTATCAGATCTCAGAAGGTCTGCTCACTATGGGAGGCTTAATAGCGATAGTGATGCTAAGTGGACGTGCTGGAAGCTCGATTAATCAGCTGTCGATGCTAATGCTGAGATACCAACAATCAAAAACAGCAATGGAAGGCTTAAATCAAATCATGAGCTTGCCTCAAGAAGATACCAGCCATCAGGTGTTGGAACGAGGTAGCTTTAATGGTCATATCAAACTCGATAATGTAGGTTTTGTCTATCCCGAGATGCACGCTGAAGTGTTATCAGGAATCGATATCGAGATTAAAGCAGGCGAAAGGATTGGCATTGTAGGGGCCGCTGGAGCCGGTAAGTCTACGTTAATGTCTTTGCTGTTGAAGCAATATGAGCCAAGCAGTGGTCAAGTCTACTTTGAAGGCTTGGACTCAAAATTATGGCCTCATAGCGTGTTGCGTGAAAACACGGGTTGGGTTGCTCAGCATAGTGTGCTGTTTTTCGGTTCTGTTTTCGAAAATATTACCTTTGGTGATACTCAGTTTGATGAACAAAGATTGGGGTACGCAATTCAATACTCTGGGTTGAACGATTATATGCCTCGGCTAGTCAATGGATTAGAAACTCAAGTTGGAGAAGGTGGGCGAAATTTATCTGGAGGGCAACGACAAGCTGTGGCGTTAGCGCGAGCGTTGTATCGTCAACCAAAGCTACTTGCATTAGATGAGCCAACCAGTGCTTTAGATAGTCAAGCTGAACAGCGTTTCTATCAGGCTCTATTAAGAATGCCTAAAAATATCACCATGGTCATTAGTTCTCATAGGCAGTCATTCCTAGCTTTATGCGACCGTGTAATAGTCCTTGAACGGGGGAAAATTGCGCTAGAAGGATCGCCCAAGGATATTTTCGAACGTCGATCTAGTAAACACAAAGTCAAAAATATCTCCGTCATAAAAGGAGGTAGCCATGAGCACTAGTCACATCGAATGGAACAATCGTCAATTGGCTTATCGCTCCAGAAAGCTAATTTGGATTATTGCAGCTTTAGTCACGGTTATTATTGGTTGGGCATCATGGGCAACGCTTGATGAAGTTGTCGTCGGAGAGGGGGCAGTCGTTCCAAGTCAGTCTGTGCAAACCATTCAGTCTCTAGAGGGCGGGTTGATAGAGAACATACTAGTGAGACAAGGTGACTCGGTCATAAAAGGGCAGCCATTAGCGATTTTGGATGACACACGATTTAGAGCGTCATTCCAAGAGTCGGGTAAGCAGTTTGATAGCCTTGCCGCACAAAGAATCCGCTTAGAGGCGGAGCTGGCATCAGTTAAAGTCGACAACCAACAAAGTGATTGGCAAAAACAGGTAACAGTGACGCCTTTCGATATTGTTACCAACGATACCTCTAGTGCGGCGCTATTTAATGCAAAGGCTAACTATTATGAACGGCTAGAGCAAGTCATCTCAGAGCTAGAAGAATCAAAACTTAGAATCGAGCAACAAGCACAAGCGGTTAGTGATACTCAATCTAGCATTCGTACTCTGCAAAGTAGTTTAGCGATAGTTAAGAAAGAACGTGATTTACTCAAATCTGTCGTTGAAAGTGGTGCGGTGGCTGAAGTGGAGTTACTTAAACTGAATCGCGATGTCATCAGACTGGAAGGCGATTTATCGAGTGCAAAGGTTTCTGCTCAAAAACAGCGAGCCGCTTACGCTGAAGCAATAGCTGATCACAGAGGTATTGCGCTCAATTATCGAACTAAGGCTCAAGGTCAACTCAATGAAATCTCCGCGACGATAGCGCAATTGAAAGAGAGCCGACAAGCCATTGCCGACCAACTACGCCGAACTCAGATTGAGTCACCAGTAGACGCCACCGTTAAAGAAGTGTTCGTTCGAACCATTGGCGGTGTCGTTCGACCTGGTGAACCGATTATGGAGTTGGTACCCAAAAATTCGGGTTTGATCGTAGAAGCCAAGATTGCTCCCAAAGATATTGCTTTTATTTCAGTAGGTTTGGAGGCAACAGTCAAATTTTCGGCCTATGATTTTGTTATATATGGTGGACAAAAAGGCAAGGTGACGTATGTCAGTGCCGATGCGTTGCAAACTGAGGATGGTGCGGCTTACTATCGAGCTCACATTGAACTGGATCAGCAAGCACTCGAAGAAAAATCCTTTACAGTCATTCCTGGAATGCAGGCAGCAGTGGACATCTTAACTGGGGAAAAAACAGTTTTGAGTTATTGGTTAAAACCAATACTGAGAGCGAAACAGAACTCTTTACGAGAACGATAATAACGACAAGGAAAAAGTATGCGTTGTTCAAAGCTCATGCTGTCTATGTGTGTGGCGTTTGCATCTCAAGCTCACGCGATCTCACTAGAAGAGTCAGTAGCATTTGCAATCGATTATAGTCCAGAAGTACTTGCGCAGTATTCTAGATATCAATCGGTGGTTAGAGATGGTGATGCCGCAGGTGGTTATCGCTTACCGCAAGTAAATTTGTATGCTGCGGCAGGCGTAGAAGAAACTCGCTATAACAACGGCAATTATATTGACCCTGATGATAGACGATTAAACCGAACCGAATTAGGCGTTCGTGTATCACAGCTCTTATTTGATGGATTCGGTACTAGTGCGAATGTAAAACGCCTAGGTTACGAAGCAGAAGCTGAGCGTTTAACCCTGATTTCAAGGGCAGAAAATGTATCGCTTGATGTTGTCAGAATATATTTAGAGCTATTAGAAGCAGAAACGTTACTGCAATTGGCCAATAGGAATGTGCTCGAGCACCAAGAAATCTATCAAGACGTTTTAGACAAAAAACAGAAAGGGTTGGCAAGTAACTCCGATCTAGCACAGATCTCAGCACGTGTTGCGACCGCTCAGTCATCTCAAATATCGGCCCAAAACAACCTCTATGATTTGAAAACACAGTTTTTGCGCTTAGTAGGCAAGCCTGGCAGCGAATTGGTCTTTCCAAAATTCGACAGCGGCTTGCTCCCGAGTACCCTTGATACGGCAGTTCAACAAGCGGTTGATAACCATCCTGAGATTCAAGCTGCAATGATTGATATGGACGCCGCAAGGCAAGAGATTAGACGTGAAAAAGGCGATTATTATCCGGAAGTTAAATTGGAGTTGCACGCAAACAAAAATCGTAACGTAGGTAACGTAGTGGGCCCAGACGAAGATATGCGCGCCATGGTGACGCTGGATTACGATATTTTCAGTGGCTTTTCAACCAATGCACGAGTGGAGTCTTCGGCGTGGCGTTTGGAGGAGGCACGTGCCATAAGAGTACGAACTGAACGTGAAGTAAGAGAGGGTACTGAACTTGCGTGGAATGCGTACTCAATGTTGGAACAACAAATTCGCTTGCTTCAACAAAATGTCGATGCCGCAAAAATCGCTGAACTTGGTTACATCCAGCAATTCAATGTAGGACGACGCAGTCTGCTTGATGTCTTGGATGCCAAAGTTGAGGTCTTTCTTGCTAGACAAAACTATATCCGAAGTAAATACGACCGTACCTTCGCTGCATATCGACTGCTAAACGCGATGGGCGTGCTGACGTATGCATTACGCGTTGAACATCCAGACGAGTGGCAAAAAGAAGGAGAGTCGTCATGAAGCGATTATTTATCATGGGGCTCCTTCCTTTTGTACTTCTTGGCTGCGCTGAATCTCCTAACGTTAAAACCAATAGACATCAAATTGATGATTTACGTGATCAAGACCAAGATGGTGTTATTAATCAAAGAGATCGATGCCTTGATACCCCCAAGCATGTTGCGGTCGACAATACTGGCTGCGCAGATTGGCAAATTTCTGACAAACCAGTGGTTGTAAGTATTGATTTTGATTTCGATAAATCAAAATTACGTTCCGACCAAACGTCTAAAGTAAAGCGACTTGTCGATATGTTGGAGCAATACCCCAACTCAAATGTGGTTCTAATAGGGGACACTAGCTCAGAAGGAACCGACACTTACAACAAAGCGCTGGCTAAGCGCCGCACTGGTGCAATCCGTAATGAGCTTGAGCGAATGGGTATTGAGTCAGAACGCATTTCGGAGCAGGAGTTCACGCAAACAACGTATTACACAGAACAGCTTCATAAACGTAAGCGTCGAACGATAGCGGTTTTTTATCGGCCTGAAATGAAAGTAACCGAGGAGTGGGATATCTTTACTTCGGAAAAAAACTTAAGCAGTGCGACTAAGGTGGAGGCTCCCAGTGAATAAACTGAGTACGGTAATTATCGGTAGCATGGCAGTTTCTCCGCTCGCCCTAGCAGACCAGCATATGACACCGCCTTCTATTGTTGCGGTTGAGCACAACTTAGTCCCGTTAATGCAGGCATTGGTTGATGCAAAGCAATTAGATATCACTGTTAAAGGCAGTACTGATGTTCCTTATAGCATCACTAACAACAAACTTGCCATGGGAATTAGCTCTCGTAAATGGAAAGACAGGGAAGTGGCAAAATTTGTTCAAGTACATGGTTATAAGCCAACGGAGTTGTTCTTTACGGCTGATGTGATAGCAATTGTCGCCAATAAAAGCAATCAAACCCAATCTATTTCTGTGGCGGAGCTAAAACGAGTCTTTGGCTGCCATTCACAACCAGATGTGGTGAGGTGGGCGGACGGTAATGGACAGAGCACTATTCCTATGGTTCCTTTTGCTATCGACAATCAATTAGTAATGCACAAGGAGTTTTCAAGTTGGGTTACATGTAAAGATGACGAATACGCTGCGACGCACTTTGTGTCTGACAAACCAACATTTTTAAATGAAATTTCCGGTGAGGAAGGGGCGCTCGGTTATACCGTGTATAGTGATGAGCTGAAAGATACCAATATTTTAAAAGTCACCAACCGTTTTGGTGAGTCTTATGATGTGAATAAAGAAACGATATTGTCTGGACGTTATCCTCTGGCTAGCGTTTACTACATGTATCTAAATCTACCTCCGAATCGAGAGTATTTTAATGAGCAAGAAGAGTTCTTTATTGGCTTAACGTTGTCAGAAGAGCAGAAACCAGTGCTCAATCGATATGGATTCATCAGTTTGCCGCCAGAGGCTATTCAACGTAATCGAATTAGACTAAAGCTAGATGAACCCATGATAGAAGGGGGATATAAATGAGTTCTTAAGCATTCTAGCCTAAGAACTCTTGATTGAATGGCTCTAGCTGTTAGTTTCCAAAATAGGCGATGACGACTTTGTCGTCGCCTAATTGTCTTGAAAATACGTAAGCGTTATCATTCGGCAATACCGTATGTTTTCCTGCACCGATGGCTGGGTGTCGATCTCTAAATTGTCCAACTGTTTCCCAGTGCTTCAACAGCTTTTGCTTATCATTTGAAAGCTCCCAAATCATGTCCGAGCGAGTACCTTGATGGAAGTCATCTGCATAAGGACCGATGTTTCTTCCCACCTCATCGCCGTAGTAGACTTGAATCGCACCAGGGCTTAATAGCAGGGCGTTGGCCGCATTTCGTTGCATGTCATAGTCTTTAAAGCGGCTAAAAAACAGTTCTGTGTCATGAGAAGACATGTAGCTTACGGGATTAAAATCAGGTGAACCTTGAATGGTGTCAGCGTAATGCTGATAAGTGTCTGCCATTTGGCTAAAGCATGCAGCGCCTTTGTCGAGCTTCTTTTGCATATCAAAGTTAATTAAAGCATCAAACCCATCATCAAAGTAGGGGCTTCTGTAGGCGCTGTGCCCCCAAACTTCACCCATCATCCAGAAAGGCTGTCCTTCAACGTTATTTTCTGAACGCCACAACTCAAGACTAGACGTCGCTTCAGCTTTGAGTCTTTTCCAGACCTCGCCTTCAACGTGCTTGACGGTATCAACTCGATATCCATCTATACCAAAGCGTTTAACCCAATCAGTTTGCCATTCGATTAAGTAGTCGGCCACGGTATAATTGTCTCTTGCGACTACTCGTGTGCCTGGGTTATTTAGTAGAAACTCTGGTGGTTGAACGGTTTTATTTGATTCTGTTTTGAAATCTGGCAGACCTGCAAGGGACAAAGTTGTATCACTAGAGCCTGGCTTATCATAGCTAGGTAGCCCAGTTCTTACCCAATCAGGTCCCCACCAATCAGCCCAATTGTGTGAGTTGTAATTTATATTGATGTGATAACTGTGCCAATTTTCACCTTTCTTAGGTGCCCAGTGTGCCCAGGTCTTTGGAAGTATATTGGTAGTTTTGGCAACATCAATGTGGTCGAATTGTAGGTCGGCAAGTGTTGAATAGCCTGGATGATTAATGACTGCGTCCAACAAGACCTTTATCCCTCGCTTATGGGCTTCAGAAACAAGCTGCATCAAATCTTTGTCATTACCAAAGCTCTGGTCAATTTTGGTGAAGTCACGAGCCCAGTAACCATGATAGGCATAAAATGGAAACGATCCACTATCGCCACCCCCAACAAAACCATGTACCTGCTCTACGATGGGAGAAAGCCAGATCACGTTGGTACCAAGCGCTTTAATATAATCTAGCTTCTCTGTGACGCCTTTTAAGTCGCCACCATGAAATGTCCCGACCTCATCTTTACCATCTTTTTGACGTCCGTAAGGTTGTATTGCCTCCGGGTTAGAATCTTTAAAACGATCGACCATGACGAAATAGATGTTGGCGTTTCTATAGTCGAACTTGGTGTTCGATTGGACTGATTTAACTGGCTCTAACAAGGTTAGACCGCCACTCGATGCGTTTGGTTGTAGTGAGACTTGACCATTATGAACAGTGACTACTGAACCTGAAAACACATCTTTCAACTGTGTCCCATCGGGGTAAGAGCTTCCTAGATCAATAGTCTGGAGCTGGTTAGGGAGCCTTTCGCACTTAACATCTGGTATTGGACGTTTAAACTCAGTTTTAGCCACTTTTTTAGGCTGTCGTTTAAAGGTTAATGTGTGAAGTTTTTCATCGTAGCTAAAGGCGTAGTCTCCGGTGAACCTAATATTCAAAGGCAAAGTAGATGTTTTACCGCACAGGAGAGGAACTGGAGTGTTGAACTTGACCTTATTGGGCAACTCATTATTGCAGAGCGTATCTGTAGCGCTGATCTCGAGCTGATACTTATCTTTATTAAGAGTGACGACTAATGGCGTTGTAGGGTCGAGTGGATAGTCTCTGCTCGTTGTAGAGGTAGAGATGGTTAAGTAGGGTGATGCAAATAGCGATGGCGAAGCCAACAGCATATAAGCAAGTAGGGTCTTATGTTTCATGCTCATTCCGTTGTTCTAATAATCCGAGGTTACTATAAGTTGCCTCAAACGGTCTCACATCATTCTCATGCTCTACGCCTCAAAGTCAGAGTAAGCTCACATAACAGATTCTTAAGGATGAGTTAGAGGGGGATGAGTTCGTAGAAAGAAATAAAAGGTACTATAGAGAGATGAAATTAAGAATACTGTTGCTATCACTTCTGATTCCCTCTATCTCCTTTGCTATGACTACATGGCCATCTCGTTATGTTATGGGAGAGTTGCCGTTAAGTACCTTAAATCAGGTTAGGTCTCTGTCTGATGTATATGACTGTGGTGAAATAGAACATCAGCGTTTTTGTGGTTTTGATACAAAATACCGTGGCATTCCAATGGTGGCTGAGATCGATGTTGTGAATCAGTCAGTAGCGCGAGTGTCTTTTTTCATACCAATGACGGTTACAAATTACACAAGGCTTCAGACGTTACTGCGTTCTGACGGCTATCAATTAAAAAGCGTTAAAATAGCGGGTAAGGAATTGATTGTTGAAGATTTAATCAATCAGGATTTACCTCATATAGCCGATAAGAAACTCATAGAATTTTTGAACTTATATCCCATTTCTGAGTCCAAACTATTTACCTGGATCCGTAAAAATGAGATTCAGAATACGTTAGCAACAGAAACGCTTTTAATGACAAGTGACAAAGAGCAAATCATGCTCACTTGGGACTTTCCCCAGCTTTCTAACACTGTCACACAATAGTCTTACGACTGTCATTTCAATGTTACATTCAAAAAGTAACTTGAATTGCGTAAAGTATAGAAGGAGTTAACCATGAAAAAGATGAGACGTGCACAGCTTCATCGTTGTCGTATTCAATACTGGAAAGAAACAAACCAGAAAACAACGGATAAAGTAAAAGCGTAATCAAGCTTTACAAACCAAGACGTGAAACCAGCATAAAAAGAAAGTGCTGGTTTTTTCGTTTTTAGCTCACAAAAAAGATAGACAACCTCAAATTTGAGGCATACAATCCGCTCGTTTTGGGGAGTAGTCACCCGTTTATTTGTCGTCATCTCGTTAAGTCTAGAGCTTATCCGGCAAATAAGAGCGCAGACAGCGCTTTGACGAGACCAACGCAATCAAATGCTCAGTATTTTGTTACTGAGTGAAGTATTTGTTTGTGGAAGGTCGACACCCATACTCTTCGTCCTTCCGCCTGGAGGACTTATGAGCCCATCTATTTATGTTTCTTTCTTTGTACTAACGCTAGCTCTGGTTGCGTTGGACATATATCAAACTCGCGGTGGTCAAATCTCTATTCGCAAAGCAGCGATATGGAGTGTATTTTGGTTTCTACTAGCGTTTGCTTTTTCTGCAACGATTTACTTATTCTGGGACTTTTACGCTCCAGCAAGTGATTACACTGCGGAAAAGGCGACGGTGTCTTTCTTAACAGGGTACCTATTAGAGAAATCGCTGAGCGTGGATAACTTGTTTGTGTTTGCAATTATCTTCCACCAGTACGCAGTACCTGAACATTTGCGACCAAGAGCTCTGCTTTGGGGTGTTATAGGTGCATTGGTTTTAAGAGCAATAATGATCAGTGTTGGAGCTCAGTTACTTGCTGAGTTCCATTGGGTAATGTACTTGTTCGCGGCGTTCTTGATCTGGACAGGTATTAAGCTTGCTAAAGACTCAGGTGAGGATGAAGTAAACCCATTACCTGAACGTGTAATTAGAAAGCTAGTGCCCGTTACAGATGATTTTCATGGTAACAAGTTATCTATTATCGAAAACGGCAAACGTGTATTTACGCCAATGTTGGTCGTAATCGGTGTGATTGCGTTTATGGATATTATGTTTGCTCTAGACTCAATTCCTGCGATTTTTGCAGTTACTAGAGAACCGTTCTTAGTACTAGCGGCTAACGTATTTGCTTTGCTTGGTTTACGTTCTTTGTACTTTGTACTAGAGGGGATGATGAATCGTTTTGTTTACTTAAAACCAGCGTTGTCATTCATTATGATTTTCATCGGTGTGAAAATGGCATTAGTAGGTTCAGCTTGGGAAATTCCAACCTGGGTGTCGTTAAGTGTGATTCTTGTGACTATGACCGTAGCAACGGTTGCATCGCTCTATCGAGAAAAGCGCGAACCTCACATGGTGGATAAGAATAGCTAACGACAAATAGCAAAAAACCTCTTAATTATAAGAGGTTTTTTGTTTAACAATAATACAACAACTATATTGTTGTTACGTATATGGTTTGCTATTTATGCATTTATTTAAGCATATTGTGATTATTTAGTCACCATTTTGGGATAACATTAACTGGCTGTTGTTAATGTCTTGTTTTATTAGAATAACTAATGCGAATGCCTAAATTTTGTCATTTTTTAAACAGCGTTTTTTTGCCTAATATTGTCACCAACAACAACGAGTTACCCAGTTTTTAAGAGAGGCAATCATGGCACAAGCAATGAACATCGAAACTATCGCTGTACCCTCTATGGATAAGAAAACCTACGCGGTTAACTTCAAAGGATTGATTGCACATTTACTAGACATTATGTTCGGTAAAGGCGAAGTAGAGAACACTTACTACGCAAACGAATTATCTGGTCACATGCAGCGTGATATCGGTATAAACCGATAAACACAAAGAATTTGAAAAAGAGCACCTAGTTATCTAGGTGCTCTTTTTTTTGCTCGTTTTAATAATCTTAACCCTATCAGTGTTCTTCAAAACCACCTTTTCTCTGTAACGTTTTTACTAACTCAACTCTTTCTGATTCTCGAGATGTGTTTTCTGTAACTACTTCAGTAGCCTCACTAAGATCCTCTGGAGAAAACACGTAATGTTTATTGACCGTCATAAGATAAGCCCACATTTAGATTGGTAAACGTAATTTATAAACTCATTATTTATCCAATGTCTCTAATCGTCATCAGCCCAAACTATCAAATTTAGGGCGTAGGGTAATAGGCGTATATTAATTGGCGTTTTTCCCACTCAATCTATATAAAACTGATTCATCGCAATTTACTGACAATGAGTTTACGTATGATGAGTACCAATATTCATAAGAACGTAAGGTGAAAAAATGACAAGTCTTATCGACCGGTTTCTCAATTATGTCACGTTTGACACGCAATCAGACCCGTCACAAGGTTGTTGTCCAAGTTCAAAAGGTCAAACGACATTCGCTGCGTTTCTCAGAGACGAACTTCTATCACTAGGTCTGCATGAAGTTGTTCTAGATGACAACGGATATGTAATGGCAACACTTCGTTCCAATGTTGACTACAACGTTCCAGCCATCGGTTTTGTTGCACATATGGACACAGCCCCTGATGCTTCAGGAGCTAACGTAAAACCTCAACTAGTAGAAAATTATCAAGGTGGTGATATTGCTTTGGGTAAGGGCGAGGAAGTCTTGTCTCCGATACAGTATCCAGATCTTCATGAGTTACATGGGCATGACATCATAACCACCGATGGCACGACGCTATTAGGTGCAGATAATAAAGCAGGTATTGCAGAGATCATTTCTGCAGTAGAGCATCTGATCAAAAATGCAGATATCCCTCACGGCGACATCAAAATTGCCTTCACCCCAGATGAAGAGATAGGACGTGGCGCAGACCTGTTTAATGTTGAGAGGTTCGGGGCACAGTGGGCCTACACGATAGATGGTGGACCTGTCGGAGAGCTTGAGTACGAGAACTTTAATGCAGCCGCGGCAATGGTGACGTTTCATGGTAACAATGTTCACCCTGGCACTGCGAAAGGCAAGATGGTGAACTCCATGACTTTCGCATCGCGATTCCAAGCAGAAATGCCTTCAGAAGAGACGCCTGAAATGACAGAAGGCTATGAAGGCTTCTTCCACCTGACAACTGCAGAAATGTCAGTACCGAAATCTACGCTACATTATATTTTGCGAGACTTTGAGCAAGAAGGTCTGGAGAGACGAAAAGCTTACCTGGAGGATAAGGTCGCGACATTTAACCAAGGTAGCAAACAGAAACTCGTCACTTTAACGATCACTGATAACTACTCTAATATGAAGGAAATGGTTGAACCACATCCACATATTATCGATATTGCTAAACAAGCGATGATAGCTTGCGATGTTAAGCCAAACATCAAACCGATTCGTGGTGGTACGGATGGAGCACGATTATCGTTTATGGGCCTACCATGTCCAAACATCTTCACTGGTGGTTATAATTTCCACGGTATTCATGAATTTATTACCGTTCAAGGAATGGAATTAGCATTAAACGTGATTGTGCAAATTGCGAAAGACACTGCAATTCGTTATCGTTAGGGAAAACAAAGTTATGCAGTAGGCGACCATGGAAGATTTTCAAAAAGTAATAGCGTTCTTATTAGAAAACAAACTGTTATTAAGCTTTCTGGTCGTCCTTGTTATCTTAGTCATTCGCCGAGTGACTCTTTCTGGTATCCGAGGGGATGTCGCTTTCTTATCTGAAGATCAGCGTAAATGGATGTCGAGAACTAAAAATGGTTCTTTTGCTATTATCGTTATCACGTTGTTTTTGGTTTGGAAGTCTGAAATCAGTGAGTTTGCACTGTCGGTTACGGCTATTGCCGTCGCTATTGTCGTTGCCTCCAAAGAAATTATCCTGTGCTTTACTGGTTCTATCCAAAGAGCGAGCTCTCGTTCATTTAGAATCGGAGATTGGATTGAGGTTGGCAAAACGAGTGGTGAGGTAATAGAGCACAACTTAATGGCGACTGTTATTCAAGAGATAGACTTGTATCACGGCCAATATCACTTCACTGGCAAAACGATCACTTTGCCAAACAGCATGTTCTTCACTTACGCGGTAAAAAACCTAAACTTTATGAAAAGGTATGTCTACCATAGCTTTTCTATTATTGTTCCTGGGTTTGACAACCTATTCCCGTTATTACCTGAACTTACGAGTAAAATTGAACACCATAGTGAGAGCTTTATCGATGTTGCGCGGCGCTATAACAGTGTTATAGAGAAACATGCCGGCGTCGATCTCCCTGGTTCAGAGCCACATATCCACATTTCTAGTGGCGCTACGGGGGAACAAATTCTACATGTAATGATATTTTGCCCAACAGAATTAGCGACACATCTAGAGCAAGAAATTCGCGCTGATTTTATGAATATCTACCACCATGCATTTCCAAGAGATATAGAAAAAACTACGTAAAAACAGTTCGTTATATTTTGAAACACTTTCAATATAACTATTAATACTTCTCGGACATTCAGCTGACTTGTAATTTGCTAGTCTGCCAAAGCTTGTTCCAATTAGAAGATAAAATGGTGTTTCAATGCCTAAAAAACTACTCGTTGCTAGCCTAGTCTCTGCTGTTCTTTTAGCAGGGTGCGGTGAAACAACTAATACCCAACAAAACGCGCCAGCGCCTCTAGTACAAACCCAAGCGGTGGAGCTGGTTCCTCATCAACAAAGTAAAATTTACATCGGACGCATGGATGCGGTAGAAGACACGGCTATTACAGCTCAAGTCTCAGGCTACTTACTGGAACGTCATTTCCAAGAAGGGCAAATTGTAGAAAAAGGACAGTTGCTCTATACCATCGAGCCTTCAACGTTTGAAGCTCAAGTAGCGAGCGCAAAAGCTATGGTTTCAGAAGCCCGCTCCTCGTTAAAGAAAGCAGAACTGGACTTCGAGCGTGGTAAGAACCTAGTTAAATCAAACAATATTTCTCAGGCCGAATTTGATGCGTTAACTGCTTCACTAATGAGCGCTCGCGCGCAATTAGAGGCTGGAATTGCACAAGAGAAAGTTGCTGAAGTAAACCTATCGCATACTACGATCAGAGCACCATTCACGGGTCGAATCTCTGACAGTAAAGTGAGTACGGGTGACTTGTTATCTCCGTCTTCAGGTGTGCTTACTACTCTAGTGAGTATGGACCCTATCTATGCCTCATTCAGCATATCAGAGCGAGAACGACTTGCCTTAGGCATGGACCAAATCGAAGGTGATGGTTCTGATGAGTCCAATGGCGTAGCAGTCAACGTTATCCTAGAAGATGGTCGTGTCTATGATCAACAAGGGAAAATCGACTTTTTAGGCAACCGAATTAATCTTAATACTGGCACATTAGCGATGCGTGCCGTGGTTGAAAACCCAAGTCAAAGGCTGTTACCAGGTCAACATGTTCGCGTTGAGCTTATGGAAAAAGAGGCGAGCGACGTAGTTACTGTGCCAAGACGAGCAGTACAAACTGACCTAGAAGGTGACTTTGTCATGATCGTTTCTGAAGGAAATGTGGCGGAGCGCCGCAATGTTGCGCTAGGACCTCAGGTGGAAACGGGTGTTGTGATTCGCTCTGGTCTTAAAACTACTGATGTTGTTATCACTCAAGGTCTACAACGTGTAAGAAATGGAATCCCTGTACGTATTCAAGAGCCTAAGTCACAAGAACAGGGTGCCTAATACATGTTAAGTCGTTTCTTTATTCAAAGACCAAAGTTCGCTTTGGTTATTTCGATAATACTCACACTCGCCGGTGCTATTTCTTTGATGGTTCTACCGGTTGCTGAGTATCCTAAAATCAGTCCGCCATCGGTAAGTGTTACCGCTTATTATACAGGTGCAAGTGCGGAAGTCGTTGAAGAAGCTGTCGCCGACCCAATAGAGACGTCGGTGAATGGTGTAGAGAACATGATTTACATGTCCTCAAAGAGTGCTAACGATGGTTCATATAACCTAAACGTAACCTTCGACATCGGTACTGATCCGGACATGGCTCAGGTTAACGTTCAAAACCGCGTATCGCAGATAGAATCAAAACTTCCGCAAGAAGTTCGTATGGTCGGGGTAACAGTTAAAAAACGCTCGCCTGATCTGTTGATGGTTCTAAACTTCTATTCTCCAGATGGTCGTTACGATGACCAGTTCTTGATTAACTACATTAATCTCAACGTTAAAGATCAGCTGGCTCGTGTTAAAGGCATTAGTGAAGTTAACGTTATTGGTGGCGGTGAATACGCGATGCGCGTATGGTTAGACCCCGATAAGCTAGCGAATCTAAAAATGACTACCAGCGATGTCTATGCGGCGTTAGCAGAACAGAATGTTCAAGTTGCTGCGGGTAGGGTCGGTGCTGCGCCTTATGCTGATCCACAAGAGGTACAATTTAACCTAGTAACTAAAGGTCGTCTTGAGTCAGTCAGCGAGTTTGAAAACGTCGTTCTTCGAGCAAACTCTGATGGTTCAACGGTCTACTTAAAAGATGTTGCTCGTGTTGAATTGGGTAAGAAGTTCTATGACGGTAGTGGTCAATTCCGTGGTGAGGACGCATCAATCGTTGCGCTAAACCTACAATCTGATGCTAATGCATTAGAAAGTGGACAGGCAGTGATGGATTTACTTGAGCGTCTAAGTGTCAATTTCCCTGAGGGAATGGCATATGAAACCAGTTATGACACGACGGTGTTCGTTGCAGAATCGATCAAGGGCGTAGTTAAAACACTGGTGGAAGCTATTTTACTAGTAATCGCAGTAACGTATCTGTTTTTAGGTAGTGCGCGAGCAACATTAATTCCAGTTGTTGCTATCCCGGTATCTCTAATTGGTACGTTTGCCGTGATGAACATGACCGGCTTTACGATCAATACAGTAACGTTATTCGGGATCATTCTTGCAATTGGTATCGTAGTGGATGACGCCATCTTGGTTATCGAGAATGTGGATACCATCATGAAACGCAATCCTCATATCTCGCCAAGAAAAGCAACCTTGATGGCGATGAAAGAGGTAACAGGGCCGATTATTACCTCGACGCTGGTTCTATTGGCTGTATTCATTCCTGTGACGTTGCTCCCAGGGATCACAGGAATCATGTACCGCCAGTTTGCGCTGACTATTTGTATCTCGGTAATCATCTCGTCGATAAACGCGTTAACACTATCACCAGCACTCTGTTCATTAGTATTGAAACAGGGCGGAGGAAACACAGCTCGTTGGTTCCAAACGTTTAACGGACTGTTAGAACGTATCACGATGCGATATGGCCAAGTTGCAGGATTTTTGGTTAAAAAAGCCTTGCTGCTAATGACATTCTTTATTATTGCGGTAGGCGCAGTAACTTTCCTTTCGAAAAATACGTCAACAGCGTTTGTTCCTCAAGAAGATAAAGGCATTCTACTGGTAAACGTCCAACTTCCTGATTCAGCCTCGTTATCTCGTACTACTGAAACCACTGAAAAATTGGTGAATCTAGTGCAGCAGGAACCGGGAATCGATGGAATCACGGTTGCTAACGGATATGCGTTTATGACCGGAGCCGCGGCTTCCAATGGTGCTTCACTGTTTATCAAACTGAAAGACTGGAGTGAGCGAAACGGATTTGAAGGTGATCATTCTGCAAACGCGATTGCAGCACGAGTTAATGGAATGGCGGCTCAGCAGATTCCAGGAGCAGTTGTGTTTGCAATGGGGCCGCCAGCGGTTCCGGGTATGGGAGCAGCTTCGGGTTTCGAGTTTGTTCTAGAAGATACCTTAGGACGAAGCCGAACTGACCTTGCTCTAGTAATGCAAGATGTGATTCAGACGGCTAATCAACAACCGGAAATAGCCTATACGTTCAGTACTTTCCGAGCAAATGTTCCACATTACTATGTCGATATCGACCGTGAGAAAGCTCAACAGTTAGGGATCCCTCTCTCATCGATATTTCAAACGCTACAGGGTAACTTAGGTTCATTGTACGTGAATGACTTCACGATGTTTGGTAAGAACTTCCGTGTGACGGTACAAGCTGATGCCCAGTATCGAAGTGGAATGGAAGATTTACAATTGTTCCACGTGCGCTCTTCAAACGGTGAGATGATTCCATTAAGCACATTGGTTTCTTACGAACAAGTGTTTGAACCAGACGTCGCGTGGCGATACAACATGTACCGAAGTGCTGTTATCCAAGGACAACCAGCTCCTGGTTATTCGAGTGGTGATGCGATTGCTGCGATGGAAAGGGTAGCTGCTGAGGTACTCCCAATGGGTTACCAGTATGAATGGACAGGCATGGCCTACCAAGAAGTACTAGCGGGTAACCAAGCGATTTACGCGTTTGCGTTAGCGTTAATATTTATTTATCTGTTCATGGTGGCTCAATATGAGAGTTGGACGATTCCTTTAGCCATCATACTCGTTGTTCCGGTCGCGACATTGGGGTCGTTTATAGCTCTGAATCTGACTGGTACGCCTCTTAACCTCTATGCGCAAATAGGTCTCGTCTTGCTCATAGCGTTGGCGGCGAAGAATGCGATATTGATAGTAGAATTCGCCAAACTAGAGCGTGAAGATAAAGATGTGGCTATCGATGATGCAGCTGTTAGAGGAGGGATGCTGAGATTCCGAGCGGTGAATATGACATCTTGGTCGTTTATCTTAGGTATATTCCCTTTGATTTTTGCATCTGGTGCCGGTCACGTAAGTCAAAATTCGTTAGGTATTTCATTAGTTGGTGGATTGTTATGTGTGTTGCTAGCCGGTACGTTCTTGATTCCGGGCTTTTACGCCATGATTCAACATCGACGTGAGAAAATACGTGGTGGAAGTACTAAGTTAGTACCTCTAGAAGACGACGAATAATCTAAAAAAAAGCTAAATTCTAATCTAAAGCCCCTCTATACAGAGGGGCTTTTTTATAAAATGTAATGTTCTGTCTCATGGATTCTGACAAATCCATACAGTAGGATCTAAAAAAGAGACTAGGGCTGTATTTTGTACGGCGTTCAATTAACGCGGACTAAGATGGTGGTATAAGTTATTGTATTATAGAGTTAATTTGTATAAATATAGTTATATGCACCAACAGGCGTGCTAGGAATAATCTGACGCACCTGTAAACAGGTCTGATTGTAGTATTATGTAAATTTATGTATTGTTGCGATCAATATAGAGAAGAGTTGGACTCAATCATGGTAAATCAAAAATTGTTAATTGTAGAAGATGACACGAAGCTCAACGTGATGTTAGGCGATTACTTTAAAGCTCAGGGTTTTGAGGTAAAGACAGTTTTCGAAGGCAATGAAGCAGCTGAGCTAATTACCGAGTTCAATCCTGACATTACAATTTTAGACCTTATGCTTCCGGGCCAAGACGGATTATCTATATGTAGAGAGGTTCGCGATAGTTATCAGGGAAAAATATTAATGCTCACGGCCAGTGATGACGATTTTGATCATGTTGCTGCCTTAGAAACAGGGGCTGATGATTTTGTATCTAAACCGATTAAGCCTCGTGTATTACTAGCTCGTGTCCGTAATTTATTGAGACGTCCTACTGACGACCACGTACAAATAGACGGAAATTCCATGTCCTTTGGCAGTTTAGTTATCTGCCAAAAAAGCAGAAGCTGTAAGTATGACAATGTTGATGTCGCACTAACTGATAGTGAGTTTGACCTATTGTGGTTACTTGGAAAATCAGCCGGGGAGGTTCTTTCAAGAGACTACCTTACTCGCCAATTACGCGGTATAGACTATGATGGTATAGATCGTACTATCGACAACCGAATAGTGACATTACGTAAAAAGCTTTCTGATGACGCGACAAATCCTAAAGGTATTATCACTGTGCGTGGAAAAGGCTATCTATTCGTTGCCGATGGTTGGAAACACTAAGGTAGCTTATTGTGTGGCGTATATTTGTAGAGTCTCTAGTAGGTTTGATCTTACTATTCGCAGCCAGTATCTATGGTTATGAATACCTAATTTACGGAAAGACGGACCCTGATTTAGTTGACGCCAACCTTCGTGTGGAAGCGTTTCGCGACATCATGAATCATGTGTCGACCAATGAAAGTGATGAGCAAGCCATTGAACTTATGGAGCTTTTCGCAAATAAAACGCACCGTCTGCTAGAGCAGTATCCGCAAGATAAGCTTCCAGAGCCAATTAGTGAGTATTTTAAAGAAAACCAAGATACGCATTTTTTGTTAAATGATGACAGTCATTTATGGTTGAAGTTTGATAATAACCCTAATTACTTCGAGCTCTCTGATGACCCAGACTCTGAACTGATTAAAGCTATTGAGTTTGGGAATCAAGTGGTGTGGCTGTTTTTCTTAGCAAGCTTTGTTGCATTCAGCTTTGTACTCATTTGGTTCTTGAGCCGTCGTCTCCGAGTTTTGGAGAAAACAGCAATGGAATTTGCCAGTGGTAATTTTGCAGCGAGAGCCTCAGAACGTCATTGGGTGAGGTTAGGTAAGTTGAATCGGACCTTTAACAGAATGGCGACCAAGATTGCTGATCTTATGATCAGCAATAAAGCGTTAACTAATGCTGTTGCTCATGAGTTGCGAACGCCAATATTTAGGATTCAATGGCAAAGCGAAATACTGTTAGAGCAAATACAAGACCCAGAAGCGAAAAAGCAGCTAACCAGCATCATCGAAGATACTGAAGACATGGAAAAGTTAGTTGATGAGTTGCTCTATTATGCTCGAGTAGAACGACCAGATGCTGCAATTAACCTAGAGAGTGTAAACCTAGTAGAGTGGCTTAAGGAGAATCATGTTAAGTGGGAACATCACATAGGGCAAAAGTTTCTTCTGCAAACCTATCAGACTGAGCTACCAGCACAGATAGATGGTTTTCTTCTATGCAGAGCACTAGTGAACTTGATTGGTAATGCCAAACGTTATGCAAAAGATGCCATTGTTGTAAAAGTGGTTCCTGATTCTGATCATATCGCGATCGAAGTTCATGATGATGGCATCGGTATAGAGCCAGAACACTGGAGTATGCTGTTTGAGCCGTTTTATCGTGTAGATAAAGCGAGGGACAGGGCGTCTGGCGGTTATGGGCTCGGTCTTGCTATCGTAAAACACATTATGCTTCGTCATGGTGGAAACGTGGAAGTCAGTCACAGTGAGTTGGGCGGAGCATGTTTTAGTTTGATTCTACCAATAAGAAAGGAGCCGTAAGGCTCCTTTCTTATTAATGGTTATTGAAGGTCAGTGCACAAAGGTGCGACTTCGATAAGTAACACGGGAACCCACTTTTTTATATTCTACTTTACCTTGGTCTTGTAACTTTCTCATAATGACGCTAAACACCCAGCTTTTGGGCGTGTCGTTTGAGCATCCAATGGGATTACAATGGTGCTTTAACCCAAGCTGCTTTTGAATTGTCACGGAAGAAACCCAGCCATCGGAAGTTGAACGTCCGCATTCGTGAAGGTAGGCATGCACTTCTTTAGCGACCCCTTGTAGAAGATCTTCAATTCTATCTTTTCGCTGTGGAGCTTTCATTTTCGTCTCCTTTATTATTGTTCTAGACATTGTTTGTCTGACGTATCGTTGAGTGGATTAAAAGTGCGGCCAGCCATCCATGAGCAGACCGCGATAAGAGAAATTCAACCAATTGTAATATCAGCTAAGTTACAAAACGCAGAGCCGATAACGTGATCATGGAATGCTGAAACACACATGACCAACAACGCGAGTAATTACAGTTAAATCAACTGTGGTTGACTCTCATAAACCCTTTTACCCGTTTTTATTTTTGTCGGGTAGTAGTGGTATTTATAACTAAACTGATATCAAAATTCATAAAACCCCCATTTTTTGGCGGTTATTGCTAAGAATATGGCAATTAAGGCTAAGTGATCTGAACGAGAAGTTTTTCGCAGGAATCTGAAGCGCTGATGATATACTTTGCTAAAAGGAAATTATCGATAACAAATTGAACCGCATGAAATTTATCCATACCTCTGATTGGCATTTAGGGAGACAGTTTCACAATGTCTCTTTGCTTGAAGATCAAAAGCAAGTCTTGAACCAAATCACTCGATACGTTACTGAAAATCATATTGATGCACTAATCATTGCTGGTGACATCTATGATCGTTCAGTACCACCAACCGCAGCTATTGAAGTTCTCGACGGTTTTTTGAATCATATAGTTCAAGATTTGAACGTGCCGGTAGTTATGATTTCTGGTAACCACGACGGGGCAAAGAGGTTGGGGTTCGGGTCAAAGCAATTCGATAAAGCAGGCCTGCACATCATTAGTTCACTTGAACAACTCTGTACTCCGGTCGAGATTGTGTCCGCTCAGGATAGCGTAGTCCATTTTTATGGTATGCCATATAGCGACCCTGAAACGGTAAGGCACTATTATGATATTCAAATCAATAATCATGATGACGCACATGCTTACCTTGCCTCCCAGATCGGTAATGTCTTAGATAAAGATGTACATAATGTAGTTATTAGCCATTGTTTTATTGATGGTGCTGAGACTTGTGAATCAGAGAGAACATTATCAATAGGGGGAGCCGATCGTGTCAGCTATGAACATTTTAAGTCGTTTGATTACGTCGCGTTAGGGCACCTTCATCAAGCTCAAAAACGAGGACTAGAAACCATTCGCTATTCCGGCTCGATCATGAAGTATTCATTTTCAGAACAGCATCATAGAAAAAGTGTGACGTTAGTGGAAATCTGTGATGAGAGTGGCGAGATAACCACAAGAGCTTTGCCTTTAAACGCTCCGCACGATATGCGAGTGCTTGAAGGAGAGTTAGAGAACTTACTTGAACTAGGTCGAAGCGATGCAAATTTTGATGATTATCTATTGGTAAGACTGACGGATAAGCACGCGATTCTCGATCCAATGGCGAAGTTAAGAGAGGTCTACCCAAACGTACTTCATTTAGAAAAGCCTGGAATGTTGGTCGGTGTGGATAAAGAAATATCACAAGCCCGTTTAGGTCGTTCTGAAGTGGATATGTTCAGGGACTTTTTCCTGGAAGTCCAAGGTGACGAAATGACAGACAATCAAAAGGACATGTTATCAGAAGTTGTGATGTCGTTGAAAAAGCAGTCTGAGGAGTAATCAATAGTGAAACCTTTAAAACTGACTCTGCAGGCGTTTGGTCCATTCTCTAGTAAAGAGAGTATTGATTTTTCTCAGCTAGGTGATTGTCCGCTTTTTCTTATCAATGGCCCCACGGGGTCTGGAAAAAGCTCAATACTGGATGCGATTTGCTACGCGCTTTATGGCGAGACCACTGGAAGCGAGCGTACTGGCGATCAAATGCGTTGTGATTATGCTGATAGTAAAACGCTGACCACCTTGGTATTTGAATTTGAACTGTCGGGTGAGAAGTATGAGGTTACTCGTAGTCCCGATCAGGAAGTTCCAAAACAGCGTGGAGAAGGTACAACAAAACGAAGCCATAGTGCTACATTACTTAAGCTTAGCGACAACACGCTTATTGCTAATAAACCTAAACAAGTAGGTGTCGCGATACAAGAACTGCTAGGACTTGACGTTAAGCAGTTTCGACAAGTGATGGTGATTCCTCAAGGAAAGTTTAGAGAGTTGCTAACCGCAAGTTCTAAAGAGAGGGAATCTATCTTTGGTCAGTTATTTCAAACACAAGTCTATGCGGCGATAGAACGTACTCTTTTTGATAAAGCAGCAGGTATTCGCAAAGCGAAAGAGGAATTTGATAACCAAATTAAAGGCGCATTAGATGTAGCTTCTCTTGAATCTTTACAGCAGCTCAATGACTCTTTAGATGTGTTATCTCCCAATGTTGAGCGCGCAAAGCAAGAATTACAGGTCGTTGAAAAGAGAAAAAACCAAGCTCAGCAAATATATGATCAAGCGCAGTCACTAGAAAAGAGATTCCAAGCTAAGAGCAACGTAGAGGCTGAGGCGAAAACGCTAAACGACAAACGCGGAGAAATTGCACTAAACAAGCAAATTATGACGAGTCACAAGCAGGCAATAAAGATTAAACCTACTTTTGATGAAACCATAAAGCTTGAACAAAACATGTCAACTTTATCGGAACGTATTGATATTGGACGTGGAAAAATACAACAAGCGGAGAAGGAACGAGATGCGTCTATTACTGCTTTGGAACAACAAAAACTGGTTCATAAAAGGAGTGAAGCACTCAATGAAGAAAGCTACTCCTTAAAGCAGTTAGAAAAAACTCTGAACCAACTTGATGATAAAAGGCGAGAAGCTCAACATGCTGACAGTCAATTCAACACATATGTAGAGCAGCATAAACAAGTATCCGATGAAGTCGAACGACTTCAGGCGCAGACTCTAACGTTTGAAAAATCTTTGAGTGACGCAAGGAAAGAGAAGCAGAAACTTGGTGAAGTGACAATGTCACTCAGTGGGCGGCGGAAACAATGGCAAGGTATTGAAACACTTAAAACAATAGCCGCGAATATTGTAGCGTTGCAGAAACAGCTAAATGACACTCAATCTACGGTTAAAAACTTGTCGGCTTCGGCTCAAGCCGCTACTCGCAAGCGTACAGAAAGTGAAATAGCCTGGCATTCTAGTCAAGCCTCGATACTGGCCGCGACTCTTGAAGAAGGTACCGCTTGTCCAGTTTGTGGTAGTGTTGAACACCCTAAACTAGCGGCACCATCACAGGAAACCGTTAGCTTACAACAATTGAATGACTTTAGAGCCAATGAAACGAGCGTAAATGCAGAGCTAAACCAGCAGCAACAAGAGCTAGTAAGGCTAAATAGTGTTCTAGACAGTGCCGTATTACAGCGAAGCGACCTTATAAATTCATTAGAGTTGGATGAGGCGAAGTTAGATCAATCTGCTATTGAAACGCAAAATCAAATAACGATGCTTGAAAACAAAATCACTGAGCTCAACAAGATTGATTTAAGCGCCATGGAATCGCGCCTTAACAAACACGTTAGCGAAACATCAGCCAAGCAAGAGTTATTAAACACGTTAACGAATTCAGTTAATAAAGCGGCAATTTCAAAAGAGCAACTGCGAGCAGTGGTTGTACAGTTGGAATCGAACAACAAGACTGGATACGCTAATGCCCAATTAGTCCTTCAGCGTCAAGCCTCAATCTCTGATGAACTAATGCAGCTTTCTCAGGCGCTTGAAGCAGCACAGCGCTATGCTAATCAGACAGCAGAAACCTTGGTTAAATATCAGTCTCATTTGGACACATTAACTAAGCAATTGAAGGACTTATCAAACGAACATGCGTCTTCAGTAGAGAGGTGGAAGACACTACTGTTGAGTAGTCATTTTTCTGACGAGGAAGCTTTCTTGTCCTCGATAGTAGACGAGCCACGTATCGCTGCACTTGAGCTTGAGCTTGAGACGTTTGTTCGAGATGAGGTTAGAGTAAGCGAGCAGCTGAAGCTGTTGACTGAAGAGTTGAAAGGTGTAGAGCACCCGAACGTCCAGGAACTGCTTGTTGCCAAAAATGAAACTGATGCATCGTATCAACATATGTTAGGTCAGTTCCAACAACAGCAATCTAAACTGGATAGCCTAAATAATGTATTAACTCGAGTGAACTCGTTGGTGTCGCAAAATGCAGAGCTTGATAAGCAATATCAAGTGGTTGGGACATTAAGTGACGTGGCTAATGGTAAAACGGGTAATAAAATTAGTCTTCATCGTTTTGTATTAGGCGTATTGCTTGACGACGTACTCATCCAAGCATCACAAAGATTGAGATTGATGAGTAAAGGTCGATATGACCTAAAACGAAAAGAAACACGAAGTAAAGGTAATGCAGGGTCTGGCTTGGATTTGATAGTAGAGGATGCATATACAGGAAAATGGCGTGATGTGGCGACGCTCTCGGGTGGTGAGTCATTTATGGCAGCGCTTTCCTTAGCACTAGGGTTGTCAGATGTTGTTCAATCCTATAGTGGCGGCATTCGATTGGATACGCTGTTTATCGATGAAGGATTCGGTAGTTTAGATCCGGAGTCACTCGACCTTGCAGTTCAGACTCTAGTTGAGCTTCAACAAAGCGGACGAACAATTGGGATTATTTCCCATGTCTCCGAATTAAAAGAACAAATGCCACTTCGTCTAGATGTCCATGCATCGCGAATTGGTAGTACAGTAAGTTTGGTTAATTAAGGGTATTGTATGCTAGACCAAATCACGTTTTTCGAAAGGTTTGAAACTGATATTTTGTCAGGTAAGAAAACAATTACGATTCGCGACAAAACAGAAATTGATTTTGAATTAGGACGAGTTATTCCTGTTGCAACGTTTGAAACTGGTAGAAAGTTTGGAAATTTAAACATTGTTTCTATTGAGGCGATCCAATACGACGACATTAATGAGGCTCACGCTCATCAAGAGAACATGACTTTGCCTCAGCTAAAAGAGGTCATCCGTGACATCTATCCTAGTGAGAACGAATTGTATGTAATTACGTTTGAGCTAGCATAATCGCTTGTAAGGTCTGTTCCCAAAACACCGGTTGTTAGCAAAAAGGGCACTCTTCTTGTTGATAGACATGTTCACCTCTAAGGTGGTGAACATGCTTTCTTCCTTCGTCTCGTCCCATATCGTAACCTACATCCAGCAACTCTTTTTTCATTGTTAAACGTCGCACCGGGAAATGCTCTGGTGGAGAGATGACACGAATGACGCAGTCAAGTGGCGGGTTCTTGATAAAATCCAAAGACTCATTGTAGTTTTGAGCGCGTTTAGTGAGTGCTCGGCCTACATTTGGGTGTTTGACAAACATCTTTTTCATCAGCCAACCTGATTTAGGTTTGGGCATTTCGTAGCTTAACGGATGAGACAGGATAACCGTTATGTCTCTGGCTCCTCGACGATAAGCCTCACGTACGGGAATAGAATCTGCTACGCCACCATCGGTATAACACCCACCATCAAAGCAAGGTGTTTCTTTATAGGCGAGAGGTAATGAAGCGGTTGCCTCTAATGCTTTAGCGATATTGGAACGAGTGACTTCATAGTAATCCGGTAGACCTGTTGAAACATTTGTAGCTGCGGCAATAAAAGGTACGGAATTGAATACCGTGTCTTGATCGAGTGGAAACTGTCTATTGGATTCTTCATATAGCCATTTAACATCTACGAGATGTCCACCAGCTACAAACCGTCGAGGGTTGTAAAACTGCTTGCTAGTCGCGAGCTCTTTAATAACTTGGTAGCTTCGACCAGGAGCATTCCCTAAATATCCCAGTAGGTTTGATGCTCCGGCAGAAACGCCGATAACGAAGTGGTATGGCTTGTACGACTGTTCTAAAAATGCGTCCAACACACCTGCTGCAAATATGCCTCGCATTGCGCCACCTTCGACGATCAGTGCTTTATCGGTCATATGGATTTCTCTTCTCTTGGGTTATGTCGCAACAATACTAGGATTGTTGAAGCACGTATAACTGGCTCTACTTATTTCATTAATTGGTAAAACCGATAAAACATCAGGTTAAAAAGCAAAAACTCATGTTGGTTTTTTGGTCTGATTCAAAGAATTCTCGATTTAGTAATGAAATACTGGAAGGCTGACGCTTAAAAACGTCCAGAAAGATAGGACTTTGTAAAAGGAAGGACAATGAAAGACGAAACACTATCGATTCATCACGGATATGAAACGGACCCTACGACAAAATCAGTCGCGACACCTATTTACCAAACGGTAGCATACGAATTTGATAGCGCACAGCACGGAGCGGATCTATTCAATTTGGAAGTACCAGGCAATATTTATACTCGCATTATGAACCCAACGAATGATGTACTCGAACAGCGCATGGCCGCTTTAGAAGGAGGAATTGCTGGGTTGGTGGTAAGTGCAGGTAGTGCCGCGATTAACTATGCAATTCTGACTCTAGCGGAAGCCGGAGATAACATTGTCTCGACGCCTCAACTTTATGGCGGAACATACACATTATTTGCTCACATGTTGCCCAAGCAAGGGATTCAAGTAAAGTTTGCTAAAGATGACAAGCCAGAATCGATTGCCGAGCTAATTGACGAAAATACCAAAGCAGTTTACTGCGAATCGATTGGTAACCCCGCAGGAAATATCGTTGATCTAGAAGGTATTTCTTCGTTGGCACATCAGCAAGGTGTTCCTGTCATTGTCGACAATACTGTTGCGACTCCGATACTTTGTAAACCCATCGAGCATGGTGCGGACATAGTGGTGCATTCTTTGACAAAGTATGTTGGCGGACATGGGACATCGCTCGGCGGTGTGATTATCGATTCTGGGAAGTTTCCATGGGACCAGCATAAAGAGCGATTCCCAGTTTTCAATCAACCAGAGCCATCTTATCATGGTGTGGTTTATACCGAGGCATTTGGTCCAGCAGCATTCATAGGTCGAGCTAGAACCGTACCTTTGCGCAATACAGGATCCGCACTGTCTCCAATGAACGCTTTTATGTTGCTACAAGGTCTAGAAACTCTCCCTTTACGTATGGAACGTCATACTGAAAATGCCCTCAAAGTGGCGCAATATTTACAACAACACGAGAAAGTGAGTTGGGTGTCTTATGCCGGTTTAGAAGATTCGGCTCACTATGAATTGGCGTGTAAATATATGGATGGGAAACCATCCGCCATTCTGTCTTTTGGCTTGAAAGACGGTTATGAAGCTGGTGTGCGTTTTTATGACGCGTTACAGATATTTAAGAGGTTAGTGAACATTGGCGATGCGAAATCATTAGCGTGTCATCCTGCTTCTACAACTCATAGACAAATGAGTGAGTCTGAACAGTTAGAAGCGGGAGTGCGTCCTGAGATGATTAGGCTTTCAGTTGGTATTGAGCATATAGATGACATTCTGGCTGACTTGGAACAAGCACTTAAAGCATAGAAAAAGAAACCGAGCCAAGCTCGGTTTCTTTTTGTTCTTAATCATTACTATTGGGCTTTTTCTACCATTTCTTCTGTGGTGTATTCGAACTCAGGAACAGTAATTTCAACACGACGGTTTTGTGCACGACCTTCTTTCGTTGAGTTGTCGGCAATTGGGTTAGCTTCGCCCATGCCACTAACCGTCATTCTAGAGCGGTCTATGCCTTGAGATTCTAAGTAAGCGGCGATGGATTCAGCACGCTCTTCAGAAATTCGTTGATTGACCTCTTCAGGACCAGATGAATCAGTATAACCAGTGATGGTTACGGTTGAATCTGGATGATCTTGCATTAGAGCGATAAGTGGATCGTAATCAGACTTAGTATTCTCGTTCAACTTAGTGCTATTAAACTCGAAGTTTTCTTGACCAGAAACTTGTTCAAATGTTTTGGTCATAACTACCGCTTCTGCAACAGGTGGTTCTTCGGCTGAGGCCTCCTGAGTTGAACTAGCTGCAGCAGCGGTTGCAGCAGCCTCAGATGCACTACCAAATGAGTATGAAATACCGAGCCAGAAAGTATCGACATCAGTGTTGAACCAATCATCTTTAGCGTCGTTGATTCGCTGATATTCGAGTCGACCTGACCAAGCTGTTGCAAAGTCATACTCTAAACCGACTCCGCCCATCAGAGCTGTTGATTTACGGTCATCATACATTGTATATGCGGCGCCAACTTTGCCGAATATTGCCCATTCATCGTTAAATGGGTAAGAGAACTTAGGAGCAAGTGTAAGAGCACTCAAATTTGCATCTCTTCTATACTCAGCTCCATCAACAAACGAAGTTTCATAGCTGCCTAGCCAATCGTAAGCAAATTCGAGTGCAATGTAGTCATTCCAATCGTAACCAGTATAAACGCCGGCACTGAAACCACTGTCTGTACAAGGTGCTGCTGAGACATTACACGCATCGGATAGTTGAGAACCACCCAATCGACCACCCAGATAAAAACCATCGTCGGCGACAACTGGCAATGCCATCATCGTTCCAATAATTGATGCTGCTACCACTGTTTTTCTCATAATGACATCCTTTCTATCGTTAACTGTACGATGTATTACATCACTGCTAAAAATAGGTGAGGAGCTCTTTTTTATCAAAGGAATAAAACGGGTTTAATATCAAAAGAACAGCCTATTGCTCATTTATAAGAAATAACGGACGAAGATTTCCTATATATGTGAACTATGTCTTTGTATCAGTTGGGTGTGTTGCTGTAGGAAAGAGGGGTATAACGTCGCAGAATTGGTTCAACGATTTCTATGAGCCATTTTACCTTTTCTTCATTTTTACGCGACGCCTTGGTTGAGATAGCCATGTCTAAATGTAAGGGAGCTTTTTCTGGTGTTTCGGACGTGATATACCGCAATGTGTAACATTGTTCCATTAACTGTGTCATCAAGGCATGATTATCGACGAAAATGGTTGCTTGAGCGTCACTATCAAGAAGCTTGTACCAATCAATATGTTCATTTAGATCGGCAACCATATACTTAACGTATTCTCCGTCCGTATTGCCATATAACACACCAGTACCAGTATGAATATATTTCTGATAAATAGATTGCGGTTTGTCAGTCAAAGCATGGACAGCAAGATCGACTTCTTCCGTGAGAAGCAACGATTCTGAGCTTTTGTTCCATTGCCTGATTTCAATTGGCGTTGATGTATGCGAGCGAATGGCATCGATAATTTCTTTGCCACAACCGATTAAGTAAGGCTCGATGATGTGTAAAGTGATTTTATCCACAGACTTCGGATTGAAGGTATCCGGCTTTAAAGCATCGGTAATATCTGCGAGGGCACTTCTTAGTTTAGGCTCAATGTTTTGAGCATAACTAGTCGGAGATAAGCCTTCTGCACTGCGTACAAACAGCGGGTCCGCTAAGTCGATCCTTAATTGAGCCAGCGTTTTAGAGACGTAGGACTGAGAACGACCTAATGCTTTGGCTGTTTTTAACGTAGATTGCGTTTGCATCAAGGTTAAGAATACGCGTAGCGCATTGAGATCGTTCATCGGCAAGTCGATACCATTTAGCTAATGTAGGGCAACTATAATTGTTGGGTAAGAACTTAGCAATTATTAGTTCAGTACCACGTAACCACGGTTAGTCATACAGTTTTTAACTACTGTCTGCTTGTCTTGTTTATATTGTTCTGAGTTTTCACGATTAGCGCGGTTACGGCCAAGAACACCAGCCGCCATTCCCACTGCAGCACCTTTTTTCGCACCTTCAGTACCCGATCCACCAGCGATTGCTACGCCAGCTGAACCTAAAGCAGCCCCTTTAGCAGCGCCGCTTATTGCTCCACCTGATGATTGTTGTTTCTGTACTTGTCCAGACATCTCTTCGCACTTGTGTAGATCGTAGATGTAGTCTTTTTCATCCACACCTTGCATATCAACGATGATGTTTGCGTAGCTAGGCAAGGTAAATGTAGAGGCTAACAGTAAAGAAAATAAAGGTTTTTTCATAGGGGATACTCCGGTTGATTTGGAAGCATGTTAACGAAATCGGTGTGTCAATTTGGAATATCGGTTATTACGTATAGCGTTAGGTGAAATGCATATGGTGGACTTTTGGGAATTCACTAGAGAAATGCGATGAAGAAACAAATAGAGCTGGTGTATCGTTTCTTTTCTAATGATAAATTTCCTGGTTGATTTAAATCAATAAAGTGTGTAAACAAAATGTAGAGTTAATGTAATGACTAATTTCTCATTATTTTTCAAATCCCCATAAATAAAGGCCGATAGCAGCTTGTTAAACTTTACATTCCTTTTTTTCATAATCTTAATCTAAAATTTGCATTGTAAAAGCGATTAATATTTCCTTACTGTTTTATTGCGACGAACAAATAAGCCATAAGTTCGTTGAATTTAATAATAATTATAACCTAACGAGACGATATATTTCGTCGGTATTCGCTTGTATTTAATATTTACATGTTTGCGCAAAGGAATAAGCAATGAGAAATGTAATAGTAACAGCGATAGCAGTAGGTATCGCATTTAACGTTAATGCGAAAAGGCAAGATCAAGAGCCGATCAAGGTGATTGAACCCGTTGTTGGCTTGGACCAACAAAAGGTCGATTTGGGTAAAGCCCTTTGGTTTGAACCAAGGTTATCTGCATCCAATACGATCTCGTGTAATTCTTGCCACAATGTGGCGAAAGGTGGCGTTGATAACCTTCCGAGCTCTATTGGTCATAAGTGGGCGATTGGACCTATCAATTCACCGACGGTTCTTAACTCAGATTTAAACTTCGTACAGTTCTGGAACGGACGTGCGAAAGACCTTCAAGAGCAAGCCGCAGGGCCTATTGAAAACCCGATAGAAATGGCGTTTTCACATGAACTCGCTATTGGGACTTTACAATCTATCCCTCAATACCAACAGTGGTTTGAAAGTGCATATGGTTCAAAGAACTTTACCATTAATGAAGTAACAGATGCCATTGCAACGTTTGAAAAAACGCTTCGCACCCCCAACGCGGCGTTCGATAAGTGGCTAAAGGGTGATGATTCAGCGTTGACTGCTGAACAGGTTGAAGGTTACGCACTGTTTAAGCAAAAAGGCTGTACCGCTTGCCATAGTGGACCACTTGCGGGAGGCCAGATGTATCAAAAAATGGGCTTGGTCAAAGCATTTAAAACAGATAATCCAGACATCGGTAGAGCTGCCGTAACAGGAAAGGATTTCGATAAATATGTGTTTAAAGTGCCTACACTCCGTAACATCGAACTTACCTACCCATACTTCCATGACGGCTCTGTATGGGATCTGCAAGAAGCAGTGGAAGTAATGGCAGATATTCAGTTAGGACAAAGCTTAACTAAAGATGAATCGAAGAAAATCACTGCATTCTTAAGATCGCTTACAGGTGAGCAGCCTGAGATCACTTTACCTCACCTTCCACCGTCAACACGCTCAACGGCAAGACCACAAATTTAAACAAGTTAAAAAGCGCTCAAAGTTGGGCGCTTTAGTCATTTTCAATCTAATCTTATCTTAAACTTCGTATAAGTCCGGATGAACGTACATTAAGGAAGAAGTATTTAAATGAAAAAGGTTGGTTGGGTTAAGAGTTTTGGTTTATTTGTCAGCTTGTTAATTGTAACAGGGTGTACAACCAAGTTTTTATATAGCAATTTGGATTGGTTCATTGTTGATTATATTGATGACTATGTAACGCTTGAAGACGGCCAGGAGGAAATATTAACTGAGCGTATTCTTGTTCTTGGTGATTGGCATAAGTCCAATGAATTGCCTCGTTACCTACAACAGTTGACGGACATACGAAATAAGGACCCAAAAACTGTAGATGCAGAATATGTTTCTTTGCAGATGGAACAGGTGAGGCAACATACTAAACGATTAGTCGCTCAGATTACCCCTGATCTGTATGCATTGACACAACAGATGACAGATAAACAAGTGAAAGAGTTACTTGATAATTTAGAGCAGAAAGACGAGAAGTTCATTAAAAAGTATCAAGGCCTCCAAGACGAAGATGTTCGACTTATTTACCAACAGCGAATTGAAGAGAATTTGGAGCGTTGGTTCGGACCTCTGACGGAGCAGCAAAAAACACTTGCGAGTCGTTGGGCAAATGAAATGGATGTTACTGTATTTGATTGGCAAGCCCATCGTCAGCAGATGCAACACTTTATGCGTCAGTTGCTTAACCGGCGCTCGGACTTAGGCTACTTTCAACCAGAATTTCAACGTTTGTTAAATGACAGTGACAGTTTTTATAGCGAGAAACTAAAACTTAAAATCGCTAACAATCGACTAGTCGCAGAAAAATACATAGCTCTTGCGCTCAACAGTGTGACAGAAAAACAACATCAACATCTAATAGAAGAAATTGACGGTTGGCGAGACATCGCTTCAGACTTAATGACAAGTGCGCTATTAGACTATAGTTCTACAGAAAAGTACGCCTTTCCATCATAAACTAGTTACGAACCAGTTTAAGGAGTGAGTTGGGTTATGATAGAGCAAGGTGTTTTTTGGACAGAGAAACTTCTGTTACTTGCCGGTGTATTGTTCATTATCACAGGTATCGTGCAATATGGTCGTCGTAGTCAAGATTGGAAGGGCGTCGTCACGATGTTCTATAAACGCGTTCCCATGAGCGTTGATGAATACAAGCGTTATCGATTAGGTGTAGCTTTGATCATTTTCGCCATTGTCTTGAGGTTTGCGCTGCATATTTTCTGGCCTCAGTTTTAACTTGTAATCTCATTCACACCTTTGTAGTGCCCCGTTTGCTAACATTTGGATAAATACCAATAAAGCGAATAGCTAAAGCTTTGTCGCCCCTCACTTGTTGCCCAACAAGCTGACACTAGGGTTAAACGGGAGCACACAATGATCTCTTCGAACCAAAATATAACATCCTTGCCTGAATCGCTCTTCACTTCGCAACAAGTTCGCGAAGGAGAGAAGATCGTAGCTCAACAATTGGGTATAGAAATGTATACCTTAATGCAGCAGGCTGGTGCGTCAGTATTTGAACTTATACAAACTTACTATTCAGAGACTCGAAAACTGCTAGTTTGCTGCGGTAAGGGTAACAATGGCGGCGATGGGTATATCGTCGCTAAACTAAGTCTTTGTGCAGGTTATGACGTTACGGTTTGGCAAATCGGCGATTCAAGCGCACTTAAAGGTGACGCATTGCGAGCTAGAGATGAATTTCTAGCCGCTGGTGGCGTTATTGATTCGCCGGAAAATGTGGTTGCGGATGACATTGACGTTATTATTGATGCTTTATTAGGGACAGGTATTTCAGGTGAAGTACGTCCTTTCTATTCTCATGTGTTTGATCGTTTAAACCAGTCTTCTAAGCCAATCATCTCGATAGATACTCCTTCTGGACTTGATACTGATACCGGTGTTGTTTTGGGAAACGCGATCAAAGCTGATAGAACCGTGACTTTTATCGGCGTCAAACAAGGGTTAGTTACGGGTCGAGCTAGAGCATTTACAGGACACCTGCATTTTGCTGGATTAGAGGTAGATAGGGAGTTTGCTCAACAGAATAAAGCAAACGTCGTATTAACCAACAATCATTGGATGAGTTATCTTCCGCAAAGAGCAAAAGATTCTCACAAAGGAACGCATGGAAAGTTGCTAGTGGTTGGTGCAAACAATGGAATGAGTGGGGCGGCTTATCTGGCTTCTGCGGCTTGTTTGAGAGCAGGAGGTGGGCTTTGCGCCGTCTTAACCCACGAAGCGAGTGTCACACCAATAAGAACGTTGCTACCAGAGGCGATGATTGATGCGTGCACCACCCAATCATTGACTGAGCGCGTAAATTGGAGCTCCGCCATCGCAATTGGAGTGGGGTTAGGACGAACAGCTTGGTCCGCTAGAGTTTTTGACCAAACACTGAAGTTGGCGATGTCGTTGGATCTTCCAGTCGTCATTGATGCAGATGGCCTATATTGGCTTAACCAGATACAAAGCGACACAGCTGTCTTGAAGAACCATATCATCACACCTCATCCAGGTGAGGCCGCACAATTATTAAACTGTCGTATAAGTGATATAGAGAAGGACCGTTTTCAGGCAATTAGAGCATTACAAAAAACTTACGGTGGAGTAGTGGTACTGAAAGGTGCAGGAACACTGATTTATGATGGTCAGTCAATGGTTGTCTGTCATGCAGGAAACCCAGGGATGTCCAGTGGTGGAATGGGTGATTTATTGACTGGAACAATCTTAGCTCTATTAGGACAGGGAAAAAACAACATGCAGTCTGCAACTCTTGGCACTTTGATTCATAGCCTTGCGGCTGACCAGGAGTCAAAGGAACATGGAGAAGTAGGCATGCTAGCTTCTGATTTACTCCCACAAATTCGATTAGTTCGAAATCATGACAATTATGTTTCATCTTAAGCGTTTGAAGTATTCGTGATGGCGATAAGAACAATGACTTTTGATTTGAACAGTTCAGAGGTTATATAAAATAGCGTTTTTTTCCGAATCAATCAGTAAAAATGAGCTAATAGATAACAAGAATAACCACAAAAATTGGTTAATAAATGCACATTCAGGTGTTGAGAGCTCGATATTTGCACAGTGCAAAAACGTTTGCGTCGAGTGCTATAGTAAACTTGTTTATGTAAATAACGTGGGTTTTTTCTGTTATATCAGAGGGTTGGAGAGAATTTATTTCGTTAAGATAGGATTGATAATCAGCGGATTTGCAACTTGTCGGAATAGTAACACAAAAAAAATTAAAATATCAGTCTTGCGAGATTATTTTCGCGACCTATAATGCTGAAAACCGGAGCGTCTGCCAACGCTCCGGTTTTTTTGTGTCCGAAGAAAGGTAAACCGTCTGCCAACGGAGAGCCAACGCACTATGCTTAGTCATATGCCCACTGGAACATGTACTATATAAATCAAGGAATTTACACAATGCGTATCGAACAAGAACTTAAGTTAGGCTTTAAAGATGTACTGTTTCGCCCTAAGCGTTCAACACTGAAAAGTCGTTCTCAAGTAAATTTAACCCGCGATTTTACATTCAAGCACAGTGGTCGTCAATGGTCTGGTACACCAGTAATTGCAGCTAACATGGATTCTGTTGGTAGTTTTGAAATGGCTACAGCGCTAGCACAACACGGTGTAATGACAGCGATGCATAAGCATTACACAGTAGAGCAGTGGGCTGAGTTTGTTGCTGGTGCAACAAAAGAAACATTGAACAAAGTATTCGTATCAACGGGCACGTCTGAGCGTGATTTCGAGAAAACAAAAGAAATCTTAGCATTAAGCGAAGATCTAGAATTCATTTGTATCGATATTGCGAATGGGTATTCAGAGCACCTAGTTGAGTTTGTACAAAAAGTACGAGCTGAATTCCCAACGAAAACGATTTCAGCAGGTAACGTAGTAACTGGCGATATGTGTGAAGAGCTGATTCTAGCTGGCGCGGATATCGTTAAAGTAGGTATCGGTCCTGGTTCAGTATGTACTACACGTGTTAAGACAGGTGTTGGTTACCCACAGCTTTCTGCAATCATCGAGTGTGCTGACGCTGCACACGGCCTAGGTGGCATGATCATTGGTGATGGTGGTTGTGCGTGTGCGGGTGATGTTGCTAAAGCTTTCGGTGGCGGCGCAGACTTCGTAATGCTAGGTGGTATGTTAGCTGGTCATGAGCAATCTGGTGGCGAAATCATCGAGCAAGATGGTAAGCAATTTATGAAGTTCTACGGTATGTCTTCTCAGTCTGCTATGGACAAACACTCTGGTGGTGTTGCTAACTACCGTGCAGCTGAAGGTAAGACGGTTCTTCTGCCTTACCGTGGTGACGTAAACAACACAATCCAAGACATTCTTGGTGGCGTTCGTTCAACTTGTACATACGTAGGCGCAGCGAAACTGAAAGAGCTAACTAAGCGTACCACGTTCATCCGTGTACAAGAGCAAGAGAACAACGTATTTGGTAAAGAAGGTTAATTAACTTTTAATCCAAATTCTGATAGAAGAGTCGCCTAGGCGGCTCTTTTTTGATCTTATCTTTCTGCATTGTTTTGCCTCAATTCCAATACGCGGCTCAAACAAAGTTCTTTGCTTACAAGGTATTACGTATCTCCTCACAGGGGTTTGGTACTATTGCGCCGATAATTCGTGCTGCAACCCGCAAAGAAAGGACTGCTTGCGTAATATGGACATTGGCAATATATATTCTAATCAATATGACACGGTGCAAAAGCTGCTAAAAATACAACCAGATGGCTCTGCCACTGGTGTGTATCAAGGCATTAAATTTACTAGTGCGTTCCAACCGATTTTCAACCAACAATTAGAACTTGTTGCACTTGAGGGGCTAGCTCGGATAAAGCACATCTCTGGTCAGAAACTTGAACCGGCACGTTACTTTGCTGATTTAGAGCGACAAGTAGAGATAAATGTTGTCTGTACTATTCTATGTTGTAAGTTACACCTGCATAACTTTTCTTGTTCTCGTTTTAGAAGACGGAAGTTATTCCTAAACGTCTCTCCGTGTGTGTTCGAGTTGCTTGCAAATGAACCTCTTGCCATTGAACGTTTTATGACACGGATAGGTGAATTTGGTGCAATGCCATCACAAATAGTATTTGAAATTACCGAGTTTAAAGAATCTGACATTCGCGCTATTGTCGTGGGAAAGGGCAAACTCGCGAAATTTGGTGTGCAGACGGCACTTGATGACTATGGGACAGACTATTCCACTAAAGACCGCGCACTAGAAATTAAAGCTGACTACTTAAAACTTGATAGAAGTGTCTTATTGTGTGATGAAAAAATTTCAGAAGCGGTAACTACTGCTAATAAAATAGGAGCAACTACTGTAGCAGAGGGCATTGAAAATCAAGACGGATTAACGCGCTGTCAATTGCATGGAGTGTCATTGTTTCAAGGGTTCGGTTTAGCAAAACCCAATGCTATGAAAATACTGGAAAGTAACTTAGATTGATAGGAAGCAAACCAATAGGGTTGCTTCCTAGAGCAGGAATTTATTGCACGAGGGAGTATGTGCGATCTTTAAACTGAATAGCCTCGAAATTCGCTAGGGTATCTGTTCCCGTGTTTGAGCATTGCACTTCAACTGCATATTTCTGCTCGGTGATAACGCAGTTAGCAAAGTCCTCATCAATGATATAGACGTCATCGCCACCCTTACCATCAACCACATTGTCTTTTTTATTACCTTCAATATGATTGTTCTGGTCATTGGCACTAAGGTTAATCGTTGCATCACCTATGATTTTTACGTTAACTAGCCAGCGAGACTTAAAGGTATAGGACTCAAGAGGTGGATGCGTACTTTTCGACATATTGAACGTCGGAGTTAAGCCCCCTTGTGGAAATCGGTGGTTGTAATACGTCTTGACACCGTTGGAATCGATATTTGCGGTGTATTGCAAGTAGTCGTGGAACATGTTTTCTATCCAAAAGGCTGACTCGGTATCAATAGAACGCATTTGAGAGCGAGTCACTGCTTGATAGTTATCTAAACCTTTGCTCTTGTGCTCCCACATCCCCATGTAAGCTTCGAACGCAGCCGCAAAGTACTCATGAGAATAGCTTGGTCCGATAGCTGGATCTATGTCGTCATTTTTCCAATCTTGCCAACTACTGTTGGTTGGTTGCCATGGTGAATAGTGGCCGTTTTCGTGATCGGTATAGAGTGAGAGCGCTCGTTGTTGAATCTGTTGTTGAAACGCATAAAACGTCGGATTAGGAGCGATACCTTGTGCTTGAAACAAGTGAAGTATTTCCTCAAACCCTGCGTCTCTGTCTGCATGTTTACCTAAGTTTTCGCAATAGTTTGCGAAGTTACTCATATAGTGGCAGTCACCTTCAAGGGTTAACTCTCTGAACATTAATGATTGGCTGTTGATGAGCCACTTGGGGCTATTGGGACTTTGCTGTACACCGGTTAAGATCGAAGTAATAATATTATCGAAGAGATCCTCATCAGACGACGCTAGCGGGATTAGAGAGTTTAAGAAATTAAATTCTGATGTAGTATCAAGGATACTTGACGCAGAAGGAACTTTTGATACCCAATCATCTATTTTGTTTTGACGAAACGCTTCGCCGACAAATAATTTGGTGAGCATCATTTGGTTTTGCTCATCGTTTTCCGTCAGTATCAATGTCGCTTCTCGTTGCGCCATGAGTGCAGCGATTGACGATTTATTCTCTCCATACTGTGAGTTCGGGACGTTGGACATCAGGTGTTGAAGAATCTTGGTGGCTCGTTCGATTTTGTAGTTGACGATTGTTCTATGCCTCTCCTTTTCTATTGTATCTGGATATTTTGATTCATCGAAATACGCGATGACATGTATAGCACCATCATTTGACGCTCTCAATTGCCTCGTCGCTGTACCTGAAGGAGTTACTGAAACGTAGAGGTTAAAACCAGCATTGCTTGCGATGTTAAGCTCTTGTGGAAGTGTCTTACTTACTTGACTAATTGATATGTTGTTCACGGTCTTCGAGGCTGGAACTGTTGGAGGGGGTGAAGTTGGATGACTTGAATCGCTGTCTGACTTACAACCTGAAGCAATAGCTAGTGTTATTGCGCTAAAGCTTAGCAACTTAATCAAATGCATTTTATTTCCTAATGATTTCTAACGGTAACCTTTACAAGCTCAACATTATTTGAAATACGTTAATGCCTATAAACGAAGTGGGGCAGTTATAAAACGTGAGTCTACCCTCTGAATTGTGCGCGATAGTAATAAATGCAGAGCAGAAATCTAGGTGTACAAATGGAGTTACAGTGCTCAATTAAGGTATTTGTAAGTATGAGTGCAATAATTATTTAGTCACATTTAGTCATTAAATGTAATTTCTCGGTTCCATGAGTAATGTGATACCACTAAAGTATTAATTTTAATGGTGTTGCGTACTGTATATTTGGGCGAAGTAAGCTAATGTAAGCAAGAATGTTGTAAAATCCGTGATACTAAACTTTTTTATGTTTTTTTATATTGGCATTGAGAAATGCTCAACTTTCAATATACTCCGGCGCGTTTACGTTTTAAGGAGGAGTTATGGATTGCAATATTTTGCTTATCGAAGATGACATGCATATTGGAAATTTGACCAAAATGTTCTTGGAGGCAGAAGGTTATACAGTCAACTGGATTGAAGACGGATCAATAGCTCTGAATAAAATCGATTCTCTTAAACCCGATCTAGTGATATTAGATTTAATGTTACCAGGAAAGTCAGGGGTGGATATTTGTCGAGAAGCGCGCGCATTTTATTCTGGAATGATTATGGTAGTTACGGCAGCAGAAGATGAAATGAGTGAGGTATCGTTATTCAAGTTAGGGGCTGACGACTATATAACAAAACCAGTGAGAGGCCATATTCTTGTTGCTCGTATTGAAGCGTTAATGCGCCGTTATAAATCTGTCCAACAAGCTGAAAAGTCTTTATATATATCAGATGCTTATGGAATTGTCGTTAATAGTGAGAACCAGACCGCATACTATGAACAGAAACCTTTAAATCTCACCAACTCTGAGTTTGAAATTCTTCAGTTACTTATTGAAAACAAGGGAAAAACAGTTTCTAGAGAGCATTGTTGTCGAGTTGTCAGAGGGATTGAGTACAGTTCCTACAACCGTTCGATCGATATGCGAATTTCAGGCTTAAGGAAAAAGCTGATTCAAGCTGAAATATATGACGCAATTATCAAAACAGTTCGAAACCAAGGATACAGACTGGTTAAGGCCTAACGATGAAAATAATGTCTCAGCCGAAAAACATGTTTACCTGTTTGTACATAGAAAGTCTAATAGGGTTAGTATTAACCTTCTTCGTCTTTATCAATGTTACGAATGTTTTATTAAGACACGAGGATATTGGCTCTTTTATCGACAATGGTAACTCTTACGTTCAAGATTATATCGATAGTCAACATGAGAGGCACGGATTTCATCATAAGCTCAACAGCATGTCCTCTTTGCAGTATTACGACTACAAATTAATGCTATCGGACAGTACTACTTCCATTACAGACGTCTGTTCAGATTGTGAACTATTCAAACGAAGAGACGGCATTGATGTTTATATCAAAAACAACCAGTTATTTGTAGCCGCTTTCCCAATACCACGTGCCAACAAGCAACTATTTTTTATAGAAACCGAAGACCCGTTTAGTGCTGACGCTAAATGGTATGAAGACAGCGATAACCAGTTCTTTTTTGCCTTATTCGTGACATTGAGCATCGCTTTAGCAGGATTAATTTACTTGCCGTTGCACAGAGTTAACAAGCGCATTAACAAACTATTAGCTGTGCAGACAAAATTTGGACAAGGTGACCTTAGTGTTCGCTCTGAGGTGTTCCATATTTCACCGATAAAAGAACTCGCTCATAGTTTTAACGATATGGCTGATGATATCGAACTAAGAGTAAAAGAGTCGCTGGTGTTTTCTCAGGCTATTCCTCATGAAATCCGAACGCCCCTAACTAGAATTCAAATGGCCAGTGATTTAATCAGAAGAGAGGATACAAAGGACAAACAAACACTCTTTAACGACATAGACAGTTATATTGAAGACATTTCCCATTTAACCAGTGATATTCTTAAGTTATCGAGGCTTACTAACGGTCGGTGCGGTGAACTACCAATCGCTCGCGAGGCATTTTCCGTTTCTGAACTAGTTGAAAAACGTATCGATGTTATCGCTGATACTAAGCAAATTCAGTTTATCAAAGATTCAAACATCCTAGATGATAGGTATTTGGCTTCTAAGTGCTTGTCCAAATTGGTCATTGATAACTTACTTAAAAATGCATTTCGTTACGGTGGCGGGGTAGTCAATGTCACCTTGAGAGAGTACCACTCATGTTGGACTTTGGACGTAGAAGATAATGGCCCTGGCATCCCTATTGAAAAGCGAGAGGAAGTATTTATAGCCTTCTCGCGCTTGGACTCTTCGCGAAATCATAACAATGGCGGATTCGGTCTAGGGTTAGCTATTGTCGCTCAGGCAAGCAGAAACTTAGGATGGAGTGTATCTGTAGATGAAAGCCACATTGGTGGCGCCCGTTTTACAGTAGTGATCCCGAAAGAGTGAATTGCTTTGTACGAAAGAACTCATGACTAGAAAGAGATTAAGTCATGAGTTCTTACTGTAGAAATTAGCGTTTGAACAAACCTTTACTGTTTAGGTAACCGAGCATATGAGGTCGAGATTCACCTTCTAGCTTACTAGTAACTTGTGAAGACCACGTACTGCTTTTTTGGTTTGTTGATCGATGTGCGTAATAGGAAAGCATCACATCATCGTATTGTGCAACCGCATTTTTATCTAGCTGATGGTATTCATTTTCATGCACAATGACGTCAAGAGGCAAGCGTGGTTTTACCTCTGGGATTTGGTCTGGATATCCTAAACACATCCCAAAAAGAACCGCAGAGTGCGGGGGCAAACCTAACAACTCATCAACTTCAGCCGCTTTATTTCTCAGGCCTCCGATATAGACGCCGCCTAACTCTAGTGACTCGGCCGCCACTAAACAGTTCTGTGCCATTATTCCGGCATCAATAGCACCGATTAAACCTAACTCTGTGTAGTCAACTTTCACGTTTGGGTTTAACTCTTGGTGTCGCTGATAGTCTATACAGAAAACGAGAAATTCAGCGGCTTGAGCCACATAGGGTTGATTGCCAGAAAGTTCCACTAGTTTGTTGCGCTTATCTTTCTCTGTGACCCTGATAATAGAGACGACTTGCAATAGGCTAGATGATGATGCGGCAATTCCAGCTTTAAGAATAGTGTCTAGAATATCCTTATCGATAGGTTGCTGCTTAAATTTTCGAATAGAACGGTGGTTGAGTATTGTTTCTAGAGTAGAGTTCACGTTCCTTTTGTCCCTATGGCTAATATAACTTACTGAACCTTAGTTTCTTTTCATAGGAGATTGCAAGTTTGAATTGCATAGGGGATTGTAGAATAAAGAAAAAAGCCTCGCGTTAAGCGAGGCTTTAGAATGTGGCGGAGAGATAGGGATTTGAACCCTAGATACGCTATTAACGTATGCCGGTTTTCAAGACCGGTGCTTTCAACCACTCAGCCATCTCTCCGTTTTGTGGCGCTAATAATAGAATCATAGGAGAGGGCTGTAAAGAAGAAAATTCCCTTTGGAGCACTGACTGCGTTAAATGTAGTCAAAGTGATGTCGATTTACTCATGATGCTCGTTATGTGTGTGATTCCAAGAAGATTGTTTTACTAAAAGAGGATATTCAGCGAGTTTTACTGCTAAATAAAATAATGTTTTTTATTGCTAAAGTATTGAAAAACAACAATAAAACAGCGTTCAGAATACGCGTGTTCGCTCGAAAAAGTTTGCGTGATGAAGGGACATGCTTCAAAATAGTAGGGTTAGTTCTTATGAACTGAGATTTGAGGTCAAGATGAAAGTTGTAAAATTGTTTAAACAAAGAGCTGATTCGGTTAAGCATCAGTCTGAGCTTATGCAATGGATGTCGCCCACTATTCGCGAATATTGGACTGAGTTTGTCGACAAGACAAACCATAGCAATTTTTTAGCATGGGTCAGAGACTATCACAAGCCTGCAGTAAATGAACCACATGTAGTACAGGTCGAACCAGAAATTGTGCTCAAGCCCGCAGCACAGGCACTATTTGACGAACTGCAAGACAAAATTGGCACTGTGATTCATGAAGGTAACTGGATTCACGTAGGTCAAGAACGAATCAATCAATTTGGATCAATTACTGAAGATAACCAGTGGATCCACACTGATCCAGAAAGAGCAGAACAAGAATCACCATTTAAGACCACTATCGCACATGGTTTCTTAACTCTGTCTTTGTTGCCAGCACTAACAGATAGTGTTGACCCAGATAAACCTCTATTTCCGACTGCGAAGATGATGGTAAATATCGGGTTGAACCAAGTAAGGTTCCCATATCCAGTTAAGGTAGGTAGTAACCTTCGTGCTAAGAGTACCTTGGTCAAAGTTACACCGATCAAGAAAGGTCTTGAGATAGAGCGTGAAATACGCGTAGAAATAGAAGGAATCCGTCGCCCAGCGTGCATTGCGACATCTGTGATTCACTTACACTTCTAAGTCGAATTTCAAAAAAACCAGCATCATTGCTGGTTTTTTTTTGCTTGCCACTAACTCAGTCATGATTGACGTAACACACTTCATAATTAATATTTAATCTCTCCATCTGTTTAAACCAACGTTTTTGATTGTTCTGAAGTTTGTCACCAGGTCCCTTTACCTCGCACCATAACCATTCGTTGCCTTTAAACGCGACTAGATCAGGCATACCATTGCGGTATGCTCTTAGGTCTGAGAGAAGAACAGCGAACAAATCTGCTAATTGCTCATAGTCAATGGATGTCATTGCCAACTCTAACCATTCGGTATCCACTAGGTCCCAAACAATGAATGGGTTCTGAATATCTCTTTTGGTTTCTAGAATGCTTAGGTACGGTTTAATGCCAGTTCGTTTAACTTCGGATAGTCTTTGCTCGATTGCGCCTTTTCGCCTTTCAGTAAATGACGGATGATATAAATCGAGCGGTTGGCGTTGGTATGGATTGATAAAAGCGCCTTCAACAGGGGCAAAAATAATGTCCCAAAATACCAAGCCAAACATAGTGTTGAGAAACTGATTCTCTAAATAGAAAACCTCCCATCCTAGATCAGATAACTTATTGCAAACAACTAACTCAACACGCTCATGAGATAAGTCAAGATTGAACCTACGTTCTGGAAAACTAGGTTTGACCGTCTTCTCAAGAGTTGTCTTTAATTTCCTGTCGAGTTTAGCTTTTAGTCGTTCTCCGACTTCTTGCTCATCAATGCTTAGAGGGTTTTTAATCATTGTTAGTGCAAGTTTAATGGCTGCCTCGAATCTTTCTTGATGAATAAGTATACGAACTTGTCGCTCCCTCGAGGGCGGAAGTCGGGAGGACTCGAACAAGCTCAAAGCGAGGTCGAGGTCGCCCTGTCGTTCGAGATCTCTTGCGATTAAATTAGTGAGTTTGTCTAATTGTCTAGTGGCGTACTTTCCGTTTGCAGATGGGAGCAAGTCAGCAAATTGCCTTATGAGCTTAGAACAAGGCTTTGTGAGTTCTGTGTACGCTATCCTTAGATCTGTAATTTCAAGAGTTGAGTCGATTTCCGCTCTATTATTGAACAACCTAGTTGCCTTAGACACTTCATAATTCTCGAACTTATGAATTCCTAAGTTCTCTAAAACGAATTGTGCAAACTCTTGGTGCCGATTTCCAAAGAATAGTAAACAAAGAAGGGGTAACACCTCATCGTCCAACAGTCTGACGACAGTGAACGGAAGTTTCGGAACATGATTAGGCTGTTGGTGATGCAACTGTTCTATCAGTTCGTTCTTTTTAGCGGTACGTTTTAGACCTGAATAAAAAGTGAGAATCTCAGGTTTTGATAACAACGTGGATGCGAGTTCAAATGAACTTGTCGGTGGGTCTGTACTTATAAAGCCATACTCTATGAGTTCTAATATAGGTGAATCGAGACAGCCGATCTCGGGATAGTTCAGTTTATCGTCTCTAAACCAAATCCCCTTGCGAGTCATTAACCGAATAACAAGGCATTGTGCGTTTTCACTAAGAGTGTGAAACGATTCAATCCTATGTCGTTCACTCTGTTTCAATAAATCAGAGTAGATAGACTCAACATGCAACAACAAACGTATGAAGTTATCTCGATAATACTTAGGTGGCAGAGTAGGTGGTGAAAAAACAGGCACTAGGAACGACGCTTCTTGTTTAGGTGAATTCCGTTTTATTAAATATTAGTTGAGTAATTTGAGCTATAAAAAATATCACATTACCAAAAACAGAGCGTTTGTTGAGTCTTAGATTAGTGATGTAGATCTATCAGCCAAATGGATGTTTTTCTGACAATACTAATTAACTGTATGATTATTATTCAAAAATAACTGTATCAATATGTTTACACTGTGTCTAATTTTAAAAACGAGCAATTAATTTGCCTTTTTATTTAAATAGTGATTGAACTTATTGTTCGAAGCAGATAAGTTACAAGGAAAGAGCACGACATAAGTCACAAAATGGAATGCGGTCGTGTATCAAAGATGTAGATTTAAAAGAATAGGAAGAAGTAAGCAATGTTTCAAACTGATGATGTACGAATTAATAAAGTAAAAGAACTATTACCACCAGTTGCTGTTTTAGAGAAGTTTCCAGCGACAGAAGTTGCTTCTTCAACAACGTTTAACGCACGTAAAGCAATCCACAATATCCTTCAAGGCGACGATGACCGTCTGCTAGTTATCGTCGGTCCATGTTCTATTCATGACACTGAAGCGGCGATTGAGTACGGCAAACGACTAAAAGTACTGCGTGACGAACTTGGTGACAGACTAGAAATCGTAATGCGCGTTTACTTTGAGAAGCCACGCACAACAGTAGGTTGGAAAGGCCTCATTAATGACCCTTACTTAAACGACACATTCAAGATTAACGATGGTTTGCGTATGGGTCGTAAGCTACTCCTAGACTTGACTGATATGGGCATGCCAACGGCGAGTGAATTCCTTGATATGATCAGCCCGCAATATGTTGCTGACCTTATTAGCTGGGGTGCGATTGGTGCGCGTACAACTGAGTCTCAAGTTCACCGCGAACTGTCTTCTGGTATTTCTTGCCCTGTAGGATTTAAAAACGGTACTGACGGTAACATCAAGATTGCGTCTGATGCGATTCGCTCTGCTAGCGCTTCTCACCACTTCTTGTCTGTAACCAAATACGGTCATTCGGCGATTATTGAAACCGCTGGTAACCCTGACTGTCACATTATTTTGCGCGGTGGTAAAGAGCCAAACTATAGTGCTGAGCATGTAAAAGCGATCAAAGATGAGCTGACAGCGAATGGCCTACCTGCAAAAGTTATGATTGACTTTAGTCATGCGAATAGCTCAAAGCAATTCCAACGTCAAAAAGTCGTTGCTAGCGATGTAGCTCAGCAGATGGCTAACGGTGAAGACGCTATCTTTGGTGTAATGATTGAGTCTCACCTAGTTGAAGGCCGCCAAGATTTAGTAGATGGAGTTGCGCCAACTTATGGTCAGTCGATTACTGATGCGTGTATCGGTTGGGAAGATACTGAAAATGTACTTCGTGAACTGGCAGACGCTGTTGAAGCACGTCGTAAAGCATAAGCATTTTTGATAGATGTTTAAGCCCTTGGCTAACCGAGGGCTTTTTTATTGAATTATACAGTATGGCATACTATTATGTGTGGCCTTATCATATTTTTAGGTTAAATATAATGAAGCTGTCTATCCATCATATCCTCATCGTCTGCTTTAGCGTTCTTCTTCCTACTACCGTAAGTGCAACCACATTGAGCAATGAACAACTCTGTACGGCAGGTCTAGCGCTTGCCATTGATAAACAACCACGTGGAATCAATACAAAAGGGCTAGCCGGAAAACAAATACTTCTGGCGTTAAAAGATGGTAACAACGACTGGGATTATCGTTGTCACGTGAATCGTTCTTCGAAAACAATAAAACTCGAGGCGAGAGAGTCTAGACTAAATGATGCTTACCTGAAGCAGGCTACCCGTTACGATGTTTCCAACAAGGCTAGATCCGTAGAGGTAAAGATGAAACGAAGAAATGGCGGATTCAAATCAGAAAAGTATCAAGCCAGACAACTCAAAAGCTAATGCGTTTTATGACGGAAAAGGGAGCATTAAATGCTCCCTTTTAAAGTCACTCGACAATGATGTCTTTCACAGTGGGGTGTTCATGAATCGAGACAGGATCAAGTTTCAAAGTTTGCGTAGGGTAGGCAATATCAGCGTCATTTTTCTTAATAATGTCCATTACTTGTAATAAGACATCTTGCTTTACTTCATGATAGCGAGCCCAGTTTACTGTTTTGGTAAAGGTATAGATAAAAAAGTTAAGCGAAGAAGGACCAAATTTATCGAAATTCACCATCAGTGTCTGTTTGGTGTCGATATCTTTATGATTTTCTAGCATGGTTTTCACTTCATCAACAATCTGACTGACTTTGTCTCCATCGTCATAACGAAGACCAATCGTTTCATAGATTCTGCGATTAAGCATACGTGAGGGATTCTCAACGACAATGTTGCTGAAAACAGAGTTTGGAACATAGAGTGGTCTTTTATCAAAGGTACGAATAATGGTCATTCTCCAACCAATACGTTCCACTGTTCCTTCTATTGCGCGGTCTGGAGAGCGTATCCAGTCACCGACCTTAAATGGGCGGTCAAAATAAATCATCATGCCGCCAAAGAAATTAGACAGTAGGTCTTTAGCCGCAAGACCAACAATTAAGCCACCGACGCCACCAAAGGTAAGTAAGCCTGATAGACTGAGGCCTAGCGCCTGCATTACCGTCAATATGCCTATGGAGATAAAAAACAAGCGCGCTACTTTTGCTATGGCCTGAACGGTCGTCTCATCGCGTTTTTTCTGAGCCAAGACATGCTCTTCAACGTTTTGAATAAGTCGAAGAAAAATCCAGATAAAGGTTGATATAACAAGCAGTAAGTCGACCTTATTTAACCAACTCGTATCTGATTCTGTATGAGAGGTCAGAACTAATCCAATAGATACGGTTGCAGGCCAGAGCCAAATGAGGACACTAATAGGAGACTTAACCGCTTTGATGAGTAGATCATCCCATACAAGACTGGTTCTTTGTGTCAGTGCTTCAAGTCGCCCATAGAATATTCGCCAAACAACCCAAAGAAGGAAACTACTGCCAGTGATAAGTAGTAGATTACTTAATAGATCGTAACCAAAAGATTGAATATAGTTTTGTAGCGTATCCATAGAACTGTTCATCGCCGTTAGAAACCTTTCTATTAACTCAATGTATTTGTTCAGATCAAACAATGAGTAAATGAATCGTAATTACCGGATATTACTCAGATTAATAAGGATAGTACATGCAGAAAGTGATTTTTGTTTTATGGCAACAAACCATTTTTTCAATACAAAAAGAAACGCGATACCGAGAGTAGACTGGTATCGCGTGCGTTCAACCTTTGAAAAATGAGCAACACTTGCAGCATAGGTTTATGCTGCCCATTTATTGGTCAAACAAAGCTAAGTATTGTTCATAACCTTGCTGTGCAAGCTTTGATTTTGGAATAAAACGCATTGCCGCTGAGTTCATGCAGTAACGCAGTCCTGTAGGTGCGGGGCCATCTTTAAACACATGCCCAAGATGAGAATCTGCAAATCTGCTTCTTACTTCAGTTCTTGGAAAAATCATCTTGTAGTCAGTGTTTGTGACAATGTAACCCTCGTCTATGGGCTTAGTGAAGCTAGGCCAGCCGGTTCCCGACTTGTACTTGTCAGTGGAAGAAAATAGAGGCTCTCCGCTAACAACATCTACGTAGATACCATCCTCTTTGTTATCCCAATATTCATTGTTGAATGGCTTTTCTGTACCATCTTCTTGAGTAACATAGAACTGTAAGTCAGTAAGGGTCTGTTTGATTTCATTGTTATCTGGCCTGGTATAACGCTTTACCGAAGTCTTATTCATTTGGTTATCTATCATTTGGCGAAGGGTCATTGGGTTATCTTTTCTGTCTTCACCGAAAATCTCATCTAAGTATTGGTCGCGACCAGAATTGTATCGATAGTATTTGTATTTCAAGCTACTTTTTTTATAAAAATCCTGATGGTATTCCTCCGCAGGCCAGAAAGTATCAAAAGCAATCAACTCGGTAGCGAGAGGTTTTTGAAACACACCGAGTGTGTCTATCTCGGACATAAATCGCTCCGCAATCTGCTTTTGCTCGGTGTTATGGTAGAAAATAGCAGGGCGATATTGCGGCCCTCGGTCTACGAATGAGCCTTTATCATCAGTTGGATCAATATGACGGAAGAAGTGGTCAAGAACTTGCTCGTACGAGACTTCGTCAGCATCATAGCTTACTTGAACAACTTCAATATGACCTGATTTGCCACTCGCGACTTGTCGGTATGTCGGGTGTTGCTGTTGACCACCCGCATAACCAGATACAACTTCTGTCACGCCAGGTAATTGTTCTAAATCTGATTCAGTACACCAGAAACAGCCACCCGCTAAAGTCGCGACCTCTTGATTCGCTCCTTTTGTTTTGGTTGAGTCAGCCATCCCCTTGCTCGGTACCATAAGCCAAAAAACTGGAACGGCCGCTACTAACGCAACAAGTAGTTTGGTGAAGTTCGTCATTTAAGCTCCAAATTAAGTAGTGTTTGTTATTTCTAGTAGACAGAGTGGCATGGGGAAAAATTTCAAATTGCCGTTTTATCGGTTACTATCTCAGTCCTTACAATCAGTCGGACTGCAGAGGTTTATATGCAAGCGGAAGTGAAATGGATCGAAGGATTCAAGTTTTTAGGACAATCTCAATCTGGTCATTCCATCGTGATGGATGGCAGTGGGGGGGATACCGCACCAAGTCCGATGGAAATGGTTTTAATGGCAGCAGGTGGTTGTAGCTCAGTTGATGTGGTAGACGGATTAAAGTCAGAAAACCAAGCCGTAACATCGGTAAATGCGAAGCTAACGACAGAACGACGTGAAACAGCACCAAGAATCTTTACCGCGATTAACATTCATTTCGAAGTCAGTGGTGACAATCTTGACGAAGCCTTAGTGGCTAAGGTAACCAAAGATTCATTAGAGAAATATTGCTCGGTATGTCTCATGCTTGGTGCTGATGTTGAAATGACTCACTCTTGGGAAATTATTTAAAGGACGACATCGGTGAAAGAAAAGGAATTCGATCAACTTATCGTTGTTCTAGGAAAGCGCCTCAACAACAATGCACTCACTCTGGAAGGAATGTCTAGAGTTGAAGAAATCTTGCGTCATGTTGGCAGCAGTGACTGTAGCTCATCGATTATTGCCTTTTGTGGTGGCGTGACGAATGGACAGTCAGTTTCTGAGGCTCGATTAATGTTTGAAGCGTTTGAAGCTGGTCTTTCATCGATGGATAATTCCAACATTGGCGCTGTTTTGCTCGAAGAGGAATCAACAAGTACGGTGGAAAACATCATTCACTTGTCAGAAGTACTCTTAGAGAGTGAATTGCTACAAAATGGTGCGAAAATTGAAGTGAAGTTTGTTTCGAATGACTACCACTTGGAAAGGATGTTTACCATCCAGTCCTTACTCGATGAGCAAGGTTTGCTACGCTACCTAAAATCCGAATGCCAGCGTGCAGGGTTGAATTTAACTATCTCATCTGACATAAAGTCACATTTCCCAGTACCTTATCCTCATCACTGTATAAATGGACAGTTGTTTCTCTTACTCGATGAACTGACAACTTACCGTGTGTATTTGGAGGGGGTTAGGGATAAGGTGTTTAGACGTCCTTTATCTGAAGTAATCGTAATACCGTTATCCATTGCCCATCGTGCATTAGCGCAGTTAGAAGATCTCGTTTCGCCTACATCTCATGCTGTGTTGTATGACCAACTGCCGGCCTTGAAGGCAGCAGTTGAAAGAACATCATCAACAGAGAACACCAGTGACATAGAGAACGATCTTTCTTTATTCGACACTGTATTAAACTACCTAAATCGATGTTTGGATCCTGAGCGGGACGAGAGTATTAAGTGGTGGCGATAACAGACTTCTGGTGAAAATTATCATTAAATTAGTCGATTAGTTCGACCTGTCTCCATGATGTCCTACACTCAAAGTATCTAAACTTTAGTTGGGCAAGGGAATGAGGCAACTTAACTTTTGGAATAACTTGTCGGTTCAACGCAAAATGGTTTTACTTGTGTTGTTACCGATAGTGCTGATTATTTTCTTGGCATCTCGTCAGATTTCTACCCTAAATCTCCAACTAAACAACCTTGAAAAAGTAGAAGCGTTAGTACGCTTTTCTGAAATTCTTTCCGATACACAATCACAGTCAAATTCTACGCGACTTGAAAAGGCGACTGTTGAGCTTTCCCCTGTGCTTGATTCTCTCCAACAATATGCGGCAAAAATATACGGTGTAGAAGATTTAAAGCGGATTGATAACCTTCTTGTTGATTATTTTGAAACGCTTGAATCGATTAGAGATAGCCAAGATATAACGGAGACCCATGAGCTAGTTGATTGGCAAAATGAGAGTTACAAGCAATTACTGTTGTTCGTAGAGAAAACTCCATTAACGGCTGTTATTCCACAAGTCGATGGGCACTTGGTATCTCTCGCACAGTTAGAGTGGCTAATGTTCTGGGCTGGAGAAGAAATCTGGCAGATCAATGCGTTAGTAAATGGCAATCAACTAAACAGTGAAGCTATGCTATCAGCAAGAGAGTCGATAATTAACTTAGTGCAGAGCCAGCAACTTTTTGTAGAAAGGTTTATCGCGATAAATGCGGATGAAACTCAAGTTAGTTTGCTATTGAAAGCCTTTTCTAACGCTGCTTTTGAGCAGAGCAGTGTTTTTAGAGAGCAGCTTTTAAATACCAAGAGTGCAAACGCTTTATCTGTAGCTGATATTAAGCTTGGAATGGAAGCGCTAGACTTGAGGCTCAATCTAATTCAGGGCGTGTCTCAGTCTATTGAGGTACAACTTAGAAGTGAAATTAGAGAACTTGTCTCTGGCTTTGAAAAACAAAGACTGCTGTTTTTAACACTAGTTGGCGTTCTAACCATCTTAGTGGTCGGTATTGGGATAAGTCTTGCTCATCGTGTAACTCGTAATTTGAGTTTGGTTCTATCTTACTTGGAGAATGAAAAAAGTACTGGAGACATACCGCTTACGGCTCGAATTGGCGGTAAAGACGAATTGAGCCGCTTTGCACGTGAGGTCGAAAGGTTGACGAACGAACAGCAAGAGAGTCAACGTAAGCTGCTTGAAGCTAAAAACGCAGCCGAGCATGCGAAAGAAAATGCCATCGAAGCAAGTAAAGCAAAGAGTAGTTTTTTAGCAAACATGTCACATGAAATTCGTACCCCTCTAAACGGTGTTATTGGTATTTCTGAAGTCTTGTCTGATACAGACTTGACTGCTACTCAAAAAGATTACGTTGATACGATTGAGACCTCATCCCAGCTGCTATTAAGCCTAATCAATGACATCCTAGACTTTTCGAAGATTGAATCAGGGATGCTTCAAATCAACCCACACTCCACTTCTATACGGGAAACGATTTATGACATCGCATCGATCGTGGCACCAAAAGTCAAAGAGAAAGGCATAGAGCTAAACGTTGATATCGACCAGAACGTTCCGTTTCGTGTTCTTGCTGATGATCATCGCATGCGTCAAGTGTTAATGAACTTTATGTCTAATGCCGTTAAATTCACTGATAAAGGTAGTGTTACCATAGGAGTACACTATCAAGGCGAGTCTAATAACATGGCGTCGTTGATGTTTGAAGTTCAGGATTCGGGTATTGGCATCGACAAAGAAAGGCAATCCAAAATCTTTGAAGCGTTTGCTCAAGAAGATGACTCTACAACGCGACAGTTTGGAGGTACGGGTCTTGGATTAGCGATCAGCACTCAATTGATTGAATTAATGGGAGGGGAAATCCGACTTGATTCAGTGAAGGGAGTAGGGAGTCGCTTTTACTTCACACTAGATTTAGCCATTGATGAAAAAGAGTATCAGCACCGCAGTCCATTACTCTTCGATGAGCTCGTTATTGTTTGTGATGCGCCGGCCTATGAACGCCGTTTACGTACTGAGCTCGACTTTTATCAGCTGAACATCGCTCGGGTTTGCCGTTCAATTCAAGAGGCTGACTTGCTCAATCCACAGAAGAAAACTTTATTAATTTATGTTGAAGGTGGAGATGTCAGTTCTGATAAGGATGAAACACGCTTTGCAGAGATCCAAGCTAACCGAACGGCAATATGTTTAATCAGACAGTTTGAAAGCTCGAATAAGGACTTTGGCAATAACATTTGCGCACTCATTACTTACCCTTTACTGGGTAATCGACTTTTGAAATCGCTCGAGGCGTGCTGTCGGACGTTAGATAAAGGGCTAGCTACTCCAAACATCGACACTTATGCTACTAAACGAGTCAAAGTCTTATTAGTTGAAGATAATATCGTGAATCAAAAAGTAGCTAGCCTGCACCTTAATAAAATGGGGCTTGAATATGATGTTGCGAACAACGGTGTAGAAGCTATTGAGCATTATAAGAAAGATACGAGCTACGCGTTTATTTTGATGGACTGTATGATGCCTATTATGGACGGATTCGAAGCGACAGAAAAAATACGCAGTTACGAATCTGATAATCATCTACCTCGTACTCCGATTATTGCTTTGACAGCTAGTGTAGTCGATGATGACATTCAGAAGTGTTTTGATTCGGGTATGGATGATTATGTTCCTAAGCCCTTCAAAGCCGAAATACTCAAAGAAAAGATCGTGTCGGCGATTGAGCTTAAAGGCGCGGTTGATAGTCCCATCGTACTCGATAACAAGATATCGATTGAACAGACACCTAAATCTAATCCAGCACCGGCAGAAGCTCAGTCAGTGTCTGATTCTCACTCTTCTGGAAGAGTTCTGTTGGTGGAAGATAATTTAGTTAATCAGAAGGTTGCATCACTACATCTCAAAAAAGCTGGGTTTGATTACGTGATAGCGGCTGATGGCCAAGAAGCATTGGAGCTATTTATCAGTCAAGGTAAGTTCGATGTCATTTTGATGGACTGTATGATGCCAATAAAGGATGGCTTTCATGCAACACAGGATATACGCTCGTACGAGAAAGAGAATGGATTGAACCCAACGCCAATAATCGCGTTAACAGCCAGTGTGGTCGATGATGATATTCAGAAGTGTTTTGATGCAGGAATGGATGCTTATGTGCCAAAGCCTGTTCGTAGAGAAAAACTCCTACATGAAATGAACAACTATCTGTCTTAGTTTTTCTAGACCTAGTCTTTTTAACAATGGCATTGCGGGGACACATATAACGTCACGAAAGATAGCAATGCCATTGTACTATTAAATAAAGGCATACTTTGTTCGCTTTATTAGGTGAACCATCACAACGAAACACCTACTATGAGTAAACCTAAATTACGCGAGTGTTTCGATGCTACTTATCTCTATTTCAATTCTTATATTTGCTGCTTTATTGTTACCCATTATTCGTAATACAGAGAAGGGTTCCCTCGACCAATATAGTCGAGCTCTGGTGCCTGGGAGAGTGATTAAACTGTCAGAGGGTTATGTTCATTATGAATTACAAGGTGACGAATGTGGCGAGGTAGTGGTTCTGGTTCATGGTTTTTCCGCACCCTCATATATGTGGGAGAAAAACATATCTTCGCTTGTTAGTGCAGGCTACAGAGTGCTTACGTTTGATTTGTATGGACGCGGTTTCAGTGATCGACCTAATACAACCTATGATTGCCAACTATTTGTTAACCAGATAGAACAGTTAACACAGGCAGTTGTGCCGAAGGATAAATTTCACTTGATTGGTTTGTCTATGGGAGGCGCAATAGTGTCGGGCTACACTTCAACATTCCCACACAAAGTACTGAGTGTGGGTTACATTGCACCGTTTAATCAGCCTATTGACCTTGGTCCATTGACATTACCTGTCATTGGCAAATGGCTTGGATATAGTTTCTTTATTCCGAAGCTTGCCGCCAATCAACTTAATGATTTAGTCTATCCGGAAAAACAGCCAAATTGGGAAAAGAGGTTTGCAGAGCAAATGCAATACAGAGGTTTCAGAAGAGCCATTATCGATACGGCTATTAACCTAATTTCCAAAGACCCTAGCGAAGATTATAAAGTAGTCGGGCGAAGTGGCATAAACAAATTGGTTATTTGGGGTGATCAAGACAAAGTAATACCAGTTAAAGATGCTAGCAGGGTAGTTGACATGTTGGGTGAAAAAACAACATTAGTGTTATTGAAGAATGCTGGTCACGTATTACAGTTTGAGGCGGCTGAGCAAGTGAATGTTGCACTGTTGGAACATTTAGCTCGGAGTTAAAGTAGCAAATTGACAGCGCCAGTAAGTTACTGGCGCTTTGTTTGAATGCCTAGACTCGCTCAGCTAAATACGCATCGTAATCTGGAACTTCGATTTCAACTTCTTGCTCTAGAAGGTTGGACTCAAACAAGAAGTTGGCCGTTGCACGGTTTGTGGCGACAGGGATATTCCAAACGCTAGCGATACGCAGTAGGGCTTTAACATCAGGATCATGCGGCACCGCGTTTAGTGGGTCCCAGAAGAAAATCAGCATGTCTAATTTACCTTCAGAGATCAACGCACCGATTTGTTGGTCGCCACCCATTGGGCCACTAATCATACTTTTGATTGCTAAGCCGGTCTCTTTACTTAACATGTGGCCAGTGGTGCCAGTGGCGTACAAAAAGTGACCTTGTAACTTTTCTTTGTTCTCTTGTACCCAACGCAGCAATTCTGGTTTGTAATGGTCATGTGCGACCAATGCAATGTGTTTATGTGCTGGCATGGTACGAATGGTTTTTTGCATTTGACTCAATTCCTAAGTGTTTATCTTCCAATTCCAATAACCGAGTATTGTCACATTGATTATTGGAATTGAAAGGTATTCAGATACTTTGATGTTAATAGTTGTATTACTCAGTATCAATGAAGATAACTGATATCTGTGACAGTTAATCTCCTTGGACTGAGAAGACAGGTCGGTAGCCTGTAGGAGATAGTGATTTTTCAATCGCTAGACTCGATAAGTGTGTCGGTGAAAGTACTTCAATACTCGGTGCTTGGTCTTTTTGAAATGGAATACCTCTCAAGTAAAAAGTGGCTTGGAGCAATGAGAGGCGACCTTGTTCAACCATTTTGTCTGTTGGAGCTAGTTGAACTTTATCTCGCAGTAACCCACGGTAAACACCGTGACTGAGGTAGATGGACAAAAGCTCAATACTATCTTCTTTCCCAGAACTTCGTAGTTCACTGATTGCTGCTTCAATCGCAACAGCGCTCCCAACAATATAGGCCAGACTATCGTGGTCCTCTATAACCTTTTGAACCAAGTTACGCTGTAACTCTTTGTCATTGTCAGCCCATAGAGTTTCTACTACATTGATGTCGCTATCTTTGATAGCTTCGAGAAACCCAAGAATGACGGGCTTCGTGCCACCACTAGAGCGAGGACCAGGTAGCAATGCTACAGGGGTGTTTCCTGAGCCCTTGGGGTGTTTCTTGGCAAGATAATCTCCAACTCTGTAACCCATCCAATACCAATCAACGCCAACCACGCCTTTCACGTGTTTAGATTGTTGTTTGTCGACGACAAGGTGATTAACGGTTGCAAAAACTGGTACATCACCTGTATAGACCGATAAATCGTGTGTGAATGCGGTAGGCGAGACGGTGCCCAGTATAATGGCATCCGCGTTCCATTGACGACAAGCACTTAACTGAGCCCTTTGTTTATCAATATTAGGGTAGCCACCAGACTCTAACACTTTCAACTCTACTTTTTGCTCTTTGGCTTCTTGAACCATGCCGTAGTTAACGGATAGCCAATAGGAATCTTTGAGGTGAGGATAAATTGCACAGATCTTTTCTTGAGACGCGATGGCTTGCGAGCTAGAAATGAGCAAGGCAGCAGAGAAAATGGAATGGAATATGTTTTTTTTTGACATTGGTTAATCGTTTAGTGGCATCTCTATCTTCAACACTGCAAAATATAGCGTACTATCAAAGAGTAAAGAAGTGGATTCTGCCGGAGTGGTTAATGTTACTCGCTAAAGCCAGTATTGGCCGTAAATTATTATTCTCGTTTCTTGTTATGGCGATGTTGGTTCTGTTATCAACGGCTATTGGTGTATCAGGGTTCTCTTTTGTTGCTAAAACAGAGCGCAATGTAGTCGATACCGCTATTCCTTCAATGCTCGAAGCGCGTGAAGTATCAGAGTTGAGTACTCGTATCATCGCTTCTGTCCAAACCTTGTCTAATGCGAAAACCAAAGAACAACACCAAGAAGCCGGCAAGGTGTTATTTTCACGCTTAGAAGCGCTCCTCACTCATATAAAAACGTTAGGTTCAGACTCATTTGATTCGCAATTGCTCAACGAGCTTGAGAACTATGTCCAATCAATTATTGATAGTCTTGTCGAGCTTGGAGTTGCTGTGGAGCAATCTATTACATTGGATCAGTCTATTGATGATGAAGTCGAGCTTCTAAGAGTAAAAGCAGAAGAACTCGAGCAGCTAACGCGCACTCAGGTTCTTAACACCAGTACTATCGCCGTTGCGAACGTCACTCACATATATCGCTTACTGGAGCAAGAAAATAAAGCCGATGCCCTAGATGCGCTAGACAGTTTGGTAGAAGTCGACCTTGACTTGTCGGAACGATTACATGAGTTGCACTTATTGGCTTTTAAGACTCTAAATCAAATTGAGGAGAGTCGTACCGTTTCAGATCTCGGCCGAATTGAAGAACTGCAGAAGGACTACCAAAACAACATCAGTATTATGACAAGACGAGTCAAAGGGGTTGAAGACCCAGCTCGTTCTAAGCAAATGAGTGAGCTTTTGGCTGAACTATCTCAAGGAAAGCGCGTTTTCTCATTACTTACTCAGAAACACAATGTTAGACAACGCTCTAAGACGTTGATGCAAGAGACCCTAGAACAGTTTACGTCGTTAAACTCCACGGTGTCTAAGTTGGTCGATCAATCAAATGCGGCGACCACGAAAGCAGTGGCTGAGCTATCTTCGACATTAAGTTTTGCGCAATGGACGTTAACTCTTTTATCTATTGCAGGTTTTGTCGTTGTTGTTTTGATTGTATGGCGAGTGGTTTATGTGTCCGTAGTGAAACGTCTAGGTGAATACTCATCAGCACTACTTTCCATTGCTAAAGGCCAGTTAAAGGTGGATGTCACCGTCAAGGGTAATGATGAACTTGCTCATATGGGACAAGCCATCATCACCGCTCGCAATACTGCTCAGGCACTTAAAGTGGTTGCTGAGGCCGAAGCAGCGGCAAAAAGAGAGCTTCAAGAGCACAAAGAACATCTTGAAGAGATTGTGGCGGATCGAACGCTACAACTTCAGAAGAGTAATGAACGATTAAATCAAGAAGTTCTTAACCACGCTAAAGCGAGAAATGCTGCGGAACAGGCCAACCGCGCTAAATCAGCATTCTTGGCGACAATGAGTCACGAAATACGCACTCCTATGAATGGAGTTCTAGGTACAGCGGCTTTAATGGAAGAGACACCACTAAACAACCAGCAACAGAAGTTTCTGGATGTCATTAATCGAAGTGGTCAGAACCTGCTTGCGATTCTCAATGATGTGCTCGATTACTCTAAAATAGAAGCAGGGCATTTAGAAATCAGAAATAAGCCGTTTGATCTTTATCGTATGATCCAAGACTGCTATCAACTTATGTTAGGCAAAGCTTTAGAGAAAGGTCTCGACTTTAAATTTCATATCGAAAGTGACGTGTCTGATGTCTATTGTGGCGATGTAACTCGATTAAGCCAAGTGCTTAATAATCTCGTTGGTAATGCTATTAAGTTTACACCTTCCGGCCAAGTAGATATATACGTCTCACTCGATCCAGATGACGAAACGTGTGTCATGATTGAGGTCTCAGATACAGGAGTTGGTATCAGCCCTGAGGATCAGCTCAATCTATTTGACGCATTTACTCAAGCTGAAAATGGGTATTCGACTGCAGGCGGCACTGGGCTTGGCTTAGCGATCAGCCAAAAATTGGTCAAAGCGATGAATGGGGCAATTTACGTTGACTCCTACTTAGAAGAAGGTAGCCGCTTTTGGTTTGTTGTTCCACTGGAGCAATGCACTATAGATAAACAAGAAATAATCCAACCGCTTGGTATCACTAAAACGGTAAATGGCCGCATCCTGTTGATTGAAGATAATGCGGTTAACGCAATGGTGGCTGAAGGCTTTTTAATGAATATGGGACACCATGTCATTTGCGCTGAAAGTGGCCATGATGCAAAACATATTTTTTCTCATAACGACTTTGATATCGTCCTAGTTGATATCAACCTTCCTGACTGCAATGGCGTTGACCTAATGCATCAACTCCGTGAAATCGAAGATTCTCAAGCACAAAAACATCATGCGCCTATGATCGCCGTTTCTGCTCACGTATTTAGTGAGGAAGTTGAGAGCTACTTAGAAGCAGGTTTTGATGGCTACCTTCCGAAACCCGTAGATAGGGAAGCGTTAAAAGAGATGATACAAACGAAGTTAAAAGGCTGCGATTTCGAAATGAAAAATGAAGAACATGTAATTTCTACTCATGAAGAACCTGCTATTGAACAAACGGGTATTATCGATCCTAGTGTTATTGAGGCAGACATCAAAGTGCTAGGAATCGAAAGAATGGCCAAGATTGTAGACGCATTTACTCGTACAAGTGAGCAGACATTACACGAGTTAGAACAAGCCGCACAAATTGATAATGCTAAAGATATTAAGGAGTTAGCCCACAAAATGAAGGGCTCTGCAGGCTCTCTTGGCTTAAGTAGACTTTTTGAAATCTGTTTATCCATCGAATCTTCAGAAGATCAACTTGGACGATATTTAGAACTGCTGGAACCTTTGGTTGCGGCTCAGAGAATGTCCGTAGACTCACTGATAGTAGTACTGGATAAATACACAGGTTGAACCAAAAGGTGACTACTTGCTGATATTGACTTATAATTGACGTAATATCATGTCATTAATTTGTCGAGGTGCCAATGTTGAGTTTACAACGTGAAGGGTTAGAAGATCCCAAACTATGGGCCAACGCGTTTTACACGACAGTTGATCATATCGCTTTATTTGTGGACTTACCTGTTCAGTCATTAAAACGAGTGGACCGCATAAAGCAAGCGAGAATTCAAACCCGTCTTTTAGAGGTCCATGCACTTTTAAGAAGGGTTCAACCTTGGTTTTCGAGTGAGCAAGCGGCTTGGTCATGGTTTATTGGAGAACCGATCGCCTCGTTTGGTAGATTGACGCCTTCAGAGATCATTAAGCAGTATAAAGCTGACGGTGTAGTCGCACTGAACGATTATATTACAGCAAAAGAAATGGGTTCTTTTGAGTGATTTTGAGTCAAACCAACCCATTGATATCCAGCCTGCTTTCTGCACCTTTAACTAGGTATCAAGGCGTTTGTTATCGAATGCACAACCCCGTTTGGGCATGGTCTCCACTAAGTACTGAAGGGGCTGCGCGCGTGGGTGGGCGATTCAATCCTAAGGGATCACCAGCACTTTACTTGAGTTTGAAGCCGGAAACGTGTATTGCCGAGGTAGCTGGTGGTGCATCAACACGTTTGCTCGATCCGATGACGCTATGCTCATACCATATCGACATAAATGGAGTACTCGATTTACGTTTATATTATCAAGAGTTCTCACCTGGTTGGCGACTTGAGCTGTTGAAGAAAAAACAGCCTTTGGGCTGGGCTCTATATCAAGCACTTCAACAACGTCCTGAGGTTAAAGCTTTATTAGTACCTAGCTATCAAATGGTAGGCGAGTATAACTTGGTCGCGTTTCGTTGGGAGGATGGTGAAATCACCTTATATGATCCGGATGGGCGTCTCGCTGCGGTGTATGGTGATCAGCTCACTATTAAATCATGAAACAGAAAAAGGGCTCAAATGAGCCCTTTGCATTAGATTGTCCTTGATGGTTTACCGTTCGTCTTCATAAAAGGTGCGATGTTCAATCGCATAAGGGTCTTCATCAAGTCCTCTGTTTGAGAGTCCTCTCAAATGTTCAAGTTGGTGTTCCAACATATTTACGGCCTCGTAGTCGCCGTCTGAACAGGCAACATATATCTGTTGCTCGATGGCTTCAATGCTATCTTTAATGCTCATCATACACCTCCTAAGAGTTCCGGAGAGCACCTATCTGTTCTCAAATCGATTATAGTCCAAAAGACCAAATTCGATAGGCTGGGTGCGTTGGTAAAACTCATGAACGCGGTCGCTAAAACCCCAGAATTCATTGCTACTACGTCTAACTGCATAATTGTCTAGCAGTTTTATGTAACTCTGTTCATCCTGAATATTTTTAAGTTCGTTAACGAAATTTCTGATTTCGCGCTCTTTGAGAGTTAGGTACGCAGCAGGGTAGCTGCCGATCACTCCACGCACAAATGTGAGACTGTCATTCTTGTAATCGCGGTTTGCTTCTTCTGAAAATAAGCTCGAAATATTAATGTGAGCATTATTGTGCAGTAGCGTAAATAACTGTTCATTACCTGACTCGGTTTCTATCATAACCATAATGATCTGTGGTACGGATTTAAGTCCTTCACCTGTGATGCTATCGATCTGCTGAAGCAAGGCTTCATTTTCTGCAGAAAGACCTGTGTTGACGATTTTAAATCGGTCATGCAGCACTGGCTCAAGTTTGGCTTCAATCTTGTCAAATAGCTCAGATTTGTAATCTGTGGTTAAGTAAAGCTCTTGAGTCGGTTGACTAAATGGTTTGATGTTTCGTTGTAAGAAAGCACTAAATTGCGGACTTTGGTCTTGATACCAACTGCTGAATTCTTCATGTCTAACTGTATTTGGTAACAGAGCCAAAAAGTTACTTTCTCCTTCCATACGCAAGAAGTCCATAAACATACGAGTGATAAGTTGATGGCCAAAGTTCCCATAAACATCAAAGCCTGCGACGAGTAGGTAATGAATACGCTCAAGCAGCGCATAGTCTAAGATCCATGCCGTTTTGGGTTTAGTACCAACTAGGCCTTGAACAACCGATGCACTGTCGAAATGCCTAAAGACGGTTAGCGCAGCATTTGGGTTCTCGCCATCCCCGGTCCAAAGTACATCAGTTGTCAGATGCTTTCCGCCCTTAAACCACGTGTTCATAAACTCAGATTTAGCCTCAAGGTATCGAGCCTGTTGATTCGAATACTTGACCCAGTTAGTGATTGGGACGGTATTGCTTTCTAGCTCACTAGGGAGCTTTAAGTTGTCAGCTTGATCTTGATAAAATTGGCTTACCGCAGGTATATCGGATTTCTCTGGATCTAAAAAGAACACCCAGAAACGATCGTTAATTACATTAAGCGCTAGCTGTCCGCGACAAACAGGCCCTTTGATATACGCCATAATAGTGTTTTGTGCGTTGTCTAACATAAAGCTAAAACGCGCTTTCACAGGTATGTCCTGGAAGGCCGTCATAGGGTTAGCTGCTATATTGATGTCGTAGCTTGGCAAGGCCTGAACGACATAATCCGGTTCAATAAACCATTCATACCATTGTTCCAATTTCTGATCGTTAAGTGCAAACGGCATATGGGTTTTATCAACAATTGTGCTTCGAACGGGAACAAGACGATAGTAGACACGGTCCACGCCCGGTGCGTCATAAGGCCTTCTGGTGACGATACGTTTTAATGGTTCTCCTGGAGGAGTTGATGAACGAACAATGGTGAAAAATCGACGTTGAGACTCAATCTCTGAAAAATACAAGTGAGACAAATACAAATGTTCATATATATAGCGAGCGGCAAGTTGGTTTTTGCGAGCACTTTTGTTTAATAATACTTCATACTTGTCGACCATCATTTGTTCTTCTGCATTCAGCGGGATAGGCGCGTTCATTTTTGCTCCCGCACTCAACCAAGCAATCAGCGTTTGATACTCCGATGGTTCCAAATTAGGCATGCCAAAAGGCATTCCCCAGAGCGGATAATCTGATTCATAAGCGTCATATTCTTCAATGGTCGGGCAAACTTGAGTGCGATCAATAGAGAAATCAAAACCTTCAAGTTGTGCCGTTTCTGGAAGAGGATGTCTGGCTTTTTGAGTGATCATTCGAGAGACCAGTCCAGCGTCCAAGTTACCAGCTAATGTTTGCTGACGTTCGTTCAAAACAGGAAAGAAACCGATTTCTCGCCACTCAGAGGTATTTTGTGCGTCTTCAAACAATCGCGTTGGTTGAGATGCCGTTAAGCGAGTACCTTGATATACCATTTCTTTACTAGCACCTCGGTCGATTCCATCAACAGAGGATAATTTTAGCTGACAAGGTGCGTCATAGCATGCATGACATACAACACAGCGGTTATCGATGATTGGTTTTACTTCAGTAAGAAAGTAATCCGCAGTGGGCGAGGTTGGGGTAACAGTTCTTTCTCGGACTTCTGGTTTCCCAAATAGCTGGTCATAGTTTAAGCCGGCGTAAGTGGCGCAACCAGAAAACACCAGTACAAGTAAATAAAGGACAATACTTTTCGTTTTCATCATTAGCTCTCAATGCTACGCAAATTGCGTTCAAATTCCTTGTTATGCATAGTGCTAATTTTTGTTAATAAATCAATATTTTTCCAACGTTTAACAAAAAAAAGGCTCAACGGAACGTTGAGCCTTGATGAAACAATATTAGATAGAGCTGTTAAGCCGCTGAAAGTTGCGCCGCTTTTTGCTCTGAAATTGGTTTAGTGATGAAAGACAGAACCACACAAACGCCCATCATTGCAGCTGAAATTGTGTAGGCCAGGTTATAACCGCCGCCGTGAGTCATTGAGTAACCAACGATTGCTGCACCGATTGCACCGCCAATACCCCAAGAGGTGTAAAGTACGCCGTAATTAGTACCGTAGTTCTTAAGACCGTAATATTCCGCAGTTAGAGAAGGGAATACAGCTAGAAGCGTACCGTAACCAACTGCAGCAACAGCGGTACCGATAATTAGCATGAATTCGCTAGTGAAAGTCGAAAACATCACCATGTTTACGCCTTGTAAGATAAACGCAAGCATCAGCGTACGAACGCCACCAATTTTATCCGATAGGATACCCGCTGCAATACGACCACCAGAGTTGAAAATAGCCAGTAATGAAGCTAGGTAAACAGCATTTGGTAAGTTAGCTTGAACACTCGCGATATTTGTGATGTTACCAATGATCATCAAACCGGCTGCCGCTGCAAATGCATACATGATCCAAAGCGAGTAAAATTGAGGTGTTTTAAGCATCGCTTTCCAACCAATATCGGTCGCCTTTTTCACCTGAACTGGTGCTTTGCCTGCTTTTACTTTTGGTTCTTCAGGAATGTAATCTGCTGGTGGGTTATTGATAGTAGCAGCAAGTGGAACCGCAATGATTAAGACACCAACACCTAGAACCATAAACGCAGAACTGATCCCCATTTGTCCAATCAGAGATGAAGTCAAAGGTGCCAGGTAAACCGCAGCTAAACCGAACCCAGCGGCGATTAAGCCATTAACCATACCTTTTTTGGAAGGGTGGAACCACTTCATCGCAGATGGAGAAAGACAAGCGTAGCCAAAACCGATACCTGCGCCAGTGATAACACCAAAGGTAATATTTAGCATTAAAACTGATTGAGCAAAGCTTGACGCGATCATGCCTAAGCCAGTTAGTGCTGCACCTAAAATTAGAATGTTACGTGGACCCATACGGTCTTGAAGAATACCCGCAACTAAAAGACAGATAGAGAAGGTGATGGTTGCAATAGCATAAGGTGAGGATGCATCAGCGGCACTCCAGCCCCATTCGCTAACTAACGCTTTATTGAAGACACTCCAAGCATATAGGATGCCAAGACAAAGGTTGATACAGAATCCAGCAATTAGGATTCGCATAGCTTTATCAATCTTGCTCATTTTGGTTCTCTGATATTTCGAACAACGTTCGGGGGTTAAAAATTCAAATTAAGTTTGCGTTTATCAACATATGTCGCAAATGAGCGCGGATTATAACCAATAAAACTGTGATTGGAATCGATTTCTTTGAATTAGTTCAAATAAACTCACTCATGTAAAATAAGTTACGCTTTCAGGTTAATATTTTGTTTCATCGAAAGTATTCCCGGTGCTGTTCACAGAAATCTAAATTAATCCGAATTCTCTTGCATGTAATTTATTTGTTAATTTGGTTGCAGTTAACGTAGGTAAAATACGTAACATACTGTAAATAAAGGAGAGCAAAGGTAAGTTATGTTAGCTACTTGTTACAACAAAAATGGTGTCGATTTAAACTGGTAAATTGCGTAAAAAACGTGCTTGAATTTCGATAAAATAACACAGACAATACATGTAAAATGAGTTTGCATATTTGAAAAATGGATATTTCAAACACTATTTTTCTATTTTGTTGAGGTAACTTATGTTCATGACTAAGATTTTAATGTTGCTTGGTGTTTCACTTGGAGCAGGTTATGCGGCAGCTGATCACCTTCACTCATACCTTTTAGGCTTATCTATTGCATCACTAGCAGTAGGGGCATGTTACATGATTGCTTTTGCAAGTACTCGATTCCCTCAATTTGCAATGGGCTTGTTGTTGTTAGGTACGATGGCCAAATTGACCGTTACTGTAGTTGGTGTTGGCCTCAGTATCTCAAACGATCTGATCACATCGCCTATTGTTTTTGCGCTTTCATATCTGTTCTACATTATTGCAGTAAGTTATCTGTGGTTTAGCTATAGAGATAGCATTACGCCTACACCTAAAGTAATGAAGTCATCGTTGGCTTAAAGATATCATTCAAAGTTATCTAAAAAAGGAAGGTTTACCTTCCTTTTTTTGTGCCTAAAATCCCATATAAAACAGAATGCACACTGTAGTGTAAATCAATGTAAAGATGAAAATAATTGCCACTAACGCAAGTGGAAATGATAGTAATTCGTATTTATATTTGTAATAATCAACGTCCTTGATGTGATTCGAACAGATATAAAGAAGGAACTATGAAACTTAAACTGTCGATTATCGCTAGCTCAGTGGTGCTAGCACTTTCTTCAAACGCTTTCGCGGAGAATGATGTTTCCTCATTGAATGAGGTCGTAGTGACAGGCTCTCGTGCTGAGAAAACTGATCAAGACAAAACGCGTTCTGTAGCTAAAGTGGACTTAGAAAAACTCGATGAAATCCAACCTAATTCCGTCGCCGAAGCTATAAAGTATGAACCTAACGTGTCCGTAGTAGGTGCAAATGTACCTGGTAATCAATCTATCAATATCCGAGGGTTGAGTGGTAACAAAGTCTTGCAAGTAATTGATGGCAACCGTCAAAACATGCAGTACGGCCATCGACCTACTTACTTTTTAGATCCATCTCTTTTAGGTAGTGTTGAAGTTGTAAAAGGCCCAATCAGTTCGTTATACGGGTCTGGTGCTATAGGTGGCGTAGTAGTACAGAATACCCTGAGCGCTGACGATATCGTTGAAGAAAACGGTTTAGGTGGTCGCGTAAAAGTTGGTTACCAAGACAATGGTGATGTTTGGACAAATACCGCGGCTTTAGCCAACAAAAACGACAACATTGATTGGATTCTCGCTGGTAGCTACAAAGACAGTGGTTACATGAAACAAGGTGATGGTTCTACACTTTACGGTACTGAGGCTACTAACAAAACGGGCCTTGCTAAGTTTAACTGGCAAATCAACGAAGCACACAAACTTGGATTTAACCTCCGTTATGCTGATTTAGATGGTCGCCCACCTGTAGTAGGTGACTCTAGTGGTCAACTTAATGATCCTGATGGCTTGATTAGTCGCCGCACTAAAGATCAATCCTATGGCGTCAACTACGCATTTAACCCTAATAATCCTTGGGTTAACCTAGAAGCCTCCCTATATAGAAATGATACTAAGATCACCGAAAACGACCCCTCTATAGCTGGTGAAGATATATCTCAAGTAAACACCACAGGGTTCAATCTAACGAACCAATCTGAATCAGGGAAATTGAAGTTATTTACCGGTGTCGATGGTTATTTAGATGAGCTAGATGCAACGCGAGCAGCATCAGTTTCGGGAAGACCTGAATTACCTAAAGATGCACAAACTTCAGTAATTGGAGCGTTTGGCTACATCAATTACCAAATTGTGGAATCATTAGTCGCTGACTTGGGCGTCAGATACGATTCTTTCACATCTAAAGCTCAAGGCTATGACGATAATAACCAGTCGGCATGGTCACCATCTGTAGGTTTGTTGTGGCAAGCTAAGCAGTGGATGGCTTGGTCGATTAGATATGACGAAGCGTTCCGAGCGCCTGATACATCAGAGCTTTATATGAGTGGAACACACTTTGCCTTTGGACCTGGTGGTCCTAGCAACATCTTTGTTCCAAACCCAGAACTGAACCCAGAGAAATCTCACAACATCGAGCTTAAGGGACAATTTAACTTTGAAAATGTATTTGCTGATGACTCTTTAGACATAACAGCAGCTGCATTCCAAAACAAAGTTAAAGACTTTATCAACTTAGATGTAGACATGACACCTTCTAGCTCGTGTGGTATTGGTGGTTCGCTTGAGGGGTGTGCAGGTACAAGTAGATCGAGCAATATCGATAATGCAGAACTTACCGGTTATGAAGTAGCAGCGGACTATCGTTGGCAGCAACTATTGGTCGGTTTATCTTATGGTCAAACTCGTGGTAAAGATACCGATACTGATGAATGGATTACTAACATTCCGGCGGATAAATGGGTTGCACATTTACAATATGGTTTTTGGAATATCGACACCAAAATCGGTACTAGGGCTACTTTCGTAAGTGCACAGGATCGAGTTCCAACAGGCTACACCGAGGGGCCATTTGACTCTTACCAACTTGTTGACTTTTATGCATCTTGGGAACCTACAAGCAACCTCGAAGGGCTAAAGGTTGATTTATCTTTAATTAATGCCTTTGATGAAAATTACAGAACAGCATGGACGCAAGTATATCAACCAGGTCGTTCTGTTCGCTTAAATGCTCAATATACATTTTAATATGCTCAGATTTTAAAATGCTATAACGTAGAAAAGCGGCTTCTAAATGAAGTCGCTTTTTTTATTCGCGCTAGGTTGTATTATATATTTATCTGTTTCATTGATAAGGAAGTTAAGTGCATAACCCCATAACACTAGAAGCCCTTCATATTCTTGACGCTATAGAAAGAAGAGGGTCGTTTGCTGCAGCTGCATCAGAACTCGATAAAGCAACGTCATCCCTGAGCTATCAGATTCAAAAACTTGAGCAAGATTTGGATATTATGATCTTTGACCGTTCGGGCCACAAAGCATCTTTAACGGATGCAGGAAAGCTGATTCTAGAGAGAGGACGAGTTATACTCCAAGCTACAGAGAATATGGTCAATGAGGCTCGTTTGCTTGCAAATGGTTGGGAGCTTGACCTTACGATTGCATACGACAGCATTATTCCTGTTGGCAATTTTTTTGATTTAGTTGATAAACTTGGCATGGTGAGCAAAACCAGAATCAAACTAGAGGAAGAGGTATTAGCTGGCTGTTGGGAGTCATTAAATGAAGACCGTTGCGCTTTGTTGGTGTGTCCTCAACCTGAAGTTGTGCCTCAAGGGGTGAAAACACAAATACTCGGCCCTATGTCAATGACTTGGGTCGCTGCAACTGATCATTATGTACATAAACGCAGTGGTGTTTTTGACAGTAGTGCTCGAGAAAAATATCGAGTCATTGCTATCGCTGATACTGCGAGAGAGCAACCTGCATTAAGTGTAAATATTCTAGAGAAGCAACCTCGTCTTACCGTATCAAACTTAGTGACTAAAATAGATGCATTGGTTAAAGGGCTTGGGATTGGGACCTTACCAACACAAGTAGCTGATACTTTGATCAAAGAAGGTAAGCTCAAACGAATCAAAGACACCGATGAAGCGACCATAGATATCGTTATGGCTTGGAAAAGAAACAATATTGGAGAGGCCAAGTCCTGGTGTATACGCCATTTAGCCAACACTTGGGATCTACAATAATTGCTCAAATCATCGATTTAATACTAAAACCATATCTGCCACACCATCTTCGAATTGTACGTCTAGCTCAAAACCCAATTTTTGGGCTAGCGTCAGCATCCCACGGTTTGTTGGCATGGTCATTCCAGAGATCTGTCCGGTGTTCTTGCTTTTACAATAATCAATAATTTTATTCATTAATACACGCCCAAGCCCTTTGCCTTTCAAATCAGAACGTATCAAGATGGCGAACTCGGCGTCAGAATTATCGGGGGTAACTAAAACTCGAGAGACTCCTATGATGTGTGGATTAGCGTAACTAAGGTCGACAGCAACAAATGCCATTTCACGGTCGTAATCGATTTGAGTTAAGTTTGCTAACGCCTCATGGTTAAACTCACCGACATCTGAGAAAAAACGCTTATAAAGGTCTTCTTTGGTGACGTTATTAATGAAATCTGCATGAAAGGGTTCATCCTCAGGTCGAATAGGGCGCAACGAAATTTTTGAGCCATCTTTCAAAGTTATGAGCTCCTCCATCTCGGTAGGATACGGCCTGATTGCAAGCCGAGCTTGAGGTTCTCCTTCGTAGCCTTTTATTACCACTGAAGCATCTAATATAGTGATGTCATCACCATTCAAAAGGAGTGGGTGGATATCTAATTCGTGTATCTCAGGGCAAGCAACAATGATTTGTGAAATTTTCACCAAAAATTGCGCTAAGTTTCCAAGATTTACCGGATTAGGAGATTGCTGGAATCTTAACGTTCCTTTGTTAATTGCATTAATAATTAAGTAACGAGCTAGAGCCATATTGACTGGTGGCAATGCGGTGACCGCCTCTTTTTCAATTTTCCAGTCTGAACCACCTTGGCCTAGAAAGATTGCTGGCCCGAACGTAGCATCAGTGATCACTTTGACGCGAATCTCTTGACCACCTGCAATCTTAGCCATTTGTTGTACCGTCAATCCTTCAATCCTTGCTTCGGGATAGGAGAGCTTGGTGCGGTCGAGTATTGACTGTGCCGCGCTACTGACTTCATTGGCATCTCTCAAGTTTAACATGACGCCATGTATATCAGACTTGTGAGCAATATCAGGAGAACGAAGCTTCACTGTGACAGGGTAACCTATATTTTCTGCTAGATGTATCGCCTCTGTTGGGTCATGAGCCAACCAAGTGGGAAGAGTAGGAAGCTCAAATAAATCAAATAGTTGTTCGCAGATATGAGATTCAAGTTGCGTGAATTCTTTATCTTCGGATATGGATTCAACATGGGATGCGAGCCATTCGTGAGCTTTAGAAAGCTGCTCTGTGGTATACGAGTCTGTCGTTGTTGGTGTTTCCATTAACTGCCATTGATTTCGTCGGTATTCGACCAAATGCATGAAGGCCGTGACTGCGCTCTCAGGCGTTCTGTATGTTGGTATACCATGATTGGTAAATAGAAGGCGGGCGTCTTTAGCTGTCGCCTCCCCAGACCAGTTCGTCAAAACATTAAATCGTTTAGATTTGGGGTGTTTTTGGATCGTTTCAATGAGCTCCGCAGCCGTTTGCTGCGAATCTGCTGTGGCAGATGGGCTATGCATGATTAGAATAGCATCCACATCATCACTGTCTAAGACTATGCTCAGTGCGTCACAGTACCTTTTCGCGGTTGCATCACCGACAAGGTCGATAGGGTTCCCATTGGACCAAGTATCAGGTAGAACCTTAGACAGTCTAGATATTGTGTCATCAGAAAGTTGGGCGATACTGCCGCCTCGATCGGTTAACGTATCCAAAGCCATGTTTGCTGGGCCAATTCCGTTGGTTATTACAGCCAGTCTTTCTCCACGGAGTGGGACGGAATGTGTTAACGTTTCTACTGCTGCGAATAGTTCGTGTGTGTTATTTACCCTAAGCATACCGGCGCGCTGAATCGCCGAGTCGTAAACGATATCAAATGAGTTGGATTCATTGCCTTTGACTAAATTAGTCAGATTGTTTCTACCTGCCTTTAAGACCAGAATCCGACGGTTACGCGATGCCGCACGCGCTGCCGACATAAAACGGCGAGCATCGCGAATAGAGTCTACATACAAAAGAATGGATTCGGTCTTACTGTCTCGAGCTAGGTAATCAAGTAACTCATCGAAATCCACATCCAATCCAGAACCAATGGATAAGAATGCTGAAAAACCTATGCTCTTATCATTGGCCCAGTCAAGTATAGTAGTACAAACCGCTGATGATTGAGATATGAACGCTAGTTTACCTGGCTTACAGTTAACAGGAGAAAATGAGGCATTGAAGTTTTGCCAAGGTAAAAGGATGCCGAGGCTATTTGGACCTAATATACGCATGCCAGACTGCTGCGCTATCTGAAGGCATTTTTGTTCTATCGTTGTCGCATCATCAAACGGACGACTCATATCTGATGCCATTACGATAACGGTTTTAACGCCAGAAATCGCAAGATCATTGAATAAATCTACGTTTCGCTCGCCTTTAGTGCACAAGATAGCTACGTCTGGTTTTAGCGGAAGTTCACTCACTGCGCGATAGCAGAGTATGCCGTTAACAGATTTATATCGAGGATGAACGGGCAAAATCGTACCTTGATAACCTCCCAAGAGAAGGTTTTTAATCACTACGCTACCTGCTCGATGAGGCTTTATCGATGCGCCGATAACAGCAATAGAAGATGGCTTGAAAAGAGTGTCTAACGACATGGTTTACCTCTACAACAGTAAAAGACGACAGTGACCTACAAATGATCCTTATGAGACGTAACTATAGTAGTCTAGGAAGGCATCACTTAGACACTGTTGGCTCCTAAAATTAGACATAACATATTGCTGTACCTCAATTATTGTGTAACATGTCACAGGAAGAAAGGACAGGTGCTGTGAATCTTTGATTCAAGAGAGTTCTGTCTGCATGATTTAGGGAATTATTAACTCAGGCAGTAATAAAATGAAAAAAGTCGTTATTTTAAGTTTAGTTTCATTATTAGCAGCGTGTTCTTCTAGTGAGTATACAACCGAGGTGAAATCTGAAAGTTATCGCGAGGATTACGCACCCGTAGAAACAACGACAGTTGCTCCTGTTGCTGTAGCGGCTACACAAACAGAAGATGTTAAGAAAGAGCCAGCGGCACAGAAAGCCCCCGTGCAAGAGCAAAAAGTGGCTGCAACTACCACGACAACGACCCAAACACAGCCTGCTAAAAATGATGTAGTAAAAATCGTACCACCATCAAAAAAACAAGCTGAGCAAGATTTCCGTTTTGGCTACACAATTCAAGTAGTTGCCGTTGGCAGCCAAGCCAAAGTTGCAACTTTTTCGGATAAACTACCAAAGAACGGCCAGCCAATTTGGCAAAACTACAAGGTAGTAAACGGAACGAAATGGTATTCAATCCTCTTCGGTGACTATGCAACGAAGCAACAAGCGAAGGAAGCTATCGCGACACTGCCAAATGAGTTTAAAAACCTTAAGCCGTTCGTACGTAGCATCGACCAAATCAAGAAGTCGGAATATCCGACATTGAGCAAGCTGAACTAATTGATACTCATACTGTTATAACGCGTTCAATCCAAAATTGAGCGCGTTTTTGTATGTATTATGTGCAGACAGTAACTATGGTGGCAGATTTAACAGATTTAGAACTGAATGTTGTTTCTCGATCGTTTATCATTTAGTGAAAGCAATTTAAGGACAAGCTTAAGATGTCAGAACTCAATATTCTTCTTCTATGTGGTGGTGGCTCTGCTGAGCACGAGGTGTCTCTCGTTTCAGCAAACTTTCTTGAAAGCCAACTCAAACTCAATCCTAGATTCAATGTTACGCGGGTTGAAATAACTCAAGAGGGCTGGAAGTGCAGTGATGGTCATTTAGTTGTCTTAGACCTTAATCAAAAAGCCCTTGTTAATGATCAGCAAACTCTGCACATCGATTACGTTGTTCCTTGTATTCACGGTTTCCCTGGTGAAACCGGCGATATTCAATCTCTTTTTGAGATGGCAGGTATTCCGTATTTGGGCTGTGGCCCTGAAGCTAGCAGCAATAGCTTTAACAAAATCACATCGAAGTTGTGGTATGATACATTAGATATACCTAATACACCTTATCTATTCCTTACCGACAACGATAAAGAAGCTCATGCGAGAGCTACTCAAGCTTTTGAAAAATGGGGAAAAGTATTTGTAAAAGCCGCAAAGCAGGGGTCTTCTGTGGGATGTTACAGTGTAACTAAAATCGAACAGTTGGAGGCCAGTATTGATGCAGCTTTTGGTTATTCGGATCAAGTTGTTATAGAGCAGTCAGTAAAACCAAGAGAGCTGGAGGTCGCGGCTTACGAGTACAAAGGGAAATTGCACATTACCAAGCCTGGTGAAATTATCGCTCCTGATGGTGCGTTTTATACTTATGATGAAAAGTACAGTTCAGACAGTCATTCAACTACAACAGTAGAAGCGAGTGACCTAACAGACGAGCAGTTAAACATTATTCATACCAGTGCAGTCAAAGTATTCACGCAAATGAAGCTCAGACACCTATCAAGAATTGATTTCTTTTTGACCGAAGACAACAAGATTTACCTAAACGAAGTTAACACCTTTCCAGGTATGACACCGATTTCTATGTTTCCGAAGATGGTTGAGCATTCTGGCCTTGAGTTCTCAGAGTTTTTGTCCGACTGCATTGAATCTTCATTCCGTTAATCATAGTTATTGTCGTCTTTAAACTTTGCTTTTTCCTTTTCGGATAGTGTCCGCTTGCCGCTATATTGTAGTGGCATAGCGGGGCTAGCCCATCGACCAAATTCTTGAATTTCTTTTATTTTAAGACCGTCCTGAGCCAACTTTTTAACAGCACCTACACGACACGATTGGGAAGAAAATTTAACTTCAAACGGTAGTTCTAGTATGTCGCAGGCCTGACGTAAGATTCGAAAAATCGAAGAATCATTCAGTTCGTTGTCCTTAATGTTGCCGTGTCGGTCAATACCGGTAAATATAGTAGTGCAGGGTGTTAGTTCGAGCCATCGTAATAAAATGGTGCTTGATTCATTGCTTAATTTGTAAACTGCGCTATCAATCTCCACGAGACACTCATCGTATTCGTTAAGCTTTACATCCATTCGAGATAGTTGACGTAAATCTCGCCGTTTTAATGCGCATTCAAACATCACGCTATATATAGCCAAGTCTCTAATATCTTTTGGAGATTGACTACGTTCAAGTTTTAACCTCAACTGTTTGAGGTGTTCCTGTGTTAATGCTTGAGTTTCTGAGACAGAATCAATGCCTAAAACTCTTATATTTTCAATAATTAAGCCAATTTCTCTCGATTTGACAGGATCTTTAAAATCGAATAAATAGTGTATTAATGATACCGTTACGACGTAACGTTTTATTGTTGAATACTTTCTTGTTCGTCGTTCACGCTCGATAAACGCTTTTAAAGTGGCGACGGAAGCTGGAAGCGATGGGTAGTGAGAACTGAGACAAAAGTCATTGAACAAATTCCAATCTTTGGTCATCGCGATGACGGAATTTTTAGAATAGCGATAGGAAGTTAGTTCATCAAAGGTACTTGTATCTATAGAACCTCTAAGTTTCGCTAAGTATCTGTCAATTTGTTTTGTTTCTGTGATTCTGGGTATGTCTTTTTTCATACTAATGCACTATAACTCGATTGATTGGTTTAGAATAACTGATACCATGTGAAACACAATGTAAAGCATCAACGTACACAATAAGAGATAGATCTTTATGGCTCTAGCGAGTTATCGTGGGTTTACCCTCAAATCCATTGGTACAACAAACCAAGTTTGGAAAGTAACCATTAAAAACAGAGAGTTACAAGGCTCTTTACCTGCGGTTAAAAAAAGCATTGATTGGTGGTGTGATACAGCGTCTATCATAGATCCATCACAGCTGACGCAAGCTGCAACTGAACGCGCGAGCGGGTCTGCCGGCACACAAGAAAATTTTCATGGGTTTACTATAAAGAATGATACAGGTGCAAATAATGCCTGGTACTGTATGTTTAATGGTAAACTTATCAAAGGTGGTAAGCTTGCAATTCAACGACACATTGAAGCTTATCTAATCGCAAAGAAGAAAGCAGAACAAACTAAGAACTAACATGACTCTTGTATATTCAACAGAAACTGGACGCATTAAAGAAGAAAAGCAAAAACCGGAACGTCCAAAAGGCGATGGTATCGTTAGAATTCAAAAACAGACTAAAGGACGCAAAGGTAAAGGTGTTTCAATTGTCACTGGCTTGGACTTAGAGGATGCTGCGCTAAAACTCATTGCAGCGGAATTGAAAAAAGTTTGTGGTTGTGGTGGTTCTGTCAAAGACGGCAACATCGAAATACAAGGTGATGCAAGAGACAAAATAAAAGCCGCATTAGAGAAAAAAGGATATACCGTCAAACTTGCGGGCGGTTAATCCAACAGCGTACAAGCCAGCATAATAATGCTGGCTTTTTTGAGCCTAATAGACACAGAGTTAAACGTAGATTAACTCATGTGATTATTAGGTATTTTATGGTAAATGTCGATTATGGTTAAATCGGGACTAAAACAAGGTAGTAGAGCGGTTCAAGGTAAGGATTTTAAACTCATGCATCTTGTATTTAACATAAGATAGATAATGCGCACTCATCATGTAGGCGCAAAGTTGTAATGTCACTTTTTAGCAAAGTTAAAATGTCTCTTTTTTAGGTTCAACCGCTAACTTCATTCTTATGTGAACTTATTTAAGGAACATTGGGATGTTGGTAACTATGAGTGACAAAGACCTTTCACGATACAAAGTGATCAATGACGTTTGTGAGCGTCGCTTACGACGTTCGGATGCTGCCCAGATCTTAAACTTGAGTGAACGCCAAGTGCAGCGTTTAATGAACCGCTTGCGAGAATCCGGTGCGGCCAGTTTGGTGCACAGTGCTCGTGGCAAGCCCAGTAATAATCGTATATCGAGTGATTATCGTCAGACTATCTTAACGCTTGTTCGTAAACACTATTCGGATTTCGCCCCAACGTTAGCAAGAGAAAAACTTATTGAGATCCATAACTTACCCATTTCTAATGAAACGTTACGTCAATGGATGATTGCTGATGATCTCTGGGTGCCACATGCTCAGCGTCAACCTCGAGTGTACCAACCTCGTCATCGCAGAGACTGCCTAGGAGAACTGGTTCAGATCGATGGTTCTCACCATGATTGGTTCGAAGGTCGAAGTCCAAAATGCTGTCTGCTGGTTTTCATCGACGATGCAACTGGACGATTAATGAACCTGCGGTTTAGTGAAACGGAATCAGCCATTGACTATATGGTAACAACCCGAGAGTACTTAGAGGCACACGGCAAGCCGCTTGCATTCTACAGTGATAGGCACGCTGTGTTTCATAACAGTAATAAGAATGCGGTTGAAGCTAAAAATCCTACGCAATATGGACGCATACTAAAAGAGCTTGGCATCGACTTAATCTGTGCGAACAGCTCACAAGCAAAAGGCCGAGTAGAACGAGCGAACCTAACACTTCAAGACCGCCTCATTAAAGAGATGCGACTACAAGGCATTAACACCATCAAAGAGGCCAATGCCTGGCTTCCCTACTTCATTACGGACTTCAATCAACGCTTTGCTAAACCCGCCAATTACCCAAAAGACATGCACCGTCCTATTAGGGAAACATCCGCAGATTTGGACGATATTTTTGCATGGCAGGTCGTTCGAAAACTATCAAAGTCCTTAACCTTTCAGTACGACCAGATTGTTTATTTGGTTGAAAATATTGAAGAAAAATTCCCGTTTGGTTCATGAAAACGTATTGATTTTAGAGTACCCAAACGGCGACATTAGTGTGAGATACGGACATCGAGCATTGAGATATAAAGTGTTTGATAAACTGACCAAACTTGACCAAGGCCGAGTGGTTGAAAACAAAAGACTGGGACAAGTGTTACGTTTTGCTCAGGATAAACAGGATGAGTTTGAGGTTTCACAAAAACGTAAACGGAACAATAAAACGGCAAGCAGAACGGCGCAAAGACAAGCAATGAATGAGCAGTTACGCGCATTAAATCCTGTTTTAGAGAAGCCCGAACAATTCAAAGCAAGTCATACCAAGTAACCCACTACCCTTAATTCTTTTCTCCCAAAGGTGACATTTCTACTTGGGAGAAAAGAGGACATTTTAAACTGGGATTGACACATCATGAGGTATATACAACGACGTATTAAGGCCTTTGACAACTACCTAAAAACTATCTTCTATGATTCTAGAGATTCTAGAGATTCTAGAGATTCAATTAACACTCTAGTTATCTAAGACCTGACAACGAGTTTGTATAAATCCTTAGGAACATGTTCCTTTCTTAAAAACGAAACCTCACGTTATAGAAACATAATGACGATAAAAAAAGCCACTTGAATGTTGGGGAGTTCAAGTGGCATCCAAAAACACCAGACGGCGTATGTGCAAATATTTTTTATTAATGTTCCCAACTAAAAGCAGCATCACTTTGAAGGAACCTAGATAACCTACCTTAAACTTCTCTCCTTACATAATAACGTTTTAACACGAAACCACATTTATGTTTTGTTACGCACCGTACTGGTTGTTGTCCTAGTTTAGTCTTTTTGGATCGTTGACTTTAACCTTGGAGCAACCTTTATGGTTAACAAATGGAATCAATTAGTCGAGTATTTTTATTATGGGTATGTGTCATCACAACGGTTCAGATGTTCAAAACACACGTCCGATATGGCGTGTGCTTCTAATAGTCGCAACTCTAGTCTTAGTTCTGGTGATCTTATTTGGCTAACTAGAGATTATCATAAACGTGACACTGTCATGTTTTATTTGGTTTTGACTAATCAAAGTCACCTATCAGTCTTTGTAATCGAAGGCATGCCTCTTTATTGTTACAAGCCTCACTCACCTAAAAATGATCAAATTATGATCGTGACTACTTACTATTCTTTAACCACCTAACTTCATTGAGCAGCATAATTCACTGCAACATATACACTGCTCGAACGGTTAAGTAATTTTATTACAAGCTCATATATTTAAATGAAGCTGACAGTAGATTATGCTTCTATAAATAATTGATATATATGGAATATGTTATTTACAATCACCAAGCGCTCATGAATCACGAGCGTTTTAGCTCTATTCTGTAGCATGTATTTGATATTCGAATGGATTGAATTTGGGCACAAAAAAAGCCCTTTAAAAGGGCTTTATAGATAAACTTGAATAACAGAAATCAACTTTGTTCGTCAGAACTGTCTTTCGATTTTTCTTCTCGGATCTCTTGAGCTATGATTTTGATCGCTTGAGCAGTACTAATCCCCTGCTTCATCAGTTCTTGGATTCGTTCTACAGCAGCTTGCTGCTCTTCATGACTAAGGGATAAATCGTCAAACATAAAGTCCTCCCAATAACACGGACGTTAATTAATGACAGGACTATAGACTATTTAGATTTACTAGCAAGGGAATTAAACCTAATAGGTTGCAATAAAGTTGATTGAAGCCCCCATAGCCTTAGGTGATGTGTAACTTGCAGCAATGTCCATTTCAATAATATTTAGAGGACGTAAACCGATACCTGCTGTAATTGTTCCATCTGAATCTCGAGCCATGTTCTTCATATACCCTCCCCTTAACTGAATTTGTCGCGCTAAGTCGACTTCTACACCCGCTCTTAGCATTCTTACGTCATCATCGAACTGAGTGAATTTCTTTTCGGTGTTCAGGTCGTAGTCTACGGAAAACTGAAAGTAATCAGCGATAAAACCTGCACCAACGGTATATAGGGGCGACAATTGGTATTCGTAGCCATAGTGTATGTCTTTTCCCCCAATATTCTTAGAACCGTTCGCGGTTTCAATATTTCGCGACAACATGTTTTTGGCTGAAAACCCTACTCTAAACGGACCATGGAACCATAACGCTCCGGCGTCAATGTTAAATGCGGTATCGCCCTGAGAGTTTTCTCTTATGTTGTTTAAATTAAAATCATTTAATGAACTTACTGAAGCGTACGTATAGGTTCTTTGGATTTTCGGAGAAACGCCGAATGAAAAATGTTGACCAAATAAAGTTTGGTACTTGGCCAAGGATATTCCTATTTCGGTAACGGCTACTGAAGCGGTTTTTACTGCCGATCTAGCCGCTTTTTCCGCATCATTACTACCTGTTTGATCAATATCTGGTGTAGCTACGTTTTCCACATATGCCTTGCCGAATATATTTGCCGCGATGAAACGGTTAGGAAGCCCAAATGCTACAGCACCACCAAAATCGACTTTGGCCTGTGTACCATTCAGCTCATTAAGCGCTGCCGCACTCGGGTTATTTACGACGTTATCAACTTTATCCAGCATTTTGTCTTCGTCGTTGTAGTTAAGTCCTAAGCTAGGTAACAACATTCCTGCATCATCGTTTCGTCGATAGATGGCAACTAGTGCTGGATTATAGAATGGAGCAGTAAGATAAGAAGCAGAGACAACCCCCGTTCCGCCCATCGCATCGCCACGAGCATCGATTGCTAACGTCGAAGCGCCTGCCGACATAGAAGTAGTAATAATAAGGGCTGCTAGTGTTTTTAATTGGGTTTTCATCTAAAAATAACGCCGTTAATCCTTTGTGCATTTATTAACGGCGTCGATTAGAGATTCTTTAGCGTTTTCAGAGCGAAATCTTACTTATGAGTTATTCATCGGCGGAAACGTCGAACGTTTTACTAATTATTTGAGAACGCTCGAAAAGTATTGGGCCTTGCCAACGGCTTTGCTTCATTGAAACTGCAAGCACATATCGATCAGGTGTGATGTTGTTAGCCTCTAGACTCGTTGGATAATCAGACTCGTACTCTTTGCCCCATACTTGAGTATATTTGCCACCAATGTAATCGTATAAACCAACTTCGAGTTTTGGTAGCGGGCAATAAGGGTTTAGAAGCGCATTTTTCTCGATACGCCATTCATCTTTTGCTGACCAACGAACAGTCTGTTTCAATGACTGATCGGTAAAGATCAACCACTGACTCCAAGTTTCGCCGTCAAGTAAGCGCACGTCAAGTCTATAAAGACCGACATCTAAGGGCGATGTTAAGTTGTAACGGATCCCATAAGCTGCTTCTTCCGTTACGGCGTCACCAACTGGATTCACGTAGAATTCGCTGTCGTTAGAAACTCTTCTATCAACCCATTTTTTTAGGCTTATTTCTGAAATGACTCGTTTCGATTCAATTTCTATCGCGGATAAATAGGTGTCTCTTCCTGGGCTTTGAATCGATTGTTGCCTTACTACCACAGAATTAATCCATTCAGGTAGAGGTTGAGAGGAGTAACCTTTACCGCAATCCACTTCTAAAGATTGTAAAAACAACCTATTTATGTGGTTCTTGATACTCTTAGTCGGTTGTTGTTGCCACTCTTCCACTAGCGATTGGAACATAGATTCCAAATCACGATTAAGTAAATGACGATGCGCTTGTGTAATGGTTGTATTATTTTCAAACCAATCGGCACCAACTGACGTTGATGCCGTAAGGATTGCTAGCGCTAAAAATTTTGATGCTCTAGACATTAGCCTTTCATTTTGTAGCCAACACCACGAAGTGTTTCGATCTCTAGCCCAGGAAGCTTCTGTCTAAGTTGTAACACGTGAGTGTCAACAGTTCGTGTTGTTGGGAAGTGATTGTAACCCCAAACATGGTCAAGCAGTTCATCACGAGTAAACACACGTCCCAAGTTACTTGCTAGGAAAAGCAATAGATCAAACTCTGTACGCGTTAACGTAATCAGCTCACCTTTATAGTTCACTTCACGAGTCGCTTTATCGATCACCAAACTCTCTGTCACAACCTTAGTTGCATCCTCAGTGTCTGCTTCTGGTGCGCGAAGCTGTGCACGAATACGAGCAAAAAGCTCAGCTTCCGCGAAAGGTTTGGTTAAATAATCATTTGCGCCTGCATCTAAGCCGGTTACTTTGTCTTTTACTGTGACTAACGCAGTGAGCAATATCACTGGAACATCTTTGATTTTCTTCCAACCAGCAAGGTGCTCTACTGAGTCACCATCCGGAAGTTGTCGGTCGAGAATTACCAAGTCTGCTTCTTCCCAGTATTGCTCGACCTGAGAGATGAATTCAGCGTGAAGGCAGTTATAACCAGCCAACTCTAAACTCACCAAAAGGCCGTCAGCTAGATTCTTGTCGTCTTCAACAAGTAGCAGTGTCTGTTTCACAAGGTATCTCCAAAATAAATGTTGTTGGTGGCCCGACTAGGTACATCTTACCGCCCATTCGACCAACCATAGATTCTACTATAGTAAGACCAAGCCCAAGGCCTGCCTTACTTACAAATGGCTTTCTAAGCTCACGCCAGTCCTTTGAAGTTAATTGTCCGTTGTCGATGACTTCAATTTTGATAGAGTTTGAAGAAGTCACAACATTCAAACTCACTGGTGCAACGCCGTACTTAATCGCGTTACGTATTAGGTTATCAATACAAGTTCCTAACCAATATATGTTAATTTTAGCTGCTACGTCTTGATTAATAGTCAAATTCACGTCAGCTTCAAATTCTTCCTCTGCTTTGAAACTTAACCAATCTTGTACAGATGGTAGCCATTCTGTCGATAAAGGTTTGTTATCAGATTGTAGGTAGTCTTTACTGGCCTCAGCTAACTGACGCAGTCTACGTGTATCTTCACATAGTCTTCTAAACTCATCATATACAGTTTCTGGTAAGTGCTCAAATTCACGTCTGAACCCTTCAACTGTCAGAGATAAACTGGCGATGGGTGTTCTCAATTCGTGTGTAAGAATTTGTAACACTAACATCCGGCTTTTCATCTCTTGACGTTTTGTATTCCAGCGATAGATTGCCCAACCAATTACTAACAGTATGTTAGCGATGATCAAGCTGATCATGCTGATACGAAGTACATCAGAATGATCTTCGACTTCCCAACATAAGTTCCCTCTTTGCACGAAACACGTATTGGTTTGAGAAGCTAGTTTAAAGTTGAGGCCAGCCTCTTTTGCTTTCGAGATCCAAATGTTCGAAGGGAATAAATAGTAAATATCGCCTCTTCTCAACCACAGTTCCTCGTTTTCAACGAACATTGAGGAGCCTCGGATTAAGGATATAACAGTTTGCTCATCCATCACTTGCAGCCTACCCAAGAGAGAACCTGGTGCTGCCAGTTCTCTTTCTTTGATGTGCATAAACTTTTGAAGTTCTTGTTTTTTATCTGGGTATTTGGTGATGTACCTAGCTGCGTAAGTACCACCACCGGGATGAATCAGTCCACTGCGCGCAAACCATTTCGTCGATAACTTACGACCACCACACATTGCTCTAGTAAAAACTAAAGGTTCTGTGATTAAAGGGCTTAGTGGTAACGTGCCACTGCACTTTTCAGCCAACCGATAGAGTTGTTGTACTTCTTTCAAGGGGTATTTACTTGTTTGAGGAAGCATAGATATAGGTGTAAGAAGCTGTGTCGGGTAATCAGCCTGAATAACCCTTACATCGTATGAGGCGGTCGCTTGTTCGAAATCAAAAAAACTGACGAAATTATCTATACGTTCAGGTAGCGACTCAGCAAAAGCCAGAGGAGCAAGAACAATAGATATAATGGTAAGCAAAGGGCGCGCTAGTTTCTTCAAACGAATTATCTTGTCTGGTCAATAATATAAAAACACTAATTTACATATTATCGGCAAGATTCGCGCCAAGTGCACGCAATTATTTTGTCAATTGTTGGAAAACACGACTTGAGGTTCTATTTACCATGCTGACTTAAAGGTAGCCCGTGTTATGACGTCAAGATCTTTCCAACTCGACCTTTTAGCTTCGCTAAACGCAGTTCAGCTATGCGTTTTTGACGCAAGATGCTCTTTGCAGTTCCACGATCCGGATCTATACAAGCTTGGTACTTTAGCTGTGAGTAAGAGGTTGTTGAACAACTAAAATACTGTGTACAGGCTTCTTGTCGTTTGTCGAGCGTCGAGGTGATATCGGCGAGATGATTTTTATGAACTAGATAATAAGATTTTGAGTCCTTTGCATAGTTCACTATTCCAACTGACATAATCGCGGCAAAGATTGTAAAGCAAACAAAAGATTTTAGCATCGAAGTCCCTTAATTGAAGTGTTGTTCTCACTGAGTGATTAGGCTTAAATCAATACAAACACTACAAGCTAACGGCGTTTCTATTGGTTATAGTAGTTATAACCGGACACAAAAAAAGCCAGCATATGCTGGCTTAATCATTTTTAGTGAGCTTTAAAGCGCCTTGGAAATAGCGTCCACACTCTCTTTAGCATCACCGAAGAGCATCGAGGTGTTCTCTTTAAAGAACAGTGGATTTTGTACACCCGCATAACCCGTATTCATCGAGCGCTTAAATACAATAACATTTTGCGCGTTCCAAACCTCTAGAACTGGCATACCGGCAATAGGACTATTTGGATCTTCAAGAGCCGCAGGGTTAACCGTGTCGTTTGCACCAATAACTAGAACCGTGTCAGTTTCGCTAAAGTCATCGTTGATTTCGTCCATTTCCAGAACGATATCATAAGGTACTTTCGCTTCTGCCAATAGAACGTTCATGTGACCAGGTAAACGACCCGCGACGGGGTGAATACCAAAACGCACTTCCACGCCTTGAGCACGCAATTTTTCAGTGATTTCATGCACTGGATACTGAGCCTGAGCCACTGCCATACCGTATCCAGGAGTAATAATAATTGACTTGCTATTTTTAAGCATATCGGCAACATCTTCAGCCGATGTCTCGCGATGTTCACCTTGCTCTTCATCGCTTGAAATAACCACTTCTTGACCAAATCCGCCGGCAATAACACTAACGAACGAACGGTTCATCGCTTTACACATGATGTAAGAAAGGATGGCACCTGACGAGCCGACCAATGCACCTGTAACGATGAGCAGGTCGTTTGCTAACATGAAACCAGCTGCCGCTGCTGCCCAACCAGAATATGAGTTAAGCATTGAAACGACTACTGGCATATCCGCACCACCAATGGAGGCAACCAAGTGATAACCGAATGCGAAAGCAATTAGTGTCATCACAATTAGAGCAAACATGCTGCCGTCTGCTTTCACGAAGTAGATCATCAGCAAGGTTGAGACAACAATCGCAGCAAGGTTGAGTTTGTGTTTGTGCGGAATATTAAGTGGAGATGATGAAATAACCCCCCGTAATTTACCGAATGCTACAATAGAACCTGTAAAGGTTACTGCACCGATAAACACGCCTAAAAAGACTTCTACCATGTGAATTACATGATGAGCATGAACTTCGGCTTCAGAAAGCATTTCAACGTTAGCGATTGCCGGTGGATCAATATAACTATTGTAACCAACAAGAACAGCCGCTAAACCTACGAAGCTGTGAAGAATTGCTACTAGCTCGGGCATTTCAGTCATTTCTACTTTACGTGCATAGAAAATACCAATCGCCCCACCGATTACCATTGCTACAATAACCCAGCCGAAGCCTTGCGCATCAGGACTGAAAATAGTCGCAATTAACGCGATTGCCATACCAGCGATGCCGTAATAGTTACCAGCACGTGCTGAGGTCTGTTTAGACAGACCCGCTAAACTCATAATGAAAAATAATGCAGCAACAATGTATGCTGCTTGTACTAATCCTGCAGACATGTTGCCTCCTATTTATCTTTACGGAACATTTCAAGCATGCGCTTGGTTACGGTAAAGCCACCAAAAATGTTGATGCTTGCTATTAATACCGCGATAAAGGATAAAAACGTGACAACGCCACTTCCTTGTCCAATTTGAAGAAGTGCACCTACAACGATAATCCCTGAAATCGCGTTAGTTACCGACATGAGTGGTGTATGAAGTGCATGTGTGACGTTCCATACCACGTAATAACCTACTACACACGCCAATACGAAGACTGTAAAGTGAGATAAAAACGCGGCCGGCGCAACAGAAGCAACCCAGCCAAATACACCAACGGCAGCAGCAAGACCCAGCAGCTTTTTCACTGGTGACGTTGGCTCTTCTACTTTTTCCGCAGGTTTAGCTACTTCTACTTTTGCCGGAGCTGGTTGAGCAGAGACTTGAATTGGCGGTGCTGGCCATGTGACCTCACCTTCTTTAACTACGGTTACACCGCGAAGTACAACGTCTTCAAAATCGATGTCAATATTGCCATCTTTCTCTTTACAAAGAAGTTTTAGAAGATTGACTAGGTTAGTCGCATAGAGCTGAGAAGATTGAGTTGGAAGGCGGCCTACCATGTCTGTATAACCGATAACTTTAACACCGTTCTCTGTTGTTACCACTTGGTCAGCAACAGTGTATTCGCAGTTACCACCATTCGCTGCAGCTAAATCAACGATAACGCTGCCAGGCTTCATTGCATCAACCATTTCCTTTGTTACCAGCTTTGGAGCTGGTCGACCAGGAATCAATGCCGTGGTAATAATGATATCAACATCTTTAGCTTGCTCCATGTAGAGTTCAGCTGCTTTTTTGTTGAATTCATCTGACATTTCTTTCGCGTAGCCATCACCTGAGCCCGAGTTCTCTTGGTAATCAACTTCCAAGAACTCTGCACCCATCGACTCTACTTGCTCTTTTACTTCTGGACGCACGTCGAATGAACGAACGATTGCGCCAAGACTGCCTGCAGCACCTATCGCAGCTAAGCCAGCAACTCCAGCCCCAGCTACCAGCACTTTAGCGGGTGGCACTTTACCAGCAGCGGTAATTTGACCAGTAAAGAAGCGTCCAAATTCATGTGCAGCTTCAACGACGGCTCTATAACCAGCAATATTGGCCATGGAGCTTAATGCATCTAAAGCCTGTGCACGAGAGATTCGCGGTACCGAATCCATAGCCATCACGTTAATGTTCTTACTTGAAAGCTTTTCCATTAACTCTGGATTCTGGGCCGGCCATATAAAGCTCACTAAACTCGCTCCATCTTTAAGGAAAGTAATTTCCTCATCAGTAGGCGCATTTACTTTTAGCACTAAATCCGACTCCCATACTTCCTTTGAAGAAGTGATGGTAGCTCCAGCGGCTTCATAAGCTGAATCGTCAAAACTCGCAAGCAGACCCGCTTGTGATTCTATTGAGACATCAAACCCCAATTTTAGTAACTGCTCAACCGACTTGGGCGTCGCAGCGACTCGCGTTTCTCCCGCGAGAATTTCTTTTGGCACACCAATTTGCATAGCTATTCCTTAACTATTGGCAGAAGTATTGTTCTTTTTTAACCAACCAAGTGCACAACATCAAGCTATTTGTAATAAAAAAACAATATTTCATTACATATAACTGAACGTAATGACTTTTAAACAGGCATCTTTAGTAAAAAAACCACACGAAACCCTCAATATAGAGGTCTTACCAGTGTTATAATACGCTTTCGCAGAGGAATTTCGTGTAGGTAGGTCATATTATGACAATAAATGCTGCAAGCAGATGACCAACATCAATTAAATCAAACAACTAATACTGGTCTTGCCAGAATAAATCTTCATCAATCGACATCAATATATTGGTGGTGGGATTGATTTTAGAAAATACTGTCTCCCATTTGGTCGATGAACATTTGTGCTTTTTTTAACATTAGCTCATTCGCATCAGACTCAGACCCAACCACGTCAGAGCGAATAAAGCGATGCTCTTTTATTTCATCACCAAATTGCTTTGTAATCCTGCCCGCAATCCTATACTGGCCACCTTCAGCTAACGCTTCCTGGTAGATTAAAAAACCTTTGTACTCAACTGGCTCAACGATTTTTGGCTCGGCAGCCTTAGAGCTACCAAATAACTTAGAGAAGAATCCCACTTTTTTTCCTCTTTCTATATGGATTGATTCATGTTGTAGGGTTTATAGCGCTTGGTCAACCATTAGCGTTTGGAAAGTGAATCTTGTTTACAATTTGCGTTACTTCTAGCTTCGCTATATAGACGTTAGGTTTATGAAACTCATTAAACTAATGAAGTGATTTTTCTTGAGTTTGAGAATATGGCGTGAGTTTTGAGCCTTCCATTAACAAATTACTTGGCAAAACATCAAATTACCGTATCCTAAGGTGTTGAACTATAATCTACTGTTAAGTCTCTGAGTCATATCGTTAATGTCGACCTCTTTTGCTAGCTCAAATCTGTTCCGGCTATTTATTCCCCTTATCATGATTGCGGGTATACTCGTAGGCTTAAACCATATCATTGCAGCAACTCAAGCCAACTCCGGCTTTGTTACAAACCTGCCCTATATTTTGTTTGGTACTGCTTTCGCACTAAGCCATAGCTTCAAACAATCGCGTATTGCTATGGTGGCACTTTCAATGTTGTTAGCGTACGGCGTAATTCAATTAAGATTACAAAGTCCTTTATCGACAGGAACGACTCTTCTAGAACTCTCCTTGTTAAGCCTTTTACTACCTGTTGCTTGTTGTCTTGCGTTTCTGTTTCCAGATACCGGTGTATTGAGCAAGGGAATGTACCTTTTCTCTGCTATTGTCATAAGCTTTTTACTATGGAGCTATTTGATATTGAGCCACTTTGCTACTGGTGGCTTTAACCATTTTGACAGTGATCTGCTCTTGGCCATTCCTGAAATTTCGCGTTTACCTTTGGTTTTAGTTTTGTATAGCCTTGCTATAACCGGTGCAACGGGTATTTTCTTATTAAATTACAATCGACCGATTGATGCTGTTGTTTATACCAGTATCTTGCTTGCGAGCAGCACATTCATTTTCTTTCATGTACCGCATATGTCGAGCACTCTGTTTTCTTTAGCGGGTGTTTTAGTCATTATTTATGTTATTTCCGCCAGCCATCAAATGGCGTTTAACGATCGACTAACAAACATTCCTGGTCGTCGTGCTTTAGAAATGGACATGAAGCATTTGGGCAGAAAGTTCACTGTTGCGATGCTGGATGTCGATCACTTTAAAAAATTTAATGATACCTACGGTCACGATACAGGTGATGATGTATTGAGACTGGTTGCTTCACGAATGTTATCTGTTGGCGGGAACGCACGAGTCTATCGATATGGTGGCGAAGAATTTACGATTCTGTTTAAGGGTAAAACAGCCAAGGACAGTAAAGTCTATCTTGATGAATTGAGAGAGAAGATAGCGGATTATGAAATGGTGATTAGAAATAACGCCGAACGCCCGAATGACAACAAAAAAGGCGCAAAACAACGTAGTGCGAGCATCAAAGGTTCAACAGTAAGTATCACTGTAAGTATTGGTGCAGCAGACAGCAAAAGCACAAAAAAACCAGAAGAAGTTTTAAAGAAAGCAGATAAAGCGTTATATAGCGCCAAAGAAAAGGGACGCAACCAAGTTCAGTGCGCCCGCTGATACTGTCCTACGTGAATTAATCTTGGTTGAAAAACAGGACTATGCTACCCCCTTTGAGGTCACTTCCATAGTTAATACTTAATCCAATCCCGATATTATCAACAAACTCAATCTTAAACGGAGGTGTCATTAGCCAACCGACCGTACCTTCGTAGTAATGAGGAGTTCCAAGCATACCGACAGTATCCCCTCCAATATCGACTCGCCTAAGACTTGTGTAAATAGTCTGAACTGAACGCCCCCAATCAGTTACATCATAAAATAATTTGGCTTCATTGGACCAATACCAGCCTTCAGGCGTTCCCACATCCCCATCATTTGCTTTTCCCCAACCTACCCCTGAGAAATAGTTGAAGGTTGAATTAAACTTCACTTCCCCCCACGGTTTGTATTTGTGGTAATTGAAGCCGACTTTAGGTTGCAAACTAGCTGCCCACGCAGACGTATTGACGACTTTGCCATCTAGGAACGGCTGAAGTAATTTTGAATAAGGAGATTGAAAATCATAATCACTGTGCAGATATTGAAGGTGTACTCCTATGCCTGTCTCAAACGTCCAGTGTTTAGAGAACTGTATTTCTTGTTCATAGCCTGTAAACGCACCTAAAACATATTTGGTATGGCTATCTGGTGCATCTACGATTTGGTCTTGAATTCTGAGCGCTGAAAACCTAAGTGTTAGCCTCTGTTGGAAACTGTCATCATCATTTAACGAAAAGGTAAGCGGTAACGCAGAGACAGCAATGTTTTTGCGTCGATCAAGCGCCTCTTGCGAGCCAATTTCGTCGTTATCAATATTGAGTACTGAGCTTGGATCAAAGTCTTTGAACCCTAATGTAAGAGCATCACTGTCTGTGAGAATGATAGCTGCTGCGAAATCTTCTTCAAACAAATCACGGAATTCAGGCTCAGCTGCGCTGTGAGAAGATAAAGTTGTAAAACACATCAAAGAAACGAAACGAGCCTTGGACACAGCTTTCTACCCATTGTGGAAATATCTTAATAATAGCCCCACTTTGAATAATTGTGGGTAACAGTATGTAATTTAGGAAGTTATCTAGTGGAACAACATAAAAAAGCTCCTCATAAAATGAGGAGCTCATAACGTAAATTTTACGCCAGACTCACGAGGTTGTACTAATGATATCGCCTTCAATTTGGGAAACGTACCTGTTTCGACCGGTTCGTTTTGCTTGATAAAGCAGTTTGTCAGCACTTTCATACAGCTCGTTGATGGTCTCAGTCCCAGTTGGAACCAAACTAAATACACCAAGTGACAATGTCACTCTGTCCGTGGTGTGAGAGAACTGGTGGGGAATGTTTAACTGAGAGATCCCTTCTCTGACTCTAGCTGCGTTCTCTTCTGCTTCACGAATATCACATTTACTAAGTAAAATAACAAATTCTTCGCCGCCATATCGGCCGACATATTCACCACTACGAATAAACATCACATCGAGAAATTGAGCAATGTTGATTAAACATTGATCACCTTCAGTATGGCCATAATTATCGTTGAACGCCTTAAAGTGATCGACGTCCATCAAAATAACCGAGAGCGGCATCTGATGACGACCGTGCCATTGAATAAGTTCTGTGAGTTTTTCGTCCATATAACGGCGGTTAAATAGTTTAGTCAGCCCATCTTCATTTGCTTGGTGTTGCAGTGCCCTGTTAGCTTCTTGTAGTTGTGCACTTGCTTGTTTAAGTTCACGACGCATATGAGCTATACGTTGCATAGCAACAAGTTTGGATTGTAGCACTATCTTATTAACTGGCTTAACTAAGTAATCATCACCACCCGCTCTGATAGCTTTTGCAATCATTTCAGGTTCATCATGACTACTCAGAAAAATAATCGGAATCCAGTCTGCTTGATAGCGTTCACGTATTTCCGCAGCCACTTGAAAACCATCCATTTCAGGCATTGATATATCTAGTAGTACAAGCTCTGGATCGAACGATGGGTATAAGGCTAACGCCTCTCTTCCGCTCGCGGCGACTTCTACTACATGACCAAGTTGTTTAAGTCGAATTTGAAGCTGCATCCGTTCTAGTTGCGCATCATCTACGAGAAGAATTCTCATTGAAGAATCCATGGGTGTCATAAGCCTTCCTGTAATTGCACGCCAACCCTAATGAGTCAGATATAACACATATTAGGACAATATTCATCCAGTCCCACTTTAATCAGAGTTTTAACGTATTGATAAGGTTGATTTGTCCAATATCGGGAGGATTTTTACTGAGACTTCGATTATTATTGACTTTTACATCGCTTCTCCTAGGATAGGCGCAATTTTACACACTGAGATAGTAGTATGTCTGAGACACAAAATAACGAAGCAACCAAAGTTGACTTAGAGTTGGTATCCCCAGAATTACGTCAAGTAATCACGTTTGATGACGTGCCTGAAGAATTGCATAACATGGTGGTTTCCATTCACGAGGTGACTGAAGAAGCTGTGCGTGAAGCTTGGGACACATTACCTGCCAGTGCACAAAATATCCTTGATAACTTTGAGCAGTTCCATGCTTTAATTTCAGTTAGTCAAGCATTTGCGGGCGTCAGCACAATGGAAGAATTCACAACGATGGATTTCCCTGCCGACATGACTGACGAAGAGAAAGAAGACTATCGAGCTCAACTGCTGGATAAAGTCTTAAGCAACTGTATTCGTGATATGGTTAAGCAGATTAAGAAAGCGCGTCGTGATGCTATTCTGAAGCGTGATTTTAAAGAAGTATTTGAGAAATAAAGTACTTTGTTCTCGTTTAAAAGGTCGCGAATTCGCGACCTTTTCTATATTTGCGGTTCGATCGCCACATCTCTTTGAGAGACACTGACACCTTTTATCTGAGCATACACTTTCTGGCCAACTTCTAGCGCAAGGTCATCAATAGCCCACTGAGTAACTGTTGCTATCAATTTTTGTTGATTTGTCAGTGAGAGAATGACTTCCACACTCTGCCTTGATGTGCCTTTGCCTCCCAGATGAATAGCTTCTACCGTACAAGATAAAATATTACGGATCGATGTTTTACTTGGGCGTTCCAGCGCAATGGATACATCACTTGCTCTTACTCTCAATCGAACATGTTCACCTATCACGCCTTCTGTGTGTTGAACCCATAAATAATGCTGTTCAGTTAGCGCTACTTTCGTAAGCCCGTAATAACTGTTTTGCTCCAGAATCTCTCCCTTAAACAAGGAACTTCTATCTGAAAATGATTGCCACGACTGCATAATCGGTGAACTCCAAACGTTCTCAATGGTATCACTCTCCACAACTTTGCCATCTTCGATGACTACTAGATGCTGAGCAAGACGAAGGATTTCATTCAAACTATGAGTGACATAGAGAATTGGAATATCAATAGAGTGCGATAGTTTCTCTAAAAACGGCATTAGTTCACGTTTACGTGAAATATCCAATGACGCTAATGGCTCATCCATTAACAAAATTTGTGGTTTACTTAGGAGTGCTCTTCCGATTGCAACACGCTGTTTCTCTCCTCCTGACAGGCTGCTTGGATAACGATTTAGTAAATCCCCAATAGCTAAAAGCCCAACAATTTCATTGAAATACGCTGGGTCGCAACCCGTGACGCCGTAACGCAAATTGCGACTGACAGTCATATGGGGAAATAATCTTGCGTCTTGGAACACGTAACCCACTTGCCTACTTTCAATCGCTACATCAAGTTTTAAGCTAGAGTCGAACAAAACGCGATCTGCGACTTCAATTAGCCCAGAATCTGGTGTTACCAAGCCGCTGACCAAATTAATCAACGTCGTTTTTCCTGCTCCAGAGCGTCCAAATATGGCCGTAATACCTTTCGCTGGTAGCTGTGTTTTTAAGTGAAAGCTTCTATCAGAGAAGTTCTTTTTTACGTCGAGACTTATTCTATTCATTTCGCTACACCCAATCGTTTACTCATCCAACGATTTAGTCCTTCTGCAAAATAGAGGGATGCAAGAGAAATAACAATCGAGATAATACATAGCCTCATCGCCGCATCTTCCGCACCAGGGGTCTCTAAGAAGTTGTACATAGCGAGTGGAATAGTTTGTGTTTCACCAGGAATATTCGACACAAAACTTATCGTAGCCCCAAACTCTCCCAAACTTCGGGCAAATGAGAGCATAGTTCCGCTAATCACTCCTGGAATAACGAGAGGCAAAGTGATGGTAAAGAAAACCTTTAATTGCGTAGCACCAAGCGTACGCGCAGCTTGCTCTAGTTTTTGATCGACGCTATCCATTGAGAGGCGAATAGAGCGAACCATTAGTGGGAGCGATACAATGATGCAAGCTACAACCGCTCCCCGCCAACTAAAGCTGAAACTAATGCCTGTAAGGTCATAAATGAACTTTCCTATAACGCCCTGTCTGCCCATAGAAATCAGTAATAGATAGCCAATAACCACGGGAGGAAGTACGAGAGGAAGATGAATCAAACTATCGAGAATACTCTTGCCGTAAAACTCTTTCTTACTTAGGATCCACGCTAATAAAACACCTATCGGTATAAGCCAAACTATAGCTACACCAGCTACCTTCAGGCTTAACTGTAATGCTTGAATTTCGTAGTCTGTTAACATGCTTATTGGTTACCATCCAATGGCGAAAATCCGTATTTGGCCAAGATTTGCTGGCCTGATTGAGACTGAATAAACTCTACAAACTCTTGGGTCTCGTGGCGAGAATTCAATTTAACTAGCGGGTAAATAATAGGATCATGGGTCGTGTCAGGAAAAGCGCCGATTACATCAACAGAATCGCTTGCCATCGCATCAGTTTTATAGACGATCCCCAATGGAGCCTCATTTCTCTCAACCAAAGCTAATACTTGTCTAACATTATTAACTGGCGCTAAATGAGAACGTACAGACGCCCAAACATTTAAAGATTCGAGCGATTGTTTGGCATAGATACCAGCGGGTACAGAGGACACAGTCCCTATCGCCAAACGTTCACCATTTAACCATTGGTCCCAACTCTTCGCAGAATCGAACACAAACGCACTTTTATGTGATACGGCGTTATTTTTGATTAACACCAGCCGATTTTGTGCAATGTTGGATACATTTTCTGCTTCGACTGTCCCTTTCTTTATTAAATAGTCCACCCATTTAACGTTAGCAGAAATGAAAAGATCCGCTGGAGCGCCCTGATAAATCTGACGTGCTATAGAAGAAGAACCACCATAAACCTTTACTACATCAACATTTGATTGCTGATTAAACTCACTGGCTAATTCATCAACGGCATTCGTCATAGAAGACGCAGCGTATATATTAAGCGTTGCCGCCAATGTTGCTGGTGACAGTGTAACTAAAAGTAAAATTAATAACTTTTTCATCAGTTTGTGAAACCCAAGTCTGGCCAGAGTTGTTGAAGGTCTAGGTGGTTTTCGAGAGCATCCGCTATCGTATCCAGCGCTTGTTCCTTTTCATCGTTAATCGAATAACTAGAAACAGACTCTCCGTTTACCCAGCGCACCAATAAAGATACAAATTCGGAAGAGTCCAGTATGCCATGAAGGTAGGTTCCAATTACTTGATTATCCTCACTAATAGCACCATCTTTCGTGCCAATACTGAGTTCAATAAGTGGCTGGCTTGAAACCTTGCTTTGTCCCGCATGTATTTCATAACCAGAAACGCTTACGCTTGTACCTTCAAGAGATAACACACCAGTGACGTTGGTCAGCTGTTTCTCTGGGAGTAGTTCAGTGTCAACATCAAGTAAGGCTAAACCATCACTAGTTCCGATTTTTCCTTCGATACCGAGTGAATCGGTAATGTGCTTGCCTAATATTTGAAATCCACCACAGATTCCCATCACCTTTCCGCCAAATCGTAGATGTCGATAGATATCCTTATCCCACCCCTGCTCTCTCAGATAGCTAAGGTCATCTCTAACAGATTTCGTGCCCGGAAGAATAATCAAATCAGCATTATCGATTCGCTCTCCCTTACCAACGTATCGAAAGTCTATTTCAGGATGTAATCGGAGAGCGTCAAAATCGGTGTGATTACTAATACGAGTAAGTATGGGAACCACGACCCTTAGTTTAGTTGTTTCGGCGGTCACGTACTCCGCAGTGATGGCGTCTTCTGCTTCGATATTAAGGCCGTGTATAAAAGGGATTACGCCAATTACTGGCTTCCCTGTTTTTTGTTCTAACCATTCAAGCCCTGGCTCTAGCAATGAAATGTCACCCCGAAAGCGATTAATAACAAAACCAACGACTCGATTCTGTTCACTCTCAGATAGCAATGCTAATGTACCGTATAAATGAGCGAATACTCCTCCACGGTCGATGTCTGCCACAATAATAACAGGAACATCGGCTTCTTCAGCAAAACCCATATTGGCAATATCGTTTTGTCTAAGATTGATCTCTGCTGGGCTTCCTGCACCTTCGATCATGATGGCGTCGAAATGATTGGCTAGTTTAGAAAAAGAATCAAGAACATAAGGCATAGCCACTTTTTTGTAGTCGTGGAAGCCAACTGCATCCATATTAGCAAAAGCTTTGCCTTGAATGATAATTTGAGCACCAGTATCGGAATTGGGTTTAATCAGAACCGGATTCATGTCCACTGTCGCGTCAACACGAGCTGCTTGCGCTTGAACAGCTTGCGCACGGCCTATTTCGCCGCCATCTTTCGTGACGGCACTGTTCAATGCCATGTTTTGAGGCTTGAATGGGGCAACACTGATCCCTTTCCGCGCTAAGACCCGGCATAATCCTGCCACTAAGACGCTTTTACCTGCGTCTGAAGTTGTTCCTTGAACCATTAGAGCTTGTGAAGTGCGACGCATATATTCTCAAATTGCTATGAAGTCTTTGGTAAGTTTACCTTTTTTACTCCTCAGACCCAACCGACAGCCTAAAAAACCTCAGTGAATGGAAAATGAATGCCACACTCAGCAATGGTTAAGCTTAACTACGTTTTAATAGTAATCGACAACTAAAGAGACACTCTAAAAGGAACCAAGTTATGAAAAAAACGGTATTGAGTCTAGCAGCGGCACTAATTCTTACTCCAACTCTTGTGTTAGCAAAAGACGGTGGGCACCATGATTCTAAATCGCCTAGCGTCGTATATACAGGGCCGGTTGAAACGATTTCTGTAACCGAGCTATTAACTGATACCAGTATGTTTACTGAGAAAAACGTTATTGTTGATGGCTATTTAGTTCGTCAAGTTCGGGACGATAAGTTTATTTTCAGTGACGGTGATGCTGAAATTCAAGTAGATATGGACGATGCGCGATTAACTACACCTATTAATAATGAAACTAAAGTAAGAATTTTCGGAGAGTACGAAGGTGGAAATACACCAGAAATTGAGGTTGACCACATTCAAATAATGTAAAGAAAAGTTCGACTTAGTCAAAAATGGTCTGTATTTTGCAGACCATTTTTCTATATACTGGACAAACTCATTTTTAGAGACTATGTCGACATCAATTCATCACGGAGTTCTCATGCTAGGTAAAGCAAGCCGTACTGCCCTATTATCATTGGCAGTCGCCGCCCCTTCGTTGGTTTACGCTAACAACTTCAACTACAATGCTTTTCAAGTTCGCTTAGGCGCCGATCCTGGTACTGTTGGAGCTGAATTTACAACGTTTTTCACAGAAAACACCCACTTTATACTTCGTGGCGACAGTCGATTTGAAGGTGATTGGGACGTGGCTGGCGGTATTGGTTTTAACGGACCAGCTGGTCAATTCGCAGATGTGTATGGACAATTACTAGTGCATAACATAAAAACAAAGAGCCACGACAAGTGGAATACAGACTTCGCATCTGAGTTTAATATCGGCTCCCGTATTTGGTTCCTTCAAAATGTGGAAGGTGATGCTCGAATTGGTATGCTTAACGGGCATGATGACACTAAATTCATTTGGAAAGTGGGCGCACGTTTCCATTCAACAGACGTGCTTTCACTCGGTGCCGCCATATTTGACAACGGAACCTACGGAAACCAAGTCGAAATGTCTGTTGCATTTAACTTCTAGCTTCTAATATAAAAAAATGGCTTTCCGATTGGAAAGCCATTTTTTATTACCGGTTACTTGGATTATTTATTGCTTGGTTTAGGTTGGACGTATTTACGACTCACATCCACAAGAGCAATATCTCTAAAGAAACTACGACCTAATAACACTGGGTATTTGAGATGCGTACGGTCAGCCAAAGTAAACTCAGTCTTGCTAGTCATATCACCAATCTTAATGACGGATACAATAACTGGGCGTTTATCGCTTTCTTCGGAACTAGACTGTTTTACTTTCACCCAACGTTCAACTGGCATACTCATCTCTTTAGACTCTACACCACTATGCTTTACCTTGAACTTAACCCACTCTTTACCATCACGTTCAAATGGAACGATATCGACGGCACTCAGTGACGATGTGGTAGCCCCAGTGTCTATTCGAGCTTTAGTCGTAACTTTCATATCAACTAAACGAACATATTCTTGCTCACCTAGTATCAGTTTACCCTCTTCATTTTTCACTGGCGCAGGCTTAGCGACTGGCTTTTCTGGTTTAGCCTCAGGTTTCTCTGCGGGTTTTGTCTCTTTCTCTGGTTGTACTTTCTGAGTATCACTTTCTGTTTTTGTGCTCTCAGTTTCAGTTGCACTTTTTTCGGTTTCTTTTTCTGATTTTGCAGCTTCAGTGTCTTGCTTAGGCTGTTCAACTTGTGGTGGAGTCACTGGCTCAGTTGGTGTAGTAGAACAAGCTACTAAGCCACCACTTAACATCAGTGGTAAAATCACTTTCCACGGTTTCATTCATTCACCTTTATTAATTCTATTTCTGTGACGTGCAAAAATGCTCATCGATTATTGACTGACAGCAATCAGCGCATTGGCTACGTAGGGCAGTTGCGACTCAGATAAGCCAGCGATGTTAATTCGCCCATCGTCTACACCGTAGATAGCAAAGTCATTACGCAAACGCTGCATTTGCTCTGGTGTAAATCCTAGCACAGTAAACATGCCTTTGTGAGACATGATAAAGTCAAATTGATCAGATGAATGAGTATTTTTCAATTCTTTACAAAGGCCATCACGCAATGCAACTAATCGTTGTTGCATTTCAGTCAGTTCCGTTGACCACATGTTGGTTAAGTATTCATCGGCCAAGATGGTTTTGACCAATGCTGCACCATGGTCAGGTGGCATTGTGTACGTCGCTCGAGCTAGTGTAAGCAGTTTACCTTTCGCGTTCGCAGCCTCAGTCGCATTTTTACCAATGACGATCGCTGCTCCAGTGCGTTCACGATATAGCCCGAAGTTCTTAGAACATGAAGTAGTAAGGAGCATTTCTTCAACATTTTCAGCCATATATCGAAGACCATATGCATCTTGCTCTAAGCCGTCACCGAAGCCTTGATAAGCGACATCAACAAATGGTACAAAACCATTTTTCACGCTTAGCTCTGTGATGGTTTTCCAATCTTCTAACGATATATCAGCGCCAGTTGGATTGTGACAACATCCATGAAGCAATACGACGTCGCCTTGTCCTGCTTGAGCAATATCAGATAGCATTAAATCACGGTCAACCTGTTTAGTTGCTGGGTCAAAGTAGCGATAATACTTAACCTGTAGACCCGCTGCTTCCATTACTGGTTTATGGTTGACATAGCTTGGGTTTGAAAGCCAAACCGTTGTCCCTGGCTGAGCAACATTTAGTAAATCTCCCAACATACGCAAGCCACCACTCGCGCCCGGAGTTTGAATGACGGACATACGGTCATAAATAGGTGTTTCACCAAACACGACTTTAGCAATACTTTGGTTAAACTCTTCACACCCAGCAAGACCAACATAAGCTTTAGTCTGTTGTTCCGTAGTGACAATGCGCTGAGCTTCAGCAATGGCTTTCATTATTGGAGTTTGCCCGTCACTGTTACGATAAACGCCAATGCCTAAATCAACTTTGTCGGCACGTTCATCATTTCTAAAAGCAACGGATAAGGAAAGAATAGGATCGAGCACAGGCTCGGGTAATTGAGAGAACATGAAAGTCACAACCCTTTGAAATTCAAGTAGTGGCATCACGTTAGCATTAGATTAAAAATATTGAAATAGTTTTGTTCTAAACAGGATTAATTCGGAGTGTACATAGTAAAGGGAGCATTGCGCTCCCTCTTTTATATTAAAACTGTTTGAATCGATGAATCACTTGATTCGAACTGCCCCGCCATTCTAACTCTGGGTCAGCCAACTCTTTCTCGAATTTGCCATCGACAAGCACGTCTACTAGGTCAATCACTTGTTGTTGCTCAGGTGACAGCTCCTGTAACAAATAACCGCTCCAAAGCCAGATATCTTTATCGGGACATTCACGCCTTACTCGTTCCACCAGCCGTAGTATGCGGCTTACATTAGAGGGGTGTAACGGGTCTCCTCCAGATAACGATAAACCTCTCTTCTTAATACGAGTATCGTTTAGATCCGCAATGATCCGATCTTCCATCTCATCGGTAAAGCTATGTCCTGAATGCAAAGACCATGTCGCTTGGTTATAGCAGCCTCGACATTGGTGAACACAACCCGAAACAAAGAGAGTACAACGCGTACCAGGTCCATTGACTACGTCGATAGGATGATACTGATGATAATTCATATATTGACTCTCTTGATTCTTAGTAATTGATATTAAAGGTGTTTAACGCGACGTTTAACTTCTTCTTGTTTACCAAAGTTAAATGGGCGCGCATCTGGACTACCTAAATAACCGCATACACGACGCGTTACAGATACTCGAGTAGAGTCGTGGTTACCACATTTAGGGCAAGTGAAGCCTTTGCTAGTGCAGTCAAACTCTCCCATGTAGCCACATTCATAACACTCGTCAATCGGTGTGTTCGTACCATAGTAAGGAACGCGCGTGTAACTGTAGTCCCATACATTCTCTAATGCTTCAATGTTACGCTGCATATTTGGGAATTCGCCGTAACAAATGAAACCACCAGAGGAGATTTCTGGGTAAGGCATTTCAAAGTCAATCTTGTCGTATGGATTAACTTTCTTTTGCACGTCCAAGTGGAAGCTATTGGTGTAGTAGCCTTTGTCTGTCACCCCTTCGATGATCCCAAACTCTTTAGTATCAATTTGGCAGAAACGACTACATAGGTTTTCACTTGGCGTACCGTACAAGCTAAATGCGTAGCCGGTTTCTTCAGCCCATTGGTTTACCACTTGCTTCATGTGCTTAATAACATCAAGCGCCATGTCGCGCATAGTATTGTCATCGTACATATGAACGTCATTACCAAAAAGAGCCGTAACCATCTCATGAATACCAATGTAACCAAGAGAAATTGAAGCACGACCATTCTTAAAAATTGGTGCGATAGAGTCGTCTGCTTTTAGACGTACACCACATGCGCCTTCCATATAAAGGATTGGGGCAACACGAGCCTTAACTTTCTCTAGACGACTAATACGTGTTTCAAGAGCTTTACGCGCCAGCACTAAACGGTCGTTTAATAACTCATAAAACTTCTCAACACTACCATTGGCTTTGATAGCAATGCGAGGAAGGTTCAAGCTCACAACACCAAGGTTATTGCGCCCTTCATGTTGAAGTTCACCGTTTTCTTCGTATGTACCAAGGAAACTACGACAACCCATTGGCGTTTTAAATGACCCCGTTACTTCAACCACTTTATCGTAGTTTAAAATATCTGGGTACATACGCTTAGACGCACACTCTAACGCTAGCTGTTTAACATCGTAGTTTGGATCTTCAGACTTATGATTTAAGCCATCTTTGATTGCAAACACCAATTTAGGGAATACTGCTGTTTTGCTGTTTTTGCCAAGACCAGCGATTCGATTCTTCAGAATCGACTGTTGGATAAGTTTTGACTCCCAACTCGTACCAAGTCCAAAGCCGAAAGTAACAAATGGTGTTTGACCATTGGCAGTGTGCAAGGTGTTGACTTCGTACTCTAATGATTGGAATGCGTCATAACATTCTTTCTCCGTACGAGCTTGAGCAAATGCTTCTGGCTGGTGAATGTCCCACTCTTGAGCAATTTGAAGATGTTTGTCATAGCTTGCTTTTACGTAAGGCGCTAAGACTTCATCAATACGGTTAATCGTTGTGCCACCATAAATATGACTTGCCACTTGAGCAATAATCTGTGCGGTTACAGCTGTAGCAGTTGAAATTGATTTAGGAGTATCAATCTCAGCATTACCCATCTTAAAGCCATGCGTTAACATGCCTTTTAAATCAATGAGCATACAGTTAAACATCGGGAAGAAAGGCGCGTAATCAAGATCGTGATAATGGATGTCGCCTTCGTCGTGTGCTTGCACAACGTCCCTAGGAAGAATTCGAGTCTTCGCATAGTGTTTAGCGACGATACCCGCCAACAAATCACGCTGCGTCGGGATAACCTTGCCATCTTTATTAGCGTTCTCATTAAGAAGATCGGCGTTGCTTTCTTCAATCAGACCTTCGATCTCTTTAGTCAGAGCGCTTTTCTTTTCACGAGCAATATCACGGTCATGACGATATTCAATGTACGAACGAGCAAGTCCTTTATATGGACCTTGCATTAGTTCATTCTCTACCGCTGTTTGAATTTCTTGAATGTCTACATGTTCGCAATCCTGCAGTTTGAGCTCTACCGCTAAAGCCACATTTTTAGCGTAGATTTCGAGCTCTTTATCTGCATGTTCCGCCGCACTTACCACAGCAGCTTCAATACGATCCTTTGTAAACGGAGCACGAGAGCCGTCTCTCTTGATTACGATTGTTTTCACCCTTTCTCCTTACCCAAAGTATACTCACAGAGTTATCCACAAATACACTATATAGGGTTGTTACATTTTATTCTGACACAATATATTGTGGTGTATTTAACGAAAAGCACCAAACCAAAGTATTGATTCAGATCAATAAAAATTGGCTACTGAGCAAGAAGAATTCGATCTAGATGAAGTAGATCTCATATGAAGGAAAAACAAAATTTTTCACGAAATTTAACGCATTTTTGGTTGCAATTTTAGTAACGCTTGCGGCACATTGGCTGTGAGGGAATTTTAAAATGGCAAGTGCGATGAAAAGAACATTAAGTTATTACAAGTGGTTATTTTCTTTAGTAATTGGAATATCACTTTTTCCTACATTGGTGTCAGCAACAACGTTTACTACATGGAATATTGAATGGTTAACGCTTAATCCATCATCAAAGTTCGAAGCAAGTCAAAGGGGCAAGGACGACTTTCTCGCTTTAGCACGTCAATTTGAAGTCCTTTCGCCCTCCGTTTTGGCGTTTCAAGAAGTAGATAGTCAGGAAGCCATCCGTAAAATAGTTGGCAACGATTACGACATTTATTTGTCGGATCGTGCACTACTATCTAATAAACAACATCAATTCTCCGCGATTAACCAATACACTGGCTTCGCTGTGAAAAAGGGTTTGTCCATCAAAGACGCAGCGGACTTCCCTCTTAGTACAGGTAGTAAACTAAGATTTGCTTCTGCAATCAAACTTAACGTGGACAACAAAACAATAAACCTGTTGTCAGTGCACTTAAAAGCCGGTTGCTCGGGAAAATTCGTCAATCAAAACTCATGTCATACTTTAAAAAAACAAGGAAAAGTCATAAATAGTTGGCTAAAGCAGGTCGAACAACAAAACGAGTTATACATTTTGTTGGGTGATTTCAATCACAACCTAGCGTATAACGGCGATTGGTTATGGAAGACAATCACCAATGGTCTAGATACTGCGCCGCGTTTAACCTCTCAGCAAACTAAAGCCACGTGTAAAGTAAAATCTCGCAAGAATAACGACAGAATACACCAATTTCGCTCTCTCATCGATCACATCATCGTCAGTCCAGAGTTAAGAACAAGTCCTGCTGTTCAAAGTCTCATGCCAGTCGAGGACGTGCTAAAGCACCAAATGAGTGATCACTGCCCTTTATCGATAGAGTTGTATGATTAACTAGAGATGACATTTCCAATTTTGATGTTTACAGTATTTTGGTTATTACTTAACCCAACCTTCAAGAGTGATCTTCTTGGTGGGCATAACGCTGTAATGTCACTTTAGTTGAGGAGTAATCCAATAAATACGGTAAGCCACTACGCTGCTTGTTTTCCGTTTTCTTTCCTTGAGATATTATCGCCAATGAACATACCAACCAACATAGTGACAACAAAACCCAATACGCTATAACTGCCGTTTGCCATCGATGCAATTGCGGGTCCCGGGCAGATACCTGCAATCCCCCAACCTAACCCAAACAGAGCGGCACCGCTTAGTAGCTGACTATCAATTTTCTTGTTGTCGGACAAGCAGAATGAATCTGCACATACTGGTTCCTTTCTCTTGCGGATGATTAGCCAATAGCTTGGTGCAAATACCAATAATGCTCCACCCATTACAAACGCCAAATCAGGTGACCAATGGCCAGTAACGTCGAGAAAAGCAATGACATTCTTCGGGTCACTCATGCCTGAGATGATCATACCTGCGCCAAATAGCAAACCTGCAACGATAGATATCAACCTTTGCATATTCAAAACTCCTAAAGCACGTGTGTCATAACAAATGTGGTCAACATGGCCACCACCATAAAGGTTACAGTCGCCATTACTGATCGAACAGATAGTCGACCCATTCCGCAAATACCATGGCCACTTGTACAGCCATTGCCTAATTTAGTACCCATACCCACGAGTAAACCTGAGATAAGAACTAATGGTGTTGACACGACCATAGCAACAGGGGCTAATCCAAACCATTTTGCGGTTGCTACTCCGCCGACAACCATTCCCAATACGAACAATACACGCCAGCTTGTATCGCCGGCTCTTCCTTTATAGATTTTGCTCACTATGCCGCTAATACCAGCTACTTTGCCGTTGAACAATAGTAAAATAGTCGCGGAAAGCCCTAGCATCATGCCGCCTAATAACGATGCCCACGGAATTGAAAACTCCATTGTTACCTCACTAAGAGTTAAATCTAAAAATAATGTTAGTGGCAAAACTTAACGAAAATTTCGCAAATTGAACCCACTACAGAAAGCCCTATCAATGGCAATATAAACTATGTAATTGGCTTATAAGCCCTGCAACTCTCTGATCTTTTAAAGAGTAATAGACATGTTGAGCTTCTTTTCTTATCCCTACTAGCCCTGCTTTCTTCAATACTGACAGATGTTGGGAGAAAGCAGACTGGCTTAGGTTTGAGTTGGACTGAAGCTGGCCTGCACCTTGTTCGCCATCTACAAGCTGGCATAAAACAAATAGCCTATCAGGGTGTGATAATGTTTTGAGTACATCCGCTACATCGATGACTCGGCTTTTCATTTCCATTAAGTCCACAACGGCAGTCTCCACGATTTGATCATTTTGCATAGCGCGCATTATCTATCCAATTCATTACATTAGTCAATACTTAATTAGCTTTTTAATATTTAGATAATTTTACATTAGACATTTCTAATTTTATTGATATAGTAACGACAAATGAACATTGAATGCACGTTTAGAACATCGCACCTAAACGACACTGACAGAGGTAAAGTATGACTAAGATTTTAATCGTAGGCGGAGTTGCAGGTGGCGCATCTGCAGCAGCAAGAGCTCGACGTTTGAGTGAAGAAGCCGAAATTATTATGTTTGAGCGCGGACCTTTCGTTTCATTTGCAAATTGTGGTCTTCCCTATCACATAGGTGGAGATATCACCGACCGTTCAAAGTTATTACTTCAAACTCCAGAGAGTTTCCTCGCTCGTTTTAATGTTGACGTTCGTGTTATGAACGAAGTCATTTCCATCGATAAACAGAACAAATTTGTTACTGTTCGCAACTTCGTTGATGGTAGTGAATATTCTGAAAGTTATGACTTTCTATTACTAAGTCCTGGCGCGGCTCCATTTGTACCGACCATACCAGGCATTGATAACCCATTGACTCATACCCTTCGCAATATCCCCGATATGGATCGAATCATAAAGACGATTCAAATGAATAAGCCTGAGCATGCAACAGTCGTTGGCGGTGGCTTTATCGGATTAGAAATGATGGAAGCTTTCCACCAGCTAGGAATCAGTACCACCTTAATAGAAATGGCCGATCAGGTGATGACGCCCGTTGATAAAGAAATGGCAGGTTTTGCACATGCAGAGATTAAACAAAGAGGCATTGATCTCAGATTGAGTGCAGCACTTGAATCTGTTGAGTATATTCCGAATGAACATATTGCCGGTCAAAATGCTGGAGAGACAAACGAACATCAACATTTACAAGGCAAGTTACGTTTAACATTAAACAATGGCGATGCGTTAAATACTGATATGCTTATCTTGTCTATTGGTGTCAGACCGGAAAATACCCTAGCCCAAAACGCAGACCTCGAACTTGGCGCGTTTGGTGGTATCTCGGTCAACGAACACCTACAAACCAGCGACCCGTATATTTATGCAGTAGGCGATGCTGTTGAAGATCCTGATTTCATCACAGGAAAACCTAGCTTCGTTCCGTTAGCTGGGCCTGCTAATCGTCAAGGTCGGATGGCTGCTGACAACATGTTAGGCCGTAAAGAGAGTTATCAAGGCACACAAGGTACTGCGATTGTTAAGATCTTCGATCTTGCTGTAGCGTCCGTGGGTAAAAACGAAAAGTTGCTTAAACGTGATAATATCGCGTACGAGAAAGTATACGTACATACCGCTAGTCATGCCGGTTATTACCCTGGTTCGGAAATAGTCTCGTTAAAGCTATTGTTTAGCCCCGAAACTGGCAAAATTCTTGGTGCGCAAGCAGCAGGAAAAGACGGCATTGATAAACGTATCGATGTTTTAGCTGTGGCTCAACGTGCAGGAATGACCGTAGAGCAGCTACAACATCTTGAACTAACTTACGCTCCCCCTTATGGCAGCGCCAAAGATGTCATCAACCAAGCAGCCTTCGTTGCCAATAATATTTTAAAAGGTGATGCAACACCGATACATTTCGATGAAATAGATAATTTGAGCGACAACCAGTTGTTGCTGGATGTACGTAATCCAGGTGAGTTAGAAAACGTTGGTTTCATTGACGGCGCAATTAATATACCCGTAGATCAGCTGCGCCAACGTATGGATGAGCTTCCTAAAGATAAAGAGATCATTATTTACTGCCAAGTGGGGTTACGCGGTAATGTTGCATATCGTCAATTAGTGAATAATGGCTATAAAGCCAAGAACTTAATTGGGGGCTACCGAACCTTTAAGTTTGCACAGGCATAGCGCTACCTATTTAATCTAAATCAAAAGGAGCACTCAAAGAGTGCTCCTTTTTAATGTCCGAATTCGATATCAGTTAACCAAACAGACGCTTCCAAATACTTGGATTACGCTTGTCATGGTACTCCAATCTCAAGCTGTCCACTTCACGTAATGATTGCTTGGCCGCTTCAAGGTCACCCTGATCCAGTTCCGCATTGACTTCACTTACCGCGCCTGACAGCTTTTTGAAACCTTCCAAATACAATTCTGTTTTCTCTGGTGGATAATCACCTTGCTTTGAGTCGGCAATTAGATTTTCCAAATCAAGTACTGGTTTGCGCATTTCGTCAATGGACTGAGCTTCTGCTGCTTGTTTAAATGCTAACTTCATGGCTTGCATGTTCTTCTTGAGGTCCACCCCCTCTGCTAGAGCACTAGTAGAAAATAAAAGAACTGATGTAAGCAGGCTAGCCGTAGTTATTTTTATCATTATTATTCCTTTTGAAGATCAATTAGACCCCAGTTTCCTGAGGTCTGAATACCGAGTTTACTAAATCTCGTTACTACAACGTTAATGAAATTGTTTCTAAACGTTATTTACGCAAATCTTAGAATTCGGCAAACTCTTCTATCGGTGCGCGTCCTCTCAGCTCTAGGAAATCCAAGAATTGACGAGCGTTGTAAGTAATAATCTTATCCGTCGGCATTTCAACCGTAGTCAGCAATTCACTGGTCAGTTCGAATAAACCAATGGTATCGCAAAAATGTGAGTCACTGCCTGTAGTGATGTACCCACCCGCGCGCTTTACTGCTCGAGCGATGTCATAGCAGCGGTCCACACTTCCGACTCGGCTGTGCCCTCTCAGCGTTGAGTTATTGATCTCTATTGCGACATGATTGGCTGCCGCACAGTCCGCTACGCTTTGAAAATCAAAGTCAAAGTTCGGATTTCCCAAATGTCCAAGCGCATCCACATTGCCACTTTCAATTGTATTGATGAGAGCTCGAGTGTGGTCCTCCTTAGTAGAAGGTTTAAACACAGGCTCATGAAAGCTGCCAATAATCCAATCAAGTGCTTTGTATGACGTAGGATGTACATCAATGTCCCCATTCACATTAAGAATATTTGCCTCTACACCGCGAATAATAGCAACGTCAGATAGAAACCTTGGGATAACACGTTGGTTGGAGAAAAACCAAAAGTGAGGGGCACCAGGCATTGAATCAGCATGATCTGTAGTACACAGGACTTTTAATCCATGTTCTTTTGCCGCTTTAGCATTTTCAATAATGGTGCTGTAGGCATGCCCACTTGCATAAGTATGAGTATGCGTATCTACCTCAAATTTCATTGTTATCTCCTCTATTGCTATTAAGCCTCTATTATCAGCGGAAACTGTGGCACTTTAACGACAGCGAATATCGATTGCTCGCATAACGTAAATCGTCTTAGAAAAAATCGATACCGCCACGTCCGCTATTAGGGTCTTTTGATTTAGAGCGCGCTTTATTCGGCTCAGTAGATTTCTTTTTCTGTTTAGCCGATTGCTCTTTCGTCTTTTTTTGCTGCTTGTTCTGCTTTTTTTGTTTTGACGAAGGCGCTGCTACCTCTGGCTGTTTAGGTTGCAGTTGTTTTCTTTCCTCAGGTTCAACAGGCGGTTTGTCACATACAACGACATAATATTCTTGGTTAAACTCAAAGAAGTCACCATCATACATTTTGCGTCGTTTTCGCGTTTCTAGCTCGCCATTCACCGCTACATAGCCTTCCGCTATAAAGTGCTTAGCTTCACCGCCGCCTCCAACAAGGTTTGCTACCTTAAATAGTTTGTATAGCTCGATTGGATGGCTTGAAACTTCGATACCAATAGCTTCAATCTCAATGGCATCGTCGTCATAGTGTTCGTCGTTGTATTCTTGGCTCATAATGTGATTTGAATCGAATATTTCCCCGCATTGTACTGTGTTGTTGACTAGCAAGCCATTAAAAAGCCCCGTAAAACGGGGCAATTCGTATTTTCCTCTTTTTCTCACCAAGCGAGGTTGTTACTACTCGCTGACACGAGTTTCTGAGCTGGTGGGTTACCATCATACGTCCAGATTTCAACTAAGAACGCATCAACGTGTTCTGCAGCTGAGAAATCGATTTGAGCACTCCCATTGTTCAGTGACGTAGAGGCGATTTTACTGTCGTACACTGGAGTGAGTACACCAGAGCCGTCGTCCTCATATTCTGTATAAACCGAGGCAAACGCTCTACCAGTTACGTCGTTACTTGCGTCAATGTCCAATGAGTAGTCTTCGATTGGCTTATAATCCAACGTATCCGGTATAGACAGATCACCCATTGTTCTTGATACTGACACTGTAACCGGAGCTGGAACCGGCTCAGGAGCGGCCTCGGTGGTATTCCCCGTAGAGCCCCCACCTGAAGAATCGCCGCCACCACCGCCACCGCCTCCACAAGCAGTGAGTGTTCCGAAGGCAATTAGTAAGGTTATATATTTGGTATTCATAATCATCTCCTAAGGAACGTAACATTTGCCGGGCGTAGCATATTGCGATTCAAACCAGTTTTGAGCATTCTCTCCAGATGACTCTGCGTAAGTAGCAAATTGAGGATACGCAACCACCAAATCGATATACTCTAGTGGCCACTCCCACTCGTCATTTATTAATAGCGCCCAAGGCAGATTCTCTGCTGTCTTAAAGTACACGCCAGTATTTGAGTTGCTTACATCGACGCCTAAGCCAGCGAACATATCTGCATCAAATTGCTCAGTTGGTTCGTAGTTAGGTAGGTGCACTTCCCATTTACGCCCTGGTTCAGTAAACCCATCTCCATGATACGTATTGTCTGTAGCGAAAATGAAAGGGTCGTACGGCATAGCCATTAACCCAGTAGTAGTGCCGCTATTGTAGTTAACGTGAACCGTAAAGTTGAGTTGTACATCCTCTTGCTCAGCACATGAAGACAAAGTCCTATGGAAATCGCAACCGTCTACTTTAAATGTCGACGTATCGTTAGTGATGATAATAATCGCTTCATTAGAAATCAGTTCTAATCCACTTGAAGCCAATGTCTCGCCGTTTTGGATTTGACGAGTGGTAGCGCTATCAATATCGTCACGATTGACACCTTTGAGTCGGATAGCAAAGCCATTATGGTAAGATGCACCCACTGCCCCTAAGTAACCATCAATCTTAGATTTAACTACTTGGTCGTTTTTGAGAATTTCCGTGACGCGGTAACGCACAACGACATCGTTCATGTCATAGTCGGCGGTATAAGGCCAGTTATCCTCAAACGCAACAGTGGCGTAACCGGTGGCATTGGGATAATAGCGAACGGTGATGCCATCTCCTGTAACCGTAAGAGCATGATCCTCGACTTCACCACTGGTTGAACCACCAAAATAATTTAACCCTGTTTGTTGACTAAAGCGGAAACGACTCCAAGTTGTACCCACTGTTGCATCAATATCAGCTGTAAAAACTAGATCGTTGTTTCCCGCAGATAGCGATTCGTCGGTAAAAATCTGCTCCCCCGCATCCGCAAAGTCACCATCTTGGTTCCAATCTATCCATGCAGACAGATACCCAGAGGTGGAAGCATTAACCCTAACAATACTATCAAGCCCAGGTTCGACCGCAGTAACAAATCCCACACCGTTTTCATCATCAGTGCCTACTTCATCATCCGCTAAATTGTTGTAACGTCCATCTTGTTCACCATCTGGTTCCCCACTTCCCAACCATGTACTACCGTCGAGCTCATGTCGTGGGCCATTGTCAGCAAGTTTTGTTGAGTAACTTTCCGGAGCATCTCCAAAATCAATGTTAGAGTCCTCATCTATCACTGGTGCATTCGCACATCGAGCGCCATCGTTTTGGTTCGAATTTGGACCATCGGCAAATTTGACAGCCGGAACTATGCCCGCAGCAATGTTTGCGGCATTACCCGGTGAAAGGTCAATGCGATAGATCTGACCATCTTGATTTCTCGACACATAATAGTAGCCATCTACATCGAAGTACCCTGCACCAAACGTACCCGTTTCGCCAGTATCACCAATATAAGTTTCCTGACCTGTGCTAGCGTTAAACGAATATAAAGCACCCGAGCCGTTATCTACGCCATAGAGCTTGCCGTCGCTTGGATGGAAAGCGAAGTCAGTGAGACTTACTACCGCACGCGTCGTCACTCGATTAACCGGTAAAACCGCACTACTATCACTCGCGAGCGGTGAAAGATCGATAGTAAACAGTCCTTTTCCTGTTCTATAAAGGTAATAAACACTTTCGTAGACATCACCGACATAAAAAGTGTGGTCAGTTGGTAAACCCGATGTATTCACGACTTCCGCTTGGAAGTCGCTCCCTAAACGAACGATTCGCTTATTGCTAGTGTCATATCCATAGATATAACGGTTGTCAAAGTCGAAACCGACACCGTTAATGTTCACATTCATACCAGTATCACTTTGCAATAGACTAGTCGAGCCCGTAACAAGGTTGACACCATAAACTTGAACTGGATTAGATTGGAAAAGATAAGCTTTGCTTGGGCACGTATCAAACGGCGCGGCGTTGCTAGACGTACTAAACAATAGTCCGCTCAGGGCTAAGGAAGCCACCAGTCGTTTTGTGCCTTGTGGTAACATCTGTTTTTTCATCTGCTGTTCCCTGCTTATGAATACTCAATCAGATGTCTACAAAACTCATGCCATATATTTATTTATTATATTTCAAATGGTTACACTTTCCATTAGATCTATTTTCAATCTGCAATTCAATTTAGCTAACCTGCGACGGAAGACTTTTCTTTATGAGAAATAATGACCTTTCGAGGCGGAAATACCGTTGTTAGAACACTGGTAATTACAATGAGCATTAAACCAAGTAACTGTGTGTGACTGAAATCAACATCAAACACAAGGAATTGCCATAACGCTGTGAAAGCCAGATTGCTATAGATTAAAGGTGCTAATTGGGAATTGCTATCAGCAGTTGAATAGGCTTTGTGTCGCGAAACCTGCGTATTGATAATCAATAGTGCCATAATCGCTAAAGCCAAAAGAACCCCAGTATTTACAGCATTGTCGCTGAAAATACTCACAGGAGAAGTCCAGTGAGAAAACGTCACAATCGGTAGTAGAATTAAACTCGCAATACCAAATGTCCAAGCATTAGTTTCTAAACCTGACATTTCCGTTTTTGACGCTTTATATAGGCTGAGTTGAGAGCCAGCATTAAAGAAACCCGCCAGAAGACCGACTAAAAGTTCAGGTTTGACAACAAACCCACTACCATCACAGGCCAACGTTACCACTCCTATAAACGTCATAAACAATGCTACGATAGTCGACCAATGGAGCTTAATATTGAAGAGTATCTTTTCCAAAACTGCGATAAAGACAGGCCCTGTTCCAAATAGCACTGCACTTTCCACCAGTGAGAGTTTGTTCAATGCATAAATAAAGCACAGTTGACAGGCTCCAATACACAATGCTCTTACGACGAGTAACTTGGCCATGGCCAAATTAGGTGTTCTTATCTTAGTGAAAATCAGTATCGAAAATATGAACAAAGCAGGAAGCGCAAATCGTAAGAACGCCAATGTGGTCACATCAAGGCTTTCAGACAAGAATTTAGTTAATAACCCAGTGACAGATAAGCTAAGTGTCGACGATAACATATAGAAAACAGGAGTATGGGTTAGTGAAATTTTAATCATGTATCGTGCTCGCGAAATGTGTCTTTTGGGCTAAATTATAGTGATCGCGATCACTGAAAAATACTGAGTAATTATTAATGATTATGTAAGTTTTACTTACATAGAGTGATAAATGAAAAAATACCTTGCACTCAAATCCATCTATACATTCGTAGCCGTAGCCGAAACAGGAAGCATGTCCGAAGCGGCACAAAAGCTATTTGTAAGTCACTCAGCTGTAAGTCAGTCAATTAAATCATTAGAAGAACGACTCGATACTAAGCTGTTTCTTCGAATTGGACGGCGCATAGAGTTAAATCAACAAGGCCGCCTTTACTATAAAAAAGTTGCGCCTGCTCTAGAGAAAATTGTTGAAGCTAATGAAGCATTGCTTAACAAAACCGTGACAAATAGGCTTACTGTAAACATGGTTAACTCATTGGCTCTTCACTGGTGGATCCCGAGAGTAACCAATCTCCAACATTTTGCTCCAAATCTGGATATCCGTATTTCAAACTTAATTGGCAGTTTTAACCTTGAGAGAGAAGGCGTCGATATCGCCTTGATTCACGGTAAAACAGACGAATGGCAAGATTATTATTGTGAAAAACTGGGTGACGATGAATTGGTGTTAGTGTGTAGCCCTAACCTACTCGATAAACACGCAGCTATATCACTCGACGCTGTGCTAGGGGATTATCCTAGCATTTTGGTTACTAACGATAGACGGAAATATGATTGGGATACATGGTGTAATGCCAACGCTTTAACACTCCCTAGATACCATAATCACCTGATTTTTAATGCTTCTGTACAAGCTATACATGCCACCATCAGAGGCTTAGGCATACTTGTCACTCACCGTTTGTTTATCAAAGATGAAGTGGAACAAGGACTGCTAGTTGAACTTGGTTCCCCCATCCCAAATCCTTATCAAGCGTTCTACTTTGCGTGTTCTCCAAAGAGTTTGAAATACGAAAGTGTTATTACGCTAAGACAATGGCTGCGTACCGAGTTCGGCCAAAAAGAGTAGTCGATATAAGCGCTTGCTCCACCTATTATTCAAGTATTTTGCGACAAAAACTTCGCTCGGCACTTGTATGCAGGGCTTTACTATCTCGTTGAACCTCCTACAATGTGCACAAATTTCAAAATATAGGTTTTCACTCATGTCTATCCAATGGTTTCCAGGCCACATGCACAAGGCTCGCAAAGAAATCGAAGAAGTCATCCCACAAATAGATGTCATTATTGAAGTGCTTGACGCACGTATTCCATTTAGTAGTGAAAACCCTATGATTTCTCAGCTCCGTGGCGACAAACCTGTCGTCAAGGTGTTGAACAAACGTGATTTGGCGGATCCAGAAAAGACGGAACTTTGGATCGAGCACCTAGAGAAAGAGCAAGGTGTTAAGGCAATGGCCATCACCACATCTAATTCTCAAGAAGTGCATAAAATTCTTGAACTTTGTCGAAAGCTCGCGCCACACCGCGAAGAGATTGGTAAAAACATTCGCACGATGATCATGGGAATCCCAAATGTTGGTAAGTCAACTATCATCAACACTCTTGCAGGTAGAACCATCGCTGTGACCGGCAACCAACCAGCGGTTACTCGTCGTCAACAAAGAATCAACTTGCAAAACGGTATCGTGCTTTCTGATACTCCGGGGATTTTATGGCCAAAAGTCGAAAACCCCCATAGTGGTTTTAGATTGGCGGCTACTGGCGCAGTAAAAGATACCGCTATTGAATACGATGAAGTGGCGTTCTACACCGTGGAATATATGGCGGCTCAGTATCCAGAACGTCTGAAAGAACGTTATCAGATCGACGAAGAACTTCCTGAATCTGATTTGGAACTTATGGAGCTAATTGGTCGTAAACGCGGTGCTTTACAATCTGGTGGTCGTGTTAACCTTCACAAAGCTTCCGAGATTCTACTTCACGAATTGCGAAACGGTACTTTAGGTCAAGTCACTCTTGAATTACCTGAAATGATTACTGAAGAGCTCGTTCAAGTGGAAATCGAAGCTACACGTAAAGCAGAAGAGAAAGCTAAACGTAAAGAAGAACGCCGTAAACGTTACCTAAAGAACAAGCGTTAATTCCTCACCTTTTGCTATTAGGAAGAGCGAATGTTACTCGTTCTTCCTAGAAAACAGTCATTTATAAGCCACAGTAGTTTCTGCTAGAATAACGGTTTTATCAGATACAGCATTCTATTGTGAGCATTCTTGGTCAACTTCGCCTTCAATGGGCCAATAAAACGTTTAACTACAGTGTGTTAATGCTCATAGCGCTATTAGGCGTTGTGATTCCAGCTTGGTATTTCGAGCAACACACATGGGTTACGCCATTAATTCTCGGCGTCATCGCTGCTGCGCTTGCCGAAACTGACGACAATTTCTTCGGGCGCATTAAAGCCATCACCCTTACCCTCATTTGCTTTGCCATTGCCGCATTTTCTATAGAGATTCTATTTAACATACCTTGGTTGTTCGCGATTGGGCTTTTTTGTTCAACGTTCCTGTTTATTATTCTCGGAGCCATCGGCCCTCGTTACTCTAGTATCGCATTCGGCTCATTGTTACTCGCCATCTATACTATGCTCGGAGCGCATGAAAGCACGAACATTTGGTTCCAGCCTTTGTTACTACTAGGTGGTGCGAGTTGGTATTACTTAGTTTCTATTATTTGGAATAGTTTCTGGCCAATGCAACCTGTTCAGCAAAGTCTCTCTAATGTGTTTAATGAATTGAGTTTGTATCTAGATGCTAAAAGAAACTTATTCCACCCTACGTTAAACCTGATTCCACAACCGCATCGCTTAAAAGAAGCTAGCCTTAATGCATGTACCGTCTTCGCGCTCAATGCTTGCAAATCGACGTTATTGAACCGCTCTCGACGTGGTCACGTCGATGGACCAAGTGATCGCTTTTTACAGGTTTACTTTATCGCGCAAGACATTCATGAGCGCGTACGCTCAAGTCACTATCGCTATCAAGAGTTGGCGACCCAATTTTCGCATTCTGATGTCCTGTTTCGTTTCAAGCATGTATTGGAAATGCAAGCTAAAGCCTGTAAAGAGATCGCCTTTGCACTTAAGTTGGGGAAAAAATACTCTCACAGCAACGACTCGATTAAAGCGTTAGTCGAATTACAAGATTCAATTGAGTATCTGGAGCAACAAAATAATCCTGAATGGTCGCCTTTATTAGTTCAGCTAAATTATCTGTTTAATAACTTGGCTACTGTAGAAAAGCTACTTAGTAACGTCAGTAATCCGGATAGTAACGTTTTAGAAGACGGGATACTGGACGACACCAACCCACATACGTTCACAGCGATGTGGAATCGAATCAAAGCAAGTATGTCGAAAGAGTCGATACTGTTTCGACATGCCGTTCGCCTATCAATAGCGCTGACTATTGGCTATGGCATTATTCAAGGCTTCAATCTCGATCGAGGCTATTGGATCTTGCTGACGACACTCTTTGTGTGCCAGCCAAACTACAGCGCAACACGTCAAAAGCTCTCAGCGCGAATTGCAGGTACACTTGTTGGGTTATTTGTCGGCGTCCCTTTACTTACTCTGTTCCCTTCTCCTGAGAGCCAACTGTTCCTGATTGTCCTGTCTGGCGTGATGTTCTTTGCATTTAGAATCAACAATTACGGATACGCTACCGGCTTTATCACAGTTCTTGTGCTGCTTTGTTTTCATCAGCTTGGTGAAGGTTACGCCGTGGTATTGCCACGTCTGATGGATACACTTATTGGCTGTGCTCTAGCAGTAAGTGCCGTCTACTTTATTCTCCCGGATTGGGAGTCGAAACGTATGCACAAGATTATGGCGAATTCGCTGAGGACAAATCGAAGATATCTAATGCAGATTATCGGTCAATATCGTCTGGGTAAAAAAGATGACCTGAATTATCGTATCGCCAGACGCGATGCTCATAATGCCGATGCTAATCTTTCGACTGCGATTTCAAATATGTTGGCGGAACCAGGACGTTATCAAGTGGACACCGATAAGAGCTTTCGCTTCTTAACGCTAAGTCATGCGCTTCTCAGTTATGTATCGGCTTTGGGCGCGCATAGGCAACGACTCGAAGACGAGTCAATCCACCTTCTCGTCTTGGAGGCACATAGGACCATAAACCATCATATCGAATTACTAGAAAATCAACTTGAAGGTATGGGGAATGAAAATAACGTAACTACCGTTGATCAGTTTGATATACACCGACGATTAATAGAATGGCGTGATGAAGATGATCGTTCGGCTCGTATGGTCTTGCAACAATTACACTTAATTTATCGAATGTTGCCCGAATTCCACGTGTTAACTGACGCCCTGACACAACCACATAATGAGGGCACCAAACAGGTTTAGGCCTCGCTGGCCCCCGCCATTCAGGTTGCTTCTATTTATTGTAAGTGAAAGCAACCTGACTATTCTTACAGTTCAATTAACTGTTCCTTACAATACTCGGACAAATTCTCATCAGTTCAACGATAGATTAAGCATCAGCACCATATTACGATGTGAAGATGAACGGAACTCAGACTGCTTTACTCAACAATTTAAATAAAGGTCATAGAATGTCGACGCAACAGTTTGAACAGTTAAGAGAACAACTCAAATTGCTATCTCCTCAGCAATTAAAAGCGTTACAAGGTGAAATTTCCAACCAACTTTCCCCAAGTGCTGCGAGTCTACTTAGTGACGAAGAAGTCAGCGCTCTGACACAACTATTCCAGTAAATACCAACCGTTGTATTGTTTCAAAGTATTGCATTTTCTTTCAGTAACCCATTGGATTCACGTGGCAAAGTAATAAGATGTCACATAACCGCACTGGAACTCCTTGTATCTGAGTGTTAGGTGGGTAGAATCCCCTTCCAAACTGTTTTACTAAGATCCGCATGCCAAAAGTTAACCTTCATAAACGTGATTACCTCACTAGTATTGATAAAGATCTCACTTTGACTGAGTTCGATGCTAAGTTATCGCCTAAGCAACACACACCTTCTCAAAAAGTGAATCGTAGCCCTTATCTAACTGCTCGTAATGTTGACTACCGCTGGGGAATTCTTGATAACTCTGAAGCCAAGTCACAATTACTCGATGCTCATACCGAATCCCAAATGGATGCCTATGCCAAAAATATCGAGTTTTTTATAGGCACTCTAAAAATGCCTGTTGGTACAGCAGGTCCTCTACGGGTCAATGGGTTATTTGCACAGGGCGACTATCAAGTCCCGTTGGCAACAACAGAAGCCGCTCTTGTCGCTTCTTACAACCGAGGTGCTAATCTTATTACTGCTTGCGGCGGTGCTAGCGCTATGTTGCTTAATGAGGGCGTAACGCGCACCCCTGGTTTCGCCTTCAAGTCGTTAATTGAAGCCGGAAAGTTTGTGGCTTGGTTAGTAACACAGTTTGACCACTTTAAACAATTAGCTGAATCTACAACATCACACGGAAAGTTAAGCGATATCAACGTCAATATTGAAGGTAATCATGTTTATCTGGTATTCGAGTATTTGACAGGAGACGCTTCAGGTCAAAACATGGTGACCATAGCAACCAACGTTGTATTTGATTACATCATGATGCATACCCCTATTGAGCCTGATTATGCGTTTCTCGACGGTAACTTATCCGGTGATAAAAAAGCCAACTCTCAAACCCTACGTAGCGTTAGAGGCAAGAAAGTCACCGCTGAAGTTCTTATTCCAGCAAGCTTAGTCGAAAAATACCTTCACACTACCCCAACAAAAATGGCGCAGTTTGGTCAGATGACCACGGTTGGCGGAGCCCTCAGTGGTACTATCGGTATCAACGCACATTACGCCAATGCGTTAGCAGCACTCTATATCGCTTGTGGGCAAGATGCCGCATGCGTTGCAGAGTCTGCTATTGGCATGACGCGTATGGAAGTGACTGATGCGGGCGAGTTGTATGCTAGCGTAACCTTACCAAACCTAATGGTTGGTACGGTTGGGGGCGGCACAGGCTTACCAAGTCAAAAAGCCTGCTTAGATTTACTAGGTTTGCATGGATCCGGTAACTCCCAAGCCTTGGCGGAAGTTGCAGCAAGCCTTTGTTTGGCTGGTGAGCTGTCGATTGTTGGTGCATTTTGTGCTGGCCACTTCTCCAATGCCCATCACAAGCTCGCTCGTTAGTCCATACCGACGACTAAAAACAGGGAAGCGAATTGCGCTTCCCTGCCTTAATTACTTCTCTACCGCCTGGTTTGCTCCTAGGTGATAATGATATTGTTTGAAGTGTCGTAATGCTTCGTACAGAGATTTCTCTTTAATCGGTTTCACAATGACAAAATCTGCGCCAGCAGCAAAGAAGGCTTGTCGGGTTGAATCTAAATTGTCTGCGGTACAAGCGTAGATAGGAACTTTTTGATTAATCGTATTCCGAATTCGTTTAGTCACTTCAATACCTGATACGGAAGGTAATTGGTTGTCCATTAAGATCAACTCAAACGACATCGTACTCAGAATCTCTAGCGCTTCCTGCCCGTCTTTAGCCCAAATCACATTCATACCGTACTTTTCACAGAAGGCTTTGGCAATAAAGGCGTTGGTATGGTTGTCTTCTACCAGCAGCACATTTACTACTTCAGAAAACAAATTGAAATCGATAACCGTTTCTTCAACACTTTGTTCAGCTTGCCCGATTGCTGTTTCTACGGGTAACCTAACTTCGAATCGAGTCCCGCGACCTACCTCACTACTTACATTGATTTGACCATCAAAAATAGTCACTAAGTTTTTAACAATGGCTAACCCAAGACCACTACCACCATACTCACGTGTCAACGTCGCTTCCGACTGAACAAATGGGTCAAAAACCTGTTGAATTTGATTACTAAGGATACCAATACCGGTGTCTTCGACATGAATAGTTAACCAATTGGTTTTACTCGAATCTGTGGTTTTAAGCGCAAAACTTACCTTAACGTGGCCTTTGTGGGTGAACTTTATCGCGTTACTAACTAGATTGAACAAAATCTGATTGAGGCGAACCTGATCTGTATTTAAGGCTGTATTTTCATTTAAACCATTTTGGATAACGAGCTCAATATTTTTATGATCGCAAAGAGGCTTATATATACCCTCAATCGCAGTAATCACTTCTTTGAACTTGAAGTTATGTTTTTCAAGCTTAAAGCTACCATTCTCAATTTTGGAGAAATCTAAAATATCGTTCAACACTGCCAGTAGGTGTTCACCACTGTTACAAAGCACTTCAATTTGTTCTTGATATTTACCATCATCACCTCCTTGCTTAAGGAGCTGTGAAATACCTAAGATTCCATTTAATGGTGTACGAATTTCATGACTCATTTTCGCTAAAAAGTCAGTTCTAGCTTTAGCTGACCATTCGGCTTCTTTACGAGCTTTAATACTTTGCTTTTCTGCCTCGACCAATTTAGTAATGTCTTGGCCCTGTGATAGCACCAACGTACTGTCATCCCTAGTCTGAATCGCGGATAAACTCCACCTAAAAACTTTTTCTCCAATAGGGACATCAATACCTGTTAACGTCGCTCCCATACTCGCCTTCATAACAAGTGGCGTCATCTCGTTTACAAATAGAACAAAGCTCTCGCTGTTTGACTGATTTAATTCTTCAAACAGCTCTAATGATTTTTTCGCTGCCGGGTTAATTTGGAGAATAGTGGCTTTCTCAGTCCAGACAATGATTGGGGAAAGAGAAAAATTGAATAGATCTTGGAACAGTTTTTCTTGCTCTGACAAGCGTTCAAAAGTATTGCTTAACGTGTTACCAATATGATTGAACTCATGGATACTTGAACCAGCAAACCTCTGAACCCGCTCTTTATTTACAGCGACTTTGGTGTAAACCATCAGCTCAGACAACTCTTGAGTTACTTTTCTATTTAGCCAGCGCCTAGTTAAAAAAGATATGGTGGTTATGACGACAAGCGAAAGAAAAATCCAAAATAAATAGCTATTACGTAGTGCAAGAACACTAGGGTTTCGCTGTACTGAAAAGATAGTCAAGACATCTTGTTTCGTCCCGACAGTTAAGTTTGTTTCAGTGATCAATAAACGATTTAAATCTGTTTCTCCGCTATAAATCAAATCAGAAATTGATTTAAGCGTATAGTTATCATCAGGTGAAATGGTCGACGCAATAAATTTATTACCAAAACGCAGAATAACATCATCACTATTGCTGCCACGCAACAAGCTAGCTAACAAACCTGCATTGTCATCTAGAACAACGCCAACAAATAGGAACCCAAGGACTTCCCCCGACTCGCTTTGGATAATTGGCGTACGTCGAATCAAAGTGTGCTTAAGTCCTAACTGAGAGTCAGTAACCAGTGCATTCCAATTACTGTGGATGTCTACTTTGTGAAACAGCTCATTTAAACTAGAAGACTCCAAACCATAGAAAAGAGCATTGCCATCATCCCAAATCACATCACTTAAATGACTGATAAATCGAAAGTCTGGAGAATGGATTGGCTCAAGGTTGTCTTCTCGGAGAAAAAAATAGTCTAACGAGCGAGAATCATGATTGTTGAAAAAACTCTCAACCGTATCACTTTTGGCATTACTGTCTTGCAAAATTTGTAACGAAGCGAGGCGATATTCGAAGAAGTTATGTATTAAACTACTCGTTTGGCGCGAGGTTCGTTGCACTTCTTCTTGCACGATATCTCGGCTTAAATGCCAACTTTGAATCAACACCCCTACAGTAAAGATCGTCACTACCCATACAACCGTACGAGTAATAAGCGTCGCGAGTGTTTTATGTTTATTGAAGTTCGTTAGTGGCATCAGCTTTTATCAGAATATCTAAATGCTTTCTTTTTCAATTCATCGATCCTTGATTGCGAATCTTTACTGGTAACTAGTTCAAAATCACCGGAATAAACCGTTGGTACGGGCTTTCCTTCAAGGTCCCACTTAATAGCTTCAGCCATTGCAACACCAGTGTCGTCATTCATTCTCATAACGGTTACATCAAGCTTATTATTAGCGATCGCATCAAGTTCAGCAGACCCTCCTCCCCAACCATTAATAACGATATCATTGCGTTTAAGCTGCTCTAGAGCATCAACTGCGCCTAGAGCTACATCCGTTGAGCAAGCATAAATAAAGCTAATGTCTGGGTTCTGTTGCAAGCTACTCAATGCCGCCTTGTAGCCACTCTCTTTGTTCGCTTTTGTGTAATAGGATGAAGCGAGTTGATAGTTACCCGAGTCTTCCATGTCTTGGATAAATGTACCGCCACGTGCATCGCTAACGTAACCTTCTGAAAAATACAAGACAGAATAGGAATGGTTATTTTCAAAGCGCTGTTTAAAGTAATCTGAGAGTAGATGACTGCCAATCACGTGGTCAAAACCAACATAAAGAAACGGAGGGTTTTCATCCCATGCTCTCACTGGAGTCGTGATATTCTGCAAGATGAGCTTGGTGTCAGTTGAATGAATTACGTGTTCAATGAACTTACGATGACGTGTCGTATCTAGTGTAAAAATCAAATAACCGGACTTGTTTTTTACCGCTTCCATCAGCGAAACACTTTGCTGTCGCAAATCAATATTAGGTCGAGTAAAAACTTGGTTAAGCTCGTAGTTAATACCAAGTTCTTCCATACGTGTCTCGAAGGCTTTGATGTTCCTAACCCAATAATCAGACACCTGTTGACCGGGGTAAACCACCGATATTGTCACTGGTTTATTCTGCTCGACAGAGAGTGGTGTTGGCTGTCGCCTAACAACCTCGGAAAGTTCATTGGTAAGCTGTTCTTGAACAGGATGGGCACGGAGATATTCTTGGTAATCCCAATAGCCCGGCAATATTTCACTCGCTGCCGACTGAGTGGCGAATGGAATGATTATGGAAGCTAGCAAAGTTGAATAGATTCTGTTCATGTGTTGCTTATCATTATTCTGTTATAGAACAAGTGTATACAACATCTATGTGTTCAGCCAGTCATCTTACTACAGTTATTTTCGCTCGAAACGGACAGCCTGCTTTACTAGATGTTCTTTCTGCGCTTTCCTGAGCTTCTTGATAGCTATTTCTGTTTTCAGAGCTTCACTTTTGTTTATTTCGGATTGACTCCACACAAGCTGTAAAGGCCCTTTACCACGCAGCGCTTTGGCTCCTTTACCTTCTTGGTGTTGTTTAAAGCGCCGCTGTAAATCATTAGTAATACCGCAATACAACGCCGAATGAGACGTTCTAACAAGGTAAACAAACCAAGATGGCTCTTCGTTTTCAACTTCCATGACTTAATTTCAAAATACGCCAAAAAAACAAGGGTAGCGATGATTGCTACCCTTTCTCGCATTACATAAGTGAATTGACCAGCGCTTTGAGCTCACTAAGCTCAGACTTTAAAGATTCAACTTCTTGCTCTAGAGCTTCAATACGCTCGGTCGTCGGAGTGGAGACGGAAATAGGACCAGCAGATTGCTGTGCAAACTCCTCAATGTCGATTTCGCCACTAAATAGGTGCATGTATCGAGACTCGCGTTTACCCGCCTCTCTTGGGAGTTTAACGACAAGAGCGCCGCCTTCACGACTGCTCATCGCATCTAAAACAGCTTCTACCTCTTTAACATCCGTGAACTCACATAGACGGTTAGTTCTGGTACGTAATTCGCCTGGAGTTTGAGCGCCTCTCAACAACAAGCAACATACAATACCTTTTTCCTGAGCGCTCAGTTTTAAGTCACCAAATTCCGTGTTGCAGAACCTATGTTGAAATTTCGATACACGGCTATTAAAGCCACTTTCATCACTCACTAAACGGCGAGAAATCAATGCTTGAGCTGCATCTTGAACTTCGGCTTCTGACAAAGATAACACTGGGTCACGATTGCTTTTTTGATTACATGCTGTTGTTAGACTATTCAACGTAAGGGGATAGTGATCGGGCGTTGTCACTTCTTTTTCGATAAGGCATCCGATAACACGAGCCTCGACCAAGGAAAGTTCTATATTCATTGTTATATCCTTTTATTCGCTTTAAACCTTACAGAAGTAAGCATACGTACCTAGTGTTCAGAAAGAAACGGAACCCTAATAAAATTGCCATTTTGGTCGACCATCACAACCTTACTACGGTTGAGCTCAACTTCCGTCACTTCCAGTCGAGAGCGCTCGTTGATATAAGCCCCCTTCAGTTTCTTTGACGGCGAAACTTGAGGTTCCTCTTGATTGATCACTATGTCACTTTTGAATTCAGGAAGTGTTTTTGAGTGAGGTAACATGGTTTTCTTAACATTGACAAACATTGGGTTCGGAAATCATAGCGCTAAGTGAGCTATTAACTCAATTGTTTCTTTCTTGAGTGATGACATTATGAGCAATAGACCGTCAGTATTGATCTAAGGGCTGTTATAACGAGTTTTGTTATGCTTTAATCAAGCTAGATTTTGACAATAATTTAGGAAAGGACTTATGAGTAGCGTATTCGAGATCGTTGCACAAGCACGTCGTAAGAACAAACTAAAACGCGAGCTTCTAGATAACGAGAAAAAAGTTCGTGATAACCGTAAACGTGTAGACTTGCTAGAAAACTTGATGGACTACATCAAGCCTGAAATGACTCACGATGAAATCGTCACCATCATCAAAAACATGAAAGCAGACTACGAAGACCGTGTTGATGATCACATCATCAAGAGCGCTGAGATTTCAAAAGCTCGTCGTGATATCAGCCGTCGCATTCGTGAACTGACTGAAGAAGACAAGCAAATGGTTCAAGGTAAGAAGTAATCGCCTAACCCGATTTATAAGCCCGCTTTTAAAGCGGGCTTTTTTTTAACATTTTACTCAACAAAAACCGTTCTTCGTAACTAAGGTCAGGAGAAAAAACGTTTGCGTAATCGCTAACCCTCTCCGAACACAAAAGTGAGGCTTCCATCACAGAACTCTGGCTGATATAGTGCACCCGAATTAGCAACACCGTTCGAGGCAAGGAGCTTCCTCGTAAATCTCATGATGAGAAGAATAGGTACCAGACTCACTGGCAAGATTTAGAGGAGCACATTATGGACATTAATATGGTTGAGTTATTGGGTTATGCAGCATCAATTATGGTGGCTATCTCATTAACGATGAAGGATATCGTAAAGCTACGAGTGTTGAACTTTATCGGCTGTGCATTATTTACAGCTTATGGACTGGCTATTGATTCTATGCCAGTTGTTATCACCAACGGCTTTATAGCTTGCGTCAACGTTTACTTCCTAATCAAGATGCAACAAGAAAAGCGTGTTGTAAGCTCTAACGCTTAGTACAAACAGAATTCGAAAAAAGCCTCACTAGATGAGGCTTTTTTATACGTAATAGTTTCTTGCTTAAAGTCCAAACCAACGGCTGAACCACGTTATTTCACCGTAAGCGACCAGATCAAAAATTGTCAAAAACACAGCAGTAATAATCGCTAATTTCACCAGTTTATAAGCGATGAGCATCATACCAAGTTTACCCTTTGTATTTGAAAGTCTGAAAGATTTTACTTCCTTCTCGATGAATCACAAGTGATGTTGTTTTCACTTAGCTTTTTATGCGGGCCGGCAAGTCCAAGCATTACGTATTAATCCACTTTTCAACAAAGCCTCCGCTTCTAGAGCATTGCAATTAAGCCAATCTGAAACCGATTCAGCCGCAAGCAGCGCTGGCATACGGTGATGATAGCGTAGATACTCCTGTGTCGGTGCAGTTGTGAGTGTGATAACCCGCGTCGACTCCGGATAACCAATAGCTGCCATATACAAAGGCGACTTATCTGCTGCATAAAACAAATACTTGGTTTTGTTTTCAGTGGACGAGGTTTCTTGACTCCATTCATACCAACCAAAGCATGGTACAACGACCCTATGTAAAGCAAAAGCTTGTTGAAAAGTCGGTTTAATAGATACCGTTTCAGCTTGAGCATTAATAATCAACTTACTACTCCAGCTTGTTCGGAGCCCCCAACCAAGTGGAAACTGAAATAATTCTTGTTCGGGAGACGCAACAATGCATTGAAGCCGTTCGCTCGGCCGAATGTCTAGATTGGGCGCGGCATAAAAAGCAACGCCAAGTTGACGTGATACAAATTGGCTAAATGGATCATCGATAATGTTAAGTCGACCGCACATAGTAAAACTAAACCAGTTTTTTTCGATAATTATAGAGGATCACGTGCGATTTCTCTTGACGACGCAAGCCTTGGCTCTTAGTTTTGTTTACGGAACGCCTTTGCTTGCGCGTCTGGAACGGCCGAGATTAAGCGGTTCTCGGCCAACCCCTTTCTTATCATCATCTAAGATAAAAAATATCATAAAAAAGAAGCCAGCTCGTTTGAGCTGGCTAAAGTGCAGTGTGGGCTAAATTGCCCCTCCTGGTATAAAGTAGACTAGTAGCGACCATGCGCCTATCCAACTCAGTACCACAAGCGTATCAATCCAATCTCTGTTCCACATGGTTCCTCCAGTGAATGTGGCGCAATCTGTTTCGATAGACTGCAACCGTCAAGATCAGTTCAATAAAAGCAATTTACGTTCCATTATTTTGGAACCGAGTCTTTGTTTTCTCGGTTTATTCTATTCACTACATACGGTCTATCCGATAAAAGCTTTATAAAACAATCAGCCATAGACCAATTTGTAACGGTACCTGTCCCTTCCATATTTAATATGGCGTCGTAGCCCTCTTTTCCTTTCATGGTGTAAGCGCTTGAACTGCCAGTATATATTTTGTTCAACTCGATTGGCTGGTTAGCAATCTTAATATCTGTAACTCGAGCCCCTTTAGGTTTGTCTTTGTCATAATGAAACTCAAGTTGCGACGTATATGGATAACTGCCTGAACCCGTTCCTATAACACCATTACCTATTGCGTTGTCGATTGCGCCTTCGATGATACGTGGAATGTACTTCCCTTTTATCTTATAGATGCCTATCGGCACGGCAAAAGGCAATAATTTTCCGGCAATGTCCGCCACCGAAATAGCGCCGCGATTAAGGGAATTGCGTACGCCACCCGCATTGTGAATAGCAAAGTCAACCTGATGACCAAGCGCTTTCATGGTGTGCAAAAATGACGCAGCAACGAGAGGAGCAATCTCACTACCGCCCTGTTCATCTGGGAGCCTAATATGTCGAAGAGTATGATTCAGAGTCGTCACTTTTTGCTCTTGTAATGCCTTTACTCTAGGACGGTACTTATCATTCATTATCTGTTTGATTGACGGATGTTTGCGACAAACCTGGACGTTCGGATGCGATTGAACTCTATCTCGAATCGCTTCATAAGGAATGGATGATACCTCACCGTCTACATCCATAAACACTCGGCGTCCGACTAACAGTTCGTTTTTGCCGTAAAAGCTCACCACTGAACCATCACTATCAAACTCAATTTCACAATGGCCCATCATCATCGCATGGTAACCCGCTTGAACCACATATGTGCCATTCACATTAACGCCATAGTGATCTTTGGAAGCCAATCCTAGTTGAGAAAAGTCACCCTGTAACACATGGCTATGTCCGCCGATAATAAGCCCAACACCTTCCAATTGGCCCGCTATTTCAAGGTCGGTCTCATAGCCCATATGGCTTAAGATAATGATTTTATTGATACCACGTTGTTTAATGGCGACGATAGTCGCTCGCGCAACCTCTAGCGAAGACTCAAAGCTTGTATCACAGTCCGGGTTCGCGATGTCAGCCATTTTGTCGATAGACAAACCAAAGATGGCCACTTGTTCGTTCCCAACACTCTTCACTATCCATTGTGCAGTTTTTTGCTCCACATCATATTGGTATAGATTCGGATGCCCATTTAGCGGAAACTCTTTGTCCCCCTCTCTAGAGAGGTTCCAGTTACCCGCCAATAACGGAAACTCTATTTCTCTAATGAACTTCCCGACAGGTTCATTACCCATATCAAGTTCATGATTACCCAGTGCCATCGCATCTGGTCTAAGTTCATTGAGTAATTCAGCGTTTGCTTCGCCCTTAAATAAAGAGAAGTACAGCGTCCCTTGAAAACAATCACCTGCATGTAACAGCAAGAATGCCTCATCATCCGCCTGTGCTCTCAGCTGTTCAACTCGAGTTGCAATGCGTGCAAAGCCGCCAGCGCTAACAAATGGTTGATATACAGTTTCGTTATGGACGATGGTTAATGGAAGAGACGTTGGTTCAAAGTATGAGTGAGTATCATTGATATGAGCAATCGTTAGTTTGAGAGGTTTATTGTTTTTCTTCATAGCGTTTCTCTGTTATCTCCCCTCTGATGTTAGACCGCTTTATGTGACATTCCAATGAAGTTCTTGAAATGCAGAGCACATTATACAGGTCTGTGTTTGATATACATCACATAAATTCTCTAGGGATATTTGAAATTAATATGAGCTTGATTACAGCTCATTCTCGAAAACCCTCTTATAATTGATTGAGATAGTTAGTATTTTCGATTCTACGTACTAACTACAACTTAAGGAGAATTGGATGAAGTTAGAACGCATTGATATATCCGGTTTTCGCGGTATTAAGCGCCTCTCTCTCGCGCTCAATGACCTAACCACGTTGATTGGTGAAAATACATGGGGTAAATCTTCTTTACTTGATGCCTTGTGTGTTGTACTTCCTGCTGACGGCGAACTGTATCAGTTCGAAATGAAAGATTTCCACGTCGATTACGCCGCCTCACATCCCCAAACGAGGCACCTACAGATTATTCTCTCCTTTGTAGCCACTGAAAGAAACGAAACTCACTCAGGCCGTTATCGCAAGCTCAAACCTATCTGGCAGCAAGACAGTAATGGAGTAGAACGTTTCTATTATCGAATCAGCGCTACATTAGAAGGCTATGATGTCACTCAGCACTATGCCTTTCTTGATGTAAATGGTTCTCCGCTACGGTTACACCATTCAGAGAAATTAGCGCAAGAGTTGATGACACTTCACCCTGTTATACGACTTAGAGACTCGCGTAGATTCTACCACCATGAGATTGCTACTAATGGTCATAACTCACGCTCTGAAAAGCGAATTAATAACACAGTGCGTCGATTAATGGCGATACCTGGCCATGTGAATAAAGGAGAAATGAAAAGTAGCCTCAACTCGATGAAGGTGTTGGTAGAGCACTATTTTTCATTTAAAAGCCACTCACGAGGACTTTCCAAAAATGGCAATCGCGATGGGGTATTCTTCTCGCGGCCTTCAAATGAGCAAAATCTCTCCCAAGTGATCGATGAAACGAAGAACCATCAAACGCGGTTGCTGCTATTGGGGTTGCTCAATGCTTATCTACAGGCAAAAGGTCCAACTGAACTCAGACGTTGCGCACGTCCAATACTCATCATTGAAGATCCTGAAGGTCGTTTACACCCAACTCACCTCTCCCGCGCGTGGAGCTTATTGCAAATGCTTCCTATGCAAAAGATCCTCACAACGAACAGTAGTGACTTACTCGGCGCAGTCCCACTGGAATCTATCCGCCGACTCGTCAGACAGTCTGATAAAACTGTTACGACAAGTATTTCTCCTAACAACCTAACTAAAGATGACTTGCGACGGGTTGGTTTTCATATCCGATTTCATCGTTCCCGCGCACTTTTTGCCCGTTGTTGGTTGCTGGTTGAAGGCGAGACTGAGGTATGGCTGTTCAATGAGCTCGCTAATCTTTCGGGCTATAACCTATCCGCTGAAGGCGTTCAAATCATTGAATTTGCACAATCAGGTCTTAAGTCTTTGATCAAAGTCGCTCAAGCATTTGGTATTGACTGGCATGTTGTTACGGACGGTGATGCTGCCGGGAAGAAATACGCAACTACTGTTATTCATCAATTACATGGCGACCATCCGCGCCATCATTTAACCGAATTACCCGATAGAGATATTGAGCACTATCTATATACACATGGTTTTGAAGATTTCTTTAGGGATCTCATCAAAATTCCTCATGACCACCCAATACCACCAAAAAAGGTGGTCACCCGTGTACTCAAAAAGTTTGCAAAACCCGACCTCGCACTGGCGATTGTGGCAGAATGTGAAGAAAGAGGACCAGACAGCATCCCTCTATTGATAAGGTGGATCTTGAAACGAGTTGTGACTATGGCGAACGGTAATACTTAATGAAAAGCCTGATATCAATTGTTTTGATACCAGGCTTTAATTTTGAAATTCAGTCTTTTACTAACTCTTGAGTCGTTTTGACGGAAAGCTGTTGATGTAACCAAAGTCCACTGGCTTTCATTGAATAGCCAAACAGTCCACCAAGCACTAAAGACGGTACAACGATTTGCCAGTCACCATTGGCTGCAAAAGTTGCGCAAGCACCAATAAACGTACCTGGAATGTAACCTAACCAATCACGTTTTGCTTGAAAACACATAAAGAATGAAACTAAAGCTGTCATTAAATAGCCAACGATCTCTAGGTTGACCAGTGAAGAGCCATGAATGATCACTAAAGCCCAAACGACACCAGACATATTGGTTAGTAAGCTTTGTGCTAAACCTTTTACACCATCTTTCGGTGATGCAAAGTAACTTGTACACCCTAGGAACCCGGCCCACGATAACAAACCTAACGACATCGCTGTCCATCCCCAGATGCCAGAGAGAATACCTGTGGTAATTGAAATAGCGATTAGTGGACTCATAAAAGGTTAACCTAGCAAAATGATTGATTATGCTAGGTTAACAAATACACTGAACATTGACGTGATTACGATCACGTTAAGATTATTTACATTACATTGCGTACATTAGTTATGTGATACTCGTCACTACAAAACTGAAGGGCGACCTTTCATCATTCGTAGCCCCTCTCTCTTTGCACATTCAGCTAAAGGGTTCTCGGCCATATCAGCACGCCAGATGAATGACAGTGTGCGTTCCATTTCTAGTTCGGGAACGTTCAACGCAACCAACTGACCAGCTTCAATAAAGCGCTCTACATCAAGATATGGTAAGCAAGTTAGGTATTGGCTATTTGCGACCATGCTACGAAGCACGGGTACGTGCTCGTATTCGCGCCAGACATCTAAGTCTGCAATGAGATGGTGGATGGAGCTATCAAAGATTTTACGAGTACCGGAACCATGTTCGCGCAATACCCAGCGCGCTTGCTCCAGTTGAGCGAGACTCACTCTATCTCTTTTTGCAAAAGGGTGATGGGCAGATGCCACCACTGTCAAGTGGTCTCGACACCAAACTTCTTGGTGAACTCGATTATCGTCGCAACGACCTTCAATAATGCCAAGGTCGTATTTGTAATCCAAAACACCTTCGATAACTGAGTCTGTACTCTGCACTCCCAACGTAATTCTCATTTCTGGGAAGTCGTTGTCGATTGCACTAATAAGATCAGGGACTAAGTGTTCTGCTGGTGTTTGACTCGCACCAAGCTTTAATTCGCCACTCAATAGATGCTGTTCGTAAAACCCCATCTCAATTTGCTGGGCGTCTTGTAACAAGCGTTTCGCTTTTGGACGCAGCCAGACTCCCCAATGGGACAACGCCATCTGCTTCCCCTGACGTTCAAATAAAGGGCGGCCAAGCATTTTCTCTAATTGCGCTAACGACATGCTAGTGGCTGATTGGGTTAAAGACAGCTTTTCAGCAGCTTGACTGACACTTCCTGTATCGGCTACTGCATCAAATACTGCTAACTGCTTTAATGAATATCGCATCTGCTTTCCTTCCACTACTAAATCCAAATTGAATGCCGCAATCAATTCTCAGGCGTCGACCGGACATCATCAGTTTCCCTTATGCTGCCCGTCAGGTGGATTTTTTGTGATTATTATTTCACCACCAAGAATCTCATTAACCTGTCAATCTCTCACTTAAAAACAGTACGTTATGGACAACAGCCCTTATTCTACCTTGTGCAGATTAGTTATCAATATTTCTGATTTAGATTTTAAAAATTATCAATTTTACCACTAGGTACTCTACCCCTTAATCTAGATTCGAACACGGCAAGGGGCCTTGTTCTCGCACTTTGATTAAGGAGTTATGAAATGCGCGAAACATCCAATACGACAAGAGTAAGGAGTCATTAATGGCATCAGCTAGCTCCGACAATCATCTGCTCTTTTCGCCACTTGAAATGATGGCAGAAGCTGAAAAGTTTGCCTTAAGTAAAGCGAAGAAAACCAGTGGGATGACGATGAGTCTGGCCATCATGGCCGGGGCCTTCATTGGGCTTGCATTCCTTTTCTACATCACAGTTACGACTGGAAGTGCAGATGCAGGATGGGGACTAAGCCGATTAGCGGGTGGACTCGCATTCAGTATGGGTCTGATTTTAATTGTTATTTGCGGCGGTGAGTTATTCACCAGCTCTGTTCTCTCAAGCATCTCGTGGGCAAATAAGCAAATCAGTTTCAGAAAAATGCTGTCAATTTGGGGGAAGGTCTATGTCGGCAACTTTATCGGCGCAATGTTCTTGCTGTTGATTGTGTCAGCAGCCGGGCTTTACCAAATGGACAACGGTCAGTGGGGCCTTAACGCACTGAATATCGCTCAACATAAGCTTCATCATACGTGGGTACAAGCTTTTGCATTAGGTGTGCTTTGTAACCTACTTGTTTGCTTAGCGATATGGCTAACCTTTAGTTCAGCGAACGCTATGACGAAAGCTGCAATGACCGTCTTACCTGTCGCTATGTTCGTTAGCAGCGGTTTTGAACACTGCGTAGCAAACATGTTTATGGTGCCACTTGGAATCGTTATTCAGAACTTTGCGGGCAGCGAGTTTTGGGCGGCAACGGGTACAACCGCTGCACAGTTTAGCGACCTAACCCCAATGCACTTTCTCACTAATAACCTAATACCAGTCACGCTAGGTAACATCATCGGTGGCGCGGTTTTGGTAGGACTTGCCAATTGGAGCATCTACCGAAGACCACAACTAAAAGCAGCAAATGTCACTGCAATCACAACAACTACTGCGCTAACGTCAGTAAAGGAGACGCAAATGAACAACAACATCATCGTAAAAGACATCATGAACACTCAACCGGTAACGCTTAGTGTTGAAATGCCTACTGCTGTTGCACTTGATACGCTTCTAGACCACAACTTAACAAGTGCACCAGTCACCGATATTGAAGGACGTTTGGTTGGTTTCTTATCTGTCCACGACGTAATGGTCGACCTTTGGTGTCAAGACTACATTCCGGAGCAAGGTCAGAAAGTAGTGGACTTAATGAGCCGTGATGTCGTCGCCATCAATGCTACCGAAAAATTGGTTGATGTGGCTGAGTTTCTTTGTATCGACAAAGAGCAGCTATACCCGGTGAGCTCTATGGGCATCGCTACGAGTTTCTCTACTCTATCACTTGAAGAACGCGCTAAAGCGATGAAGGTTAGTAAGCCACATGTGCTACCGGTTCTTGAGAATGGCGTCTTAGTAGGTGTGCTGTCGAGAGCAGAAGTTATGAAAGCAGTTCGCCCAATCTATGGTGAGCGCCTGAATATTGTTGAACGTGAGCTTGAAACTGCATAGTTCGACACAAAAGTTTTTGGCTAGGAAATAAGTCGTTTGGCCGAAAAAAGCCCCGGTGTAAAAACCGGGGCAATCTTATTCGTAAAGACTTAGTTATTATTATTTAAAACGGTACTGAACACCTGCGCCAGCAGATACTTGAGAATTAGAACGCTTACCTGCTGTTTCGTAGTTCACAGTCACTGATGACGACCAGTTTGCGTTAAATTGATATGCACCACCAAGAGCAAGAGCTTGTTTAGAACCCGCAGCACCAATACCTACACCCATCGCAAACTCACCTGCATCTTGAACCATTGGACGTGCGTTAGTAACTGCATGAGACGTTGCGACAACACCATCCATGCGGTCTTCTAGGTCTAACATTTTGTTGCCCATTGCTTTCATGTCTTGCTCTAGGTTGTCGATTCGTGCGGTGTTGTTGTTAATCTTCTCATCAAGAGAGCCGTATGCGATCGTAGCCTGTTCAATTGCTTTCTTCTCAGATACCGAAATTCTGCGATTTACTTCATCTGAAATTTCTTTATTACGAGAGTCCTCTTCTATCACTTTGTTAGATTCATTATTATGTATCTTGTCGTCTTCAAGAGTAACTTCTTTTACATTGGCGAGATACTTTTTGGAAAACTCGAGCTTCTCTCTATCAGTCATATTAGCTAGCGCATTAGCTACATCACGAAGGTCTTGACCAGCATACTCAACGTCGTCAATCACTACTTTCTGGTTGCTATTGATAGCTACATCCAAGCCATCGCGAACCTTGTCTACAACTTCGACGGCACGAACAGTATCTTGCATTACGTCATTAGAGCCATGGTCATCGTTAGCAACAATAATCGTGCCTCTATGTTGATCACCACCTTTTTCTGTTACAAGAACACTAACATTTTCGTGCTTGTCTAGTGCTAACTGAATTTCCTCTCCGTTTTTTCCTTCTAAAACAGCCTTTCCTGTTTTGGGATCAAAATCTTGTGTAATTTTGCCCATTGGATTTCCGTCAACGAATAAGTAGTCGTCGCCATCTGTGCTTGTCATAACCGTAAATTGACGTTCATCAATAACTACATTTCCATGATCAGTGCTTGTATTACCACTTGCAGCTACACATGTCGAAAAAATAGATGTTAGAGTTAACGCCATTAGTGTCTTTTTCATAATTAAATTTCTTCGTATCAATAAGGAAAATAGGATTTATTATTTGGCGACTATCCCTTCGCCCTATCGAAACATCAGCCACTCACCGTAGACCAATCATTTCGCCAATTACCGAGCCGTTCCGTTGGTAACTGGTGTGCTCATTGCTGAGAACGAGGCGAATGTTAGATACAAAGATTTTTCTAATGTAGTTGAAGAAAATTAGTTATTTATAGAAAGCAGTTAACGAAATATTAGTAAATGATTCGCAACTTAAGAGAAAAGGAAATCTGACGATAGTTATCAGTATTTTTGATTTAGTTTGGTTCACAAAAAAGCCCCTTTAAAAAGGGGCTTGAAAAATCAAATTAGTATGCTGATAAGAAATGGTTATTTCTTCACGCCTTCTACGTGAAGTTCCATGTCAACATAGCTTGAATCGCCCATGACTGGAATCTTGAAGTCAGCCAATTCTAAACGGGTAGTACCATTAAAGCCTGCACGCTCGCCACCCCAAGGGTCTTGTCCTGCTCCGATAAACTCTGCTTCAATCGTGATTGGTTGTGTCACACCGTGAAGTGTTAGGTCGCCCATCACGTCAAGTTTGCCGTCACCCTTGTCTTTTACACCAGTACTTTTGAACGTTGCTTCAGAGAACTTGCTTGCATCGATGAAGTCTGAACTACGGATGTGTTTGTCACGCTCAGCATGGTTTGAATCTAAGCTTGTAGTATCAACAACGACTTCTACCGCTGATGCGTCAATGTTTGCTGGATCATAGCTGAACTCGCCTGAAAAGTTGTTGAATCGACCTTTAATAAAACTATAACCAAGGTGACTCACTTTAAAGTTAATAGAGGCGTGTGCACCCTTCGTATCAATTACATAGTCTGCAGCATTTGCACCTAGCGGCAACATCATTGCCACTGCCATTCCTGTAGCGATTAGTGTCTTTTTCATTTCGAAACTCCTAACATTTTTCGAAGAGTATTATCTTTGTTAATAAAGTGATGTTTTAACGCGGCTAGTGCATGTCCAGCGGCGGCAATAATAACGAACCAAGCAGCATAAAAGTGAACTTCGCCCGCTATGTCAGATTGGTTAGCAAACAACTCACCTGCACCAGGTACAGTGAACCAATCAAATACTTCTATGCCCCTACCATCTGAGGTAGAGATTAAATAGCCACTGACGAATATAACGACCAGAGCTAGATACATCAGTAAGTGGCCAACTTTTGCACCTAATTGTTCAATAGCGTGGCCTTCAATTTTTGGCGTGGCAGTGACACTTTTCCAAAGAAGACGAAAAACCGTCAAACCAGCTAAGAGAATACCTATCGACTTATGCCAATGAGGAGCTGTTTTGTACCACTCGCTGTAGTAGGTTAAGTCAACCATCCATAACCCAACGGCAAACATTCCTATAATCACAATCGCAGAAAGCCAATGCAGTGCTCTCGCCATAGGGTTATAGTTTTTTACTTCGTTTCCAGTCATTACCAATTCCGTTATTTGATATTGCATCTCATTTAGTATCTTAACAACCATACAACCTTTGAGATACAGTATTTACCTAAATTGACACTTTAACGATAATCACTCTTTGATAATGTTCTTCAGTTTTTTCGAACAAGATATTTATTTATCAATTAGTCACTTAGCTATCTTCTGGCATTTCTATCTCATATAACTCATCACTAATGTCCATAATTTTCCGTTCAAGTACTTGTTTGGCATCATCTAACCCCTTGTTATAGAAGGCGGGACCTAGTTTTTTGATTAGGAAATCTAGTAAAAACTCACCATCGAACTGCCCTAAGTCATAGTCAAGTTCATCACTAAAATAGGTTTGTAAATCACTAATGAGCTCTGCTCTTTTTTTGCTATCGAACATGTTATTCCTAATTATTTGTTACAATTAAAGGGTTAACTATAACACTGCTTAAGTTAAGGCAAGTATTCCGCAGTGGATCTCAATCCCGCTTTCACAATTTTCCACGCAAGTCTCATAATCTTTGATTATTTTCCTTATAAGTTTCATTTTTGAAACCCATAAACTATCATAAAGACAATTTTATGGAGGAAGCATGACCGACGGATATCAAGAACGCATTTCTACACTGCTAAAAGAGAAAAATATTACCAATAACGAGTTGGCCGAAGCGATCGGAAAAGGTAAAGCCACAATAGGACGTTACCTCACGAAAGGCCCAACACGTACTTATCCGTCTATTGAAGATCTTTCATTAATCGCTGATTATTTTAAAGTGCAAGCGCATTGGCTTTGCTTTGGTGTAGGCGACAAACATACAGACGCTGAAGATATTACCCATGCAGCAAACCAAAGTGCGATCACTGTAGCTGTTTATAATCGTACAGAGGTCAATGCACTGTTAAGCGGCGACATGCCACCTTCAGTCGGATCTATACCTGTTCCTCCTGAATACAAAGAATGTTTTGGCGTAATGTACCCAGTTACTGGGTCCGTCTCCTATAAATGGGATTGTATCGCGCTCGTTAATCCAAATAAGCCTTGGGTTAACGATGACATCGTACTAGCAAGACTTCCGGGTAACCCCTATCCGGATTTTTTTACTCTTGTTAAAGTTGGTACCATCATCCACGTCTGGTATGGCGACGACACAACCAAGAATGCGATCCATCAAGTCAGTGATAATGATATTGATGTGTTGGGTGTCGTGCGTTGGGGCACTTGGGAAAAACGAATCTAATAAAGATTCCGTTTCAAGGAAGAGGGATTTTTCATTGTTGCAAGATATCGTAGTTCATAGTATTCGCAACTTTCAAGCAGACTGCCAAAAACTCTGCCACCAGCACTACCCTGCCGTCCATAATGGTGGAATGACCGAACATCACCTCGGACTCGCATTTGCAAGACGAGTTTCCGCAAGCTTTATAAGCTTGGGCCATAAGGCAACACTTGCACCTTTAGATTCGAAAGGCGATTCGGCAAGCTCATGTAATTATCGGGTCAGTTCTTCTTTGGGGACTATTTGGATAATCACTCATCATTTCATTAATGCTAACTCTGCAAGTAAAGAGCGCCTATTTACTCACCTTCAACAATGGCAAGCAGAGAATCATTACGCCATTCAATCTAAGGATATTTTGGTGATTGTTGCCGACCACTGGATCAATCGGTGTGCTCAGAGCAGAGCAATTATCCATTGGTGGCAAAATACACTGCCACCCGATCTCGACTGTTATGCCCGCCAAGGAGTTAAATTGCTTGAGGCCGATAGTTCACTTAGCGGCTCACTTCGAAATCGACTTGCGATGACACCTAGCTTCATTAATTTCACTCATCCGTTAAAACGAACGGCTAATCAAGACCCAGTATTAAAGTACGTTCAGCTTTTCGCCATTATTTATCCATAACCCCCTTTGTTTTTCATGGTAGTTGTCATCAAACTTTAACTACAATTTCTCATAGTGGTTCCGTTACTAACCAAACCAGAGTTGAAGTGAAAAGTCTCAAACGATACCAATATGAAAAATACGCTGTGTTGTGTAACTTGGCATACCCTCGAGTATTCAAACAAACACGCTACGGTTTCGATCCTAACGGACAACGAATTGTCGCCAATAGATCTGGAAAAACCGTCGTTCGTATTCTGTGGAGCCAAAACAAAGAAGAAGCGGTCATCGTAATTAAAGGCTCTCACAGTCCTACTGATTGGTTATTAAACTTCGCTATGTGGCAAAGAAGCTGTCGACACTTTGGGCTCAACTACTCCATCCACGCAGGCTTTCACTTTATTCTTAACCAAGAAAGCCAACCCACACACAAAAAAGACCAGCTAGGTCTTTCTGTATTCGAACGCACGATGAGCATCGCTTCTGAGTTGATTGAGAATGGTAAACGTATCGCGATTACAGGTCATTCCTCTGGTGGCGCGATCGGATGTATTATTGCTGATGCACTTGAACAAAAATACCCTAAGTCGATAAAACGCATTGTTACGTTTGGCCAACCTGCTATTGGGGGTTATGGATTTAAAAAGCGTTTTAAATTAGCCCATAAAACTTACAGAATATGTTGTGACCTCGACGTCGTCACGTTTTTACCGCCCATTCCATTCACGTACTGGCACGTGGGAAAAATGTTATGGCTCTACAACGGGCGCATTTATGAAAACACACCTTCATTAGTGAGGTTTGGGCGTTCATTAGTATCCTGGTTAGCCCGGCCTTTTTCCTATCATTTAATGAGCAAATACATAAGGAACAAGGATTTCTTTGATGAACGTTAAAATGAGATGTGTTTCAAAAAAAACATACAAATCTATAAAAAGTTAATCGATTACATTAATCAATACTATTGCTATCGCAAATATGAGACAGATCAACGTAGTTAAGATTTTTGGCCGAGTTTTGTCTGCTTTTTATACAAGATTTCATCAAATTATAAACACTGAGACAAATTCACTTTCAAAAAACGTTAATGGTTCACCTTAGCTCAGCCAATAATAGTGATATTTATCACAGATATCATTCAGTTACTGAATTTGACATCCGCGATCAGCGTGCCATGATAGTTTGAATTTCATTTATAAAACGCTGTAAATGCTGCTAACCGATAAACATCAATTTTCCCAACGAATAAGACTCGATCGTTCAGGGTGCTGTATTGCAACCTATAAACACTTGACCTTAAAAAGTGTGTTCCAGCCTATATTCAATATAAGAAATGAAATAATCGGTATGGAAGCATTGGTTCGCTTATTTGACCAAAATGACGAGCCAATTCCACCCAATCTATTTTTCCAGAATGACGAAATTTCATTAGCCGATCAACTCAATGTGGACAGATTAAGCCGCGCCATTCATCTGCGTAATTTCAGTATGTCCTTGTACAACAATCGACTTATATTTCTTAATTTCCTTCCGATCTCTAGTGAAAGGCTGGCGGCAGAAGGATTGAAATCATCACTGTTAATGTCTCGACTTAAAGCTTTGCAAATCGATAATAAAAGAGTCGTTGTTGAGCTTGTGGAGTTAACGGCCTTTAGTGCGAGAACATTGGCTTCAGCTGCACGCCAGCTAAGTAACGAAGATTTTCTAATTGCTATCGACGATTTTGGATGTAAAGAATCAAGTCCAGAAAGGGTTAAGCAAGTTAGACCTAATATACTAAAGTTGGACCGTCAGTTGCTTACTGAGTATATGAGTGGAAATCAACGACCGTTACTAACGGGTTTAAAACTTGCTAAACAATCGGGTGCGAAGACCGTAATAGAAGGTGTAGAGACAGAAGAACAACATGTTGCGATGAAAGCGCTGAAGATCGACTTCTATCAAGGATATCACTTGGCTATGCCAACTGCTTTGCTTCCTAGATTGCAACAAGTGGTTTAAAATCGTTTACCTAACATAAACGTCACGCCTTCCCTCGTCTTACCACTCTGCGCCATTAACGAGGCTTCCCAGTTATCACTGAACTCTTTTTGCATTCCAACCATTGTCGACCATCTACTTGAAGTTTGTTTGGCACTAAACCGGATGTCTGCAAACTGTCCTTTAAGTTGCCTTTGATAATCTTGGTACTGTCCACCGACTACAACTTTCCAGCCGCTGTCCCCGATATTAAACCCTACTAGCGGAGTCACCACCAAAGCATCCAAATCAACACCTACACCGGAGACAGCTGTAGAGACATATTGTGCATCTATGGTCGTAAAAAACTGTTTATGCCCATACGCTAAGGTTGTGCCTATCGATGTAATGGTCGACGTCGTTGCCATTCCATTAAGTTCTAGCTTTGCAATGTTGTCGTTAATTAAATCATTAACACCAATTGATATGTCCGATGTAGTGATCGCTTTGCCTATCATGGCGTTAAAACCCCAAAAAGGCAGCAACCAAACATCACCTCTCACCGCAATAATACTCGTTGTATTTACCGTTTGACTTGCTCCGTCCGGCAATAAGTCCCCTACCGCCTCACCGTCAACTTTAAAGTCGCTCAAGTTCATTAAGTCTTCTTGCTGATGAGTAAACAAAGATATCCCGATAGGTTTGGGCAGCCTAATTCCAACGCTACGTACTCGATCTCCAAAGAAAGGCAGAGTACGACCAAAATCTTCGTCCTTTACTTTTAAATGAGACGAAACGGCTGATTCATTGGCTAATGCCATGGTGCTTATCAATGTCAAACAGAAAACAACGTTACGCATGAAACTAGATAGAGCTCTAATAATATTAAGGGGAGCAAGATATTATCAGGTCGTCAAATACAAAAATAATTTTGATTTCATATATCTACACACTTGAAAATTGACATTACAAATACAATCTCTTGCTTACAAAGGAGTGTTATATGGAAAGTTCTAAAACCAAATTCAAGAGGCTCACCCGAGGAACTATAGCGATGATGCCGCTTAGTCTAGCGGTAGTACCATGGGGTTTTCTAGCCGGTTCATTTGCGATCGATTCTGGTTTATCACCACTAGAAGGACAAGCGATGAGCGCAATTCTTTTTGCAGGAGCGGCTCAACTTGTTGCTATGGGTATGATTAAGTCTGGCGCAACCTTGTTGGCTATGGTCATCACCATTTTCTTTATTACCTCTCGACATTTTTTATATGGACTCTCAATGAGAAACCATATTTCTGTCTTACCGTTACGTTGGCGAGTCGCGCTCGGTTTCTTGCTCACTGATGAACTTTTCGCTCTTTGCGGCCACCACGATCCTAAAAAGTTTGACCGTTGGTACGCACTCGGAGCGGGGCTATCATTTTATTTGATATGGAATATCGCTACCTTCGTCGGTATCGTCATAGGATCCCAAATACCAGATTTACAGCAATACGGTTTAGAGTTCGCGGTAGCGGCAACGTTCATTGCTATTGTAGTGCCAAACATAAAAACGACGCCAATTTTCCTAGCAGCATTGTCAGCTCTTTTGGCATCTGTCGCGTTTGCCGCGCTTAATATTGGTATGGGTTTAGTGTTGGCAAGCCTAATTGGAATGACAGTGGGTTATGTGAGTGAAGAGAGACTCAAACGATGACGTATTTAGTTATTTTAGTGTTGACCGCCGTAGTATTTATAAGTCGTTATTTGTTCTTAGAACCCAAAGTACCGTTGCGGTTGAGTAGTTCTGCTCAGCGATTTTTAAGTTACGCGAGTCCTGCTGTTCTAACCGCTATTTGGGGACCTATAGTATTTCTACCTCATGGAGAATTGTCACTTGCAGATAACTTACCTTATATGCTCGCCGCAACGTTTGCTGTTGCTATGGCATGGGTAACCAAAAATGTTTTATTAACGACAATAGTTAGCATCTTAGTATTTCTCGTCTTAAACTTGTTGATATTCAAGTAATAATAGGAAGCCACTATGATTGCTAAGGAGCGACTCCAACTTGTAAAGATGATGAACTGGTTGGGCTATCTCGGATTAATCCCCTTTGCGCTTTGTATCGCTAGTTTTAATGCCAATGCAGAACTTTTCGGCATAAATACCAGAATAGTCTTCATCGCGTACAGTGGGATTATATTGAGCTTTTTGTGTGGCATTCTGTGGTCACATGCCTTGTCTGGCGAAAACAAACCACTGTCGCTGCCTATGCTTTTACTCAGCAATCTGATTTGTTTGATGGCTTGGCTGGTTATTTTGATTGCTCCACAACAGTTTCAGCTAGCATTAGTAGTATCAATGGTGGGGTATATCTGTGTTTGGGCCGTAGAAAAAGTCAAGTTATCTACGGCAAGTTCATCCTTCCCTTCAACCTACTCGACTCTACGCAATCATTTAACATTGGGTGTCCTTGTTTCACACGTTATTGCGCTCGCAGGCTCATAATTCCATTAGCTATCAAACGCGCTTACTTAACTTTACGCTTCGCTCGATTAGACTGCCCCGCCTCGGGCTTCTTAGGAACCTCTCTTCTCTCGTGTAAAAGGTGTCGAATTGATAAGATCGGGTGTGGCAGTAACATTCTTGGTCCAGAATAAACCATGACTTCTTTCATCTGAGCTTTAGGTTCTGGTTTATAACAGTGTATCGGACACTTGTTACACGTAGGCTTGGACTCACCATATGGGCAACGATCCAGTTTTGTCTCAGCGTAGACCAGCAATGATTTGCAATCTTCACACAACTCATCGCTTCCATGATGCTGTTTGCAATAAATGCGCATCATCGCAGAAACTGTCTTAAATTCTGTGGCTAGTGCGCCTTTGAGAAGGTTGCTTTTCATTCTATTGACCTATCAACAAATCAGAATCAATTTCAATATAGTCGTCAGCTGCTTGGATTAGGTTATTGGCCGTCAACGATCTCACACCTGCTACCGTAACTTTGGTGTTAAACCTCTGCTGAATACGTTCCACCAAAACTTGAAAATCACCATCTCCAGATATCAAGACGATTCTATCTACACTATTTGCGGTTTCGTACACATCCAAAGCCAACCCTACATCCCAATCTCCTTTTGCGCTGCCATCTAAACGCTGAATAAAGGGCTTTAGCTGAACATTAAAACCAATACCTCTTAGAATGTGATGAAATTGCCTCTGCTTAGGGTCAGTTGACGAAATAGCGTAGGCTCTTGCAATGTCAATTCGATAACTTTGGCTCAGCTTAGCCCAAAGCGCATTGTAGTCAAATCGGCGACCGAACGCCTGACGGGTGGTGTAGTAGACATTTTGTACATCTACAAATATCGCTATTGATTCCATAATAAACATCTTTATCAATTTGCCGTCCATGATACCAGAATTCATGTTTGATTGTTTTAGCAATAGAAAACTCAATTGCTAAACTTAACGTATAACCGTTTGAGATAGCTTTAGGAGGTAACGATGAAAAATGTTGGACTAATCGCTCTGTTGACATTGTTGAGCGGCACCGCCTGTGGTTATCCAGAATATGGGTCTAGGCACTCTGAAGAGGTTCATTACGATATGTCGCATCGAAGCGTGATGTACTTTGCACCTAGCAACGACGACAAAGTGAAAGAGTTTTTGTTGGGTACACTTACTAATGAATGCTCGTTAGATGAAAGAGATGTTGTCACTCTGGTTATTACCGAGGACGGGTTCTCCTCCCCTGCGTGGGTAAAAGAGACTTTTGATTACGCAACACTTATCAAAATGTATGGAATTAATAAGGGTGAGCATGCAGCTGTTCTAATTGGTAAAGATGGCTCGGAAAAACTGCGCTGGGGAGCAAAAACAGATTGGGCCTTAGTAAAGGAAACTATTGATGCAATGCCAATGAGACAGGCTGAAATGAAAAGAGCAGCCAGTCGCTGCTCTATCTAAGTACTAGTGGATTTCTTTTTGGGAAAGATGGCTGCTCACTAAACTGGCGACCATTATCGCTAAATAGAAGCTGCCTGTAATCGATTCTAGAAAAACGAAAAACTTGGGAATAGCAAGTGCCGGTGAGATGTCACCGTAGCCAACCGTCGTTAGTGTGATAAAACTAAAATAGATGACTTCGAAAAGGTTATCCAGCCATGGTTTTGCTTCCAAGCCGTTAAAGGGTTCAACAAACAGTTCAAGCTGTATCAGGTATATAAACGCAAACGACAAGCCAAAGAGCAAGTAAACGCATATAGAGCCCACAATCTGATTCAGTGTGACTTTTTTAGGTGTCATCACCTGCTTCAAAGCGGAAAAGGTTTGCGCTAAAACGAAGAACAACATCGCAAACATAGTGACTAATGAAAGGTCATAGTCTTCAAAAATAGAGATACTACCTGAAATCACGACCACGGTTATCATTACAGCGTACCAAGATCGATAAAAGGTCTGTTTTCTATGTACGCCGACAATCGACGTACTCATACAAAGAATGAGTAGTGCGAGAACATAGTCTTGCGCATCATCTTTGAACTGATGAACGACAGCACTTAAGAAAAACAATACCAGTAGAGAACCAAGCAAGAAAAAGAAATTGTCGTCTTTAGTCATCAATTTCATTGTGTAATCCCTTAAACTCTATAGCATTTCTTTTGCGATCAAGTGTAGCAAGTAGGTTTCCCTTTCGATGCTCATCCCTTTTTTATCGCTTTCTGCCATGGTCTTTTCATTAAAGGCGATTGCCTCGTGGATGTTTATCCAAACCGCTTTCATACCATTCTTTACTTCATAATCTTCGTAAGCAGTCGCGCCAAGCTCTCGGTCGACTTTGCATGAATAACAGTAAGAAATCATATGCATTACATCTGCATCATCTTTATACCATGGACGAAATTCTTCATATATTCCAAACGGCTTAATTGAATGGATATTTTGAGCACCCGTTTCTTCTTCTAGCTCTCTCACCATACCTGCGATAACGTCCTCACCTTCATCTAATCCACCTCCTGGAAGAGAATAGTCATGATAACGCTCCGTAAACAGCAGCAAAATGTTTTCACCGTCAATCGCAATTGCGCGAGTTGCATTACGTTTGATGATTTTTTTATCATCGAGATGTTCTATATCAGGATGAATAGCCGTGGTAATTTGTCTCACTTGTAACCTGCTAACCTATGAAATATTGCGAGAAGTCTATCACAAAAACATTCTTTTACACTTAGACACAGTTTTGCCCTGACTAAATAAGCGACTAACATAAATGAACGCTGTATTATTGCTCCCTCGCTTAAAGGGACCTTAAGCAACTAATATTATAAATTCGTTTGCCAAGTTCCTCTTACAATATGAAACTTCAAAAATCGCTAATCGCATTATCTATCTTAGTCGGCGTTCCAACGACTTTCGCTCAAGATGACACATTGTCCTCTGATAATCATAGTCCTGCTATTTCTCAGCAAGATTTTGTTCAACAAGCCATCGCTGAAGATCAGAAATTATCTGACTCAGAGTTTAACTCAACTCAGTCTTCACAACTGAATAGCCTTGGATACCGTTCCATATCTACTAACAGCAGTTTTGAAGAACTACGTATAGCAAATGAGTCAGACAACCCAACAAACTTTTATGATTCTCCATATCGTGTGTCTCTCTTTAACCCTCAGAATGGCGAAGACAGTGAAAGACTTTGGTCTCAAACTAAATCTATTTTTGCGTATGGCGTTGGTGTAGCTGGTGTTTTAGCACTGATGCCCGAATCTATTACTAACTGGGAAAAAGATGATGTCCAGTTAATGAATAAGTGGTGGGATAACGTGCGATCGGGTCCTGTATGGGATCGCGATGACCACATTATCAACTACATCGGACACCCTTATTTTGGTGGTGTTTATTACCAAGCTGCTCGGAAATCTGGTTATAGACAGTGGGATGCGTTTATGTATTCCACACTTATGTCCACCTTTTATTGGGAATATGGTATCGAAGCCTTTGCAGAGATCCCATCAATTCAAGATTTGGTTGTTACCCCTACCCTTGGCTGGGTATATGGTGAATGGGCATTCAACAAAGAAAAAGAAATTCGCTTACGAGGTGGAACTGTTTGGGGTTCTGATGCCCTAGGTTCAACAGCTTTGTTCTTCCTAGACCCTGTCGATAGTCTGGGGCGAGGCGTAAACAACATTGCAGGACGCGAAGTAATTAAAGCTGGTACTGGTTTCGTCGGCGTTCATTCCAATGTCATGCGCAATGGTGAAGTAGAGACTAAGTACCAAATGCAAGTTAACTATGCCTTTGGTGCAGGTGAAACGGATGACAGCCTTAAACGTAGACAGAAAAAGAACTATCACCAGTACACAGACGACCCCGTTACCTACGGTATCGTTGGTGTGAGTGCCGGCTTTGCGTATCCGCAATTGGATAAAGAACGTAACCTGAAAAACGACTTTGCTCCTGCCTTTACATTGGGCTTGTACTTCACAGAGCAGTTTTCTACTCGCTTAGGCTATATGCAAGGAAATTATGACTCGACGGTAAGCAACGAAAAGCACATCTATGAGAACTATAGCTTAGATGTTCAGTACTACTTTATGCCCGGCAGCGCATTTAAACCTTATTTAAATGCTGGCGTAGGTGAAGCCATGTTGGATAAAGACCGCGATACTAAAAAGCTACAATGGAACATTGGCACTGGTGTTCACTATTCCCTCAATGCCAATTGGTCTCTGCAGGCTGACTGGAAATACGCTTACCATCGTAATTCTGGTGCTCGAGACCAACTATGGGGAACTCGACTTATCTACCGTTTTGGTGAAGGTAACAAGTATATTTAGCGCTTCGAAGCGACTAAACGGTGAGTTTCATACTCACCGTTTTTGTTCTTATTTAATCAATGAAGCACCGTTTGTAGGAATTTTGGGAACGAAACGACAATTGACCGGTCATTCTCATAAAATATTGAATAATTTGACTCAATCAAAACACTTTTCCTTTGAAATCTCCTACACTTAACTCAAAGCGTGAATTCCAACTAGGAGAAAGAATGAAAAAGTTACAATGGGTGATTGGCGCATTAGCGGTGGGAGTTATGGCTGGTTGTGCGAGCGAGCCAGATAAATATGATGTAGACGAAATAACGGTTGAAAGTGACCCTGCTTATGTTTACTGCGTTGAGCAAGGACATAAATTAGAAAGATTCTCAGAAGAAGGTAAACGTGTACCTTATTGCGTTATCTCTGACGACGAACGTTACACCGTTTGGGACTACTACGAAAATAGAGATAAAGAGCAAAACAATTAGTCGCTATTTATTAAATAAAAGAGCCAGAGAATTATCTCTGGCTCTTTTATTTCACAATATGCCTTAAAGTTATTCCCAATCGAGAATAACTTTTCCAGACTGCCCGCTGCGCATGACGTCGAAGCCTTCTTGGAAATCATCAATCTTATAATGGTGAGTGATAATTGGCGTCAGATCTAAGCCAGATTGAATCAAGCTTGCCATCTTATACCATGTTTCGAACATTTCACGGCCGTAGATACCTTTGATCACCAGACCTTTGAAGATCACTTGGTTCCAATCGATACCCATGTCTGATGGTGGAATACCTAGTAGTGCGATACGACCACCGTGGTTCATGGTTTCAAGCATTGAACTAAATGCCGCTTGAACACCAGACATTTCAAGACCTACATCGAAGCCTTCAGTCATGCCTAGTTCTGCCATCACATCTTTTAGGTTTTCTTTCGCAACGTTTACGGCACGTGTTACACCCATCTGTCTTGCAAGATCTAAACGGTATTCGTTAACGTCAGTAATAACTACGTGGCGCGCACCTACATGCTTGGCAACCGCAGCAGCCATAATACCGATAGGGCCAGCGCCTGTAATCAGTACATCTTCACCAACTAGGTCAAAAGACAGCGCAGTGTGAACTGCGTTTCCGAACGGGTCAAAAATAGATGCTAGATCGTCAGAGATACCTTCAGGGATCTTAAACGCATTGAACGCTGGAATAACCAAGTATTCAGAGAACGCACCAGTGCGGTTTACACCAACACCAACTGTGTTGCGGCATAGGTGAGTACGACCGCCACGGCAGTTACGGCAGTGTCCGCAAGTAATGTGGCCCTCGCCAGATACGCGGTCGCCAATTTCGAAACCACGAACTTCTTGGCCAATACCAACTACTTCACCTACATATTCGTGACCGACAACCATAGGAACCGGAATCGTGTTTTGTGACCACTCATCCCAGTTATAGATGTGTACATCAGTACCACAAATTGCCGTTTTCTTAATACGAATTAGAATGTCGTTGTGACCAAGTTCAGGCTTGTCCACTTCGGTCATCCAAATGCCTTGCTCAGGCTTTAGCTTAGATAGCGCTTTAATTTTCATAATGTAACCTTAAAGACAGGTTTCAGGTTCTTAACCTGAAACCCTAAAAACCTTAGATAAGACCCATATCCTTGCCAACTTCGATGAATGCATCGATAGCGCGGTCAAGTTGCTCACGAGAATGAGCCGCAGACATTTGAGTACGAATACGAGCTTGGCCCTTAGGTACTACTGGGAAAGAGAAACCAATAACGTAGATACCTTTCGCTAACGCACGCTCAGCAAACTCTGCAGCCACTTTTGCGTCGCCTAGCATGATTGGAATGATTGCATGATCGGCACCACCCATAGTGAAACCAGCACCTTCCATACGAGTACGGAAATGAGCGGCGTTCTCCCATAGGCGTTCACGTAGGTCACCACTCTCTTGTAGCAAATCTAGAACACGGATAGAGGCATTTACGATAGCTGGTGCTACAGAGTTAGAGAACAGGTATGGACGTGAACGCTGACGTAACCAGTCAATCACTTCTTTCTTACCAGAAGTATAGCCGCCTGACGCACCACCCATCGCTTTACCTAGCGTACCAGTGATAATGTCGATACGGTCTACAACGTCGTGGAACTCATGTGTACCCGCGCCGTTCTTACCCATAAAGCCAACTGCGTGAGAGTCATCAACCATCACTAGTGCATCGTACTTATCTGCCAAATCGCAGATTGCAGGAAGGTTTGCAACCACACCGTCCATCGAGAATACACCGTCAGTTACGATTAGCTTATGGCGAGCACCTGCTTCGTTAGCAGCGATCAGTTGCTGCTCAAGCTCTTCCATATTGTTATTAGAGTAACGGTAACGCATTGCTTTACACAAACGGACACCATCAATGATAGAAGCGTGGTTTAGCGCATCAGAAATGATGGCATCTTCTTTACCCAAGATAGTTTCGAACAAACCTGTGTTTGCATCGAAGCATGATGTGTAAAGGATAGTGTCTTCTTTACCTAGGAATGTAGACAGTTTCTGCTCAAGTTCTTTGTGAATGTCTTGAGTACCACAGATAAAACGAACTGAAGCCATACCAAAGCCGTTTTTATCCATGCCCGCTTTACCAGCGTCGATAAGTGCAGGATGGTTTGCAAGGCCAAGATAGTTGTTCGCGCAGAAGTTTAGTACTTCTTCACCTGTTGAGATTTCAACAGCCGCTTGTTGTTGAGAAGTGATGATGCGCTCAGACTTATAAAGTCCTTCAGCTTTTACTTCTTCAATTTGCTCTTGGATTTGCTTATAAAACGCAGAAGACATAGTGGATTCCTTTTTCTATCCTATTTATCAATAGGTTATGTAGGGAGGTGATATTTACAGCGTATTGATTCGCCTTATATCTAGATTGGAATCATTTTAGTTCATTGTGGTGCAAACGATTATCCCTTAAGATGGAAAACCATTAGTGAATCTGAGGCAACAATAATGTTCAGCCATAAGCTATTAAGTTTATTACCTGACCTCGCATCTTTTATTTTGGTAGTAAACGAAGGCAGTTTTACCGCCGCCGCAAAAAAGCTGGGGGTCACGCCGTCTGCGCTATCTAAAACCATTACTCGTCTTGAAAGTGCGCTATCGGCAAAGTTGTTTGAGCGCACTACGCGCAAGTTGGTTATCACTCAGGCTGGGCAAAAGGTTTACGACCAAAGTGTGTTAATGGTGAACGCGGCACAACAGGCCATTGACGTCTCTCAATCCGACCATACTGAGCCAAGCGGGTCTATTACTGTCGCCGCACCGGAAGCGTTTCTTAACTCGGTATTACAACCTTTTATTACTCCCTTCCTAGTGCGATATCCGGAAATTCAATTGAAAGTTCGCGCCGTTGATGGCGAAATCGACCTGTTGCGCATGGGCATCGACGTTGCATTCAAACTTACTGACAAACCAGACGAAAACCTGGTTATGAAAGAGTTAGGACCAACTAACCTCGTACTGTGTGCCAGTCCCGATTACATTGCTAAGCGCGGACTGCCCCATACACCAAGTGATCTTGAAAAACATGACTGCCTCTACCTTGCTGAAACGGAACGCGACAACATTTGGGATTTTCTCAAAGACGATGAGTTTCATACTGTGAAAGTAGCGGGACGCTATGCCATCAACCACTCTCAGATGCGCCTCCATGGCGTTAAACAAGGTCTCGGCATCGGAATATTTCATGATTTTGTTATCTCTGAAGCCATAGAAGATGGCAGTGTTGTGCCCGTCCTCTCGGATTGGACCATCAAGAGTAACTACCATGGAGCTGTTGCACTCCAATACGCACAAACCAAATACATGCCGGCCCGCTTGCGTGTGTTTATTGACTATGTCGTCAAGGAACTACCTTCGAAGCTAACCAATTAACCAATCAAAGACGGAAGACAAAATGCTTAATGGGATCCATCACACCGCCATAATTTGTTCCGACTACGAAAAGTCGAAACACTTTTATGTCAACATACTAAAGCTGGAAATCATCGACGAGAACTACCGCGAACATCGAGACTCTTACAAACTAGATCTCGCCTTACCTGATGGCACGCAACTTGAGCTATTCACTTTCCCTGGAGCTCCTGAACGTCCTAGTTTTCCAGAAGCTAAGGGTTTAAGACATTTAGCGTTTAATGTCACCAAACTCGAGCAAATCGTCGATTATCTAAAAGCAAATGATATTGACGTAGAACCAATACGAATTGACGAATACACTGGTAAGCGTTTTACGTTTTTCCAAGATCCTGACGGTCTACCACTCGAACTATGTGAAGAGATTTAGAGCTCAAGACCCACATATGGCAGAAAACCTGTTGTAGTTGCCCAACCTCTACATGAAATTACAACAGGTAATACCAGTGACATATATCACACCAAACAATCGCGCTCGTTCAAAACCAGTCGATATCCCCAGATTTGATTTTCAATTCCATATATTAATTCACATAAGTACCCCTGTAAGGTTAATTTTACTAGTATCAGTGCATCTAAATGCGGCACTTTTTAACAATTTGATTACACTTATAGTATCAATGATTCTTTTGTCTTCAGACGATTACCATCATGTCTGAAAACAAAAATCAAGGTTGTACCCTGGGATTTTCTAGCACTAGCTCTTATCAGAGCGTGCGAAAAGGAGTTCGAGATGAACGTACAAGCATTACCCATGCATCGTTTTATCGACTACCAAGGTAATCTCGTTAAGCCGTTGCCCCACTGGGCAGATGAGAACACCTTACTTCAGTTCTATCGCGACATGGTAGTTGCGAGAACATACGATGCAAAAGCCGTTGCTCTTCAGCGAACCGGCAAACTTGGTACCTACCCTTCCCATCTTGGCGCAGAAGCCATCGGTATCGCCATCGGTCACGCTCTCACAAGATCAGACGTCTTTGTTCCTTATTACCGTGATATGCCCGCTCTCTGGGTTCGTGGTATCGCTATAGAGAAAAACCTCCAATACTGGGGAGGCGATGAGCGAGGCAGTGATTTCGAATTTGATGATGGCTCACCATGCACCGATCTTCCCTTCTGCGTTCCTATCGCCACACAATGCACTCATGCCGTAGGAGTGGCGTCCGCATTAAAAATTAAGGGAAACCACGATGTCGCTTTGGTAACTTGTGGAGATGGAGCCACGTCTAAAGGCGACTTCTTGGAATCGCTTAACTGTGCTGGTGCATGGAACATTCCTTTGATTTTTGTCGTCAACAATAACCAATGGGCGATTTCGGTTCCTCGCTCGCTACAATGTGGCGCAGAATTTTTGGCAGACAAAGCGGTTGGAGCTGGATTACCCGGTCTCACAGTGGACGGCAATGATGTTATAGCGATGTATGACACCATTTTGCAAGCGGTCGATCGAGCGAGAAAGGGCAAAGGAGCCACTTTGATTGAAGCTATCAGCTATCGACTAAGTGACCACACTACCGCTGATGATGCTAGTCGTTACCGTAGTGATTCAGAGCTACAACAAGCGTGGGTCTATGAACCAATAAAACGTCTGAAATCCTATCTAATCGCGCGCAGCCTTTGGTCTGATGAACAGGAACAGTTACTGGTTCAAGAAGCCAAAACCATCGTTGAAGAGGCTGTTACTCGCTATTTAGCCACCCCACCTCAACCACCAGAGTCGGCATTCGATTATCTCTACGAAGCCCCGCCAAGCGAGCTAGCACCGCAAAGAGATACGCTGATTAATAAGACGTTGCGAATGCAGGGAGGCAAACATGATTAATCAACAAACTCCCGAAATCACGCTCATTGAAGCGGTTAACTTGGCACTTCATTATGAAATGGAGCACGACAACAACGTCGTGCTACTAGGCGAAGACGTTGGAGACAACGGCGGTGTGTTTCGCGCTACTGTCGGTTTAAAAGAGAAATTTGGATTAAGAAGAGTGATTGATACTCCTCTTGCCGAAGCCCTAATAGGAGGTGTTGCAGTTGGCATGGCAACACAAGGGTTAAGACCTATTGCGGAATTTCAATTTCAGGGCTTTGTCTTTCCTGCGATAGAACACCTCATCTGTCATGCTGCAAGAATGAGAAACCGCACTAGAGGTCGGTTAACCTGCCCTGCGGTATTTCGGGCACCGTTTGGTGGCGGCATACACGCCCCTGAGCATCATTCTGAAAGCATCGAAACCCTGTTTGCTCATATTCCTGGATTAAAGGTCGTTATTCCCTCCTCTCCTCAACGAGCATACGGACTTCTGCTAGCTGCAATTCGTAGTAACGACCCTGTAATGTTTTTCGAGCCAAAGCGAATCTATCGAACAGTCAAATCCCCCGTAGTAAACGATGGACAAGCTCTGCCTCTTGATACCTGCTACACACTAAGAAAAGGACGGGATCTCACGGTCGTCACCTGGGGAGCTTGTGTAGTTGAAACCCTGCAAGCCGCCCAATCGCTTTCGGAACAAGGAATTGAAGCAGAAGTCATCGATCTCGCGAGTATAAAGCCTCTCGATATGGACACCATTATTAAATCACTGGAAAAAACAGGACGTTTACTTGTCGTCCATGAAGCAAGCCAAAGCTGTGGTGTCGGAGCGGAGATCATTACTCGAGTTTCCGAACATTCTATGTGTCTTCTCAAAGCCCCACCTAGGCGTGTTACTGGGCTCGACACCGTTATGCCATATTACAAAAACGAAGACTATTTCTTAATTCAAGAACAAGACATCACACTTGCCGCACGCGAACTTGTGGAGGGCTGGAAATGAAGTCATTTTTATTACCAGATTTAGGGGAAGGACTCGCTGAGTCTGAAATTGTTCAATGGCACGTTAACGTTGGTGAACATGTAGACGTTGATCAGGTGATCTTAACCGTCGAAACCGCGAAAGCCGTTGTAGAAGTGCCAGCACCTTACAGTGGCAAAATCGTCAGCCGTCATGGGGAGGAAGGTGACGTCATCAACATCGGCAGTTTGCTGATTGAGATTGAAGAAGTGGTCACGGAAGCGTCTGCCACCCACTCTAAAGCCACATCAAGCGATGCAGCAACTGTTGTTGGCAATGTGTCAAATCACACACACCACGTTGAAGTTGATGACTTTTGGGTTGGGCCTGCTCATCATTCAAACTCAGAACAAACAGTCACGGCGATGCCGTCTGCTCGGCTTCTCGCTAAGAAGCTCGGTGTTGACCTATTAAAGGTGAAAGGAAGCGGACATGACGGTGTTATCACTGACACAGATATTTACAACGAACTCGACCGACAGACTCCCGGAACGGAAGTGCTTAAAGGTGCAAGACGCACCATGGTCGGCACTATGGCGGAGTCACATCACAACGTTGCTTCTGTGACGATCACTGAAGAAGCGTTGTTGTCCAATTGGTCACAAAAAGAGGATATCTCCGGCCGTTTAATTAAAGCTGTTGTGTTTGCTTGCCAAAAAGAACCGGCTTTAAACGCATGGTTTGATGCCGATACAATGACACGTTGTGTTCATAGCAAAGTGAATATCGGAATCGCGGTAGATAGTAGCCATGGATTGTATGTCCCAGTACTCAGAAACGCCGACAGCTTTGACCAACAAGGAATTCGCCATTGGTTAAATGACACTGTAGAGGGAATTCGAGCCAGGCGAATAGGCAGAGAACAACTACAACACGCGACGATAACACTGTCGAACTTTGGTGCCATTGCCGGAATTTTCGCGACTCCTGTCGTCTCACCGCCTCAAGTCGCTATCGTAGGAGCTGGTCGAATTATCGAGAAACTAGTTTTACAAGACGGCCAGCCAATAGTCATCAAAGCGCTACCTTTGTCGATCACATTCGATCATAGAGCCTGTACTGGTGGCGAAGCGGCGCGATTCGTCAAAGTACTGGTTGAACACTTGCAGCAGCCAACTATTGACTAAACGTTAAACGGGGTGAGTTAGTCGTCAATCACGATACCTAGCTCACCACGTTTTTTCTTACTTAGACCTAACGCCACCAACCGATATGATTCTTTAAGGTAATATTGTAATTCTTCGTCAAGTCGACCAGATGTCTCCACCTGCTGTATCCACTTCATTCCACGACTCGCAAAGTATGGCGCAGGCCGATAGCCTTCACTGTCACTAAGAAACTCAAAATTCAAATCCGACGTTTTGAAAGTAAACGCTGCCCCGCTCTCTTTGTTCCAGCCCCCAATAGCGAAGACTTTGCCACCGACCTTCCAGACATGAGCATCACCCCATTGAATAACATGACTGGTCGCTGGGAAAGCGCCGCAAAATTCGTTGAATTGGTCGTAATCCATTGTGGTTTCTCTATAGTAATTCGGGTTTATTAATAGCCATGGTTTATGAATAAATAAGGTTTATCGCAATATTACGTTAATTACTCAGACTCTAGCGAGATCTCTGAGTATCTTTTCTGCCGATACTTCTTTACAACCGTCAGTGCTTTCTCCACACCAAAGCGGTGAGAAGTCTGCGCTACCTTGCTGCTCTGCCTGTCCTCTGAGCTGCGTGATATCGATAGACGCATAGGGAAATTGCGGTGCTTCCTGTGTTACAAAACCAAGCTCCCTCATTGCACGATTGACTATTCCTCGTGCCGGTCGCCCCGAGTATACATTGGTAATTGCAGTATGCTGAGACTGAGTGCTTTTGATAGCATCACGATGTAACGCCGATGTCGTGGCCTCATCGCACAATAGAAATGCGGTCCCCACCTGAACTACCTCAGCACCTATGTTAAACGCGTGTTCAACCTTGTCAGCAGTGCTGATGCCTCCAGCCGCCACGACGGGTACAGTAACATTATCAACAATTTCCTTGATAAGATCTTCGACCGGTAATTGAGTATCAAGATCATCCGTTAGGAACATTCCCCTATGACCGCCCGCTTCCACTCCTTGAGCAATAATCACATCCGCCCCGTTTGTCTCTAACCAAACCGCCTCTTCGACGGTAGTCGCCGAAGACAAAATACATGTCCCCCAGCTTTTTACTCGTTCTAAAAGAGCCTTGTTCGGCAACCCAAAATGGAAACTGATGTAAGGAGGTTTAAATGCTTCAATAGCATCAGCGATATCCTCGCTAAATGGCATGCGCGTTGCCATGCTAGGTTGAATGGCAATATCGAGTTTCAACTCTTCAAAATAGGGTGCAAGTCGATTACGCCACTGAGCTTGGCGTTCTTGATCAAAGTTAGGCATTAAGTGGCAGAAAAAATTAAGATTGTATGGTTTATCGGTCGCTGATGTAATGGACTCTAACTCTTCTACAATACGCTCTTTAGAAAGCATGCCACAAGGTATGGAGCCTAAACCACCAGCTTCGCTTACTGCTATCGCAAGCTTACTGTCTTGCACTCCGGCCATAGGCGCTTGAATGATTGGCAGTTCAGTATGCAGCCATGATGAAAACGTCCTTTGTTTCATGTGTAATTCCTTATTAGTCTATCCGGCTATCCCGTTATTTGTAATATCCTTTGATAAATGGAGAAAGGTCTATTTCTTCTATTTCACTGACTGCTTTAATCGTTGGGTTAGTAGACAATCTTTGTAGATAATCCGCCAAATGAGCATACGTCATTGGATTTCTTTCTACAGGGAGTGACCACTCTGCCAGCATAAATAAGAAATAATCACAGGCAGAAATGTTTGCACCTAATAGGTATTCGTTACCCTCAAGCTGATCATTAATAATGCCCAGCGCCTCTGCAATACGCTCGTCTTGGGCCGACAAGAGATTGGGAATGGTCGAATCATCATTGGTATGACGATGTGGATAGTAACGCACCATCAATTCGGCTTGCAGTGTATTGTTTAAATAGGTTAACCACTGAAAAAATAGCGGACGCAACGGACTCCCAATCGCCGGAATCAACTTGTGTTCGGGGTGACTTTCACATAGGTGAATACAAATCGCTGGACTTTCAAAAATAGCCTGACCGTTCGCTACAAGAGTAGGAATTCGTCCCGCAGGATTCAGCTTTAAATAATCTGCAGACTTTTGAACCTTCTCCTTTTTGTCCACCAAGAGCAGTTCATAGGGAAGCTTCATATGATGAAGCAAAAGATGCGGCGCCAAGCTCGCATTGTTAGGGTAATAATATAATTGATACAAAACAGCGTCCTTTCTTCTTTTCATTCCTTACGTTGGTAACATCTCTGAGATACCTTCTGGATAAATCGGTATCTTTCCTGCCAGTAGCTCGCTTTCTTCAACCCATTTAACGACAAATTCCACTCCATTAGTTTCAATCCCATCGATATGCGTCTTTTGATAGTAACCTTGATCAACAAATCGCCCCTGATAGACAAACACAATCTCATGTCCAGAGCGTCCATCGAAGGTAAAGAGGTTCTCACTAACGCCAAGAAGTTCAAGGGACGTTACATCTGCGCCGATTTCTTCTTTTACTTCTCGTTCAGCGGCCTCTCGCGACGTTTCGCCAAACTCAATGCCACCACCAACGGGGATCAGGTAGTGCTGGTCTTTTGCAGGGTCGTAACCTTCTGCAAGTAACACCTTTCCGTTATGTCGAAAAAGGCAAACGGCTTTAGCTCTAATGGCAGCGGTCATTAGATGCTCCATCCTTGCTGGATTTGTCGTCACTAAACTCTTGTAAAGCTAGTAAAGCTTTTTGAGCTTCTAGTGATGGCACGAAAATATGGTCGTGATAGTAGGCAGCGATGACGTTGGCACTAATGCCTCTGTCCGCCAATTTTGATGCGACGGCTGCGGTTAGACCTACAGCTTCAAGGCTAGAATGAACATTAAGCGTAATTTGTTGAAATACTGACTCAAAACTCAACTTCGCTTTTACCGCTTCGGCTTTAGGTAGGACAAGTGTGAGGCCTTCCGTTTCTATGAAGGTAGCAATCAACTCAAGTTTTGTATATTCCTTAAGCGCCCCTTTCACATGACAGAATACGACTTCGTCTTCGAGAAGACATGGACTCATAGAGCTCAATAACTGCTCTAGTTCGGTAATACCAGCCATCAAACATTCCTTAGTGACTTAAAACAGAGTGCATTATCCTGCAAGCGAAGTGCACTCGCTTCAAGTTAAGGGTGTTCAATATGATAGCTAGGTTGCATATTTAACGAGCTTTGATTTATTTACTCTCGATGCAACCTAGCACGAGGCTGCTACTTCTTAATGCAAACCGCTAGAACATTGCCCGATTGCTGATCCCAAGGCGTGATTTTTTCATAATCATGTTCAAACAGGTGCACCTCGAATAGCGGTTCTATTAGTGCTTTTAGTTCTTGGATAGTGAAAGCCACCATCGGGTGTTCATCAAACCAACTTTGTGTTTCGTCACCTGTGGTTTTTTCAATGTTAAGCTTAAGCGCCTGACGCTCACCTTGGCCTTCATAATACCAACCTGAACGAAACGTAAATTTACTGCCTTCGCTCTCTGCGGAATGCTGAACGAAAGAATGGTTATTAATTTTTAGCCTATCAACCGCATTGAAGCAAAACACGCCACCGACGGACAGAGCATTGAATACACTATTGATGCACTGTTTAAGCCTTTCTATCCCGTCACAGTAGTGAATCGAATAGAGAAAACAGGTAATCAAATCAAGTGGCTGTGTAACCGTAAATTCGCTCATATTTTGCAGCGAAAACTGAGCTTCCGGACATCTAACCGACGCGAAATCCAACATAGGTTGATTGATATCCAAACCACTACTTTGATAACCATAATCAATAAAGTGACGAACATGAGGGCCAGTGCCACATGCTAAATCAAGATGAGTATTTCCTTGGTTTCCAAACAATTGATGCAATCGTTTTACGTTATGACTCTGCGCTTGGTAATCAATATCGACACACATTAGGTCGTAGTAACCAGAAAGATCAGTATAGAGAGAATTGGCGGACATGTATGCCTAGTCGTTGCCGACGAAAAACTGCGGGTGGCGCATCCTATACGAAATCGACGATATTCATAACAAAAAGTTAGCGCCCGAAAACAACTTCTCTACCAATTCATTTTTAAGAGCAAAATAGTCTTTACTATTCAATATATTAGAAATACATTATCGAGTAACAACCAACCTCATACGCGCTGTAGGAATTGTCCTAACAGCAAAGTAGCGACTTTGTTTTTAACCTAAGCTCTTAAGGTACTTTGTCGATAAGCTCCGGCATAATGTCAAACAAATCCCCTACTAATCCATAGTCCGCAACTTGGAAAATGGGTGCTTCAGGATCACTGTTTATCGCGACGATCACTTTAGAGTCTTTCATCCCTGCCATATGTTGGATTGCACCTGAAATACCGATAGCAATGTACAAATCTGGCGCGACTATTTTACCCGTCTGGCCGACTTGCAGGTCGTTAGAAACAAATCCCGCATCAACCGCAGCTCGCGACGCACCAATAGCACCACCGAGTTTATCAGCGAGCTGCTCCACCAAAGTAAAGTTGTCTTTACTGCCTACGCCACGCCCACCTGAAATAACAACACGAGCAGCCGCCAATTCAGGGCGCTCACTTTCATTTTGTTGCTGAGAGACAAATGCAGAAAGACCATTCTCAACATCATGACCACCGACCATTATCACTGTCGCTTGATTCGCGGGGTCATGCCCCACTGCTTCAAACGCCGAACCGCGTATCGTCATGAGTATTTTTTCCTCTGTCGACTTCACTTTCGCTAGCGCGTTACCTGCATAGATTGGACGGATAACCGTATCTGTCGTCACAATTTCCACGACATCAGATAGCTGGCCGACGTCGAGCAGCGCAGCAATACGTGGTAGCAGATTTTTCCCAAATGTCGTCGCTGGAGCCAAAATATGTGTAAAGTCTTTGGCAAGCTGCACCGCTATTGGCGCTCCGTTCTCAGCAAGTAAATGACTAAATTGTTCATTGTCTGCGACGATCACCTGCTTGACGATATCGCATTGGCCAATACACTCTATTACCTCCTGACATTGATACCCCATGACAAGCACCGAAATGTCTTCACCTATTTGCGCTGCTGCGGATAGCGTTTTAAAGGTATCAAGCGCTACGCTGTGGTTATCGTGCTCTGCAATAACAAGAATTTGCGTATTCATAATCCTTTCTCCTTGATACTCACCGGCTTAAAGTACTTTTGCTTCATTCGTTAACTTATCGATCAGCTCATCCACAGTTGCGACTTTCACGCCTGCTGGACGCGCTTTGGGTGCCAAGACTTCTATCACCTGATGTTTTGGCATCAAATCCACGCCTAATGAATCAACATCGATAACATCGAGTGGCTTGCGTTTAGCTTTCATGATGTTGGGTAAGGACGCATAACGAGGTTCGTTCAACCTCAAATCAGTGCTGATGATGGCTGGCAATGTCAGTTTCAAGGTCTCCAGTCCCCCGTCTGTCTCTCTAGTGACTTCAACATGCTCACCCGACAGTATGACTTGCGAGGCAAACGTTCCTTGGGGTCTACTCGTCAGAGCCGCTAGCATTTGCGCAACTTGATTGTTGTCCGTATCGATCGATTGTTTGCCTAGTAGAACCAGTGTTGGCTGTTCTTGCTCAACCATCGCTTTCAAGATTTTTGCTACTGCTAGAGGCTCAGGTGATGCTGCCGCTTCTATGTGGATCGCTCTGTCAGCTCCTAAAGCAAGGGCATTGCGCAACGTTTCTTGCACTGCCTTATCACCAATACTCACCACAATCACTTCGTTTACAGAACCTGATTCTTTGAGTCTTATGGCTTCTTCCACAGCAATCTCACAGAAAGGGTTCATCGACATTTTTACGTTAGCGGTTTCAACGCCACTACCATCTTTAAGGACACGAACTTTCACATAGGGATCAACGACACGCTTTACAGCAACTAACACCTTCATACCGACTCCTTGAATAGAACGAACAAGCCTAATGGTTATTATTTGAGCTTAGTAAAGTTTACGTTTACGTCAACTGCACTATAGTTATACGTAGAGTTCCGAAATGGGCCCATTTGGTAAAATTAGGTGGTGAACATGGAAAGAGAGTGCATGGAATTTGACGTGGTTATTGTTGGAGCTGGCCCAGCGGGTCTTGCTTGTGCCATTCATCTTAAACAGCTAGCCTCACAAAACGACGCTGAATTATCAGTGTGTATCATTGAGAAAGGTGCCGAAGTTGGGGCTCATATTCTCTCTGGTGCTGTGTTTGAAACCAGAGCGCTTGATGAGCTTATTCCTGACTGGCAATCGCTAAACGCACCTGTGAACAATCCTGTGCAGCAAGATGACTTCATCTATCTAACTACCCAGTACAATCATCTAAACATACCGCCATTTCTGACGCCAGCCACCCTACACAACAACGAAGAGAATCACATCATCAGTCTTGGCTTGTTGTGTCAATGGCTTGCAGAGCAGGCAGAACGCCTTGGCGTTGAAATCTTTCCTGGCTTTGCAGCGCAGAACGTTCTTTATTCAGATACAGGCGCAGTAGTTGGTGTTTGTACTTCAGATATGGGATTAGATAAGCAAGGAAAACAAAAAAGCACGTTTGAAGCAGGAATAGAATTAAAAGGTAAGTACACCATTTTCGCTGAAGGTGCGCGTGGCCATTTAGGCAAGGAACTTATTCATAGATTTAAGCTCGATCAGGGCAAGCAGCCACAGCATTACGCTCTTGGATTCAAAGAAGTTTGGCAACTACCCTATGAGCAGGCCCACTACGCCAAAGGCAAAGTCATTCATGGCGTCGGTTGGCCCTTGCACGACTCTAAAACCACAGGAGGCACCTTTGTCTACCACTTGGACAATCATCAAATCGCTGTAGGTCTTATTGTCGACCTTAATTACACCAACCCTCACCTAAGTCCCTTTGACGAATTTCAACGCTTCAAACACCACCCAGCCATTGCGAAATACCTTCATGATGGAGAACGTATCTCGTTTGGTGCAAGAGCCATCGCTAAAGGTGGTCTTCGTTCGCTCCCCAAACAGCAACTCCCTGGAGGGCTGCTCATTGGTTGTGACGCTGGCACACTGAACATGGGCAAAATAAAAGGCACTCATACTGCAATGAAGTCCGGCATGTTATCTGCCGAGGCGGTTTATCAGCAACTCGCGAAGGGATGCGCGCATAATGAAGCGGATTATCAAACCTTGTTTGAAGCATCTTGGCTCCATCAAGAACTCAGCGACACACAAAACTTTGGCGCTAACTTGCATCGTTTTGGCGAACCTCTAGGGGGCATGCTCAATGTGCTCGAGCAAAATGTGTGGACCCGTCTATTCAAACGTCCGATTCCTTGGACAGTCACTGATGCTAATGACGATCATTCACAGTTCGCACATAAAGGCAGCGTTTCTAGCATTAGCTACCCAAAGCCCGATGGCGTATTGAGTTTTGACAAACCCTCTTCGGTTTATTTGTCTGGTACCCAGCATAAAGAGAATCAACCGTGTCATCTGCATCTTCTCGATGTCAATGTGGTCACCGATAGCCATATTCCACAGTTTGACGAGCCTAGTCAGCGCTATTGTCCTGCTGGTGTGTATGAGATTATTGAGGTGGAAGGTCGCAAACAGCTGCAAATCAACGCCAGTAACTGTCTGCACTGCAAGACTTGCGATATTAAAGACCCATCAGCCAATATAAAATGGACCCCACCAGAAGGCGGTGGCGGTCCAAATTATCAAGCTATGTAATCGTCAATGAGAACAAAGGCGGTTAAATCACTAAGCCGCCATCCACTTCGATGACACGACCGTTCACGTATTCATTTTCAAGTATAAAACGCACCGTATGAGCGATCTCTGACGGATCGGCCATTCGCCTTACGGGAACCATATGCTCAAGTCTTTCACGAGCTTCTGGCTTCATTTGCGCGGTCATTGATGTCTCAACGACACCCGGAGCAATGGCAGCAGCGCGAATGCCATATCGCGCAAGTTCTTTCCCCCAAACAGAAGCCATGGTCGCCACCGCCGCTTTAGAAGCGGCATAGTTGGTTTGCCCCATGTTTCCCGCCCTCGACACGCTTGAGATGTTGATAATCACACCTCTTGAGTCCGTTTCGATCATTTTTACTGCGGCTTCACGGCCACATAAAAACGTACCGGTGAGATTGACGTTAATGACCGAGTTGAACTGGTCTAAAGACATCTTAGATATCTCACCATCTCTCGCTTTAACTAGCATGCCATCACGAAGAATACCGGCATTATTGATTAAACCATTTAGCGCACCAAAATCAGTGACAATGTCACTAAATACAGATTCCACCTGTTCTTCATTGGTCACGTCAACTTGGTAGATCTGTGCTTTAACCCCTAAATCCTCACACAACTGTTTGGTCTGTGCCAACGCTTCAAGGTTCACATCCATTAATGCGAGATGCGCTCCTTGTTGTGCGAGACTTGTCGCCATTGTTTGACCTAATCCTTGGCCAGCACCAGTAATGGCGATAACGCTCTGTTTCAGTTCCATCTACTTCTCCCTTTCACTACGAAAATACTCAAACAGACTGGAGAAATCTAACTCTGCATTGCCATTATTGTTATGAAATGCATAGAGATTACGCGCTAATGCGCCCATAGGAACAGCCGATTGGCTATTAGCCGCTGCCTGCATCCCTAACCCCAAGTCTTTTGACATCAACTTACTCATAAAGCCCGGAGCGTACTGATTGCTCGCTGGAGCGGATTCCATTACTCCCGGACAAGGGTTATATAGTTCTAAAACCCAGTTTCTTCCAGAGCTTTGTTGCATAATATTTGAGAGTACCTCAGGGTTGAGACCGTTATCGATACCAAGGCTTAAGGCTTCGCAGGTGCCGGACATTACAATACCCAATAACAAGTTATTACAAATTTTAGCCATTTGGCCATCGCCAGCTTGTCCGGCATGAAATATGTTCTTACCCATATGAGCCAAGATTTGTTTGGAGGTTTCAAACGCTTGATCAGTTCCACCAACAATAAATGTAAGCGTTCCAGCCTTGGCACCAGCTACGCCACCAGAGACAGGCGCATCAACAAAACTCAATCCATTTTTGGTCGCCTCTTTAGCAACTAACTTTGCGGAATCCGGCTCGATTGTCGAAGAATCTATAAGGAATGTACCCGGTTTTACCAGTTTGAGTAGCCCTTCTCCTCCATGGTGGTCACCTAAATACACCGCTCGCACATGCTCTCCTGCAGGAAGCATGGTTATTACAGCATCAACATTTTCAACCGCAGCTTCTAGGCTGATAAATGCCTTCGCACCGACAGCCTCAAGCTGCTTAGCAAGCTCAGGGACAAGGTCAAAGACATTGACGGAAAAACCCGCTTTTAACAGGTTTTCCACCATAGGGCTGCCCATGTTACCAAGCCCAACAAACGCAATGGTATTACATTCTGACTGATTCATAGCGCTTCTCCTTAAACCCGACCAAGCTGAAATAGCGGATGTTCTTGCTCTCGCCACAATGAGGTAAACAACTCGTCAATTACGGCTTTATTAACTGAGTTAATGTTTGGATACTTCCAATGCGGTGCGCCGTCTTTGTCAACTAGACGTGAACGCACCCCCTCTTCAAACTCCCCCAATGTCGCACTCCTAACACCAAGAATCAGTTCGAGTCGAAAGCAATCTGCAAGTGTTAAATGACTATAATCGTTGATTTGTCGAAAGCAGATGTGAGCTGTGATAGGGCTGCCTTGTGACAGGTTATGCTTTGCCGCCACCAACCACTTATCGTTACCCGGTAACGCCATAATGTTGGCAAACGCACTACCAATGTCAGTGGCGTTACACGCTGCACAGATTTCATCCAAACGTGGTTTCAACTGTGATGCTGGTAAACTAGTGTCATCTTTTTCGGCCAATTTCTCCAAGCACTCAGAGAGAAATTCGTAACTGTCGTCAACGCAGCTCCAATCGGTTTCCTGCAATTGATTAATCAGTTTCTCTTTTGCATCTGGGGCAACTAGGTGATCTGCCATATGAATGTCCATCGCATCCGTGGCATTAAACATGACGCCTGTCAGTCCTAAAAACAGGCCCAAGCGGTCTTCAAGTTGATTAAGAAAGTAGGTAGCGCCAACATCGGGGAACAGACCGATGCTGATTTCTGGCATGGCTAAGCGTGATGTAGGCGTGACAACCTTATGGCTAGTTCCCATAAAAAGCCCCATTCCTCCGCCCATTACAATGCCGTCCCCCCAACCAATGATAGGCTTACAGTAGCTATGAATGAGGTAGTCGCATTCATATTCCACGCTAAAAAACTGCTCGCAATACGCTTTGGCCACATCCGCGGGTTGTGTCTTCATCATAGTGTGCATGGCTCTGACATCGCCACCAGCGCAAAATGCCTTTTCTCCCGCACCATCCAACACGACACACACAACTCGCTCATCCTGATGCCATTGTTCAAGTTGTTGTTTTAGTAACACAATCATATTGTGAGTAAGTGCATTCAATGAGGCGCTATTGTCTAGAGTGGCAACTGCGATAACATAACCACCTTCACCACAAGGAATTTCTTGAAAGTTAACCGTATCTGACATTTTGCTCTCCTAGCTGTTCTTCCATTCGGGTGGCCTTTTTTCTAGAAAAGCATTCACCCCTTCTCGCTGATCTTCAGTATCAAACAATCGGATGAACAGTTCTCGTTCTTTGACTAAACCATGAGAAATAAAATCGTGGCGATTTGACTGAATCAATGCCTTACATGCCGTTACCGAGCTCGGTGATTGATGAGCAACTTGCTCTGCCAATGCTACCGCAACAGACAACGCCTTACCCCTTTCGACAAGCTCTTCAACCAATCGTATATCCAGTGCTTTTTGTGCCGACACTTGCTCTCCACACAAAATGATTCGTTTTGCCCAACCTTCACCTACTAGAGCCGTAAGATTTTGCGTTCCCCCCGCACAAGGTAGTAAACCAACTTTAGCTTCCGGAAGTGCTAAAACGGCCTGTTGCTCTGCAATTCGAATATCACAAGCGAGCGCTACCTCTAAACCGCCTCCCATTGCGTAGCCGTTAATAGCGGCAATTGATACGCCGCGAAAACGGGCCAACGCCTCAAACGCTTCTCCGAACACTCTTGACATGGTGCAGGCACTTTCTTTATCCCCTTGAGCAAAAACCTTCAAATCAGCACCGGCGGAAAAGAATTTGTCTCCGTTGCCGGTGATAACCAGCGCATAAACATCTTTGTTATCGTTTAGCTCAAATATCAGCTGTTTAAGACGAACTAAGCTTTCACACGTCCACGTATTGGCAGGTGGATTGTGCATGGTTAACACAGCCACGTGATTATCAATGGTATAAGGAATCGAACTGACCTCTGACATTTTGTCTTCTCCGTGTTGAATGCGTTACTCAATAGCGAATGCGTCGCTTAGGACTCGTCTTGCGATGATCATACGCATGATCTCGTTGGTCCCTTCTAAGATTTGATGCACTCTGACGTCTCTGAAATGACGCTCAAGCGAATATTCTTTGATGTATCCGTAACCGCCAAAGAGTTGCAACACACCATCGCACACGTTAAATCCAACGTCGGTAGCAAATCGTTTCGCCATCGCGCAATAAGTTGTCGCATCTGGATGTTGGTTATCGAGTTTAAATGCCGCCAAACGTACCATCTGTCTCGCCGCAACCAGCTCCGTTGCTAAGTCTGCCAACTTAAACTGTAAGGCTTGAAACTGACTCAAACTCCTTCCAAACTGCTTTCGTTCATGGAGATACTGAGCAGCTTGGTTTAACGCATGCTGTGCCGTTCCTACGGAACAAGTCGCGATATTGATTCGCCCGCCATCCAAACCTTTCATAGCAAAGGTGAAGCCTTGCCCCTCTTCACCCAAGCGATATGTCGCAGGGACAACAACGTTATCGAATGTGATGGCTCGCGTTGGTTGACTATTCCAGCCCATCTTAGGCTCTTTGCGCCCATAACTGATCCCATCACAATGTGCAGGTACAACAAATGCCGAAATACCTTTAGCACCGGTTTCCCCCGTTCTTGCCATTACCACTAGTACATCGGTCTCTCCACCTCCTGAGATAAAGGCTTTTGAACCGTTAATGATGTAACTGTCGTCCTGTCTCGTAGCAGTTGTCAGCAGAGAAGCCGCGTCTGAGCCCGCCGTTGCCTCCGTTAGGCAGTAAGACCCCAGCCAGTCTCCACTAATTAAACTAGGACAAAACGCCTGCTTAGCCTCTTCCGTACCAAAACTGGCTACCATCCATGTCACCATATTGTGGATGGTCATAAAAGCCGTGGTGGAGGTACAACCCATGCTTAGCTTTTCAAACACAATAGACGAGTCAAGGCGGCTTAATCCTAAGCCACCTTCTTGCTCTGGTGTATACAATGCCAAAAAGCCCAATTCACCTGCTTGCTTTAACACGTCTTTAGGGAAGATACATTCTTCGTCCCATTGTGCTGCATTAGGCATTAAGTGCTCATTGGCAAACTGAAAAGCCGTCTCCGAAAACGCTCGTTGGTCTTCATTCAGTTCAAAATCCATAGCATTACCTCACCATCCACTGTCATGACTTAATCACTCTGCGATTTTCCGCAGTGAAACTACTTAAGTTGAATCGTCAAATTAGGCCCATCAGGAATATCATCGTCAAACCAACGCGAGGTGACTGTTTTGGTTTCCGTGTAGAACCTTACGGCTTGCTTACCGTAAGCATGCAGATCACCATAAAAACTCCCACGCCAACCGGTGAAAGAGAAAAATGGTAGTGGCACGGGAATAGGAACATTGATCCCTACCTGACCGACAAGCACTTCGTGTTGATATTTCCTTGCGGCAGCACCACTAGCAGTGAAAATTGACGTACCGTTACCGTAGGGATTTCGATTTACTAGCTCAAGCGCCTGTTCGAGCGTATCCACTTCAACGCACACTAAAACCGGACCAAAAATTTCTTGTTGGTAGATAGACATGTCAGTCGTAACACCGCTAAATAAGGTGGGGCCAACCCAATTGCCATTGGGATAGCCATCTACTCTACAGTGACTACCATCGAGTTCGCATATTGCTCCAGATTGCTTACCTTCCTCAATAAATGACAAAACTCGCTGCTTAGCCTGTTGGCTGATTAATGGACCGTAAGCAGCTTCAGGATCCTCTTTGGGTCCAGGTTTAATCTTCGCCATTTCAACTTTCAGTTCGGCTATCCATTGCTTAGAGGAACCAACAAATACCGCGACTGAAATCGCCATACATCGCTGCCCCGCCGCGCCGACGGATGCTCCTACAAGGTTATTTATTACCTGAGCTTTATTTGCATCCGGCATAACCACCATATGATTTTTAGCCCCTGCAAATGCTTGAACCCGTTTGTGGTATTGAGTGCCTACTTGATAGATGTATTGAGCGGTCGGTACCGAGCCTACAAATGATATGGCTTTGATATCCGGATGTTTCAGCAAATAATCCACTTGAGGCTTAGTACCGTGAATCACTTGAAGAACTCCGCTAGGTGCACCCGCCTGCTGAAATAACTCGGCGAGCATTATGGATGTTAGCGGCACCTGTTCAGAGGGTTTGAGGATAAAGCTGTTTCCGGCCGCAATCGCAATAGGAAACATCCAAAGCGGAATCATGGCTGGAAAGTTAAAAGGCGTAATGCCACAGCAAACGCCAAGAGGCTGAACAATAGAATAGCCATCTATGTCTGTCGCTACATTCTCGACGGTCTCTCCCATCATATTGCTGGCAATATTGGCGGCTTGCTCGACGACCTCAATGCCACGCCAAACATCTCCCTTGGCATCCGCCAATGTTTTGCCTGTCTCTTTTGAAAGCAATTCAGCGATATCATCATGATGTTCCTTGAGTAAATGCTGATAACGAAGCATCACTCGCGCGCGTTCAGAAACAGGTACGTCTTTCCAATCCTTTTGCGCTTGTAAGGCACTTTCAATAGCACGCTGCATCTCAATGTCTAGCGTGACTGGTACCGAGCCAATGATTTCATTGGTCGCTGGATTGGTGACGTCTAGCCATTCAGATGCTAATGATTGACGGCATTCACCGTCGATAAACAAAGGCACTTTCTCACTCATGATCTCCCTCTCCGTATTAACGTGGAATTTCCACAGCTATTGCGGTCGCTTCCCCACCACCAATACACAATGCAGCTACACCTTTGAGCGAGCTTTTCTCGCTCTCTGAATCCGCTAGTTTTGCTATCAAACTATGAATTAGAGTAACCAATATTCGTGCGCCACTTGCACCAAGAGGATGACCTAACGCACAGGCTCCTCCATTCACATTCACTTTGTCGCTATCCAATTTAAAATGATTCACCGCTATTTGCGTGACGACAGCAAACGCCTCATTGATCTCCCATCCATCCACGTCATCCACGCGCCATTCGAGTCTAGTAAGTAACTGTTTGATAGCTCCAACGGGGGCCAGGGTAAATTCACTAGGCTTTCTGGCAAACGATGCATGTCCTTTAATAATGGCTAAAGGTTTGAGCTGCTGAGCCATAGCCTGCTCTTTTTCCATCAGTAGAAGCGCAGCCGCTCCGTCAGAGATAGCACTTGAGTTCGCTGCGGTAATAGTGCCATGTTGACTAAAGGCGGGTTTGAGCGTTGGAATTTTGTCGAGTTTGATGGTTTTTGGAAGTTCGTCATCATTAATGGGCCCATATCGCTTGTTATCGAGTGGCGCTATTTCGCTGCGAAATAAACCTTGTTGCTGGGCATTGAGCGCACGCTCTGCAGACATGGTCGCCCAACGGTCCATTTGCTCACGAGAGAAACCAAGCTCATCCGCGACAGCTTGTCCGTAAACGCCCATTAGCTTGCCTTCATAGGCATCCTCTAAACCATCGGTAAACATATGGTCGTAGGCAGACTTGTGCCCGATTCGCATCCCTTGTCTTGCATTGGGCAACAAGTAAGGCGCGTTGGTCATGCTTTCCATACCACCAGCGACCACACAGTTTGCCTCGCCAAATTGAATCAACGAATGGGCAAGCATTACCGTTTTCATGCCAGAGCCGCATACCTTATTAATCGTGGTACAAGGAACCGACTCCGCTATTCCAGCGCCTAGAGCAGCCTGTCTCGCTGGCGCTTGACCACACCCAGCAGACAACACACATCCCATCAAGAGTTCATCAACGGAAGATCGGTCTAAAGCAACATTATTCAACACCGCCTTTATCGCAGCACTTCCCAACTGTGGAGCAGTGAATGACGACAGTTCACCTTGAAACCGTCCCATCGGTGTTCGTTTTGCAGCGACAATCCAGACTTCTCGTTGATGCATTACTCTCTCCTTGTGCCCTTGTGACGACGTTGGTCTTTAAACTGCATTCTCGACTATTTCCTTGACGTATGAGTAAGCATAGCACTAACATTTACGTAAACGTAAAGAAACAACTTAATAACGTATCATTTTTTCATTACGCCAATGTCGGACATCACTACATCAAACGACTGGGTAATGACTTTTAAAATTAATGCAGTGGTCGCGAAGCCTGACCAAAACATAGTTCGGAGAGCAGTAACCGATGGAAACTTATAAGATCAGCGAGCTCGCAAAAGAATTTGATGTAACAACTCGCAGCATTCGTTTTTACGAAGATGAAGGATTAATACAACCTGACCGTAAAGGCACGATGCGAATCTATCAACGAAGAGACAAGATTCGCTTGAAGTTAATACTGCGCGGTAAAAGACTTGGGTTCTCTCTTGCGGAGATACGCGAGTTATTTGAGCTTTATGATACACATCAGGGAGAGCATCAGCTCACGCAAATGCTAAACATCATTGATGAAAAAGAAGCGGTTTTACAACGCCAACTTGAAGACATTAATGCACTACTGGAAGACTTATCTGTGGCAAAGAAACGTTGTATAGAAGCCTTAGGAAAGCAGAAAACAAGCTAATTGCTTCTGACGCTGTGATTCATTGCCAAAGTAACAGGATGTAGAGTCTCTTCCAGATAAAGGGAGGTTCTATGATTAGTCAGTACAGCCCACTGAACTTTGGGCTTGATGAATCCATCAACTTACTGCGCGAGCATGTCAGTGTTTTTGCTCGCGAACGCATCGCCCCTATCGCTGCACGAGTAGATGCGGATAACGCATTTCCAAACCACCTCTGGCAAGAGCTTGGTGAGATGGGTCTACTCGGCGTAACCGTTGACGAGCAATATGGTGGTGCTGCCATGGGGTATCTTGCTCATGTTATCGCTCTAGAAGAAGTCAGCCGCGCTTCTGCTTCCATTGCCCTCAGCTATGGCGCTCACTCCAACCTTTGCGTTAATCAAATCTTTCGAAATGGTAATGATGCCCAGCGGGCAAAATACCTCCCAAAACTCGTTGATGGTACTCACATTGGTGCATTAGCGATGAGTGAAGCAAATGCAGGCTCAGATGTCATAAGCATGCAGCTTCGCGCAGAAAGACACGGTGACCACTTTGTGCTTAATGGCTGCAAGATGTGGATTACCAATGGCCCAGATGCGGATGTGGTTGTGGTTTATGCCAAGACTGAACCTTCAGCGGCTCAACACGGCATTACTGCTTTCATTATTGAAAAACAATTCGAAGGATTCAGCCACGCACAAAAACTCGACAAACTTGGCATGAGAGGCTCCAACACCTGCGAACTTGTGTTTCAAAACTGCAAAGTACCCTTAGAAAATGTTCTAGGGGAAATCAATCACGGTGTTGAAGTACTGATGAGCGGGCTTGACTACGAGCGTGTCGTGCTAGCAGCGGGTCCGCTAGGCATCATGCAGGCCTGCCTTGATTTGGTTGTCCCCTACGTTCACGAACGAAAGCAGTTCGGCCGCTCTATTGGTGAGTTTCAATTGGTCCAAGCAAAACTCGCTGATATGTATACACGCTGCAATGCTGCACGTGCCTATTTGTATGCGGTCGCCAGCGCTTGCGATAGAGGCGAAATTACTCGAAAAGATTCTGCTGGTGTCATTCTCTACAACGCTGAGCTTGCAACACAAATGGCGTTAGATGCGATCCAATTGTTAGGCGGGAATGGCTATATCAATGAATATGCAGCAGGACGTTTGTTGCGTGACGCTAAGCTATATGAAATCGGTGCCGGCACATCAGAAATCCGCCGCATGCTTATCGGCCGAGAGCTATTCCAAGAGTCTCAATAGCGGAGGGATTTATGACTAAAATTGTCAGTAAAGTGAAACCCAATTCAGAGCTTTATCTAAAAAACCAAAAAGCAATGAATGCGCTTGTGGCACAGCTTGAAACCGACCTTTCAACCATCGCGGAAGGCGGTGGCGAAAAAGCCATTCAACGTCAACGTGCAAAAGGAAAGCTTCCGGTTCGCGAACGTATTGATGCCCTGCTCGATCAGCATTCTGATTTCCTTGAAATTGGTCAATTTGCAGCATGGGAGGTATACGAGGACAAAGTACCTTGTGCAGGAGTCGTCGCTGGAATTGGTACGGTTTGCAACACTCAATGTATGATCATTGCTAACGATCCCGCCGTTAAAGGCGGAACCTACTACCCGCTGACCGTCAAAAAGCACCTTCGAGCCCAAGAAATAGCGGCGCGATGCCACCTTCCCTGTATCTATCTTGTTGACTCTGGGGGAGCAAATTTGCCTCACCAAGCCGAAGTATTTCCAGACAAGGATCATTTCGGACGCATTTTCTTTAATCAAGCTCGAATGTCGGCAAAAGGCATACCGCAAATCGCTGTGGTTCTCGGCCTATGTACCGCTGGCGGCGCGTATGTTCCCGCTATGGCTGACGTATCTATTATGGTCAAAAATCAAAGTACGATTTTCCTCGCAGGCCCCCCTCTTGTAAAAGCAGCGACCGGAGAAGAAGTGACCGATGAAGAACTTGGTGGTGCAGACGTACACTGTAAAAAGTCCGGTGTCGCTGACTATTATGCCCACAACGAACAACATGCTTTGGAGTTAGCACGACAAGCCGTTTCAAGCACTAACACAAACAATACGTTGCCAGCAGATCACACCGCGACAAAGACCGGGTCACCTAGTTATGACCCAACCGAGATATACGGAATTGTAAACAGTGACTTAAGACTGTCTTTCGATGTTCGTGAAGTGATAGCTCGAATCGTCGATGACTCTGAATTTGACGAGTTCAAAGCACTTTACGGAGCAACCTTAGTCTGTGGTTTTGCTCGAATTGATGGACGACTCATTGGAATTGTTGCCAACAACGGCATCTTATTTTCCGAGTCAGCCCAAAAAGGCGCGCATTTTGTTGAACTGTGTGCCAAACGTAAAATCCCGCTGCTGTTTCTTCAGAATATCACCGGTTTTATGGTCGGCAAGCAATATGAAGAAGGCGGTATAGCAAAACATGGCGCGAAACTGGTCATGGCGGTCTCATGTGCCGATGTGCCCAAGTTCACTATCATCATTGGGGGTTCATATGGCGCAGGCAATTACGGCATGTGTGGCCGAGCCTACGACCCAACAATGATGTGGATGTGGCCAAATGCGCGTATCTCAGTGATGGGGGGATTACAAGCGGCCAACGTACTCACTCAAGTAAAACGTGAAGTGAAGAAACGTCAGAATCAACAATGGCCTGAACAGGAAGAGCTAAGCTACAAACAAAATATCGTCGACCGCTACAACAATGAAGGCCATCCCTATTACGCCAGTGCTAGGCTTTGGGACGATGGCATTATCGATCCCAAAGACACACGCCGTATTTTGACACTTGCATTGCATGCTACTGATAACGCTCCTATCCTCGATAGTGAATTTGGCATTTTTCGAATGTAACGGGCGGCGGCTATGACTGAACTTAATGCTATTCAATTTACCGTCGACACCAAGGGAGTCGCTCATCTGACGTTAGATCGTCAACATAAAAGCAATGCCTTTGATGACGCGATGGTTGCCGATCTGCTCGATGCACTGCATCGCGTTGGGAACGACAAGAATATCCGCTGCTTAGTGTTACGTGGTAACGGAAAGCACTTCTCCGCAGGGGCTGATTTAGCCTGGATGAAATCCATGGCTAACAAAAGTCAAAACGAAAACTTGGAAGATGCCCAAAAACTTGCCGAACTAATGAAGCGTCTAGACACGCTGACGATTCCAACCGTAGCCGTCGTTCAAGGTTCGGCATTTGGCGGGGCTTTAGGGTTGCTGTGCTGCTGCGATGTAGTGGTTGCCCATGCCGACTGTCGATTCTGTCTTAGCGAAGTGAAACTTGGACTTGTACCTGCGACCATTGGACCTTACGTCATTCGTACCATAGGTGCCCGTTATGCTCGACGTTATATGCTGAGTGCTGAAGTCATGGGCGCCCCTCAAGCTCTGGAGCTTGGAATTGTTCACGAGGTGCTACTAGGTAGTAAGATAGATCCCTTCGTGGATGCACTGGTCGACAAATTCGTTGCCAATAGTCCAAACGCAATAGCAAACACTAAGGCTTTGATTCAGCACTGCCACAATCATCCAATCGATCCTCAATTGATTGATTTCACAAGCCAAGTTATTGCCGAGGCCCGTACCTCTTCTCAAGGTCAGAAAGGTCTGCAAGCCTTCTTCGACAAAGTGCCGCCTATTTGGAAAGAAGAGGAGTAAATTCTAATGGCTACCCTTACTAATCCTGTCCTTCCTAGTCACGTTAATATTGTTGAAGTGGGTCCGCGAGATGGATTACAGAACGAAAACAACGTAGACACGTCACACAAAGTGAACCTAATCAATCAACTGACAGCCGCTGGACTAACACATATTGAGTCAGGAGCGTTTGTGGCGGCAAAACGTATTCCTCAAATGGCGGACTCATCTAACGTTTTTCAACTAATAACTAAGCAAAATAAAGTCACCTACTCTGCCCTAACGCCTAATTTACAAGGCTTCGAAGCGGCTCTCACGGCAGGTGCTGACGAAGTGGCCGTATTTACTTCCTGCTCTGAGTCTTTTACTCAACGAAACATCCATTGCTCAATTAGAGAAAGCATTCGACGGTTCATTCCCGTCATTGAAGCTGCTCATCAACACAATTTAAGAGTTCGTGGCTACCTCTCGTGCATCGTTGATTGCCCCTATGAAGGTAAAACCACGCCTGAGCAAGTGGCAGCGATCAGTGACACCCTAATAGAGTTAGGTTGTTATCAGGTGTCACTAGGCGACACCATCGGTACAGGAACACCACTGAGAATAGCTAGGGTGTTAGAAGCTGTCTTGGAGAATGTCCCCACATCGCAATTGGCCGTTCATTTTCACGATACGTACGGGCAGTCGCTTGCCAATCTTTATCAAGCGCTACTAATGGGTATTCAAACCATAGACAGCAGCGTCGCCGGACTTGGGGGATGCCCTTACGCCGATGGAGCGTCTGGAAATGTGGCAACTGAGGACGTGCTCTATCTCTGCCATGAGTTGGGAATCGCAACAGGTGTAGACCTTGAGTCTGTCGCCCAAGCTGGTTGGACAATCTGTAACGCACTGAACAAAGAGCCAGCATCAAAAGTGTCACTGGCTCTAAGGGCGAAGCAAAGTCAACGTTAATTAGTAGCTTTTGCTTAAGTCATAAACACGTAGCGTCGATAGCAGTGTCTCTAACTCCTCACCAATATAGTTAACCTGATAAGGCTCATTAGGCAACAAAGTAAAACTGGAATCACTAAATCGCCCAGAACCGTCGTGCTCCAAATGAACGAAAAACGCTGGTTTATCGGAGGTTAATATTATCGTACTTCCGTCGATCTCCACTTGGATTTTCGCTTTGTTAATGGCCAACTGTTTCACTTCCGGTTTGGCAAACCATGTATTCTGACTCCACTCACCTTGAGATTCGAAGCGGACAAAGAAGAAACCCTGGTCAGCTCTCGTCTGCCACTGCGATTTGTTCAACGACCAAACTTCTTGGTTTTCATCCGGTGCGATATCAAGGTTCAAATTCCAGTTGCCAAGTGATTCACCATTCCAACTCATCCACACCACTTCACCAGTGACCTTCTCTTGAGTTCTTCGGTTGTTAACCAGCCTCAATGTCAAGGCATCATCAGTCTCAACAAACGGCACATAGGTAGGAGCAAATACACGTTTGGCATGATAATGAAGTTGTTTCCAACGACCGCTGTATTCAATACTCGACCAAGAGCTTACTGGCCAGTTATCATTTAACTGCCAGTACAACATGCCTCGGCAAATCGGTGATATAGAGCGCCAGTACTCACAACCGGTTTTAATCGCAATGGATTGCTGTACTTGGCTTAAATACAGCATCTGCTCAAAGCTAGCTGGAAAGCGAAAATATCTGGTAAACATCTCGGTAATAATGCTATTACCAGAGGCATTCTTTTGGTGTCCTTCAAATGTAGGTGAGGTTACGTTCCAATCTTCTTGCGGTACAAAGGTTTTTACTTCTGATAATGAAGGCCACGACTGAAAGCCAAACTCCGAACAAAATCGGGGTTTAATATTATGGTAAGCATTAAACGACGCACCAGAATGCCACACTTCCCAAAAGTGCATATCACCTCGAGCGTCATCGTGCCATGAATCGCCATAATCGAGCTCTCCGTTACAAGGAGACGAAGACCAAAACTTTCGTGATGGGTCTTCTTGAGCGACGAAATTCGCTAGCTTACGGTTTAATCGGTCATAGTTCACCACGTAGCGGTCTCTGCTGTTTCTCGATTCTTCATACCAATTCAACGCGCCTATTACTTCATTATCACCACACCACAAGGCAATACAGGCGTGGTCTTTTAACCGCTGAACTTGATAGCGTACTTCGGGTTCTACATCGTCAATGAATGTCTGAGTGGATGGATAAAGCGAACAGGCAAACATGAGGTCTTGCCAGACTAGCAAACCTAATTCATCACATGTTTGATAGAAGATATCGGCTTCATACTGGCCGCCACCCCAAACTCGAATCATATTCATGTTAGCGGCGACCGCATCACCCAATAAGGACTCATAACGAGTTTTGCTTTCTCGCGCAGGCATGGCATCCATAGGAATCCAGTTCGCACCGCGCGCTGTAATAGGAAAATCGTTAATACGAAATTCCATCGCAGAGCCAATGTCATCTTCTGCATTGTTAAGCTCTAGCTTACGCAAACCAAGGCGTTTCTTTATTGTTTGACCGTCCATTGTGACGTTTAAATCATACAGTGGCTGCTCACCATATCCGGCAGGCCACCAAAGTTTGGGAGTCTCAACGGTAAAACTCACTGACGTCACTTCACCGTCTGTGCTTGTAATTCGCTTTTCAACTTCATCAAAGCCAATCGATATCTCTACGCCAGAAACCGCTTGGTGGTATATCTGCACCACAACGTCAACTGAGCCGTCCTCTTTCCAGATTTGCTCCGTTGATACGCGATCTAAGCTAACTTCGTTAACCACGCTGATGAAGACATCGTCATAGATGCCGGAAACAACTAGGCAAATTCCCCAATCCCAACCCGAGTGGCACTGGGTTTTACGGAGCAAGTTCATATGAGGAATTTGGTTATTGCTTCCCATCGAAGACGGTATTGGGAAAGGTAATGATATCGATCTATTTTTAGCTTCAAGATGGGCTGGCGTAAAAGTGATACAAATGGTGTTAACGCCAAGCTGAACATATGGCTTAATATCTATCCTACGCGAGACAAACATATTGGAAAAAGTGTCGACTTCTGTTCCGTTGATGACAAGCTTCGCTACCGTATCTAGGCGAGACAAGCACAAGAGTAACTGCTCAGAGGATAACTGCTGCTGACTCAATTCAAAGGCGCGACTAATTTGCCACTCACAATCCCGAACCCACTGAACCTCTTGCTCGTTACAACCCCAATATGGGTCGTTAATCACACCGGCTTTAAGTAGAGCAGAGTAATTATCGCCTGGTACTTGCATTGTTACTTCAACTTCCGGTTTTTGTTTACTTGTTAACAGCCAATCACCGTTCAGATTTATTCTCGTCATACACTTTCCCTAATATGCTTCAGACTTAAAATAACTATATAGTTTTATATTTACTCTTAAACTATATAGTTATCTAGTGAAACAAATGGGTTATGTGAACTGTTTATTTGTGGAGTAACAAAAGTTTGAACTCATACCCAAACCTTGCCTTGATGCCCATTTCAATCTCACTCAGTGAGAATATTCTTACAGCCCAAAAAGTCTATCGTGCGGTTTTAGTCGCTCCCGATCACACTTTTGGCTAAAACCATGTATAATGCGCGGCTATCAAACCGGTGATACTCAAAGTAAGTACCACATAACTATTCGGACGGAGGCTTAGGCCCGTCTCACCAAATAAAAGGTATAAGTATGTCTATTGAAGCAACTATGCTTGAACGCTGCGAAAACAAATGTGAACTATGTGGTGCTGAAACAGCACTTAAGCCTTTCGCGGTGGCTCCACATACCCAAATCACGGTTGATCACGCGATTATGCTTTGTGACACTTGCACAGGCCAAATTGAAAACCCAGAAACAATGGATGTTAACCACTGGCGCTGCCTAAACGACAGCATGTGGAGTCAAGTTGCTCCTGTTCAAGTTATGGCTTGGCGTCAACTCAAACGTCTTTCTGCTGAAGGCTGGGCTCAAGATCTTGTTGATATGATGTATCTAGAAGAAGAAGTAGCCAAATGGGCAGAACTTGGCCTAGATGAAAACATTGAAAAGCCACGTGATGTAAACGGCGTAGAACTTAAAAAAGGTGACGACGTAACGGTCATTAAAGACCTGCCAATCAAAGGTTCTTCTCAAGTTATCAAACAAGGTACTGTAATTCGTGGCATTAGCGTTAACGCAGACGACCCTAAACACGTTCAAGGCAAAGCAAACGGCCAAGCCATGTATGTGATTGCAGAATACTGCCGCAAGAAATAAAGATGTTCAATTTATAATGAACGGAAGAAGAGCGACCTTAGGGTCGCTTTTTTGTTGCTCCCCTATAACTTAAAACGTGTTTCGACCGGAACATGGTCCGACCCTTGAATCTGCTTTAAACTCTCTCGAAAGCAAATAGTATTTTGCGAGCCACCAACACGCCGAATCCAAAAATGATCTATTGCCACTACAGGCACAAAAGGTATCGACCAACGTTTAATGAATTTAGGCCAACTGGCAACGGGTTGCTTATCAAAGCTTGGTAGTATTTTATTGAATCGCTTTGTCGTACTCGCCAAATTAAAGTCCCCGACCACAATAGTCACATCTAACGGCGACGCTTGCGCCATATCAACAACATCTTCAATCACCTCATTTCTTTCACGCCAGAGTAGTTCCGATCGCGGTGATGGCGGATGGGCAGCTATCAAAAACAAATCTCGTTCGTTGGATGCTCGCCAAACCACTTGAATAATGTTGTGCCCCGATATCGAGGTGGTGGTATTCATACCATACAACGGTGCGCGGCTAAGTATCATTTGACCACTTGGATAACCGACTCGCCTCTGCCCACCATATTGATAAGGATAAAGGTCTTTCAACAGTTTAAGCTGTTCCCCATGTTGCGGGGACACTTCTTGTAATACCAAAATATCTGGGCGTCGCTCACGAACAAAATCAATAAAGTTCCCAAGCTGTTGATTGTCATAATAGGTGTTGTATTGCATCACACTGACGTAATTCTCATCACAACCATCAGAAGTAATAAACTGTGGCGTCGTTCCGAATAGAACCAATGAGATAACCGACAACACCGCAGCCATCATTGCTGCTGACGTCTGTTTAATAATAATCAGAACAATCGTGAAGATAAGATAACACGCGGGAATGAAGACAATAAATGCGGCCAGATTTTCCAGCTGCCAGTTCAGGTCAAAATAGTAGAGATAACACCCCGAAAGTATGGGGAATAGAATAATGCAGAGTAGTAGTAATCGTTGCAAACCATCTCATCTCCAACCGAATTCATATATTCAGTGTAGCGGCTTTAAGTCTATGTGCTCACACAGTTAATTGGTACGAGCTGGTTTGCATGTAGTAATGTTGATTAGTCTTCCGTTTGCGACAATTCTTCGCAGTCAGGTAATTCGAAGCCGATCTCCATAGCATCAAGCCATTCGAGTGCTTCTTCGTTTGTTTGTGTTTCCATAATGTCATCCTGTTTTAGAACAAGCGCCTTTGTATTCATAGCCCTAAACACCAGACCGCTAACTACAAATCGCTTGAACACTCGTCATAGAGTTTTATCTAACGTATATGACAAAAGTAAGAAACCCAAGAGAAATCGACATTTATTTTGATACAACTCATTGTTAAACGATTGCGGAGCCAATAAATCTCCTACCCCAACACTTACTGTAAACATACTTTTACACTAGATAAATTTATGTTTACATTATGCTTGTTATTTGGATTATTACACTGCATACTCTTCGAAAATTCAGCATTAATGACTCAAATTTGAGTGTTCGTTAAAACGATAATGCAAAGTAACCTACAAGTTGTAAAGTAGACTGTACAATGAAATCAAAAGTTCTCGGAAGCACACTTATTATTGCCGGTACAACCATTGGTGCTGGTATGCTCGCCCTTCCAATAGCCTCTGCTGGTATTGGTTTTGGTACTTCTTTAGTACTCATGTTCGCCTTATGGGCCTTAATGGCTTATACCGCTCTGTTGATGGTAGAACTTCACCAGTACGCCGATCATTCCGCGACATTACACACACTAGCTAAGCAAGTACTTGGGAAAAAAGGTAAATACATCGCGAGTTTTGCCATGCTGTTTTTGTTCTATGCACTTTGTGCGGCCTATATCGCGGGTGGCGGTGGCCAGTTCGCTGACCGTTTAGATATGCTTTTTGGTATTCGTTTGCCAGGAACCGTGGCCACTCTTCTTTTTACCGTTTTAGTCGCGTTAACAGTTACCATTGGTACTCATGCGGTAGATAAACTCAATCGAGTACTCTTTACGCTGAAACTGATCGCAATGGGCAGTGTTCTATTTCTACTAGCTCCTAATGTCACCCAAGGCTACCTGATGAGTATGCCTGTTCAGCAAGGTCTCATTGTCGCTTCTATCCCAGTCATTTTTACTTCTTTTGGTTTCCACGGCAGCATTCCTGCGATTGTGAACTACCTCGAAGGCGACACAAAAGCGCTGAAAAAAGCAATTGTTATTGGCTCTAGCTTACCCCTTGTTATTTATATTTTCTGGCAAATTGTTACCTTAGGCGTGGTACAACAAAGTACACTGATTGAAAACTCTGGTTTGTCTAACCTAATTGGCTTATTGGCGGAAGCAGTCCATGTCGAGAAGCTCGCTACTATTATCGGTGTATTCGCTGATCTAGCCTTAGTAACATCATTCTTAGGTGTGAGCTTAGGTCTTTTTGAATACTTAAGAGATTTGGGCAGCAAGTTCACTTCAAAACAAAATGGCACCAAGCAAACAGAAGGCCTGTCATTCTCTCAACGCGCAATTGCTGCGCTAGTGACATTCCTTCCACCGCTATGTTTTGCTTTGTTCTATCCACAAGGTTTCATCATGGCACTAGGTTATGCAGCGATCGCACTTGCTGTACTGGCTATCTTCCTACCAACCATCATGGTGGCGAAAACACGTAAACAGTTTACAAGTGAAACGGGCTACCAAGTCGCTGGAGGGCACATTGCACTTTATTCCTCGATGTTGGTTGGTGTAATTATTGTGGGTTCTCAGTTACTTGTAACATTTAAGATCCTCCCTACACTTGGCTAGTTAAGTGATCGTTATCACATTTAAAATGAATACCGCTAAATGTATTTCATAAAATGTCGATATCATACCAAGATTGAAGGTCCTCAATGAGGGCCTTTAATTTTATCAGTCTATTCAAATAACAATATCACTCCCGGAGTTATCATGAGAGAAGTGAAATTTAGAAAGATCGACGCCTTGTTCATCAAGATGTCGATTAATGACAAGATGTGGGTACTATTTGCCCTATTTTTCGCCGCACTTACCTTTTCTGCGGTCAGTCGTTATCAAGACAGCGTCTCAAATGCAGAGCAACAAGCAATCGCTAGTGCTGAAGCCAAGCTATCTAGTTATTTAGAAGTAAGTTCAGCAACGGGTAACTCAAGCATTTTGAAAAATTTCAACGTCATAGAATCCACAAGCCAAGCATCTTCGATCAATAGCGGTCAGGTAACAGCAACAGCTCGCGGGTTGGATGGCAAAAATTACAGCCTAACCACTTCAGCTTCTATACAAATAGACAACGCCAAGTCTCAAGCACTTACCTCTCTTGCTCTCACTTATCTCTGGCTACTGCCTTTTTCTATCTTCAGCTATTGGTTGGCCACTTTCCTCGGTGGTGCACTATTTACTCTTTACTCCACCACTCAGAAAATTGCCGACGGCGACCTAACCTCTCGTCTTAATTTTGTCGCTGGCCGCGATGAGTTTGGAACCATAGGTGTGGCATTGGACCGCGCTATGGACACTTTAACTGAGCTAGTCACCACCGTTAAGTCATCTGCAACCAGCCTGGAAGAAACAGCCTCTTCTTTTCAAGAGGAAATGGCGAAAAGTAACAACCAAATCAACAATCAATATGCGTCACTTGACTCAGTTGCTACCGCTATGGAACAGATGACGGCTTCCGCTCAAGAAGTGTCGAACATTTCTCGTCAGTCAAATGAACAGGCAGAAGAAGATACTAAGCAAGTTGAGCTCAGCTATCAACGCGTTCAACAAGCTATTGGTGATATCAATCAATTGTCTGCGTTTATCGAAGAAGCTTCACATTCTGTAGCGGCTTTGACGGATAATACGACCCAAATTAATGAAGTAATTACCACCATCAATGCAATCTCTGAACAGACTAACCTATTAGCGTTAAACGCAGCTATTGAAGCTGCAAGAGCGGGTGAACAAGGCCGAGGTTTCGCAGTCGTCGCAGATGAGGTTCGCACGTTAGCTGGTCGTACTCAGACAGCCACGGTCGAGATTCAAGCTATGATTGAAAAGCTTCAATCTGAAAGCCAAAATATTGCCGCCATTACTCAACAAACGGTAGAACAAGCCGAATCCAGTAGCGCACTGATTTCGGAGATTGGACATGACGTCAATTCTATCGCCGACTCATCTCGCGCAGTAATGGACATGAGTACTCAAATTTCTACATCAGCGGCGGAACAAAGCGCGGTGGCTGCTGAAATCGCAGCAGAGCTCAGTGATATTCGAGTTCAGTCCGGTACCATTCGCGAAGTAGCGGAACAAAGCGAGGTGGGCGTATCAAACCTGACTAAAGCGACGATTACACTGGGAGAAGTACTGACTCGTTACCGCACTTAACGTGCTCTGCTCGTAAAACAGTATTTCAAATTAGAAAGCCAGCATAGCTGGCTTTTTTGTTGGCTTATTTTCAATATACAAAGAAACACCAAATACAAACCTAGATGCATATTAAATTATACATCAACACGCATATTCATTCGTTGAACCAATATCTCATCTGTACAAATAGCGACCAATAATGACTGTTAGTGACATAAGTCGCATTAGCGCGTGAAATCGAACAGTTTTCCACACTAGATATTTGAGCTCGTATTACTATTAGGAGGGTCAAGGTAACTTCGAGTAGTTAGGAGAGATATGTCACATAGCAAATCACAAGAACCATATACAGGACTATGTCCCGAGTGCGGAGCAGATGAAGGCCTGTTGTCTGAAGATAACGAAACGTTCTTGTGTGCGGAATGTGGCTACTACACCACAGAATTGACGAAGCAAACAACTCGTAGCTACCAACAAAAGTTCAATGCCACGTCAATCAAACCTTTTACGCTAAACTGTTCTGTTCATTAATGTGTTCAATGACCTGTTTCATTGATGTCAAACAGGTTGCATTTTTCTGTTCGTAGTCACAGCTGGTAGCAAAGTGTACGGTTCTAATACCCGCTGCTATGCCCATTTTGACGCCTTTCGATGTGTCGTCAATATAAACGCACTCATCCGGTAGAAAACCCATCATGGTTACTGAGTATTGAAGCAAATCGGGTTCAGGCTTCCAACTGTTGGCATCAAAAGCAGAAATGACTTTACCTCTGAATTTATCACTCAAGCCAACAATAGAGAGCATCTTTTGGGCTTTAGAAAGTGGACTGTTGGTAACAACACAATATTCAATGCCTTGTTGATCCAAGTGAGAGAGCAGCTCCAATGCTCCTTCCATAGGTCTAAGCTTCTGCTCAAACAAGCGTTGAGTTTCATTACGATAAATAGGTTCTAGTAAATCCAGCGAAACATGACTTTGTGCCAACGATTGAGCGGAAGATAGAACGTCCGCTATCTTGCCGCCCGAAAAGTTATCCGATACCGCTTCTATACTTAGCGTTACCCCTACCTGCTCAAACGTGGCAACTATCGCCTCACAACACAATCTTTCACTATCGACCAGTGTTCCATCACAATCAAACAACACACATTTTACTTTTGACATCAAACACCAAGCCTTACAACACTTATTTTTCGTAAAATATTAATATACTTCCCTGATCAATATGTGGGGCTAGGCGTGAGTTTTTATATATTGTTTTACTTGATGATCGAAACTTCCAAGCAGATCACCGTTTTTCAATCCAAAGGTCAGATTCTTTTGCAATATCTAAGGTTTGTATTAGAGACGCTATAATGGGCTCCGGGCTTAAATCCTGTGCGCTATGACAGGTAACTAAGTCCGAGAAAAGAATAACGGTGTCTTCTTTACTCACCAACACCGCGGCACAAGCTTCGCCACCCTCAAAGCCCAGATATAGGTCATGCGACTGGTCCAAAATAATTTGTGCGAAAAATTCCACTATCGCATTCTGATGGTGTTCAACCGCCCACCTTTTCGCCTGCAATAGAGCAAACATGACTGTTAATCTATGAAAATCAACCTTGTGCCACTCGATGTTCAATTCGCTTTCAGAATCCACCTTAAGCGACTCTAAGTAGTTGCTCGACAACGACTCCTGATACAATTCCCTTCCCTGTACGCTTTCAGGTGTTGGGAAATCAACGTCTATCTGGCTCGCTAGCCATTGATTTTTGTTGGTATAAAGTCGTTCTGCGACATCTTTCATAATAATCCTGTTCGATTTTTCGAGTAACCTTGGTTATGGTATACAAAAGCGTTGATAAAAAGGAATGCTCTCTATGTTTAAAAAGCTCTTGCTGGTCCCTGCTCTGACACTAGCCTTGTATGGTTGTGGTGATAAAGAGGTAGGTGATGTATCGCTGGGTATGTTCACATTAAAAGATATCAAACTCAATACTCTAACCGATCCTATTGTTACCGGTGTTACTTGCCATATTGCCAGCATTGAAGCTGACTTAAGCCTATCTGATCCAAGTGACAGCTCTATCTCATGTCGACAAACTGGTGAGATAACACCAGAAATGATCGCGCAAATCGATAAGTCGAAGTCAGGTGAAGTGGTCTTCAAGAAATCTAAGAGTATTTTCTTTAAGAGCATGAAAGTACGTCGCATCTATGACAAAGATAACCAAACGCTTATGTATCTTTCATACTCTACCAAAGAAACGTCAGGTAGCTTTAAGCACAGTCTCTCAACTGTTCCACTATGGAATACTGCTGCCTATGTTGAGCCGGCCACTGAAGTAGCCCAATAAAACATAAGCGGGTACTTTAATAATTAGAAGTACCCGCTTCCGCCAATAGTCATTATTTACATTGACCCGCTTGTATACAACCATTACAGCTTGTGACGGACTCTAAATGGTCACAAAACACGTAACTGGTATTCTTCCCTTTAGCGTTGAGCTTTACTTCCATTAAGGCTTTATCTGCCAATGCCAACAGTTGATCTTCCAATCCTTTTTGAAGAGATGCGACCCCAAGGCTTATCTTGATCTTGAACGGATGACCAGTGCTCGAATAGAGGGTTTTACTTGCTACTGATTCACGTACTCTTTCAGCCAATCTATAAGCGTCGGGCAGCGAGGTTTTTGGAAGTAAAATAGTGAACTCATCTCCACCAAACCGAAAACAAAAATCCTCTTCTCGCACCGTCCCTAACAGGGTCTTCCCTATCGACTGGAGAACGTAATCTCCAATACTATGCCCAAATCGGTCGTTAATGGATTTAAATCCATCCACATCCAACATTAAACAGGACATGTCATGGCCATGTCGTTTAAACGATGCGATCTCATGCTTTAATTGGAGTTCAAGAAATCGACGATTATACAAGCCGGTTAGTACATCCCGAATAGCGAGGAACTCAAGTTCATTGTGGCGCGCCACGGTCTTTGAAATATCAATCGCTAACCCAAATATGCCGACCACCTCATTATGGCTGTTGAAAATGGGTGACTTCATATTTTGGTAGTGCTTAACCTCGCCCGATTTCAACGTGTTCACTTCAACGTTTGAAACCGTTTTTCCATTCAGAACCGACACATCATTTTTGATAAGGTCACTTGCCTGCTCTATCGAGAAAAACTGATTGTCATCAGCACCGATAATCTCTTCTCTAGCACGAGCAAACAATTGACATACCGCTTCATTGACGTAGGTGTAACATCCGTTTTTGTCTTTGATAAAGAAATAACAATCCATGCGATCAAGCACTTCTTGAATTTTCTCTGGGCTTAGGCTCGAAATATTCAATATGCAATCCGTGTCATTTTAACTATTCTTAGGTTAGTCGGCTGATAAACCATGTCAAGACTATGGTTATGCATTGGTTAACAGTCTGATTAAAGATTGGATTTCACCCCTTTCTGCATATGGTCAAAATCACACAAACGCTGCAATTTTATGAAACATTATTGAAGTCATTGTGATATCATGCCGCCAAATTTCGTTCCATCAGCGTTTACTATGAGATTCCCTGGACAACGTAAGTCAAAACACTATTTCCCAACTAGCAAGAAAGATCTGTCTGTTAGCCAAGCTCAGTCAGCTCCAAAGCTATTCCGACCGACTATTATTGGTGTTGGTCAAACGATCGTTGATATCGAAGCACGAGTTGACGATGCTTTTCTTGCTAAATACGACCTAAGTAAAGGTCACTCTCTGGTACTTGAAGAAAGTAAAGCAGACGCGCTTTATGAAGAACTGGTTGCTGAAGGACTAATTACTCACCAATTCCCAGGTGACACTATTGGTAACACGCTACACAACTATTCAGTTTTGGCAGATAGCAAATCTGTTTTACTGGGCGTTATGTCAAAGAACATTGAAGTAGGTTCGTACGGTTACCGTTATCTATGCCGAACGTCTTCACGCATGAACCTGAACCATTTACAAACTGTTGATGGTCCAATTGGCCGTTGCTACACGCTAATCACCGACGATGGTGAACGAACATTTGCGATCAACGAAGGTGAAATGAACCAACTTAAGCCAGAGAGTATTCCAGAGTCTGTGTTTAACAAGGCTTCAGCTTTGGTAGTTTCTTCTTATCTAATGCGTGGTAAGCCAGAAGATCCGATGCCTAAAGCGGTTGCACGTGCAATTGAGATCGCAAAATCTAAATCGGTACCCGTGGTGTTAACGTTAGGAACTAAGTGGGTTATCGAAGGCAACGAAAAGTTCTGGCAGGATTACATTAAAGACAATGTCACTATCGTTGCTATGAATGAAGAAGAAGGTGAAGCACTCACTGGATTCTCCGACCCACTACTTGCCGCCGACAAAGCGTTAGACTGGGTTGATTTGGTATTGTGTACAGCTGGTCCTGACGGCCTATATATGGCCGGTTATTGCGACAATGTTGCACTCCGTGAAACGACGCACGATATTCTTGAAGGCGAAATCGATGAGTTCAACAAATTTGAATTTAGCCGAGCAATGCGTAAAGCGGATTGTGCAGACCCGCAGAAAGTCTACTCTCATATTGGCCCATATTTAGGTGGCCCACTGGAAATTAAGAACACCAACGGCGCAGGTGATGGTGCTCTTTCGGCTCTACTTCACGACATGACAGCCAATGACTTTCATTGCCAGAATGTTCCAGAGTCAGATAAACATGTTGCACCTTGCTTAACCTACTCTTCTCTTTCACAAATTTGTAAGTATGCGAACCGAGTGAGTTACGAAGTCCTAACACAGCACTCGCCACGACTCACCCGCTCTTTACCAGAGCGAGAAGACAGCTTGGAAGAAGCATACTGGGATCGATAAAAAAGAGGCTTCGGCCTCTTTTTGTTTTCAAAACAATCAACTAAATAAAGAGTGATTAAAAATAGAACAGGTTGCTGAATATTTAACTTTACAAAGGATTTTTAACCAGTATTATCCTGACGCAAACGTTTTCCTCAATAATTTTGTGGCTTTTAAGGACCGTTAATGCTATCTGATATTGATATCTGTCGTACGACGTCTCTTTCCCCTATTTCTGAGATTGCTAAGCAATCTGGACTACTCGACTCTGAGTTTCATCCTCAAGGTTTTCACAAGGCAAAAGTATCCTTAAACGCGGTAAACCGACTCAAAGACAATATTGATGGCAAGCTTGTTGTCGTCACTGCCATCACTCCTACACCACTAGGTGAAGGCAAAACCGTGACAACAATTGGTTTATCACAAGGTCTGAAAAAGCTTGGTCAATCGGTCATGGCGTGTATTCGTCAGCCGTCAATGGGTCCAATTTTCGGTGTGAAAGGTGGCGCTGCAGGTGGTGGCTACTCTCAAGTTGCACCGATGGAAGAATTGAACCTTCACCTGACGGGCGATATTCACGCGGTTACCGCCGCTCACAACCTTGCTGCTGCCGCAATTGACGCTCGTATTTACCACGAACAACGCCAAGGTTATGAAGCTTTTGAATCTCGTACCGGGCTTAACGCGTTAAAAATTGATATCAAGAATGTCGTCTGGAAACGTGTAGTTGACCACAATGACCGAGCACTTCGCATGGTGACAGTTGGCCAAAACGAGGTGAACAAAACCATTAATGGTTATGAGCGTGAAGACGGATTTGATATCTCCGCAGCCTCAGAGCTGATGGCGATTTTAGCACTATCGAAAGACTTAAAAGATCTGCGTTCACGTATCGGCCGCATTGTCGTGGCTTACTCTTTAGATGGTGAGCCAATTACCACCGAAGATCTTCAGGTTGCAGGTGCTATGGCTGTTAGTATGAAAGAAGCCATTGAGCCAACCTTAATGCAAACTCTTGAAGGTGTTCCAACGCTTATCCATGCGGGTCCTTTTGCCAATATCGCTCATGGTAACTCATCCATTATCGCCGATAGCATTGCGACAAAGTTGAGCCGCTATACGATCACTGAAGGTGGTTTTGGTTCTGATATGGGTTTTGAAAAAGCGTGTAATATCAAAGCCTCTGCAACAGATAAAAAACCTGACTGTGCTGTGATCGTGGCGACACTTCGTGGCTTAAAAGCGAACTCTGGACTCTATGACCTCAAACCAGGTACGCCTATTCCAGACTCTATCTACGGTAACGACTCGAACGCCCTGAAAGCTGGGTTCGAGAACTTGAAATGGCATATCAACAACGTAGCTAAATATGGTGTACCAGCGGTCGTCGCTATTAACCGCTTCCCTCAAGATAGTGACGAGGAACTTAACCTTCTAAAATCTTGGATTGAAGCGCTTGAACAAGATTGCCGAGTAGCAATTAGTGAAGGATTCGCAAAAGGTGGCGAAGGCACTAAAGAACTCGCACAGCAGGTTATAGCGGCCTGTGAGAACGAAGCGAACTTCAAACCACTTTACACACTCGATCAATCCATTGAATCTAAACTAATGGCCGTATGTGAAGGTGGTTACGGTGCCGCTCGAGTCACTCTGTCTTATCAAGCGCAAAAGCAGCTTGAACTATATGAAAAACATGGCTTCAATCACCTCGCCGTATGTCTTGCTAAGACCCCTCTGTCTATCACCACCGATGGCAGTATCAAGGGCGCACCAAAAGACTTTGATGTTGTAATACGTGAACTGCGTTTGTGTGCTGGTGCTGGTTTTATCTATGCACTTTGCGGCAATGTAATGACGATGCCAGGCTTACCAGACAAACCAGCCTTTATGTCTCTTGATCTTGATGACGAAGGCAACATCATTGGACTAAGTTAATCTATTTATCTGATTTAACTATAAAAAAGCGACGTTACAACGTCGCTTTTTTTAATCTATTAACTATCTACTGCGCTACTATCAAGGTCAATTCGACTCGCCTATTACAAGCCTTCCCATATTGTGTTTGGTTCGTGCACTCTGGAACATTTTCGCCATAACCACGCGTATAGATCATCTGCCTAGGCACTCGTTGACTGATCAAGGTTTGGCGAACGGACTCAGCACGTTTGTCAGATAGCTTATCGTTGATTGCCACAGTTCCGGTATTATCTGTATGTCCCCCGATTACAACATCAATCCCTTGCTGGCCAGATAAGAAGCTCGCCAGTTGTTGAAGCCATTGTGCAGAGGTGCTAGCTACATGTGCAGAGCCAGTATTAAAGTGGATTTTTTGCTTTAAACGGATCATGACATAGTCACCAGGAACTAACTCATAGTCGAGACCATTGTTGACCAAGTAGCGCTCAAGAACATTCCAAGACTCGGTGCGCATTTGCCCATAAGGTCCTTGAACGCTGGTTGAGGCGATTTTTGGCGCATCCGCCCATTCTGGATGCATCACATCAAACTCTGACTTCGGAGCCGTTTGCAGCATGTCTGGAAATAGTTTACTTGTTGTCGATGACACGGCACTACATCCCGCTAGTAAGGAGGCAGCCAATACCATCCCTGCTTGTTTCAACGTAAACATGTCACTCTCCAATTATTCCTTTATACGCTGTTAACTATCGGCGATTAATACAGAAACTTTATAGCGAAACATAAAAAAACTGACGGAATTTAGGTTTCGCTTTGTAACGATTTGACGAGCTGAATTGCTTGTAAGCAGACTTAAATAAACGTTAAACTCTGTGAGTTATTTTCATATAGAAGCTCAAACATGTTTAAAACTCTTACTAAAACTTTATCCGTGATGGCCTTGGCTCTTGTTGTTTCGGCTTGTAGTGACTCTGATACAACACCCGTTGAGGGCAAGCAATATCGCACACTTGATGCCAACCTGAGCACACTGCGCTTACCTCAAGTTACCGAAGTATTCTCTCTAGGCTGTGGTCACTGTCGTAACCTTGAACCAATGCTCCCTGAGTTAGAGTCATTGACTGACAGTAAACTTGGTAAAGTCCATGTGATGTTTAATGAAAGCGCACAAATCGCTGGTATGTTGTTCTACTCTGCCGTCATGCAATCAGAAAACAACGTCGTTCCTGCTGACATGAAAGACGAGCTATTTGCACTCGTTCAAAACCCAGATATGGATGGCAGCGCAAAGAAAGTTGAATTGGATCGAATCTTTGAATCTCGTGGAATGGTTAGCCCATACAACCTGAGCGAAGCGCAGCAAAAAGAGCTGTTTAATTACATTCAAACCGCAGAAACCGTATCGACTAAAGCGCAAATTAATGCAGTTCCAACGTTTATCGTTAATGGTAAATACGAGGTGATGCTAGCGGGTCACCAAGACATTAATGAAATCGCTGAAACCATCAACTACCTAAAAACAAAATAACAATAAGGAATTACTGTGTCTAAAGTCTTAATCCCTCTCATTGTTCTGCTATTAGCGGCATTCATGATCTATCGAACTTGGACCAACAGCAAAGCTGGTGAGGAGAACTTTCAGCAAGGCCAAGCATTCCTTCTAGAAAACGCTAAGAAAGAAGGCATTATTACTACCGAGAGCGGCTTACAATATGAAGTGCTTGAAACTAGTGGCAATACTGAAAAACCAGGTCCTAAAAGCAAAGTTAAAGTGCATTATCACGGCACGCTTATCGACGGTACTGTGTTTGATAGTTCAGTTGACCGTGGTACACCAATTAGCTTCGGGCTGAACCAAGTTATCAAAGGATGGCAAGAAGGTCTTCAACACATGTCTGAAGGTGACAAATATCGCTTGTACATCCCAAGTACATTGGGTTATGGCAAGAAAGGTACTGGCCCTATCCCTCCGTCGGCAGTATTGATTTTTGATGTTGAATTGATTGAAATTCAATAATCAAAACTATAAACAAAAAGAGCACCTATAAGGTGCTCTTTTTGTTTCGTTCTCTATCGAAAAGGTCACTGTACCGGATGAAATTCAAAGCCTGACTCAGTAACCAAATAACAGTCCATTCCACCAGCATGCGCAGCTTGAAGGCCTAATTGAGTGTCTTCAAAAACTACACACTTCTTAGCGTCTACACCCATATTCTTAGCCGCTAACAAGAACGTTTCTGGATTAGGTTTGTGACTCTCAACATCGGTTGCCGACACTACACAGTCTAAGTCATTCAAAACTCCAGCGTGCGTCAATAACTTCAAAGCAGAGTCACGTTGGCTCCCTGTACCTATCGACATGGGTTTGGTGCCTTTATATTGCTGAAACACTTCATAAGTGTGTGCTATTGGCTTACCTGTTAGTGGCAATTGTGCAAAAGCATTCATCTTAAATATCGACACTTGTTTCGGATCCAATTCGATACCATAACGCTTTGACACCTCACCCGCGATCTTGACACTTGGCATACCTCCCAGAGAATGCAGCCAATGGCGATCAAATGGAAAATCGAATTTCGTTGCCGTCATTTCCCACGCTAAGACATGGTTTGGCATGGTATCCAACAACGTGCCATCCATATCGAAGATAATTCCATCATACAACTCTAAATCTAACAACTGGTTAACCTCTTGTGGTTCATTAAGGGCATTAACATTACAAATTTATTACTAAAGAACGGCGTACGCTTACCGATACAATAGTAAATAATAAAAAAACGGCTTAGTTTTGTGTAGTCTTTCCATTTTTGAGTTTAGAAAAACTTTTATAAGTGACTAGAAATCAACAAGTTGATACATTCCGCGCTCAGAAATATTTAAGCACACATATTCATATTGCCAATCCAATTACTGGCAATATCTTTCTCGCGAATATGAAAAGGTTGATAATGAAGATCAAGCACCAACTTCTACTTTTAGGGTCAATATCCGTATTGGCTATCGCCTCAATGTTAATGTCTAGTAGCTACTTTGCGAAGACTACAGATAACCTTACCAATGCTCTCACTAAACTGAGTCAACTTGAAGTCACTTTGTTGAATCTTCGTAGAAATGAAAAAGATTTTTTATTACGTAAAGACGAAAAGTACCTAGCAAAGTTCAGAGTCAACGCTGAACATTTCCGTAGTCAACAGAATGAACTTCAACTCACCCTTGCCAACGCAGGTGTCTCTCTTCCAAATCAACTATCAGCGGAGCTTGCAGCGTACGAACAAGCCTTCACAAAACTGGTAAATGGTTACGTTGTACTTGGTCTAAACCTTTCACAGGGTCTGTCTAAGCAATTTCTTGAAGTATTCCATCAAGAGCTTGAGCGAGACATCACTCATGAATTATTGCAGTACCACGATGACGTTATGTTTGGCAATGTTGCGACCGTGAAACCAACCAACAACCCATCACTTAATACTGTTGGTCAAAATGTCCTTATGCAACGTGAAGTCATTGGCTTTGCCTACGACCAAGGTTTGCTTGGGCTAACTCGCAGCAATTCTCATAAGATTGAAACAGATTTTGAGGATTTTAATGCTCAATTAAACCGTGTACTTGATGACAAGATCCAAACCATCATGACCGCAAAATGGACCATTTCTGTTCTATTACTTGTTGTCATTGCCGCTCTCATCACTTACATAGTCAGAGCGATCAACCTTAATGTAAACCGCTTGCAGTCTACTATCTCGGATATTGCTGAACACAATGACCTAACCAAAAGAGTGTTAGTTAAAGGCAACGATGAGATAGCCTCAATTGGTAAAGCCGTCAATTCATTGCTGGATAACTTTGCTTCATTAGTTGGCAACACACAGAAGCAGTCTTCAGAGCTTAGAAGCAGCAGTACCAATATGGAAGATGAATTGGAGAATGTGATTCATCAATTCCATAGTCAAAGTGACCACACTAACTCAATGGCAACGGCGGTTCAGCAAATGGTAACCACCATTGACGAAATTGCACAAACTACTCACAACGCCGCTGATGTGGTAAACAAAGCAGCGGACAACTCTCAGAACAGCCGCGCATTTGTTGAAAACACTGTCGGCAATATCGAGTCCCTTTCTTCCGTACTAGCGGAAAGTAACAATGAAATCCGTTCCTTGAATGAGCATGTTGGCAAAATTGGCGGAGCGGTTCATATTATCCAAGATATCGCGGAGCAAACTAATTTATTAGCACTAAACGCAGCGATTGAAGCAGCTCGAGCTGGCGAACAAGGACGTGGATTCGCAGTGGTCGCAGACGAAGTTCGTGCCTTGGCTAGCCGAACACATCAATCAACGGAAGAGATCACTAACCTCGTTAGTGCAATTCAGGCTCAAATGACAACGGTGGTTACCGACATAGAGCAATGCAACGCTCAAGGAGCAGAAACATTGTCTGCGTCTGCGAAGCTTGATAGCGCACTACAGCAAATCTCTGAGGACATGGCTGAGATTCAGACCAACTCCGATCAAATTGCTGCGGCGATTGAAGAGCAAGGCATAGTAATGGGTCAGGTAGGCGAATCCATCACAGAGCTTAATGAAATTTCTAATGACAACATGTCGAATGCACGTAACTGCTTAGATGAAGTGAAAAACGTGTCTAGCCAAACCACCAAAATGGACAGTGCCATTTCAATCTTTAAGATTTAGGGAACGGTAACTAAGACAAAGGCCACGTCAAAATGTGGCCTTTTTGTATTCCATTACTTTTTAACAAGCACTTGTTCGTGCTCCATAAGTTCACGTACAAATATCGATGGTGAGGATTGATACGTCACCCACACTTTGTTTTTTGCTCTTGTTAATGCAACATAGAACAAGCGCCGCTCTTCAGCGTGTTCATAAGTATCTGTGCCTATGGTCAGGGCATTATTTAGGTGAACGAACTTCCTTTTCGCTGGGAATTGTCCCTCATCAGCGCCTACTACAATAACGTAATCCGCCTCTTTGCCTTTACTAGAGTGACAGGTCATAAACTCCAACGACAAGTTTGCAAACTGCTTACACCAATCACCAAACAATTCCGGTTTATGATAGTGGTTACGTCCTAACAGCAACACTGATTTACCTTGTTTGGACTTGCTATTAAGTTCCTCAAGAATTTTCTCTACACGGCTGCCCTGCTCCACAATCACTACCTTTTGCTTAGCGGATTTGTGGCTCTTAATATCTTTAGTCAGTTGTGTAGGATTGGCTTGAATGAAGTCAGACGCCACTTCCAACAACTTGTCATTAAAACGATAAGTCGTATCTAACAAGTGGATAGAGGCGTTAGGGAATCGCTGCTCAAAGCCTGTCGTCAAATCCACATCAGATCCAGTAAACTGATAGATGGACTGCCAGTCATCACCCACTGCATAGAGCGTTGCATTGGTACCATCATGAAGCTTTTGTTCACAAAGGGCTTGAACCAACTCTAAACGATCAGGGGAAATATCCTGATACTCGTCGACCATGACAAACTTCCAGTTCGATTTGAAGCGCGAAGCAGAAACATGTTTAGTCGCTTTAGTAATCATCGAGGTAAAGTCAATTTGCTCATTCTCTTTGAGCATTTTTTGCCACGCTTGATAACAAGGCCAACATAGCGCCAACTCACTATTAAGCCGCGCATACTCTTCTTCGTCTATGATCTTTTCTTGAATCGCTTTCTTCGATAATCCAGCAGAAATCAATTGGTCTAGTTGCTGTTCTAGCCACGCGATGAGCTTAGGGTTTTCACTTTGACTGCCAAGCTCCTCATCTCCTTTTAAGTAGGCAATAGGCCATTTAGATAAGTGCTTTTGCCAACGTTTGAAGTTGGTTGGTGTCATCCAATGCTTCTTCAGCCAGTCAATGCACCAGGCAGTTTTTTGTGTTTGCTCAGTCGCTAATGGCGTTAATTGAGGTGGTTGATTCTCAGTTTCTTTGAGTATCTTCAGTCCTAATTGATGGAAGGTCAGCACCGAAATAGCGTCAGCCGTTTGCCCCAGCTTTTTCTCAAGACGTTGCTTCATTTCATTAGCAGCGTCCCGACCAAACGCCACCAATAGTATCTGGTCAGCCTGTGCGAGATGACTTTGCAGCAGATAGGACACACGCGCCATCAGCACACTCGTTTTACCTGAACCTGCTCCAGCAAGGATCAAATTTTGATCATTGTTATGCAGGACCGCCATTTGTTGTGAGTAATTAAGTGGAGATGACTCAGATTGCGAGAATAATACTTGCCAATTCTCACGCTCATTTTCCAACCATGTTTGGTTTCGTTCTGCTAGCACTGTCGCTGTATCATCCAACCATGGAATGAGGTTGTTGATTCGCTTTGGCATTGTGCGCATCGCTTCAGAAAGTGACATGTTGATTTCAAGAAACTCGGAGTTTACTTCATCCGCCCATGACACCATTTGTGATTGAGGCAAAAATTGTGGCAGAGAACGCAAGCGTCGTAACTCATCTTCCCATTTCGGTAGATAGGTATTCAGCAAACCGCATTGTTTATGGTGCCATTGCTGATAACAACTCACAGCATGTTTGGCAAAGTCCTGCGCTTCTCTCCAAGGTACCCCCTGAACCACCCAGCACACCTGTTTGCCATTCTCTTCGTGCGCAAACACCGACACGGATGACCATACTAACCCTCGCTTAACACTTAATTTTCCCGACCATTCACTAAACGGAATTCGAACCTCGGCGCGCACCGAGTGCAGCACAAGGCTATCGCCATTAAGTTCAAGAGAGCGAAATTCGTGTTGAGTAAATAACTCAGCGGTTGGGGAGGCAGTTAGCAGCATGTTGTTCTAAGGGTTCTAATCAGCAAATCTCTCACTAGTCTACTGTATCAGCCAATGATTTCCAGATAACTTTATGTAAAATCTGCGAAAAGGAATCCAAACTCGAATTACGATTTCCTATTATTCTCTAACAGACAGAGTGCTTTTCATTACGAACATGCACAAAAAAGCGCCCAATACTTAGGGCGCTTTCCGGACACAGATTAACTACTTATTCGTCGGGGTCTGAAGTTTATCCATAACCTCATCCAAGTTAAAGCTTGCTGCTTTTTGCCTTGGCGGGAATTCTTTAAAGGTCTCTAAGAACTTCCCTACATAGACTTGAGCCGGAACTAACAAGTAAACACGATCCAACATCCAGTCATAGTAGGTATTGGAGGTAACATCAGCGACCTCATAAGGGTCCATTCTCAAGTTAAAGATTTTTGGCACGCGGAGTGTCACGAAAGGTTCTGCCCATATTTGCAACGTCCCCTCTACCCTCTGCTCCATAAATACGACTTTCCAGTTGTTATAACGCAGTGCGGTTAAATCACCATCGTCTGAGAAGTAGAAAATCTCCGCACGCGGTGACTCTTCAGTTTCACCTGTTAAGTAAGGAAGGAAGTTGTAACCATCAAGGTGAACTTTAAAGGTCTTGTCACCGGCTTTGTGCCCCTTAAGAAGTTTCTCTTTTACATCAGGCTCACCAGCCGCTGCTAACAACGTAGGCAACCAATCCATGTGATGCATAATATTGTTGGAGACCGAGCCCGCTTCGATTTTACCCGGCCATTTCACCATCGCAGGGACACGATACGCTCCTTCCCAGTTAGTGTTTTTCTCACCTCGGAAAGGAGTGAGACCCGCATCTGGCCACGTATTCATGTGCGGACCGTTATCCGTTGAGTAAAAGACAATTGTGTTGTCTTCGATTCCCAACTCATCGACTTTTTTAAGGAGTTCGCCTACTTGGTTGTCGTGCTCAATCATCCCGTCAGCATAAAAACTAATGCCTGATTTACCGAGGTTTTCATCTTTCACATGAGTACGGAAGTGCATGCGTGTCGCATTCCACCATACGAAGAAAGGTTTCTTGGCCGCTACCGCGCGATCCATAAAGTCTAGAGCCGCAGAAAGAGTCTCCTCATCTACGGTTTCCATACGCTTACGAGTTAAAGGGCCAGTATCTTCAATTTTGCCGTCGGCATAGGATTTGATAACCCCTCGAGGTCCAAATTGTTTACGGAATTCGGGATCTTTCGGATAGTCGATATTTTCAGGTTCTTCCTCAGCATTTAGGTGGTAAAGGTTACCAAAGAACTCGTCAAAGCCGTGATTGGTAGGTAAAAACTCATCTTTGTCGCCAAGGTGGTTTTTTCCAAATTGCCCTGTCATATAACCATGAGGCTTTAGAAGCTCCGCAATGGTTGCATCTTCCGCTTGTAACCCAAGGTCAGCCCCCGGTAGACCCACTTTGCTTAAACCTGTGCGCAATACACTTTGACCGGTTATAAATGTCGAACGTCCTGCCGTACAAGATTGCTCGCCGTAGTAGTCGGTGAACATCATGCCTTCTTTCGCAATGGAATCAATATTAGGCGTTTTATACCCCATAAGACCAAATGTATATGCACTAACATTGGACTGACCAATGTCATCCCCCCATATCACCAAGATGTTGGGCTTATCTTCTGCATATGCACTGGCTGATATACCAAATAACGCGGTAGCCAAAACTGCTAAGCTCCGCTTAAACCTTCTGTGTGTTGTCATGTAAACCTCTACGTTAGTTGGTCGCATCCTGCCCATTAACGTATAGTCGCAAACACTCATAAGCGCCAAAAATCTAAGGCAATTTTCACTATTAATAGATTAATAAACATTAGCCAGATTTTTTGATTAATCTCACATAGCACTAAAGTTGTAAGTGACCACCCCATTGGAACTCAACCTTATGATTTAGATAAGAATATTTACCAGTTATAACTTTTTTTTATAGTGTTTATAAGACGACACCATCTCTGACCTCAAATAGAGTGCGAGGCAAATAAGCACCTCACTGGGTGTTTACTGCAAAATCAATGAGTAAAAGACGATGGAGTCTAGAATGGCAAACCACTTAAGTAAGATTGCAATGGGCGTTGGGCTTATTGCTACATCTTCAGTTGCAGTTGCAGCAGATAAACCGAACATCCTTGCGATTTTCGGCGACGATGTTGGTTATTGGAACATTAGCGCGTATAACCAAGGCATGATGGGGTATGAAACTCCAAATATCGACCGTATCGCTAACGAAGGTGCACTTTTCACTGACCATTATGGTCAGCAATCTTGTACAGCAGGTCGCGCAGCCTTCATTACTGGTCAAGAACCTTTCCGTACTGGTCTATTAACAATTGGTATGCCAGGTTCAACACACGGTATTCCAGACTGGGCTCCAACCACTGCTGATCTACTCAAAGAGCAAGGCTACATGACGGCACAGTTTGGTAAAAACCACTTAGGTGACCAAGACCAACACTTGCCAACTAATCATGGTTTCGATGAGTTCTTTGGTAACCTTTACCACCTAAATGCTGAAGAAGAACCAGAAACTTACTACTACCCTAAAGATCCAGAGTTCCGTAAGAACTATGGCCCTCGTGGTGTAATCAAGTCTTTTGCTGATGGCAAAATCGAAGATACTGGTCCTATGACGCGTAAGCGTATGGAACATGCTGATGAAGAGTTCCTAGAAACGTCTCTCGCGTTTATGGAAAAGGCAGTAAAAGCTGATAAACCATTCTTCATCTGGCACAACACCACACGTATGCACGTTTGGACTCGTCTGCAAGAGAAGTATCAAGGTAAATCTGGTATCTCTATTTATGCCGACGGCATGCTAGAGCACGATGACCAAGTTGGTATCCTGCTAGACAAACTGGACGAGCTAAACATCGCTGACAACACGATTGTTATCTACTCTACTGATAACGGTGCTGAAACAGTTAGCTGGCCTGATGGCGGTGCGACACCATTCCACGGTGAAAAAGGCACAACTTGGGAAGGCGGTATGCGCGTTCCTCAACTTGTCCGTTGGCCTGGCGTAATTGAACCAGGTACTAAGATCAACGAGATGATGGCTCACCAAGACTGGCTACCAACGCTTCTTGCTGCAGCAGGTGTTCCTGATGTGAAAGAAAAGTTAGCTAAAGGCTACAAAGCAAACGGTAAAGACTGGCGCGTACATATTGATGGCTACAACTTCAAGCCATTCTTTGAAGGTAAAACTGACAAGGCACCACGTGAGTCTCTACTTTACTTCACAGCAAACGGCGAATTGAATGCGGTTCGTTGGAATGACTGGAAACTACACTTCGCAACGTTAGAAGGTAACATCACTGACGCGGTACGTTTCTCTCCTAACTGGCCGAAGATCATTCACCTACGTGCTGACCCATTTGAGAAAGCACCACACGAATCTGGCATGTACCTACGTTGGATGGCAGACAACATGTGGCTATTCGTTCCAATTCAAGACGTACTTGGCGAATTCTTCCAAACTCTGCCTAACTACCCAATGCAGCAAGGCCAGATGATGAACCCTGCTTCGATTGACTACCAGTCTCTAGGTCTTCAAGGCAAAATGAAGCAACTTGACCAGCTTCAAAAACAAGTACAACAAATGAAGTAATCACCTCAGATTCTCTTCATAAAAAAGACCAGCTTATGCTGGTCTTTTTATTATTGGTCAATCAAACGAAAGGGTTAATCAAGATTGTCCATGTCTTTCCATAAACGAGCTGCGACTTCCCTCGCCTCTTTATAGATAGGCTCAACGTCGAATGGGAACTCACGGTTTAGATAAGAGAACTTACCTTCCACCATCACACTGTTTACGTTGCTCGCATTGAGTGCGAATGCAAAGTGACCCGGCAAGTTATCAGCAACCAAAGGTGTTGGTGAGGTGTAATCAAGAATCGTTAGATCCGCTTTATATCCTGCTTCCAAACGACCAAACTTAGCACCAAAGTTACGACCAAGAATCTCGTTGCCGTTCCATAGATGGCGCATAAAGCTATCAGGCCACATTTGACCACCAGCATCACGATGCTTGAAGAACGCAAATTTAAGCTCTTCGAACATATCCGCACCAATGCCATCGGTACCAATCGCGACATTTTTGAACTGACGTAACTGATGGTTATAACCTACATTGTTGTTCATATTCGAACGTGCATTATGAACCAAGAAACCGTCGTGTTTGTTCAAGATATTAATGTCCTTCTCGGACAAGAATAAACCATGAGCAAGCAGTGTTTTGCTATCGATTAAGCCAAAGCTATCGAGGCGCTCAACAATATCTTGGTCGTAATGATGATGACTATGAGTCACATCGTAACGGTCTTCTGCAACGTGAATATGTAAGCCACGCCCAGTCGCTTTCACCGCTTCCGACAGCATTGCCATACCTTCATTCGACACGGTAAACGGAGCATGAGCGCCGATATGAGCTTCAACCAGATAAGGCTCAACACCTCTTTCTTTTTCGGCATCCACAAGTTGTGCGAAGCGAATATTCTCTTCTACACCTGCCGCCATTTCTTCAACGCCGCCGTTACGGTCAGTGGTCTCAAAACAAGTCATACCGCGAAGGCCCGCTTTTAAGAAGCCTTTACGAAGCGTCGCCAGTGACCCTTCAATGTAGTTCGGAGAAGCATGATGGTCGATAACCGATGTACAGCCATGACGAATGGCTTCTAATGAACAAATCAAACCGCTGTAGTACAAAGCTTCTTCATCCAACGCACGATCCATTCGCCACCATAGGTTCTTCAGGATGGAGATAAAATCTGGACTTGGTTTAATGTCCGCCATGATGCCGCGAGCCAATCCAGAATAGAAATGGTTGTGAGAACAGACAATGCCCGGCATTACTAACTTACCAGTAAACTCCTTCACTTCAGCATTTGGATACTTGGCACTAAGAGACTCACCGACTTCTATGATAAGGTCGTTTTCAATCGCAATATCAATCCCTTCCTTAATAAAGGCAGGTTCCATCTGTACTGCTGTTGCGTTCTTAATTATCAACATAATTCTATTCTCCTTTTACACTTCTACAGCGCCAAGCAAGTATTTGTGGTTCGATAGAACGTACTGAATAATGGTGGCTTCATCAGCTAACGTTTCTGGCAACTTGATTTGACCATTTTGACTAATTGGATACGTCGCAACTTCCCCTTTAGCTCTTAGCAACAACTCATCACCTTGAACCAAGAAACCTGGGTTAGTGCTTGAGTCAAAGTCTTCTTTCAAACTGAACAACGTAAATTTGTCTTTGTATGGTTTGCTGTCCCAAGGGCAGAACTGAGCGCAGTTGCCACACTCGTTACAGTAAGCATCAAGGTGGAGCGTTTGATACTGGTCTTTGAAGCCAGGAATCGGCAGTGACATGTTGGCTCGGTTCGGACAAACATCCACACACTTACTGCACACGTAAGAACACTCTAAGCAGCGCTCTGCTTCTTGCTTAACAAACTCATTGCGGTCGTTTTCTTCTAGCTTGTTCGCTTCAAGCAGTGCAACTTTGATTTCGCCCTTCTTACGATACACTTCCGCGGCCGTTACTGAAGACTCAACTTGAGCTAACGTTTCAGATTGAAGTTCACGTTCGATAATTGCCGACGCCGCTTTACGACCACCTGAAATTGCCGAAACAATCGATGATGGACCGGTTTGCGCATCACCTAACAAGAACACGTTTTCGACCTGGGTCTCGCAAGTGTCATTGTTGACTGCTGGCCAACCGTCGTCACCCATTGGTACACCGATACGCGTTAACACATCACGGTTCGCTTGCTCACCTACCGCTGTAATGACTGCGCTGGCCTTGAGTGAAATAGTTTCATCGGTTGCGACTGGACGTCTACGGCCTTTCTCATCAGGCTCACCTAATGTCATGACGCGCGCTACGATAGTGCCATCTTGATGGAACTCTTCTGGGTTGGTTAAGAACTTGAAGTTCACGCCATCTTCAACCGCTTCGTCATACTCTTCTTTGTATGCTGGCATTTCAGCTTCAGTACGGCGATAAAGTACCGTTACTTTCTCAACACCTTTGACTTTAAGCGCGGCACGCGCACTATCCATCGCGGTATTACCTGCCCCAACTACAACCACATGGTCACCAAGCGCTAACGCTTCGCCATCGTTGTAGCGACGTAAGAAGTCTAGAGACTTGTAGATGTTGTTATTGTCACCCGCTAACTTGATAGGGTTACCTTTATCTGCACCGATACCCAAGCAGATGTATTGATAGCCCTGCTCTTTCAGTTGGTCGATAGTGATATCTGGATTCGCGCCATATTCAAATTCCACACCATGAGCTTCAACAAACTCAATGTCATGTCTAATGGCTTTCTCAGGAATTCTGAACTGAGGAATAATGTGTTTCACCACACCACCTGCGCTCTCTTCTTTCTCGAAGATTTTCACAGGGTGACCAGCTCGAGCAATGAAGTACGCCGCTGATAGACCTGCAGGACCAGCACCAATAACCGCGACTGGCTGTTTGGTTGTATCCAGATTTGGATGATGCCATTTAGACTGGTAGCCATCCCAACCTTTGTCCAGCGCAATTTTTTTCATTTCACGAATGTTCAATGCACCTTCGTAATCGCGACGAGTACAGTTGTATTGGCATTGGTGATCACAAATATGACCTGTGATGGAAGGCAGAGCGTTTCGAGCGTAAATGACTTCCAACGCTTCGGTATACTTGTGCTGACCCATTAGGCGTAGGTATTCAGGGATATCTTGGCTGATAGGACACGCGGTTACACAAGGTGCGACATAACAATCCGTTAGTGGCACTGGTTGCTCGACAGTAATTTCTTCAGGACCACGCCACTCTTTCTGTGTGTATTCAGCGCACAAAGACTTCTCTGCCAGTTTTTCCAAACGCTCTAGGTTAACACCACGCATTGCCCAATCAGTGCTCACTTCAAGCTCTTTGGCACAGTCAGCAAGGCGTAAGTAGCCGCCTGGTTTGAGCAGGTCTGTCGCCATAGTGATTGGGCGAATACCAGTTTCAAAGATCTCTCTGATGTTAAACTTGCTTGCACCACCAGAATAAGAGATTGGTAACGTGCCATTAAATTCGCGAGACAGTTCCAACGCCACATTGATTGATAGCGGGAACAATGCGCGGCCAGACATGTACATTTCTTTGTCAGGAAGACGGCCTTTATTGTTCAATGTACCAAGAGTGTTGGTCAGTTTGACCCCAAAGCCGATGTTCTTGTCTTTACCAAGCTTAACTAGACGATGAAGCATGGCCTTGGCATCTTGCAGTTGCAAGTCGTGAGAGAACGCTTCTTTGCTAAGGGAGATGTAATCAAAACCCGTTTGATCAAGAATGCTGCGAACACGGTCATAACCTAGCAGCGTTGGGTTCAATTTAACGAAGGTATTGATGCCCTTGTCTTCCAACATATAACGACAAATCGCTTCGATTTCGTTTGGTGGGCAACCGTGCATGGTTGATAGTGTTACCCCTTCAGTCAAACTGACTGGGATATCATCTACCATTTCGAATAATTGTTGCAGTTCAGTTTCTGATGTTCTGCTATTCAACAGTTTATTATTAGCAATAAAGTCTTTTAACTCTGTTGAATATTGTGCAAATTTTGGATGCTTTGAAGAATCGAGCATATTATCAATATACTCTTGCATTGGCTCGGTCAAAATACCATCTAAATCATAGCCAACACTCATGTTAAAAATAAATGATTTCGCTTGCTTCGCTGCTTTACTATCAAATACTGATTCAAGTAGATGCAGTGCAAACCATGCTTTCAAATATTCGTCATACGCTTTGTGTAACGTAAACTCAGTTGACCACTCCGTATTAAAACACTCATCTTCTGCATCAATACATGGTTTAGCAATTTCAAGACGGTCTAACTTCTGAACAGTCTTAAGCTCCATGAAGCGACCACCAGCAAGCCAAGACGTAACAATGTTCTGAGCTAATTGAGTATGAGGTCCGGCGGCAGGCCCTACAGGGGTTTCGCAGTTTTCACCCCATACCGCAAGGTGTTGGTTTGTCTGTTTTTTATAGAACTGCTTTTCTGGGATGCCGAAAATCGATTTGCTTTGATGATACTCACCAAACATGCGTTCAAGCAGCTCGGTGAATGGAATTGGGCGCATGATATCTCCCATGGTAACACTCCTTTATTAATTCGCTTGTACTTCTGTGTAAATGAATTAATGAGATAAGAGCAATCACTAAGCCAAGGTTGTCTAATTACTTAACATGAAGACATTTTAACTGCTATTTCGTGACAGAGGTCTGATAATAAAGGCTATTGAGAATAGTTATTAATTTGATTAAAGTGTATTCTTATTTAATACGGTTTTTTATGATAGTCAGCTCGAGTGTTTTATTAATTACATCTATCATAACAATAAAAAAGCTATCATATTGATAGCTTATTATTCTCACATTAATTGTCAGCTAAATGTTTAGCTTTCTAATACGACTTCTGGCTGGTTAGGTATATCGATCGCTTTCGCTTTGCGCTGCCGTTGAAGTACATTCTCGTCCTGTTGAGGTTCCGTATAACCGCCCTTTTCTACGTGCTTCAACCAAACTTTCAATTGCGCGGTGGTTTGTTGTCGTTGTTCCAAAGAAAGACCGGACACCAACTGTTTTTGTTTATCAACGTGGGCATCAATCAGAGCGTTAGCGATGTCATATCCAGTCTGCGTAAGTTGAACCACAACACAACGTCTATCGCAGTTCGAATGGTATCTGGCAATCAGCTTTTTACTCTCCAAACGGTCAAGGCGATGAGTCATTGCGCCTGATGTCAGCATTAAAGACTGCGTAAGTTCACTGGGAGTTAAACGATAAGGTGCAGAAGAGCGCAGCAGTGAAGCCAATACATCAAACTCTCCAGTTTTCAAACTGTATTGGCGGCATAAACTCGCGAGTTCTTGTTCCACACATTTACTCACTCGCATTAATCGCCCAATAAGAACCATTGGCTCTGTATCTAGCTCCGGTCGCTCGTGTTTCCACAGTTCAGCAATACAATCCATCAGGTCCATATTAATCCCCTTCCAACCAACAATAAGGGCACCAAGAAAGTGATTCGAGGTGCCCTTGCTTTTATATACTAATAATCACGTTCATCGAGCTTATCGACATGCGTCTTAAATCGCCCAACCGCCCGCGTAGAACACCACCAATACGATAGTAATCAGCACAGTACCAATGTTAAGTCTCTTCCACTCGCCTGATACCACACGGCCACATACTAGTGTTAGGAAGCCAAGCATGATACCTGTAACGATGTTACCTGTTAGTACGATGAACACCGCACAAACAAGACCTGATAACGCATCAACAGAATCATCGAGATTAAGCTTGCTGACGTTACTCATCATCAATAGACCCACATACATCAGTGCAGGTGCAGTGGCGTAAGCAGGAACAAGGTAGCTTAGTGGAGCAAGAAACAGTAGCAATAGGAATAAGCCACCTACCACAACGGCAGTCAGACCTGTTTTACCACCCGCAGCAGTACCTGCCGCAGATTCGATATAAACCGCTGCTGGCGCACCACCAACAAAACCAGAGAAAATACTACTAACTGAGTCAGACGTCAGTGCTTTACCACCGTTGATGATGTTGCCATCTTTATCGAGTAGATTAGCTTGTCCCGCTACCGCACGAATCGTACCAGTCGCATCAAAAATCGCTGTCATAACCAAGGCCAATACACTTGGTAGAACAAGTGGACTTAATGCCCCCATAATGTCCATTGAACCAAGAAGTGAGCTTTCACCTGAACCAAACGATGGCATGGCGAATACACCTTGGAATTTAACGCTTGGGTCAAACATCAGACCTAGCACAGAAATCGCAACAATAACCAGTAAGATACCGCCAGGAACACGACGCTTCTCTAAACCGAAAATCGCGGCTAAGCCAAGTACTGACATGATTACTGGGAACGATGTAAACTCACCCAAGCTAACAGGTAGACCTTCCACTGGGTTTTTCACCACAAGTCCAACACCATTCGCTGCGATAAGTAACAAGAACAAACCGATACCAATACCCGTGCCGTGCGCAATACCAAAAGGTAGGTTTGTTAGGATCCACTGCCTTACCCCTGTAACGGTAATCGCAGTAAAGACCACACCCATTAAAAAGACCGCTCCCAGCGCAACAGGTATAGATATTCCTTGCCCGAGCACCAAGCTGAAAGCGGTAAAGGCGGTTAGGGATATCGCACAACCAATAGCCATCGGCAAGTTAGCCCAAAAGCCCATGAGCAGTGAACCAAATGCCGCAACCAAACAGGTGGCGATAAAGACGGAGCCTTGATCGAACCCAGCAACACCAAGCATGCTTGGTACAACGATCACTGAGTAAACCATGGCTAAGAAGGTAGTAAGTCCGGCAATTAACTCTTGCCTAAAGTTACTACCACGTTGTGAGATTAAGAAGTAATTGTCGACCCAACTATTGTTGGTTGACGTGGGTTTATCTTCAGCAATCTCCATCGTACTTTGCTGATTTGAGATATTTTCGGACATGTTATATTCCTTTTCATTAAGTCTTGGTCATCCCTTGTATTGAGACCAATGCATCTGCTGTATTTGCTATATTTGCCATAAAATCAGCTGCGCTCATAAACCAAACACCCGTCAACGTAGGTACGATAAATACTTCTATCGTCACCGAGGGTCATGAGCACAAACAGTTTTTCAATAAGTTCAGAAGAGTTGTCGTATCGAAGTTGCTGGAGCGGTGTCGCACAAGGATCAATCACAACAAAGTCAGCTTCTTTGCCAACCTCAAAGTTGCCCAATAGGTGGTCTAGAGAGAGTGCTTTCGCTCCACCTAATGTCGCCAAATATAATGCCTCAAACGCCGAGAGCTTCTGTTGCTGCAATTGAGCAACTTTGTATGCCTCGTTTAACGTTTGCATCATATTAAAAGTGGTTCCTGCGCCGATATCCGTCCCGATACCTACTTTCACGTTTCGTTTCCACGCCTCCTGCATTTTGAATAGGCCACTGCCTAAATACAGGTTCGAAGTTGGACAAAACGCGATAGCTGAATCCGTTTCTTGTATGCAGTCCCACTCTTGGTCCTCTAGATGAACACAATGTGCGAATACACTCTTTGATCCAGTCAGGCCATAATGGTGATAAACATCTAAATAACCGTCTTGTTCAGGGAAAAGTTCTTTAACCCAAGCAATTTCGTTCGTGTTTTCTGACAAATGCGTATGAATATACGTATCTGGGTATTCCTCTCTTAACTTATGCGCCATTTCCAACTGTTCCGGTGTGGAAGTGGGTGCAAATCTTGGGGTAATCGCGTAAAGCAGACGGTCCTTTTTATGCCATTTCTCAATCAGTGTTTTTGTTTGGTTGTAACTTGTCTCCGGTGTGTCTAGTAAGTAATCTGGCGCGTTGCGGTCCATCATGACCTTACCCGCGACGATTCTCATATTGAGTTTGTTTGCTTCAGAGAACAGTGCATCTACGGACTCTGGATGAACCGTTCCGAATACCATGCCTGTTGTCGTACCATTTCGAAGCAACTGCTTAATAAAGAACTTAGACATCTCCTTGGAGTAGTCTCTGTCTTTATAGCGCGCTTCTGTTGGGAACGTATAGTTGTTCAGCCATTCAAGTAGCTGTTCACCATACGCGCCAACCATTTCTGCTTGTGGGTAATGAATATGGGTATCAATAAATCCTGGCATGACAATTTTGCCTGGATAAAAACGAATACGTACTGAGTCCGGGACCTTATCTTTGCCTTCTTCCCACTCGCCGACCCACTCGATACGACCTTGGTCAACAAGAAGAAGTCCATCTTCAATAAAACGTACGTGCTGTTCGATATCTTCAGGCTTATCAACTACTTTTGTGATATCAAGTATTGAAGCCCTAATAGCCTTAATTGATTGGGTATATTGCATAATTACCTCGACCTTAACGCCCCTATTCACTACTTTGCTCACTAACAGAGGCATTGCTTCCCGTTATTTGGAATAAATGTGCGGCAGCGTTTTTTGGTCTCCGCTGCCGCACTGTTTGTTATAATTTATTGAGACCTTTGAGGATTTTCTCTGGTGTAAAGTGCCACTCACGTAGCCATACGCCACAAGCGTCATGAATTGCTGTTGCAATGGCAGGCGCTGCACCGTTTACACCAATTTCAGAGATAGATTTCGCACCGTATGGTCCAACTGGATCATCACTTGGCACCAACACTGCTTTGAAATCTTTTGGAATGTCACCAATCTTCGGTGCACCATAGCTCTTTAGATCGGTATTGATTGGCACACCGTTGTCGTCGTAAATAAGCTCTTCAAATAAGCTGTGACCGATAGCGCGCATACTCGCACCGTAGATTTGACCAAGTGCCAAATCAGGGTTCACTGGAGTACCGCAATCGAGCAATGCATGGAACTTATCAAGTCGGATTTCACCGGTTCTAGTGTTGACGGCAACTTCTGCAAAGTTTGCCCCGTAAGGGAAAGCGAACTCAGCAGTGGTGAAGCATCCTGAAGCCAGCAGTTGTCCCCAACCCGTTCCGCTTTCTGCTTTATGAGCGATGTCGAAGAATGTCACTTCACCATTAGGCCCTTTTACCAAGCCAGGTGCGACGATTTGTACATTTTCAACCGACTCTTCAAGCATTTCCGCACCGTACTTCAAGATTTTCTCGCGCATCGCTTCTGCAGCTCGTTTTGCTGCATTACCTGAGAAGCAAGTACCAGAAGAGGCATACGCGCCTTTATCGAAAGGTGCATGGTCAGTGTCACCAGAATGAATCGTAATATCTTCCAGTGGACACTTAAGAACTTCAGCAGTTAACTTGGCGATCACTGTATCAAGACCTGTACCGATGTCTGCACCACCTGAATGAACGATGAAAGTACCATCAGAAGCCATCTTGATGCTGCAGTTCGCTTGGTCGATATCAGGAATCCCTGATTTCTGTTGAATGATCGCTACACCGCGACCCACTTTCCAATCACCTTGATGATCTTTTGGTGAATCCCATTCGATGAGCTTGCGACCTTCACGAAGAATCGCTTCTAACGCACAACTGTGTACCTTAGGAGTGGTGGTAGGCATTTTACCTTCGCCGATAGCACCAAGAATCTTAAGTTCTTGGCCTTCAACGACTCGGTTTTTCTCAATCATATCGAGATGGTCAATACCTAACTCTTCCGCAAGTTCCGCCATCGCCATCGTCAATGCATAGTTACCTTTCGGCGCACCATAACCTTGATAAGCACCTGTTGGACAGATATTTGAATAGTACGTAGTAACTCGGAAATCGACGTTATCACAAGGGTAAAGCGGTAGTGACAAGGCAGGACCATTTGATGGTACCGTTAATGCGTGGTTACCATAAGGGCCAGTATTCGCAAGGAATTCCATATCAATAGCGGTAAGCTTACCGTCTTTGGTTGCCCCAAGTTTCACGGTCACTTTCGCTACGTGACGAGTGGAGTTACAAATAAACTCTTCTTCGCGAGTATGGTGGAAATATACTGGACGACCCGTGGTATAGGTTGCCCAAGCACAAACGTCTTCAAGAAGGATGTCTTGTTTTGAGCCGTAGCCACCACCAACACGCTCTTTGACGATGTGAACTTTGTTCTGTTTCACATTAAGGATCTTGGCGACTTGGCGACGTACGTGCCAAGGCACTTGTGTAGAGTCGTGCATGATGACGCGATCGCCATCCATGTAGCTGTAACAGATATGCGTTTCGACTGGCAGTTGCTGTACCTGCTTCGACTCATAAGTACGCTCTAAAATAACGTCTGCTTCTGCAAAACCTTTGTCTAGATCACCAATGTGTCCACGAACGCCCGCTGCGATGTTCTTTCTTGGCTCACAGCCAATTGGGAAATTCACAATCAGTTTGCCTTCGCGAGGATCAGCGTTCGCATTTTGTTGCTCTAGATCGTCTGGTGCCCCTACTCCATATTCAATTGGCTCGTTATGAACAATTGGTGCATCTGGAGCGCGCGCTTCGTCGATACTCATGACAGGCTTGAGTACTTCGTACTCAACATCGATCAGTTTCAGCGCTTCGTTAGCTATGTCTACAGACTCGGCAACAACAGCAGCAACGCGGTCACCAACGTGACGCATTTTTTGGCCGAACATACGTCGATCAAGCGGTGAAGGCTCTGGCGCACTTTGACCACCCGGCGTATAAGGAATATCAGGACAGTTAAGGTGAGTGATGACACTTACTACACCTGGTAAGGCTTCTGCTTTAGAAACATCTAGATGCGTGATCCAAGCATGAGCATGTGGGCTGCGCAGCATTTTGATGACACAAGCATTTGCAGGAATTCTATCTTCTACATAACAAGGCTTAGCCTGAACCATTTTCGCAGAGTCGAGTTTTGGACAGTTCTTACCAACTACATCCAAGTCATCTCTAAACTCTGGCGCAAACATCTCGGTGTATTGAGGATCAGCTTGGCGTTTCACCGCCAATTCAACAACTTCATAGAATTGTTGGTAACCAGCGTCACGACTAAACAAACCAGATAGAGCATCGTCTATTTCTTCGCGTGTAGGTTGTTGAATACGCTCTAGTAAATCAGTCAACAGCAATGCCAATGCAGGGTCGTTATATCCCGATTGAACAACACCAACATCGATCATCGCTTGTTGAACTAAACTGAGTTGATTCCAAGAGGACAGTGCTTCGGCCGTTTTTACTTCGCCACCTTCTAACTGAGCTGCGATAAGCAGTGATGCGTTGACAAGTTTGCCGTTGAACAACACAACATCTGAGCCCGCGAAACCCCAACCATCATCACTATTTCGGACCGAATGCAGTCCCATAGAATGCAATAGTGTTTGAACGTTGGTTTCTGGTGCGCAATGAGCCGTTTCAGGTCGGCCATTAAGATTAAATTGAATAGACATTACGCTACCCCCTTCGCCATTTCACGGCATTCAATTAGTAGGTCAGAGATCACGATGGCACTTAGGTAAGTTTTGTACTCAGCGCTACCACAAATATCCTCCACGGCGTGAATTGAATTCTTAATGGCTTGCTCTAGCTCATCACCACTAAATGTCAGACCTTCAACATCGCGCAGTCTTACTGGCTTAGCGATTTCGTCAAAACGAGTCGCGACCCCTTCCATAGCAACAATCTGTTTGCCTTGCTTATCTACAGACACCGACGCATTAATAACGCGTAGGCCATCAGCGCTTCTTGCTACTCGTTTGCTTAGTGCAGCAAGCGTGATGTCAGGAATAACGACCTCTTTAATAAGCTCATCACTTGGTTGCTGAATGTAAGCTTCCAATTCAACCTGCTTATCATCCGCGAAGCGAACTAAAGCATTGAGAGCCATCAGGACAGGAACTAGCGGAGCTTCACACTGATGCGCAGCTATTTCACCACCAATCGTTGATTGATTTCTTAGATGTCTTGAATAGATGAAGCCCGCAGCTTGTTTAATGTTGCTTGGGACTAACTCACTATCGACAAGATCTTGAATTCGGCTCATAGCGCCCAAAGTGAGGGTGTTGCCATCTAGTTTGATATAGTCCAAACCAAGTTTGTCGATTGCGACAAAAACACCTGCATCACTGCGAGTCGGTGCTGCGTTTAACTTAGATCCTCCGGCAAACCACACCGCTTGACTTCCATGGTTAGCTTTAAGCTCCAACGCTGCACTCACTGTGTCCGGCGTGAGGTATTTAATATTCATATTCTTCGCCTTTTAGCATTGATTAGATTGAATTACAGAAAAACTGTTACTAGGTAAAAGGCAACATTTGAGCCAATGCTTACTTTGTTATTTAGTATTCGTGAGCTCGGTCTAATATTGAAAGAATTTGCGATATAGATCGTGATTTTCAATATCAAATTAAACTACACAGACTAGCCAAGTGTTATTTATTGTCATTGATTTTAACCATCAATTAACAAATTAATTATTCATTATTAGGTGATAGATGAATATCAAATTGATACTTTCGATACTATTTTATCAAGTTGATAGTTAATACTTTGATTGCGTTAACTTAAGCAGTTTTTGGTAGGCTTCGGGAGTATCTACATCTAAATGAATAGTTGGGTCGCAAAGTCTAAGGTATGCCATCTCTCCTAACTTGAGAATCGACTTCATCGAATCAAAGTTTCCTTGGTCTCGTTGAGCCTTAAAGCTTGCCGTATGTATCAACACAGGGTGGCCTGTTGCGTGTGGTTCACCCGGGAACAACGTGCCAGTAACCTTATGTTCCCAAAGAGTTTTATAAATTTCTTTTTCGATACAAGGCATATCACCATGGCTGATATAGAAGAACTCTGTGTCGACCTCATTAATGCCTAATTGAAGTGAAGAATACATGCCTGAGCGGTAATGTTGGTTTCGTACAATGGTGACCTTTGTGTTGTCTTGAAACCGCTCAATCAACTCGTCTTCTCTATGCCCAACCACTAAGATCACACGAGTACAGAATGACAACGCATTTGTGATACTTTGCTCTAAGATCGTATTGTCTTTATAAGGTAGAGTTAATTTCCAGCATCCCATTCGAGACGATAATCCGGCTGCTGGAATGACACAGTCAATATTATTTTTATTTTTTATCATACGAAATTCGAATTGAGTTTTTTGTATTTTAATCTATTGAATTGGGTAAATATGCCAATGTCGTCAAATAATTCTTTTTCCGAGTTTGCACATTCATTAATTTCAACAACCATCAGTGTCCGTGAACCAATAACTATTTCCTTAGTGGGTGGCGGAGGAAAGACACAACTCTTGTATCGGCTTGCTAATGAATACCAGCAACTTGGCCACAAAGTATGTGTCACGACAACCACCAAGATGTACTTTCCTAATGCGCCAGAGCTGAATCAAGTCACGGACTTTGCCTCACATTCACCATTACCATCAACGGGTATTGCTTTTGTTTATAGTGAACGTTTATCTCCAAGCGACAACGATGAAAAAGTGAAAGTTCGTGGCCTATCTAACGAGCAGATTGAATCCCTAAAACATCAGCAACTTTACTCTGTTTTTATCATCGAAGCAGATGGTTCACACCGACTTCCTCTTAAGGCACCTGCTAGGCACGAGCCTTGCATTCCTAACCATAGTGATGTGGTAATTGGTGTCACTGGTGCAGATCCGATACTTAACCCGGCTAATCCTGAAGCCATTCATCGTTGGAATGAATTCAGTATGTTAACGAAATGCAACGAAGGGTCAGTCATCGGGAAAAATCAAATTCAAGCACTAGTGCATAGCGACCAAGGTCTGTTTAAAGGATGCAGTGAGCAACAAAAAAAAATATGGGTCATCAATAGATTCGATTTAGCCAGCGATAAAGCACAACTGACTGAATTGGCCAAGCAGATATTTGATGAAGAACCTCAGCTCGCTCAACTCGCGATAACACAAATGACGACAGATAACCCAATCCACCACATTTTCAATCGGACTCTATAGCATTTACACAGAGGTAGTTTGGATGAACATTTTCGCCAAGGCAGCACATTTAGAGCAAACCAATACACCATTTGCGTTTGCCAATATCATTGAAACAAAAGGCTCTTCTCCTCGTCATACTGGAACCATGCTCGTAGAACAAAGCGGACAAATTCATGGCACTATTGGTGGTGGGATGATAGAACGCTACGTTATTGAGCAAGCCATTGAAGCAATAAAAGAAAACAAACCTCGCGTCGTTACTGGACGAATGACGCGTACCGGCCCTGAAGCGATGGGTATGGATTGTGGCGGTGCAATGACGCTTTCAATTGATGTCTATGGCTCTCGCCCTCGCCTTTACTTAATTGGGGCTGGTCATGTAAACAGAGCCGTTGCCCAAGCCGCCGCTCCATTAGGATTCGATATTACTGTTGTCGATGCTTATGAGGGCAGCTTAGCAGAGGAGCATTTCCCCCAAGGCACTCATCGAGTACTAGGCAACACTATGCTCAGTGCCATTGACTCTCTTGATATCACACCAGATAGCTACGTGATTATCGCCACCAACCACCAAGATCAAGACGCTATCAACGCAATCGCCCAGAAAAAGACCACGTATACGGGTTTAATGGCCAGCCGCAGAAAAGTACAAACGCTATTCCAAGGCTTACGCGAATTAGGCACCAGTCAAGAAGAAATCGATCATATCCACTCTCCTATCGGCTTTGATATTGGCGCTGAAACACCAGAAGAAATCGCCATCAGTATTTTGGCTGAAGTACTTAACGCGAAAAATGGCGCTTCAGGGGCCAAATTGAAAGAAAGCGTTGGTAGCTTTAATCAAAAACTGGTGCTAGTACGCGGTGCGGGTGATATCGCAACCGGAGTCGCTGCGAGATTGCACAATTCCGGCTTTAAAGTAGTCATGAGTGATATTGAGAAGCCAACAATGATTCGCTGCTCGGTTTCATTCGGCCAATGCCTCTACGGCAAACCTGTCACGGTAGAAGGCATTACGGCAGAAAAAGTTCAGTCTTTTGATAAAGCCTGCCGATTGTTAGAAAAAGGCAAGATTCCTGTGTTTGTCGACGAAACAGGAAAACTCGCCGAGGCCATCAAGCCTGATTTTGTCGTTGATGCCATTCTTGCGAAAAAGAACCTTGGCACACACAAAGGAATGGCACCAGTCACCATCGCTTTAGGCCCTGGTTTTACCGCTGGTGAAGACTGTCACGCAGCAATAGAAACCAATCGTGGACATCAACTCGGTCGAGTAATTTACGACGGTCCATGTCAGCCTAATTCAGGTATACCAGGTAGCATTCTAGGTTATACAGAGCAACGGGTGATTAGAGCGCCTGGCGTAGGTATCTTCACTGCGGAAGTGAAACTTGGCGATTTGGTTGAAGAAGGGCAACCTATTGCGAAAGTCGATGACATGGTTGTTTATGCACCGTTAAGCGGTAAAGTCAGAGGCTTGCTAAATAACGGATTGAGCGTTCATCAAGGCTTTAAGGTAGGCGATGTCGATCCGCGTGGTGAAAGTGTTGACCACTGCACGATTTCTGATAAAGCGCGCGCTGTTGCAGGCGGTGTTCTTGAGGCGATGTTATGTTTAAGTGGTCGATAGTGGGTATTAATAACCCATCACCCACATAACGACGCCTTGCTGGCTTACGTCCGTCATCCTCATGAAAATGAGGACCTTCTACAACGCGTAGAAAACCAAACGTGGTGAGCACGTTAAGTAAATTGAGTTAGCGATGCGCTAGCGGAGGTTTCCTTTTTCAAGGAAATGACGAAGGTTTTTGATATCACTACATTTCAACAAACAACGCCTGATGGTCTCATCAGGCGTTTCCTTTTATTAGAACTTACAGAGCTAACTCACCTACTTTCCGTAGAAGTTACGGTACATCATGTAAGTGTGGGCTGCTGACCAACTGAAGTTGCTGGCACCTTGAACCGCACCTGTTTCTGGGTTGTAGTTTTCACGAATTGCGCCGTCGCTACCAAAGCCTTCACCGTTTTGGAACAGGTCTTCAGCGATACGTACCGCATCATTATGGCGTCCATACTTCTCAAGAGCTTGAAGGCCGAAATAGAATTGATCCAACCATACACGCCCACGCCAATAGATATCAGCTCCGTAAGCTGGGTTATCACGACTTGCCGTCCCTAATGACACCCCTTCACCTTGATATTCTGTAGAACTATCAAACTTACTCGCATCAAGCATGACATCCATGACTTTGTCCGCGTTCGCTTGAGTCGCCGCACCGTTAAACAATGGCGACCAGCCGTCTGGAGCCTGACCGCGTTCAGTTAGTACGACACCCGCACAGTAAACATTTTTGCCTTGATAAGGTGTATCCACTCGCTTCAAATCAGCGCCAGGTACTGGATTTCCTGATGAATCTAAGAAACTCTTACCATCTTTGTCAACAAGTCGAATGTCGTAGTAGAACGAGGTAGCAGAATCAAACATACAAGTGTTGATGTAGTCTTTAATATACTCTGCATGCTCCACAAATTCTTGTCCACGGTCTTTCCCTTCAACGCCATCAGAGACTAAGCCAGCCATTTCAGATAAATACTTGTTGTCACTGTACATGTAAGAGGCTTGGTCTACCGATTCTTGCAGCATAGAGAAGCCAACTAGGTTGCTGCCACTATCGTGGTTCTCACCAAAACGCACTTGCCAGTCTTTGCGTGCATCACGCAGTTTTGCCATGTTTGCATCAGAAACGTCACTGTAGGCCCAGTTTTCTGACGAGCCCGTAATCGTGTTATCGAAGTTATAGTGCTGTTGAGCATAGCGACCTAACTGATCGTATTCCGTTGCTGCAGATACTGTCGTGATCCAATCGCGAGAGTTGGTTTTCGCTAAATCATAGATAAAGCCAAAACGAGCGGCATCATCCATACCCGATTCCCATGACGTCGCTGTTTGTGAACCATTGCTGTAACCAGTAATAGCCAGCTCTTCGTAGTTATCCAGAACTAAGTTATACGAGTCCACACCGATAACTTGATACTGCTTCGACGTGCCATTGCTATCAATCTCTTTCACCTTATCAGCACCTACCAGAGCTTTTAGATCGTCACCTAACTCTGTCCACACTTTAATGTACATATGCCCATCATCAGTGTTGTGCGAAGGATCAACGGCTGCACCGTACTCTGGGACGCCGTTCGAGTTGTGGTCGCGATTTGATAACCACCAATCATGATACGCCACCAACTTTGGATACATTTCATCAATCCACGCTTGAGCATCATTAGCACGGCCAAATTCGTTGATAAGAGAATGGTAGATTTCCATTACAGCCCAAGCCGCTAACGAAGGCTTTGTATTACGCTCATTCCAGTTCATTGACGCATCGTTTTGTGCCGCAGAAGGAATGTCATATTTGTCGTCGTAATAACCAGAATCAATTCGATCTTGTGGTAGCGAGTAGTTAACAACATCCAACAAATAGCCTGCGTCTTGCGGTCTTATTGGGTCGTCATTTTTGACTTGAAACTGGAACACAGTACGGATATTTTCCATCGCCACATCTGGATTAAAATGAGCCATCGCATACGCGTGTTTCCATGTATCCCAAGGCCAGGTATTGTTACCTGAGAACCAGATAGCCGTTACCGATGGCGTAACAGTACCGTGTTGAACAATACCCGCCGGTGAGCGCCAGTTTCCGTTAAGGGTCATCATGGCTTTCACTGCAACATTACTTTCGGCTTTAGTCGCAGAGTCGTTAGCTAATCCATGCTTTAAATAGTCATTCCAGCGAGCCTTAGCGGTGCTCATTGCTGTTGCGCCTTGCTGCAACAACGTGCTCACCGCACTTGCTTCGCTAATAGCTTCTGTTGGGTTGTGTACATAAGAGTACGCGTTATAGAAAGTAGTATTGCCATTCGCGTTAATAGTGACCGAACCTTCAGAACGATAGTTATAGTCGGTCACTGCAGTAGTTGCATTACCGATAGAGCGAGTCACAAAAAACTCAGCTCCCTCTTCACTCTTTAAGCCCGACCAAGACGCTGCTTTTTTAAACGTCAGCTCAACACCACCGTTTTCGCCAGTAAGCGCCTTATAAACCGTATTAGCGGCGACATCATCCCCTACCGTACTAAAGTCTCTTAAGAAACCACCCGTCCAAACAAGTTTAAGATTACGCACTTGATCTGACTTGTTGCTGATTTTGGTTTCAATAATAGATGAACGATTAGTACCAAAACGTGTCGTCATTTCTATCTTAAATTCATTATTTTCGATAACTTGATGTAACGCGTCTGGTGTAGAAAAAGCCTTAACTTCCGCAGATAACAAATTTATTTCTTGATTGTTATCTGCGTCAATTAGAGTAAGTTTGTCAAAGTTTTCATTAGCGATATAACTAGAGTACTCCTGGTCAACAATCATAATACCACCAGCAGAACCTATCGCAGAATCATCGCTTGGTAATAAATGACCATGCCACGCGCCTAAGTCTGTAAAAGCGTTATAACTTAAGTTACTTTGCGCATCACGGTCTTTCATTCGATCCGGATTACCTACTCTATCTAATACGTTAACAAAATTGCTTACGTCTGTTGAAGGTAGTGTTTCTGTCGAATCTGAACTCGAACTGTTGCAACCAGAGAGGGAAATAACCGAACCTACAAAAATAGCCAAGATAGTCTTTTTCATCTTTCAATCCATTTATTGTGATATTTATCACTATTATTAATTGAGATTTGCAGAACAAATCTCTACGCATGGGATGTGGGATGAATAGTACGTACTAGCGTTATTCACTCAATAAATGTCGAAGGAAAATTTGTGGTTATGGGGAAAGATTACTTTCGTTGCACTACATTACTTGACAATTTAAATAGTATTATTCGCCAAATGAATATAAAGCAAACCAATATTTATATAAATACCGAAATAATGTTAAGTTATTTACGAATAATATGATAGTTTATATTTTCAGGCTAACAAATATACTAAACAAACGCCATTTACTAATAATAGAATGGTAAATGACGCTCGTTAAATTTGGAATAAATATCATATTCCTTTTCACAGCTTCGATTGAGGCTTTCAATCTATTACGCTTGTTTTTACCAAGTTCTGTCGAGATCATCTGAATACAAAGAGATTGCTCGTTTATATTCCTTTATAGCTTCGCTATTGGTTGACGATAATAAGAGATTCAATAACAACTGCACGGCCTCTTTGTGCCGTCCTAAGTTGTACAAGCACATTGCATAAAATGGCTGGACTTCTTCTGCTTTTGGGTATTCAGACATGGTCTGTTCAAAGTAATGCAACGCCTCAACATATTCTCCTAAGCTTCTGTAGGTACAAGCTAAGCCAAACAATGTGTCAAAACGCTCTTGATTCGCTAACTTACCAAGTAATGCCGATTTATAATGTGGAATCGCGGATTTTTCTTTGCCTTCATTATCGTATGACCATGCAATCTGCAAATGTGCAGAAGCAGCGTACAGTGGATCAACAAGTAAAGTTTCGAGGAGTTGACGAGAGTCTTGATGCTTTCCGGCTTTGCGAAGCGCTATGGCTTCTGAAATGACGGTGTTCATAGGGGAATAACGAGTCCTTATCTTTTATGTACTTCAGCCTTACCGCATCGGTCGCATCGATACAGTTGCTCATCATCAGGATAGTCGACTATTTCGATTTCGCGACTCGAAAACAGGCTGATAAGTAACCCAAACAACGTGTTACGTGTCGAATCACTGGCAGCTTTTCGCTGAAGTTTTAACTCTGAGTTTGGGCTATAGATCAACAAATGTGGCGTTAGTTGATTACAATGGCGGCAGAGAAATGGGCGCGTCTGATAGTCGCTATAGAGCTCCATGACCTAACCTTCCTTGAGATCTCATTAGAACATTTCAATTTAACGTAATGTAGATAAGATAAATTAACATATCTTAATCTGAGTGATCGTAAGGAACTGTCAAAGTAGACAAGGAGTAATGCAGAACGTGATGTGGAGTGGAAAGTGGAAAGTGGAAAGTGGAAAGTGGAAAGTGGAAAGTGGAATATCAACACATAAAGACATCGGGCGATACCTCTATGTGCTGAACAAGCAACTGTGGTTAACGAATTAAACGTAGTACGCTTCCACAGTGCCTTTTAATTTGATTAGTATAGGTTGACCGCGACGATCCAGTGCCTTTGGTGAAGGGATTTTTACCCAACCTTCGCTGATGCAGTATTCTTCAACATCAGTACGCTCTTTACCGTTTAGGCGAATACCAATCTGGTGCTCAAAACACTCAGCTACGTGGTGTGGGCTGCGTGGGTTACCTGAAAGATGATCTGGTAAAGCTGGCTTTGCGTTGTTGTCGCTCATGATTATGACCTAATGTATTTAAGAAGTGGCTTATTGTAGTCAATACCGTACCAGCGCTCAAGAAAAGTCATGGCATAGCGAATCTCGACTGCTCTAATAATGCGCAAACCAGCAACACCAATCTATGGCTCTTCGAACTATACAACTTAATGGAAGGAAAAGCGTCCCCACTCTGGTGCGCAACCAAGCACATATTTTTACATTTCAATTACAACATCGATCTACATCACAGAGATTCTGCTACAAAAAAGGATAAACTTGGGGTCCCCCGAAGCTACACACAAAATAATGAACCATGGATACTACTAAAACTCTTATTTACGATACTTTAATTCGTCTTGCTGATCATGCCCCGGAACAACATGCACAAATCCGTCAAGATTTGTATGAGCAACTAGAACTGCCCTTTAGCAAGCAGGTTGCTCTCTATACCAACGTACTTGCTCCAGCCAGCCTAGGACGACTTGACGACAAAGAACGTCTCGACAATGCCGTTAATCTTGCCGATTCAATCTTGAACTCATAAAAAGTAAGCGTTGATTCTCAAAATGTTAGAATCAACGCTCTGTTTGTAGTCATACTCCATCACCCACTTTTTATTGTTCACAGCTTCAACACTCTTGGAAATTTAACGCTGGCCATCTCATGGTAAATATCATCTAAATAGGTGACTAAATCCTCTTCCTTTAAGTCAGAAGGTATCACGACATCATAGATCTTTGCTCTAATACCCACTTGTGATTCTCGATACAAAACCCAAGTATCGTGCTCTCGTGTCACTGACATGATTTGACCAAACACATTAAACTTTAATCGCGTCATCGAATCACCCTGTTATTCCCCGGTTAATTTACACGTGGCCAAAACACTGCCTTGTAACCAAACCCCACTTGTGGTCTTGATACTTATCTTCCACATAGTTTTGTGAGGTGTACTCACCAACGACATCACGCCAGAAACTCACTGCGTGATCGGCTCCGGCGACTTGTTTGATTTCCCACGTACCTTGGAGTTGCATAAATAATTGAGTAATAAACTGCTTACCGACTTTATTCTTACGAAAACAAGGAAGTACATAGAAATCACAGATTTCATAACATTTTGGCGTTTTTTCTTCAATCGCAGCTAATGCCGCGAGTACTCCATCCAAATAAAGTAAATAGCCTGATACCTTGCCCTCGATTTTTGGATAGATTTCGAACAGTCCACTAGCATCTGGTTTGTCATCAATGATTCTTGAAAATTCGGCCGCATAACCCTGATATAAATTTGCGTATATCTGCATATTTGAGCTATCAACTTTTACAATCTTCATAGCGTGCTCTCAACAATAGCCAATCACATTTTGATCGCCTTTATGGCTTATGCTCGATATCCAAACCTCGCTAAGTAGTGCCAGATTTTCTTAATATCTTGCTCGTCAAAGTGCTGCTCCGTTACCGCCAAACCAAGTAACTTTGCATCGATCATTCCATCTCGCGCTAGTTCTCTCGCTAATTCGATAAACTGCACACCTCGATAATCGGGGTATTGATTCATTGTTTCAATAGACAGTTGATAGCCGTTATGCCACTGGATGGGAATACCCAATTCAAGCGCATATTGTTCAATCATAGTGGCTTGGAAAACAGGATCTAAGACTAAGCACTCAACGTCATCTTTTAACGATACTATCCCGTGAATGTGTGCTTCAATGTAGTCATCAAGTAAGTCTGCAGAAGAAGACGTTGCTATATTGATCAAGTTATTCAGTGTTTCTGAAACAGCAAAATCTTCTGGTTCAAAAAAACTGTCTGGGTAACAATACGTCGCTCGTTCGAGCACATGCGGTTTTAACTCAAAAAACGCCGACCCAAACCTAGGTGACGCTCCGTTCGCATAGTTTCGGAAGTTAACCGCGCCGTACTTCGGCCTCAAATTCATAGGTGCACGGTCATAAGCACCATCAAATACCCGTTGTTCCCATAACCAACGGTCGCCACCTTCAAAAGCCGTCAAGCCGCCGTTACTCGTATTGGTTTCAAACTGGGATTTCAGCTCACCATCTTTGGCGATGGCGAGCAAAAGAGGCTGCCCTTCAGGCGTGTATCTATCAGGATGAAAGTTGATCGTAATGCGGCTAGTATTCGTGGATGGCTTACCCTTCGATTTAGCTCGTATATTATCCAGTGCTGTACTTATGATGTCTTTATCCATGAACTTCCATCCGCTCATGCAACTCCAACGTTTCCAACTCATGTTTGAGATTGGAGAGAGTATGTTGACTATACACCTTGATGCCTTCCCTAATTAACATGGCGGCAGTCACTCCTTGCCCGGGAATTTTTACGCCTGTGAATGTGCCATCATAAATCTGTACGCTGCCACATGACGGACTACCCTCTGCTAGTATGGCGTAACGAATACCCTGTTCACGACACTTCTTAAGTGCAAGCTCTGCACCGTGCAAAAATTCAGCGGTCACCTCATGACCGTCATCCCCAACAACAGAAGCTTTGCGATCAATAACATCGGCACCTTGTCCTAAAACAATTTCTGCTGGCGGTCTCGGCGTAGGAAGACCTGCCGAGACTTCGGGACACATAACTATTAATTCGACATTCAGCTTGAGCCAAACTAAATCTTGCTCAGAAATAGATAACCCACTCGCATTGTAACGAACCTTGTTACCTAGCAAGCATGAACTAATCAAGACTTTTTCCAACGTTTTCTCCTTGATAGGTTGTAAAGCAAGGTGATAATCAATTGAATGACGTGTACTAAGCATAATCGATAATTGGAGTTAGATATTCAATCAGTAAATCAAGATCTTGTCGAACTTCTAACAATTGTGTGTTTAAGGGTTTCAAGTTTTTATAAGATAAAGAAAAGACGCTTTGAAAAGCGAATAGTCTAAAAGCAAAAAAACGGAAGCCGCTCGGCTTCCGTTATATTGAGAAATAATCACACTTAGACGATTAATGTGAACATCAAGTAGGCGTTCAAAGCGAGCACTAAACTTACAATCACCATACCCGCATAAGAAACCCATTTGTTATTTCTGAACTCTCCCATTAAACGTTTACTGTTGGTAAAAATAAGCAATGGGATAATGGCGAGAGCGATCCCAAAGCTCAATACAACTTGGCTCATCACTAGGATATCAGTAGTGTTCATCCCCATACCTATAACGACAAACGATGGCGCCATAGTAATAAAGCGACGTAACCACATCGGAATAGAAAAGCGAACAAACCCTTGCATCACGACTTGACCCGCCATAGTACCAACGACAGTAGAAGATAAACCCGAAGCAATTAGTGACACACCAAATAAAACCGACGCTGCTTTACCGACTAATGGTGTTAGTGTCATATAAGCCGTTTCAATTTCAGCAACGTGTTGGTTGCCAGAGTAATGAAAGACCGCTGCTGCCATCGCCACAATGGCGATATTGACGAATCCTGCAATAACCATCGCGATCAACACATCAAATCGAGTACTGCGAAGGCGAGTCTCAGTACTTTCCCCAAAGCTGTTCTTAAACAAAGCAGAATGAAGGTAGATAACATGAGGCATCACCGTCGCCCCCAGAATCCCTGCGGCAAGATAGATTTGACGAGAATCAGTAAAGCTAGGTGTAAGCAAGCCTGTCATCATCTCACCACCTGCTGGGTGAGCGAAGAAGAGTTCGGCAATATAAATAACCGCAACAAGCATGAGTAAAGACCCTATCACTACTTCTAAAGGCTTTTGTCCTTTTTGATGCAGCATTAGGATCATAACTGTCACAACGGCGGTTATCAGAGCCCCTTCCATTAAGCTTATGCCAAATACTAATTGGAAACCGACTGCGGCGCCGATAAACTCGGCTAGATCAGTGGCAATGGCAATGATCTCTGCTTGAGTCCAGTAAAATCTAACCGCCCACTTATTCGGTAGATGATCACGTAAATGTTCGGCTAAGTTTTTACCTGTAACAATACCTAGCTTGGCAGACAAGTACTGAATCAACATCGCCATTAAGTTCGCCCAAAGCACTACCCAAAGTAGTTGGTAACCAAATGAAGATCCTGATTCAATATTTGTTGCGAAGTTACCTGGGTCGATGTAGCCAATCGCTGCAATAAACGCTGGGCCTAACATCAGTAACTTACGTTTTATTTTGGCAAATGATGATGCTTTTTGTGCCGCATTAGCATCTACGTATATGGATGCGCCGTTCATAAGTATCATTCCTCTTTCGTCTATAAGAGAAATGATACCCGCACGCAAATGATAATCAATCGCATCTTTGTGCGTAAAAGTGATAACTAAGTTTTCACCACTTAATTATCAACAATTAATACATATTACCTATCAAAAATCAGATGCAACTTTAACCATCACGATCAGTAAACGATGCTTGCTGCTATATCTCCCCAATCGAATCGTCCGTATTCTTTAAACCCAAGTTTTTGATAGAATTGTTGGGCTACCTTATTCTCATCACAGTAGCCTATGTGTATCGCTTTAGGTTTAAGTTCTTCAATTTCTTTGATAAGTGCCTCCATCATCAACCGGCCATACCCCTTTCCTTGATACGACTTATCCGTCATCACACGAAAAATATAGTACTCACCAAGTTTGTCACCCGTTGCCCATGGCGCATTCTTCCATTCGCTATACATGACAAATCCTATGACTTCACCATCAACCATAGCAACTCTCGGTTGATAATCCGGATTCACCGCAGCTTGAGCCATTGAGACAACATTTTCTGAGACGAAATCGCGTTGTGCTTCATCCAATTGCAACGCCAATACCGCATTTAAATTGTTATTCGTTACTTTCTCTAATTGCATGCTTTGATCGTTCCTATTAAAGATATTTTGCTATTAACACGGCATTCCTCGTGAACCACGTTAAGCCTTTCTTTGAAGTAGATTAACCACTCATAATGTCGCGAAGCTTGTGAGCCAGAAAACATGAATTGATAATCACTTCCTCCGTGCGAACACACTTCACTAATCAGCATTAGTGAAGTTCGAATCCAAAGAAAACACCAACTCAATCTCTCGCCCTTCCACTAAGGTGCCAGTCTCGACAAAACCACAGCTTAGGTAAAAGTGCCTAGGCCCTTTTTCATCACGAACGACACTCGTAAACAAATCTATTGTTCCAAACTCTTGTCTCAACTCCTGATAAAGCAAAGTGATAGCTTGTCTACCGAAGCCTTGCTTTTGATAGTTTTTATCTAACATAAATCGCCACAGTGAAAGTCTATTGGATTGTGAGTCGACGTTAACCAGAATAAAGCCAATGGGTTGTTCTTTGGCATAGATAGCTCTATACCACGGAGACGCCATAAAATTTGCTTCCGCTAGAGAGATAGCATTGCTATCAATATGTGAAGTTTGATGAGGGGCGACTTCAAGCTGACAAATTGCGTAGAAGTTGTCACCCGTGATGGTTCTTAACGCTATGTTCATGTTTCAGTTTCTAAAAAGGAACTCGGATGGAATGAAAATATCATGGTAAATAGAGCTTAAACATAGTTAATTTCAACATTTAGATTTTTAATACCTAGAAAACAAAAAAGGTTCAAAACCCATGTTCCGAACCCTTATTGATATATCAAGCTCTCCAAATCAAAGCTCAATTCATGGCTATATGATTGTACCTAAGCCCTGCTTCTTGAAGAATTTTCTCTAGTGCCTCCTGAATCATCAGATCAGGATCTTTTCTAGCTAATGACGTACGGTAAGATTCACCCGTAATCAATAGTTGCCTACTTGCTGCTTTTCTAAAATCAATCTTTATTTTTATCATGTAGTTTGTAATGTCCCACTGCCAGTTATCAACATATGTAATTACAATGTCCGCATCATCAGGGATGTTATCGCTATTAAGTGGTGTAGCAGGATAACCCAACAAAGTTAACTTATCGGCAATTACATAATTCAAGTGTCTTTTGTCTGGCGAGAAATGCTGGACATATACATTCCCCAACTCACTTAATGACTGTCCCGGAGCAACCGTGGCTTCCAGCCTAGTCGCACATCCCGTTAATAACGCAAAGACACCTAATGACAGCAGTAATTTTATTATTTTCACATTCATTCTCATATTGTTATGTTTTTGGGAAACAAATACTAAACCAAGCACTTATGAAACTGAATGACCTTGAGCAATTTTTTCAAAACAACCTTATGATTTTATGACGATTCTATCTTTTCAAGACCAGCAACTCCCCCTTCCCAACAGGAACCAACGACGTAGTTAAGTTACTCTGGCTCTTTACCCAAGCGACAAACCCTTCTAGCTCTGAAGCATGAGATATGGCATTGTCACACACAAGCAATCCACCTGGTTTTAGGCGTGAGAACAGAGGCTCAGCAATGGACAAATAATCGCTTCTGTCTGCATCGAGAAAAATGAAATCGACCTGTTCGGGTGTCTGCTTTAGAACCTCACAAACATCGCCTGACCATTGGGTAATATTCTGCAAAACTTGAGCTTTTTCGAAGTTGTCACGGGCCTCTTCTATCTTGAGAGGGTTGACTTCAATGGTGTGCACCATTCCGGTGTTCGGGATTGATGCGGCTAACCAAATCGTTGAGTATCCATTTGAGGTGCCAATTTCTAAGATACGCTGAGCATTCGTGGCTTTAACCAGCACTGAGAGAAACTCACCGGTATCTTTTGTAATGTTGAGGTACTTTTTCGCTCGCTCTGACTGCAGACGATCGTTGTCATTGCCTAATCGCTCCAATCGTTCTAAAACCTGTTGCGTCTTAGTATTCATATTTCAGCTTCCTTGTAATGTGGCGCTAATTAAACAAGACCAGTTCAGATCTGAACTCCAGATCTGAGCAAAAACGATTATCCATTAATCTCGTATGCCTTCGGGTTACTACCATACTGATTGGACTCTGGTTTGCTGTCCAACACCAAGAAGTACAGTAGTATTAAAAAACCGATTATTGGAATGATATACAGCAACATCCACCAGCCGGAGCGACCGGTATCGTGTAAACGACGTGCGGTGACAGCTAAGCTCGGTAACAAAATTAACAGCGTGAACACCCCGCTCAAAATCCCGACTTCTTCGGCAGAGTTGTACCAGCCAAGTGCATTATCTATCACTGACAAAATGATCGTTAATATCAAACTGTATAAAAAGAAATACCAATACTCTTTCCGCCTGGCGCGACCTTTAAAATCAACAGGCCGTTTTAATACACTTAGAAACCAATTCATAGACCACTTACCTTTTGTTTGTTATCTCATTAAAGAACAGACTTTACTTAAGCTTCTTTTCTATCTGCCCTATCTCACTTATCAGATCCACACCAATCACTTTCTTGGTCTCGATCTTACTCAGTTCGATAGTTTCAACAGCAGCTACTGATTTCAGCTGCGCCAAAATTTCACCACTGGGCGATATCAATTGGCTATTACCACAATATTCGCCAACGATACTCTGGGTTTTATCTATGCCGACTCGATTACAAGTCGCTACATAACAGTGGTTTTCAATCGCTTTGGTGCGAGAGAGAAGTAGGCTCTGTTCGCCACCAAAGTTTGCTGGATGCAACAAAACATCGACATTGGATATTGCGTATTCGCGAGTAATTTCCGGAAACCACAAGTCAAAACAAATCGCGACTCCGAAAACATAACCTTGGTATTCAAACGTCAGCAATGAATCACCGCGAGAGAAGTACTGCTTGTCGATATTGGTTTGGCTGATTTTTCTATAGCGGTGCTGTAGGCCAGTTCTATCTATAACGGCAACGCTATTGTAGAAACGCCCTTCATGATGCTCTGCAATGCCAGCAACGATGACTGATTGATAAGTCGCAGCCAGTTGCTGTAACGTTTCAATGGTGGGACTGTGTTGATACTCCTCACACAGCTCATGGATATCCTGAGGCGAGTCAAAAATATAGCCAGTAGAAAACAATTCAGGCAGCAAAATGACATCCCCAACCTCTTGAGTTTCCGAGAGAAGTTGAGCGACTTGAAGTAGATTCTGATGTTTGTCTTTATAGACCACATCGGTTTGAACAATAGAGATCTTCATCACTGAATAGCCTTGTCCTTGTTAAACTTGATCTAACATACGATAGCTATTCAATGGATTGTATAGTGGTTTTGTCGGGTATTGTCAGAACTCGATCGGACGACACTAATCCTTAACTAATTTCGGTCACAATTTCAGTCTTTACAGAATTGGCGATAAAGCAGTTTTCATGCGACAAATGGTGCATTTTTTCAAGCTGTTCTCGGGTAGGTACGCGCTCTCCAGAGAACACCACATCCGGGCGCAAAATGACTTTGGTGACTGCCATTCTTCCCGCTTCATTCTCTGCAAGTATTCCAACAGCTTTATCGATGTAGCTGTCGATAACATATTTTCGTTTTGCAGCAATCGATAAGAAAACCAGCATATGGCAGCTTGATAAAGCAGCAATATATGCTTCCTCTGGATCAATGTTTTCTTCTATAGAGAGAGGCAATGGCACCACATGAGGTGAAGGTGATGCAGGGACCGTCAAACCGCCATCAAATTCCCATACATGACCACGGCTATAGTTATTATCACTAAATACTTCGTCCTGTTTTCGCTTCCAACTTATCTGTGCGTAATGCTCTGACATTTCATCCTCCTGATAGCAATGGCGATAATTAAACTAACCTTGAATGCATTCAACCCAATATCTCGCAATTGGATTAGGAAACACCTCCCCCATGACGATATTTTCTAACTCACCGCCATTGGATTCAATAACGCGTCTGGAAGCGACGTTATCTTCATCTGCGGTCACCAAGGCTCGTTCTATGCCTAAGGCATTCGCTTTAGGTAAAACAAGTTTGAGCATATGCTTTCCATAGCCTGCCCCTCGATATGAAGGGGCAATGTCGTAACCAATATGACCACCTTCTGATGACAGAAATTCATTATTAATATGATGACGGACACGAATCGCACCTAGAATTCTCTGTTCAGAATCTAGCAACCAAAAATGACTGCAAGGCACATAGCCTTGGCGTAAATTGACGCCCTTTTCTTCATCGATTAAACGCTGGACATATTTCGGAAAATCACCGATGCCTTCGCGGTAATACTCCGCATTATCCACATCGTGGAGCTCAAAATCTTGGTAGAAAACCGCAAAGGCTTGCATCCGTTCTAATGAAGGAGTAACGAGTTCCATGTTATTGATTCCTTTATCTTTGCAAACTGTTAGCTCTTTATGCCAACAACCATAGCAGACATAATACCTTCGCTTCTAGACAGCTGAGTCGATTACTTCAAAAACTCCGTGACTTTTTGAAGATTGAATCTCAGTAACCGTTTATCAAAATTGCTGGCACTTTCGCTATCCACCACACCATTTTTGAATTCATAGCGAGAGCCAACTTTTTCGACGTATTTATTAAAGTCGACCGTTTGCTCGTACTCCGTGAATATCTGTTGCAGTTTCACATCGTTTATCACTACGTCGTTGATTGTCCATTTCCAATGATCACGCCCCATCACAAACAACCCATCGATGTAGTGTTCATCTGGCTTTTCGACAAATGGCAACCAATCAAAAGAGAACCAGTTATTCTCGTCTTCTTTTTGCAACCTAATGCTCACGCCAACTTCATCCGAAAACAGAAAAGGTATCCAAAAACTATTGCGCTTAATCTTGAGCGTATACGCACTGCCATCCATTAAATCGAAACGCTTCAACAAACTAATGTAGAGTAAAAAGTTTTGGTTGTTACAAGTCTTAAACTCGTCGATATTCACCAAATGCGAATCAACGGAAATAGGAAAACAAGGCGCAGAAAAATCTTCGGCCTTAAACCTCTTAAAGCGCTCACTGAGTACTTCATTGATTCTATGATTCTCTCCCATCAAACTCGCTCCCGCGAATATAGTAAGAAACACAACAATCAATGAGAATGTCAGAGATAAAGGAATGGTTCGTTTAGATTTGCCCATCAAACACTGCCTACATGAATATGCTTTATCGGTGCTGGCCGATAATATTTTTATCCATTAAGAATAACACCCATAAAGAGCGTGATATGTATGGAAAGGTCGTCTTGTGTCTACGTAGGAACTAACAATGAATGACGTTGGTTGTAAAGTCGTTTTGCTATAAATATGCCCCAACCACTGATAAGCAATGCTCGACCGATTTTTCTTTCTCACCTACAGGGGCGACGTAATGAATCGCGGACTCCGCTTGTTCTCTATCGGCTAACTTAGCGATCACCCAAGCCGCTAAGTACTGCGAAGACATACAACCACCGGATGTAGCCACATTACCGTGTGCATGTAGAGGTTGTTCCAACACCTCGATTCCTAGGTCTTGGACCCAAGGTTTCGTGGTGAGGTCGGTACAAACGGATACTCCATTCAGTAAATCCAACGCTGCCAGAAGCAGCGTACCGGAACACTGTGCTCCAATGATTTGCCTGTTAGGGTCAAGAGAAAGCCGTGACAGAATGGTTTGGTCCGTCGCAATTTGTCGCGTCAACATACCGCTGCCAAACAACACGGCATCGGCTTGATTTGCAAACTCTAACGGCTGCTGCGCAACCACCTCTACACCATTCATTGATGTCACCACATCCGTCGGACACGTTATCTGAACATTCCATCCGTGCGGTTTCATTCGATTCAAAATTGCCGAGGCAATAAAAGAGTCCAGTTCGTTAAATCCATCAAACGTTAGTATTGCTATATCCATATAACCCTGCTACTAAACAACCATCGCTTTCTATAAACTGATTTTTGAGTAAATCACCGTGTTACATAGCTCACCGTTTGGCAATCGACGTTCATTGAGCGCAATACCCTCTAAGTGATAGCCGCAACGCTCAGCAACTGAACGACTTTTTGCGTTCGTTTCAGCAGCTCTGATAATCACCCGGTTCGCCTTTAATGATTCAAAGGCATACTGCTCCACAAGCTTTACCGCCTCAGTTACATAACCGGAGCCTACGCTTGATGTATTCAGCCAATAACCAATTTCGAAAAATGGCACCGCCTTATCACGAATGATCAATCCTACAGCGCCTACCAACGTATCGGTCTCTTTATCAATGATTGAAAAGCGCAGTTCATTTTCGAAGTTTTCAAAATCTGCCATCGCTTGTTTGGTGGTCTCCACCGATTCTTCTTGAGTCAAAGCATATGGTACCCAAGGAAGATATTCTCCAAGCTCCGCTTTACTCGCTTGGATTGCCGCCAACATTTGTGGCTGGTACTCCAATGAAGGAGGAACGAGTTTTATTCTGTCTGATTCCATAGGCATTACTCCTTAACTTCATCACGCAATAGCGCCAATTAATCTAAATGGTCAGGGGTATGAAGGTAGGTTCCACAGATCTGACATTTATAATCCCCTGTCGCCTCTCCATCCATCAACGACGTTAATATCGCTGCGAATAACCCGGAGAAAAAGCCCGTAGCTTCGTTCTTTGGGTGTTTACCCTCTGCTCCAAACGAGGTGTATTTATGTTGTGTTAACGCCTTGCAATTACAACAGAACGCCGTCATCTTCTCCGTACTGTACTGGCTCATTAGTTGTTCTAGCCCTCCAAGGCATTACGCCAATATTGGATCGTTTTATCCGACACAGTGCCGTCTTCATTAGCTGCAGTAACGAGAAACTCAGATAGGTTTATTGCAACCTGTTCATTGCCCAGCAAATACAGACTGCGAATCGCTCGTGTTAGTCTCAATTGATTATGATCGTGGCTTTTTAACCAAACGTGATTCTTCCCACTCAGCGGCAAGACAGAGGTGATTTCAAATCCATTTCTCTGCATTCCCCAAAAATCCAACATGACATCAAGTATCTTCAAATGAGCAACTCGAAGTGCTTCTGAATTGGCAAACACGTCTCTATCTTTCTGTGTTACTAAAGGAGCATGCTGATTAAACTTGGTTCCCTCGTCGATTGGAAAAAACACCTGAATATACTTATGGTCATGCTCCAACCAAAAGTGGTTATACGCCAACAGCTCATCAATATAACGACCAAATTTATCTGGACTTTCTCCAGTTATAAAACGAGCAATCTCACTCATTTATTCACCCTGACAATAGTTATTGTTGTATTTTTAGCTATAAACCTAATAGCTTATTTGAGTATGTGACACAGCCTTTGGCACCAAAGCCATGTTCCTTCTTTTCATAGTCGAAATAGGTGATAGATTTCTTGTTTCGCTCTGCTTCAACAACAAGATTACCCTGTTTATCGATAACTGCCGTCGGAGCGGTTTGCTCAAAGGTTGTCGAGTTAACCGATATCACTGTAAACACATTTTCAATCGCCCGAGTCACAAGATGCGATTTAATAATTGAATAACGATTGGCATCAAACTCTTGTTGGACATCACATAAGCTCACGATAGCGACATCGACCTGTTCTCTATAGAGTTCTCTAAAGTACTCAGGGAATCGAATTTCATAACAGATTCGAACACCAACCTTAATACCCTGAATATCGACAACGCCATTGAAGTCATTCCCTACTTCAAAATTCTCCGCATCCCAACCCCACAGAGCTCTTTTGTCGTAGTAATACACCTCACCTGAGGGTTTGATGATCGCAACCGAGTTCGCCGCTTTATCTCCAAACTTGCGAATAAGCCCCAAGAAAACAGTGATCTGCGTGTGTTTAACCAAGTCTACAATCTGATTAAACTCAGCGTCTTGAAGTTCAAAATCAATATCGGCAACAGCACCAATTTCAATAGGTGGATAACCAGACAAGGCGCATTCTTGAGTAACTAACACATCTGCACCATCGCGCTTGGCTTCGAAGATAGCACGCTTGATTTGTTCATGGTTTTTGGTTGATTGAGCACTAATTGGGAACTGTAATAATGCAAACTTCACAGTGTCTACTCCTTGAAATCGTCTTCGGTGCTTAACAAAGAGGCCGCGTCAGCACTCATTTTATTAATCTAATCCATCTACGTTCTGCTATGTAAAATGCACAACTAAACAGCAGGTTCCACTTCGTACTTCATTTCAATAAGCTGATGCTCACCAACAATCTCAACTTCTCTGATATATTCAAATCCAAAGTTCTCGTAGTACTTTCTTAAATAAGCGTGGGCGTGGATATCGATACATCTCACTCCGATATTACTGGCATGTTTTATTAGGGCACGGACGATTTTTGATGCAACGCCATCACCACGATATTCCTCAGAAACCGCCACTCGCGCCATAGTCGACGAGCCGTCTTGATTCACCGTCAAACGAGCGGTCGCGACAGGCTTACCGCCATCCCAGACTAGAGCGTGAAATGAGTCATTATCCAACCCATCCAAGTCCAACTCTGTTGGGATATTTTGTTCAAGCGTAAATACTTGATAGCGTATAGCTTGACCCATTGAGATCAGTTCAAGACTCTTGCCAATAGTAACGTCCATGGTCATTCCTTTGTTTTACTGTATGGTTGGTGTGGCGTTTTCAATACCACTTGCCACTCTATGCTATGTCGTTCACCAACTTACTCAGTCAAACAAAATACTATAAAAAATGGCACTAACACCTTGTTTATAATTACTTTTCTAACTTAAGGCAAGCTTCGTGGTTTTTTAGCCGGATTCCCTGCGTAAATACCTTTCTCGGTAATGTCCTTTGTCACGACACTTCCGGCACCGATAACAACCCCTTCACAGATATTGACCGACAGAACGGTAGCGTTTGACCCTATCGTCACGTTGTCGGCAATAACAGTACGTCCCCAACTCTCTGGGTTTGGATCAGGTTGACCGCTCTTAAAAAGGTCATTGGCAAACATAACCCCGTGGCCTACAAAGCAATCCTCACCGATAGTCACATATTCACAAATAAAGCTGTGCGATTGGATTTTTGTCCGAGCACCGATAACTGAGTTCCTCTGTATCTCAACAAATGGGCCAACAAATACTTCATCTTTTAACTCACAGCCATAGACATTCGCAGGTTCGATAATCGTGACGTTTTCACCACAAACAATGTTGGTGATTTGAGACTTTAATAGTCTTGGGCTCGCCATTAATACTCCAGAATATTTGGTTTTAAAAGATAGATAGGTGTCAAACGGATGGGTCGGATTTAGAAGGGTTAACGGCTCGGTCCACGCAAGCCAATCAAGTTACCAAACGGGTCTTATACCTTCACTATGTTCAAACCTTCATCATCCGTCGGTTCTTCAAAGTACTGCGTCACGTGATGAAACACATCCTCAGTGTCAAAATTTGCCCTTTCTGGCTGCTCAACCCGACGCTTGCCAATTTGAACCAAACAAACCTCATCCGGCACATCGAGATAGTAAAGCTCATGAGCACATTGCACTTCAGAACATAGAGATGAAAACCACGAACGCTGTCTAACTGTATTGGCAGGAAAGTCCATGACCACATCAACACCCACCGTTAATAAGCTCTGAACATGTGACTTAATAAAAGGTTTAATAAGAGTAGAGAACTTGACGTAGTCCTCAAACGAGTGGATTTGACTGGGATAGTGTGCGGCTAACCACTCATCCTCAGAAATGAGTACCGCCCTTTGCTTGGCCGCAATTAGCTTAGATTGTGTTGTCTTGCCCGCGCCCATTTTTCCGCAAAAGAAGACTAACTTCCCTGTACTTTCCATAAGTTTTCCTACTCTAAGAGGCTGAGTTCAAAAGGAACTGACAGCAACCTCTACAACTTAATATCTACGTTATTTCGAACATAAGTAGGAGTCGACAACTCCTCGTCTAAATCCTTGAACTTCGGTTGCTTTGGCATTGACTCAATAATCGAATTCAATTCCTGATAACTGATACCTACCACACGGCAGGCCGTCATGATTCCATCGATAAAACACTTTTTATCGCGCTTTTGCTGATGCTCACTGGCAGGTATAGACGTGTATAGCTCACACTCTTTAACTAATAAGGCTAGAAGTTCTTCTTTCGGTGCTTCCATATAACCACTCACTCTCGACATATCTAATTGTTAATATCAGCAATTTCGCCATTGAAGTGCAAACCAGAACATCTTGAGTCGAGTCATGATGACAAGCATCAACGCTTATACATCAACGAATAGAAGCTACCCACATGTTTTACGGCTATGCTCTTGGCTTAAATTTCTTGGTCATGCCTTGGCTAGATGGTGAAACCAACCTATACCCTAACTTTTCATAGAATTCAGGCTCGTCAGCAATCATGGAAACATACGAGCCATCCATAGCAACGTTGGCTAGGTAGTCATCAATGTATTCCATCACTTTTCGTCCTAAACCTTGCCCCTGATAACTAGGATCCACCGCCACGTCTACCACTTCAAAGTTACATGCTCCATCGCCTACCACGCGACCCATTGCAATCAGTTTTGCCCCATCTCTTACAGAAATACCATACAAACTGTTTGGCAGTGCTATCGTTGCCGCTTCTAATGATTTAGGTGATAACCCTGCGGTCACGCGCATTTCACAAAACTCTTTCGGACTTGGGACTGTCTGCTCGTATTGTAATGTCATTGTGTACTACTCCTTTCATATTAAACGGAGAATACACAACAATACTGTATAAATAAACAGTTGAGCTAATTTTGGTGGTTAAAGCCATGTCTGGTTAAATCAACGGCAACCACAACAGATCCAGCTAAAACTCATCCACTGCCTAGGTCAACGAAAGCCCACCATCGACCACCAGCGTATGGCCAACAACATAACTGGCTTTATCTGACAGTAAAAACTCTATCGCATTCACTATCTCGTCAATGTTCCCAAATCGTTTGATAGGCACTACCTCAGAAACATCAGCACGCACATTAGGAGACTCTATTTGTCTCTCTTCCCAGCGAGGCGTCCACGTAACACCTGGCGCAACAGCGTTAATCCGAATACCAGCACCAATGTTCTCCAGCGCTACGGATCGGGTTAACCCTTCTAAAGCATGTTTTGAAGCGCTGTACATAGATGCATTCGGAGTAGGTCTAAGACCGTTGATGGAGCTGACGTTTACAATCGAAGCACCAGTCTTCATTAGTTGCAGTTCAGCACGTAGGCATAGAGCTTGACTGAAAAAGTCCACCTGAAGCGTTTCTTTAAGTAGCGGTGTATCAACCTCAGACAGCTGCCCGCGCGAGACCAGTGCTGGAGAAGCGTTATTTACCGCAACGTCAAGCTTACCGTACTTGTTAGAGATATAATTGAACAGTTGATTTAATTGTTGTTCGTCAGAAATATCTACCGAGTGATAATCTACACTACTTAACCCTGGATACTCAGCAAGCGCGCTACTCCAAGCCTCTTTTGAGCGAGAACAGGTAACAACTTTATATCCTTGGTTTACAAGTCTCAAAACCACGTGCAAACCAATTCCTTTTGAACCTCCAGTAACCAATGCAACTTTCACCGTCAAACTCCTTTCAATCTGAATCTCTAGACCGTAGCAACGTTAAAAACTCCCATGTCGCTATCAACTCGAATCCTCTGCTCCATTTACTTCTCAAACGACAGCGATTGAATAGCCTGCTCCACCGACGCAAACTGTATTTTTGTCAAACACACTTCAGCCTTAGAAAACTCGTGCTCTTGAATAAGTTGAGTAATTTCAGATAACGACAAGACAGAGTCGTTCAGTTCGAATGTATAACGTCCGCTCGCTTGGCAAATTGTGAAGCTGTGACCATCACTATCGATCAAGCGATCAGAACTACTCCAAATCAAAGACTCTAATTCACTCGCTAACGCTGACTCAGAGCCAAAATACATAAGCTCCGGGTCGCCCTCTAGTTTGAAAATACACGGCCATCTAACCATTGTTGTTCCTATACACCTATGCCATAAGCACTAACGATAACAAGTGAGACACGCCATTGTAGCGTTCGCTCAATAGTGCTCTAAACCTCGTCAGCAAAATACGCCATGATCTCCTCAGTGGTCATTTCCTTGGTCTCATTCGCAAAGCAATAATACCCAGGGCGCATATCACTAAAATACTGCATATCCATTTCCAATCCTTCTACGTTAGGAAACAGACCTAATGACATATTGTAATCACCGGTTGCTTTAAATTTGTAGAAAAGATGAGTGCCACATTCTGTGCAAAAACCACGAGAGGCCCAAGACGATGATTGATACATTTTAACTTTATCACCACCTTCAATCTTCACTTGAGTGCCACACTTCACCGCAAAATATGGAGCACCGCCCCACTTCCTGCAGGATTGGCAATGGCACACAGTAAACTTGGGATTAACATTTTCGGCTTTGATTGTCACCGCGCCGCAAAGGCAACTTGCTTCTGTATAAGACATTGAACTACTCCTAATTTAATGAAATAGACTGTGATTTTTTCGAGTGACTGGCTCACTTAAATGGATGTTTGCTAACTGAAAAGTGGCTTTGAGGGCAAGTAACTAAAATAATGTACTCAGCACTTGTCATTGATGTTCATCTTCGCAGAATCGGAATAGGTAGCCATCAGGACTTTCGACAATAAACTGAGCTTGTGTGACCGTTTTACCGTCAACTGAATAAGGTTTGCTTTCCATGGGAAGAAAGATCGAACTGGGTGCTTTAGACTGCACTGTTGAATATAACGCGTTGATATCACTTACATCCCATTGGAAGTTAACACCTCGACCAAATGGATGCTCTAAGTTGCCAGTTAACCATTTTCGGGAGTCGCCACCTACTCCTTCAAGCATCAAGTCAACTCCCTCACGCGTTAAATAAACAAACTCCTCTTCTTCTCGTTGGTACTTGATAGCAAAGCCAAGGATGTCGACAAAGAACGTGATGTTGTCCTTGATGCTTTGACAATAGAGTTCTGGGACGACTCTCATGTTGAGGTTTCCTTTGTTTGGTGGATGCCTGAGATGATATTAATGTGGAAGATGATGAGCGTGATAACTACATATGAATTGTTTGCTATATGCGAACCACTTTACTAGCTAACTTGTCCAGAAGATCTATATTTAACGGATTTTCGTAAACTTGCTCAAAAAGACTATAAATAGCATTGTCGTTTTGCTTCATGTATTGAAAGCTTTTCTTTGAACCCAAATACCACTTACCACGAATGTCAAAATACATCTTCAAAAGATCATGTTGGAGCCAAGTTCGACGATAGTTACCGTCTAGATCTCCATCGCGCGCTCTTTCGAGCATTTTCACAACCCATTCCTGAATGTGCAGTCTATCTACTTCAGACATTGGTTCTTTACCTTTGGCAAGTTTCTGCTTCACTCGCGCTATATAATCTGCTCCTATATCGCGAGTCTCATACACTACTTTTCCATCAGCAAATCGCAGAGCTTCTTCTGGAACCGAATCAAGAAATGATGTTGGATATACCCACACATCAAGAAATGTTCCATGAAAAAGTCGAGCATCTTTATGCTCCTCTGAACGATCCCAAAAACAAGCGATATCTATATCGCTCGTCTCTGTAGCTTCATTTCTTGCGTGAGAACCATAAAGGATGACTGTATGAGGAGCATATAACTTAATGACTTCCTCTATTGCTAAATCTAAGATACTTTCCATTTTGTTTTCCATGCACACAACGCCCGCGTAAGTGGTGAACAACGCAATGTTTCTGCAAACCACCTAAATCACTAAAGTTACCGCAAACCAACAATGCCACACGTTGCGAATCCGCCTTAACGCGTTTGTTAGAAAATTTATTCCTCGTTAAGAAATGGTTTTACGTGCTTGTTTACAAAATGGTTAGGCTTCCAACCGATAGCTAGTTTGTCAGTAATTAGTGTGTCTGCTAGTGATAGAGCCGAGCCAATAAATGGCTCAAAAGCAGATATCGTTGAGCCCAAAGCATACCTTATTGTTTTTCCGGGTGTTCTTTCCAACCAGTGTTGCCCACCCAACTCATTTAGGTATTCAGAAACCACACCAACATCAGGATTAACTCCAACTGTCCATTTCTTAAACCTGTCAGATTTTTCCAATAATTTTAAGAATTCTGAAAATGATCGTCTATCAGAGTCTATTACTTCCTTCACTGAAGGAAAGTCATTTAAAATCACATGTTTGAAAGAAGCTAGTTCACTTTTGTTTAACTCAGTTCTCTTAGTTGCCTGAGAGAATTTTATATTAATCAATTGGGATGAAACTGATGAGCTAAAAAAGTCGCCTCCATAATGTGATGAAAGCAATAGATCTGCATGAGATTCCAAAATTTGGTTCAATAAGGTAGCTTGGTTGAAGTCACCACCATTCGGATTAAGGCGCTTCGATCTAAAAGTAATAAAATCAAAATCGATATTGCTGTGTATCTTAAATTTTTCTGTGTTATCAAGGAAATCGATATTTAAGAACAAACGACTATCAATCTCTTCTTTACCTAGTTGATTGGCAACAACCTTTTGAGCACATTGATTAACATACTCTTGGTCTTGAAGTTGTATTCTAGCACTGAGCGTAATGCCATTTTTCACAAAATGGTCACTTGATAGATCATGTTTTGATACTAGCTTTAAAAAACGTTCTGCGTATTTCAAAGATTTCTTTCTATCAAAACCTATTTTTTCAATTTGGTACTGAAGCCTTTTCTTTCGACTGTGTAACTCCCCTCGCTCTTGATCCCCAACAAACTTTATTGCAGCATACAAAAACTCATTATTGTCATTGTACGTTGACAGGATTTCTTCCGTATACACCGCAGTTACACATGGTAAAGCAAGTAACCTCAAGAATAGATCCATGCCTAGTTGAGTTACAAGACCATGAAAACTTGCGTAGTCAATAATGATGTGAATATTTTGATAAAATAATAACGCCTCAGCGATCTCCCCTTTGGTTACGGGAATACCGCCCTCTGAGCGTCTAAGTACAACTTTTTCAAACACCAGAATTCTCCAAATTTTCTAACGCCTGCCATAATACGCCACAACGCATTACGATGAAGTTGATAAACCACCGAAAACACCCCAGCCAATTCAGACCTAGAATGCCGAGCGTTGGTGGTCGTATTGATGGCTTTGTTAGCAATTTATGAACTGAAACGTGAAGCTATTTCTATCTTTTTGACTAAATAACTTAGGCTACCTATGCCACCATTCCAATCAAACCTATCAATAATTTCAATCACTCGATTTGCTCTATGTTTTTCAACATCTGATGCTTCACTTGAATCACGTATAGCTTGGTATTTTGACATTATTGCATTATCAACGTAACCGTTAGACTTACTTGATACAATGTAAGCCTCCAAAGCTATACCATAATTGCTGCTTAACAATTCATCTTTTGTATCTACTGACTTTAAATGAGCCAATAAACCATCAGTAGTTAATTCATCACAGACGAACCTTTTATATAAATCAGGTTCTTTTATTTTAATTACGATCAAAAGGCATAAAAACAGAGGAAATAACGAGTGGTTTGTTGGTGTTGTTCGAATAGACAAACTTAATAAAGAGCAACAATGTTCTTGTTCACGTAATGTTAATTGATAAAGCTCAAATAACTCTGTGAACATTTTTAATGCTTGCTCACCCTCATAGCGAGTTTGCTCACCATTCTTTGCTGAAAAATACTCTTTAAATGAATATTTATTGAATTGTGCTTTAACAAATAAACCTTTCTCTGGTGGTGGTAGTAAATAGTCAAAATCAATAAAACGCCTCAAATAACCATTTACATTAAGCTCACTACCATAAACTGCTTTGATTGAGTGTCCAAGTTGAACTTTATCAGCTCCAAGAACGAAGATAATATTCTCGACGTTAAAGAAATGCTTTGCTTTCTCAAGTATCTCTATCGAAAAATTAGGACGACACCTATCGAGTTCATCTATGATGAATACTAGTGGCTTATTCTTTTCGGCTGAAATACTGCTAGCTAGTTTGGTTAACTCCTCTCTAAATGAACGAAGTGTTTTCTTTGCACTTTCATATTTTTCTATTTGGTCTTTCGCTATTGACTCTGCAAAAGAACTAAGTGCTTGCTCCGTAATTTTATCCAAATCCAGAGCACCAGCAGTTGCCACTTTCGCTGCAACTGGTACAGTTCTCTTTACAAGACCTAACCCTAGATTTTTTGCTTTTTGATAGTATTCTTTAACCTTATCTTCATTACCATAGTTTGAAATTTCATCAATTGATGCCCCTATTTCCCCTATGAGTGAAACAAAGGCATCATCTGTAAAATCATTTTCCCAAGCATTAAAGTATATTGTAGGAATCTCATTATCTTTAAGGTGTTGCTCCCACATTCTTAAAAATGTTGTTTTCCCTTGCCCCCAAGGAGCATCAAGGCAAACAACTAATGGATCTTTCGATGAAAGTACAAACTCAGTTAATACATCCGCACTTTCTTTTCTATTTAATTTGTCATTTAAAAAAGGATTACCTTCTACAACATCTACTTCACGACTTTTCAATATCACTGAATTTTCCTTTAAATTACTAACGCCGCATTAAGGTGTGAGCAACGCTACCACGAAACTTAACCATACCACCGTAAACACAAAACCCAACTATGGAACGAAAAATGCCAAGCGTTGGGAATCACTCTTAAATGCTTTGTTATATTTTTATGAACTCCAAAGCATATTTTTTCTTTGATTTAACCGCTTGATACATTTCTACATGACTCCACTCTTCAGTTGATAGAAGCTGCCTTACTGTATCTTTGTCCCGCTCGAGCATTCGTAAACCAAACACCATTTCTTTAACAGCACTAGCTTCAAAATTTACGGCTCCAAACACGTGTCTAAGTAAACGCCTTTCTTTCTCGTATGCCCAATGAGTATATTTAGTCCCAAGAACAGAGTACATAATGTCCCCTGCTATTGAATCTTTGTTATTCATTCCCGGCATTGATTGGAAATATTTGAACCTATCAATTATGTCTTGATATGGATAATCTGCTTGGTATGTAACTTCAATAGGATAAAGATGCGGGTTTGCCTCAATTAACTTTGACTCATCAAAGCCAATACAAATGCCCTTGTGTTCATTTGCATAATGAGCAAATTCCTGTTTTAGATAATTGCTCATCTAAAATACGCTTATAAGCATCTTGTTGATCTTGAGGGAATGGATATTCTTCCCAAACCGCTGCCAATACACTTTCGTAAGACGATTCTGCTTCGAAAGGGTCATTCAAAGTTGCAGGACTCGCGAACCACAACTGTTTATTGATCAATAACTCAAGACTACCTTTGTTAAAGTCTCGAAATTTATATAAATTCGCCATGTTTCCTCAAAAATATAACGCCCTGTTAAGGTGTGAGCAACGCAATACCGAAGCCGCCGCATACCACCTTAAACACTAAAACCAACGCATAGTAAAAATGCCACGCGTTGCGAATCACTCTTAAACAGTTTGTTATGTTGTTATTGCCAACCAGAGGTTTTGAATTGTTGCGGTATCCAGCTTTATCAAAGTAAGAACTATAGCTGTAGAACCTAGAAAATAAGGTCCCCAAAGATCAAGGTTTTCTCTATATTTCAATAATGCTTCCAAACGGTACCTCAATTCATAAGAATAAAGCACTAGAAAGTCCCATCGAGTCCACTTTTCATTGTATCGGTTTAATGAAACGTCCTCATCTAACAACTCGCTACCTTCTTCGTTATGGTATTCCTTTTGGTAGACAATTTTACGTCTCAAAAAGCCGTCAGTTTCGTACTTAGCGTCTTGTAGACCCGGTTCATCACCACCAAAAAGATCAATACCGTCTCCAAGCAACCCCGATATCTCCTCGGTGTGGTGGTTAAATCTAAATATTTTATAGTCAGACATCATTCTTTCAGCCATGAGTTTGAATAGCTCTTGATGATATTCATGTGCATAGCTGTAATAACGAATCATCAAAATGACGACAGCCAAGAGCAAAAATATGCTTAGCCCACCTTGGTTGGTAAACTCAATTTTAAAGATAAATGTATTAGCTTCTTTAAAGACAGCACCAGTAAATTGTATCGCAAGAAGTAACAACGACAGTGTGACCAGTATTCGACGCTTGGAAACTAATCCAGTATTACTATCTAGCCTTTCTCGAAATGCTTGTAATGATTCATTATTCATTGTTTTCTCTGTACTTCATTTAACAACATAACGCTTATTAGACGGATTTAATCCACCTAACTTCCCCACACAATGCAAAACTTACCCCTAACTTTCAATCACCTACAACGAAAAATGCAAATACAGTTGCATATTAAACAGAAAAAGCGGAATTATTCCGCCTAATGTAGGTAAATACGGATTTCTAGTCCTGCGAAGTACGCGTGAATGGTTATCGTCAGTCTTCGATTGTCTTAGTCCCGCACTGTTCGCAAATACAATGACGTGAGAAATCGTCCATTGAGGCCAGAAATGCGCCAAAAGCCCAGCCTTTTAAAAAGCCAGTCAAAAACTCTTTGCGTTTACGCTTTTTGTCTTCTTTGAATGGGCTTTCTTTGCGTACCAATACGACGACATGGTCAGTGTTTTTCCCGCAAACACTGCAATAACGGTTTTCTCTTTTTTCCATCACGGCTACCGCACTCTTTTTAGCAAGAGCAAGCTGTTGATTTTGTTAAAGTCTGTTAATGAGCGTTACTTTATGAAATTGTGGCGAAGGATACTGTTAACTTGGTTGCATAATTGATATGCAACCAATGTCGATTATTCGTACATAGGTGAGATGGGACTGATTTTAGCTAACGCTTTTCACAGTCTTTTTTGTTTTTGATGAGATTAGTGAGTGCGGTGGCTTCGGTGCGTTCAGCGTCTTGGTAGGCTTCGAAAACGTCGCCGTTGTGGTAGCCCATAATGTGTAACGTGACTTGAATGATAAAAGTGAAGAAGCCGATAATCAGAGTCAGGAAAGGAACTACGCCAAATTGTTCAAACCACAATAACGCAGCGGAAATCATAACGACAACCAATGCCGTTATGGCTTTGTTTTTACTAGACAGAGTCATACAACCACCACTCTACTTTTCATCTGAGTTCATCCTAACGCCAATGCGTTGCACATAATTGGGGTGAGTTCACGAAGCCGAAATACAGAGTACGGAATAGGAATAACTGTGAGCTAAGCCGCTTTACAACATACTTTACAATTGAGGCTTTAAAGTTAGGTTTAAAAGCGGCGCTGCTATTAGAGAATGGACACATCCTGCCATTTGCCATCAAGTAAGATACGCTGCTGTTGATACCCCGCTTCTAATAGGATTTCTCGACACTTCTCGTGATGCACACCTAAGTGATGAGGCGCGTGAGCGTCGGCGTTAATCTGTACTGGGATATTCTTTGCTTTAGCATGCTTAAGTAGCCAAGGGGATGGATAAACATCGTCGGTCGCGCCGCGCAGCATACCGCCATAATTGACCTCCAATATCACGCCAGCCTTTGCAACTGCATCTAGTGTGGCAATGGCGATCTCTTGGTACCAGCTATCTTGTTCGTCAAAGAAAGCGAGCGCTTTATTGTGCTTTTTGACCAAGTCGTAATGACCTAAAATATCAAACCCACCAGCTTCGCATAACTCTCGAACGCGCTGGTAATAGACTTCAATCATCGAGCGCGCGCTGCCGTTGTGCACTTCGTCCAACAACACTTTAAATTCATCGTGTGGGCCATCGACACTAAGCATAGAATAACGCTCGTTTGGTGCGTCTAATGTATGAACCGACCCAATCTTATAGTCGAGGGGATACGCGTCCCACTTCGTATCGCTTGGCGCAGTCAAACCGACTATAAAGTCGATTTCTAATCCTAAATACACGTCAATGTCAGAACGATCTTTTTGCTGTTTAATGTCGGCAACGTAGGACTCTAGGTTTTCCGCTAACATGCAGAAATCGTTGTCGAAAGGCAAAGGAGCGTGGGAGCTAAAGCCTACTGATTTAAAACCAAGGGATACGGCTTTATCCACCATATCTTTTGGTGTTCCTTTCCCATCACAATAATGACAATGCATATGGTAATTGCTTAGTAACATGGTTGACTCTCCAAACCCGTTAATCCTTATTTTAGCTATGGATATAGTAACCCTGGTTGTCATCCAAGCAAGCGATAACTGCCTTGGTTTAGCGTTGATTTTGTAAAGGGGTATGATGAGCCAGCGCGCAAAAGTAAAGCCGCAGTGTAAACACCGCGGCTCTTATCTCACTGATTAACAATAAAGGATTAGAAGTACTGAGTACGCTCCGCTAAGCCAAATTGACGGCGGAAGCAGTTTTCACTCATTGGATTGTTGGAATATTTTCCTAACCCGGTTGTCCAGAGTTCTTCATCTTTCCCATCCATCTTTGTGCCTTGAAGGCAATGGAGCGAGTGAATGAGCTCGTGAGCAAGCACGACATAAGGTTCCGCTTTTTCACCTTTGCGCGTCATCACCTGCACGTTAGTGAAATGCATATAACACACTGAGCCAGTGGCGTTAGTGGCTGCGGTTTGATTAACGGCGGAGTTATGGCTACCACCAGCCATCCAGAACGGACAACCTTGAGGAGCAAACCTTGCTTGATTACTCGCAGTCATGCCCGTCACGTTTGCTTGACCATCGCTGTCATAGAGCACATCACGCTTAAAGCCACTTTGAGTGAAGTTCAGGTGTGTTGGCACACAAATGACGTTGATGTTGTTAGGGAATGAGCCTCGCGCCGCAGGCTTAGCCGCTTGAATTTCAGAGAGCAGCGATTTGCCCGCTGACACTTGTTTAAGTTTTCTTAGGTTCTCTTCCATGATTGGTCGAAAAAAGGGATTTTTGCTTGGATCGTACTGAACAGCGAATCCGGGAAAGTTATTAAGTACTTGCGTAATTAATGCCATAGCTTACCTCTATTTGAATACTCGACTACTCACTCAATGTTCATCCTGAACCGATCATTGCGATGATCGTATTGAGTTAATACTTAGTGTAGTCACTATTCAGAGGTTGTAGGCATAAAATGGAATTTTTCGTGCTAGATCATGAAGATTGGTATATCGACAAGAGCCAGTGGCATTCTGGCTCCTATACACTAATTCTGTTTGGGGCTAAGTTTACACAGCGACTTGGTTAGCAAATAGCGACGTTACGTAGCGGTAAGATTACATAGCGGCAAGCGCAACTTTTCTTTCCTTATTCACCACACAGAAGTTACCGCGCTTAGTACGACATTTTGAGCAGCGCTCACACTCTACTGGCGCTCGATCACCCTGTTTCCAACGCTTAACCAACTTAGGCTCTGACAACAATGGGCGTGAAAGTGCGAAGTACTCAATACCAGTATTTTCTGCAATGGATTCAATCGCAGCAATATCCGTCAAACCACCAACCGTAATCACAGGAATGTTCACTTCTTGGCTGATCGCATGACCGTATTCATGAAAGTAGCCTTCCTCTTGAATGGTATAACCATCGTGAGTCTCGCCAACCATAGTGTTAGCTTTGCCGTGGATATTGCCCGAGATAACCAGCGCATCAACGCCCATCGCTTCAAGCGTTTTACATACCACTCGCGTTTCGCCGAACGTTAAACCGCCTTCAAAAAACTCAGTGGCTGTCAGTTTCACCAAAATCGGGAAGTCATCACCAACTTGCTCGCGGCAAGCTTGATAGATTTCAACTAAGAATCGCATGCGGTTTTCTAAGCTACCACCATACTCATCATCGCGACGGTTATAGTACGGGCTCAAGAACTGGTTAATCAGATAGGTATGCGCGGCATGCAGTTCTACCCCATCAAAGCCTGACTGTTTCGCTCTTAACGTTGCTTTAGCAAAGGCATCTACAATGTAGTCAATCTCTGCTTGGGTCATGGCTTTGCCTTGTGTTTGCGTACCCATTTCAGGGATATCACTCGGCGCAAAGATCACCCTTTCACCAACGTTAAACGTGGTTTTCGTGCCGCCGTAAGCCAACTGCATTACAATCTTCGAATCATGCTGATGAACCAAATCGGTCAGCTTCTGGTACTCGTCGATAAAAGAGTCATCGTACATCCCCATCATGCCAGCATTGGGTTTTTCTTCTTTTACGATGTTGGCATAGCCAGTCACAATTAGACCAACCTCACCTTGGGCAAGTTCTTCATAGATGGCGTAAAGCTTGTCAGTCATATGACCGTCTTCTGTCGCCATATTTTCCCAAGTTGCACTTCTCATGAAGCGGTTTTTCAGCACCAAATTGCCGATGCGACTCTCTGTGAACAAGTGGCTCAACTCCAATCTCCTCAATGTATTGTTATGCTTATTATTGGTATCAAAAGCGAGGCGCGATAATACAGAGAATGGACGAGGTAAAACTTAATCTAGATTAATATATTGGCGTGCAATCAATGGAATGTTTGATTACTTCATTGGAATAGAAACTAAAAAGTCAGTCAGCCATAAACAACGACCTGACTGACTCTTTTTTGTGACACTGTCACTCTAAGCGCTAGTGCGATTTTCTGATTTGGAATCATCGTCGTTTATCTGACAATGAGATATCCAACGTTCCAGCGACTCACCAAGTGCTTTTGCGTTAATAGGTTTAGAAATATAGTCATCCATCCCTGCTTCTAAGCATTTTTCGCGGTCGCCTTGCAGTGCGTTTGCCGTCATTGCAACAACAGGAATCGAATGGTTGATGTTGATATTTTTAGTATTTCTTATCTCTCTCGTTGCTTCATAGCCATCCATTTCTGGCATTTGGCAATCCATATAGACAAGGTCGTAGTTGGCAGGTGTTCTAAGAGCAGCTAGTGCCTCAAGTCCATTCTTAGCTTTATCGACTTTGATACCAAATTTCGACAGCAGCGATTGCAGCACGACTTGGTTAGTGGTGACATCATCCACAATAAGAATGCGCGCGTTGTATTGGGCTTTCTTCGCCGGCGTATGTCGTGTCACAAACGCTTCGCTTCTATCACTTCCCGACAATCCCGATACTTTTTCTAACACACTCAACAGGTCGGCTTGCTGCATCGGTTTGGTGAGGTAACCGCTAAAGCCTGCCTTCTGCATTTTCTTCGCATCGCCACGCTGCACTACCGATGAGAACATCACCAAGCGAGTATCATTGTAATCAGGGTTATCTTGGATTTGTTTGGCTAGCTCGACCCCGTCCATATTCGGCATTTGATAATCGAGAATCGCAATGGTGAAGGATTGTTGTTGTTTGTGGTTATCAGCTAAAACCCTCAACGCCTCTTCACCACTATTAGCTACCTGATATGGAATCTCCCAACGGGTGAAGATCTGCTCGAGTAAATTGCAGTTGGTATCGTTGTCATCCACCACTAAGATACGTTGTTTTTTCAGGTCTCCAGTAGGCAAATAGACCACGGACTGTTTAGATGAGTTTTCCAGACAAACTGTAAACCAAAATGTCGATCCTTTGCCCGTTTCACTGGTGACACCGATCTCGCCACCCATAATTTCCGTTAAGCGTTTGCTGATGGAAAGCCCCAAACCCGTCCCACCATATTTTCGAGTGGTTGAACTGTCTGCTTGCGAGAAACGCGAGAACAGCTTTTGTTGCTGCTCTTCACTAATGCCAATACCGGTATCGCGTATTTCGAATCTCAGTATACTGTCGGTGAGTCGTTTTTCTTCCACGGTCACGTACACCGCGACTTCTCCGTCTTCAGTAAACTTAATCGCATTACTGACCAAATTGTTGAGCACCTGGCGAATACGACCAGGGTCCCCTCGGTAACAAAGATCCATCACAGGTGTAGCCGGACATACCAGCTGAATCCCCTTCTGTTCTGCCGCAAAATAGAGCATAGCCCCGACATCCTCGACCACTTCACCCAAGTCAAAATCAATCAACTCTAAGTCAATCTTACCTGCTTCTATTTTCGAGAAATCGAGTATGTCGTTAATAATAGAAAGCAATGATTCAGCGCTATTTTTGGTGGTTTCAGTCATTCGTATTTGCTGCTCGTCGAGCTTGGTATCAAGTAGCAAGTTAGTCATGCCTATAACACCATTCATTGGCGTTCTAATTTCATGACTCATGGTTGATAAGAACTCACTCTTCGCTTTGGCTGCAGCTTCTGCGCGGTCGCTTTCATCACGAAGCTTCTGGTTGTACTCCTTCATTTTTTGATCATTTTTCAATAAGTTGAACGCCATATCTCTAAAGCTCGATGTGAGCATAGCGAACTCGTCTCTTCCTTTTAAATGGCGGCTACGGTTGAGTGTTTCTAATCCATTTTGAAGTTGTCCTTTAGCAACGAGTTGGGTTGCACTCAGTAATGTATCCATACGTTGCTTAACACGTTTAGAGCTCCATGCCGCCACAAAAAGTGAGATCAGTGCTGCAAACAAGGTTCCAAAAAACAACACAAAGGAGGTTTGACTCGCGGACTTTGACGACGCCATACTGCGAATGGTGATAAGCTCTTGCTCTATTTGAATAAACGTTGCAAATTCCCCACGTATTTCATCAATAATACGTTTACCTTCTTTCTGTTGTGAAAGGTCTTCGATGCTGTCTTGCTTTGCTAGTCCGTTCTCCAACAGACGTCTTTGAATAATGGCTTTATCTGCAATGTCTCTGAGCCAAGTATTATGCAAAGTATTGATTCTGGTGAGTCGTTCGACTTGAACGGGGTTATCACTCACCTGTTTAGACAAGGTAGTGATTTTTTTATCCCACACCTCTAACGATAAATGAAAAGGTTCAAGAAACACTTCGTCACCGGTGAGCAAAAAGCCTCGTTTACCCGTCTCCATATCCACCGTGAGGCTCAGCAGTTCCTGCGCGCGACCAATAGCTTTGTGTGTGTGCTCAACCCAACGAGCGTCCTCCTCCATAGATTGAGTGTTTTGAAACACGGCTACAGAAACGGCAAGCATCAACAAAACAGGCACAGAAAAGCTGAGTAATAGCTTCTTGGTAATTGAGATGTCATCGAACCATCGATTGAGACTCGGCATAATCAACCTATCGCTACTGAGGTAATTATCTTTAGTCTAGGATAGGAAAATTGGATTGTTAGAAAATCGAAAGGACTGTAATAACTAATAATCTGAATTAGCAAAAGAAAACTGAGTCTCGCTACTCAGTTTTCTTGTTCTCTATCAGCAGGGTTTACTCGTCTTCAACGATACGAATCTCGATAGCAAAGATGCCATGCTGAGGTATCATTTCTTTATATTCATGGAAGCTGTATAACATTTCTATCCCTTCTTCAATGGTATTGCACAGCTTGGAGAGGACTTGCATACCTTCACTCGTCAATAGTGCTCTTGGATCGGGATATTGACGTACTTCGACTACTTCTACGATTAACGCATTTGGCTTAATGACATCCAAACCAACAAAAGGAGGGCCGGAAATCACCTGAAATGCGATCCTGTCTCCCGGCATTAGTTTGTCGTATTCAATCGCTTCATAGCTATTATTGGTTCGAATCTCTACTTTCTTAACACCAGAACGTATAGCGTCTAACGGTGATTGATAAATCTCTAATGGGTATTCAGTCATTGGGCTCTCATACTGTCTTTTGGCCTTTTAACGTTAAGATAGAAGGTGTAATTATTTAAAGCCATCCTTCCTTATCAAGACATTTCTCGAATAAAGTCCAAACCAACCTTAAATCATAAACATTTATGATTTAAATCAAACACTAATCGTCACTTCTGTCTAGCAGTCACATAGTTTTCGAAAATGATTAGGCGTAATCTAGATTGGCTAATTTGACATGATTTACACCGAATACATTCCGTGATTCGTCCCTTATGTTTTCGATTAAGACAAAGGAGTAGTTATGCGTTTTAAAACTGGTTTCATCAGACTGTTAGCCTGCAGTCTGTGCTTTATTCCAGTCATTAGTCAGGCCGCAGATACCGATACATTTGCTGGCCAATCAGGCACCATTAATATTGCGGGCGGCACCGCACATATTCCCGTAATGAAACTCGCATCGCGCGCGATTATGAAATCCAACCCTGATATTCGTATCACCATCGCTGGAGGTGGTTCTGGTGTTGGGGCACAGCAGGTTGCCAAAGGTTTAGTTGATATCGGCAACACCGGTCGCGCATTAAAACCTAGTGAAGCTGAGCAGGGTTTGGTCACATTTCCTTTTGCGATAGATGGTGTGGCTATCATCGTTAATCCAGAGAACCCCGTTAAAGATCTAACCCAACAGCAAGTTATCGACATTTATTCTGGAAAAATCACCAACTGGAAAGCGCTGGGTGGTGAAGACCGTTCTATTAACCTTTTTACCCGCGATGAAGCCAGTGGCACACGCGCGGTATTCTTTAAAAAGATGCTCAACAGTACTGCTATCGTAACGAACGCCAACGTTATCCCATCAAATGGTGCCATGAAAACCGCCATTGCCCGTGACTCTGGCGCCATTGGCTATAGCAGTGTTGGTTACATCGATGACACAGTGAAAGCCCCTGCGCTCGATGGTGTCCACCCAACCAACGAAGCTTGTGCATCTGGCGAATACAAAATCGTCCGCAAATTGTATATGAACACCAAAGGTGAACCTCAAGGTTTAGTCAGCGAGTTTGTTGACTTTATTTATAGTCCTCAAGGCGCAGAGTACATTAGCGCATCTGGTTATATCCCATTAAGCAAGCGTTAACCATGCGCCATTTGGTTGCACCAGAACGAGTAATACTTTCCCTAGTGATGGTAGTGCTCGTTTTGATGTCATTGTTGTTTGGTTTTCTGATTTGGTTTGCATTGCCTGTTGTTACTGACCCAAGCGTCGCCGTCTTTTCTCTTCAATGGCAACCCGATCAAGGACAGTATGGCATTTTCCCCATGGTATTCGGCTCTGGTGTTCTTGCTATTACAGCCAGTTTAGTTGCCTTCCCTTTTGCTCTTGGCATTGCCAGTTTCTGCCAATATAGCCGTTACCAACCTATCGCTATTTGGATTCGCCGCTTAGTCAGGCTAATGGCTGGCATTCCGACTGTGGTCTACGGTTTAGCCGCGGTTTTCTTGTTGGTTCCACTATTAAGAGAGACCTTTCGTAGTGGTTCCGGCTTTTCCTTGCTTGCTGTTATGTTGATGATGGTGCTGCTGATCTTACCCGTCATGATCATGATGTTGGACTCTCGGTTTCAAGCCTTGACGCAGCATTTACGATTAACCTCTTGTTCTCTTGGCATGACCGACAGTCAAATGATTGCCCACGTCATCGTACCAAACTCAATGCACGCCGTAGCAAGCGCCGCCTTGTTAGGGTTTAACCGAGCGATTGGAGACACTCTATTACCACTGATGTTGGCAGGCAATGCGCCACAAATCACAGGAAGTATTTTAGATTCTGTTCGCACCCTCACCGCTCATATTGGCTTGGTTCTCGCCACCGAAAATAGCAGTGCTATGTACAATTCGTTATTTGCTGCGGGCCTACTTCTACTCACTATTAGCGTTTGCGTTACTGTACTGATTCGCAAACTGACTCACTCAACTGATGGAGGAATAAACGGATGAAAGCTCGCTTATTCCATCTCTGGAGTGTGCTGTGCACGTTACTGTTACTCGCGGCTTTGAGTGTTTTTATCGGCTTTATTATTTATCGCGGTGCACCAACGATAAGTACTGAGCTGTTTTTTGGTGATGCATCACCCATTGATGCCATGTTAGGTCGGGAACCTATCTGGGATGGTATATGGCCCGCGTGCGTTGGAACACTGTCGGTCATCTTATTGGCGCTAACACTAGCCCTTTTGCCTGGACTCGCTACCGGAATTTGGCTCGCGATGAGTAAACCTTCGTTCTTAAAACGTTGCCTTGCGATTGGCATCGATATTCTTGCAGGCATTCCGTCTATTTTGATGGGGCTATTTGGTTTTACTCTGATTCTCTCTTTGAGGCATTGGTTTTTACCCTCTGCCAATGCTTGTTTGCTGTTATCCGCACTATGCATCGCCATGTTAATCATCCCTTATTTGGCCGTTGCTACACGAACGGCTTTACAAGCTCTTCCGTCATCACTCAACGTCACAGCTCTTTCTTTGGGGATGTCGCAGTGGCAGGCGTTACGAACCGTTTTGTTACCACAAGCGAAAAGCGGCATTATCGGAGGCATTATGCTCGCCATAGGCAGAGCCGCCGAAGACACAGCAGTCATTATGTTAACTGGGGCAGTTGCCAACGCTGGATTGCCCGGTGGTATTTTTGAACGCTACGAAGCGCTACCTTTCACCATTTTTTACTACAGTGCGCAATATCAAAGTGAGACTGAACTACATATGGCGTTCGGTGCAGCGTTTACCTTACTTTGTCTAACTGCCAGCTTGTTTTCGTTAGCAGGACTCACTCAGCGTAAATCGATAAGGAGAGCCTAACATGAGCTTTCAACCCTCTTCACCGCTTGCTGGTTCAGTCTCAAATTTGACCATCGCCTTTGGCTCCAATCAAGTTGTCAGCAACGCCAATATAGATTTTTATCGACACCAGACCCATGTGCTTACTGGTGCTTCTGGCTCTGGAAAAACCACTTTTTTACGCGCTCTGAATCGCCTCAATGACTGTTTTGCCGAGTGTAAAACTACAGGTGATATCAAACTTACACTAAATGATACTCAACATTGTGTTCAGAAAATGCCTGAACACCAACTTCCCCACCTTAGGCAAAAAGTCGGTATGGTATTTCAACATCCTCAACTGTTGCCGGGTTCAATTCTCGATAATCTGTTGCTTCCATTGAGAGTAGTTAACTCAGTCACTGGACAAAAGGCACATCAAATCGCCCAAACCGCACTCAAACAAGCAGCTCTTTGGGAGGAAGTCAGTGATCGCTTGAGTGATCATGCTGCTTCGCTATCGGGAGGACAGCAGCAACGGCTTTGTTTGGCGAGAACGTTGGCTTTGGAGCCAGAAATTTTATTACTTGATGAGCCTACCGCGTCATTAGATAAACACACGGCGCAGCAAATAGAGGCGTTGATTCTCGAATTAGCCAAGCGTTACACCATTATCATGGTGTCTCACTCAGCCAAACAAACGGAAAAGCTGGCTAATCGAGTTAGCCATTTTGTTTCAGGAAAAGTGTTCACACGTTAATAAGGTCGTCACGAAGTGAACTAATGTATTGAATAAAAAGAAGGTATCGAATAAAAGTAAGGAAAAAAAAACAGGCCGTAAAACAAACACGGCCTGAGTGGGTTAAGTTAAATCGTTTAAGCCGGAACCGCCTCAAAATCTAGCGATACACACGTTCCGCAATTTTCAGCCAGTACATCTAAGCTCTCATCAAGTGCACCGATATAGGCTCTGCCACCAAACTCTGCGAAGTCCACAACCGCATCCACTTTTGGTCCCATGCTACCTGCTGGGAATTGGTATTGTTTCAACTCACTTGGGCCCACACTGCGCAGTGCTTGTTGGTTCTCTTTACCCCAGTTTAGGAACACAGCTGGTGCGTCAGTTAGGATAAGTAGCTTCTCTGCCCCTAGCTGTTTCGCTAACAAGGTTGCGGCTAAGTCTTTATCAATCACGCCTTCAACACCTTTGAAGCCAGATTCGCATTTACATACTGGGATACCACCGCCGCCACAAGCGATGACAACCTGTCCAGCTTCTAGCAAGGTATCAATAGAGTGTTTGTCGATGATGTTTTTCGGAAGTGGTGAAGGCACCACTCGACGCCAGTATTCGCCATCACGCTTCATCGTCCATGCGTTCTTCTCGGCTAACGCGCGGCCTTCTGCTTCATCGTAAACTGGACCCACAAACTTAGTTGGATCGGAAATACTTGGGTCATCACAGTCGACTTCGATACGAGTTAGTAGCGTAGTGACGTCTCTTTCAGGCAATTTGTTTTGTAGCTCTTGAGCTAGCATGTAGCCGATCATGCCTTCACTTTCTGCGCCCAATACATCCAATGGATAAGGTGATACTTTGTCGTACGCTAGGTTTTGCAATGCTAACAGACCGACTTGAGGGCCGTTACCGTGAACAATCACCACGCGGTATTCTTTGGCAATTTCAGCGATCGCTTTGGCGGCAATTTTGATGTTGTCGAGTTGGTTAGCGAAACTTGGCTCATCGCCACGTCTTAATAGTGCGTTACCACCGAGGGCAACCACTACAGTGCTTTTGTTTGTTTTGCTTGCGTTCATAGGGACTCCTTGAAAGACGCCGATCATTCGCTGTGCTCGGCCTCCACATTCTGTATAAGTAATAAATCGTGTGTTATTTGAGTTGTTTCTGTCGTTATTCTGCTGAGAAAGGTTGACGGTGAATAAACTGCCCGTCCCCCGCTTCTCCGGTAAATTCACCATCGTACGCAACTAACTTACCTCGGCTGAACGTCATGAGTGGCCAACCTTGACACGCAATGGACTCGTAAGGCGTGTAGTCTGCATTGTCATGTAAGCTATCGTGTCTGATAGTTTGTTTCTTGTTCGGGTCAAACAACACCAAATCGGCATCCGCGCCACAGCCTAGATGGCCTTTTTGTGGATAGAGACCAAACAATTTGGCAGGCTCATAACTGGTTAGAGACACGAACTGATTGGGGGTAATTCGTCCGGCTATGACACCTTCTGAGAACATCAGAGGCATACGAGTTTCGACGCCAGGAATGCCGTTTGGTGTTTTGGTAAAATCTTTTGCGCCTAGCTGTTTTTGTTCTGCATACGTAAACGAGCAGTGATCAGTCGCGACAGTATCAATCGAACCGTCCGCTAAGCCTTTCCAGAGTTTTTCGCTTTCCGCTTTGTCTCTTAATGGTGGACTTAGCACGTATTTCAGCGCGTCTTCACGTTCGTAACGGTCATTGTTCAACACCAAGTATTGTGGGCAAGTTTCAACCCACACTGGCTGGTTGTTCTCTCTTGCGAGGCGGGTGTAATCCAATCCTAGACCGTTAGAGAGATGGACGATGTAGAGCGGCGCAGAATCAGCAAGCTTGGCAAGGTTGATCACTCTTGCAATCGCTTCCGCTTCGCATTCTAGCGGACGACTTAGCGCATGATATTTCGCTTCTACTTTGCCCTGCTCTATGAACTGTTTGCGTTTCAGTGACAGTGCTGCATCGTTCTCTGGGTGAACCGTTGTTAGTGCGCCAACTTTTTTCAATTGCGTTAACGCTTTAAGGACCGAACAATCATCCAACTTGTAAGAGTACGTGAGGTACAGTTTGAAGCTCGGAATACCGCGCTCATGTACCATGGCATGCATCTGCTCCAAAATCTGGTCATCAATGTGCTGAATAACGCCATGGAAACTGTAGTCAATTACCGCTTTATCAGCCGCGTAACCATGGTAAACATCCAGTTGATGGAACAAATCACAGCCTTTTGGACCAAAGCCCATATGATCGATGATCATCGTCGTGCCGCCACAAGCAGCCGCTCTGGTGCCAGTAAAAAAGTCATCACAGCTTCGAGTGATTCCTGCATCAATGTTGAAGTGGGTATGTACGTCAATACCGCCTGGCATGACGTACAACCCTGTTGCATCCACCACGCGAGTATCTTCACTCACGGGCTTTAGGTTTTCAGCGACTTGCTCAATCTTTCCATCAATGACCAAAACATCGGCTTTACGAATTTCAGCATGGTCAACCACAGTGCCATTTTGAATCAGCAATGGCGACGATGAATTATCGAGAAGGGATTCGATATTGTTGAATTGTTCAAAAGTCATAAGATCACCGGAAAGTTACATGTCGCATCAAGATAAAGGAGTCGCGATAAGCTGTGACGGAAAATCCCATCCTAGAGCGGACTCCGCCAACTTCAGGCAGACACAAGTTGGCACTCTAGGATGGAGAACGACGTGAGTCGTCACGCGCTAACTGTTACAACTCAATGTGTTAGCGCGTGGTACTACCTTATTGATTGCGTTTTTTCTCTAGATACATTTGAGGGATAACCGCGTACATTGCAGCACAAGTCACCAAATGCTCTTTCCAAGTTTTCTCGTTTGGCGCATGAGCTTCTGGCTCTTTACCTGGGCCAAAGCCGATAACTGGAATGCCGTAACGACCCATGATAGATACGCCGTTAGTAGAGAACGTCCATTTGTCGACAAGTGGTTTTTTGTCGAATAGTAGCTCGTAAGATGCTTCTAGAGTCTTAGTTGCAATGTGGTCTTCGTCGATCTTCCATGCTGGGAAGTAACACTCTGTTGGGTAAACCAAACCGGTGTAAGCAGGACGGTCATAGTTGTACATAGACACTTTCGCGCCATACTTCTGAACTGCAGGTAGGTTTTGAATCTCTTCGATTGCGCCTTCCCAAGTTTCACCCCAAGTGATACGTCTATCGATAGATACTGCACAGCTATCTGCTACCGCACAGCGGCTTGGTGAAGTAAAGAACACTTCAGACACAGTTAGCGTACCTTTACCCAAGAATGGGTCGTCGCCAAGGTTGCCAGCCAATTTCTCGATATCGTTAAGAATGTGGCCCATTTTGAAGATAGCGTTATCACCACGCTCAGGTGCAGAGCCGTGGCAGCTAATACCAGATACGTCGACACGGATTTCCATACGGCCACGTTGACCACGGTAAATTTGGCAATCTGTAGGCTCAGTAGACACAACGAATTCAGGGCGAATATCGCTTTCTTCAATGATGTACTGCCAGCATAGGCCGTCACAATCTTCTTCTTGAACCGTACCAGTCACAAGCAATGTGTACTCGTCTTCTAGGCCCAAGTCTTTGATGATCTTACCTGCATAAACCATAGACGCCATGCCGCCTTCTTGGTCTGATGCACCACGACCACCGATAACTTCATCGTCTTCCATACCTTCGTATGGGTCAAAGCTCCAGTTGTCTAGGTTACCCACACCTACTGTATCGATGTGTGCGTCCATTGCGATCAGTGTAGGACCGTTACCAATCCAACCTAATACGTTACCCATTGGGTCGATGTCGACGCGGTCAAAACCTACTTTTTCCATTTCTTCTTTGATGCGAAGAACGACTTTTTCTTCGTCGCAACTTTCGCTTGGAATCGCAATCATATCGCGAAGGAAACGAGACATATCAGCTTTGTATTCTTGCGCTTTTTCCAATACGGTTGCAAAAGGGATACTTACAGTCATTGTTACTACTCCAAATTCTGTTCCCAATGGAGCCTTGCCCCACCGGGAATGTTAATGCTTGAAATTACTAATCTTTCTTTGTCACTTTTTCTGCGTTGTTTTAGATTGTCGCGTGCTTACCTTGCCAAACGACTTCGCGATAGTGCACAGGATCTGTGTCGCCTTCGGTGTTAATAACCAAAACAACAGAATCTTTATTAAGCGCTAAATGCTCTTTTAGGCTCTCTTTTTCACGGCTGTATTCCACCGCTGCCAATAGACCCAAACCAACCGCACCGGACTCACCAGAGATAACCGCAGGGTCACCACTTAGCGGGTTACCCAATACGCGCATACCAAACGCAGCTACACGGTCTTCGCAGGAAACAAACTGAGTGGCACAGTTTTTAAGTACTTCCCATCCCAATGGGTTTGGTTCGCCACAAGCTAGACCAACCATGATGGTGGCCAGATCGCCATCTACGTTGACCATGTCGCCAGTCTCAGCAATACCTGAACGATAAATACAGTCTGCTTGGTTTGGTTCAACAACGACTGAGCGAAGCTGACCTGGGCCACAATATTCAGCCAGATAGCCCAATACACCACCAGCCATTGCGCCTACACCCGCTTGTAAGAACACGTGCGTCGGTTTATCCAGACCTAGCTCAACCATTTGTTCAACGGCTTCCACTGCCAAGGTGCTATAACCTTGCATGATCCACGTTGGGATCTCGGTATAGCCTTCCCACGCCGTGTCTTGAACCACTTTCCAACCATGCTCGTTAGCGGTTTTGATGGCTAGTCTTACGGTATCGTCGTAGTTCATATCAGTAACAATGCACTCTGCGCCAAGGGCACGAATGTTGTTAACGCGCTCATCAGCAGCGCCTTTTGGCATGTAGACAACTGCGTTTTGACCCAGTTGATTCGCCGCCCAAGCGACACCACGACCGTGGTTACCATCAGTAGCCGTTGCGAAGGTCATTTTGGTTTTGATTTGAGTTTTGAAAGTTTCGAAATTGAAACCGTCGATGTCCATCTTGTATTCATCACACAAGAGTCGTGCGATAGCGTAAACGCCGCCTAACATTTTGAATGCGTTTAGGTCAAAGCGATACGCTTCGTCTTTAACAAGAATGTTCTTCACACCAAACTCTTTTGCAAGGTGGGTTAGATTGTGAAGAGGTGTTGGTTGATAGCCATCTAATTGCAAATGAAATCGGCGCGCTTTTTCGGCTTCACTGATGGAAAACTGATCGGAGAGGCGTCCATTAAAATGCTGGTTATCGGCAATATGAATATTAAAATTCAACTTTGACATAGCGATACCTTATTTAATCCATTTACACGCTCGCCTTCGAAGGAATAAAGGCGAGGTGTAATATTACGGGAGTACTTTATTTAACTCTTTTTTCTGATTCGTTTAGTAGCTCATCAAGAACGCCTGCGACATCTTGATATTTTCTGTTCAGAATCATTGCCGCGATAATATACGGCTTCCAACTTGCTTCTTTATAAGTTGCAATGCGGTACTTCTCGAATACAGACTCTTCTACTTCACCTTCTTCACAAGACACGCCTGTGATATCTGCCGGTAGACAGTGCATGTACAACGCTTCACCGCCTTTAGTTAGCTTCATCATCTCTTCAGTACAGTGCCAGTCTTTGTGCTGTGCGTTTTGTGCCAAGCACGCTTTCTCTAGCTCTTTTAGTCCATCATGGTCATTAGCGCGTAGCAGGTCAGTACGCTCGCCCATAACTTTGTAAGGTGCCCAAGATTTTGGATAAACGATGTCTGCATCTTTGAATGCTTCTTCCATAGAAGTTACTTGAGTGAAGCTACCGCCAGACTCTTGTGCGTTTTTCTTCGCTTCTTCAACCACTTCAGGAATTAGGTCATAGCCTTCAGGGTGCGCTAGCACGACATCCATACCGAAACGGCTCATAAGACCGATGATTCCTTGTGGCACAGATAGAGGCTTACCGTAACTCGGCGAGTACGCCCAAGTCATCGCTATCTTCTTGCCTTTAAGTTGGTCTAAGCCACCGAAGTGCTCTTCCAACCATGCTAGGTCAGCCATAGACTGTGTTGGGTGGTCGATATCACACTGTAGGTTAACCAATGCTGGACGATGAGGAAGTACGCCTTCTTTAACACCATCATCTAACGCTTCACCTACTTCACGCATGTAAGCATTACCAGCGCCTAAGTACATGTCATCACGAATACCAATCGCATCAGCACAGAAAGAAATCATGTTCGCAGTTTCACGAACTGTCTCGCCGTGAGCGATTTGAGATTTACCTTCATCAAGATCTTGTTGCGCTAGGCCTAACATGTTGATAGCGGAAGCATAAGAAAAGCGAGTACGAGTCGAGTTGTCTCTAAATAAGGAAATGCCTAGGCCGTTTTTAAATACATTAGTGGCGATATTTTCACCACGCATGGTTTTTAGTACTTGTGCAGTTTTTAATACTCTTTCTAATTCTTCTGGGCTTTGCTCCCACGTTAATAGAAAGTCTTTATCGTGAAGTTTTGATTCTAGTTGAGAAATTTCTTTAATCAGTTCATTCATATTTTTCATTTGCTATCCCATTATCCATCTAGATTAACTATAAAAAATACAACTCAAGATAATATTCGCATGCTATTTATATTTAACAGGCTAACAAAGCGTATTTGCCCTCTTGTTTGTATTTGTATTTACTCCTAACTGGCCGATCGTCTGGCCTTCAGATTTCTGTCACTGGTTCTTATATTCCAAGTTCTGTGCCAATAATTCGTATCAAATAAAAAAGAATGAAATTTCTTTGAAAGCCCCGTCTTATAAGGGTTCGTCGTTTGACAATGGAAGGGATGAAAACGATGACAGTCTCAACTATCAGTCTGATTAGAGCACCGAAACCAAATTGATAGCGATAGTAAAAGGGTGAGTATCATATTGATATTGGGTGATAGACACTCTTCTCAGGGCGAGAAGAGTGTCTTAGAAGGGTTATTCTTTGCTAGCTTTTGACTTAGGAAGGATAAGGTTTAGCGTAACGGCAGCTAGGGTGCCCGTGGTGATGCCAGAGTGGAAAACAAGTTTTAAACTCTCTGGGAAATGACGCAGTAGATTAGGCTCGTAGGTAACCGCCAAACCTGATGCTAACGCCACACAAACCACGATCGCATTGCGTCGGGAATCAGTGGCTTTCATTAGCATTCGAATACCCGCGTAAGCAATCATACCGAACATAACGAAGCCAACCCCACCGAGCACAGGTTTTGGCACCGTCACCGCTAATGCTGCAAATTTAGGGAATAGACCACCAAGTACCAACAAACAGCCTGTCACTGCAACGACAAAGCGGCTAGCGACTCCACTAATGCCGACGATACCAACGTTCTGACTGAAACTTGCTACTGGCATGGCTGAGAAGAACGAACCAAAGGTACTGCCTAAACCATCGGCCAACAGTCCTTTTTTCAAGTCATTCCCTTTCAGCTCAACACGACAGTTGCTCGCCAGTGCCATAAAGTCTCCTGTTGCTTCTGCAACTACCACCAAATAGACCAAACTCATGGTAATAATAGCTGGGATGGAAAAACTCATCCCAAAGTGCAGAGGCATAGGAGCTGCCACCCAATTCGCTTCGCCAATTTGAGTAACATCGACCATACCCAGTGGAATAGCCATCATATAACCTGCAGCTAATCCAATGATGATACTCGATGCGGCGACAACGCCTTTACAGAACACTGATACGCCTATCACCACGGCTAACGATGCGGCAGCCAAGAATATTTTCGGCAACGTCGCGAACTCTGGGTGACCTTGAGGAGCATCACCAATCCAGTTCATTGCTACAGGTAAGATGGTCAAACCAATCAAGGTTACAACCACACCACTAACAATAGTAGGAAATAGCTTGCGAATATGGCTCATATAAAAGCTTGAACCTACCACCAGAAATGACCCTACAAATGCGGCTCCAAGCACTGCATCCAACCCTTCGGTTTTGCCAATGGCGATAATGCTGCCAATAAAGGCAAAACTCGAACCCATAACGACAGGTAGCCGGATTCCGATCTGCTTAAAACCAATACATTGCACAATAGTGACCAAACCCGACACAAGCAATGACGCGCTGATTAGCGTGACAATGTCTTGAGGCGGCAAGCCAATCGCGCTTCCCGCTATAAGCGGCACTGCGACAATACCTCCTATTGATGCCAACATGTGCTGTACTGCGAGAAATAAGGTAACGCCATACGGGGGTTTTTCGTCTAGTTCATAGAGGAGTTCCATACTGCTTCCTTTTATAGGCTGTGCTCTACTTGAGATTGAGGAATGTTGCAAAACTCTGTGGCGCGCCTAATTGCTTCTACAATCGGCTGATAACCAGTGCATCGACACAGGTTGCCTTCCAGAGCATCACGAATTTCTTCTTCAGTCGGGTTTGGATAGCGTTTAAGCAACGCCCAAGCACTTATGATCATGCCTGGCGTGCAGAAACCACACTGTGTTCCTCCGGTGGTCAAAAACTCATCCATAAGAACCACTCCCAGTGGATCCTTTCTTAACCCTTCAATGGTGACGATTTCACTGCCTTCGCACTGAATAGCCAGTGCCAGACAAGAACAAACCGGCTTGCCATCTTTAATCACGGTGCATGCACCGCACTCACCTACCGCACACCCTTCTTTCGTGCCAGTAAGTGACAATTGCTCTCTTAACATGTCGAGTAGCCGTGTATTACCCGTGACTTCGAGGTTATACACACCGCCATTCACCGTTAGCGATATTTGTTTTGTTTCTTTAACCATTGAAATGCACTCCTATGCTAACGACTGGTCATCTGACAGTTTGGTTTGGATTTCCGACATAAGCTCTCGGAACATGTTCAGATAAACAGGCTGTTTGTATGCAGCTGACCAACGTCCACCAATTTCTGTTTCGATAATGTCTGATAGCACGCTGATAGCACGGCCAATAGCCTGCTCGTCTAACGTGGTTTCACACAACACTTCTTCTACTTGATACAAGCGTCGTGGATAGCTAAATAGCGCGCCATCAACAAGACGACACTCTTTGACTATGCCCTGTTCGATATTCATCAAACAGCTCAAGCTCAAACGCGTGATGTTCAGTGCATTACGACGTCCTAGTTGAACGTACTCGGTTAGCTCAAATGGTTTATCTGGAATCGTAAGAATGATCTTAGTCAGTAGCTCATCTGGTTGAATGTCCGTGCGATAACCGCCTTTAAGAAGCTCAGCTATAGGTAAGCGTCTCACTTGTTTTTCAGACGCTAGCTCAATTTCTGCCTTGTAAGCGATCAACGGAGGAATTGAGTCGGCACATGGTGCTGCATTGGCTATGTTGCCGCCTAATGTTGCACGGTTTCTAATTTGTGTTGAACCTATGGTTTTGCATGCGGTTGCTAATAATGGGAAATGGTGACGTACTTCTTCGTGCTCCACGACATCAGTGATGCATGCACCACCACCAATCACTATGCTGTTACCTTCGTGAGTGATAGTTTTTAGCTCTTTGAGGCCCGTGATATCGAGTAGTGGTGCTGCGGTTTCTTGCAAGCGATGCTGAACAAGCACATCGGTACCACCCGCTAAGATAGTCATTGAACCTTGCTGCATTAACGACAACGCCTCACCCAAGGTTTCAGGTCGAGTCACATTGAGATCGCACAAGCGGTTCACTTGATGATGGTTGTCACCGCTGCATAAGAGTTCACTTTGACGCACTGGTTTTTTAAGGTTGTAGCCTAAATACACCTGCTCCAGTGTCAGTGGTAAAGTTCTGTGACGTTTTTTGGTGGCAAACGCAACAGCATTAACGATGGCAGCAGCAGCGAGCTCTGCGGCAGGTTCGCCAATACTTTTCGCGCCGTAAGGGCCTGCTGGGTCAGGATTTTCTATCGCGTGGATATTGAGGTTAGGAATATCTTTAATAGTTGGCATTAAGTAGGTATCGAAGTTATCGGATTTCACTTCGCTCTGTTCGATATTGTAGTCTTCTAAAATACCGAATCCGATACCTTGAGCGATACCACCCGCTACTTGGCCTTCAAAACCGACAGGGTTAATGACTTTACCTACATCGTGTACTGCGGTTACCCCAAGTACATCTACTTTACCTGTCGAGGTATCTACTTTTACTTCTGCAACTTGGCAGCCGTAAACCCAAGTAAAATATGGCGAGCCAGTGCCCTTCTCCTCATCCCAATGAATCGGAGGTGGATCGAACCAACCGTAGGCCGCAAGGTTAATCCCTTGCTGACGACAACGTGAAATCGCCTCTTGCAGTGGCACTTGAATATCAGACTGTAAGTTCGATTTAATCTGACCGTTGCGCCATGTGCTATCTTCAATTCGCGTGACTTTGAGGTCGGATTTTATGGTATCAAACAAACGAGCTCGGATGGTTTCTGCGCCGAGTTTCACCGCATTACCGCCCGTCATTGTGGCGCGAGATGCAACGGTAGGTCCGCCGTCAGCGATTAGGCTGGTTGGCGACTCTGAGAAACGTACCATATCCAAAGGCACACCTAACACTTCGCCCGCTATCATTGCCATGGTAGTTTGCAGGCCTTGTCCGTTTTCGCACACACCGGTTGAGATATTTAGACTGCTGTCTGCATTTAACGATAACAACGCGGTGGAGTTATCTGCACCTTCCGCTCCTAAAGAGCAGCCGCGATAACTAAGTGCTAAACCAATACCATATTTGATGGGCGAATTGACGTTGTTCTTGGCGTTCATTTCCGCCATACGCTCATAGAATTGAGATTTTTCCGCTGCGGTTTTCAATACTTCTGATGCTGAAACCGTATGCTGATCAAAACATTGTCCTGTCATGCTCAAAGAGCCTTGTTTCAGAACATTGCGTTCACGCACCGTAATTGGGTCGATATCGCATGTTAGTGCTATCTCATCCATCAAGGATTCGTGAGCGAAGATAATCTGAGGAGAACCAAAACCACGCATTGCGCCCGATACACTGTTGTTGGTGTAAACCCCTGTCACGTCTACTCGAACATGGTCAATATCGTACGGACCCGCGGCTTGAACTGAAGATCGCCAAGTTACAAACGGCGTACAAGTCGCGTAGGCACCAGCATCCGCGATAATGTTGATTTTAATCCCTTCAATTTTACCCTCACGCGATACGCCTACTTTGTAGCGCATAGTGTATGGATGACGCTTGGTACTTTCGATAAGTGACTGCTCTCTGTTATAGGAGAACTTGACTGCGCGTTTAGTAAGGTAAGTGGATAGCGCCGCACGACAAGCAAGATGATCAATGGTGTCATCTTTACCACCAAACGAACCACCAAGCACAGAACGCTTCACGTTGATTGTTGCTTGCGGAATACCAAGGAAACCGGCGACAAAGCTTCTTACTCTATGAGGGTTTTGAATTGAACCAATGATAGTCAGCTCGTTATTATTGGGGTCTAGATAAGTGGTTATTGATTCTGGCTCAATATAGCCATGTTCTTGATAGTGCGTTTGATAGGTATGTTCGATAACCACATCGGCCTTCGCAATTGCCTTATCTGCATCACCTTTAACGGTGTGGTGAGTGTTAACGACATTAGAATCTTTATCCGGATGAATCAGTCTTGCATCACTTTCTAACGCTGACTCTGGATCAGTAACGGGCTGAAATGGTTCATATTCGACTCGGATCTTTTCACTTGCTTCACAAGCAGTCTCATAACTGTCTGCAATAACGAGTGCAATAACATCACCACTAAAACGTACCCATTCCTGACATATAGGGTAAAAGTCTCGAATGATCACCCCAACTTTGGGGTCTCCTGGAATATCGTCATAAGTAATGATTCGTTCGACTCCAGGGACTTTCATTGCGTCCGAGGTATCTAAAGAAAGAATTCTACCCGCAGGTATATCTGTGTAACGGCAAACTCCGTGAAGAGAACCCGATATGTGAACATCGTCGCCGTAAACTGCCGTACCTTCTACTTTGGCTCGTCCATCTACTCGAGGCATTCTGCTGCCTAAGCCAGCTTCATTCATAATAACTCCCTCTTGGTTGAATGAGGTGTGCATCACGATTCGCGGCACGCCCACGAAATAGAGCAGTAAAGCAGGCGTGCCGGAAAGCTAGATCAAAGCATTTATCAAGCCATTAATTTCATAAAGTCAGTCGTCAGCATAAATATTCTTGTTAAAAATGAACTACCTAAAAAACTGTGATGGAGATTTTATTTATCGGATGATATAAAGGCGATATATATCTTAGCTATAAAATACTCGAATCTAAGTTAATTTATTTATAAACCTGAAAATTGCAGATTATCATTGTGAGACTATCAATTTGATAGCCTCGCAGGCTGATAGACTCATTTCGGAAAATTCTCTTTTTCTGACATCAAATGGGAATAATGCTTATTTATTCAAAAGTGCGTATTGATAAATATGTGACCCAGATACCAAAGCTCTGAAAATTGACAGGCGTGTACATTTGTCTCTGACCTAAATCAAACTCATAAGGAGTAATTAAAAATAGAATGTCATTCTCTTAATAACGATTAAAACATTATGCCTGAAACTAAGAACGCTTCCGAACTCATGGCTATACAGCCAACCATCATCCGATTCACCCAGATGCTATCTACCGTTCTAAAGGTGGATGCGGAAGTGGTTGACGCGGATTTGGTCCGTATCGCGGGAACAGGCCCCTATAGCCAATTTTTTGGAAAAAAACTCAACGCCAGCTCACGACTTTTTAGATACATCATTGAAACAAAAGAAGAAAAAACACTCATCAAGTCTCAAGCCGATCCGCTCTGTGCCGAATGCACAACTAAGGATGCGTGCCGAGAAACTGCCTTCCTAGGTGTTCCTATTCTTCTTGAAGATCGTTGTATTGGCGTAATGAGCCTTGTCGCTTTTACAGAAGAATCTCAACAGACTATTAAAGACAACGCGAAGCTTTTTTCCGACTACATTAAACATACCGCGCAACTTGTTGTGGCAAAAGTCACAGAAAACCAAACACCGAATAAAGGCCTTGAAGATGTCTTTATTAACTTAATAGACAATATGGACCAAGGAGTTTTAGTTCTTGATGAAAATAACTACGTTAAATATGGCAATCAACCAGCCCTAGCTAACCTCAATATTACTATTCAAGAACTACCAGAAAAGAAAATAAATATTAGACCTCTATCACAATGTCGTGGTAGTAATGATCACCAACAGCAACATATTGTTTCTATTGGTCGTCGAGAAGAATTATTAGTGGGGCAATTTTATAATTGTCGAACTCATAAACTATTCTTAATGTCATTCTACCAACCACATAACCCTGTCCTACCTTACGAGACCAACGCCGTATTTGCCGAAGTCATCGGTGAAAGTGCAAAAATGCAAAAGCTGAAAGGACTCATGTCGCGCATTTCTAAGAGCCCATCGAGTGTTCTTATTAATGGTGAAAGTGGTACAGGTAAAGAAGTCATCGCCAACGCTGTTCATAAGCTCAGCGGACGAGCACAAAACCCGTTTATTGCTATCAACTGTGCAGCGATCCCGGATCAGCTACTGGAAAGTGAACTATTTGGTTATACCAAGGGCGCCTTTACCGGTGCGTCCAGTAAAGGCCGAGTCGGTTTAATCCAAGCCGCAAACAATGGCACACTTTTCCTAGACGAAATCGGCGATATGTCGATGCAGTTACAAGCGAAACTGCTTCGTGTACTAGAAGCGCGCGAAGTCATGCCAATTGGCTCTAACAAAGCCACTCCAGTGGACATTCGAATCATTTCTGCGACCAACCGAAACTTCGCCGAGATGATTGCTACTAACAAGTTCCGTGAAGACCTTTACTACCGACTTAACGTTATTCCTTTGCAACTACCTGCATTGCGTGAGCGCGAAGGTGACGTACCTCTGTTGGTTAATCACTTTATGGACATACATACCCAAAAACTGGGTACTAATTACCCAGGTATGTCTGAAGAAGCTATGAGCTGTTTAACCAGTTACCACTGGCCGGGCAACGTTCGTGAATTGAGTAATTTAGTAGAGTATCTGATTAATATCGTACCGGAAGGCGAACAGATTGATGTTGACCTTCTCCCCCCTCACTTTGAAGCACATCAACCCGAGCCCAAACCTAGCCCTATTCAGGATTCAGGAATGAGCTTAGAAGACATGGAACGAGTCAGAATTGAAGAAGCAATTGGCCGATTAGGAAACCGCAAATTAGTCGCGGAAGAACTAGGCATAGGAATTGCTACTCTTTATCGAAAACTCAAAAAATATGGTCTGAACGAGAAGTGCTATAGCTAACTATTTTCGACAATCTCTTGTTGAACGCTCTCAATAGCTAAAACGAGGCGCTGTAATAACCAAGTCTGCACTTGGTTATTGCCTCATTGATGCTTCTCTCCCTAATTCACTTACGTACGGAGTTGTTGCTATGGAAAATATCGCGCTTACCCAATACAGTCATGGTGCCGGTTGTGGCTGTAAACTGTCACCGAAAGTCCTTAACCAAATTCTCGCCTCCTACACACCTACGCCAAGCAGTGATCAATTAATCGTTGGCAACCTTAGCCGTGATGATGCCGCGGTTTATCATATTGGCGATGGACACTGCGTTATCAGTACCACCGACTTTTTCATGCCAATCGTTGACGACCCGTTTGATTTTGGCCGTATTGCTGCCACTAACGCTATTAGCGACATCTATGCGATGGGTGGGAAACCTATTATGGCGCTAGCGATTTTAGGCTGGCCTATCGACAAATTGGCTCCAGAGATTGCAGGAAAAGTTATAGAGGGAGCACGCAGCGTCTGCCAAAAAGCAGGTATTGAGCTTGCGGGCGGCCATTCCATTGACTCCCCAGAGCCGATATTTGGCTTGGCCGTAACCGGAACTGGCAAGTTAGATCAAATCAAACAGAATTCAAAAGCCACCGCAGACTGTGACCTCTTTCTAACCAAACCTCTAGGTATCGGTTTATTAACCAGTGCTGAGAAGAAAAAGCAGCTTAAACCAGAACATAAAGGACTAGCAGTCAAATGGATGTGTGAGTCCAACGTGATTGGTCAGCAGCTTGCTGAGTTTTCACAAGTAAAAGCTATCACAGATGTAACGGGGTTTGGCTTACTTGGCCACCTTACTGAAGTCTGTAATGGTTCCAATCTAGATGCCCATATCGATTTACCTGCGATACCTCTGCTACCTGGCGTTGAGGAATATATTGAGTTAGGCACCATACCTGGAGGCACTCACAGAAACTATGACTCAGTCAAACATATGCTGGGTGAAATAAGCGACTTTGACAAAGCCATCTTATGCGATCCACAAACTTCTGGTGGCCTGCTTCTCGCAGTAGAAAAGAGCGGCGTAAACGATATGCTAAACTTCTGCAGAAGTTGTGGTGTTACGGCAACAAGAATTGGGTCACTGACTCAGCCAGCCAATAGTCAGCAACCACAAATTAAAATAGAACGTTAATAGTCACAAGATGGGAGACATTTGTACTGCACTTGTCTCCCAAAACAACCAGCCGACCATGATATAAAAGCTTGAAATAGCAAAAACCGCGACATAACCCCACATCCATTGTTTCTCTTGGTTTTTATGTCGACGATGAAGTAAAGATTCCAGTTTAAACCAAGCGCTTTGACCGAATACGACCACTAAGCTTAATGATAAAAAGCTGCCGAAAAAGCTCGCCAGCATCAAAGCTAACGACAGCTGCCAGCTAAACCAAAGCATACTGAAAAGCCCTATCAATGCCGTGCTGCTGCAAGGTCGCAATCCATATAATATAACGTTTGAGAAATTCCATGTCGCCACGGTACTGACTTCAGGTTCGTGTGGCCGTTTTTGTTTGATACAACCTTTAATCAAATAAACGACGCCAAGCACCACCATACCAGCGCCAACAAACTGATTGATGGATGCAACCCAGCCTATGGAAGCCCGATACCCAATAGATAAGAACTGGTTGGCAAGCAAAACAATGGAGATCGTCACTGCTGCTTGCAACATATTGATAAGTAGGCTTAACCAAACTAGTTTCCATCGGCTTAAGGTTGAGCTTGTTGCGAGCAACATCACCGCACTTTTGCCATGCCCCGGCCCCAAAGAATGAGTAAAACCATAAGCAAAAGTACACAGTGCAGTAACAATGAGTGCCTGCCAGTCGCCAGAGTCAACCAGATCCAAGTAGTCAGATAGCTGTTCTAGTAGCGTTCGCTGTATCGAAACAAACGCCCATCTAAGGGAGTCAATGTTCTCGATCACACCCATAATCACGGCGACAAAAACGGCCAATATTAGTGCCAGCGTTAAAGCTTGAATCCAACGGTTCAAGCTATTCACAATGTATGCTCACTTTCTGACTAAAATGAGCACCAAGGTCGTCATCCCCTTGTTCATCAATGCCTAATGAGTTCGCGTAATCAAGGATTTCTTGAGACGGATTTGGGGTTTCAAGGGTAGTCTTGCATTTGCCACTTACGTCTGGACTAAGCGTAACGGTCGACGGGTCTTTCCAAGAAATATCGATGAAGTAGGTATTATCGTAAACCTGAACATCCAGCTCCTGAGTCGATACATCGATAGCGCGAGATAACGGCAATGTAAAAGTCAGTACCATACGTCGTCCTCGCTTAGTTAATGCGTAGACCTCTGGCAAACGAAACTTAAGCGGTTCGCCATCAACATATAAATAGGTAAAGTAATGTGTATTCAAAAGATTCGACATCAACCTTACCGCTTCTTTATGCGCTTTTTCTTCGCTATCAAACACTGAAAAATCGCCGTCTAGCGCATAGGCGCTGGTGAAAGGATCAAACACCCATTCCATGCTGATGCTATCCACCAGTGTCCCTTTGCCATTGATCGTTAACTGGTTACCTATCCACGAATGTGGGTGTGCGTTGACGTTGGTCGCCAACGTCAACAAAACCACAAAGAATACTCCCTGCCAGTTGAAAACTCTCAATGCGAACTGATTAAACATGGCGTTTTTCTTGAACCACCGGAATATCGCCTTCGTTACCAACAAGTTGGTCAAATTCCGAAATTCGCGCAATAAACGCAGGCTTATCCTTTGGTGGTATCGACGTTGCCATCGGCAAGTTAGCTGTAATTGGATCAACTGCACGATTTCGTACTAGCACTTCAAAGTGTAAATGGGGCCCCGTTAAGCGCCCAGTTGCTCCAGATAAAGCCACTGTCTGACCACGCTTAACATGATCACCTCGTTTAACAAGAATACGCTGCAAATGTAAGTATCGTGTTTTGTAGACACTGTTATGCTCAATAACTAAATACTTGCCCGCATAAGGGTGGTTGCGCACGGCAATTACCTTACCATCACCAGTCGAATGAACGGGTGTGCCGACAGGCGCTGCAAAGTCAGTACCGTTATGTGGTGAAATACGCCCAGTAACAGGATGGATGCGTCGTGGATTAAATGGTGAGGTAATTCTTCTGAACGGTTTCGCAACGGGGTAGCGGTCAAAGGCTTGCTCTAAACTGTTACCTTCACGATCATAGAAACGACCGTCTTCAGCCAAGAACGCAGCGACTTCTTTTCCTCTAATCGTAATCGAGATACCTTGTACTTCGGTATTACCTGTTAAGTGGTTACGCAGGTATTGCTCATTGACCAGAATGTTAAAGGTATCACCCGCTCTAAAATCTTTGGCGAAGTTTATTTTGTCTCTTAGGACTCGGGTAATGTTGGCGATCTGTGTGATCGTTAACCCTGCTTTATGGGCAGAGCTCGAAAAGCTGCCAATTACTTCTCCAGAGAAGAGATGTGTCTTCCACTCACCTTGTTCTTCAATAAATTCATAGCTGTAGCTGCCATCTTCCAAGCGTTTGTATACAGCCCTTTCCACTAAGCTTTCATGATAGGTTAATTGCTTGAGCTGGTTAGTGTTTCGATCTATCACCATTTCTAGGTGGTCGCCAGGCTTAATAGTATCGAGTTTCAGAGAGTTTAAATCGGCCTCTAGTAGACTTTGCAGAGTGTTATACGACAAGTCCCAGGCATTAAAAATGGTGCTTAACGAGTCACCAACTTTAACGATGTAATGGACTTTAGCAAGGTTAGGCTTTTCTGCTTGCAGCGATGTCGTTGGGGTTGAAGCGCTAATTTCAGGGTTATCAAGCGTAGATTTGTATGGTGTAATTTTAATGGTTACAGGTTCAGGTTGAGGCTGTTCTTGTTCAAGTGAGAGGTACGCTGCGAGGGAAAATGAGACAGCAGCGATAGCAAACAAGACGTATCGTGGAGACTTCATAGGATAACAATAACTAAAACACAATTGTTATGTTATAACATCGCTCCAGCTAATAATAAACACTGTTTATGTCAGAATATGTATCACAGTAAGCACTACTCACCAAGTCAGCGATTGTTAGAAAAAAACCTTGCTATGAATCACAGCAAGGTCCTCGTCATTTAATACGGGCGACTTAATGTGTCTATGGCACACCGTGACCTTTTGCTGCAACCCAAACTCTGAACCACTGTTCACGAGTAAGTTCGATTTCTAGAGAAGCAACGGCTGCTTTAACTCGTTCAATTTTGCCTGAACCAATGATAGGTAAAGGATTCGAAGGAAGACGCTTAACCCACGCATAAATCACCTGATCGATGCTGGCCGCCCCTACTTCGTTGCGAATTGCCTCAAGTTCTGCTCGGACTCGCTTCGCTTGTTCCGATTTGCCGTTGAAGATTTCTCCACCAGCAAGTGTTGACCATGCCATTGGCAACACACGAAGTTGTTGCAATTGATCTAGCGTACCGTCATGAGCCACTTCAAAATTAAGCGGGTTAATTTCTACTTGGTTAGTCACTAGTGGTTTGCTCAAACGCGATTGCAGCAATTCAAACTGGCGTGGCGAGAAGTTTGAAACGCCGAAGTGTTTGACCTTACCAATCTTGTATAGTTCATTAAACGCATCAGCAACTTCATCAGCATCCATTAAAACGTCTGGACGGTGAATTAACAGTACATCTAACTCGTTTACGCCCAAGCGTTGTAACGAGTTATCTACTGACTCATAAATATGTTTTGCACTGGTATCGTAATGGTTGATCTTACGATCCGGGTATTTATCTGAGCACAGTTTGATGTCGCATTTTGAGACGATTTGAATCTGTTCACGGACTGAGCTATCTAGCGCTAACGCCTCACCAAACAAACGTTCGCACTCATAGTTACCGTAGATATCAGCATGATCAACAGTAGTAACACCGAGTTCAATATGCTGTTTAAGGAAGGTCAGACGTTGTTGCGGTGTCATTCCCCAATCGGCTAATCGCCAATACCCCTGAACCAGTTCTGAAAACTCTGGTCCATTTGGCGCCATTGTCACTTTCGAAACAGCTGTAACATTCGAAACCATTGGTTATCTCCTTATTTAAGTCTGCCAACATCCTATGCTTGTTTTACCTAGCTCTCAACGGGTAAACTTCGAAAAAACGAACTAGAGTACGAAGTTGTGAGCTTTGCAGACAGACTACAAGAATTGATTGGACAAGAGAGTGTTAGCGGATTTGCTCGACGTGTCGAGCTATCAGAAGCACTCATTCGCAAATACTTAAAAGGTAGTGAACCAAGCTTAGCAAAAGCAAACCAAATCGCCATGAAAGCCAACTGTTCACTCGAATGGTTAGCGACAGGATGCGGATACCTGTACCGCCAGGCCGAAGTTGTCGATATGGAAGCCTACCAACTGGCTTACGAGGCCGTTAACGGCACTCGCCTAGCTGAAAAGGACATTTTCGAGCATCGTAAGCTCATCACTGCTTATCAATATTTACGTGCGACCAAAAAGCCAGATGGATATTTGGATCAATCAGGCATGAAACGACTACTGACTTCGCTTGCTGAGTTATGAATACACTCAAAAATCCCTCAACTTTATTACCGAAATACCACTAAGAGTAACATTTCATTAACAACCATTCGTTTTATAAAAAGTACAACCCTCCTTCTATATGCCTAGCTCATACATGAGCAATCATCGGTCCTATAAATGTGACCGAGGTTAAACACACGTTTGAAAAAAATATCTTACACTAAATATAAATAATGTATTTATTAATAAAATAGGAAACCATCAACAAAGATTAATTAATCTGCTCCAAACTATGTCCCCTAATAGTGGTATTCAAAAATAGATTTATTTTTGAATGGGGATTCTTTTATCCAAAAAAACGGAAATTATAAAAAGGAATAACTATGAAAAGTCTATTCAAACTTTCTACATTAGCTGTAAGTGTATTTGCTGCCTCTCAAGTTAGCGCTATCGAATTATATAATAACGAAGGCACTGAACTTACTATGTATGGTGCGATTGCTGCACAAGTGAGTAAGTATGATTATGATAAATCAACACCAATGGGGTCAGATGATGCCTATGGCCTTAACGGTGACTCTACATTTATCGAAGATCCAGGGTCATATGTTGGATTTGATATCAGTCATACACAAGGAAAGTTTAAAGGTATAGCCAAAATAGCGTTTGATGTTAATTTCGGGACTCAAACAGACGTTAATGGATATGGAGATAGTTTAGAGGCACTTACCGCAAGACAAATTTACGCTGGCTTCGGCCACGAGGACTTTGGTACCGTGACGATTGGTCGCCAAGAAAGTCCATATATGAAAACGGACAAAGGCTATTACTCTTACTGGGCTGGCGGTCTCAATATGATGCAGTCTGACGAGCTGGGTAGTCGTCGCTCTCCGAATACTGTCGTTTGGCAAAATGATTTCGATAATTTGTACGTAGGATTGCAATATCAAGCGCGACGTGATGTTGAGCAAATTGCATTCGGTAACGGGTTAAACTTTGGTTCCTTTATCGTAGGTGGCTCGATTGACGCAAATGGCTTAACTCGTTCAAAGATAAAAATAAAAGATGGATTCGGTGGTGCTTTAGCGTATACGTTTGACTTCGGTACCTATTTATCAGCTGCATACAACCAAGCAAATGATATCAGCGGGAATTTTATTGACATCTTAGGCAGCGCCACTGGTACAGCCGACAACGCTGAAGTGAAACAATATGCGTTGGCAGCTGAGCATCATTTTATGGATGGGGCGATTTCTGTATCCGGACGATACGAACACTTCGAAGCAAAAGATGGTAGTAACAGCCCAATTTTCGACAGTAAAACTGACAACTTCGGATTAGGTGCTAACTTCTACTTTACAGAATCAATGCGAATCTACGGAAGCTATGAATATGCTAAAGAAAACAATAACCTGACAGGTAAAACGCAATCTGAAGCAAATATATACAATATTGGCTTTGGTTGGGCGCCAGTCGCTTGGGGTGAAGTGTATCTAGAAAGTTACTACGATGACGTACAGCTTAACGACAGTATTAACTATGAGACTGGCGCTGCTCCAGCTGACACTGAATCCAAAGGCGCTCACTTCTTCCTAGGCGCAGCTGTTTTCTTCTAAATAGTGACTAAAATGTGACCTACTTAATGCCTCCTTCTCTGGAGGCATTTTTACATTCCAACCACATTTCACCCCTGATATTTCAACATACCTAAATCAGCGACAGATTTCTTTACTCCCCTCAACCCTAATCCATTCATTAATTCTATAAGTAAGAGTCATTACCATAGTCTAATTAATTACATAAAAACTTATAAAACTATAAGTTGTGATTTACACCATGAATAATTTCACGCCGTTTAATTAAACTCCGATCAGCCAACAAATTAATATAGAGGGACATAACAACGCAAACAAAAACATAACAAATTCAAACATAACAAATTTAGAAAAGATAATTAAATACTATGACATGCTAGCGTTTAAAACGTAGGCAGAGACTTTTGCAACCTAATTATAAGCTTAAGAAACATGACTAAACTGAACCCTATTTTCCTAGCACTTTTGGCAACTTTTTCTTCCAATGCAATAGAGCTTTACAACGATGAAGGTACCGAACTATCAATTTACGGGGCGATAGCCGCGCAGCTTAGCCGTTATGATTACAACTCAGCTACCGCCATGGGTAACGCCAATGGCTACAACTACAATAGCGATGTTATCCACGTAGAAGATCCTGGCTCATATTTTGGCTTCGATATCTCGCACACCCATGGGCACTTTAAAGCCCTCGTAAAACTGGAATGGGACGTTAACTTTGGTACTCAATCAGATACATCGGACATTGCATTACAGCAGCGCCAAACCTATGTTGGCTTCGGCCATGATATTTACGGACAAGTAACTATTGGTCGCCAAGAAAGCCCTTACATGAAAACAGACAAGGGCTATTACGCATATTGGGCTGGTGGCTTAAATATGATGCAGTCTGATGAGCTGGGTAGCAGACGAACCAAGAATACTGTTGTGTGGTCAAAAGAGTCAGAGAATTACTATGTTGGACTGCAATATCAAGCCAGTCGTAATGAGGACCAAATCTCGTTTGGTAATGGCCTTAACTTTGGCTCCGTATATGCGCCTGTTGAGACGCGCCCTACTATCACCATAGATAATGGCTTTGGTGTCGCTGCAACCTATACTTTTGACTTCGGTACTTACCTAGCGGCAGCATATAACCAAGCCAATCATATTAATGGCGAGTTTATCGACTTACTTGGTATCCCGGACCCAAGTGCCAGCCTGACCGCAACGGATGCAACCATTAAGCAGTATGCCATTGCTTTTGAACATTATTTTGCTGAGGGATTACTCTCTGTCTCTGGACGCTACGAACGATTTATGTCTGAAGATGGCGCAACCAATCCGGTGTTCAAAGGCACCACGGATAATGTTGGTCTTGGTGCAAACCTATATGTCACCGAAAATATCCGTCTCTATGGCAGTTATGAATGGGCGTTAGATAAAGATGACTTGGCTAACAAGACCAACACTAAAGTGGCGATGATTAATTTAGGTGCAGCTTGGGCTCCTGTTCCGTGGGGAGAAATCTATGTTGAGGGTTACAGAGACGATGTCACACTCAACGACACGTTAAATTGGAATACGAATCAACCGACCGACTATCGGGGTTCATCCAATCATTTCTTCTTAGGCGCGGCAGTGTTATTTTAAAAACGAGGGATAAACAAAGTGGAGCAGCTTAACCTCTGCTCCACAACGTAACACAATTCGAACCACCATCATTTATTGGTGGTCTTTCGAGTAAGATCACAACAACCTGCTATTATTTTACATAGAGTTATATTGAGCAAATAATAGACAACAAGGAAGGTAGGTATGTACGATCTAAAGAAAGAGTATGACCAGTTTGGCCCCTGGTTGATCGAAATAAAATCGCAAGAAGACATTCCACCCCAGTTCTCAGAACAGCAGCATTTCTTTGAAGACGCGGTATACAGCTTTAAGATTCCTGTGCATCAAGAACGTAGAAATATGAAGCCAGGCATGTTGCTTTATCCCGAAGTTGTCATCATTCAACAAGATTTCATCATGCATTTGAAGATTGATGGTGAGCGGATTCAAGCCGAGAAAATGTGGTACACCGATGTGTTGTTCCTCACTCATGGCGGTGATTTGCTCGACAACTACATTGGCCTTCAATCGATTCAAGGCGAGATGATCATCAAATACAATCTCGTATCTCAAGATGTTGCCAGCCATGTGATTAAGCTATTGCGTGAAATTGTCTCTCCTAGAACCAGTTATCCTATTTCTACAGAACTAAATGACGCGAGTTTGTTGGACAAAGTAACCTACAGTTTCTATTGCGGCACCGAAAAGCTATTAGAACCACTGCACATCCTGGCTTACCAAAGCGAAATGATGCTCACAGAGAGGAAACGCACGAGCATAATGGATCTTTACCATAATTTCGTGCAATACAAACTGTTACGCTCAATGATTATGACCGATGGCGTTGATTTGATTATCGCTAACCAAGGTAAACACATCATCGATGTTAAAGATGCCAACTATAAATTTGGTCACACCTTTATTCGAATAGGCTTGATTGAAAACGTATCGCTAGAACCTCATCCTCACTTCCCTGAGCTAAACTCGCTCATTATTAAAGTAGGATTATGCGAGTTTACTTTAGCTGTCGATAAAGCCTTCTCTATCAATAAAGTCAATGAGCTACTTCTTGCCACCAAGCAAGTGAACGAACCAGCCTAATATGTTAACTACACTAAGCGTTCTTCCTAACCGAATTAGGGAGAACGCTAACCACACTGCTGTTGTAGCCAACTTGCCAGCTTCTTAATTTCTGGCTGTCGGGCACGACTCTTCTTGTAAACGAAATAGAAATTATCGCCCGTTTCTAATCCATGTGATGGGATCACGACCAAATCTTGTAAGTCTCGCTCAGTCATCATGTAACCATTAGCGAACGTAATTCCTTGGTCATACTTCGCCGCTTCTACGGCCAACAACATATGGCTAAAGTGCTGCATATCAAGGTCTTTTGGCATGGTAATACCGCCTGCTTGACACCATTTTAGCCAGTCTTTACCTCTTTCTCTAAATACAGAATCCGTCGACAAAATGGGATAGTTCCACAGCGCCTCAGGAAGGTTTTTTCCATCTATCTCCTTCCAGATTTTATGGCTACAAACTGGGTAGAGAACTTCGTTGTATAAAGACTCGGCAACAAAATTCCTTCTAGGTTTCTCTACAGTAATAAAGCAATCACCTATGTTATCTGATAACTCAGGATCTTCCGCTACCATGTTTAGTGTCAGCTCGATTTCAGGATATAGGCGCTTAAAATCAGACAACCTTGGAATCAACCACTTTACGGCTAACGAACTGTATAGCGCTAAACGGATCGTGCCACGCTCCCCTTCCCGAATTCTCTGGCTGGCCTTCGCAATAGACGCAACGGCAGGGCTAATCTCTTCCAAATAGCTTTCGCCAATTTGAGAAAGTGACAGCTTTCTCCCTTGTCTAATAAACAGCACTTCGCCTAAATACTCTTCCAATAAACGAATCTGATGACTGATGGCACTTTGGGTCACATTGAGCTCTTCAGCGGCAAGTGAAAAGCTGAGGTTTCTTGCTACAGATTCAAAACAATGGACGGCACGTAACGGAGGAAGTTTCATTATCTAAATAACTCATACTAAGTGAATATTTATCATTTCACTTCATCCTAGGTCATCTCGTATGCTCTCGTAAAGAGGAAGAGGAGGATAAACATGAAACCAATGACCGTCGGCGTAGCGATGCTTTTGCTCGTGTTTGGTAATCAAATTGCTATTTTGTCAGACGCACTGATTAAAAGTGTGGGTAATGACGTCGCTGTTTTTCAGTTCGTCTTCTTCCGTCAGTTGTCAGCGGTTCTGATCTTGTTGCCTTTTTTCCTATTTAGTAAACCAAAAAACATCACTGAAGGTTTGAAGTGGCATGCTCTGCGAGCACACGTGTGGTTGTTTGGCGCCATATTCATGGTTTACGCCATTTCATCAATGCCATTGGCAACAGCCAATGCTATTTTCTACGCAGCACCGCTGATGATGTTACCTTTGGCTGGCCTGTTTTTTGGTGAGAAACTCTCGCGCCAAACCATCGCGGCAGCGATTATGGGTTTTGCTGGTGTGTTAGTCATTATCAGACCTGACCAAGTCGATTTTGCCGCCTTATCGGCCTTGGTGGTTGCCCTTACTATTGCGGTAAACAATCTACTAATTCGCAAACTGCCTAAACAGCAATCGGTCGTGCACACGTTACTCATCACTAACCTTGTTGGAATGCCAGTCTCGTTATGTTTGGCATACATGGAAGGTCAATCTTGGGATTGGAGTTCGTTTCCTGTGGCCGCCGCATCAAGCACCTTTATTTTGATTTATGCGGCGACGTGCGTGTTAACCTATCGTTCTGTAGATAGCAACAAAATTGCCAGCGCAGAATACAGCGGTTTGATTGGCGCAGTGGCAGTGGGCTTACTGTGGTTCGGTGAAGTTCCCGATATCTTTATGGCAATTGGTACCTTGATGATCGTCGTTCCTATTGTCTGGTTAACCAAACATGAGAAGAAACGCAAACGAATGCATAAAGAGACCGCGATTGTTGAAAGCTAGGTCACAGCAATGTGAACAGTTTGTGAATGCAATTTGTAATATTTTTTCCATTTCATATACTTAATAGCGAACTCTGAAATGGAAAATCACTATGAAACACTTAACTAGGACGTTATTGTTCTCATCTCTTTTAGCTACATCAAGTCTTCAAACAGCCTCTGCAAACGAGTGTGGTACTGTCACTATCGCTGACATGAACTGGAATTCAGCCACACTCATCGCCAACATCGATAAATTTATTCTGGAACACGGTTTCGACTGTGATGCAGAGCTTGTTCCCGGCGATACCATGCCAACAGGCGCATCGATGATTTCAAAAGGACAACCTGATATCGCACCTGAGTTCTGGAGTAACTCAATGCGTGAAGCCTTAGATCTCGGTGTTAAGGAAGGCCAGATTCAATACGCCGGAACCACGCTTACCGATGGCGGTGAAGAAGGCTTCTGGGTTCCTGAATACATGGTTAAACAAGATCCTACTCTCGCAACGATCGAAGGCGTACTTGCCAACGCGAAGAAATTCACTCATCCAGAAGACCCAAGTAAATCCGCATTTTATACTTGCCCAGCAGGTTGGAACTGCCAAATTTCTGCTGGTAACTTATTTAATGCACTAGGTATGGAACAAGCGGGATTTGAACTAGTCGACCCAGGTTCAGGTGCAGGTCTTTCCGGCTCGATTGCGAAAGCCTATGAACGTGAAGAAGCGTGGTTTGGTTATTACTGGGCACCGACTGCGGTTCTTGGTAAATACAAAATGGTCAAAGTAGACTTTGGCAGCGGTGTCGACGAGACCATGTTTAAAGACTGTATTACCCAAGAAGAATGTCTTGATCCTAAACCTACGATGTACCCACCTTCAGCTGTTGAGACGGTTGTTACCGATAGCTTTGCGAAGAAGTCTCCAGAAGCGATGGCGTATTTCAAGCAGCGTGAATTCACCAATGCTCAAATGAATGGCCTACTTGCTTGGATGGAAGACGAGCAAGCAGATGGTGAATATGCCGTTGAGCACTTTATGAAGGAATACAAAGATACGTGGGCAGCATGGCTGTCACCTGACGTAGCCGCAAAAGTACAAAAAGCGGTTGATTCACTGTAAAAGAGATAAAGCTCTAGAAGGATTGCCTCTTCGGATTTAGAGGCAAATTAGAGTCAGAGATTGATCCAATACTCGCCATGATGGCATTGGTTGGCGTCAATCACACTAAAAGAAGATCCCTAAGTTAGGGATCTTCTTAAATGGCAGAAGTAATCAAGGAGTAACAGATGTCTAATGCCAGTTGGTTGAGTGAAATACCTCAGCTCGATAGAAAACAACTACTCGATATTCGTAAAACCCTCGACGGCGCATATCGCGACTTCTCTCGCGAATATGGCGACGCCATCGAATCCATCTTTGACCCTCTCTTGAGTTTTTTAATCTGGTTTGAAAAGCTGCTTCTTTCTAGCCCTTGGTGGCTCATCCTCGGTATTTTGGTCGGCCTAGCCTACTTAGCCAGCCGCTCATGGAAGCTTAGTGCTTCTGTTGGTATTGCATTCTTTCTAATCGGCTTCTTCGGAATGTGGGACAATACCATGCGAACCATGAGTATTATTCTTGTCTCCACCTTTGTCGCCATCGCGCTCGGAATACCTACCGGTATAATTATGGCTCAGTCTAAGAAAGCACGAGCCGTGATCACTCCGATACTCGATATTATGCAAACCATGCCAGCGTTTGTTTATTTGATACCCGTGGTCATGCTGCTTGGCATTGGTAAAATTCCGGGCGTTATTGCCGTCGTCATTTATGCCATTCCGCCAGTGATTCGACTGACAGATCTCGGTATTCGCTTAGTAGACAAAGAAGTTCTTGAAGCTGCTACTGCGTACGGCGCAAGTCCGATGCAGCGTCTGTTTGGCGTGCAAGTTCCATTGGCAATGCCAAATATTATGGCTGGTATCAACCAAACCATTATGATGGCGCTCGCCATGGTGGTTATCGCCTCTATGATTGGGGTGAAAGGATTGGGTCAACCTGTGCTTAAGTCCATTACCAACCAATACTTCACTTTAGGTCTTTTAAATGGTCTAGCGATCGTGGCACTTGCTATCATCTTCGACCGCGTTTCTCAAAGCTACGCTAAGCGTACCCAAGCTCACTTAGGAGGAAGAGAATAATGACTCAACCTCAGCCAATTATTCAAATTAAAAACCTCTATAAGATCTTTGGTCCTAAAGATAAGTCATACTTGCAAGCCGTCAAGGACGGTGAGACCAAAGATGAGCTACTAGCACGTACTGGCCATACTCTTGGACTTCAAGATATCAACCTTGATGTCTACCCTGGCGAAATTTTCGTCGTCATGGGGCTTTCCGGCTCGGGTAAATCCACATTGATTCGTCACTTTAACCGCCTTATCGACCCTTCTGAAGGTGAGATTATCGTTGATGGTTCTGACGTGATGAAACTATCCGATAAAGACTTGCGAGATTTCCGCCGCCATAAGATGTCGATGGTATTTCAACGTTTTGGATTACTTCCGCATAAGTCAGTCATCGACAACGTAGCGTATGGGTTACAGATTCAAGGCTTAAGCAAAACAGATCGCTTAGCCAAGGCAAAAGAATGGATTAAGACCGTGGGCTTAGAAGGCTATGAAGAACAATACCCTAGCCAACTTTCAGGAGGACAACAACAACGTGTTGGCCTTGCTCGCGCCCTTTGTACCGATGCCGATATCCTTTTAATGGATGAAGCATTCTCAGCACTCGATCCGTTAATCCGCAGCGAAATGCAGGACCAGCTGATCGAACTTCAGGAAAAACTGCACAAAACCATTATCTTTATCACTCACGATTTGGATGAAGCACTGCGCTTAGGTGATCGCATCGCAATCCTTCGCGATGGCGTGGTTGTTCAACAAGACAAACCTGTCGATATACTGCTAAACCCAGCAGACGACTATGTTGAAGCCTTTGTTAAAGACGTTAATCGTGCGCGTGCGTTAACCGTAGAGACAGTGATGCAACCTCCTATTTCGCGCATTACTGCCGAAACTCTTGGTGAAGCACTGACACAAATGCGTCGTTCAAAACACGATTATGGTTACGTTGTCACTGATGAAGGATACCAAGGAGTCATTACCCAAGAAGCGTTGGAGCAAGTTGAGCGCTCTGATTACCATAAGGAAATTCCTGATGAGATGTTGGATGATGTTCCCGCGGTGAAAAGCGATGCTTTGTTGGAGGAAGTGATTCCAGAAACGCTGGATAACGATCACCCTCTTCCGGTTGTCGATGACAACGGTGACCTTCAAGGCCACCTATCTAAGTCAACGCTTGCTGATGTGCTAAGTGATAACACCAGCGAAAACGAAATCTCGGAAGAGGAGACGTCTGAGCCAAAAAAGGGCGCAGCCTAACCTAACTAATGGCGCAAACCCAGCGTTTGCGCCATTCTGCCGCCGGATAGTCGTCTGGCCAATATTCTACTTGCTTGACGATTTCTCCATTTTCCACGGTATGAAAAGTAATAGCTTTTGCTTTGATCTTTCCATCAGTGACATTAACATCGGTAACGACCGTATTACCCTCTGCAACAATAGAAACAATATCAAACTGCCACAACCCATTAGCGGGATACTCAGTGTTTACCGCAGCAAAGTTCTCTCTTCCCACGATTTTTTCATTCGACTGAGGCCAATGAACTTCAATACTTTCTGCTAAACACTCACTCGCATAATAGAAATCATTCCCTTCCATTGCACGCCAATACGCTTCAACTATCTGTTTAACGTTTTCCATAAATCTACCTTCCACGTTGTTACTAGTGATAATTTAACGTAGAAATAACTGTATGCATATACAGCCAAGTGAATTTTGAGAACTAAGACAGAGAAGAAGCGAATGGTATAACGTCAGCTATACCGTCGTCCTAGGTTGAATGACGAAATTGCCCTCCTGCGACTCGGTATAACGATATCGACTCTCTTTTAACAACCAAGACAGCGGATGGCGAACCCATGGCTGTGGGTCAGTTGGAGCAAAAGCATCGACACCCCGCAAGGAAATACAGTGCCAACCACATTCTTCTGCCTGACGAATACAGCGGCTTGCATGCCAAAGTTGAGCAACAATATTCACCTTGCGAACTTGGGTATACTGAATAGCCTTCAAAGCGACTTCTTTTGTTGTCATATAAGTCTCGTTATGCCCGAACTGAATGGAAGTAACGCGCGACTTAAAATTTGGCTGAGAGTCTAAAACAATGTCGCAGATTTCCCATTGCAGGATAGCTTGAATCCTTGGCTGACTGAGCATAATAGTAATGACTTGCTCGGCAATGAGATGATTAACCTCTCTGCCTTCTCCATATGAAAAGGCTAAAATGGGAAATCTAGGGTCAACGACACCACGAGGTTCGGTGAAGTATTGGTATCGTTTAAGATAGATATCTAACTCACAAAGAGCCCTAGTTGTTACGGGTTGTTCGCAACGAGGGTAGTACTGATGATGGGTCAAAACCCACGAAGTATCGGACGTTATCAATTGATTATCAGCCCATGTTAGAACGGTACAAGGCTCTAGCATTTCCATTCCTCACGATATTCAGAAATTGCATTGAAGCATTCGACAACCTAAAACAGTTACCTTTACTACAAACTTAAGCCATCTCGGTAAAGCCTTTACCAACTAACGTTCTGAACACGTACTCTAATGAATGTAGCCGCGATTCATTATTCAAGTAAGTAGCAAATAGACTGAAAACTAATCTGTCTCAATCTTGCATCAAAACTAGAACTTAACTTGTTCGCTGCTCACGGTTTGCCTCTTTACGTTTTAGCAAAGTCACACTTCAGTTTTATGAACAGTGAAGAACCTCTGCGTTAAAATCGTTTCTAACCGCACCATAACTCCAATCTCACTCTCACAAAATTTGCAACGGCTAAGAATTTGGAACAATTAATGCAATTGTAATCACAGTTTCTTATCGAAAGCGCAAATTGCCCTATTCGTAACACATTCAAGGAGAGAGATGATGTTAGATAACTTTGTAGACTCAATACAGGCGTACACTGAGCTTAAAGAGATAAGCATCCGTTCTGTATTTGGCGGGAAAGGCGTTCTGTCTAATGGTGTGATGTTTGCACTAATAAAGGGCAACAAGCTCTACCTTAGAGCACCGAATAGTAAGTTTAAGGACGAATTTTCGCAATTAGGGTGTACGCCATACGAGTTTCATTGGCGCTCATCGTCTCGCAACTACCCTAGCTTATCTAGTTACTATTCCATTCCTGAAGCTGTAAAGCATTGCGATAAACAAATTGCAAAGCTCTGCGAAGAAGTTTGGAGTGTAGGTTTGGAAGAAAAAAGGCGTAAAGAAACGCCCACGCGCATCAAAGACCTTCCTAATATGCAATATAAAACGGAACGAATGTTACGTAAGGCGGGCATCCACTCCATTGATGAATTAAGAGAGCAAGGTCCTGTGAATGCTTATAAAGCAGTGTGTGGTAGCCACGATAAACAGCCGGGAATCAACTTACTGTTTTATATCGCTGGTGCGTTGGAAGGCATACATTGGAGTATCCTTCCTGAAACACTGCGAGAAACACTTTCTCGCCAAGCAGGCTCTGACTATCTTACTCATTAAAAAAACGCCCTGCAGCCAAAGGCTGCAGGGCAAAACATTAATACAATGTCTATGTTGGATGCATGTGTTAATTGAAAGTGGACAGGACAACTAAGCACATACCGTTATTAAACCACGTGCTTCAGTGGTTCGATAGCGAATAACCTTATCAAGTGATTGCAAACCCACTTCAATAGATGACCAATTGTTTCGAAATGTAGATCAAGCCCCGTCATATGTAGGCTACCCGACCCAAATCACACTCCACTGTACTAATTTGTAAATTAAATCATTAAACTTATTGCGGTTAATTGTAGTTAAGTTGTTTAAATAGGAGACAATTTTAGTTATAAATGGGAGTTATTACGGACAAAGTTTTACGTATAGGATGTACTCAATGAACAAAAAAACGCTCCCCCTCACCATTGCCTCTTTACTTATCGCGACGTCTTTTCATGCACTCTCTGCCAATGTTCCGGATGGGACGGTATTAGCAAATGAGCAATATCTTGTTAGAGGAAATGGAGCCGAGCCTAGTACTATCGACCCAACCTTCGTTAATTCGGGCATGCCGGGCGACATTATTGCCAACGATATGTTCGAAGGATTAATTATCGAGGACCAAAATGGGCGAATGATTCCAGGCCAAGCCAAGTCTTGGAGTGTCTCCGACGACGGTTTAACAGTGACTTTCCAACTAAAAGAAGATCTTAAATGGTCTGACGGTTCACCGCTAACAGCAGAAGACTTTGTCTTTGCTTGGCAACGCGCGGTAGATCCTAGTACGGGTAACAACACTGGACACTACTTCAAGACCGCCAACATCGCTAATGCTGGCGCTATCTTATCGGGAGACGTTAAAGCTTCTGAATTGGGTGTAAAAGCGCTTACAGACACTGCTCTTGAAGTAACCTTAACCAAACCAACACCGTATTTCTTAAGCTTGATGAGTGTGAAGACCTTCTTTCCTCTTCCTGAAGCAGTAGTAACAAAGTTCGGTAACCAGTGGACTCGTCCAGAGAACATGGTCACCAATGGTGCTTATAAGTTGGTTAAGTGGGTACCTAATGAGTATGTTGAAGTAGAGCGTAATCCACAATATTGGGACGACCAACACACTGTCATTAATGGCGTGACCTATCTTGGTCTTGCTTCTCAAAATGCTGAACTTGTGCGTTATCAATCAGGTGAGATTGATATGACCAACCGAATTCAGTTGGAGCAATATCAACGTTTGATTAAAGAGGATCCATCTCAAATCCAAGGGTTGCCACTACTTGGTTCGTATATCTACTCTTTCAACACCCAAAAAGCGCCGTTCGATAACGCCAAAGTTCGACAAGCCCTTACCGTTGCTATCGACCGCAACATACTGGTTGAGAAGATCACTGGTCAAGGAGAAGTCGCTGCTTATACGCCCGTTCCATCTATCATTCCAAATTACGATGCTCCACATATGGCATACAGCGATAAGAGCATGCAGCAGCGTTTGGAAATGGCAAAACAGTTGTTAGCAGAAGCTGGATATAACAAAGACAAACCGCTCGAATTTACAGTGACTTATAACACCAGTGAAAACCATAAAAAGATAGCCTTGACCCTCGCCTCCATGTGGAAGCCGCTTGGCGTCAAAGTTCACCTGCAGAACATGGAATGGAAAGCCTATGTCTCAGCTAAATCTTTAGGAGATTTTGAGATAGCGCGTTCATGGTCATTTGGAGATTATGCGGAACCATCCTCAGTGTTAGCTTCCTATACTTGCAATCACGTTGAAAACGAAAGTGGCTTCTGTGATGCGAAGTTTGATGAGCTAATGCAACGTGCTAGCGTGACCGCAGATAAAGCCAAGCGCTACCAACTGTTCAACCAAGCAGAAACCATATTAGCCGAGGCTGCACCGATGATTCCACTCTACTATTACAAGCATACTCGACTGGTTCGAAATACTCTGAAGGGCTTCCCTATTAATAACCCGAAGGGCAATATTTACGCTAAAGATATGTACTTTGTTCAACCAAAGTAAAGTAGCGCCTAAGCCCATTCTTTGATAGCGCACCACTATCACTGTTTTTAAACCATTAATCGCATTGATGCTCATTGTTTATACAATGAGCATCAATTTATAGCTTTGCCAATTGCCATGCGAAACTATCCTAGTTTCAGATAGATACCCTTTTTTCGCTAGTGACCTCAACATTCCTGCTCTATAGAATCCGCGCCAACCTCTTTCACTACACCCTATTTAGAGAATCCAATGATGAATCAAGTATTCAATTCAGCACATATGACAAAAACGCTAATGCTAACAATCTGGATCGTAGCCGGTACGGTTATTCTTCAGAAGTTGGGTATTCACGATAAATGGCCTGCATTCCTTGCGCTTATCTTTTTCTTTGAAGCAAAATTTGACCTAAGCAAACTTAAGAACATTTTCGCAGCAGGTATTGTAGGTATCGCTATGGGAATGCTAATCCCCGCAACCTTGGGAGCACTAGCACCTATAGTTGGCGGTGAGAACGCGTTTTACATTTACGTTGCTGGTGTTGTTCTGATTACTATTGGTATGGGGCCAATCGCGCACTTTGCATTTAGCTATATTACGTTCGCTTATGTGGTGATGTGTATTCTTCACAAAGACCACGTTGTTGAGCATGGCTTCTCTTGGATGGCAGTGGCTCTTCTTGGTGGCGCTATGTACATTGCTGGTGTTACTGCGATTGCTAAATTTCTTGAGAAAAAGGCACTCTTAGCTCAGCAGGCATAAGACTACGTGGGAGCGGTCTGTGACGGCCGCGCTCACTTATTTATTATCTCTTTGGTGTAATAATTATTTACCCAACCAACACTACCAAAGTTTTTGAAATTATTTATACTCTCGCCCATCAGAATACGAGCGGTTTCGTATTCACTTGTTTGGTGGTAATGCAGTATGTTTCAAACTCTTGTTTCTCTGCCTCCAGCTATTGCACTTTCAATAGCCATTGTGACTGAAGTGATCGCAACTTCGTTTATTCCTAAGACAGAACAATTTACCAAGCTGGCTCCTAGCCTAGTGGTTGGTATCGGCTACGCCGTGGCTTTCTTTTTGTTATCTGTCACCGTTAAAAGTATGCCGGTTGGTGTGGTTTATGCGATCTGGAGCGGTGCAGGCATTGTCTTAGTAGCGACGGTAGGATATTTTGCTTACGGACAGAAATTGGACCTAGCGGCAATTGTCGGAATCGGGCTTATTCTATCTGGCGTTCTTGTCGTCAACTTGCTTTCGAAAACCGTAGGTCACTGATCTCAACCTCATCAACGATTTCACTAGGGGCCCTGATTCGGGCCCTCCGTTATTTGTAATAACCTATGCAGGCTTACCCCATACTTCAATTTCTTGGAAGTTGTTCCATTTGACCAGCTTGCTGTTCACAGGGTCATTATTGCCGTTACAAGTAATTCTTAGGGTACGGGCCTGTTGACCACCAAGCTCTACGTCCACATAGCCAGTTGTATCTCCCGGCGTTTGGTAACTCATGAGTTTAGTGAACTGCACGCCATCGCTACTTACCGATATATCCATAAAGTACTGCCTTACATCGCCCTTAGCTTGTGAAAAACGCAGCACATCAAGGCTAGATATCTGTGACAATGTAATATCAAAATGAATCCCTTCGCCTTTCGCCGTCCATTTCGTCGTAGGGTCACCATCAATAGCCATCTCTGGTGTATGATCTACCCGAGTCACAGAAGCCGCGACACCGGCGATTGCTAGATTTTCGCTTTCCGTTAAATCCTGTCCTAAAAAACCTAAGTAACGGCTTGGGAAGTGATTTTCCTTATCTGGCGACAAAGTTGGGAAGATATAGTCAACTCCGGATTCCGATAATCCAAACCATCGACATAATGTCGCAGCATATTGTTCCGACGCTGTGGTAGGTATGAACTTGTTACCTATTGCGTCTGGACCATCCTTAACAAACTCTGGATAGCGACCATAAGCTTTGCCGCCTTTTACACTACCACCTATAACTAATTGGTTACTTCCCCATCCATGATCTGTACCTCGATTACTGTTATTTTGAATGGTTCTACCGAAATCAGACATAGTGAAAGTTACTACGCTATCTTGCAATCCATCAGCCTCAAGGGAGGCATAAAATGCGGAAACAGCATCGTCAATCGTGGTCAGCAAACCATCATGCTTGCCACGCTGGTTGCTGTGATTATCGAACCCACCTAGCGAAACAAAAAATACCTGACGTGCTTGATTAAGGCCGCCACTCGATTGGATAAGTCTTTTAACCATTTTCAACTGAGATCCAAGGTAGCTGGAAGGAATGTTTGGATCTTCTGGGTATTGGTCGAGCAAATCTCCCAATGTATCTTGAAAATCTAAGATGTCTTGGAAGCTCTGCAAGTATGCTTTACCAAATTCCGATGCATTGTTGTCTGCAAGTAGTTTGGTAATGTTATTGTTTACTGAGTTTACCGACAAAGAGGACATTGCACGAATTCCCGATGAACTCACTCTAAGATCTTGCACTCCTGAACCATTCATTAGCTCGTTACCACTAAAAGACAGATTAGGTGAAATAGATTCAGCCCCTGTCGCTAGTAGGTCCATCATCATGCCAGCCCAACCGTAAGGATGATATTGACTTGTCTCCCAACTTCGCTGCCATGCCAGTTGCTGCTTATTATGCGCCCCCAAATTGGGAGAACGTTTGACACTGTTATAGTTTTCCTTGGTTGTTGGTTCAATTAATGAACCAACATTAACGATACTTGTCGCCACTTTGGCCTCGAACAAACTGGATATTTTGGGCATAGCAGCATTGAGGGCTAAGGATTGCTGATTATCGTCCATAATATGACCAATTTTCGACACCTCATGATCCCATAACTGAATATCTGGCCGGGAATCTCTATAATTATTTAAATTTGCTCCATCTTTTGGAACAAGCATATTAAAAGAATCATTGCCACCATAGAGAAATAAACAAACTAGGGCTTTATAATCACCTCCTTCATTTGCTAAAGCGCTCGACGGCAATGATAACGTCAATGGAATAGAAGTTGCTGCAGAACTATAAAGAGTGCTTTTAATAAAATTACGTCTTGTTAATTTCATAGTACTTTACTCCTGAACCATAAAGTTGGGAGAGATAAATGCAAAATAAAGCATGGCTGATACTGAGTAAGGTTTATTATTATTGCTTTTCGCATTCCATAAACCTTCAAATCGAGGCGCTAAATCTGCAGGAACTTCTCCTCCAAAGAATCGATTTGCAATTAAGTTTATAAGCTGTGAGTAGTCTCCAGATGCCGATACAAAATCCGACACATCCGGATAGAGTTCTCCAGAACTATTTGAGCTAGTTTTATAACCATTATCGGTAACCAGTTTCCAAGCAATATTGCTCATTTTTACGGTTTGGTTCCAATCAATGATCTCAAGCTCAGGAGCAGTTAGCCCTTGCTCGCCAAGACCGCCCATTGGTAGGTAATCCGGAGCGTAGAAATTAAAGACCGAAGGTGAACCCAATGGATATTGACCAAAAGTATCTTGATATAGCATGGCGTTTGGTGTGATAGTTGCGCCTGCCCCCGGTTTGCTATCCAGAGCACGATACAGGTAGGTCATGGCCAATATGGGCTCACGAAGTTTCGCGCGAAATAGACTTCCTTCTGCATTTACTTCGTCATCAAGTAATACTGCTTTAATCACTGCTGCTAGGTCTCCATCCGTTTGTTTAAACACGTATGAGACTCGCCCCACATAGGCAGGAGTCGGGTTAGAGGTGACAAATCGCTTAATCAACAAGGTAGAAATATTCGGGGCGGTATTAGGGTGTTTGACTAACACATCCAGCACGTGATCGAGTTCTTGTTCCGCTCCAACGCCAGCCGGAAAGCTCTCTCCCAACACCTTTTTTGATTCCATATCGTGGTAAGAATTGTTTGCTTCCATAGGAGCATTCATGCTGCTATTAGACATAAACCAACCAGTAAATATTCTTGCCATATCTTCTACATCGGCATCGTCATAATTAGCTTCGGGGTTACCTTCCAAATCTAAGTAAAGTGTTCCGTCTGGATTAAGTTTATTTAGACCTATCGTAAACAACTGCATGATTTCTCGTGCATAGTTTTGATCTGGATTCACTCCAGTTTGAGACTTGGGAAGGTTACCCACCATCGTCAAGTAATGACCCATGATGGGTGAGCGTGTGACATGGTAAAGCAGCGTTTTGTAGTCGCTAAAAGCGTAGGTTGTCAGAATGTCATAGTAATTGGCCAACTCTAATGGATACGGTGCCAACTGCGCATCACGGTCGCCCACAACCAGTATTTGACTGAGTGCGAAGGCAACTCGTTGACGTAACTGAGCCTCATCTTGCAAAGCAAGATCAAACCAAGCGCAGACTCTCATTTCCTGAGTGAGAGTTGTTTGACCACGCTGTTGCTGCTGGATTAACGTTTGTGAAACATGATTTGTGTAACTGAGGTTAATCTGTTGGTCGATCCAGCCGTTTCTATCATCACTAACTAATAACGCTTCAACATCGCCTTTCTTAATTCCCATCGTCGCTGCATCAAGAAATTTAGATGCCTGTTTATATGATAAACCATCCATAGTTATTCCTTATATTATTCCCTAGCTCGCATTTATAAAACTAGTACCCACAAAATATATTTCAAACACAAAATGCAGATTTAAAATAACCCTTCCTAAGCAAAGTTGAATATATAAAAATCAATACAAACACTTATAGAGAGATTATATTAACCACAACAATTAGGCTTCAAACAACATAATAAAATAAGAATAATTACTTTAATAACAAATAGTTCAGAATAACTAATGAAAAACAAAAGTATTTTTTAGATGATTATCAATCCTCGATAATTTAGATTGAATATTCCAATTTTCATTGAAGAATTTTATAAGGTGAGCAAATAGCCGATTTTTAAACAAATTACAGATTGCTTTTCTAGCCAGTTCCTGCACCATAGAGACTAAACTAATGTGCTACTAGTAAGAAATATCATGAGAACTCTGCCATGGAATGCTTGGTTACTTGCCACAGTCCAACCTTTTGTCCTCTCTGTAGGCGCTTTAAACGTATTTTTGGGAGGCATTGTCGGTACCAGTCTTCATAGTGACCCGACCCTCGCTACTTTTCCGGTCACTGCTTTGATTTTAGGCGTATCACTTAATATCTTTCCCGCTGCTCGTATCCAAAGAAAAATCGGTCGAAAACGCGCTTTCGTTATCGCTGCGCTAGTAAGTAGCGTCGCGGCTTTCTTTGCAGCTTGGAACATCGATAATGGCAGTTTCTGGGGATTCTCACTGAGCACTTTTATTCTTGGCACTCAATTAGCCTACGTCGGTCAATATCGATTCGCAGCAATAGAGAGTTGTGCAAACCCTTCCCAACATGCCAGTGTTATAAGTTTAGTTTTAGTCGGAGGTATTGCAGCAGCATGGGTTGGTCCTGAACTGCTCAATTTGGGCCAGTTTATCCCAATGTTTGAGTCTGATTACGCTCGGGCATATGCGGCACTAGGGACTCTAGAGATCGTTGGTGCTCTCATTCTGGCTATCGCAATGAAACCTCTAGAGATTCACGATAGCAATAACGAGGTAGGTGAAGCGCGCACCCTTTCACTTCTATTTAAACAACCCCTACTTTGGCTCGCTATCGGTGCTGGGCTTACCGCTTATGCAGTTATGGCTTTCTTAATGACTGCGACACCACTTGCGATGTCAGGTCATGGACATGATATCCAAAGCGCAAAATGGGTCATTCAGAGTCATGTCATGGCAATGTACTTACCCTCATTAATCACTCCGCTGATCATTAAGCGCATCGGTCTCTACAAGTTGATATCCTTAGGTTGCATTATATTCCTTGCTTGTATTGTCATCGCTCTACTAGGACATTCCGTACACCATTATTGGTGGGCATTAGTAGCACTTGGTGTGGGTTGGAACTTCTTATTTATCGGAGGGACAACATTATTACCTCAAACATACAAGCCTAGTGAGCGATTCAAAGTGCAAGCTGTAAACGATTTCTCTATCACTGGATTTCAAGCGGCGGGTTCATTAGGAGCGGGATTCGTCCTCTATACTCAAGGCTGGGCGTGGATGTTGATTGCCTCACTATTTCCTATCGCGCTGTTGTTTGTCCTCAATTTAGTCGTTAAGAAATAGCTCAAGTAACCATGTTTTGACACACAAAACCATATAAGGCCGTCAATGACGGCCTTATTCGTACTTAACAATAGGTACCAAGTTGGCAATGAGAGTAGCTAGCGTGCATGTCATTGACTTTAACAAGACGTTGGTTTACATCGCCCTGCCCCGCCAATTGAATCTGGTACCAACGGTTATATCGCTTTTCGTCGGAAGTAATACTATCGGCAACGTACTTAAGAACCTGATCATACGTAGCGACATTTTTTTCTGAAAAGCGATAACTATCAATAACGTCCTGTCGCTTTTCATCCAGCTGTTTAGCTAACGCAATACGGTCTTTTTTCATTTCAGTATCTTTTTCAGTAACTAAAATGGCTAGATAGTAGTAGGTTAATGCCGCATCTAACTGGCTTTTGTTAGCCGTCAAAGTATCCAAATGATATTTCACGTCATTTTCATCGGGGGATTGCTTATCAAAGGAGGCGACAAAGTCTTCGCTGTCCAACGCATCCCTTGAAAAAGACCAATCATAAGCCACCAGCAACCCCAAAATCACGGGTAGTATCCACTTTTTCATCTAGAGCACTCTTTCTACTTGTCCAGACCGATACTCGAAGCTCTCCTCAGCCTCGACCCAACACTCCACCATCTCACCTTCTAACTCAAGGCTTTCGCAGTCCTCTAACACGCCAAACTGGCCACTGGTAAGCATCACGACAATATCCATATGCATTTCCTTATGCAGTATCTAGATATGTTCAAAATTAGTCGCTATACCCCAACTCTTCAAGGAAACAAGACTAAAGTCTTATCGACTAATGGGCTCAACGCTATCATCCTCCCAAACGAAATACATTACTTAAACTAATCCATAAATCATTGAAAATTTATTTTTTAATTGAGAGTGGAATAATTATTTAAAGCTAAATTGTATTTGAGATCTCAATCACGGATATACTTGGAATTCAAATATAATATAAGCATCAATATGGAATTGGATAGATAAAATGAAACCAACAATGAAATTTAAACTAAAAGTTACGGAGTGCATCAAGCTGTTATTGCTTGCACTTCGTTCTTTTTGTTTGTTTTTCATACCACAATCTATTGATTCCGTAGATAAACTGACGAACGCATCTCAATCAGAACTCGCAACAGACGAGCTCAATCTTGCAGAGCAATACTCTAATTTATGGACTAAGAGCGCCGAACTCATTCCTCCATTTAGAGCGATTTCTCTTCCAATGGCAACGACTCGATTCAACCATGAATACAAGTACGCGGTGCAACACGCTCGCTTACTACGTCTTGTATTGAGCTTTATTGCCATTGTAGGATTTACAGAGATTTTAAAAGCATGTCAGTACTCTGTACTTGAGAAAGCCTACGCTTTTCTTACATTAGTTGATAGAAACATCAAAAAACACACAACTAGCGTTATCGCAGTTGTGTGTTTTTTTTTACAATAAAAAGAGGATTACATTATGTTCATCGTGTGCGTTGCCGCTTGCCCTACTGGCGTAGCTCATACCTATATGGCCGCTGAAGCGCTTGAAGTTAAAGCCAAGGAATTGGGACTCGAAATAAAAGTCGAGACTCAAGGTAGTATGGGAGCTGAAAACGAAATTACTCCTGAAGATATTGCGCGAGCTGACGCTGCTATTATCGCAGCTGATGTGGCAATAAATGGTGTTGAGCGTTTCGCTTCACTTCCTAAAATTGAATGCAAAGTAGCAGATCCAATTAAGCACGGCTCTGCTTTGTTTGAGGCGTTAACAGCGGAGGTGTAATTATGAGCCAGTTCAATGCAGGACAAAAATCAGTAGGTACTGAAATTAAGAATGCCATCATGACCGGTGTGTCATATATGCTCCCTTTCATCATTGCCGGCGCGGTACTGATGGGAATTGCTCGTATCGGTGCCTCGTTTTATGGTGTCGATAACATTTGGGATGGCAGTCACGCCGAGTCGGTACATCAACTAGTCAGACTGTTCCACGATTTTGACGGCTTCGGTGGTATGGCATTATCGCTAATGTTACCTGTTGTTGCGGGATACATCGCGTTTGCTATCGCTAACAAGCCGGCGATAGCCCCAGGCATGATTGGTGGATTGCTTGCCGGTAAAATCGGTACTGGTTTCCTGGGGGCGCTTGCAGCAGGCCTTCTCGCAGGTTATATCGTCAAGTATCTAGCAACCAAAATTAAGCTACCAAAGTCACTAGCCTCCGCCGGACCAATCTTTATTATTCCTGTTGGCGGTACTCTGCTCGTTTGCGCACTAATGTCTTACGTAATCGGCGACCCAATGGCGGCATTGAATAGAGGTCTAGAAACATGGCTACTCTCTATGTCTGACGGCAACAAAATCGTTCTTGCGGCGGTAGTCGGTGGCATGGTTGGCTTTGACCTTGGCGGTCCGATCAATAAAGCGGCAGTAACTACTGCTATGGCTCTATTAGCGTCTGGCATTTATGATCCAAATACAGCAGCCCAAGTCGCTATTATTATTCCGCCAATTGGCATTGGTGTTGCGACGTTAATCTGGAAATCTCGCTTTCCCGCATCACTTCAAGAAGCAGGCAAAGCCTCAACACTGATGGGGCTAATCGGTGTGTCAGAGGGCGCTATTCCCTTTGCACTGGCTAATCCAAAGATCATTGCAGTAAACGTTTTGGGCTCCGCGGTTGGTGCCGCTATGGCTGTAGGGTTAGGTGCTGTAAACAAAGCGCCAATCTCAGGATTCTACGGCTGGCTTGCTGTTGAAAGCTGGTTTGTTTACGTCTTAGCAATTGCAACGGGCTCTGCCATCATTGCTGTAGGTTCCCTGTTAGTTTTCAACGGAGAACAAACGACAAAGCAGGACAAAACGGAAAACGCACCTAAGTTTACCGTTTCCCGTTAAACAAATTCTTCTTAGTTCAGGGCTAGTCACCTAGCCCTGACATATACCTTCATTATAAAACTATTAGAGCCCATGCTCTGGGGTTAATCACGCCTTATGAAAACTATTCACTTAATTCAGCATACCCACTGGGATCGCGAATGGTATTTTACTGAGAACGATTCAAAAGCATTACTTTATTATTTCATGGACGATTTAATGTCTAATTTGGAACAAAATAATAATATCGGACCTTTTGTATTAGATGCTCAAACCGTTGTATTAGACGACTATTTACAAGTTGCACCAGAACACAAGCAACGATTAGAAAATCTTATCAAAAACCAGAGAATATTGATTGGCCCTTGGTATACTCAAACGGACTTTCTCACCGTCAGTGCTGAGTCAATTACTCGTAACCTACTGCTTGGGATGAGCGACTGTGAGAAATATGGTCAAGCGATGAAAATCGGCTATGTTCCTGATTCCTTTGGGCAAACAGAACAACTACCAATGCTGTTAAATCAATTCAATATTGATAGAGCAGTTTTATGGCGTGGTTGGTCTGAACGACTCGTCGCCAATACAGAATTTCAATGGCAGAGCCAAGACGGGAGTAAGATAACAACAGCAGTCTTTCCATGGGGTTATGGGTGTTCAAAATGGTTACCTACTGACCCTATGAGTTTTACCGAAGCTATTACTTCCAATGCACGAAAGCAATGCCAGTTTGCAGCGAGTGAGCACGTCATGCTTCCGAATGGCAATGACCAATCACCTTTTGAGTTTCAGGTAGTTAGCCTTCTTGATCATGCCAACCAAACCCAAGATGAATTTCACTTTGTGAACAGTTCTTTCGATGACTATTTCGATGCACTTGCTACATCGGCTCCCACTCTAAATTGCTTCAAAGGTGAAATGCTCGATCCTAAGTATATGAGAATTCATCGTGGCATTTTCTCGACACGAATGGATATTAAGCTCGCGAACGAAAAGTTAGAAACCCTAGTCAGTCGTTATTTGGAGCCTTTGCTGGCATTAAACTACACAAATGGACTGCCTTACCCACAAAATGCCGTTAATCAGATCTGGCGTGAAGCCATGAAAAGTCATGCACACGATAGTATCGGTGGTTGCAACTCAGACCGTGTAAATGCAATGGTTCTTAATCGTCTTTTGTCAGGCATCGAAACCGCTGAGCAATTGTTAGAACTCAACTTCAGAAAGTTAACGCAAGGTATTCAAGCCTCTGTCGATGGCACGAAAATCGTAGTCTTCAATAGTATTCCGAAAAAACGTGACAGTTTAGTTGAAGTTACCATCTACACCCCGTCTGACCAATTTAACATCGTCGATCAGCAAGGTAACGAACTGCAATATCAAATCATTGACGAATCACAACAAGATATGTCGACGATCATTCAGGAACTCTCGAATAACACAACAACAACTTGGTATAGAAAGATCTCCATGATGGTGAGTGTTAAAGATATCCCTGCATGTGGTTATACAACGATTTACCTTCAAGAAGATAAGCTAAGTGCAACTAACTCTGACACAATCCGCCGCAAAGAATCAGTAATCAGTAACCAATGGTTCACGCTTGAATACCAAACTAACGGTACACTGCATCTTGTCGACCATAGGAATGGCGCTCGATACCCGAACCTGTTCGAAATCTGTGATGGTTCTGACGAAGGTGACAACTACAATTTTTCTCCACTCCTCAATGATTGGATAATTAGCAGTAAGAGCGCCGAACACACCGTGTTTGTAGAAACAGGCGTATTAACGTCAACCATGACATTAAGTTTCTCCATGGTGCTTCCTAAAAACCTTGATGAAAGAAAGCAACACGTCGCTTCAACTCGACTTCCTATTTCTCTCAAAATCACTCTACGTAATGACCGTCCTGCCATTGATGTAGACGTTGACTTAGATAACTGCGTTTTGGACCACCGCTTACAAATCAACTTCCCTACTGGCATAGAGTGCTCACAACATGTGGCAGACCAACCATTTGGCTTGGTCACTCGAGAGAACGTACCGGGTGAGCTTGATATCTGGCAACAAGAATCGTGGACTGAAGCACCTGTTGCTAACTATCCGATGCAATCAATGGTGCTACATCGTAATGCGTCGCGAGGGTTAGGTGTTGTCACGAAAGGCTTACGCGAGTACGAGTTTCATCAAGACACACCTAACTCTATTGCTATTACTCTACTACGTAGCGTTGGTTGGCTTGGACAAGCAAATCTCACTTATCGACCAGGTCGTGCCTCTGGTATGGTCCTTCCTGCTCCTGACTCTCAAATTCAAGGCCGTCATCAGTTCTCTCTTTCTCTGGTTCCTTTCTGTAGTGAAAAGGAAACTGAGTACTGGCAAACCGTTGAGTGTATCAATACACCCGTCATCAGCCATGTCGGCACTGACTGGGCAAGATTCAGACTCAACCCTACAACGCTTGTCGTCCCAGAATCACAAAGCCTAGTCGAATGGAACAATTCTCTGCACTTCAGCACATTAAAGAAATCTGAGCACTCCGAACAGATTATTTTACGTGCTTTCAACCCTACTTTATCTTCGTGCAAATTTGGCGATATTAAAACTCTTTACTCACACCAAAATGTTCAACTAGACGAACATAGCCCAGTAGAACAAACGGCAGACATACCACCATGCCGACCAGTAACAATAAGCCTTGCAACCAAAAGCACTATGAGAAACGACAATGACTAATCTTAATTTTATCTGCCCACTACCAAATGGTTTACATGCGCGACCTGCCAAAGAAATTGAGCTACGAGCAATTCGATTCAACTGTGACATTCTCTTAGTCAACAGCTCAAAAGATAAAACTGCTAATGCGAAAAGTGTCTTGTCTATGATTAGTGCCGATATCTTGGAAGGCGATCATTGCCAGTTTATTTTTACTGGCTCAGACGCCAACGAGGCACTTATCTTTTTTCAAGCATTTGTTGATACTGAACTCAGCCATATCGACAATGCGATAGACACACAGAATGTCCAATTAAGCGAACAACCACTTCCTGTGGGTTTAATGCGTGCAGCACCTCGTTATGTACGAGGTACCGTTGCTTCAGTCGGTTTGGGTGAGGCTAGTGCTACTCTCTGGCAACAAACTGACCTTAGAAAAATGGCCGCTGCATTACCAAGCCAGACGTCATCTTGTATCGAGAGTGAATTACAGAGTGCTTTGAAAGCGTTACAACTAAACCTTTTGAAGAAGCAAGCTAGCTCTGAAGGCGAATATAAAGAGATACTCGAAGCACATTTGAAAATTGCCCAAGATGAAGAGCTAGGTCGTGCTCTAATGATGCAAAATAATGCGTTAAACACTCTTGATGCGATCGCAAATGCATGCGACAAGTTATGTGCGCCACTAGAAAATAGCGCTAGTGACTATTTGAAAGAACGAGCGCTCGATATCAAAGATATCGCTCTTCAACTTGCTAATATCGTTCGCGATGAAGATCTGAGTCAAATGCCGACGATCACAGCACCAACTATTTTGGTCTCAGACACGCTACTCACCCCAAGTCAGCTTCTTGCTCTTCCAAAAGCACTAATTCAAGGTATTGTGATGGGTGAAGGAGGCAGCACTTCTCACACTATAATCTTGGCACGCTCTTTTAATATTCCTGTTTTGGTCGGAATAGAAAACCTCACTCAGCAGATTATCCAAGGCCAACGGCTCGTTGTTGATGCCATTAATGGCGCATTGATTTTAGAGAGTAACGTGGCTTGTGATGCGTTCTATCAACTAGAGCGCAAAAAACTCAACGCACTTTCGGCTCAAACCGCAGAGTTTAAGGATCTTAAAGTAACGACACTCGATAAAGAAAAGGTTAACGTTCTCGCCAATATCGTCTCAAGCGAAGAAGCTGAGGGTATCTATTCGTCTGGTGCAGATGGTATTGGGCTATATCGAACTGAGATGCTGTTCTGCGAGCGTACCACTCCACCTTCAGAGGAGGAGCAATTCCAACATTATTCAAATGTTGTGAAACATAACCAAGGTAACAAGGTGGTTATTCGAACTCTAGATATAGGCGGTGACAAACCTTGTGCTTATATGGGTTTTCCAGCAGAAGACAACCCTTTCTTAGGTTATCGTGCTGTCAGAATGTACCCTCAATATGACGCCATTATACGCTCTCAGCTTCGTGCATTACTTAGAGCCAGTTGTTTTGGTGAAGTGTCTATCATGGTGCCTATGATTTCTAACCTTAACGAAATCATTTGGTGCAGAGAACTCATTGACGAACTGGCTATCGAACTTGCCAATGAAGGGCATGAGTTAGGCAATATCCGTCTTGGTGCAATGGCTGAGGTTCCATCCATTGCTTACATCTTCGACCAAGCATCTGAGTTCATCGATTTCATTTCTATTGGTAGTAACGACCTAGCACAATACTTCTTTGCGTGTGACCGAGGAAACAAAACCATCGCTGACCTATACGACCACTTCAACCCAGCCTTTATCGCATTTCTAAAGCAGCTGATTGGTTCGGCAAAAGTGGCCAAGTTAGAGGTTAGTCTGTGTGGCGAGTTCGCTGCTGACCCTATCGCGCAACCCTTGTTATTGGGTTGTGGGCTCACACAGTTTTCTATGGCAGCCTCGAAAATTGCCACAAGCAAACGTGCCTTAACTCGACTTAACGTAAACGAGTGTGAAGCTTTAGTTAATGAAGTACTTACCTTAACGAATAGCAAGCAAGTGAAAGCGCGTGTCGCAGCGTTTTACAACAGCAGTGACGGTAAAGAAACTCTCGATGAAGCGCTCGTATTTACTCAACAATCTATTAGTTCGAAAGAAGAAGCCATAAAGCTACTTTGCGATAACTTAGAGATTAACGAACGCACAGGTTGTGCAAATGAGGTTGAAAAAGCGATTTGGGACAGAGAAGCCGTGTTTTCAACCGCACTAGGATTTTCAGTAGCGATTCCTCATTGTAAATCTTCCAGTGTCTCTCATAACAGCGTCTCCGTTCTCACCTTAGACAACCCTATCTCTTGGGGCGAGGATGTCGATGTTGATATTATTATCATGCTTACTGTCACTGAAGAGGGTAAGGATTCACATATGAAGATTTTCTCTAAAATCGCACGCAAACTCATGCATGAAGACTTCCGTACCTCTTTGCAGCAAGCTCATGAACGGAAGCAAGTCATCGACATTTTGAATAACGCAATCAACGCCTAAAGCTTGTTCTTATCTGATTGCTGATAAGCAATTAACCATCAGTATTCGTCGGAGGAGGTCCACAGAAATGTGGGCCTATGTTTCAGTGGCTTCCAAATCATCTCAATCTTTAATTTTGTTATCTGCTGTGTTTTTCAGTTGGGGTCTACTAACTTCTGCAAACAGTATATTAGTCCCCTATTTTCAATCGACATTTTCACTAAGCTACGAACAATCGATGCTTGTTCAACTGGCCTTTTATTTTGCTCCGTTTGCCATAAGCATTCCTACTTCTGCTTTAATGGCCCGTAAAGGGTATAAATTAAGCCTGACGGTAGCGCTTATGCTCACATTTTTGGGCTCGCTCTGTTTGTGTATCAGTCTTTATGCTGAAAGTTTTGTCTTCGCGTTAAGTGCCGTTTTTATAACCGCTATGGGAGTAGCTGCTTTGCAGGTTGTTGCTAACCCATACATCATCAGAACCAGTAACGACCAGAACGAAACTAAGAGGTTAACGATCGCTTCAACGTTCAATTCGTTAGGTACAACTATCGGTCCTATTGTTCTTGGAGTCGCTATGATTTCCATCGGACTATCCAACATTTACTTAGTTTTATCCGCATTGCTTGTTTTGCTTGCCTGTACTTTGTACTCCTCATCGATAACCGATTATCGAAGCGCAGAGAGCGTGAAAATTCTAAGTCATCTGGCTACCTTACGTCACCAACCTCAGTTTATTTTTGGTGCTGCAACTATCTTTGTTTACGTAGGGGTCGAGGTGTCGATTGGTACCGTCACGATAAGTTACCTTTCTGATCCCAACATTGGAGGATTCAGTGCTCCAGTTGCCGCTACATTAATGAGCTTATACTGGGCTGGCTCCCTGCTTGGTCGTTTTGGATACAGCATTTTTGCCCAACGTCTTTCTGCGATGAACACGTTGTTCTCTGGTGCGTGTATCGCGATGATATTACTTTCAATTGCTATCTTATCACCGTCGCTTTTTGGCGGGGTCGCTCTAATAATGATTGGTCTGTGCAATTCATTTATGTATCCAATCATATTTTCTCGAGCGGTTTCAGGACTCGGTGACGCAAGTGGTGCGGCATCAGCGATTCTCATCATGTGCGGTATTGGTGGAGGAATTATCCCTATGATGCAAGCAACGCTAATTACAAGGTTTGATGTCCCTACTAGTTACCTCATTCCTGTCCTGTGTTATGCCTTCATTGCTTCGTTCGCCTTCATCGCCAAGAAGCGAGGACTGTCCATCGTGACCGCATAGCAACGTATCTTATCTCACTTGAACTGGTATCCGCTTTCTTCCCCACGGCTTGTCGCATTTCGCGAAACGTCCTGCAATTTGGTGGCCACAGTGGTGGCAAACGCCAGAGCTGGTTAGAGCACAATCGCCGAGTTGGTGCCAGTTACGTGAGAGCACTTTATTATGACAGCTTGGGCAATAGGTACTGCTGCAAGCTTCATCGTGTACATTGCCCACATAGACATAGTGAAGACCGTTGTTAAGCGCTATGTTTCGCGCTCTGACTAAACTGTCCGCTGGTGTTCTCGTTTTATCGAGCATTTTGAAGTCTGGATGAAATGCGGTGAAATGAAGTGGCACTTCAGGTCCCAAATTGTCCATGACCCACTGGGTCATGGCATCGATTTCAGCCGAGCTGTCGTTTTCGTCGGGGATAAGCAGAGTGGTAATTTCAAGCCAAACATCGGTTTCATGTTTAAGATACTTCAACGTATCTAGTACCGGAGCAAGTTGCCCGCTGCACACTTTATGATAGAAACGCTCAGTAAAAGCTTTGAGATCAATGTTGGCGGCGTCCATCACTGAGTAGAAGCTTTCTCGTGGCTTGTCACACATGTAGCCTGCCGAAACTGCAACGGTATTTACTCCTGCCTCCTTACATGCAAGCGCCGTATCGACAGCATATTCAAGAAAAATCACTGGATCGTTGTAGGTAAAAGCGATGCTATCACTTTGATATTTCGTCGCTGTTAAGGCTATTTGTTCAGGACTTGCCTGACTACCTAACGTGTCAATTTGACGAGACTTACTGATATTCCAGTTCTGGCAAAACTTGCACCCTAAATTACACCCAGCAGTCCCAAAAGAGAGCACTGAACTACCCGGATAAAAATGGTTGAGAGGCTTTTTCTCTATAGGGTCAATGCAAAAACCACTCGAACGCCCATAGGTGGTTAACACTATCTCACCATCAATGGCTTGACGAACAAAGCATGCGCCGCGCTTGCCTTCTCTGAGGGTGCAAAAACGAGGGCAAACCGTGCACGTGACTCTTCCATCGTCCTGCAAATGCCAAAATTGTGTACGGTGATTGGCGTTAACTGGTTCCATCTCACACCTTCATTCAGTACAAAAACTATACTAATGAGTATATACATTTGATGTTATATGAGTGGAAAAATGACGATTAGACCTCCTGCTGTCGCGGGCCGTTTTTATAACAAGGATACCGAGCAACTCACTAGACAGGTAAACCAGTTATTGACTGGCCCTAACGTCAGAGACGCAGAGACATGTAACGTTCAGAATGATCTGCGAGGACTTATTGTTCCACACGCAGGCTATGTATTTTCAGGAGAAACAGCAGGATTAGCGTACCATCAGTTGCAATCTGTCGCGCAGCAGTTTTCACGAGTGATTTTAGTTGGTCCTAGTCATCGAGTCGCGTTTCACGGATGTGCATTACCTTCTGTGGGTGCCTTTGAAACACCTCTAGGCCGCGTGAGTATTGACCGAGATTGTGTCGAGTTACTTGCCGACAATTCCATGGTATCGATTAACGATCAAGCACATGCTCAAGAACATAGCTTGGAAGTACAACTTCCCTTTCTTCAAACGGTATTGGATGACTTTCAACTGCTGCCCATCGTAACAGGACAAGTTAGTGCCTTAGAGATTGCCAAACTTATTGAGCCAATATGGGACAGCAAGACCTTATTGGTGATCAGCACTGATCTTAGTCACTTTCATCGCTATTCTGAGTGCCAACGCCTTGACCGGCAGACCTGCAACAAAATTGAGTCAGGCATGACGACGATTACCCCACACGAAGCGTGCGGTTCAACCGGCGTTAATGCCGTAATCCATCTTATTTCAACCAAACAATATCAGTTACAGCGTCTCACTTTGATTAATTCCGGAGACACTGAATATGGTGATAAACAAAGGGTCGTTGGTTATGTCAGTTACACAATCTGCCGCTAATCCATCGAAAAGTACGCTAACCCATAGCGAGCTTTCTATGTTGCTCGACGTGGTTGAACACACCATTCATTGCTATTTGAATGAACTACCGCTACCGAAAGTACTGGTACAAGATTACCCAGAAAGTTTGGCTTTACCCGGGGCTTGCTTTGTCACGCTAACCGTAAACAATCAGCTGCAAGGCTGCATTGGCACAACAGTGGCACAGATTCCCTTAGTACTAGAAGTAGAGAGAAAAGCTTGGGCAGCGGCTTGCCAAGATAGACGATTTACCCCTCTTCAAAAACATCAAGCCGAAGCGCTTAACATTGAGGTTTCCGTACTGACACAACCCGAACTCCTGCACGTTGATTCGGAACAAGACTTACTACAGCACCTTTCCTTGCACCAGTGCGGCGTGACGTTAAAGGACGGAAAAAAAGGCGCGTTATTCTTACCCCAAGTTTGGGAACAACTCCCTAATCCGGCTCAATTCTTAGGACACCTAAAACAAAAAGCCGGGTGGTCTCTAGATTTTTGGAGTGATTCGATACAAGTCGCCACTTTCGAAGTGCAAGCATTAAGCCGCCCATTCCGCAGGCTATAGATATTCTAACGCTTTGATTAATAACCAGTGAGCTCCATATATCCTCTACCCTGATGAGATCCTTCAACGATAATTGGACCTTCCCAATATGGGATGGATAGTGGCATTTTGGCGTTAGAATTAAGTGCTGAAAGCTTTACGTTAATGCCCTGAGACACGACTTTTAGTATCCACTGCGTTGGGTATGATTGGCCTTCAATTATCGTTTGTTGAACGGCTGACAGTTCTAGATCGTTTTGAGTCAAAGTAATGCCTCGACCATCTTTATACATTAATCGCCCATAGGAATAGCTCGCTTGTCCGGTCGCAGCATCACGCAATTGAAAGACCACCAAACTCGTTGCTTCGTCTAACCGTATTGCGAACCAATCCCATCCTTGTTGAGAATCGAGCAAAAATTGAGAGCTCCACTCTCGGTCTATCCAGCCTTGTCCAGATACCTGATGGCTTTCACCATTAATCGATACAGTACCGTGAACGTCGATAAAGGGCTGGCTGTAATAATACGATGCAACCTTTCCGTCAGCGCTTTTCTCGCTATAACCCTCATCACCTTGTTTTTGATAGGGAGCGGTTCGAGTCAATGACAATTGATAGCCGAACTGGTTTGATGCGACATCAAGAGTGGCAGGGAAAAGATCGTTGGTTGTGGAAGTCCATTGCCAATCATCAGTAAAGACTTGAAACGGTTCGCTTGATACGTCCGCTATTTCTGGGTGCTGGCGAGACCACTTCTCATCTGCAAGATGAATATCAGGGGTTGTAATCGCACTGTGCGCCATAAAGATCTGCTGGCTTTGCCATCCATTTTCATTCGCTGGTGCCTCAGAACTCACCGCCAAGCGAAACTGTGTCCATTGAATACCATATTCTCGGCCTTCGGCATCCTGTAAGTTTGCCGTGAGATACCACCACTCTTGACGAAAGTCGTTGTGGGCTTGATGATCTTCTGGAAAAGAAAGGTCACGACCACCTTTGACCTCTTCAAATTGACCATCATCGGAGCCTAACATTTGGCCAAAACTTGGAGCGTCAGGTTCACCGCAGCCAATAAGGATTAGAGCCGATAATGCCGCCATCATCTGTTTGAACATTACAGTACCTCGCTTTGCAAACTTGCGACCACAGGACGAGTCACCAAACGCCACAAAGGAATAACGGTCGCGACGATGGTCACGGCGACGGTTATGGTCGCAAGGCGAACCACATCCATCCAACTCCAAACAAAGTTCAAACTCCAACCAAATGCTCTCAATGTCACAATATCAGTCAGCACATAACCGACTAATGCGCCCAATGGCAAGGCAACCAATAATGTGAACAGCACTAAAGTGACCATTTGTCCTACCACCATAACAAACAATTGCGATTTGTTGACGCCCAGTGCATAAAGCCGAGCGATAGCTGCTTTGCGAGCTTCCAGTAGCATAAAACAGGAAGTAAATAAGCCGATAACAGCGACGAGTAACGTCACTCCATTGAGAGCGCTGGTAATAGCAAAGGTTTGAGCAAATATATTGAGCGCAATCGCCTTAATTTCTGCCTGATCAAACAATTGACTGGAGTGTAAATTCAGTTTGGTTTTTAACGCTTGCTGCATAGCTTCGCGGTTACCGCTCACCTTCACACCTAAACTGCTTGGCACCATCGAGAACCCTTGTGATTGCCATAACTCAGGCGAGATAAGCACTTCGCCATCGGGCGAACCATAATCATAAAAAATGGCACCGACTGTCAGTGTCATGCCAGACATAAAGTCTCCTGGCAGCTCACTTCCCAGTACTAACCCCAGTTTCACTGCCATCGGCTCACTGATAGCCACGACATCCCCAGCATAGAAACGGGACCAAAAATCATTGACTTGTGATTGAAACACCATGGTTTGTTCTAAGGTTATACGATCTTTGGTACCTAATCGTGTGGGCAGTCCACTGACGTTAGATTGCACATAATATTGCTTATAGACCTCTTCCACGCCGTCGAAATGAGCTAACGTCTGCTCGACTTTAGTCATGTCACTTTGTGCAGGACTGACATAAATATCCGCATGCAGGCGCTGCTCTAGCCAATGTTTCAATGTCGACTCGAAACTGCCCACCAAGGTGTTCATTCCTATGTTAGCGGTAATAGCCAACAACAGCGCCATCATAGCCAAAGACAAAGGTGCAATCAGTTCCCGCAACTCCGCAAACAGGTACTGGACCAACCCAGTAGAGGTTTTACGTTCTGCTATTCGAGCCAGCAGGCCAAGAGACTTGGGCAGCAACATTGGAATCGCAACAATAAACACACCCAGCCAAAACATCGTTAAGCGAAAATAACTACTCAACCAAAGGCCAATGAGTGCCACCACCACAAGTATCAGCCCAACGGTCATCAAGCGGTTTTCGTTACTCTGTTCAGGAGATTGATAGAATCCGCCGTGGGAGGATAAGGGTTGTTGTACCCTCTGTTTGAAATGATGCCAACAAGCGAACAATGCCGCTACTAACGTAAGTAGCAATGCCTGAGCCCACCATTGCCATTGCCATGTTCCCGGCAATAACGTTGCGCCGTAAAGCTGCTCTAAGGTGAGTGCTACCGTGGGATGTAACCAATGACTTAATTGGATACCAAAGATAAACCCAAGACTGGAGCCTACAGTGAACAAAAGCACCAGTTCTAAAATCAGCGCCAAGAAAACCGTGTTAGGTGTGAGTCCCGCTTGCTGCATTTGCACTAACAGCCGATTGCGTTTCAGTAAGCTGTATTTCACACCGTTGTAGGCAATGAATAATCCAACCAGAAATGCCAACATACTCATTGCAGTGAGGTTGAGGTGAAAGCTCTCTGTCAGTGAACCAAGGTCTGAGCTTTTTGTATTGGCAACCCATTGTGCTTCGCCTGATATCAACGCTTGCCACTTAGTATCGTCCGCCACCTTGTTATCTAATATTGCAATGTAGCTAAGCTGCCCCTGTTTGTTCAGCAAACGTTGGGCAAGGCTGATATCCACCAGCAAGCGACTTCCCAACTGCCATTCGTCGGGTACTACAACAAACTGGATAGCAACGTCGTCCAAAACAGCAGTCTTAGTGCCGCCCATCCTTTGATACTGAGTTTCGCTTACAATGACAAAAGGTTCGCCATTCATCAAATTCGCCAGAGGCAATGCTGAATTAGATAAAGACACATCATCACTCTCTGACTGTAATCGAGAGCGCGAAGTGATGGCCGCTACAATATCACTTCCTTGGATAGAATAACGTCGCCCAGTATCATCTCTCACTCGACCCTCAAGTATTGGCAACGATTGACTCAACCCAGATTGACGCAATGAAAAGTACACCGATTCCGCAAGATAGCGCTGTCCAGGCATTGGAATGACTAGATAACTCGCCTTGACGCTAAGCGATTCTGCCGATTCCGCGTAACTGCGTTTGGCGTTTAAATTGATCGCTTGCACGGCCACAAATAACGTCACTGCCAAGATAATGCCAATAAGAATAGCGAGTGCCTGTAAAGGCGCTTGACGATAGTGGGCAGCAGAAATGGACAGAGCGACTCGTAGATGGATTCCTTTACGGTGTTTCATAAAGCAGTCCGTTTTCTAGACGACAACGTCGCTGCATAAACGCTGCACATTCTTCGCTGTGAGTGACAAGCAAAACAGACGTATTTCCTTCGCGGGTAATATCTTCTAACAGTCGCATCACTTCCAAGCCCGCTTTCTGGTCAAGGTTTCCGGTGGGTTCATCTGCCAAAAGCAATGCGGGTTGATGCGCCAACGCTCTTGCAATCGCCACTCGTTGTTGCTGACCACCTGATAACGCAGAAACATGGCGTTCAAGCAGTGGTTGAATATCCAATTTAGCGACTAAATAGTCGCACCAAGCGTTCCACTTCCGTTTGTTTAAACTTAAAGGAAACTCAATATTCTGTCGGACATTTAACGGCGTTAGCAGGTTAAATTGCTGAAAGACTACGCCAAGCTTGTGGTGACGAAAATAGCCCCATTGCTTATCGTTCCAAGTTTGCGCCAATTCACCAGCCAACTCTAAGGTCCCACTGGTCATTGGCTCGAAACCACCCAAAATATTCAATAGCGTGCTCTTGCCACTACCACTTGCGCCAGTGAGTGCCATGCTCTCTCCTTCCGCCAGCGACAAGTTCACTCTGTCCAATACGTGATGAGATTCTTTGCCGTCAATAAACGTTTTGACCGCATCTTTAAGTACAACTACCGGCCTTGGTAAAACCATCGCTCTTGGCACTGTCGAGCTTTCCATCCAGATTCCTTATTTGGGTTTGGATACTTTATACGTACTCGTTAAGGTAACGGATGCTTACCTTGTTGAGCGAGCTAATTATCGAAATTATAACGGATATTTCTTGTGCATTGCGCCCACTCATTAGCTAAGTCATTGTGTTTTCGTTAATCCGCTGCGTCATTTCACATATTCCTGAAAGAAATCGTTCTTTGAACCATAAATTAAACTATATTGATACAAAATGTATCAATATGGATAGTTAAAATGCATTCAGTAAAAGGAATTAGAACAACCATTGGCGAGTCGCCTATTTGGAAACCCGACACCAATAGTCTCGTCTGGGTCGAAGCTACAGGTAGTGAGATTTTTGAGTATTCGATTCACAGCCAGAGTACCCAAGTCTTTCACGTACCTTTTGATATCACGGCGATTGCACGATGTGAGGGCAATGGCTGGATATGTGCTAGCAAACAGGGACTGTTTTATTGTACTTCGAGTTTTGACGATTTTACTCCTATCGCTGATCCTTGCTTTGGTTCAACTAAGCTTCATTTAAATGATGCGGTTACGGCGCCGAATGGTCATTTATGGTTTGGTTCGATGAACCACAAGCAACTTGAAGCTCCTGATGGCAAGCTTTACCGACTAACGGCGAACACCGCGCTTGAAATGGATTCTGGATTCAGCGTCGCCAACGGCATAGCGTTTAACCCAGCACTCAAACGCGCCTACTGTTCAAATATGTTCCAAAGAAAAGTATATGAATATCAACTCGATGATTCGATGACCCAAATAATTGAAAAGGCGGTGTTTGTTGAACTCGATGAGTGCAAGGGCTATCCTGATGGGCTGTCCGTTGATCGCCACGGAAACCTGTATATCTGTCACTGGGACTGCGGCATCATTTCCTATTACACTCCATCACAGAACAAAATAGGTCATGCCACACAACTTGGTGAAATCAATCTTGCAGTTAAGCACGCTACGCGCTGTACTTTTGGCGGCGAAGATTTCAATACCTTATTCGTCACAACAGCAGATTATGAGCTCACCACTCAAGAGTCGGTGTTATACCCCAGTTCAGGAGAACTCTTTATTCTCGATGCGCCAACTCAAGGACGAGAAGAGTATCGGGTCAATACCGACGTTTTGCCCCACTCAAATCAAGTCAATGTCTCTTTAACCAGTTGAAACTCGTAAAATACTTTGGGAATATAAAGCCTTGCTGCCCAAATGACTGCGTTAACGCAGTGAGATTGGATGTTATTTTAGGGTGAGCTTTTAAAAGGAATCTATGGTGTCGGAAAAAGTAAATTCAGTCGATCGTCTTATCAACGTTATTGAACGGATTGGCGAAGCAAAGAGTCCTATCTCAGCTTCTGATATTATCTTCGAGTCAGGGATTCCCAAGCCTACTTGCCACCGATTGTTGCAGCAACTCGATGACGCAAACTACATCCAGTCTGATGAACGCGGTCATTTCTATCCAGGCTCACAAATGCTATCTATCGCGTTGGATGTAAGATGGACCAATCAGCATAAACTGCAACGACAAGCTATTCTCCACGGCCTTTCTCGTAAGCTAGAGGAAACCTGCGGTTTGGCCTTGGCGAATGATGACCCTAGCCCGCATATGGTCTACTACGACCGAATTCAAACCAATTGGCCGCTGCAAATTGTCATTCCGGTTGGTTTTCCCACTCCACTTTGGGCATCCGCCAGCGGCAAGCTTTATTTAAGTACTTTGACGCCACCCCAATTACGTCGAGTATTGAGTAAAATTGAACTGAGCCAGTGTGCGAAAAACACCATTATCGACAAGCAGAGCCTAAAAAAGGAGCTAAGCGTTATTCAACGCAGAGGGTACAGCGTGGATGATGAAGAGTTCATTGATGGTATGGTGGCGATCGCACTTCCCCTTTATGACCAATTTGGCAACTTTATGGCAGCCTTATTTTGTCATTGTCCAAAGAGCCGTAAAACCGTTGCCGATCTCGAAAATTACCTCCCTATTCTTCGTGTCGCCCAACAGAGCCTAGAAGCCGTATATCAGGAAATGAAAGAGCTGGCGGAAAGTAAATAGTAAGGTGTGACTCATCTTTACCTAATCATACAGTCACATAGCTAAAGCTTCCTTAAACTGGGGGCATAGTAATTACCAAACTTAGCTCTTTTTCACTAAGTTCGTTAGCTGTTCACGTTCGCTATCTCGCCATTTCAAGGAACTCATCAGATTATGAAAAAGCTCTGCTTTTTAGCTGCATTACTCATCACTGGTCATGCACAGGCACAATGGGACAACCCTGTCGACCGTTATGCCAACGAATATAAAAACCATATCTCTGCTAAATGCCCGATTCCAAAAGATAATATTCAGCATTTTGTGTACTTTGCACGTGATCGAGAAGCCATACACAATCACCCATTGCTAAACAACACTCGCTTTTCGGGTGCGCAAATCATGTACTCTTGGGCAATGTTAGAACCAGAGAAAGATCAGTACGACTTTTCTATGATTCAAGCCGATTATGACTATCTAAAAGCACATGGCAAAAAGCTCTTTATTCAGCTTCAGGACGCGACGTTTGATCCTCGCTACAAAGGTGTACCTAGCTACCTATTGTCTGATGAATACGATGGTGGTGCGGTTTACCAATACACAGACGACGGTGAGCCAGAGGGTTGGGTGGCAAAACGGTGGGACAGCAAAGTAAGAGCGCGTTTCGCGAAACTCCTCAGCGCATTAGGAAAACAGTTTGATGGAAAAGTTGAAGGCATCAACCTTCAAGAAACCGCTATTGGCGTTGAGAAAGATCCAAGCTTCACTGAAGCGAGTTATGTCGAAGGACTCAAGGATAATATGCGAGCCATGAAACACGCGTTCCCAACCTCCACCACGATGCAATACGCCAACTTTATGGTTGGTGAATGGCTACCATGGGAAGATAAAGGTTACTTAAAGAGTGTTTATCAATATGGACAAGAAATAGGCGTTGGCCTTGGTGCCCCTGACCTTATGATGCGAAAACGCGGACAATTAAATCACGCCCTAGCGATGATGCATGAGAATAACTATACCGTGCCACTTGGTATCGCGATACAAGATGGTAACTACATTGGCCAAACCAACAATACTGACGTCGTGGATAAACGACAAAGTCTTGTTCCTGCCCTCCACTCATTCGCTCAGTCGTTTCTTCATGTTAACTATATGTTTTGGGTAAACCAAGAACCCTATTTTGAGCAGGATGTATTACCCTGCTTTAAGTAATCGATAGCCCCGCTGTAAAACCTGCCTGAGTCTGCTTCAGACAGGTTGAAATCTAAAGGTGCTTGTTTCCTGAGCATTTGGTAACTGCACATGAATCAATCCATGACATTCACAATAAATCTCGCTACCATTCACGCAATGTAAATAATTCTCATTGGCGACTAACATTCTTGTTTGCTGGTGCACCGCTATTTTGCTATGACTATTTCTCATTCAGATTACTTCAAAATTGCTCTGCCCTTTATTATCTCCACAGTCACTCAGCCTCTGCTGGGTGCCGTCGATACTGCTGTGATTGGCCACTTAGGTATCACAGAGCTGATTGGTGGCGTTGCTATCGGGACGGTCATTATGAACACCCTATATTGGTTGTTCGGTTTTTTCCGAGTTAGTACAACGGGCCAAAGTGCAATGGCGTTAGGTAAAGGTGATGACGCATTGATGACAAATAGTTTGATGCGCCCATTTGTTCTTGCTGCTGTTGTCGGTGCAAGCTTTATCCTACTACAGTCCGTCATTTGGCAAGGAGCACTCTGGATAATAGAGCCCGAAAATGCCGTAGCTGAACAAGCCCATATCTATTTTGGTATTTTGATCTTCGGTGCTCCATTTGTGCTTCTCAACTACACCATTATTGGTTGGTTGATGGGGCAAGCGAAAGCGAAAGAAATTTTATACACCCAGGTCTTTGGCAATGTCTTGAATATTGTCCTTGATGCCCTGTTTGTACTGTACTTTGACCTTGGTGTAGCGGGTGTGGCTTATGCAAGCTTGATTGCACAGATCACGACATTTGCGATTGGAATGACATTAGTATTCAATACACAAGGAATGTCTCTAACTCGCCTTATTTCCTCCGCCAAAATGAGTAGGCACGACTTCTCAACTATCGTCTCATCGAACACTGATTTGATGTTGAGAACGGTCTGCATTTTAGTTTTCTTCAACATGATGGCAAGAGTTGGCTCTCAACTAGGGACTGACGTACTTGCGGTTAACGCCATTCTTATGCAAATTACTTTTATCGTCAGCTACATGTTTGACGGTATCGCCAATGCCTCTAGTGTTTTCGCAGGTAAAGCCGTCGGACAAAACAATCCAAAGATGCTAGATCGAGTGCTAACACTCAATTTCCAGTGGACATCGGGCTTCATCGTAATTCTCACTCTGTTGGTGCTGATGTTCCAATCGCATTTAGTTTTACTGTTCACGACACAAACAGAACTCGTCAGCTTGTATCACCAAGTGGCAGCTTGGCTAATTGTATTCCCCTTGGTTGCCGGGTACGGCTTAACGGTCTACGGGATCTTTACCGGAACCGGAACAACCCGACCGGTCAGAGACTCCAGTATTGCAACACTGATGGTGTTTTTATTGGCGCAGTTATTGGCTGTTCCACTATGGGGGAACCACGGTTTATGGCTTGCTTTTACTATTTTTTATTGTGGTCGAATCGTCTTTCTCTATCCATTCATCGGTCAAGTTAAGCAAAAGTGTGGTCATCAAACCATTTCTTAGCCCCAACCACAAAACCATACTATTCAAGAAGCACTCTTTTGAGTGCTTTTTTGATTTAATCTGGTGATACACCAGCTAGAAAATCTACACCGTAATCTGTGCATTGCTCTTCTCTTACCTAACTCGTGATGATAACATTGTTATGTTATAACGTATTATTAAAGAGTTTTTTCGTGACACCTCCTCTCCTCGCCATAAATCAACTATCCATAAGCAGTAAAGATCGAATCCTATTTCAAGGCATTCAGTTTGACGTATCTGCGGGGGAAATGCTGGCCGTAATGGGTCCTTCAGGTATTGGTAAGTCCATGCTATCTAAAGCCATTGCGGGCTTTACTCCAGACACCATATCCGTATCGGGTACGATAACAATTGCGGGCAGTGAAGTCTGTAAGATTCCATTGCTTAATCGTTCTGCACAACAACGGCCAGCCTTCATTTTTCAGGATGCCCTTCAAGCGCTTAATCCTTTAGTTTCTGTAGAGAAGCAGCTTTGTCTCGCTCTCACCGGAGACCAAACAAAGCCAAGCGCTAGACATCGGAACACCATAGTTAATCTACTTGCTCGTCTTGGGTTTCCCGATCCGGCCAAAGTATTAACCAATTATCCTAGCCAACTCTCTGGTGGGCAGAGACAACGCATTTGCATTGCTATTGGTTTATTAAGCCAAGCTCAAGTATTAATTGCAGACGAACCGACAAGTGCTCTCGATCCTGTCACTGAACAGGAAATATTGACTCTCATTCGCCAAAGCGTAAAGCAGTCCAATATGGCTGGTATTTTGATTACACACGACCTAAATAGTGCGTTAGCTTGCGACAAATTACTGGTTATTGACGAAGGAAAAGTCGCTGCTTATGGTGAACCGCGAGTCGCTCTTGAATCCAGTTCTCATCATTTTTGTCGTTCACTGAAAGGACTCCTTCAATGACTGCCATTATCGAAGAGACTATCATGAGTTGTAGTAAGGTAAGTTCAACTTTAGTGAGCTTTAGCAATGTCAGTGTGCACCACTACTCTACTCCTAGATGGTTGGGTGGAAAACCATTTAAAGCACTCAGTAATGTTTCCCTCCAGATCGAGAATCAAAACATTGCCATTGTTGGCCCATCGGGTGCCGGAAAGTCTACGCTTATTGAATTGCTCTTTGGTTTACGGACACCTTCACTAGGAAACGTTCAAATCGCGGGAAGGACACTCCCTCTCCACAACGCAAGCGAACGTTTGAGGGTCTGCAGTGAAGTACAAATGGTTCCCCAAGAGCCACACACAAGTTTAAATCCGTATTACACAGTCGAACAAATCCTGATTGAACCACTAGAAAACCTCAAAATTGGGGGGAACCACCCACAGCTCGCACAAATTGCACTGAACGAGGTTGGCTTGACCACGGACTTGTTGTCACTCTACCCACAACAGCTTTCAACAGGTCAGGCACAGCGAATCGCCATCGCTCGTGCGCTCATTGTAAAACCCAAGTTACTTGTTGCAGACGAACCTACCAGTAGCTTAGACCCAGTAAATCGCCAACGAATAATCGAACTGCTCAACTCGCTAAAGCAAAAATATGACCTGCAACTACTTCTTGTTAGTCACGACCTCAAGGCAGCAATCGCGCTATGTGAAGAGATAGTGGTCTTAGATCAAGGAGAGATCGTCGAATACGGCTTTGTTAAACAAATCATGGAACAACCTGTTCACCCAACAACACAGGCACTGATTCGTGCCCAAATTCATTCAAAAACGAATACTTAACACAACATCACCGAGACATAATCATGCGTTTTCACTCAATTAAATTGGCATGCGCGCTTGCGCTCGCTCTACCGTTAACTGGCTGTTTTGATACACAAACTGAAAACAGTGAATCAAGCGTCAAATCCGAGATTCGTGTGGCAATGATGCAGCCACCTCGCACTGGACTATCACCATTATCTGACGACGCTTTCAAATTGTCACGTTGGAGCACCGCGGAAACGTTAATCAATCTTTCCCCGGCTTCTGAGGTTGAACCAATGCTGGCTACCGATTGGAAGCAGATTGACCCACTCACATGGCACTTCACTATTCGCCAGGGTGTGAAATTCCACGATGGTTCCATGCTAACCGCAGAATCAGTGGTTAACTCACTGCAACAGGCTTTGAGTGCTGCACCTAAGCCTCGTATACTTGATGGTGTTGACCTCACTGTGAGAGCCCTTGATTCATCGCACGTAGAAATCAAGACAACATTTAATGACCCTTTACTACCTAGCCGCTTATCAAGTCCTCAACTCGCCATTTTGGCGGCAAGTGCATATAAAGAGAATGGTCGAGTCGTACCCACTGGTGCAGGCACTGGTCCATTTGAATTAATCGAAATTAACGGCACAACCAGTGCCACGCTAAAACGATTCGATGATTACTGGGGTGAGAAAGCACACATAGACACGGTCATCGCTGAGTATGTTCCAAATGGTTTCGCGCGTGCAGCAGCACTACGCACAGGTTCCGCCGATGTTGTCGAAGCTGTGCCTGTATCTCAAATAGCAACGATTGATAGCAACCTTTTACACGAAGTGGCTATGCCGCGAACCAACACGCTCTACTTAAACAATAAGTCAGATGTTTTTAGTCAATTAGAGTTGCGCCAAGTTGCCGCCGCCGCGGTAGATAGAGAGCAAATCATTAAAACTGTGTATGAAAACCATGCCGATATTGCGAAGGGTTTGTTAGGTCCGGCACTTGCTTGGGCTGCACCACTTCGTCCCGAAGCATCACCGATTGAAGCTAAAACAAAAGCAAATGGTGAGAAAATCGTCATAGGTACTTTCACTGACCGTGCTGAACTTCCTGAAGTCGCCGCTTTGCTCAAACAGCAGCTTGAAAGCGCAGGCTTCCAAGTAGAACTTGATATCCGTGAGTACGCTCAAATTGAAAACGATGCATTAGCGGGTAATTTTGATGCCTTTATTCTTTCTCGAGCGACAGTTTTGGATTCAGGCGATCCTATCGCATATATGATGAGTGATTTTGGCTGTAAGGGATCGTTCAACTTAGGTCAATTCTGTTCTGAGGAAGTCGACAACGCTCTGACTTACGCCGATCTACAGCCTTTAGGACCAAAACGTCAACAAGCCATCATTGCTGCAGAACAGATCATTTTGAACGATTTCGCTGCCATTCCACTGCTACACGAACGTGTCATTCAGGGTGAAAGCCTTCGTGTCTCTGATGCTGTTCGCGACCCAAGCGAACGTCGCCTTATCAATGCAAACACTAAGGTGAACTAACTTAATGTTGTCTGTTGATACTTCTCGACGAATATTCGATGTGCTAACACCTTGGTTATCAAGACTTATCTCATTGATCGTCGTCGTCATTTTAGTCGGTTTGATGCCAGATATTGCTGGCATTGACCCTAGCCAATCGATTTTGCGTGCCCGCGCTGGACAACAACACATGTTAACGCCGGAAGCACTTGCCGCGGTAAGAGCCGATTTACAGCTTGACCGTAGTGCAATGGAACGATTAACAGACTGGCTTAGTGACGCTCTGCATGGTGATCTAGGCTACTCATGGATCGATGGTTCACCGGTCATAGATGGTATTCAACAGACAATGTCGACCTCTCTGTTACTGATGTCGATGGCACTAGGTTTAACTTCTGTACTGTGTGGGTTTAGCTTAGTTCATACCTTGTTTAGCTGGAAACAAAGAAAGCTAAAGCAAACCCATAATAGCCTGAGTACGGTGCTCATCTCGTTACCTGAATACGTAGTAGCGTCCGTTCTCATCCTTATTCTATCTATTTGGTTGGGTTGGTTCCCCCCCTACGGGTGGCAAAGCTGGCACCATATTTGGCTGCCTAGTCTGGCACTTGCGATTCCCGCTAGCGGTCTTTTGAGTCGCCTGTTAAGGGACAGTTTGCAGCGCGTCCTCAATGAACCATGGGTGATCACTTGGCTTAGTGCGAACATCAGTTCCTTCCAGATCATGCGCTTCGCATTAAAACGTGCAATTAGCAGTTTGATCCCGCAAGTCGCGATGATAATGATCGGCCTGACCGGTGGAGCGGTTGCTGTCGAGCAGATTTTTTCCATCCCAGGAATAGGACGACTAATTTTAGGTGCAGCGAAAGCACAAGATCTACCAGTGCTCCAAGGTGGTTTGTTAGTACTTCTATTTATTTCGATTTTCATCAGTAGCTTGAGCTTGCTTGTTCAACAGTTGTTGTTAGGCCACAGTCTCAGAAACGGTAAGCTTATCAGTAGTCATTCATCTTTTGCGTTTACCTCGAGTAATAACAAACGATTGACGGCAGGTTTAATCTTGTCAGTGTTGCTGGCTGTTGTTATCTGGTCACTGTTTCGCGACCCGTTTAGCAGTCAGTTCATCAGACTTGCTGCTCCGAGCTTGCAGGCACCCTTAGGTGGCGACGGCATTGGACGTGACCTTCTAGCCCGAATTGGGTCTGGTATGTTATCGACGTTTTGGGCAGGGTTTGTCGCGACAATGCTAAGTTTGGTTGTGGGTATGGTTCTTGGGTTCAACACTCGATACAGCCAAGGTTTAATCGAAATAACCAAGGGTATTCCTTATATTATCGCTGGCTTATTGGTTGCTGGAATGACGGGGATGAATCCAAACAGTGCCATGATTGCCATTGTTTTGGTGTCTTGGGCCCCTCTTGCGGCTCACTGCTCAAGTCTTATCGTTGAGGCTAAAGCGCAGCCCTACACGCATCTTGCGCCGATATGGGGAACGAGCAAATTCAAGATACTTAGGTATTATCTCCTTCCTTATGTGCTTCCGCCATTATTGAGACATGCTCTACTAAGAATGCCAGTGATTACGCTAAGCTTAACGTCGCTGAGTTTTATCGGTCTTGGCGCTAAGCCACCCTCACCCGAATGGGGGCTGATGATTGCAGAAAACCTACCGTATATTGAACGAGCACCGCTTGGCGTACTTGGTCCAATTTTCGGATTAGTGCTGTTAGGCGTTGCTATTAACCTTTTGTTTGACGATTAATTGTCAACCGAAACGCTAAAGCAGATAGTGCTGTGAAATCCGTATCGACCATTTGGCACTAAACAGAGAAGTATCTATAAGAGAAATACCCTTTGTTATGACTTCTTTCAATATAGCGCCCAAAAGGTGTCCTATTTGTGTTAAAATCCGTCCTTCAGGATTAGATGTAAAACGGACACTTTCATCATAAACTACTGATTAACATAATGTTAATTGGAAGAATTTCGAATTCTAATCAGTTATTAATTAAACATGGAGTTGGTCTTTATATTCGTTCACACGAATATGTAAACCTCATAATTATGGGTTTTAAATCTCAAAAATACAGTATAGATTCTACAGATTATCAAGTCGGTCAAGACAACATCACTAAATGGGGCATGGATGTCCACAATACAGTGTTTACCGCTTCCGCGGGCTTATCCATCCTCTTCATCGTCACTCTCTTAGTACTTTCCCCAGAAGACGCAAAAGCAGCCATCGATGCCGTTAAATCCGCTGCACTATCAAAGTTTGATTTTGTCTTTATGTGGGGCGCAAACATTCTTCTGATTTTTGCCTTGCTGATTGCTTTATCTCCGCTCGGTAAAATTCGTTTAGGTGGCGACAATGCCACAACAGATTATTCAACCATTTCCTGGATCGCCATGTTATTTGCAGCAGGTATGGGTATTGGTTTGATTTTTTGGGGCGTAGCAGAGCCGACCGCCTTTTATACCAATTGGTTTGGCACACCACTAGGTGTTGAACCGTTTACACCAGAAGGGCGAGAACTAGCCTTAGGTGCCGCCGTATTCCACTGGGGACTTCACGCTTGGGCTATCTATGGGATGGCCGCATTATCGCTAGCATACTTTGTCTATAACAAAGGTCTTCCGCTCTCAATGCGTTCGGTATTCTACCCCCTACTTGGTGACAGAGTTTGGGGAAGAGTCGGTGACGTTATCGATGTAATGGCTGTTCTGGTAATCCTATTTGGCCTTGCAACATCACTTGGTCTGGGCGGCTCACAAGCTGCAAGTGGAATCAGTCACGTATTCGGACTAGAAAACAGTCTTCTGCTTCAGATTGCCATTATCCTGACCATTATGGGTTTGGCTATTGTTTCTGTTGTTCGTGGAATGGACGGCGGCGTTAAGGTATTGAGTAATCTCAATATGATTATCGCATTCGTTTTCCTTGGTTTTATCGGTATTTTGAACTTCACAACGGTATTGGATTCAGTTTCGACCGCAGTAGTTGGTTATGTGAAAAATATTCTTCCACTAAGCCAAAGCGCTGGCCGTGAAGACACCACATGGCTTCATGGCTGGACTGTGTTCTATTGGGCCTGGTGGGTTGCATATGCGCCATTCTTCGGCATGTTCGTTGCACGAATTTCAAAAGGCAGAACAATTCGCGAATTCCTATTTTGCGTACTCGTTATCCCTACTCTTGTCACCACTGCATGGATGTCTTTCTTTGGCGGTGTCGCGATTCAACAGATCGTTGATCATGTGGGTATACTTGGTGCCGCTCAGGGTATCGGAGACGTTTCACTTAGCTTGTTCTATATGCTTGATGCGTACCCTATTGGTAACATCTTATCTCTGATTGCCGTTGCGCTGATCATTGTTTTCTTTGTGACCACTTTGGACTCAGGTTCAATCGTAGTAGACAGTATGACTGCAGGTGGCAAACTCGAGCTTCCTATCAAACAGAAAGTGGTCTGGGCTGTGATTTCAGCCGTCATCGCCGTGGTCATGTTGTGGATCGGTGGTACTCAATCGATTCAAGCACTTCAATCGATTACCATCATTGCAGCGCTGCCATTTACACTGATTCTAATTTTAGGTTGTGTGAGTTTGATTAAAGGCTTACTGACTGAGGTTGAACAACCTCAAGTAGCTAGCGACAAGTCTGCACAATAGATAACTATAGGCTTATCGTAACCGGGTTACGGTAAGCCTTTTTTAGCTCTTTACTCACATTCCCCTTTGCCCTCACCGTTCAAGATCCTCCTTAATAAAACGACTGTTCGACGTGGCCCTGCTCTCCAAATGGGACATCAACAGAATAGATACCACACACCAAAGCCATAGCCTTAACTAATGTTTTATCAAGTATATCTGGGTATAATCTCTATCAATTTAAGGATATTTCCTCAAAACGGTGTACCTAACACCCAGTAGCTGCTTTTCGATTCAAATCATCAATGCGGCAAGATAAAGGACTATTGAACACATGAATTCCGATTTATCTATCCATGTATTGCTCATTGAAGATGACCGAGACTTAGCAGCCTCGGTTGCAGATTACTTGGAATACGAAAACATAAAATGCGATCACGCCTATGATGGACAGAGTGGTTACAATTTAGCCAGCGAGAATTACTACGACGTCATCCTTCTTGATTTAATGCTACCCAAGGTAAACGGCTTTACGGTTTGCCAAAACCTTCGAAAAGCAGGTATTGACACACCTATTCTCATGTTGACGGCCAAAGATACCATTGAAGACAAAGAGGCTGGGTTCAACTCAGGTACCGACGATTACCTTGTAAAGCCATTTACGATGAAAGAACTGGCTTTACGGATAAAATCTCTATCGAGAAGACGAAGTGGTCAAATAACTAAACTCGTTGCTGGAGATCTGACCTATGATCTTAAACAAAAACGAGTAACGCGTTCAAATCAACCTATTGAACTCACTCGACTTAATCTTAGGTTGTTGGAGCTACTAATGCGTAAATCTCCTCAGTTGGTCTCGAGAGAAGAAATCGAACAGACGCTATGGCCTAATGAAATACCTGAAACCAACAACCTAAAGGTTCAGCTTTATCAACTTCGACAGAAAGTTGATAAGAATCATAATATTAAACTCATCGAAACCGTTGTGGGCCAAGGTGTAAGAATTCAGGTTACCAGCAATGCTTAATAAGAGCTTTCCATTAAAAAACCATCTCACCTCGTTTTTTCTTGGAATCGCGATTATCACTGCCTTCATGCTTTTCGAGCTGCTAGTTCGCTACTTTGAGTACGGCATTGAAGATTCCGTGAAGATGAGAATGTTAACGGAGTGGCGGGCCTACTCAGAAGCTTACCAGTTAGACCCTAATATCGAGTTGCCAAGTTCTTATGTGATTCGATTCTACCTAGACGACCTCCCCGTTATTCGTGTGGAAGGAACGAATATTTTGGAAAATGTTCAACTTTCCAACAATCAATTCACTGTGGTTTCAGTGGATGAAACTTTTTCCGATGACCCAGAGAAGGAAATCACTTTAGGGATATTTAGGTTTCTTCGCGACGACGAAAAAACGGTATACGTCATCGCGAAATATGACTATCACCTAATCAATGACACAATCGATATATGGTTTGATAGCCGATTCAATTTTATCTTGCTAATCGTCGGTGGTTATATCTCTATAGTGCTGTTGGCACTCTGGTTTTATAGCTATCGAATAGGAAAAAGAACAGAGCAACTGGTTCATTGGTCTGAACTGGTATCAGAGAACTTAGAATCAAACCCCACTCCCGATTTTACTTTTCAGGAATACAATCGCGTCGCTTCATATTTACAACGAGCACTATCGAAAAATGCCCGCCTGCTCGCTCGGGAAAAGGACTTTTTATCCCATACCAGTCACGAACTTCGCACCCCTCTGGCCATCATCAGAGCTAATATGGAGATATTGGAAAGAATAGCGCTACCAGAAGCATCAAAAAACGCGATTGTGCGCATAGACCGAGCAAGTCAAAATATGCAACAAGTCGTTGAGACGATGCTTTGGCTTTCTCGTAAACACAACACCCCTCCACCACAAAAGGAAGTTTCAGTAGCCGCTTTATTGAATGAACTGGTCGACGAGTACTATCACTTCATTAACGGTTCTGATGTGTCGTTAGAGACTGATTATAGTAACGCTCCAGTACTAGACTTACCGGAAACCCCGATACGAATCGTTATAAGTAATCTATTGGTTAACGCATTCAAATACACCCACGCAGGGCTTATACGTATTTACTGCAAAGACAACACCGTCATCATTGAAAATACCACTACGGCGGACCACGAGCTGCAGGTAACAGACGGATTTGGTTTGGGACAAGATCTAATATTCAGAATTTGCGATAAGCTTGGTTGGTTTATGGAAACTAAAAAGACCGAGACAGGCTTCATTGCTATTCTTCACTTGCCAACATAATGTCATGTACTCGCAACAAACCGAGCCGAATTTTCCAAAAACGAGAGTGCCACCATTTCACCTCTGTTTCACCTCCCTTCCGATAGAATGGACGGTATGTCAGATTTATAGGCTAAAGATAGTTCCTTCAGAATAGTTTTGGTTTCTTAGCCTAGAACTCTGCTCGTATTTACCGCCTCTCGCTGCATCAAGCGACTTCTTATGGAGCCATTTTTATGACTTTGCAATATCCCAAAGCCCTTCCGATAGCAATGACCGTAGCTTGTCTCAATATCAACGCAGTCAACGCGGGTTCATCCAGTGTTGGTTTTTCTATTTCAACACAACAAGAAGCACTCGGTATTACTGAAGTTCCATTACAACTGAAAAAACAGTTTTCGTCAGAGTTACGCTTTAATCGTTACACTTCGGTTGTTGCACCGAATGGAAAGTCGATTCACATTGTTGCTCAAGACCAGCTATCTGACGGACAGATAATTCGAGCCAAATCGGTGCTTGTTCATTATCTTACCGACTTTTCCGGATCCAAGTATGGAAGCAATAAGGGTGCTGTTGCGAATAGAATGGCTGAGAATGGTGCTACTTTACTCCTTTTAAACGGACGAGATGATGGCACTAATAACGCTGCCGAACTTGAGGGGCAGCCTTTATATGAAGAGGAAATTCAAGTTGAGGGCGGACCTTGGTACATGGCGCAAAACTACCAGCACCGAGACGCGACTTTTGAAGAAATATTGCACCTCGTTCATGATTATGGAATCGGCGTAGATGGGTATGACAAATTCATAGGGGTTCTCCCTGAGTACCAGACTGAAATACGCAACGCTCAAATCAATGCTTATGCCAAACAAATTTGGGCTATGACTCCAGAAGTACAAGATTGGATCGACGAGCTAACGGAAGAGAACAGTCTAACTCAAGAGTATCTAGCATCTGTTCTAGACTCATATTACGGCTTGTGGGGTGCTTATCCGAAGCAATCTTTTAGGATGATGGACAAGTTTACCGGCGGATGGGGTATGTGGGGATTTTACATTGCTGGAACTAGACACGAAGTTCAACTTCGTGATCCAAAGGGCTATCAGTTAATGACAGAATTCTTCCATCCCTACTTAACCTATAACGCCCATCTAGACCCTAATTTTAAAGGAACGTTTAGTCTCCAGTACCGTGAAGACTTGCTTTATACCAACCACTCTCGCTACCTCAAAGACATAACTTTGACAGGAAGCCATCCCGTCGAAGTAATCGTCAATAAACTTGATAATAACATTACGGGCAATAATTCCAATACCACCGTTACGTTCTCAGGAGAAAAGAATGATTACAACATCAACTATCAGGATGATGCTGTGATTGTTAGAGACTCTCTTTTAGGACGAGATGGTAATAATACGCTACGGTCAGTCAGTACAATACGTTTTGCAGACCAATCCGTTGACACTCGTAGAATATATTAGCTCTCCGACTCGTCATTAATTCTCAACTGACGAGTAGACGATGCTCTCAGACACTGTGAATTAGATAATAATACCAAAGCAATTACAATCACATACATTAGGTGAACAAGAAATTACATACAAGTTACTTAGATAGACTTAACCCACAATTATCTTACCAACCTTATCACAATGAATATCAAAAGTGGCGTTCAAGTCTAAATAATATATTTATCATCTTGATATGCTATATATCACAAAAAATAAATGCACTCTTTCATCAGAGAACATTGACAATTGAGGCAATCAATAGAAACTTGAAGACAACCCAATTAATATGCAACAAAAGTCGATGCTGCACACAAAAAGATTGGGCTCTTCACTATGCAATAACTGTTACCCTAGGTTTGTACTTGCATATAAAAATGTCAATTGAAATACAACACCTGCGGTAAACAGCTAAGTAAACCAATATTGATTTACATTAAAACCTATCAGAAAGAATGAACCAATGTTGGTTTATTTAATGCTAAACCAACAAGTAAATATAGATAAATCCAAGGTTACTTTATGAGCTTTCCACCAAAATCTGCTGTCGATGTTTTTGCTTTATTAAAGGAAAAACATAACCTCAGTACAAGAGAGTTGGCTCGGTCCATCGGTGTAAGTCATGGTGGACTTGCAATGGTCTTATGCGGAAATACGAGACTCTCTCCTAAACTAGCTATGAGGCTGTGCTGCTTCTTCGCACTGGACATAGACAGCATACTTGAGGCACAAGCAAAATATGAAGCATGGCAAGTTAAACAGGACGGCTTGTCGATTGAAGCCACATTGACCGAAGTATTGGAAAATCGGCAACAAAACAAATAACCTGTGTTTTGCTTTAACGCTTAAGGTGATCACCTTTTAGATGATCGCCTTACTATCGTTTCCTATCACGTTTAGTATTGTCGTCAATTCATTATTAAATCTCTACTAATAAGATTCTCAACCTCTTTTCACTAAATACCTCAACTCTCACCATCTCGCGATATAGCACCCTCGTTAATTATATTATCTATTCTTTATTACATTCCAATACACTATCAACATAGAAAATGACATTGTAAATAACCCATCTGACAAAGAAGTTATATTCAAATACAACCTCCCACATTAAAAAGGGTATTTAACTGTTCAAGTCTAAATATTAATATTATCAACTTGTCAATAAACATCTCTCACATAAAAATAATCATCGTTGAATAAAAACACAAGAAAAGACAAAAAGGTAAATTATGAAATTCAATATATTAGCAGTGAGTATTGCATGTGCGACTATGTCATTTGGAACAATGGCAGCAGACATTAAAGCTGGCCCTGGTACATTAACTCTTGGCGGCAATATGCGTATTGATATGAACGCTACGAAACAATCTGTTGACTTAAAGACTTCGACAACAAAACTAAAATCGGACAAAACAACGCTTAATACAAATGGGCGTCTATCATTTACTGCCGATTATATTGTTGAGCAAAACGGGTATAAAATGAAAGCTCGTGTTAATCCGTTACTGAAAACTGACGGCACCGTTACTATGGATGACGCTTACTTAGACCTTAAGAAAACTGGCAACACTTATCTGGGCGCTCAGTTAGGTCGTTTCGAAGCTCTGGATCTCTCCCCTCTTCAAATTGATATTTTCGTAGATGATGCTGATACAGCCAGTCTAGTCGATGGTGAACTATTCGCAGGTCACTATCGTGGTAACAAATACCGCGGACGTTTTGATGGCGCAGCGTTACTTTACGCTGGTAATGATTTAATTAAATTTGAAACCAACGTTGTTTTCGTTGACCAAAAAGATAAAAACAGCAATGTTGCGTTACGTCCAGTATTAACAGTGACTCCAAGCAAATCGTTCTCAATCTCAGCAGGTCTTGAGAAAGGTTTTGACGACGCGTCTAAAGACAGAGATGAACTTGGTTTAGCAACAACTGCTAATGTTAAATTTGGCCTAGCAAGCTTAAACCTGAGTTACGCATACAAGACATCTAAACCTCTCTTGAAAGGTACCAGTACCCGTGTAGACACAAAACTACACACGTTCGGTACTAACATTGCAGCGTATGGTTTCGGCTTAGGAGCTTTCTATACAACAGCCAACAACGAAGTAAAAAATGGCAGCGTTGGCGATGTGAATCTATTCACTACCTACGCTGGTTATGAGCACAAAGACTTTTTAGTTGACTCATTGACGGCGTCTACAGGTGCTTATTACACCTCCGCAAAGGCTGACAAAGTAAGCGGCGATGTCTCTGAATACGGCGCTCGTGTACGTCTTCAGTACAACTTCTAAACAAAAAGAATCAAGACTTATAAGGAAACTGCCTTTTCGATAAGTCCTGATGCTCCCTTGCAAACTTAATCTCACTTGCAAGGGAGCCCCTCCTTCCATAACTCCTAACGTATCTCATTGTTTTAAGTAGGCTTACGTAGAGTTGCTAAGATATTTCTATACCAATTTACCATCTACTACCTAAAAATTATCCAAAATAATATTTGACACATACTCAAAGTGAAATTAACATTCGCACCCACTGACTGACTGGTCAGTTAACAAAGTGAGTAATGTGATGGACAAGAAAGACAAGATCATTGAAGTTGCCATGCAGCTATTTGCGGAGCATGGGTTTGAAAAAACGCCTATTTCAACTATCTGTGAGCATGCAGAAATCTCAAAAGGCTTAGTTTTCCATCACTTTAAAAATAAGAACGAACTACTAAGAGCAGTGTTCACCCATATGACTGACATCATCAACGGAGTTGACCAACAAGATGAGCACTTAGCTTCATCAGAAGGGAGACTTGAGGCGATGATTGATTCGATATTTGAAGGAATGATGATCGAACAGCACCGAAAGATGTATCAATTAAACTTCAGTGTTATGGTACATCCGACCACGCGTAAGATCGTCTTAGATCTAATTGAAGAAAGATATCAAGGTCTGCAGGCATCAACCGAAGAGGTGTTTCGTTCTCTGTCGCACCCAAATCCATCGGTTGTGACAAGAATGTTTATCGCTGAAATCGACGGCATCGCAATGAACTATTTGTTGAATGTTGACTTCCCTATAGAAGAAATCAAACAAGAATTCATCAACAAATATTGTTAATAGATTCACTCAATATCACGCACAGTTAATGGCGTGATTTTTTTAAACACAAAAACCGACTGCACGGTCAGTCAGTTCCTTTTTAAGGAGCAGTATCACCAATAAACTAACTAGTGTGAGGTATTCATTATGACTAGAACGAAAACTTTAAGAGCTAACCCTAACGAATCATTCCTTTGTGCATCATGTGGTTTAGGCGTGACACCTATTCAATACGGTGGACAACATCGTAACCACTGCCCTCACTGCCTAAGCAGCGTGCACATGGATATTAAAGCGGGAGATAGACGTTCGAGTTGTCGTGGCATTATGGAACCGATCAGTATTTATGTTCAAAAGAATCGAGAATGGTCTCTGGTCCACAAATGTAGTAAGTGCAGCACGATTAGAACAAACCGAATCGCAGCAGACGACAATGAATTTTTGTTAGTAACAATGGCAGCAGAACCGATGATGTCTCTACCATTCCCATCAAAAACTATTTTGTCTGAACTGAAACAAATGAGCATAAACAAAGGTAGTGAATATGTACTCGAATAACCTACAGACATACCGAATAATTGAAAGAAACGCCAATAGATACAAAGTACAAACCCCTGACGGCATTAGAACTGCCCAATTGAAGGGTAGCTTTATCCATTTAATACAAGACAAGCAAGGCTATCCTTGTGTTGGCGATTGGATAGAAGCCAGAGATGACAACAATATTATATTGATCGAAAGCATCAAGAAACGGAAAAGTTTGGTAAGCAGAAAAGCCTCAGGTGAAGCAACAGTCCAACAAACTATCGCTGCAAACGTAGATTACACATTCATCGTGATGGGCTTAGATGGTGGTCGAAACTACTCAGACCGTCTATTAGAAAGACTTCTGACCGTTGCTTGGAACAGTGGTGCAACGCCTGTAGTCATACTTAATAAGTCGGATTTAAATGAAGACGCTGAATTAGTGCAAATGCAAGCCGAAACGATCGCGCTAGGTATCGACATAATTACCTGCAGTGCTCTAGACGGCACAGGTATTAACGACGTTATGACATACCTAGCTAACGGTAAAGTCGGTGTCTTCATTGGACCATCTGGTGTGGGTAAATCGACCTTAACCAATACGTTATTGCAATATCAAGCGCAGAAGACTAATGGACTTCGCTTGCAAGACATGCGAGGCAGGCATACCACGTCAAGCTCTTACCTATTTGAGTTAGAAAATGGCGGTTTCATTGTCGATACATCTGGTATCAAGGAAGTACAGGCTTGGGCAAACGGTAACGATATTGACTCAGTTTTCGAGGAAATATCTCTTGTTGCCCAAGATTGCAAATATAGAAACTGCCAGCATGAGGGGGAACCTGGTTGTGCAGTTCAGAAAGAGCTTGAAGCAGGTAACATAACCCCTGAACGTTATGACAGTTACCTAAATTTAAAACAGGAACATGCTTTCTTAGAAAGACGAAAAAATGACAAAAACTCGAATGTAGAACGTCGATATGACAAAGATATGAGCAAATTGATCAAAACGTCTTTAAGTAGAAAAGAACTCGTCAGACAAGCAATGAGGTGAACCGTGGACGCTTGGGTTTGTGCTCTGACAACCATGAAATTTATAAGGTAAATCGAATGAAAACGCCGTACCAAATTCAATATGAAGCCTTCGCTGCTGCAGGAGGACTATATGATGAAAGACATGCCAAGCTCTATGCTGAGTTTGCCGATAACTTAATTCTCGATGGAAGCTACTCTATCGTTTATCAGGGTGTCGCTCACGCATGTTATACGCCAATTATCATTGATGCTGCACCACATCTCAAATGTTATGTGCTCGCACCATTAGCTGTACTGCCGGAATATCAAGGGAAAGGCTATGCGACACGATTGATGGACCAAGCCGAAAGTGAATTGGATGCAGGCGTTATCTTTGTTATGGGAGAACCCTTCCATTATGGTAATCGCTACAATACACCGCATAATGTTCTACCGCCGGTGAGAACACAGGCGCCATTGGAATGTTGGTTTGCACGTGAACTGACACCGAACGCTTTGCAAGGTATTGGGGAGTCCACATCATCGATAACAGGCCCTTACGCTGAGCCGCGCATGTGGGGACACCCAAACGAACAGGTATAAAGTAGGCCTTCGAACTTCAAGAGCACTCAAATAGGTCTAGCTTTCAAGCTAGACCTATTCCTTATACGTAGGTATCAACGCCCGCTTTTTTCTCCGCAATTTTCTCACCGTCATAGGTTTTGACGACCGCTCCCTCAGAGTTACGAATCTTGATTTGGTTCTGACTATCCAAGGATGCTGTCAAGTCTCCTTTGCCTGATTTTAGATACCCATTAATGAACTTTGTGGTGTCTTTTAAATGCTGCTGAATATGAGGTTGGTACATTGCGTTGCTGGTTTTCAATGCCTAATGCTCCCTTGGATTGGAAGTATTAACATACTCGAGACGGATGAAAATTAATATCTCAACCAATCACAAATTCTCACTAACGATTAATGCCGTACGGTAATTTTTGGCAAAGATCAAACTATTCGGTCTTTAGCTCGCCAAGTGTAAACTCTAAAATTTCTTGCGCAGCTGAGCGTAATTCTGGGAGATGTGTTTTCAGCTTATCCAACGAGGTACGAAAGCTCGGTGCATGGCAAAATAGATAGCCAAAACTTAATGCATCGGAGCCAATAGGCACCGATATCGCCACCATACCGTCGACAAATTCTTCATTGTCTTCACCAAATCCTTGTTCAGCAATCCGATTCAGTTCTTCAAGAAACAGACCATCATTAGTTATGGTCTTTGGAGTGTATTCAGTTAACCCCATGTGTTGTACGACGTTTTCACGAATTGATGTGTCCAATGAAGCGAGATAAAGCTTACCCGAGGCGGAAGCTGCGATAGGGACCGGACTCCCCTCTGCCAAATTGATTTGCAGTGGCCAGTTGCAGTTCACACGCTCAAAGTAGATCATTTCAATACCATTAGGCACTGAAATTCCGCACGTTTCACCAATCGTGTCAGCAAGGCGTTGCAACACCGATGTTCTTTGTTCAGAAAAGCGTTGGTTCTTCAAAATATCATGAGATAAAGACTGCAGGTTCGGCCCCGCAATAACGCGACCAATGATATTTTCTTGGAGATGGCCTAAAACGATAAGCTGGTTGATCAGTTTGTTCGCAGACGCAATTGGCATAGACAGTTGTTCGGCAATAGATTCTCTATTGAGTTGACCACGGCTGTGAGCCACGATGGCGAGCACTTGTAGTACTCGGTCTAGAGTTGAACCTTTAGTAGTATTTGCCGAACTAGAGCTTGTCATAGAGCTACATTCATCCTTGATACGGTATTCGATATGCTTTGAATAGCCTATTGCTTTTACTGATTAAGTGCAACTGTGTACAAAGCCTAAGTGACAGATATTAAAAGGGCTTGCCGGAGCAAGCCCTTTTCAGGTTAGTTTTGCAATAGTTTCGCATTCCCCCAACTCGCGTGGTCATAACCGTTGCCATTTCCGGCATCATTCACCTTAAGTGTGATGGTCGTAGCGTCTACTGGAATATCAACAGAAACGGATTCTGCGTTATCTGAACCGGTCAACGTCGCACTTTGATAGTACAACACGCCATCTAGTTCTACTTGGAATACTACCGAGCCAGAGCTACCCACTTCGTCATCAACACCAACACTCGCAGTAAAGCGACTGTATTGACCAGCAGAGATGGTATAAGTGATGGTTGAGTTCGCATGTACCCCCAATCCTTTGGCGAAGGTTTGCCCGCCTATTGAAATGGTGGTGCCATCTTGAGCTTCTCGCTCACCATTACTCATATCTTTTTCGATAGGGCCCCAGCCGTTGGTCGAGCTATCTTCCTGTAAGTCGCTAAGATAAACGCTCGCTGGCGGTGTGGGCGAGCTTCCTGGATCCTCAGTCATAAATAGATTACCCGAACCGTTATCGGCTGGATGAATCCAATTGCTGCCACCGTCTGGGTCATAGGCAAAAGCCAATCCAGTATGAGGTCCGCTGCCACCATTGCCATTACTTAGCCTCAACTCAAACTGATGCCAACCAGGAGATAAGTTTAAGTTGCCAGTCGAGACCCGATCACTCCAGAGGTCACTACTTAGCACCAACTGACCATCAATCCATAGACGCGTTTTGTCATCATTGTTTTCACTGAAAGAAATCTGACCGTCGGCATCGTAGATATAACCGGTAAACACCTCGGTCGTATTACCAGCAATCGCATCTTCCGTTTCGCTTAATGAGGTTGTTATGGATGTTTTCGGGTTAGCATCGGTTTCATTAATATTGCCCGAAACGGTGCCATAAAACAGCCCAGGAACAGCGGCACCGCCACCTTCACTTGGTGTGCGAAGCTTAGCGTCTCCCCAAGAACCATGGTCACTACCGACTCCGTCACCCGCATCACTCACCACTAGCTTGAGCTCCTGCGCGCTACTTGGAATGTTCACTTGCACGTACTCGGCAACATCACTTCCTCGTAATACGCTACTTTGATAAGCCATCACGCCATCCAACCAAACCTCGAACACGACGGAACCTGAACTGCCCGTCTCATCATCAACACCGATGAAAGCTGTAAACTGATCGTAAGTGCCACCCGTCAGGCTGTACGTCACCTCTGAATAAGCATGAACACCGAGTCCTTTGGTAAATTCACTACCACCAATGGATATCGTTTGACCATCACCCGCAGCGTTTTCACCAACACTGGTGTCTTTTTCAATCGGTCCCCACCCATTGGTTGCGCTGGTTTCCGAAAGATCACTTAGGTAGGTATAGGTTGTTGCTTGCGGTGGTTCGGGTACCACTATATCGGGGCCTTCGTATTCAATCTGTTCTAGATAAGCCACCAATGCGGCGCGTTCTGAGTTATCCGCCACGCGATGTTGCGAGCCAATTTGTAACACATCATCCAGCGTTGCCGCTTGACCGTTATGGAAATATGGCGCGCTACCCCAAAGACCAATCAAACTCGGTGTATCAAAACCCGTACCTACTAATGGAGCTCCGATGCCTTGCCCTGAAGAGGCATCAATGGTACCGACATCGTGCCTTTGCATGTCGGTGTAATACACTCCCGCATGACAAGTGTCACACCCTTTCGAGGTGAACAGCGCCTGCCCCGTTAAGGCTTCAGCTGTTAACGCGCCAGAAGAATCTCGGTGTGGACTTTTTGGGAATTGATTTAAGCTACTGACGTAAAACGCGAGGTTATCTAAGTCTTCACTTTTACCTGATTTCGATGTTCCTAATGGGTTTTCTGACAGGCTAAATAAGGCGTCTACCATAAACCCACGACCACCGAACGCGTAGCGAATATCGTTTTCGAAATCCTGTATCTCGTCAAAATTCGCGGTCCAATGCACTCGACCATTGCCTGTGCCTGTCTTACCCAATAACGAGATAGTGTTTCTTAACCCTTCACCACGGTCGGTAAAGTCCCACACCCTATGGTCGCTATCGCCATCTGCGTGGCAGCTGGCACAAGATATGTAGCCATCTTGGGTCATTCTCGCATCGGCTGCGTTGTAGAAGATCTGTTTGCCGCGTAGCACTCGTGGATGCAGTGTTTCATTCGCCACCACAGAGACTTGTGCCAAGGTTGGAATGTCACCTCGATCGGTCAAAAACGCATTGACGTCATGCACAGACACCGTTCTTGACATAAAGTTGTGAACAAATAATGTCGACCCTGATAGTACGAGCCCTCTTGGTGCTAAGCCAGTATCAAAAATCTCCCCAGCTCTGTTTAAGTTGTAGGTATTGCGAATCTCAATGCTATTTTGACCTTCTACCGCAATAAAAATTAGGTCGCCTATATCGCTGAATACGGCCGCTTTGGGCTGTGCACGATCATCAATATCTAAGGCATTATCCATCACTGTTTTCGAATTGAGATCGAGTCGGTTAACCACAGCTCGAATCGTCGTTTCAAACGTCAGCGTTTTGGTTTCATCGCCTTCTAAATAGGGACCACGATCAACGTTTGCTTTATTAGAAGGCAGCCAAGCACTATATCCATCCGGCGAAATTGCGACGGAACCAAGGTAGTTAGCAATGCCTCGGCTTCTATCTGGGCCATCTATTGTTGTCGTATCTTTAGCGATAAGATAACTCTGGTCGATGGTCATACTGGATGCATCAACTGCGACAACTTCCGCGTTAGTTTGAGGCGAAACAAAGCGTGTCACCAGAACCTGTGATGATGAACTGTCAACCGCAATGCCTCTTGCGCTATGACCAACATCCACTGTTGCCACGATAGCTTTGGTGCTTGGGTCGATCTTGAGCAACTTACCACTTGCCTGCAGCGACACAAAAGCGTTAGTGCTATCTGGGGAGAAAGCGATGCCGTATGGCTGAGACGCTCTTGGCAGCACAATCGTATCCACAAACTGGCCAGTATTTGTCAGCACAGTGATACTAGCATCTGCCTGATTAACTACCCATAAATTGCCATTAGGCGCTACCGCTAGAGTTCTCGGCTGATCACCCACTGCAGCTTCCCATAATTTGCCGTACGGAGCTGTGTTTTCGATAGCACTGACGGTATCGTTGTCTTCGTTAACCACAACAACCTGGCCATTGGCTTCCACTATGGTTGATGACGCCGTTGGCGAGACCGTTGTTGGTTGACGATATACTGTGATGGGTACCGACTTGCTACTCTCAAACACGCCATCAGCCGTGGTTTCTTTAATCGTCACCACCGCAGACCAATGGTTAGGCTTATTGTAGGTATAACTCGCGTTTCCGCTGGTCGAAAACGGTGTCGAACCACTACCATCGCCAAAGTTCCAAGAATACTCCAGACTGCCCCCTAACAAAGGTGTCGTAGAAGCAGACACATTAACACTACTACCTAGTGTCACTTTATCATTGGCTGACAAGCTCACATCGTGGCCGACTTGTGATCCCGTCGCAAAGCGATATTCAGTACGAGCCATTGGGTTGCCAGCAAAGTCTTCAATACCTTCAAGTACGACTTCGTAAATACTTTCCGCTTCCAGTGCTTGGGATGGAGTAAAGTGGATGAATCCGAGGTTGGTGCTGTACTCCCCTTGAAGCGGGGTTGAACTACCGATTTTGGTGACAGTAAACGAGCTACTATTGACCGATTCCATCAACACGCTATCTGATAACGCCACACCAATACGGGTCGATAAAGGTTGCAGTGTCGCGTCGATCGCAGGGTTAGCGGCGGATATATAAGGAGGAACATTGTCCGGCATACTTTGATGTGCAATCAAACCACTGCCAGAACCATGGTCGTTTCCAACCCAAACTAGGTTACCAAATGGGAACACCTGACCATGGTCAGTGTTGCTGCTTGTGGCATTCAATGAGCTGCGGCCAAGTTCACGTATATTGTTGATATCACTGACATCTAATACCGCAATATCGTCTTGGTTACCCAGAAACAACTTGTTGTCTTGAACGTTACAATAAAGATTTTCGAATCCAGTCAGTTTTTCATTAACTAACGTCATCGGGTTAGTAGTCGTGTCATAGACACGCAAATAGTCATTGGTGCTTCGCGCTCCGAAATACGCATATTTGCCATCCCAACATGAAGCATAGTACTTCTCTGGTAGGCGATTAACCGTCTTAACTAAGGTTGGGTTAACCGGATCATCTATGTTGAGCATGGAAAAACCTGCCGTCCCTTCCATGCTGGAAATGAACATTCGGTTACCCAGCGCAAAGAGTGGTCCTATGTTGAATCCGCCCAGTTCCGAGTTCGGCACCGTTTTCACTAGTGTTGGGTTACTCATGTCGCTGGTATCAACAATGGTTAACCCTGCATTGCCACGAGCAATATAAAGATAAGGAGCTTGCCAAAAAAGCTGCCAAGAGACGTTGTTGTAATCACCGAAGTTCACGCCAGAGATCGCCAATTTCGACAAGCGCACAGGATTAGTCACATCCGACCAATCCCAGATTTCTATCCCCTTTCCCGTTTGGATGGCAATGGTGTTATTCTCCCCCAAGCCAAACGAGTGCGGCTCTCTGAACTCCGCTGTTCTTAACCCATCACCAGTACGGTTTAGATTGGCAAGATCCGGTTCATATACTGTTTTAACGAGTTGCATGGCTTTGGGGTTAGAGACATCCAGTGCGATCCAACCTCCCGGCCCACCGCCACTATCAGGGGCAAAGACTCCAACCATATAGCCGTTGAGCATGGTCATGACGTTTACGCCATAGTGTTTTCTGCCAGGATAGTCGGGGGGAAGAAAATTAGTGGTATCGTCAACGAGTGGACTCGATACATGAGTAAACGCCTCTGATGATCCGTAGGTAAGGTTACCCAATCCAGGGCCTTGTGCAGCATTTGCTGCGGCAATAAACGAGGTACTGCATAGTCCCGCTAATACACTGCTCACAACAGGGCGACGCCAAGTCTCAAGAGACTTTATCAAGCGATTGGCTTTCATCGCCTTCTCCTTGTTTTTTATGGTCACTAAACAAAGCTCACTTCTCATAGAAAAGTGAGCACTTAAAAAACATGAAGAGGACAGGCTCGCCTACCCAATCAATCCAAAAAATAGACAGTTTATCTTGTTGACTCGCTGCCCAAATTTAAGCAAACCTACCGCACACCTCCTCACGTCAATGCGTTATTTCATAGTTGGCATGACGAATTCGGCTTGAGTCTGTGTGCTGTCCTTTGAACCGACTTTCACATCCGATTCGGGCCAACGTGTAGTGATGGTTTTCATTCGAGTAAAGAATCGAACGCCGTCAGGACCATGCATATGCAAAGGGCCAAACAGTGAACGCTTCCAACCGCCAAAACTGTGGAATGCCATTGGCACTGGAATAGGCACATTTACTCCGACCATACCGATCTGAACATTTGCGGAGAAATCTCTTGCGGTATCACCGTCTGCAGTAAAGATAGCCGTGCCGTTGCCATATTCATGATCGTTTATGATTTGCAGGGCTTCTTGATAGGTATTGACTCGAACAATGCAAAGCACTGGACCGAATATTTCTTCTTGATACACAGTCATATCGGTGGTCACATGATCGAACAAGGTACCACCAACGAAAAAGCCATCGCTGGACTTAGCCAGTTCTAGATCTCGACCATCAACAAGTAAAGCCGCGCCCTCTTCCTGACCCTTTTGAATGTATCCGCAAACTTTTTGCTTATGCTCTTTGGTAATCAAAGGTCCCATATCGTTTTCAATCTCTTGACCGTAACCGGGTCCTACTTTTAACGTGGCTAACTTATCTTGAAGGTGACGAGCCAATGCATCGCCCGTCTCATCACCCACAGCGACGGCAACCGAAATCGCCATGCAGCGCTCTCCAGCTGCACCATAAGCTGCACCCATCAGTGCATTCACTGCACCGTCAATATCGGCATCCGGCATGACCACCATATGGTTTTTCGCACCACCAAGGGCTTGAACGCGCTTGCCGTATTTTGCGCCCTCAGAATAGATGTATTCCGCAATCGGCGTTGAACCGACAAAGCTAACAGCCTGAACTCTTGAGTCTTGCAGTAACGTATCTACCGCTTCTTTATCCCCTTGAACCACATTAAACACACCATCAGGTAATCCCGCTTGTTTCAGAAGGTCAGCAATAAACAGAGGCGCAGAGGGATTTTTCTCTGACGGTTTTAAGATAAAGGTGTTGCCCGTTGCGATGGCAATGGGAAACATCCACATAGGAACCATCACTGGGAAGTTAAATGGTGAAATCCCGGCCACCACACCAAGTGGCATCATTTGCGAGTGCGAATCGACACCAGTCCCAACATTTAGACTATGCTCTCCTTTTTGCAGGTGTGGGATGCCGCAGGCAAACTCGACCACCTCTAGCCCTCGAGTTATCTCACCTAATGCATCACTAAACACCTTGCCATGTTCACGGCTGATGATATTCGCCAGTTCATCACGATTCTGTTCTAACAGAGTTTTGAACTTGAACATCACTCTGGCGCGATTAAGCGGTGTGGTTTTAGCCCAAGAGTAAAACGCTGCCTGTGCAATGGTAATTGCCTGCTCTACTTCCTGTTTTGAGCACAGTCCAACTTGGTTCTGCACTTCACCTGTAGCAGGGTCATAGACAGGCAAATGTCGTTCCGACTGACTTTCAACATATTGATTATTAATAAAACTACTGATCATGTTTTCATCCTTGTTTAGTATTCTGAGGCTTAATTGAGGAAATTCAGGCGCTACCAAGCGGCTTTATACAGCTCGATCACTTCTTCTTTGTTCGGAATTCGAGGATTGTTGTTAGGCGATCCAGAAGCCAGAGCTTGCTCAGACATGATGTCGAGATTTGACCAAAACGCCTGTTTATCAATGCCAAAATCGCTCATGGAAGGCACGCTTAAATCCTGATTGATCTGCTTAAGTTCCAGCAGTAGTGCGGCGACTGCATCGTCGTCATTAGTACTCACATCAACCACTCCCATTGCTCTTGCACACTCGGCATAACGAGTTTTAGCCGCTGGAATCGAATATTCCGTTACCGTCGGCAATAACATGGCGTTGCTCATACCGTGAGGCACATGAAAGTGCGCGCCAATTGGGCGGCTCATGCCATGGACCAAGGCAACAGATGCGTTAGAAAACGCAATGCCTGCGAGCGTCGCGCCGAGCATCATTTGCTCTTTGGCATCTTTATTGTCGGGATTATTGACGGCTTCACGCAGATTTGGCGCGATAAGTTTCATCGCCAATAGCGCTTGCTGATCAGTAAACAGACCCGACTTTCCACTGACATAGGCTTCAATGGCGTGAGTTAACGCATCAATTCCGGTATCCGCTGTGATGCGCTCCGGAGCCGTCATTGTTAAAGTAAAATCAATGATGGCGGCTGATGGAATAAGACCTGGTCCCATACAAAGCAGCTTTTCGTCGTTGGTTTCGTCGGTAATAATGGTCACTTTGGTGACCTCCGAGCCCGTTCCCGCCGTCGTTGGAATCGCAATCAACGGCATAATTGGCGATGTCACGATATTAGGTACACTGTAATCTCGAATTCGACCTTGGTGCTCCGCAAGCAAAGCAATCGCTTTAGCACTATCAATCACACTGCCACCGCCTAGCGCGATGACGCCATCATAATGCCCATCAATCACCTTATTTACCGCTGGAAGTATCGACGCCTCTGTTGGTTCTGGAACGGTATCCGTGAAAACATCCGCCTCAACACCAGCTTGATTCACGAAGGACTTTAGCTGGTCGACCTGGCCTAAGGTTTTCATCACTGGGTCAGATACAATCATGACTCGGCGACAACCCAGTTGGATAGCTATCTCTCCCGCTCGCGCTGTTGCGCCTTCGCCTACCTCTAAAAGCTTTGGCAAAACAATAGATTGACTCATAATTCACCTCACAATTTATATCGATACATTTCGTATCATTATTTAAATTAATTTATTCAGGACGTAACAAGTCCCCACAACTTTGCTGTGGTAAAGCCTTGTTAGTCGCTAACTAGCTAGACCTGTCGCTTGAGATAATCAAGGTTCAATCAACCCAATGAACGTAATGCATCTCTCAGAAGACAGTACTTACTATATCGAGTCGCAAAGAACTCCGAGCGCTTAGTATTAGGCACATAACGCTTGTCGGGCTGCGGCTGAGGGCTTAGTCGCTCAGTCTGACTTTCAGTAACGGTACTCATCGCCAGTTGCGCCACACCTTTTGCCCCGACCTCGTTACAATTTGTCGACGTCACCGTGACGCCCAATATGTCTGCAAACAACTGACACCAATATTCACTTCGAGAAGCGCCACCGCTAATGGCAATTCGATCCACGTCATACCCTGCCGATCGCAGTCTTTGGATATGCTCAAGGTGAGCAAATACGATACCCTCATAAAAGGCGTAGACCACGTGAATGTCCTGATGCCAACCCTTCAAACCAAACAGATTGGCCGATTGGCTATCTTGCCCGGTCGATCCGTAGAGGTACGGATGGAACATGGGTAACGTTGGCATTAATTCGACATCTTCCAATTGACGATTAAACTGTTCGAAAATATTATTGCCAACGCTTGCTTCACGTTCTCTTCGCTCAGAGAAGAATCGCTCCACCAGCCACTCTAGATTGGATGCTGAGCAGGTGCTGGACTCTATGGCTAAGTATCGATTCTCAGCAAATTTGCACGCCATAAATACCTCTTCAGGCGGCAGCTCATCAGTCACTACCTGATTGATATTCCATGTGCCAGCGACGACCGAGGTATCAGCTAACGCACTGGCTTGTGAACCATAGGCGCATGCCACTACATCGAACAGACCCGCAATGACAGGCGTCCCCGCTTTAAGCTTTGTTATACGTGCAGCGTCTTCAGTGACTGTTCCTATCACTTGATTACTTTCATAAATCGGCGGCAACTTGGTGCTAATCTCTGCCAACTGGTAGTGATTTAGAAGCTCAAGAGACACTGAGTCGGTTTCAAAATCGAACAAACCCGATGCAGTGATATCTCCCCATTCTGTCGCGCACTGCCCTGTAAGGCAGTAGTTCACATAGTCTTTGCAAAACAGCACCTGACCGGTTTTTTGAAACGTTTCTGGCTGGTGCTTCTGTAGCCACGTAAGTAACACTGCTGTTTGAGATGACCACACGCCTTGTCGATTACGCTTTTTGAGGTCTGTGAATCCCTTAGATGCCTGTAGCAAGGTGACTTCGCTGGCAGCACGATTATCCAGAGACTTAATACCAAGTAATGGCTTTAGTTCAGTATCAAGCAGATATAGTCCATTCCCATGACCGCTGGTTCCTAGCGCGATAATTTGACTGCTGTCCACACCGGTTTGCTCAATCAACTTAGCGATCACCTCTGCGCATAGCGACCAACATTGGTTTAAGTCCGCTTCGGTGTGGTCTGGTTGAGGGATATGAGTCGGATAATTATTGGCTACAGCACCTATCTCGCAGCCATGCTCATCGAACAATGCCGCTTTGATCGCCGTGTTACCACAATCAATTCCTATCGCATATGACTTCATATCCCCTCCTTGCTTTAGTTCTGTATCTGCTATTTATCGCCAATGTAGATGTTCATTGCTTCTGAGGTAGACGCACCGTTGTGAATCATCGCCATCAAAGCATCGACAACGCGGCTTGGATTTGGGTGTTGATAAATGTTGCGTCCATACACCATGCCAAGCGCACCCTGATCGAGCAGTGCTCGCGCTTTGCTAAACACAGATTCAATGTCTTCACGTCCACCGCCACGAACCAATACCGGGCACCTTGCCGCCTCAACCACTTTATGGAAGTCTTCTGCTTGGCTGGTTGGATCGGCCTTAATAATGTCAGCACCTAGTTCACGTGCCATACGCACCAAGGTGACAATCTTTTCGCTGTCACCATCGACCATATAAGCCTGTCCTTGGCTGTTAGGCTGCATCACCAAGGGTTCGATCATCAGTGGCATACCGTATTTCTCACACTCAGCTTTGACCTTACTTATGTTGGCAACACATTGCTTAAACAAGTCAGGTTCATCAGGCAGCATGAATAGGTTCACTACAACGCATGCCGCATCCATTTGAAGGGCTTGAATAAGAGGCTGCTCCGCATTTTGTAGTAATGCCCACATGTGGCGGTGACGCTCTGCGTTATATGGGTTACCCAAATCGATTCGCATGACCAGTGCAGGTTTGTCTTTACCATCGACAGTTTGCAATAAGTCAGCTTGACCCGCATTCATCTGAATCGCATCTGGCTTGGCATCCACTAGTTGTTTTACCACTGAAGACATGTTTTCTAGCCCATCTAAAAATGAAGGCTCGTTGCACACGCCGTGGTCGATAGCCACATCCAAACAACGCCCTTGCTTAAATAGGCGATTCATCCTGACTTTACTGGTTAAATACATACTCTTCTCCATCTAATAGTTGTTCATTTTCCGTAACGGTAGGTTGTAATGTGGGTTTTGAAACTTTTGGTAAGGCGTCCAATTCAACGCCATGGAAATCCAGCAACACTTGCTTTGATTGAGCTCTATCTTTATCGCGCTCGCTTTGACTCCAAGAAAAGTGGTCAGCGACCAAATTGGAAATCTCCTCGAAGCTTTCCTCAGTTAACTTGCCTTCAATCGCTATCGAGGTACGGCGAAGCAGCACATCCAACGTTGTCGATACATACTCACGTTCCAGAATGAACTTGAGCTCGCCTTGGGTGTAGTCATCGAGTGACGACAGCGCTTTATCTTGTGTTCCTTGAAGTGCACCAAGCAGTGATTCACAGGCCGTGCCGTAGCGCTGAAACCAAGTTTCCATTTGGCGTTGTGAATATTGCGGATGACGCTCACTTAATGAGGCTAAGTAAGTCGCTTTTGATGAATCAGTGACAGGGTAACCCTTACCACCACCTATTGCTCTTTGTTTGGTATCGCAAACTCGCGTTTTACCAAACGATGCTAAAAGTTCATCTGCCACTTCCTCACCAAAGGCACGGAACGTTGTCCACTTGCCTCCGATAAGCGAATAGATAAGAGTGTCGCCAATCTTGTCTTGTTTCAATGAATGACTGCGGGGGATTTGCCCTGTGGTCGAGGTATTGACTGACGGAAGTGGTCTCACACCACAGAACTGATAGACGATCTGCTCACGACTGATATCCAAGTTTGGTAGCACGCCTCTAAGTGATTCGATAATGTAATCAATTTCTTCGTCAGTACAACGCACCGATTCAGGGTCGCTCACGGGAATATCCGTCGAGCCGATCAATACTTTTCCGAAATACGGGAACAATATACAAACTCGTCCTTCGCTGTTTTCATAAAACAGCATATTGCCATCCAGCTCAGCCAGCAGATCTGCGTTATCGACGATGATATGTGACCCTTTTGTCCCCTGCATATACTGGCTAGGTGCAGTCAGTAATCCATTGGTCGTGTCGACCCAAGCACCTGTCGCGTTGACCACGTGATGCGTTTTAACTTGGATGGACTCCGCAACCTCGTGGTTAGAAATAGTCAGCTGCCTCTGCTCTAACCCAGAGACCATGGTGTAATTGAGTGCAACGCCACCCGCTTCTACCCCTTCTTGAATCAATTCCAAGGCGAGGCGTTCAGGTGAGCTAATCCAAGCGTCAAAGTATGTGGCACTGCTCTTCACTTTCCCCCCCATCATAGGCCAACGTTTTTGGGTTGAGCGAGATGAGTGCATCTGGTGATTTGGCATCAATTGATCACGCTTGGTGAACCAATCGTAAAGACTCAGCCCTATTTTGATGACCACAGAGCCACGCTGTGAAGGCTTGTCTTTCAATCCTAAGAACTTAAACAGGCCGTCAAACATACCCGACCAAGTAGAGAAAATAGGAATGGTGGTTTCTAAAGGAGCAACAAAATGAGGCGCGTTATCAAGTAGGCGATTTCGCTCATAGAGTGCTTCTTTCACCAATTGAAACTCACCATTTTCTAGATAGCGAAGTCCGCCATGTATCATGCGAGATGGTGCAGCACTGGCCTTAGAACAAAAGTCATCTTTCTCGACTAGCAAGACCTTCACACCTTGTAATGCCAGTTCTCGAAAAACGCTAATACCATTGATTCCTCCGCCAATGACCACGACGTCAAAGTTACTATTCTCTTTTAATCGCCTAAAGGCGGTTGAGTTGTTATTCATTGTTGCTCCCTGCCACTGTTTTCCGCTTTCCTTACGATGCGTCGTTACGCCAATTCCAACTCGCCAAAAAACTCATGGGATTTTGCATCAATAAACTTCACCTCTTCCTGAGATAGCACCACACTTCCTGCTGCGGCATTTTCTATTGCTTGAGCTGCATTTCGTGCACCACAAAGGGCATAAGTGATGCCTGGCTGTTGCAGTGTTGCGGCAATCACTAGCTGTGCAACACTTATATTTTTCTGGCGAGCAATCGGCTCAATGGACTGACAGAACTTTTGTACCCAACGGCGGTTTTCGATAGTAAACATAGGATCAGTGATGCGCTGGTCATCGCCAGTGAAAACACGTTCAGGGGTGATTTTTCCGCTCAGCAACCCCATGGCAAGTGAAGAGTAGCTAAGACACGCGACATTAGTTTTGATGGTTGACGGCAACAAGGTTTGCTCTAACTGACGCTCGATGAGGTTATATTTCTCTTGCACCGCGTCCACAACGCCTGTTTGTTGATACTGTTCCAACTCCGCTTGATTAGCGTTGCTGATCCCGATTGCGCGGATCTTACCGGCTTTCTTTAGCGCCAATAATGCTTCCATGGTTTCAGCAATCGGCGTAGTTGGGTCTTGCCAGTGGGTAATGTAGAGATCGAGATAATCCGTTTGCAGACGTTTCAAGCTTTGCTCCACCTCATGTTGGATAGCATCTGCGCCAAGATAACGATGCACGGGCTTACCATTCTCATCAAAAAAGTGATTACCTTTGTTGGTATGCCAAACCAAACCACATTTGGTTGCCAGTACTACCTTGTCGCGGCGTCCTTTGATTGCCTTGCCCACTATTTCTTCAGACACACCAAGTCCATACGCTGGAGCGGTATCAATTAAAGACACGCCGTGATCTAAAGAAGCATGAATGGCATCAATGGAGGCTTTCTCATCTGTTCCACCCCACATCCAACCACCCATTGCCCACGTGCCAAGACCGATGACTGATGCTTGAATACCTGAATTTCCGATTTCTCTAGTTTGCATGTTGATTCCCTATTCTGCTTGTTCTAATACACTGGCGACCGTGTCTTCGTCCGAGACTAACCCGTTGATCAATCCGCCTCTCAATGCCGCTAACATGGCGGACACTTTAGAGCGAGTTGCTGCTACACCGAAACTGTGTTCGATGCTATCGAGTTCTTGAAGATTGAGGCCGACAAGTTTTTGGTTGATGTGTTCCGCACATTTATCGCCTTGTGCATCATAAAGATGGGCCAGTACTTCCCCTTTACATTGGGCGCTGATCAGCGTTTCAGTTTCATGGCCACTTAACGAGCGCAGGTCATAGTAGCTGTCACTTTCACTGGCGACGGAACCAATACCCACCAAGGCAATATCTGCGTTTCGAGCCAAGTCGAGAACATCTTTAATGCTACGCATCTCCATCAAGATGTTGCGCTGTTCGTCGGTATCTACAAAAAGCGGCGCGTGGAGTTGGGTACTTGTTCCACCCAGCTTTTCTGCCAATTTGCTTGCTAGGTAGTTCACATCTGTGAAGTGGTGCCCCTGAATACCCCCTGTAGCCGGAACCACTCTCACATTCGGAAAGTGCATGGGTTTTAGCTGCTCAACAATCTGCGCCATGGTTTTACCCGCACTGATGCAAATAATGCTGTCTGGCTTGATGGTTTCTATAAGTAGTTCACCTGCTGCCTGTGCTACTTGGCGAGTAACGACTTCGTCATCCTGGCTGAGACTTGGCTGAATCACCGCAGTTTTCAAGCCAAATTTTTCCAACAAGCGTTGTTCTAATGTATGCGTTCTTTCTTGTGGAAGCTTTAAGGTAATCTCAACTAGACCATCATCATGCGCTTGCTTAATGACACGATTCACTTTCGCTGTGGACAACCCAAGCTGCTTAGCAATATCCGACTGGCTGCGATTTTCCATGTATCGCAACGTTAAGATCTTTGCTGTCTGTCTCAATATGTCGTCACGTTCGTTCATCGTCATATCTCTACCTTTATTACTGCTTTCTGCCTTTATATAGGCCTCACATTTCGTTAACACTCAATAGCTTTTTATCTTGGCAATCTTGGTTAACAAGGTGTGAAATTTATTTCACCTGAGTAAAAAGTAATCATAGAAAAAGACTTTTACAAGTTAAAATGATACCAATCGTATCGTTTTGACCATTTAAGTGCGTTAGATCACAAATAATGACCAAAGTGATACGTATTGTATCGATATAGCATTGACCGGCTACATTTTGTTCACTACCTTTTAACACGTGAAATATATTTCACCTGTCTGAAAGATAATTCACATCATCGAGAACAACGTGTTGTGCTGCTTTTGGCTTAATAAGAACCAAGCTGTTTTATAGAGGCGAAGCAGATGTTGCTCCAAAGACGACGAGTGAATAGCAAATAAAAATGGAGAAAATTATGAAGTCAGTGACTTTGAAAAAGATATTTAATAAAGGACTTATCGCTACGAGTATTATTGTCGCTTCAAGCCTAGCTGCCACAACACATGCAAACGAACGAATCGCGTTTTTCGTTTCTGATTTGTCTAATGTATTCCACCAATCTCAAGCGACGGAAGCAAAGCGCTACGCAAAAGAGAAGTACGGTGCTGAAGTGGTTATCTTCGATGGTAAAGCCGATTCAGCGGTAATGACGCAAAACGTTGACCAAGTAGCAGCAGGTGCATTTGATGGTGCCTCACTTCATATATGGGATGGCGAAGCAGCGACACCAGGTGTTGAAGAAGCATTAGAAGAGAACATCGCTATGACGTCTTTCTTTAGCCCAATCACTGATACCGGCATTCCAACGGCTCGAAGTGATGAAGCGACCGTTTCTTTCGATATGGGCGCACAAATGGCAAAAGCATGGAGAGAAGCGAATCCTGACAAGCCAATCGTCATGGTTCAACTCGGTTGGCCAAACCATACCGAGGTAAGTTCTGGTCGAACTAACCCATTTGCAGAAGGTGTGCTTTCGGTTGATCCAACAGCGAAAAACTTAGGCGCTCTTGATGCTAGCGGCGGCCAAGAAGCTGCGAAACAGATCATCGTTGACCTTCTTACTCAACAGCCAGAAGTTAACTTAATTTATTCCGAAGCCTCTAACCTAACCGTTGGCACAATGGCAGGTCTTAACCAGCTAGGTCGCGGCAAGTTCAAAGATGGCAAACCGGTGACAGAGATCGTCGCCAGTGTTGACTTTGACTCGGTCGAATTTGGTCAAATCTATGACCCTGAATCAAGCCTAAAAGTCTCTATGGGTCTTCCACCGATTGAGACAGCACGTGGTCGTATCGACTTGGTTATGGACGTAATCAACAAAAAAGTCGCTCCGACAAAAGATCAAGCAGAAGAGTTCTTCTACAAGGCTTACACCATCTCTTACTGGTCAATGCCAAAACCTGATGCAGAGCAATGGCTAGACGCTCAGTTCAGCAACTAACCTAGGCTTAAGGTCGGCGGCTAGACCGCCGACCTTATATGTTACTCATTTATTCAAAATCTCAGTGTTAAGGAAAAACTCGCTTCATCTGTCATGTCATCTGTGGCCTAGCAGTATCGAAGGTGCAACCACTGAAGGAGAGATCATCTTGAATAGTCACAATTCAACACCTGTATTATCAATTGAAGGGCTGATTAAAGACTACCCCGGTGTTCGGGCAGTTAACGATGTGAGCTTTGCAATTGAACGAAGTACCGTTCACTGCTTGATTGGCGAGAACGGCGCAGGAAAATCCACATTGGTAAAAATGATCACCGGTGCTATTCAGCCTACTCAAGGCGCAATGAAAGTGAACGGTAAGGATTACCGACCTACTGGCACTCAGTCAGCACGTGAATCGGGAATCGCCACTTTATTCCAAGAGCTACACGTCGTTGATGAATTGACTGTACTTGAAAACTTAACTCTGGGTATGGAACAGAGCCGATTCGGCTTTTTAATTAAATCAGATCTAGAGGATCGCGTAATCGAGACCTTAGCGACCATCGAGCCGTCTATCGACCCATATGCTCGCGTCTCGACCCTAGGTGTCGCTCAAAAGCAGATTATTGAAATTGCCCGTGCCGCTTCATCTGGCGCGAACGTCATCATTATGGATGAGCCAACAGCTGCGTTGTCGGAAAGAGAAGTCGAAAGACTTTTTACCGTTATTCGTAGGCTGCAAGAACAAAGCGTGACGGTTATTTATATCTCTCACAAACTGGATGAGATTTTGACCCTAGGCGACCGCGTCACCGTCATGCGCGATGGCAAACACATCGCAACCAAACCCATGTCTGAAGTCGATGGCCGCGCAGAGCTTATCGATATGATGATTGGTCGAAGCATCATGCACGATTATTCCCCGCGCGACGCCATTACCGATGAAGTGTTCCTGGCGGCGCAGCGCCTTAATAACCACCGCCTCAAAGATGTCTCGTTTGATATCAAAAAAGGCGAGATTGTTGGGTTTTATGGTTTGGTTGGCGCTGGAAAAACCGAGATTGCACGTGCGATCTTCGGTGCCGACAAAGTCTCTGGCACAATTCGCCTTAATGGCAAAGATGTGGGTAATTCGCCACGTGAAGCCATTGCAGCAGGTATTGCCCTCGTTCCTGAAGAGCGTCGTACTCAAGGCTTATTTACCAATTTAACCATTCGAGAAAATATCCCAGTGATGAATCTACCAAGAATGTCTGACTTCGGGGTATTCAGAGAAAATGATGAGCTGAATGCGGCGATCGATTACGTCGATAAGCTCTCTATTGCCACCAGCTCAATAGAAAAGCACACAGAGAAACTCTCCGGTGGTAATCAGCAAAAAGTGGTTATCGCTAAATGTCTGTTCTCACAGGCAAAACTTCTTCTACTCGATGAACCCACTCGCGGCGTCGATGTAGGAGCAAAAAAAGAGATCTATGACTTGGTGAAAAGCCTCGCCAACGAAGGCAACTCAGTCGCGGTGTTTTCTACAGAACTCGAAGAGATCTTGGGTGTTTGTGACCGAATCTTCTTACTTTATGACGGTTCACTAGTGTCTGAAATCAAGAATGGACCGAACGTCGACACTAACTTTATTTTAAATGCCGCTACGGGTGGCCTTGAGGAGGCAGTATAATGAACACGTCAGTAAAGCCTAATCACTCGCCAGTCGAGTATCGAAGGGTGAGCGACCAAATGTACATCACCTTGTTGGTGGCATTTGTCGCTATCGGACTCTTTCTTGTTGCGTCAGCGTTTGTCCCGAACTTTTTCCAAGTTCAAAACATGCTTAACCTGATTACCAATAACTGGGCAGTAATTTCTCTTGGCGTGGGCGTATCTTTCTTGTTGATTTCAGGCAACTTTGACCTATCCGTTGGCGGTATTGTTGCGCTTTCAGGCGTGCTGTCGGTTTGGTTTGCTCAAGCCATAGGTGGCGGTTCTGCTCTGTCCACAGGTTTAGGCTTACCTTATTGGTTAGCCGTGGTCGGCGCTTTAATGGGTGCACTGGCTATCGGTGGTCTAAACGCTCTGTTCGTCGTGAAGTTTCGCATCCCATCAATCATCGTCACGCTGGGTACTATGATGGTGGCGAGAGGTATCGCTCAGGTGATTACTCAAGGCTCGCAACGTAACACCAATTTGCCCGAGGAGTTTGGCTTGCTCGGCAATTTGAAAGTGTTTGGCACCTCAATGCAGTTCCCAGTGCTGTTTATGCTCATTCTATTTTTCGTCGCCATTTTTATTGAGCGTAAAACCGTGTTTGGCCGCATCACCTATTGGATTGGCGCCAACCCTGAAGCTGCGAAGCTGTCAGGTATCGATAATTCCAAACACATTACTTACTTGTATCTATTTAGTGCGCTAGTGGCCGGCATTGTTGGCATCCTGCTCTCCTCTGAATTTAAGTCTGGTTTTTCTAATCGAGGTTTACTGATGGAGTTTGACGCTTTGGTTATTGCGCTACTTGGCGGTATTGCCATTGCTGGCGGCTTCGGTTCTGTCATTGGCATGTTCTTTGGTGCCATTATCTTGGCGGTGGTAACCTCGGCGGCAACTGGGTTAACCCTCTCACCGGATTGGCAATTCATACTCAAAGCGGTCGCCGTTTTCTTAGCGATTACTGCTCAAACTTGGGCACTGTCCCTTAGAAACAAATAAAGAGGGGAAACGTTATGTCCGATTCAACCAAATCACTCAATTCATCACCTGCCCCGTCACCTGCACTGGGCGGACAAGTGGCCGAGTTTTTCCGTAACTACTACATCTACTTTGTTTTGGCAGCGATTGTAGTTTTTCTAAGTAGCGTCAACTTAGATCAATACGCACTGTTTGAACGCGGAAACTTTCTTTATAAGAAAAACGTCATCAACATTTTACGTGTCTCCGCCCCACTGTTGGTGCTAGCTGGCGCATTTACCTTGCTAATGGTGTCGGGCTACATCGACTTATCCGTTGGTAGCACCATGGGACTTACTGCGGTCATATATGCCCTCCTCGCCATCAATGGTGTTCCAATGTGGGCGGCTTTCTCCATAACCGTGTTTTGTGGTGTATTGCTGGGCGCTTTCAACGGCTTGTTAGTGGTGAAGTTTAATATCACCCCTGTAATAGCCACCTTGATTACCTTGAGTTTGTATAAAGGTATCGCACTGCTTCTCGTTGAAGATGGCGTGTCAGCCATCAAGTCCATGGGCGATCTAAAAATGCCAGCATGGTTTAACGACTATGGTCGCGATGCGGTTTTACTTGGTTTGCCAATGGCGTTTTGGGTAGCGGTGGGGGTTACGGCTCTGCTCATCATCCTACAGAACCGCTCTTTACTAGGTAAGTACGCAGCAGCGACGGGTGGTAACCCAACGGCGGCTAAATTATCGGGGATTAAGACTGGGCTAGTCGTCTTCACGCTCTACGCTATTGTCGGTGCAACAGCTGCGCTTGCGGGTATTGCTCGCTCGAGCTTTATGTCGCTTGGTGACCCGCTGTCGGGTGACGGTATGGAGTTAACCGCGATTCTTGTGGTGTTAATTGGTGGTACAGCATTTAGTGGTGGTGAAGGTAAAGTATTGCGTTCGTTTGTTGGTGCGTTGATTATCATGACCTTAACGGTTGGGATGCTCACTCTCGTACCTGCATACTACCAAACTTTGGTAATTGGAGGTGCGCTATTAGCAGCGGCGGCGTCAAATCACTTGGTAAGCCGAAAACGTAACGAAGGTTAATATTCATTACAACCTAAAGAGCCAACACGTGCACCTAGCCCTGTTGGCTCTTACTATTTGGAAAGCCTTTCCCTACTTCTATCTATCTACTTCTACTTCCATTCTTTTACTTAAAATGTCTACTACCCTGATTTTTCGAATAAAATTGTATATGCTTAATGCAAGAAATCGACATTCAACAGGTGAAACATGGACGTTTTACGCATCACTTTACTGTTCTCGACGATACTGCTGACAGGCTCATTAAGCGCTGAAGAAAATAGCTATTGGCAATTTGACAGTGATAATGACGGAATCACTATCTACACTCGAGAACATACCGATGGCTTAGTCGAAATCCGAGCGCAAATGTTTACACCAACAACTTATAGCGCCTTCTTAACCTTATTAGAAGATAGTGAAAACGTCCCCAACTGGATAGATAACGCCAGCCATAGCCGAGTGTTAAGGCAAATATCAATCAACGAAAACATCGTTTATACCCAGTTTAAAGCGCCTTGGCCAGCGAGAGACCGCGATATGGTTACCTACTCGAGGTATTGGGTCGACGATTATGGTTTCACTATCGAAATTAACGATGCGCCTGAATCCTCATTACCGAAACAAGAGGGTTATATTCGAATTACTTCTGTCGATGCGAGTTGGAATCTACAAAAGCTGACCAACGGTACGACACTTATCGAATACAAAGCCTATGCAGACCCTGGTGGAATACTACCCGACTGGTTGATGAATAAGCTCTCTACCCAAAGTGCTAGAGCGACGTTCAATAATCTAAGAAATCAGTTACCGAGGTACCAACGCTACTCTCATCCACATCTGAAAGAATGAGCCCAATCAATATATTAATGATCCATCTCTCTTCATCTTTAGTATCAATGTTGTGAATTAATCTCCCCTCCACTCTCCATCACAGGGTCTTTTGTGCTATGATGCGCGCCCTCGCTGGTTGGCGCAGTGAAATAAGAGAAAACCGCAGTGTTCAAAGCGGTCATTAAGCAAGCGTGAGATAGAATATGAGTTGTGAACTGGTTGTTGTCGTCGATAAGTTTGGGAAACCAATCGGTACCGAAGAGAAGCTGGAAGCCCACCGTTTAGGCCTTAAACACCTGGCTTTTTCAGTGCTTATTTATCGTTATAACGCTGGCCAACTTGAGTTCTTACTTCAGAAACGCGCGATCAATAAATATCACAGTGGTGGATTGTGGAGTAATACCTGCTGTTCACATCCACGTCCAGATGAAGAGATTATCTCGGCTTCACAACGTCGTCTTGTCGAAGAGCTTGGCATAACGACCCCACTCGAACTCATCGATATTGGTACCGTTAGTTATTGTGCTAAATTCAGCAATGGTTTAACTGAGAATGAACTTGATCACGTGGTTATTGCTGAATCGAACAAGGTCGAGTTCAACCTTAATGCAGACGAAGCAGAACTGTGTGAATGGTGGCAGCAGTCTGATATCGAGCAAACGATGAAGGCGGAGCCAGCAACCTTCAGTGCATGGTTTCGGTTAGTTCTAGAGAAAACGACTCATCATCTAAGTAATTAGAACGACCATTTGATGTTGGCAAACAGCAGTGTTGAAGGGGTTGCTCCAAACAAGCTTCCAGAACTGCCATCAAAACGCTGTAATACGGTAAGCAATTGCCAGTCGTCAGACAATGAATAGCTGTTCGATAAACCAACGAAAAAAGAGCCATCTTGATAGTAACTACCAGACATGGTAATTCGCGACAATGGTGTAATGTCGAAACCTAAATCGGCGTAGCTCGTGAATTTAGTGAAGCTCAGAGTTCTCGCGGTGAGAGGTAAAGTTAAATATACCGCCGCATCAATCGCTTGTTGTGGTTCACTAATATAAAGTACCGATGCTCGCCCTATCCAATTGCGTCTTCCACCAAAACTATAGTCAGTCTCAATACTTGATACGATGGTCTTTTCGTAAGATTGACCTTGATACTCAGACTTCCATGGGTCAAACCATGTCAGCTCCCCTCTAAAGCCAGCGCCATTAATATCACCGGCAAAACCACCACCTACAACGTAATCCAAACCTGAGCGTCCAGCAAGAACCTGCATGTCCCAACCGTTGTGATTAAACAGATAGCGAGCAGAATATCTCTGTAAATTGCTGTCTTTGTTGGGACTGTAGACAAGGTCTATACTACTCGCGAATCCAAGTTTGCGGCTGAGCGATATCGCATCGGTTCCTGGTCTTTCTTCATAGTCAAAGTCGTATATCGAGTACGAGTTATACAAATCGTTAGGATTCCAAATGGTGTTCATCGCCCAATTGACTCGATAACGTCCTATTCTTGAGCTCCAGTCATCCCCTTTCCAATCAAAATACAAACGGTCAAACTGACTGTTGATGATCATGTTGTCGTTATCGACCAGGTTTCTTGATAGGTCAAAATATCCATTATCTGCCGCAATAATCTCTGAATAGTAAGGCGCACTTAAGCTATCGCCAGCGAGTACTCTATTGCGCATGCCTGCATTAAAACGAAATGAGGAAGAGAAGCGATACTCGTAGTTAAATCGCTGATGTATAAGGTGATCTAAAGTATTCTCTCCGTGATCTGGAATACCCCCTGTCGCCATGTATTTCACATAACCAGTTAGGTCCCAGTTCTTCTCTGGCTGTAACCCCGGTATCTCCGCTTTCACTTCTACCATATAGACAGCTGCGCCAACGATAAAAATGGTGGTGACTAACTTTTTCCACATAACTAGTGTTCGAGCTCCGTGGTAAGCTCAGTTTGCAGTTTGTCGGACGCCAGTTTGCCATCTTCAAACACAATGACGCGCTTTGCCCTTTTTATCACTCGAGGATCATGGGTGGAAAATATAAATGTCGTTCCCTCCACTTCGTTCAGATGTTGCATAATATCTAGCAGTTCTGCGGTACTTTTGGCGTCTAGGTTGGCTGTCGGTTCGTCCGCCATCACAAATCGTGGTCTTGGCGCTAGAGCACGTGCGACGGCTACACGTTGCTGTTGTCCCCCAGACATTTTTGGTGGCCGTTTATCTTTCTGATTTTCAAGCCCCACTTGGGCCAATAACTCACTCGCACGCTGCTGACACTGCTTCTCTGCTACGCCTTGTAGTTGCATGACAAACTCGACATTCTCTTGAGCAGTCAGGACAGGTAATAAACTATAGTCCTGGAAGATAAACCCGATGTTGTCACGGCGAAATGCAATGAGTTGTTTCTCAGATAGCTGACAAATGTTGCTTTCCTCAATCCATACTTCTCCAGATGTAGGGGTATCAATGCCCCCTAACATATTGAGGATAGTAGTTTTTCCTGATCCCGAAGGTCCCATAATGGCGACAAACTCTCCCTGCTCAATCGTCAAAGATAAGTCTTGAACCGCATGCACCGGAAATTCACTTTTTGGGTTATAGATTTTATTAAGCTGCTTAATCTCTATGGTCATCTCAATTCACTTACCTTTTGATTATTTCTTATCAGACATGGCTTCAACGGGCTTCTGTTTAAGGATTAGTCGTGCAGGATAGAGCGCAGCCACTATAGAGGCGATAAACACGGTAACAAATACCATCATGTATTGTTCATTGGAGACCGTAGGGAACAGTAACGTATCTACACCATAAGCACCTAACCCTTGCGCCATAGAGCCAAGTGACAACCCCGTGTGACCTAAAATAGCAATAAGTGCTTTGCTAAATACAATACCTAGAATGGCACCTAAGCTACCTAGTAACACAGTTTCTAGCATCACCAACATAAAAATTTTGTGCTTTTGCATTCCCACGGCCATTAAAACGCCAAATTCTTGAGTACGTTCAAAAACCGACATCAACATGATATTGACGATACCAAACGCCATCGCCACAACAAAAACCGTCAACATCACTTGATTACTGATTTTCATCGTATTAATCATGGTTGCCAATAGCGGTTGCAATTGATACCAACCTTGTACCACGTTACCACTTGGAATGAGCGACTGCAGGTCTGAGACAACATGTCGTACTTGCTCCTCACTGTTAGCGTTGGCCTTTGCGGTTACTTGGACGGCATACTCATGAACTCCATTAAGTTTTGCCAGAGATTGGATGTCAGACTTTCGGACTAAGACGTGACCATCATCGTAAGCAGATGATGGCGTTTTAAAGATACCGCGAACTCGGAATGCGGCTCCCGTTACCTCTCCTTCAGGGTCGGTAAACGTAATCACCACCTTAGAGCCCACTCGAAGCTTTAGACGCTGCGCATTTTTGGCCGACACTAATATCGGATTGCGACCTTTTTCATCAAGCCACTCCCCATCAACGAGACGTTCCGCAATTGGTGTAAAGTCAAGTTCATTGGCCGAGTCTATGCCCAATACCGTTACACCACGGGTGCTGCGAGCTGATGCCATCATGCCATCCACAACGAACCTAGATACCCACTGATTGATATTCGAGTTTGCCTCAAGTACAGCTTCAATTTGCTTATCACCAATTACGGTGTCTTTAATATCAGGATTCTCATCGAACCTTTGATTATGGATCTGTAAATGACTGGTTTGCCAAGCAATAGCATTATGGACCATGTTGTCAGTCATACCATTCATGAATCCCATCATGGCAACCACCCCCACCAGTCCGAATACCATAGCGCCCGCCATGATCCCGGTGCGAATTTTGTTGCGCCATAGATTACGCCACGCCAATTTAATGAGCATGTGCTCCCCCTTTTAGCGCAGAAACCAGATTGAGACGATAGAGACGCCAACTTGGGTAGACTAGACACAATAATAAGATGAACGTGACAGCCACGGCTTGGGTCATAAATAACGAAAGATCGAGGTGAACCGGAAGAATCGGCTCGAAGCCGGCTTCAAGCATCATTTGAGCAGCATCACCTGTTATCTCGATAGGATTTAAGAAGAAATAACCTAGAACTGGCATGGTCAATAGCGTACCGATAACAATACCTAAAAGACAAATGAACGCCGATTCAATGAATAACAACCCCAGTAGTTGACGTCGTACCATGCCCGTTGCAAGCATAACGCCAAACTCTCGCTGCCGTTCCAGTGTCATCATCATGACAGTCGCAAACAAACCAAAACCAACAATGCCATATAAGATGTAAATTAAGAAAATTCCACCTGCACGATCCAAGGCAATTTGTTGCGCCATTTCAGGGGATAGGTCTTGCCAATCCCTAACTTTCAATTGATCCTGATAATGATCTTTAAGCTTTGTTTCGACAGTTGCAACGTCATCAAGGGAGTCGGTGTGCAATACCCAAGAAGTGACTTGATCACCAGTACTGTATAGCTCTTGTGTAAGCTTGATCGGCATATAAACCATTTGGTTATCCAGTGCTTTCACTGGGAAATGAAGCAATCCATTTACAGTGTAAAGCCCCGCAGCAGTGTGTCCTCTGTAACCTTGCCCGTAGAGTATTATTTCATCACCTACGTTCAGTTTTAAGTACGAGGCTAGTCCTTCACCCAATAAAACACCGTTACTGTCAGAATCGATAAAATTCCCAGAACTGACTTTACTACTAATATGTGAATAGCGATCTTCTGCCTCCGGATCCACGCCCAAAACCAACACACCCTTAGAGCGGTCATCGGCCGCAGCCAATGCTACAGACTCAAGTCTCGGCAAAATATAGCTAACACTGTTCATGTTCTTTAGATAAGGAAACTGCTCCAGGTCACCCGATATCACATCATCGATACTATTGCTTTCGGCATATTCTGGGTGCTGTAATTGAATGAGACCGGTATAAAAGCGTGCCGCGTTATCTATGTTGGCGTTGTAGCTTCCTTCTTGAAAGCTACGAGTTAACAGAGACAAAAAAAGGGCTAATGCCAACGCCGATGCGGTTAGCAAGGTTCGGCGTTTTTGTCGCCACAGATTTCGCCAAGCCAGTTTTAATAACATGATGAACGCTCACTCCTTGTTTTCATGTAGGCGCTAGTCGCGTAACGCTTTCATTTGGCTTTGAGAGAAGAAGCTGTCTTCAATAGCAAAATTAAACTGTGCTTGATGAGTGATCATTTCTGTCTTCTGTCCGGGTTTGTCAGCTGGAATCATCTCCATACGTGTTGCCACTTTACGTCCACCTAATTCCTTGATATCAAAGGTTTGCATTGTATTTACCTTCTCATCAAACTCGTCATAGAACTCCGCTTTACGTTGTAAGAAAGTCTCTTTTGAAATCCACAGTCTTACCTTACTCCAAACTACTGGCGCATCCGGCTTAGCATAAGCGTCAATGACCCAAGTTTGCTCACCATCGAAACTCTCTTCTTTTACTAACTCATGTGTGTAATCAACCACAATAGAAGACTGGTTTATGAGGTCATCATTGGTAAAGTCCGATCCCATCCATGACTGTCCCAACATAGATGGCGCAATCTTTACCACCCTCTCAATATTCGGTAACCAGTTCCACATTTCCCGTTGACGTTTTAGCGAGGCAGAGCCTTTATCTTTTGCAGGTGCTGTAACCAAAACAAGGGAAAGATCTTGCCCTTTGGTCCAACTCTTCATACTCATTGTTCTCGTCCAATCAGGCCTGATAATACGCATGGTCAGTTCGGTATAGCTTGAGTCGCCTCTCATAGATTGGTCAGATTTGATGACGATATCCGATGGGCTTAATGCCAGGCTCGGTAGGGAAAACAGTAGTAGTAAGGCAGCAATAGCGCGCAATATAAATCTCATTGAGAACACCTGTTCTTATCGGTTTGGAAGACTATATCAATTCTTTAAATATATATTTGTGACACATGACATTTCCATAACTATCGAAGTTAATATTCTGCAATTTGCACCATATTGAGTCAATGCGATATCACTGCTGCTATTCGGGTGCAATTTTCGAATAGACATCACTAAAATGGTGCAAAACTCTATTTAAGGAACTCCATAGCTTTGAATAATCAGTAAGTTACGGTATGGCGTAGATCTTGTAAGGATTAATAGACCCCCATAAAAATTGCACACATTCAGGGAGAAGACGATGCAAGATGTCCTTACGATTGTTCTCGCAGGAGGCATGGGTTCACGGTTAAGCCCTCTAACCGATGACCGCGCTAAACCTGCCGTACCCTTCGGTGGCAAATACCGAATTATCGACTTTACGCTAACCAACTGTTTGCATTCTGGACTACGGCAAATTCTGGTTCTCACCCAATACAAGTCTCACTCCTTACATAAACATATCCGAGACGGTTGGTCGATCTTCAATCCTGAACTAAAAGAATTTATTACCGTCGTACCACCGCAAATGAGAAAAGGCGGCAAATGGTATGAAGGCACTGCCGATGCTATTTATCACAACATGTGGCTCCTCTCACGAAGTGACGCTAAGCACGTAGTTGTGTTGTCAGGCGACCATATCTATCGTATGGATTACGCTGCTATGGTTGAAGAGCACAAACAAACTGGCGCTAAACTTACGGTTGCTTGTATGGACGTACCTCGAGATGAAGCCAGTGCGTTTGGAGTAATGGCGACCAATGCTGAGTTGCAAGTAACGGCATTTGCTGAAAAGCCAGCAGATCCAGCGGCCATGCCGACAGACCCTCGTCGTTCCCTTGTCTCTATGGGCATCTATGTATTTGATATGGAAACACTTCAGCAAGCTCTAGAAGATGACGCTGAACTCGATAGTTCAAGTCACGATTTCGGAAAGGATATCATTCCTAAGTTGATAGACTCACAAGGTGTTTATGCTTACAACTTCGGCCAAGATAAAGGCCGCGTGGCACGAGATTGCTACTGGCGAGATGTCGGCACTATTGATTCGTTCTATGAGGCGAATATGGACTTACTAGAGCCTGTTCCACCAATGAATTTATATCAAGAAAACTGGGGAATACGAACATATGAACCTCAGTTGCCTCCAGCACGCACTGTCCCTTCTGCGACTGGGAACGAAGGCATATTTATTAACTCGATTATCGCCAACGGTGTGGTCAATTCTGGTGGTTCAGTCCACCACTCCATTCTGTCATCCAACGTAAGAATCAATGATGGTGCGACAATTGCTGACAGTATTTTGTTTGGAGAGGTTACCGTCGGTGAAAACTGTCAATTAGCAAACTGTATTGTCGACAAGCACGTTGTCATTCCTGCCGGTACAGTGATTGGCCTAAACCCATCACAAGACGCGGAGCGTTTTCATATCTCAGAGAAAGGTATTGTTGTTGTACCGGAAGGCTATGTATTTGTAGACTAAAACTCTATGACATAAATTACAAAAGCCGCCAATATAACTTGGCGGCTTTGTTGTTTAGTTGCTATCTATTAGATAACGCAGACTTGTTCCCAACTACCGTCACTTCCTGGCACCGAGTTCGTCCACCATTTCGCTTTGTAAACCACTCCGTTGTGACTCATTTTATCACCACCACTCGCGTGGCTAGGGTCACCTTTCCAGTCCGTTTGAGGGAAATTTGGATAAGCATTTACTCCGGTGGTATTACACGTTCCAGAGTTACCACCTCCATCGCCACCGCCATTATTCCCACCACCAGCGTTCAAGTCAGCAAGAGGAAGATCAGGCTGTTCGAACTTAAATGCATAGTCGACACCATTAACATTGACTGCATAATTAGCAGGACCTGAGATAGGTAGGTAGTACACCATATCCAGTTCATAGCTCGCCCCAGCAGCTAAACTCTTCCAGCTTGGTAGCGTAAAGGCGACGCGATGCATTGGTCCGTCTAGACCACCGATATTATTCGCTCTAGTATGACCAGAAGCGATAACTTTTAGTCCACCGCCAGACTGGTCTTTAGCGTTGTCCGGTGCCGATACTGGAATATCAAATTGAAACTCAGTGCCACCTGGAATGTCGGTGCCTGTATTGTTGGTGAAAGTGATTTTAGGATTGATTGGGTAATTTTGGTCACCTACTTTGAAACCATCGATAGAAACAGCAATATCAACAGCCTCAGTTGGTATCGCCCCCGTAGCAACTTTATTGCCATACGGGCTAGCACTCAAGAATTTGTCGTACATGGCTTTGGTCATGCTATTACCCATATGATATTCACCATTACCAGTTGCACATGCTTGTTCCGTAAGATCAACCGCTCCACGATTACCATTAGCGTCTAGTACATAACAGTTGTAGTCACCCGCAAGTTCCCAAAACATGATGCCACCAATTTCTTTATCAATAACGTATTGCGCTTTTACATCAATAGATTCTACATCTTCAGTAGAAAGGAAAACGTTCTTTTCTGCATTCCACAACCAAGGTGCGACGGCAACGCTGTCATAGTTACGAGTGTAGGTTCCTACAAACTTATCGCTTGGGTCGTTTACAGGATCTAAACCATAGGCTTGTGCATAGGAGCCCCAGATACCCTTTTCTAAGTTCTTCGCATGCCACATAGGGTTAGAACCTGCGCCCATTTCATTGCCGTTAACGTCCTTATCATGCCACATATTGTCGATACCTAAAGCACCGTATCCACAGTTGTTTTTCTCTCCTTCTCCCGTTCCCGCTGGGCATTCAGATTGATTCGGAAGTGGTGCACGTCCCCATAGGCCGTTGTTGCCACCAGAAACGTTTTGCCATCCTCGGGTATAGTACGGAACACCAATGTTGATTCGACCAGCAGGCATGGAACCACGGAAATAATGATAAGCCCAATCAGTGTTTAAGTACCCGATGCCACCATAAGCTGCTGTTCCATAGACATTCCATTGTGCCAGTTCAGAGTCTTCACCTGTGTCATAAAGGGCTGCGTTATGACCTACATGGTCATTCCAGGCTCCGTGGAGGTCGTAGGACATAATATTCACATAATCAAGATATTGGGTCACTGACATGGTTTCCATACCACGCAGTAAGTAGCCTGAGGAAGGTGCCGCAATCGTCAACATATAATGCACACCATCTTGAGCACTGACCGCGTCCAGTTTCTCACGCAGTACTTTCATCAACACTTCATAAGACTTCCAAAGATGCGCTCTTCGGCTTTCTGCAAACGCTTTGTCATCTGGGTTACCCGCGCCTGCCATTGAGGTAGGATATTCATAGTCAATATCCAAACCATCAAACTGATACGTTCTCATCATTTCAACGGCTGAAGTAGCAAAGGTTTCAATTCCTTGATGATTAATCGAGCCATCAGCATTAGTAGTCATAGTATAGAAACCACCGTCAGCAACTCGTGTACCGTCGGTAGCGAAATGACCACCGGTCTCAGCCCAACCTCCTATAGAGATCAGGGTTTTTACACCATGTTTCTTTTTCGCTGTCGCTAACGCCCCAAAATGGCCTTTAAAGCCAAGCGCAGGGTCAACTTCCACACCAGGCCATTCCTGACCTACAGCTACATTATTCGGATCATTAACGTCACCAATATTAACTTTGCCATCTGAGCCTATACTGACGAACGCGTAGTTGATATGAGTTAATTGGTCCCAAGGAATATCTTTAACTAAGTAGGCAGCCTGAGGATCACTCCCTGAACGCCAACTCGTAAAGTAACCAATTACTCGACGTGGGTGGTCTGCCCCCATCAACTCTCTCCCCTCTGCATCATAAATAGTGCAATAAGGTACCGTTATGCCTGGTGTCTGATATAAGCCATCTGGACGACAGTCAGTTTGTGATGTGTTCGCTTGGGCATTATTACCATATAGTGAAGCAGCACAAACCAGTGCTAATAAGCTTAGAGAACCTACCTTCAATGTAGGTGTGAGCTTTCTAGTATGTTCCATTACGAATCCTTTCTTAACTAGTAGAAAATTTCACAATGATGCAATGAATCATAAGGACTACGACTTTTTTGTGAATTTACAATTCAATTACATCTCAGAAACACACTTTAGATACGACAAAAATAAAGTGTAACTTTTGAGCCGTTATTGAGAATTCTATTGATGGTTTTTAAGAAATGTCTCGCAATTAATTGCTGTTACACTGAAATGACGGGACGCTTATTTTGCGTCAAGAATACAGATTAATAATGATTCGATAGGTTAAATAACAGAGCTTTATATTTCTTCCCAATACCACCGAAGTTAATTAAATAATGAATAGATCTTGCGTCAGTTTAATATGTTAAATACTTCGCTAACATACTAATTAAATGGAGAAAAATTTGCAGATCCATCCTATACTGGCTCAATAACTATCAATGACAAGGAATTGATCATGAAAGTACGTTCGTTATTAGCTGTCGCCATTTCTTCTGTCTTACTATTGGGCTGTGGCGCCAATACTACACAAGGGGCTGCAGAAGGCGCGGCAGTTGGTGCGGTCTCTGCTGGTATGTTGGGGGCACTTACCGATCTAATCGTTGATGGCGAAGTAGACACCTACCGATTGAGTCGAAATGTTACGGCAGGGGCTCTAGCTGGCGGTACTGCCGGAGCCGTAGATGGATATGCCAAAGACCAACAACAAGAAGCACAACAGCAGAAAGCACCTGCACCCGCTAAGCCCTCGTTAGATTTTGGTCCCGATATCGATGCTTCGGTGAACGCATTAATTTCCTGTCAACACGATAATGCATACCGCTCAGCACTTGCTGCCGAGAATGCATCTCAAGAATCTTATAAGGAAGCAGGAGTCGCTATGCAGGCTCTGATCGACTTTGACCGTGATAATACTGAAGGCGTTGATCGAGCGGTGAGCAAATTCGTTAAGATGAGTTCATCCATCAACGATCCAGCCGTCGCACAAACCCAATTAGAAGCATTCCATAAAGAACTACAGCAAGAACGAGAGATAGCTGGCCTATCCCCTGATTGCTCTTAACTGCGCATTAATTCGCCCATCATTACAGATAGATCAGGTTTAACACTTGAAGCCTGATCTATTTGCCCCAAACATAAGTAGCATAAATGCAATGCGCCCTCTTCATAATTAAGGTGCATTTACTACATTGGAATGTGAGGCAATACTATGAAATTTAGCTACGTAAACCCTACAGTGATTCATTTCGGCCAAGGCCAAATTGCACAGATCTCTTCTAGCATACCAACGACCTCCAAAGTACTCGTTATCTATGGCGGCGGCTCCATTAAAAGCAACGGAGTCTACGATCAAGTCGTTGAAGCTTTGCAAAATCACACATGGTTAGAGTTCTCAGGCGTAGAAGCCAACCCTACTAAAGAGACCTTAGACAAGGCTATTGAGCTGGTTAAATCTGAAGGCGTAGATTATTTGCTCGCAGTGGGTGGTGGTTCTGTTATTGATGGAACTAAATACATCGCTGCAGCGTCATTACACGATGGTGACAGCTGGGACTTAATTACTGGTCAATATAAACCTGAAACAGCTGTGCCTATCGGGGTAATACTGACGTTACCAGCAACAGGTTCCGAGTCAAACATGGGCGCGGTTGTCACCAAGAAGTCGACTCATGAAAAGCTGGGCTTCATGACACCACTAGTTCGACCTCAGTTCGCAGTACTCGACCCGGATGCAATGAAGACATTGCCAGAGCGTCAACTGATTAATGGGCTTGTTGATGCATGGGTTCACGTTTGCGAGCAATACATCACTACTCAGACAGGCAACATGGTTCAGGAAGGGTATGCTGAAGTGCTGCTACGTAACCTGCTCCAGCTCGGAGCTAAGTTTGAGCAACGCGATGATGCGTGGCGTGAAAACTTAATGTGGACAGCTAACCAAGCACTTAACGGCTTAATTGGTACAGGGATGCCTCAAGACTGGGCTACTCATATGATCGGCCACGAACTGACCGCTCTTTGGAATGTTGATCACGCTCGCTCACTGGCGATTATTCAACCGTCACTGCTACGCAGTCAGATGACTTTCAAGCGTGGGAAAATTGAGCAGATGGGACGCAACGTCTTCCAATTAGAAGATAGCGATGATCTAGCGGAACGCACCATCAGTGCTATTGAAGCTTTCTATTCGAGCCTAAATGTTGATGCTCAATTATCCGAAGTAAGCGGTGACAAGTCTGATGCAGTAGAAGCAGTCTTAGCGAAGCTTGAGCAAAATGGCTATGTTAAGTTAGGTGAAAATCAAGCAATTACCCTAGACGTCAGCCGAGAAATTCTCACTAACGCGCTGTAAATTCTCAGTAGAATGCCGTAATTAAAACACATACCAATAACATCAAAAAAGCACCTGCCAAATGCGAGGTGCTTTTTTATTTTGCCGTGAACAGCCTACAATAATGACTTTACACTGTTTCTCACCACTAGGGTTGGCTCTAACTGTACTACGTCAGGAACCTCTGTCGTTTTATCTATTTTGGCTAACAAGGTTTCAACTGCAGCTTTACCCAACCGATATTTAGGCTGGTGAATCGTTGTTAAAGCAGGCGTCATGTATTTTGCTATGTGAATATCATCATAGCCGATTATAGACAGCTCTTCGGGCACCTTTACGCCTTTGTCATGAGCGATATTTATGGCGCCCATCGCCATCATGTCATTGCACACAAATATCGAACTCGGTAATGCACCACGAGACATTAATATCTCTAGAGACTTAGCTCCACCATCACATTCAAAATCTGACTCAATAATCCAGTCGGGATTTAGTAGCAACGAATGTTCTTTTAGGGCTTTTTTGTAGCCCTCGTAACGCATCAAAGCCTGATGGCGATTCAATGGTCCAGTGATACAACCAATTTCCCTATGCCCACATTCGATCAAGTGCTTAGTCGCTAGATAACCTCCTAGATAAGAGTTATCTTGAATTTTGTCACTTTCAAAATGGATAGGCCCCCAGTCCATTACTACCACCGGTATAGTTGGGTACTGGTCGAAAATATCCAGTTTCTCACCTTCTAGTGTCGAACACATAAGAATCAGCCCATCAACACGCTTTTGCAGAAGCGTATCGATGGATGCTCTCATGCGCTCAGTATCCCCTTCTGTATTGCACAGAATAAGGTTGTAGTTTTGATGATAACAGCTACGTTCTACCCCTTTCACCACCTCGCCAAAAAACGGGTTGGTTGAGGTTGTCACTAACATTCCAATTGTTCGTGTACGGTTCATTTTTAAGCTACGAGCTAGTGCTGAGGGGGCATAGTTCAGCTCTTTCGCTGCGCTATTCACACGCTCCGAAATCTCTTCACTCACAAACCGTGTTTTATTGATGACATGACTCACTGTCGATGTGGATACGCCAGCTAGTCTTGCTATGTCCTTCATCGTTGCCATTGGGCAATGCTCTCCGCTACTGCTTATGCATTGTAGTCGCCTAATATCAGCGCCTTATTTTAAGCTTTTTGCTCTAAAAACTCTTTTACTTCATCTAGCGAAGGAATGGAAGTCTGAGCACCAAATCGAGTCACCGAAATAGCGGCAGCAGCATGAGCAAAAACGATCGCCTCTTCAATCGATTTTCCTTCAATTAAACCAGTAACCAACGCGCCATTAAATGTATCACCCGCAGCCGTGGTGTCCGTTGCATCTACTTTAAAACCAGGGATACGCACTCCACGACCATTTTGACTTAACCATACACCTTTTGAACCCAGCGTAATCATGACAATTTCAATGCCTTTACGGTGAAGTTCATTCGCTGCTTCTTGTGCTGACTCATCGTCAGTGACTGTAATACCAGTAAGTACTTCCGCTTCTGTTTCGTTTGGCGTGATCACATCAACACACTCAAGCAGAGAGTCTGGTAACGCCATTGCAGGTGCGGGATTTAGGACTACGTTAGTTTTCGATTGTTTTGCCAGTTTTGCCGCATACTCTATACCTTCAATAGGAGTCTCAAGCTGTGTCAGCAAATATTTTGCGTTTTCAATCATTGTCCTATGTGGTTCAACGCGAGCAGTAGTTAACTTTGCGTTCGCTTCTGCAGAAATACAAATACTATTCTCACCGCTTTCTGCTACTTGTATCATCGCGATACCTGTTGGGGTTCCTGGCTCCAATTGCACACCCGCGATATTGATACCGTCAGCTTTGAATGCTTCGCGAATGTTAATGCCAAACGCATCATCGCCTACACAGGCAATAAAGCCAGTATCTCCACCAAGGCGCGCCGCGGCTACAGCTTGGTTTGCACCTTTACCACCTGGAATCACTTGGTAATTCATACCGTGCAAGGTTTCACCCGGTCTAGGGAAAGAAGGAACTTGCAGCACATGATCTGCATTCACACTACCCAATACGATGAGTTTATTCATACATTGTTCCTTTTTACTCAAATAAATTAACTTGGGGTTGCCTTGATATGACAGGCCGAAATTAACTTGGACGAGACAGGCTTGCTTCATTCAAAGCTCTCCTTTTGTTAAAGGAGAGCTTTACTATCCTCAAAAGAGGGAGTCTGGTGATTATTCAGTCACTACTTTAAGTGGTACAGGAATGTACTCTTCGACTTTTTCGCCTTTCAGTACTTTATCTGCTGTTTCAACACCTAATGCACCGATCATGTCAGGTTGCTGAGCGATAGTTGCAGCCAGTTTGCCGCGTTTAACCGCTGCCATACCGTCTTCTGTGCCATCAAAACCAACAATCATCACGTCTTTACCAGCTGCTTCAACCGCACGAAGTGCGCCCAGTGCCATTTCATCGTTCTGCGCGAATACCGCTTGAACATCAGGGTTAGCTGCTAGAAGGTTTTCCATTACGTTCAGACCTTTAGTACGGTCAAAGTCTGCTGGTTGGCTAGCAAGGAGCTCCATTTGAGAACCTTTTACAGCGTTCATGAAGCCTTCACCACGTTCACGAGCTGCCGACGTGCCAGCAATACCTTCAAGTTGGATAACTTTCGCTTTCTCACCTACTTTTTCCATAATGTAGTGACCAGCCATTTCACCACCGACTACGTTATCAGACGCGATATGACTAACTACGTCGCCACGGCTTGCACCACGGTCAAGAGTGAGTACTGGGATATTAGAACGGTTAGCCATGCGAATTGCGTTAGATACTGCGTCAGAGTCTGTTGGGTTGATCAGAATCGCTTTGACGCCACGAACGGTTAAATCTTCGATGTTTGACAGCTCTTTGCTTGGGTCATTCTGAGAGTCCAAAACGATCAGGTTATAACCCAAATCTTTTGCTTTTGCCTCTGCGCCTTCTTTCATGGTTACAAAGAATGGGTTGTTAAGAGTAGATACAACAATTGCCATCGTGTCTTGTGCAGATGCCGTTGCAGACATCGAAGCAGAAAGTACCGCAGCAGAGATAAGAGTTGCTAGTTTTTTCATCGTTTTAGTCCTTTGTGTAGGGGGTGGCTCAACTTAATGTCGAGCCAGTTATTGTTAAATTGTGTTTACGAGTTATTACTTGTTTTTGTTATCTACCAGTACTGCCAGCAGAATTACCACTGCTTTAGCAATCATTTGGTAGTAAGAGGAAACATCTAATAAGTTCAGAGCATTGTTTAGGAAGCCAATAATAAGAGCACCGATTAAGGTTCCCATGATTCGACCTTTACCGCCCATCAAGCTAGTGCCACCAAGAACAACGGCAGCGATAGCATCTAACTCATAGCCCATACCTGCCGTAGGTTGTGCTGATGATAAACGGGAAGTCACTATGATGCCTGCTAGTGCTGCTAACAAACCACAGATGGCGTACACACCGATTTTTACTTTGTCGACGTTAATACCAGACAAACGTGTCGCTGATTCATTGCCACCTAGTGCGTAAACATAACGACCAAATCGTGTATGGTTAAGTAGGTACCATGCTGCAGCAAATACAATCACCATAATCCAGACCGGTACCGGAATGCCCATAGCGTAGCCTGTACCAAACCAAGCGAACGCATCAGCGGTATCAGTGAAGCCAGTTGAAATAGGACGACCATCGGTATAAACCATAGTGACACCGCGCAACAAGGTCATCGTTACTAATGTTGCTATAAAGGCTTGCACTTTACCTTTCGCGATTATGATGCCACTGATCGCACCCAACGCAGCACCAGCAAGTAAAGCAGTAGGAACGGCGATTAATACCGGCACTTCCATGGCAATCAAACTTGCTGCAAACGCACCGCAAAGTGCTAATACCGAGCCAACACTCAAGTCAATACCCGCCGTCAAAATGACCAAGGTCATACCAACCGCGATAATAGCGTTAACAGAGGTTTGACGTAGAATATTCAGAATATTGTCTACGGTGAAAAAGTTAGGGTTAAGGAATGACACCACGACAATCAAGAAGATCAAAGCGATCAGCGACTTCTGCTCGATTAACCACTCTTTGTTAAAAAGAGGCTTCTTTTTTTCCGTGTCAACGCTCATTGTTTTGTTGCTCATGCTGCTTCCTCACTTACATTTTTGCCGACAGCGCATGCTAATAGTTTTTCTTGGTCTGCTTCGTGTGCCATAAACTCTCCGCTTATATGCCCTTCATGCATAACCAAAATGCGATCACTCATACCCAATACTTCAGGCATTTCTGATGATACGAGAATGATGCTCATACCATCTGCTTTAAATTTGTTGATAAGCTGATAGATTTCTTTTTTCGCACCAACATCAACGCCACGGGTGGGCTCGTCCAGAATCAGAACTTTTGGTTTGGTCATCAGCCCTTTGGCAATAGCTACCTTCTGCTGGTTACCGCCCGATAAGTTACCGATGATCTGATCACGAGACGGTGTTTTGATGTTAAAGAGCTTAATGAAGTCCTCTACTGCAATCACTTCCTCACCATGTTGAATCTGGGCGCCTTTAGACAACTGTTCTAGGGCACAAAGCGACATGTTCTCTTTAACGGATAAACCGAGTACCAAACCGTCACCTTTACGGTCTTCGGAGATATAAGCGATACCATTTGCCAAGCCATCCTGAGGGCTACTTGGATTAATGGTTTTGCCATTCAGTATCACAGAGCCCGACTCACGCTTGCGAGCACCATAAATAATCTTCATAAGCTCGGTGCGCCCTGCCCCCATAAGCCCAGAGATTCCAAGAATTTCTCCTTGGTCTAAGGTAAAGCTGACATCATTCACGCCTGGGCCTGACAGGTCTTTCACTTCTAGGCTCGTTTTGCCGTGAACCGCATCAATGCGAGGGTATTGTTCATCTAACTTACGACCAACCATCATTTCAATAAGTAGGTCTTCATCGGTTTCCGCTACAGTGCGTTGACCGATGAACTTACCATCACGCAATACCGTGATGTCGTCACAAATCTCAAAGATTTCTTTCAAACGGTGTGAAATGTAAACTATGCCGCAACCCTGATCGCGCAGCTCATTAATGACGCTAAATAGCGACTCAGTCTCGGTGTCAGTTAATGCGTCGGTTGGTTCATCCATAATGATGACTTTTGATTCGAACGATAGTGCCTTGGCAATTTCCACCATCTGTTGTTCACCCAGACTCAACTCACCCAATGGTGTTTTGGAGCTGTGCTTTACATTCAAACGAGCCAACAAACGATCGGCTTCGGCATACATCTCATTCCACAGAATGCGACCAAACGCGTTCGTTTTTTCTCGACCTAGAAAGATGTTTTCCGCAATAGTAAGCTCGGGAATTAGATTTAACTCTTGGTGGATAATACTGATGCCGGCTTGCTGAGAGTCTCTTGGACCTTGGAATGCAGCCTCAGTACCTTGATAGCGCAAATCTCCAGAATCTTTGGAATAAATACCCGTCAACACTTTCATTAATGTCGATTTACCAGCGCCATTTTCACCTAGCAAAGCCATGACTTTGCCCGGATACACATTCAAACTGGCTTTATCCAAGGCTTTGACCCCTGGGAAAGCTTTTTCAATATCGCTTAATTGTAATATTGGTTGCAGCATGTTAGTTGTCCTGTACTGTCTGTGCTTGCCGGACTAAAAGACGACGCCCGCTTGAAAAATCACGTTAGCATAAGGCGTACATTCACCTGTTCTTACTACCGCTTTTGAATCGTGTGTTCTTACTTTGAACTCTTCATGTGAAACGTATACAACTGAAATCGCTTTGCCCGTTGCTTGCTTCTCTTCTTCTATCGTCGTAATCAGTGCGTCATGGAGTTCAGGGCTTACTTGTTTAAATTCCTCTGCAATTACCACACCTTCGATTTGCGCTTCTCCAAGATAAACTTTAACCGTATCCAGGAAGGCGGGAACTCCGTGAGTTAACGCAAGATCGATGCGCTGCACGTGGTCTGCTATAGGTAACCCTGCATCACAAATAGTCACTTCATCAGTGTGACCTAATGTGGACACTAAGTAAGAAAGTTCAGAGTTAATTAGAGCACTTTTTTTCATGTCTTATACCTGCTTCATGCGGCTTTATCGAGACTGTATTCTGGATAAATGTTTTTTTTGATAATTCTGTCATCGAAACGTTTCGATGATAATCCTAGCGTAGTTAATCAAAAGATCGAGGGATTGAATGGTCAAGTGTGAGCCAGATCGGACTATCGAAACGTTTCGATGAGTTTTCCGTGAATGGTTTCAAATTGTGACAATTGGAATTAAAAGAAGGAAATAAGCAGCTTAGCTACCTTGTTGCATACGAAATGAAATGTAAGGACCTGAGGCAAAATGGCAGCCAATCGTTTTTAACGACTGTAATTGCTGTTCAGTCGTAACCCCTTCCGCAATAGTCTCGATATTAAGCACGTTAGCCAACCCAACAATCGCCTTAGCCACCTGCTCTACTGACGTATCTTGCGCAATTTCTTCTGTCAGTTGAGCGCCTACTTTTAGTTTTTGAATAGGCAGCGCACGCAATTCGGAGATGGAGATATGACCCATACCAAAATCTGCGACGGTAATTTGACAGCCGAAATCGACTAATTGGTATAGCTCATCAACGCAGCGCTTTTTAGAAAGCATATCTTCAAACACTTCTAATACTAGACACTGAGGAGGTAATTTAAAGCGCTCAAGAATTTCAATAACTTCTTGAACAAACAAACCGTGACCAAAGTTCTTCGAAGACACTTTAACGGCAACCGTTTTTAGCTCACCTACGGTTGCGTATTTACAAGCCTGCTCGATAGTAAATAGATTAAGTTTGCGAACCAACTGCGATTCTTCCGCAATAGGAATAAACTCAAAGCGATCGACGTTACCAAGAACTTTATCCACCCACTCTAAGCGGCTCTTATAAGCAACCACCTCATTCTTATGAAGATCGATGACAGGCATAAAGCTTACTTCTAGCTTATGAAGTTCTATCGCTTCAGCAAGCCTCTGAGCTAGGGCTTTTTTACGTCCCCACTGGGTTCCCATCTCTTCGTTATAACTTACCCACATCGTTTGGCATTGCTTGGCACGATACATGGCAAGGTCAGCTTGCTTAAGAAGCAAACTGGTTGGAATACGCTTACTCTCGTTCGTTGTAATACCAACCGCAGCTGAGCCGCGCTCGGATTTATTACAGATTTCGATGTAAGCGATGGCATCCAATAGATTTTGGGCAACACGCTCTGCAACGTCTACATCACACTTAGGCAATAACACAACGAACTCATCCCCGCCTAGACGAGCAACAACTCCGTCTTCCCCTACCACATTCTTAAAACGTCTGGCGACATTTTGTAGAAAGAGATCACCATAATCATGTCCTTTACTGTCGTTAATTGATTTAAATTCATTTAAATCAATTAACAGCAACGAATATGGTTCAGTTGAGTCTTGGTGCTCTACTAAGAAATTCTGAAGATGATCGAAAAAAGATGTTCTATTCGGCAAGCGAGTGAGTGCGTCAAAATACGCTAAGTCACTTAGTTTTTCAGTTAAGTTCTTTTCGGAGGTAACATCTCGTTTGACCGCAATATAGAATTTTTGGCCTTGATACTCGAATGGGCTAATGTGTGCTTTTTCAACAAACAACGTACCATTCTTCTTTCTATTTATCAGCTCACCGTACCAATCCTTGCCGGAAAGAAGCTTCGACCACATATCACGGTAGGTTTTTTCGGTTGTTTTTCCAGAGCGAAGAAAATTAGGATTTTTCCCAATCACTTCTTGCTCACAGTATCCGGTAAGATTGTAGAATTGTTTATTAGCATATTTGATATGTGCGTTGACGTCAGTAATTAGGACAGCAGCAGAGGCACTTTCCAACGCTTTTTCCATCAAACCTAATGACAATTCAAAATCCGAATACTGCAACGCCAAATCCACTACAAATAGAAACTTATAGAACTAACGCCGTTATGATAAATTTTTATGGAATGGACATCAAACAAAACGTCAAAAAATCGTTATCCAATCAACAATTTTTTGACGCAAAGTTAAATTACTGTTTTTGCGTTATTTTATTCTTGCGTTAAGACGTAAATTAGGCATTTATTGACTGGATCGTTGGCCATTATCGATTTCTTTAATAACCTTACAAGGATTACCTACCGCCAAACTATTTGCCGGAATGTTCTTTGTTACCACGCTTCCTGCACCAATAACAGCGTTGTCACCAATAGTAACGCCTGGGCAAACAATAACACCGCCACCTAACCAAACATTGTGCCCAATTTTAATTGGTAGGCCAAACTCCACTTCATCCTCAACTCGACCTTTAACATCCAATGGATGGCCTGCGGTATATATTTGTACATTAGGTGCAAAAAGAACATTGTCACCTATCTCGACCACGTTGACATCTAAGATGACGCAATTGAAGTTAGCGTAAAAGTTTTTTCCAACATGAATATTTTCACCATAATCACATCGAAATGGTGGCTCCAAATATAGATTGCCATAGCGATTAGGAATTAACGCCTCTTGTGCTTGTTTCCAATCCTCTGTATTAGGAATACTATCATTGAGTTTTTTTAGGATTTTTCGGCAGTTTACACGCGCTTGAAGCAGCTCTTCATCCCAAGCTTGATAAGCTTCACCCGCTAACATCTTTTCACGTTCAGTTTTTGTTGTCATTGCTAGAACCAGTAGAGTAATTAACTAAAATATATTGCTCTAATTGAATCTATTGCACTATTTACTATGTCAACAAAACGTCAGATATAGAGCAACGAAAGCAAACAATCTCGCCGTCATCACACTTTGTAGTGAGTCTTTCAATGGTAAAAAATAGTTACACATCATATCTAACGCCCTGAATTAAGATAGTCCACGACGGCTTCTGCGGTAGCTGCAGAACTTGCAGGATTTTGGCCTGTGATTAATTGCCCGTCTATTTCAACGTAACAGCTCCAGTCATCGCCTTTAAAATATAGCCCTCCGCAATTGGTAAGTTCTTCCTCAACAAGGTATGGCACAACTTCACTCAAACCAACGGTTTGTTCTTCACTATTACTAAAACCTGTAACTCTTTTGCCCTTTACTATCGGTTCTTCGTCTTCTCCAACAACATTGATAAGAACGCCGGACGCATGACAGACTGTCGCTACGGGCTTACCTTGACTAAAAAAATCATCGATAAGAGAAACAGAATCTGGGTCACAGGTGAGATCCCACAGGGGACCATGCCCACCAGGATAAAAAACAGCATCATAATCTGACGCTTGAACTTCTACTAATCTAAGAGTTTGAGCTAGGTGGGTTTGCGCGACTGGATCTTGCTCGAATTTGGTAGTGGACTCAGTTTGAAACTCTGGAAGTGCGCTCTTGGGGTCAATTGGAGGCTGTCCCCCTTTAGGAGAACAAAGAGTAATATGTAAGCCAGCGGCCTTAAAGACATAGTAAGGTGATGCGAATTCTTCAAGCCAAAAGCCCGTTTTCTCATCCACGTCGCCTAAACGGTCATGAGACGTGATTACCATTAGTATTTTCTTTTGACTCACTAAGAATTCTCCTACTAGAGCTTTCTTTTAAACCTAGTGAGTTTATGAGAATTTTCAAATCCAAACGCTAGTTGACTAAAGGTTGGCACCTTGCCTAAGGCGCTGGACACCAACCTAAACTACCTTATCCTTACACGTACGTTAGCCTTTCATTGCAGGCCGAGACGAGACGACCTCAAACCAGCGCTTGATATGCGGGTATGGCTCTAACACTTCGATCTTCAGTGCATTGATAGCCACAACAACAAATATATAAGCACTAATATCGGCGATGGTATAGCGCTCTGTCGCTACGTAATCAGATTGAGAGAGTTGCTTATCAAGTTTCGGTAAAAAAAGCTCCACTCGATGCTTCGCTTCTACGCCCCAAGCCTCTATACAATTCTCTCGATCTTTATACAGCCCAGTCGTGTTTCGAAACGCTTGAAATGCGTTTTGAATTCCATCGATTTCAACGATGCGATTCCACATTTCAACCTTGGCACGAGCTACCACGCTATCCCCAAACAAGTTCAAGTCATTCGGTTGCAATTCATCAAAATACCGGCTGATAGCAACGGTTTCACTTAAGAAACTACCATCATCAAGCTCTAATAATGGCACCTTACCATTGGCACTTTTTGCCTTGTAGTCATCACTTAGGTTGTCTCCTTCTCGAACATTAATTTCAACTCGCTCAAACCCTGTCGCATCAATTTCGCGTAAAAATAAATTGAGTCGCTTGCAACTTACAGTTGCTGCCTGTTCGTACAGTTTCATTACCATCCCTTTTATCTAACCGATCGTTCAGTTATAATCTACGAGAAAACTAAACGATCGGTCAAGAATAATTTTATGTAATATTGAACGGTTAAAGCGCGTTTAAGAGTATTGAGATGGCAAGAAAAGCAAACTTCTGCAAACAAGAGAAACTTCAGCAAGCAATGACGTTGTTCTGGAGCAAAGGGTACGCAAACACCTCTATCAATGACCTCATCGAAGTTCTAGGAATCAATCGATTTAGTCTGTACAACACGTTTGGTGACAAAGAAACGCTCTATTATCTAGCACTCGACAATTACCTAGAGCAGATTTCGTTTCCCAAACTTACTACACTGCGAGAACCCGACTCCGGCTTGGAAGCGCTCCAAGACTTCTTGCTACTTTTTGCTGAGAAGCAGAAAGACAACACCTGTGGCTGTTTTATTCAAAATGCTGTTGTAGAACATGCCGCTACAAACGCCATGGTACTCAAACGTAGTGATTCCTTATTTGACACATTGGAAAAGGCAATCGCAGATATACTTAATAACGCCAAGCTGCGCCAAGAACTGGAATCGGACACAGATGTAAGAGCTCTTACGCAGTTCATTATTTGCCATATGCAAGGTATCCGAGTATTAGGAAAAGCAAAACGTTACGACAATATTGATATCGCAACCAAAATGCTAATTAAGGCAATCAAGTAACGTCTATTGTTGATTAGCTGAAGGTCATTGTGTCCTAAGTGAACGTTTGTAAAGGGCTTCAAGATACTGAGTATCTCTACAAGGCATTTCTTGATATTCCTTTAAGCGTACTTGGTTTACCGCTGACTTGAGTTGTTGCAGTGAAATATCGTGCTCCTGACAAAGCTGATGCCTATTCAAACCTTGATAGAGTTTGTCAGCAAGCTGTTGTGCTAGTGTACTGTCGAGTTGATGGTGAGTGTTTAGTTGTCTGTTCATCATGGCTGTATCCCCTAGGTCATAGCACCTAGGGTATACAGCGTAAGATTTAAGTTCTAATCAGATAACGTTCAATAAAACTTACATAAGAACACCCATGAAATACGGGATGATAAATGCGTTGGCAAGGTCAATGAAAAATGCGCAGACCAACGGAACAACGATAAATGCTTGATGAGAATTGCCATACTTTTGCGCAACCGCGGACATGTTTGCCATTGCCGTTGGCGTAGAGCCTAACGAAATCCCACCAAAGCCTGAACAAATAACCGCTGCATCATAGTTTTTACCCATTGCTGGAAAAATAACGAAAAGATTAACTAATATCGCCACAATAAATTGCGCTGCTAAAATCGCGAAAATTGGTCCGGCTAGATCCACTAATGTCCATAGCTGCATACTCATTAGTGACATCGCAAGGAAAGCTCCTAAAGACATATCCGCAATCAGAGCAACAGCAGGTTTGTTCGCAGGCCATGAGGTTCCAGTAATCCGCGGATAATTATGCGGTACGAGATTAGAAAGAATGATGCCAGCAAATAAGCAGGTCACAAAAAGAGGAAGCTGTAACCCTAAATGCTCAATACCTTCATTTAAGAAAACACCAACAATGATACAGGTATGAATGGCCAACATGGCATCAAGAAAATCATAGGAGGTAATTTTAGGCTCCGGCTGATTTTCGGAGACACCTACATCTAACGACTGTTGCTCTTGTGGTTTAAGGTCGTATCGCTTGATAAGGAACTTAGCAATTGGTCCCCCCATGATACTTGCAAGAATAAGACCAAAGGTTGCACTTGCAATTCCCAGTTCCATTGCTGAATTTAACCCAAACTGCTCCTGGATTTTTGGAGCCCAAGCGATGGCAGTGCCATGTCCACCAATAAGAGAAACAGTGCCACTAAGTAGCCCTGCTACTGGTTCCAAACCAAAGGCCGTAGCAACGGTAATACCAGTTAAATTCTGGACTATCATGTAGGCTATTGTCACTGCCAACAATATGACGAGTGGTTTTCCACCTTTTTTGAGGTCACTCAAGCTAGCGTTAATGCCAATGGTAGTGAAGAAGTAAACAAGCAATACATCGCGCGCCATCAGATCGAAACTGACCTCGATTGATGTCGCCATATAGAACAGAGCAAAAAGAACCGAGAAGACGATTCCTCCAGAGACCGGTTCAGGAATGCTGAATTCTTTTAGGAACCCAACAACCTGATTCAGTCTACGACCAACAAAGAGAACAATAATACCCAGAGTAACCGCAAAAAAAGAATCAATATGGACAGCGCCATCTTCAATAATCATGTATTCCACATCCTGTTAGAAAACGATACAGAATAGAATGCCTTTATTTTGCGCGCTATCCAACTCTTTTTAAAAAGATTTTAACCTTGATAACCAATACTTACTTGTTCTTTCCGTACCCTTACTTACCTTTATTCTTCAGTTCTTCAATGACGTAAGGCGGAGCGACTTTTTCTAGCTCCGTCAGACAGGCGTCAGCTTTCTCGTGCCCAGTTCGCACATAAATGTCGCAAACTGCGTAGAGTTGTTCTGGCGCACCAGAAATCAAGTACGCTTTTTCAAACGAATCCGTCGCTTTCGCTACATCAATCGGTTCTTGAAGCACACCGTTCAAGTACCAATAATAACTGTTGTCAGGCGAGTACTTCGTCGCCTGTTCGATAGCATTAGCCGCTTCGTTCTTGTTGCCTATCCTGACTAACGTTAACGCTTTTGAATAGTATAATTGAGCTGAAGTGCTGTCGTTTTCTATGGCACGATTTAACACTTCTAGCGCATTCTCATCTTGTTGTTGCGCTCGATAATTATCCGATAGACTCAGAGAGACCTGCGTCGCCATTACAGGGTTCGTTATCAACTGTTGGTAGATTAATTCAGCGCTGCTGAAGTCTTGATGCCAACGGTAAACATCCGCCAGAAGTAACTGCTTTTCACTACCAGAGTGCTGCTTCAACTGCTTAATAGCGCTTGGATAAATCTTATCAAGCTCTTGTTGCTGCTGCTCATGCATATTGGTGTAATCAGGGATCAAATTTACCAAAGCTGCCAACTGCACGTCACTGCTTTCATCGTTTAACAATGGAGCAACCAACTTCCATCGATATTCAAACTGATAAGGTTTGGCACCTACGATGGCTGCTTGTCGAATATCAGAGTTTGAGTCTTTAAGAGCTCTTGAAACTGCAACCAGTGCATTCTGGTTTGGAAACTGACTAAGCTGATGCAAAGCATCAACGCGACGTTGTACGTTCTCTGACTGATTCTGCGCCGTATAAGACAGGCGCTGAATTTGTTGCGTCGTACTTTCTTGAGCTGAAGCAGCGACGCTTTGTGGTTTGGTTTTGGTAACTTGATCTTTCTGTGGTTCGGCACTGACTGCCGAAAGACTAAAGATCGTTGCCATCGCACCTAAAGCGATCAGATGTCTATTTTTCATTGGTAGGCTCCTAGAACTTGGTTGCAAATCCAACATTGCGAATCGCTTGGTCGCTGTACTTTCCATGAGCTACCGGATTGCCGGTGGCACGTAAGATATAGGCAATCGCTTTATCTGCGTGCGAGAAAAACTTTTTCCACCCTGCACAAAGGTAGTTGAGCCCAGGCTCACCTGTACGGGTCTTAATAAATCGGTTTTTGGGACATTCGCCATAGCATGCAAACTGATAGTCACACTGCTGACACTGCGCCGTTAACGTCTTAGATTTAGCGAATCCGAAATTTTGTTGTGCTTGGCTATAAGCCATTGTTTCCAATTTAGTTTCGTTAATATTGCCAATTTTGTACTCGGGGTATACATAATGGTCACAACTATAAACATCGCCATTAGGCTCCATTGCTAAGCCTTTGCCACACAATTGACCAAGCGTACATAACGGGTTTTTTCGTCCCATCCATGTTTCTACACTCGCTTCAAAGTACTGAACAAACACACGGCCGATATCTCGTTGAATCCACTCATCGAAGATGGCAATAAGGAAATTACCCCAAGCCTCATCAGAAACGCACCATGATTCCATAATCGAGTTGGCGTTACCGGGAATTAGTCTTTTGTCTCCTTGCTTGAGCTGCTCATTTGATTTCCATGTTTGCGGTGCGGTGGTTCGGAACGACTTCTGCTCAACAATTGGAATAAACTGCATTTGTGGTGAACGCACTTCATCACGCAAAAAACGATACACTTCTAAAGGATTCTTGCTCGTGAGGTTATTAACGCAGGTCAAAGTGGCAAAGCTCACCTTGTGTTTGTGCAGCAGTTCAACTGCCTTCATGACTTGCTTATGTGTACCACGCCCTGCTCGGTTGGTTCGGTAAGCATCGTGTAGCATCTGTGGGCCATCAATACTCAGTCCAACAAGGAATTGGTTCTTAGCAAGAAACTCACACCATTTATCATCAAGCAGTGTACCGTTCGTTTGCAGGTCATTTGAAATCTTAATACCTACAGGCTGATATTTCTTTTGTAGTTCAACCACTTTTTCGAAATAACTGAGGCCAAGCATAGTTGGCTCCCCACCCTGCCACGAGAAGATAATTTCCGGCGTATTCTGTCCTTCAATGTAGTTTTTGATGTACTGCTCTAAAAGCTCTTCGTCCATCTCTGGAGAACAGCCTTTTTTGTATTCCAACAGGTCTTGTTTACTCAGGTAATAGCAATAATTGCAATCAATGTTGCACACAGCGCCAATGGGCTTCGCCATCACATGCATTCTTTTGGAAGCTTTCCCTTGGAACTGGGGACCTTGCGATAAGTGGATTGACTGTGAGGACTCTGTCTTTCGGGAATCGCCTATCGACTGAGCTGAATTCACACTTAATACCATAACTCATGCACCTTTTATGTTGAGACTCATCGCATTTTATATCAGGGCGAAATACGCGGGCGTTATAGTGCTTATAACCAAAAAGAAAGTGGGCAGTCGTTAAAATTGAGGAGATGTTTCTTAACACTACAGAGCCAAACTATGACTGATTACTCAGAGGAAAAAAGGGCATGGAATACAACAAAACTACTTGTTGTTTTAGCCATCATTGCGCTACCTATACTACTTTCTGGCTGCGCGAGTCCGTCCAAACATCCTATCGCTATGAGTATCAACCAAGATATGGTTCTCGTTGAAGGTGGTGAGTTTACTATGGGCTCAGATTCCAAAACTGCTGCGAAATCAGAGCGTCCAGCCCACTCTGTTCGAGTCGATAGTTTTTACCTATCCAAATTTGAAGTCACCCAAGAGCTGTTCGAGTCCGTCATGGGTTCATCGATGAGTTACTTCGCAGCACCTAATGTGCCAGTTAACAATTTAAGTTGGCAACAAGCCAACTACTTCGTTGAGAAACTCAATGAAATGACCGGCGAAAACTATCGTTTACCGACAGAAGCCGAGTGGGAGTTTGCAGCGAAAGGCGGTATCCACTCTAAAGGATATATCTACGCCGGTTCCAACAACATTGATGACGTCGCCTGGTACTCAGAAAACGCTAATAATCGCGCTCACCCAGTTGGAATGAAACAACCTAATGAGCTAGGTTTGTATGATATGACTGGAAACGTAGGTGAGTTTGTTCAAGATGCTTTCGATGACGGCTTCTACCATTTTTCTCCTGTTAACAACCCAAATAACGCCAAACATTCAGACTCAGGGCTTTCACATAAATCCGTAAGAGGTGGCAGTTTCTCTTACGACGCGAACGAATCTGAAAACTTCCGACGCGACTTTGCGAGTCAATCAATCATCATGTCGGATATGGGCCTTAGACTCGCGAAAGACAAATAAGCTTTCATCGTCACGGCAAGGACAGACTATGCATAAGAATAAACTCATAAAACCAATAGTGACAGCATCACTTTTGGTGACTTTGTGTTTCAACGCTAGCGCGGCGTTAGCAACAGAGTCTAAACCCAATCTCGTGCTGCAGATAACCGTTGATGGGTTACGTGCAGATCTGATTGAGCGTTACAAACACAATTTCTCAGACAATGGTTTTAAATACCTTATGGACCAAGGCGTTTATTATAAAAACGCCAATTATGAACATGCTAATACCGAAACCATCGTAGGCCATGTTTCCCTAGCAACCGGTGCACCACCAGCCGTACATGGCATGGTCGGTAACGTTTGGTTTGACCGAGGATTAGATAGGCTTGTCTACAACGTCGAAGATCCCAACTATTCAATGTTAACATCTGGTGCAGGCGTTGATAAATCCACTGAAATAGACCCAACACAGAAAGCAGCTGCAGGCGATGGTCGTTCACCTGAACCTATTCTTTCGACCACATTTAGTGACGAGCTCGTTATCAGCAATAATGGACAATCACGCGTTTTCTCTGTTTCAGTGAAAGATAGAGGTGCAATTTCCCTGGCTGGACATGGTGGTAAAGCCTTTTGGTTCTCAAAAGCACAGTCTCAGTTTGTCACCAGTGATTATTATTACGACACCAACCCATTTTGGGTTGATCGATGGAATGAAAAAGCCATTCCTGCCAAATACTCAGGAAAGCGATGGGAGTTGTCACTACCTAAAGACCAGTACTCTCTGCAAGAAAACAGCAAAGATCATAAAGTGGATTTAGGCGGATTTGCCCGTACCTTCCCTCACCCTTACGGGCCTGCATCTTATAAGTACTACTCGACGATGTTGACAGTAAGTCCAGCTGGCGATGAAATCACAGCTGACTTCGCCAAGACACTGCTGGCACAAGAAAAGTTAGGAAGCGGAGATGCAACGGATTATCTGGCTATCAGCTTTTCTTCCAATGATTACGTCGTTCACCTTTATGGCGCATCGAGCTTAGAAACCGAAGACAACCTCATCCGATTGGACAAAACACTCGCCGATTTATTCAAATATGTTGACGACTCGATTGGTCTAGAGAATACCCTCATCGTGCTCTCTGCGGACCACGGAGTCCCCGAGGCATCTCCAACTGTAAACACGCTTGGTTTTAGACAACCTTTTTATTTCAATAAGGATGCGTTGTTGACTGACGCTCTTATGACACGACTTAAAAACGAATTTGGTCTGGAAAAAGACGTGATTAAGCTTTACGCACAGCCTTATATTTATCTCGATCACGACCTCATTGCTGCAAAAAAAGTATCACTCAGGGATGTGCAAAAAGTTATTGCTGAAGAGGTAATGAAAGTAAAAGGGGTGGCGACTGCAGTAACCAGTGAGGATATCGCAAGCAATCGAGTTGCGGACTCACGAGTTAATGAACTGATTCGCAACAACTATCACCCTCTTCGTTCCGGCGACGTCTATATGGTATTTGGTCCTCGTACTTATATTAATGATATGGATGGACTAACCATTGCATCAACCCATGGTTCACCATGGCGCTACGATACGCACGTTCCCGTCATCTTTGCAGGGCATAATCTTAAGCCCCAAACTGTTACGCGCCCTGTCACGCCTTATGACATCGCCCCAACACTATCTGGATATTTAGACGTTAGTGCACCAAGCGGCGCCACAGGCGTGATGTTAGAAGAAGTATTTCAAGATTAACTTATCCTAACCACCAAGAGAGCATTGAGCTCTCTTGGTCACAACTTTCTCCTTGAGCACACCAAAAATCATGTAGGAAAACATGAAGTTTTCTCCGTGTTTAGTGTACAAATCACCGTCACCCTATTCAGCAAACCACTTTTAACACCCTAGTTTAAAGCCCAAATAGTCCTTAAATGCGCTCTTCGGCTTTTTTGGCTTAAGCATTTTCGATACCATCGTGCATCACTTGTCATCACAGATAGTCCATGATGCCTAGCAACCAAATCGAGCTTTTTCCTTGGAACACCAATTTCGAAACTGGAATAGCCAGCATTGACGAGCAACACAAAAACCTATTTTCGTTGATTAACAAACTCGCTAATGCCTTGGTATACGATAACCAGCTTCAAGTTTCTACCATTTTTGATGAGTTAGCTGACTATGCTCTCTACCATTTTTCGGAAGAAGAGCGCGTGTGGCAGCAATACTTTGAACAAGATTCTTGGTGTGTACTTCATAAAGGTAACCATGAATCCTTCGTACCAGAGATTATTCGACTTCAACATCGTACGAAGAGTGTTGGTTGGCATGAAGCGACCGAGCAAATTCTACATTTTCTTATTCGCTGGCTGCTACTACACATTCTCAACGAAGACAAAAAAATGGGCTTAGTGATAAACGCTCTTTCAAAAGGTGCTCTTGACTTAAACCAAGCAAAAATCGAAGCCGAAGTCGCCCTCGTTGGAGAACATGGAGCACTCACCGACACTATTTTAAATATGTACTTTGAGCTCTCCTCTCATGCTATTGAGCTTATTAGAGAGAAGAATCGTCGCATCGTTGCCGAGAAAGAACTAAAAGCGCTCAATGATAAACTCCAGCAACTGGCAGTCACCGACGAGTTGTCCGGTTTGTTCAATCGCCGATATTTTATGATGATGACACAAGAGGCCTTGTTAAGAGCAAAAGTGGAGAACAGCTACCTAAGCTTCATTTCTCTCGATCTCGATAATTTCAAGCATCTAAACGACACGCTTGGGCATGCTCGAGGAGACGAAGCCATCATTCACTTTAGTCACGTATTAGCATCAAAGTTCTGCCGCAAAAACGACTTTATCTTTAGGATGGGCGGCGATGAGTTCCTGGTAGTTGTATGCTGTGCTGAACATCAACAGGTAATTGAAATAGCGGAACAAGTGAGAAGTGCGATCGAACAACAATGTCTAATTGATACGTCAAGCATTAACGCTATAACAACATCCATCGGGGTATTCACCCACATACCCGAAGAACACGAAGATTTTATGTACTTTATGGAGCGAGCAGACCAACTGCTATACAAAGCAAAAGAACAAGGCCGAAACTGCGTGCTTTCAGCTTTGGAGTGACGACCCTGACTTCAAACCTTATGGCACACCTTCCAATCAGGAAGCGAGTCCACTAGTATGAAGACGTTTCCCCCGAAAATAATTGGTCAAAATGTCTATTACTCATCAGCTTCGGCTCTTCGTGGATGTCGTCCAGCAAGGTTCATTCGCCAAAGCTGCGACGCTCAATAATATGGATAACTCCTCGCTTTCTAAGCAGATAAAAAAGCTCGAGGAGACATTGGGCGTGCAGTTGCTCAATCGCTCTACTCGTTCGTTTTTTCTTACCTCTGCAGGGGAAGACATTCTTGCTGAAACTCATGTGTTGTTAGAATCATTGGATAACATAAAGGGAATTGCGGATTCTTACCAATCTGAGCCAAAAGGAGTCATACGGATTGTCTCCGCGGTGTTCTTAGGACAGCAATATGTTCAGCCCGTTATTAGTTGCTTTATGAGAACGTACCCAAACGTTCAAGTAACTTTGCATTTAGACGACAGAAAAACCGATATCATTGCTGATCACTTTGATCTGGCTATTCGGATGGGTAAGTTAACGGATTCGAACTTAATTGCTAAAAAGCTGGCTAAGACTAACTTTGCCATCGTTGCCTCTAAAGAGTTCCTTAAGCAACATGGAACACCACAAACACCGGAAGAGCTCATTACCCTGCCCGCCGTCATCTATAATAACGGCGATGTATGTCTTGATAGTTTTAAAATGAGTAGAACACCGAGTTGCCAAGAAATGACTAGCTATAAAATGCAGGGTAACTATAAAGTCAATGACGTTCGAACCATGATGTCTGCAACGCAGAATGGAATTGGTTATTGCGTTATTGACCTATTTAATTTGGAAAAACCCATTGATGAATTAGGGTTAGTACCATTACTCACCGACTATACCCTATCTACTCAGGACACAGGGATTTACGCTATTTATCCACATCGCAAACAAACCTTACTGGTTTCCGAGTTCATTAATCAGTTGAAGAGCTACATTGGAGAGCCAGCTCGCTGGGAAGCCCATATTCCTGACTATCAGCATATGTACAAGCAATGACCTAAATTAATTAACTTGAGAGGCAATCTTAATAATCTGTTGTCTTAACCATTGATGCGCCGCATCCGAGTTGCGACTCGGGTGCCAAACCATGCTTAGTCCATAATCTGATGCGCCAAATGGCATCATCAATGCCTTAACATCTAGACCAACAGCAAACTTGTTGAATGTTGAGTGGGTAATAATACCTATTGCGTCAGTTTGGCTAATCGCTGGCAACATATCTACCTCACCCGCCGCTCGGTACATAATTTTACGTTTACCGAATTCAGGGAAGTCCTTCTCATTAAAGAAGCTTTTACGTGTCTGCCATTGAGACATCACCACATGCTGCTCCGCTAAATATTGCTCGGTAGTAATCGTGTCTCCGGTTATACGTGGGTGATTGTTGGCGACTACCACGTACAGCTTTTCTCTGAAAATCTCTCTAACTTTTAATGTTGGAGTTTCACTTCGAGTTCTATCAATGACCAAATCGTATCGCTGTAAACGCAAATCAGACTCATGGTCCTCAGTAAACAAAGGATGAACTTCTAGAGATACTTTGGGTGCAATTTTGGAGATACGAACCAATAACTCTGGCAATATCGCATAATTGGCTGCAGACACTGAAGCTATCGAGAATGTCTTGGTCGATGTCTTTGGGTTAAAGTCTCTAGAAGCTTCTAATGTCGAAGTAAAGTTCTTCAAAGAAGTGGCTAGCGCTGGATAGATATCATTGGCAAACGTAGTCGGCTCTACACCACTTGCGTTTCGATGAAACAGCGAGTCATCATAGATTTCTCTTAATCGCTTTAAAGCCTTGCTAACGGCAGGCTGACTAATTCCCAACCTTGAAGCCGCGCTAGAAAGACTTTGCTCTTCATAGATTGCAACGAATACGGGAATTAGGTTTAGCTCAGTATTTTTCATTATTACCTTAACTTCACTCGCAGCACTCAACCCCATTTATCAAGGCCTTTTAAGTCACTTGCGCGCTGTTGTTGTTTTCTACTTTTCAACTGACGCCACAGCCAAAAGCTGTTTTCTTTGTTTGGCGTATGCCTCTGAATGTACTCACTTTCCGCTCGCCACTTATCACTGTCGTGCATTCGCTTTAATTCTAGGGTGGCAGTACGCTTTCGACCTTTTAAATAAAGTAACGTTCTTACCTTAGGCCAATCTTGTTTTCTTACGGCTTGTTGGAACAGCCACCAAGGCGGTTTAGGGTGAAACTTATAATAGCGATTTACAAAGATCGTCAATCCTATCAATACAATAGAGGCACTTATCAGTATAGCTATCTGCGACCAATAGGTATTCAATAAAGATCGCCAAGTGTGAGCAACGGTTATTTTTTTAGTTTCTAGTGTTACTTCTTTGACAGATTGTGACTCGCTATCCCACCAACGAATCGTCTGCTTTGGAAACGTGACCTCACCACCTGTTGTCAGTATATAAACAGTCTCATCGGTTCGGGTCGATTGATAGTTTCCGCGAGTCTGACTATCTGTCAACGCACTTGGTTTGGGATAAGATTTCGTGCCAACGATGGATTGTTCACTGTCTAGTGGAGGCAATAGTATGGATAACGTGTCATCAGCCGTAATGGTTACTTTTCTTGTCAGGCTATCTCCTGCTTCCAACTTCTCAGATGACTGCTGCCAATCTTCCGAAACCTTGACGTTACTGGCAACAAACCAAGGCTTGTTTGGAGTGAAGGAAGCATCTGGAAGTTGAGTAAAAAGCGACATCGGTTTGGTATAGAGTGTGCCTTGCACGTTAGTCCCATCAGATGCTGACACTTGAACTCTAACTGGAACTTTAGGTAAACGATATTCACCACTTTGCTGAGGGTAAAGCGTAATCTCCCAACGCTGACGTGACCATGTTTGGCCATTTTTTCTCTCAGTATAATTGGTCGCAAGCTGATTGCGCTGTTTGACAATAAGATCGGGCATACCAAAAGCCGAAATGCGAGTACCACCTGTAAACCAACGAGGTGTCGATACCTCAATGTACAATATCACCTGTTCTCTAATGGCAGCAGGTTCAGACGCGGTTGCTCCTGTACTGAGCCAAGACTTGATTTCTACGCCTCCTACACGTTCAAGTTCGTTGATGGACATAGCCGCATTAGATTGTACAGAGAACACCAGTAAGAAAGTGCTAACAAGCAGCAAGCTCAATCGTTTTACATAGCAAAGTCGAAGAATCATTGAGTTTGACCTCTCTGAGTGTCACGCAGTTGAATCTGGAATTTATTGCGTAAGAAGTTTTTAGGATCGGCTTCCACTCGGCTTAGCCATTTATCAGCCAGTTCTTCACTTCCTAGAATTTCCCGTGCATTGAGCGTCTCTTTTAGCATCATTTCCGATGTCGTCGTTTCATCAGCGCCATCTGCCGTTTGAGGATTATCACCAAGCTCTATAGATTCTTCTGGGCCATCTGTGGTCCCTTTTTGGCTTTCACTGAATCGGTTTATTTCGTCAACAAGCGATTGCATCACCTGGTAGTTATGAGTCGCTTTTTCTGCAATATCCGCGGATTGTGTGTCCTTAGCAAGCGCGCGATAGAGGTTTCTTGCTGCCAAGTATTCTCGTTGTCGTGCTAATGCATTGCCTAAATATAGGGTACCTAGTTCGTTATTCTGAACTTGCAAAAACTGCGCTTGTGCTGACTTAAAATCGCGCCCGTAGTAATAGGCAATGCCTTTATTCATGGGCTCTTGATAATGCTTTGCCGCTTTTAGAAACTCTCCACGCTCAAAATACCACTGACCTTGTTGTTCGGGTGTCAGCCAAAGATTCATCCACGCTTGTTTCGCTGAGATCCAGAGTTGATCCACTTGTGACACAGATTGTGCAGTTGTCTCAGTTTTTGCCACCGACGACACCGCTTCCGCGTGTGCTTCTGAGACCAAAATATTTGGACTTAATAAGGTTGCGACGAACATCCATTGCACCAACCAACCCTTTCTGAACCAAAGCAAAGCTAGCAGCATAATCGGAAAGACCAGATAGTAGCCCATATCACGCCAAGGCATAGCTGACTCTCCAGAGATTTGCATGTGCCTTTCAACATCAGTAGCAATTTGTTCAACATCAGTGTTGTCGATACTCAACGCGTAGTACCTTCCACCAGTGTCATTGGCAAGCTGCTTCAGGCTGTCCCAGTCTGTTGCTGCGCTTGATTGGTTGCGTTCACTGCCTACCGCCATCACCATGACGAGCACGTTTGAGTCTTCAAACGCCTTCTTATACTGTTCAATCGCCTCTGATGCTACGCCATCTGAAATAATGAGCACTGAACCCGATGAACTGCCTTTAAGCTGTGACTGTATTTGAGGGATAGCGGCTTGGGCACTCTTACCCTGAACAGGAATCACTTCTGGTGAAATAGCGTTTAAGAACGGCAAGAACACCTGATTATCTTCTGTCATTGGCATCGCGGTGTGAGCGCTGCCAGCAAAGACAATAAGCGATGTTTTTCCACCTTGACGAGCTTGCAGTAAGTCGCGAATTTTGTACTTGGCACGCTCGAGTCGAGAAGGCGGTAAATCACTTTGCATCATCGATTGGCTGGTATCGAGTACTATCACCAATTCGCCTTGATCCTCACCAAATGGTGAGGCCTCACGCTGCCAAGTCGGCCCTGCGCAAACAATAATAGCTAAGCTAAGAATCGCACTAAGGAGTTTAAGTGGCAGCTGGCTTTTCCACCCTTGCTCGCCAATAACCAACACCTTTTGCAGATGCTCAGGAATTATGGTTTTCCAAGCAGCAGATGATTCTCTGCGCCAACGAAGTAGCAACAGCAAGGCTAATGGTACAAAAGCAAGCAACCAATAGGGACGCGTAAAATGGAACTGAGAAATAATTTGCTCGACGACTAGGGAGTTCATTAGATGTTTCTCCCCGTTTGATTGGTCTCGTTAAGTTCGCGAGGTTGACTATACCGACGCCGAAGCGTTGCGGTTGAAAAGGCGATCAAATACAGGATGACTACTACCATCAATAAATACTGGTGCACGGTTTGTTTAGGTCGGTATTGAGTACTTTCGTACAACTTCGGCTCTAACTCACCAATCGTTCGGTACGCTTGTTGAAGTGCTTCTTGGTCTAGGGCCTGAAATGCCTGACCACCTGATTGGCTAGCAATATTATCGATCGTTGCCATATCCAGCGCCTGCTCACCGATGGTGGCGGGATCGCCCATCGCAATCACGTGAATACGCACACCTTTTGCCGCCGCGACAATAGCGGCATCTTTAGGTTCTACAAAACTGCCAGTGTCATTACCATCGGTCAGTACCACGACTACTTTCTCTTTGTCTTTTGACGATTCAGATTGTTCAAATACCTTAATCGCGAGACCTATCGCATCACCTAGATGCGTGCTCTGCCCTGCCATCGCCACTTCAGTCTGATCAAGTAACGCAAGCCAGACATCGTGATCCGCGGTGAAAGGCGTTTGAAGATAAGCCGCATCACCAAACAGTATCAGACCAAGTCGGTCACCTTCTCGCGTTGCAACAAATTCATGCAGGACACTTTTGACAGCATCAAGCCTTGAGACCGCTTGACCGTCTGACGAAGAGAAGTCCATCTCAGACATAGAGCCCGATAAATCAACTGCGACCATCACATCTCGACCAAGCTTCTCTCTCGTTTGTGGCTCGCCCAATACCGTCGGTTTGGTCATTGCAATAACCAATAAGCACCATGAAACGATCAGTATTCCACGTTGCCACCAAGACGGTTGCAATTGGCTGGCACCAAGTTCTGGCTGCTCACCCAAAATATCCAGCAACTTATTAAAGAAAGGGACTTTGATGGCACTTTGTTTGGTCTTGTATGCAGGTACAAATCGATAGACAACCACTGGCAGCGGCAGAAGCAAAAGCCACAGCGGATACGTCAATGTTAAGGTAGACCAACTCATCGCTGACCTCCTTGAATACCCATTCTACTGAGACTGCGAGCAATCACTTGTTTTGCCTGCCAATACTGTTTAAGCCAATTAGGTACGGGGTGATGTTCAATCCACCTATGTACTTGTTGATAAATATGTTCTGATTCCGAAGCGTCTAGTGTCACTTTTGAACTCAGTAAAGTGCGCAACCATTTTCCACCCAACTCAACATTAAATTGAGCATCAGGGCTGACATAGCGGTTCAATTGCCCTATCCATGCTGTTCCATATTGTTGAGATTGAGAGATTTTAAGGTACTGCGTGACACTTTTTAGTACGTCGTAACACATCTGGTCGCGCTGTTTAGATGTTTTGTTGCTTTGCAGTATGTCGAGTGCTTCTCTTCGGTAACGAAGCATAGAATGGCGACAATAGCCGCGAAAAAGTTTAACGCCAATGAGTAGAACGATGAGTAATCCGATAAGTTGCCATCCAATGGTTTGTGGCAACCAACTAACCGAATCAGGATTAGGAACTTCGAGCATGTTACGCAAAATGTAAGAGCTAGGTGCAGGTTGAGTCATGAGCTAAACCCTCCTACAGCTCGTTTAAACCTGGCAATGTGGTCACCATCGGTCGTCAGTTCAATCACAGGTAATTTTTTTATCGACATAAGCTGGCGTAAGCTTTCCAGTTTGCTTTGAGATTGCGCTGCCAAACCAGCATTGGCGGTATTGAGTTTATGTTTCTCTGTCACACTTAACTGATACTTACCATCGCCAAATACTAACGTTGACGCATCAAGAATCTCATCAGGTAGTCGACGTTCTAGTGGGTCCGAGATGATTACGCTGAGGATGTCATTGTGCTGTTGTAGGTATTTCAGTCGGTCAATATCATGCTCTGTAGCATCTGACCAATCCGATATGAAAACTACGGTGGCGTTTTTTAACCCCAGATTACCAAGCATAGATATGGTCGCCGTAAAGCCTACGTTGTCACTGTCTTCACTGTGTAAACCAAGGGATTGATTTGCGTGACACAAGCGCTTAAGTCCATGTAGCAGATGATTTTGCGAGCGCTGTGGTTTTATGTACTCTATGTGGTCACTATGATTAATGATAAAACCCACACGGTCGTTGTCTTTTATGATTCGCCAAGCAGCCAGTGCGCCAACTTCAGCTGCAACAACCGATTTCATCGTATCGACTGACGAAAAATACATCCCGCTTCGCTGGTCAATACACAGAATAAAGTTACGATCTTTCTCTTCGGTATAGGTTCTGACATGTGGTTTACCAGTACGCATCGTGACCTTCCAATCGAGATTACGAATGTCATCACCAAGCTGATAATGTCGCAATTCTTCGAAGTTAAGACCACGACCGCGAAACGGAGAACTGTGTCTGCCAGACATTGCCGACTGCGCCATCAAGTGTGGCAATAGTGAGAAAGCTTGAACTTGCGATTGCAGTTTCACCAATCGGGCGTATGGAGTATAAATGCGAGTATCGAGTGACGCCTCGGTATTGTGAGCCATATTATCTACCTCTGCGGTTAGCCAATAGCCACAACATCCAATAGACGGTCGACGACATCCTTCTGAGTGATTTGCTCTGCGAGCGCGTTGTATGACAGCGCTACCCGATGACCCAGAACCATATGAGCCACGGCACGCACATCATCTGGCTCTACATGAGAGCGGCCTTGTAACCACGCATAGGCTCGACTGCATTTATCCAGAGCGATAGACGCACGAGGCGAAGCACCCACTAAAATCCAATCTTGTAACGAGGAATCTGGGTAACGGTGTGGCTGCCTCGTAGCCATCACTAATCCGACAATGTAGTTTTCAACGATGTCAGATACTTCTATCTTTGCCATTTCTTCACGAGCAAGAAACACCGACTCCGGTGAGATGGAAGATTCGGAGCTATTGCTCTTTGTTGTACTCGAACGCGCTCCCAGTTCTTCATCACGAACTAGGCGAATGATGTCTTTCTCGGCTTCGTCTTCTGGATAATCCACCGTCACTTTCATGATAAAGCGATCCATTTGCGCTTCTGGCAATGGATAAGTCCCTTCTTGCTCGATAGGGTTTTGTGTCGCTAACACCATAAAGAGTTCTGGGAGAGAGTGGCTTTCACCACCTACGGTGACCGTGCCTTCTGCCATTGCTTCCAACAAGGCGGCTTGAACCTTAGCAGGAGCTCGATTGATCTCATCCGCCAACACAATGCTATTGAAGATAGGTCCGGATTGGAAATGTAGCTGAGGTTTCCCATCTACATCTTGATAGATTTCGGTGCCTGTCACGTCGGAAGGCAACAAATCAGGGGTAAACTGAATACGACCAAAACTTGTATGTAGACGATCCGCTAACGCTTTGATAGAGCGCGTTTTGGCCGTACCTGGCAAGCCTTCTAGAAGAATATGACCATTGGTAATAAGCCCAACCACCAGTGCAGTGACCACATGCTGTTGTCCGATCACTGACTCACCAACTTCAGATATTAGGCGGTTAAGCTCTGTTTGTGCTTGATTCATTCGTTTACCCTTCCAGCTACACTTAATTTAGGCGATAACACATACCCTTCATACTATCGTTAGCGGTCATAACTTTTAGTTATATTGATAATGCTCATCGCACTTTAATAACGTGATTGTAGTTGCTCTATTACTTCCTTAGGTGCGAATTGCGACAATTGCTGCAAACAAGCCTTCGATTCAGGCTTTTGGTATTTCAACAGCATGTCACATTGTGCGTATAACTGTTCTGGATTTCGACTGAGCTTGAACGCTTGGTTCAGAGCAGAGATTGCCTGCCCTAGATTAATAGACTCCATCGATAAACCATAAACGTACCAGTACTGAGCATTGTCTTTTTCTAGGTCTACCGCTTGTTTTAATAAGTCAGATGCTGCCAGTTTTTCACCCTGTCTTAGTTTGGAAAGCGCAGCGCTGTAACGAATTGCCGCTGAGTTTGGCTGATTTTTGATGCCCAACTGTAGAGTCTGCTCGGTTAATGCCTCTTGACCCTGAGCACGATAAAGGTCCGCCAGATTGATATAACTATTGGCAAAGTATGGTTCAACAAGAATGGCACCTTCGTACTCTGCAATGGCCAGCTTTGTCTTACCTTGAGCGGCGTAAACGTTACCTAGATTGGTGCGACCAAAACCTCTGTCAGAGTTAAATTCTTGTACTGCTATATATTCTTTTAACGCAGGCTTTAGTTGATCTTTTTGAAGAGGATTTAGCTCCTGCCAATAACGCGCTAACGCACCAGCGGCTTCAGTTCGAACAGCTAGCACTGAATCAGTCAATAACGGCGAGATAATTTGCCAGCGTTGGTGTGAAGGATAAGGCTCACTGCCTTGGATCGCCCCGACCCGTACCATCGCATCGCTGTTTTTTACAGCACGCCCAAGCGCTATCAAACTATTTTGGCCAGGATAATTGGCTAAACGTTGCAACGCTGATGCTCTTACGATTGAAGCTTCAGAGTTATCTTGCGCAATGTACGATAAGGCATCCGCTGCAGCGCGGTGCCCTATGGCACTTGCATAGAAGGCAATTCCATAATGCTGGCTGTTTTGGTATTTAGATTCAGGGAACCATACCGCAAGCGCTTTACTAGCCCACTCAGGTGACTCACTTTCATGGCATGTCGTACAGACATTGGGCGTTTTGATATGTTGTGTGAGGTCTGGACGAGGAACGTGCCAACTGTGGTCTCTTCTTGGGTCGACTTCCATATAAGTAGTTTCTGGCATGTGACAAGTCGTACACTTGTCTGCTTCACTGCCTTTTTGATGGAATGTATGATTTTCCGAGCTATATTCAGACGCGATGTGACATTGTAAGCAAACACTTTCTTCCGGGATTTTAAGCTTAGCCGTATGTGGATCATGACAATTGGTACACGTGACGCCCATCTGAGCCATTTTCGATTGTTCAAATGAACCAAGCACATACACTTCATCGTAGATTTGACCATCAGCGTGATAAAGTTCTTGAGTAAGGTTTGAAACCAAGTAACGATCCAAAATCTCGCCTTGTACATGATCGTAGTCTTCTGTGAGCTGAACACGTCGACTATGACACTGAGCACATACTTTTACCTGTTGGGTCGATTTAATATCACTAGGTTGTAACGTCGATTTCCCTTGTTTGAATACCCAGCTTGTCACCGCTTGAGATAAATCACGATTGAAACCGTAGTGGTCAACAGTCCTAAAGCTCCCGTCACTGCCTTGCTTTGCAAGCTCTATATGGACACTAGCAGGACCATGACAGGCTTCACAACCGACATTAATCTCAGACCAAGTGGTTTCATATTGATTGGTGGCTTTGTCGTAGCCTTTGTGTAAGTTTGTAGAGTGGCAATCTGCACACATGAAGTTCCAATTTTGACCAGAGTTGGTCCAATAAAACTCATCGTTTGGCGTCGTATCAGGATAGAGGTGGTACCACCTTTGCCCGCCAGACTCCTTGGCTCTCGAATCCCATGTAAAAGGTATCAGTTGTACGCGACCATCATCAAACTGGACCATATATTGTTGAAGTGGGTAATGACCGAAAGTATAAAGAATTTGATAGTCGTGGAACTCACCGTCAGGTCCTTGAATATTGACCCAGAATTCATCGTCTTTCTTATAGAAGCGATTCGTTTTCCCTTGATACGTAAACTGAACATTATTGAAATCGGCTAGAACACTCTCCGATGTCGCGTGATCCATGGCTCGCTCATGGTCAGAGCCCGTCCATGACTCGACTTCCTTAGCATGACATTCAATACAAGCATCACTGCCAACAAAGGAAGCCCCTTCAAGTTCAGAGCTAACTGCCGACGATGTGAAACCGACACTAACTAGTGCTAATAAAACTCTTACCATCACACCCATTTAGCTTCCCTTCTAACACGTGCAAGTTATTGTTATTTCAATAATAACAATAGACTACTGAGTTATAGGTGCAAGGTGTTCTAAAAAGATAAAACCCGATCAGTTTATTAAGACAGCAAAAAGATAGTTTATCGACTATTCAATAGCGATTTTGGCGACTCGCCTGTCCAACGCTTGAAAGCTCTCGAGAAGGAGCTTAGATCTTTAAAACCGACTTCTAAGGCAATTTGAGTGAGGTTTGTACTCGGGTTGGCGGACAACGAAATCGCTCGTTCTAATTTGTAACGGTCTAGCAAAGTTCGAAACGACAAAGACTGCGCACTGAGTTTTCTTGTTAGTGTTCTACTACTCATATGAAAATGCCGAGACACAGAGTCAATCGTTATATCTGTGACCTCATACTGCTTAAAAACGGAAAACACCTGCTCAGCTAAACTCGAATCCATAGTGCTTTCGGCACTGTAATGCATCGGTGCCACTAATGTCGCGTTAAGCTCAGAGTTGGCGTAGGTGCATGGTTTATTAACAAACCAGCTTGGTAAGGTAATACGTCGAATCTTATGCCCATAGAAAATTCGGCAATTAAATCGTTGTTCTAATGACTCTATGACGTCGTCATCTAGAGGATCTCGTTCAAAGAAAAACTCTACGGTGCACGCTTCTTTTTGTGTCGAACGAATAAAAGTAATTAGGGCGATACAGTAATAGCTAAAACCAAGGTTGGAAAAGGTCGGCATACCTTTATCGTTGTCGTGTCTGAGCATCCAAAGTTCAGACTTCTCATTAAGGCGATGAATAAACACCAACTTTACAGCAGGACAAAACACTAACGAAAATGCTTCGAAGAACTTCAACATGACATCAACGCTGGGAGCGCTATATAGAAACGCCCCAAGCACACCGAGATGATTTGCCGTAATACTGGTACCAGCATCTATCACAATATCAAACGCGGCAGGATGTGCTTCCACTAGTGCAATCGCTTCCTCCAACGCATCAAGGGAGACCTTTGGCCTCTCCATTTGCTCGTGCCAATCCTTGATGCCGCCGCGATACGCAGCAATATCGAGACCATAGCGCTTAGCAGCCTCGTCAAGAGACCGAAGCCACTGCACATCAATGATTTGTCGGGTCGAAGCCGTCTTTAGAAGTTCATTTGAGTCCATACCCTAACGTAAGCCACACAAGCGAAGGAGTACTGTCTCCAATTGCTCCCATGGTAGAAGTTCACTATCGATGACTTCGATTCTTGATTCATAGCCTTCTAACGACATTTGATTGACAGAAACAACACGATTAGCAACGTTAAAGGCGTAACAACCTTTATCTGTGTTTACTACCGCCTTAATGCGCTCTGCATTCAAATCACTGAACATTGAGAATAACTGGTCAAAATCGAATGTATGTTCCGCACCAACAATCCAACCACAACTAAAGTAGCCTTGTCCCTGATTCTCGCGACGAATAAATGGTTTTTCAGGAGATAACTCGAATACTGGTTCAAGATCGCTATGGTCGTGAAAGTCGTGAGAGTGGGCAGAAGATTCCGTTTCTTGAATTCGTCGCTCTATATCCAATACCTCTATCGGAAGCACGCCGTTTTTTACCAGTTTGTGGAAAATCTTGGCAGGCGTTTGATCCGTAACCCAATCATTGAACACATCGACATCTTCAGCGGTGCATTGATCCACTTTATTACCGATCACAACCTCAGCGACACTAAGTTGATCATTAAAGTTAGCATTAGATAAATGCCTATCATCGGATAAATTACGCGGGTCCACCAACGCAATCGTCGCTTTTAAATCAATATAATCAGTGTACTGCTCTGATGTTAACGTCTTAATGACCTGTTTGGGATGCCCCAACCCTGTTGGTTCGATTATCAAACGATCCGGCTTTTGTCTTAACAAGACGTTGATACCTACCGACATCGGAACACCTGCAGTGCAACACATGCAGCCTCCCGGGACTTCTTTAATAAGTGCACCACCCTCAGCCATCATTGCACCATCAATACCGACTTCTCCAAACTCATTAACGAGTACCGCCCAGTTCTCATTCTCGGGTTTTGATTTAAGTAGATTAAGTATTGTGGTGGTTTTACCCACACCAAGAAAACCAGTGATGATGTTGGTAGGCACTTGATTTGACATGATGAACTCTCTGAATGTTGCTTTGGTATGAGTATATACCTAAGTGACTCGTAGGTTCTATATTGAATAGGTTTAGGGATGAGTATAAAAGACCAAAAGACAAAAGGCGCACTTTGCGCGCGCCTTGATCCCCCGTTACTCAATCGTGAGTTTGCGAATCTCTGAACCTTGTTAACGCGGCTGAGATAATTTACGGGGCAGTAGTATGTGTTTGTTGCACATCCAAATTGTACGTAGGGTTTTCAAATCCTCCATGCTCGTCGAATACAATCCCTACGCTTTAAATATGGTACATATCTGGATTATTGCAAGTAGAGAACATTGAGGTGAATCACAAAACGCTGCAACACTAGGCAACATTAAATTTGGAATACTACTTTTCATCTTTACCACTGTTGCCAATTGTTCTAAGTCGTATAATTTTACTTATACATTCCCGCCAATCCGAAGAACCAAGGTCTTTAAATACAATGACAAAGAGAGAAAGAATCAAACAGTCGTTACTTGCCCATGTGCCACGCGGAACGATTAATCAATTTCTCTCGAGAGACACGACCCCTATCTCAGTGCTTTTGCTGTCTTGTGTTGTGGGTGTACTTGCAGGTTTAGTAGGCACATTGTTTGAGCTTGGTGTTCACTTCGTAACTGAGACCCGCACAGAGTGGCTTCGCGACGAAATCGGTTCAGTCCTTCCTCTGTGGTTATCAGCTTTTCTAATTAGTGCATTACTCGCCTTCATTGGCTATTTTTTGGTCCATAAATTTGCACCAGAGGCCGCTGGATCAGGTATTCCTGAAATTGAGGGTGCGATGGATAATATGCGACCAGTTCGTTGGTGGCGCGTGTTACCCGTTAAGTTCTTTGGTGGCTTAGGAGCTCTCGGTTCAGGTATGGTACTAGGTCGAGAAGGCCCAACGGTACAAATGGGCGGCAACTTAGCTCGGATGGTGACAGATCTCTTCCGAGTAAAAAACGATGACAGTCGCCATACCTTACTTGCGTCCGGTGCTGCAGGCGGTCTCGCAGCTGCTTTTAACGCCCCTCTTGCCGGTATCATGTTTGTTGTCGAAGAGATGCGTCCACATTTTCGCTACTCTCTTATTTCTATTAAAGCCGTACTTATCTCAGCAGTAACCGCGACTTTGGTTTTTCGCTATATTAATGGCCAAAGCGCCGTCATCTCCATTCCACAATATGGCTCACCAGAGCTCAATGTGTTGTGGCTGTTTCTAGTTTTAGGTGCACTTTTCGGTGTATTTGGCGTTGCTTTCAATAAACTTGTTACTGTGTTTCAGGATCTGTTTGTACGCATTCATAAAAACGACCTTAAGCGTTTCCTGTTTACTGGCTCTATTATTGGTGGATGTTTCGGACTACTCCTTCTCTATGTACCAGAATTAACTGGTGGCGGTATCGGTATTATTCCTGATATTACAAATGGCAGTTTTAGCGCTTCCATCTTGGTATTGCTGTTTATCGGTAGAGTACTTACTACCCTTATTTGCTTTGGCTCTGGTGCGCCTGGCGGTATTTTTGCACCTATGCTGGCACTGGGAACGTCCTTCGGTTATGCCTTCGGATTAACAGCGAAAGCACTATTTCCTGAATTACCAATAGAACCCGCTGTCTTTGCAATCGCAGGGATGGGTGCACTCTTCTCTGCAACGGTACGTGCACCGATTACTGGAATTTTACTGGTCATTGAAATGACCAATAACTACCACTTGATCTTACCACTTATCATCACTGCGTTGGGCGCAACAGTAATTGCTCAAGCAATGGGGGGACAACCTATTTATAGCCAACTACTCCACCGAACCATCAAAAACGAAAAACTACGACAAGAAGATCTACCACGAAAGGAAAACTGAGCGCATTTTCTATCCAAACTGTGTATAATTAGACGGCTAGACTGCTAGTTCTCCCAGAAGAGCTAGCAGATAATAATAAGGATATTAAAGAGAGCTCTCCTCGTGACAACAAGTCTTGCTGCCCTAAAACGACTGACACAGTTTCACAGTGTCCCCACCTCTCAAGCCTCATTGGCTTTAGGAATAATCGGCCTCGGCCACGCTTGGGCGATGTATGTACCAGAACTTGGTAAGACTATTCAGCCAATCTTAGCCACTATCGGGGCCCTACTGTTAATTCCCGTACTGTTAAAATATCTGCTCAATCGCCATATATTTTCTGCTGATATAAAGCACCCATTAACAGGCAGCTTAATGGCTCCAATGAGTATGGCGTTATTAATCCTGTGTGATTACTTAGCCGTTATTAGACCGCTCATCGCCTATCCTCTTTGGTTTGCTGCGTTGATGTTGCATATACTCATGGCGATATTATTCTTTTTCTATCAAATTAAGAATTTTAAAATAGCCAATATAGTTCCAAGCTGGTTTCTTTATCCTGTTGGACTAATTAGTAGTTCATTAGCAGGAACTCAATTTGGACATACGGTATATTCTGAAACCATTGCTAGTGTATGCATCGCAATATATTTCTTTATGCTACCACTGGTTCTATATCGACTGGTGTTTGAAGGTATGCTTCGCAAACGTGCCAGACCTACTATCGCTATCATGGCAGCGCCGATCAACCTCACATTATCAGCATACTTAGTCAATTTCCCTGAACCTGATCCTATACTGACGGGTGCGCTAGCTGGTATCGCCATCACGATGACATTACTTATCTATTTGTGTTACTTCAGATTATTAAAACTGAAATTTCAACCATCTATCGCTGCGATTACCTTTCCTTCAGTCATCAGTTCTATCGCGATGTACAGGTTAACGGATTTCTTCGAGGGCGAGTACCCGCATTGGCATTGGCTTCACAACTTCGGCTTTTTGGAGTTATCTGTAGCAACTTTGGCGGTTATCTGGGTGAGTTTTGGTTTTATCAAAATGTATTGGCCGGAGTTAATGTCACGACAATGAAAAAATGTGATACATATATCAATAACAACTAAAAAGAGTATAAAAAACCTCGCACAGATCCCCAATGGGTATAAGCAAGATGAATATATCGCTATGTAGTATAGTGAAGATTGCTAGTAACTCCAAAAAATAAAATAGTCACTAGTGACTATTTTTGCATATTGGGCAATATTTCGTTCTGTCGGCCGACAACCCATTTTAAATGTCGAGAGAACCTAGCTATGCACTTAGAGAAAATAACAAAAACGTTGCCTAAATTTATTGAACAGCAACACGATATTTATATCGCTGAAAATATCCATTCAACCAAAAGTAAAAAGCATCTAGTCTCTGGGAAAAGACCTACGGCAAGTGATACTAGTTACCAAACAAATGACTATCTATGTCTGAATAACAACGCCTATATTAAGGAGAAGCACATAGACGCTATACGAGCCAATACGGAAAGTATGTTGATGTCTGGTGTTTATACTGCTGAGGCGGAAGACAGTTCTGCTTTTGAAAAAAAACTCGCTAAACTAACAGGATTTGAAGAGTGTGTGGTATCACAATCAGGTTATACCGCAAACCTGAGCTTACTACAGGCTATCTGCACGAAAGACACTAATGTGTATGTTGATTTCTTCGCTCATGCTTCATTATGGGAGGGTGCAAGAATTGCTGGCGCTATGGTTCATCCATTTATGCACAACAATATCAGGCACTTAAAGCGACAGATTCAAAAGAATGGCCCAGGCATAATTCTAGTTGATTCTATCTACAGTACGTTGGGAACTATAGCACCGCTTGTAGACCTGGTATCAATGGCTTATGAGTATGACTGCGCATTGGTCGTGGATGAATCTCATTCACTTGGAACTCACGGTCCTAAAGGTGCTGGTTTGGTTGCTGAATTGGGTTTAACTGAGCATGTCGATTATATTACTGTGAGCTTAGCAAAAACATTTGCATATCGTGCAGGCGCAATTTTATCCAACAAAAAGACCGCACATTGTCTTCCATTTGTGGCATTCCCTGCAATATTCAGTTCCATGCTACTACCGTATGAAACTGAACGGTTAAGTGCCACTGTCGACGTTATCAAGAGCGCCGACAATGCAAGACGCTCGTTGTTCTCAAATAGTGACTATTTAAGAAATCAGCTAAGAAACTTAGGACTATCTATTCGTAGTGAATCTCAGATCATCGCTTTGGAAACAGGTGACGCTGAAAACACTGAAATTGTTCGGGATTTCTTAGAGAGCAAAGGCGTTTTTGGTTCTATATTTTGTACTCCGGCAACGCCAAAAGGAAAAAATATCATCAGATTTTCAGTCACTTCAGAGCATACTCTCGAGGATTTAGATCGAGTAGTACAAGCATGTAAAGAAGCAACGGAAAACAAAGAATTCTATTTCTTATAGGTAGTAAGTCGGATGTGGAGCTCAACCTTTAGATCTGAGCTCCCTCATCTATATCCAAGACGCCACTTTATCAACTAGCTCGTCTTTCGGTGTCGGTTTAATGAGTAAGTCATCCATTCCAGATTGCTTGATTTTTTCACGAGTTGTTGGATTCGCATCACCAGTAAAAGCAATGATAGGCACTGTATTATACTTTGCTGTGGATTTTCTTATCTTATCCGCAGTGGAAATGCCATCTAGAATCGGCATCTCTATATCCATAATAACTAAATCAACGTTTTCTTCATCAAGCATAACTAGTGCGTCAGCACCATTGCTAGCCTGAAGCACGACCAAACCTTCTTTTTCCAACATTATGCTAGTAATTGTTCGCAATGAGTGATTGTCATCGACTAAGAGAACTGTTTTTGTAGAAGATATTGTGTTGTATGGACGAACCGTCGCAAGCTCTTCCACTTCTCTAAAAAACAACTTATCTAATGTATCTCTAATATCAGAGGTAAACTCGTCATAATCCATTAGTTCGACATTAAGATAACGCTTGAAGTATAGATTTCTCTGGTCATTTGCGGAGTGAACGAGAACAATTCTTGCCTCAGTAAACTCAAGCTTAGCCTCTAGACTCGAAAGGTAGATCCACCCTTCTCTCGATAGATTACCGTCGATAATAATAAGGCTATACTCGAAACTATATTCTTCGCGATAACTTGCCGCTTTTATGTCTTCAACTGTCAGCTTGAATTCTCGGTGATATTGAGCACTCTTAACCAAGTCCAACATGCTAGATGACTCACCAATAAACAACACTGACTTATCTTTAATCAGTTCACTCTTAATCTGTGCCACTTCAGCCGACTCATACTTAGGAAATATTAATTTAAACTCTGTCCATGCACCAAACTCGGATTGACATACAATCTTACCGCCAAACGACCTCATAACCTTTTTACAGAAGGCCAAGCCTAGACCATAGGACCCAGATTTACCGGTAGTGTAAAAGTCTTCAAAAATATACGGAAGTAGTTGCTCTTCAATCCCCTTGCCGGTATCTCTAAAAATAATGATATTGCAATCGTCTTGGGTTTGAGAGTCAATTGTTATGGTGAACTTCCCTGCCCCCCGGTGGCGAAACGAGTTTTTCAGTAAGTTAAACAACACATACTTCAATAAAGTATCACTGCCAAAATAGTCGAAACTGTTCGGGATATTGACCGAGACAGCTTTATTGTCCAGTGTTGTTTTATATGCAAACGTTCTGATTGCATTTTCAATTACTTCTTTGCCATTATTACGGCAGAAAGTCGATGTAGATACTCGACTTTGATCGATAGAAGTCAGTAGTAAGTCAATGGTCTCATTGCCATTCATGATCGTTTTCATGGAATCATCTATGATTTCATTCAAACGTTGAAGCTCTTCGGTGTTCAATTGGTGAGAGTTACGAAAGATAGCGCTCTTATTAGGAATAATCGCTCGCATTACCTCTAACGAAGAATACATAGCACTAAGAGGGTTTCTCATTTCATGAGCGATACCAGCACCGAATGACTTAGCAATCGCGAATTTCGATTCATGCTCGTTTTGGTTACGAAAGAAGAACAAACTGCCGAAAATATAGGTAAACGCAAATATGGGCAAATAAGTAAGGCTCTGTTCCATATAGATCCCTTGCCCACCCATAATGTAAGCAAGTATAACAGCAGATACAACAGATATTACCGCCTGAGCGACCATGATTCTTGTATCATAAATAAGCAAAATATGAAGAAATATAGATGACATAAACGACATAACCCAAACTGTCGTCCAGTTATTCATCAACATCATGTAGCAAAAGAAGAATGGTAAAGTAAAGCCAATGACTACTAGGTAATAGTATGGGAGGATTCGCTTAGTTTTTTCTGAAAAAGCACGTAATAAGATAAACCCTATTAACATGATTGCGCCAATAGTTCTTAAAAGCTCACTTTCATAAGGCTGAGGAAATACATACTTCCAAATGACGTAATAAAGTGGAAAGCCCAAAATCCCCATCCATGCGACAAGTGTAATATTTGGCGCAGCATACTCGTAGGTTCTCTTTATCCTTTCCATCTGTGCAATCAATCCAGATTTAAAACTAATTACTATTGGTTAAGCATAACATTGGCTTGATCGGTAAGAAAGCTTTGTAAAACAACAACGCCCTCGTAATCAGAGGGCGTTGCAAACGAATATGTGATGCGTCTTCCAGAAAGAACTATCGCAGTCCATGCAAAAACTCATGTCGAGTCGCTGGTTTGGATTTAAAGATGCCACCCAATGCTGTAGTCGTCGTTTCGCTGGTAGCATCCATGACACCGCGAGACTTCACACAGTAATGTACTGCATCAATTGTTACTGCGACATCGTCGGTTTCAAGCAATGCTTGTAGAGCAACCAGAATTTGTTGCGTCATGCGTTCTTGAACTTGTGGACGCTGTGCGAAGAACCTGACGATACGGTTAATTTTAGACAAACCGATGATTTTACCTCGAGGGATATAGGCGACTGCCGCTTTACCATCAATGGTAACAAGGTGGTGTTCACAAGTGCTCGTTACCGTGATGTCTTTAACACGAACCATCTCACTAACGTCCATCTTGTTTTCGATGACGGTGATTTTAGGGAAGTTCTCATAGTCTAAGCCAGAGAAAATTTCATCCACATACATCTTGGCAATGCGATGCGGCGTCTCCATCAAACTATCGTCTTGTAGATCAAGCTGTAACAACGTAAGAATTTCACGCATATGATGTTCAATACGCTCTTTCTTTTCTTCACGGCTGACTTCATTTGGCAGCATCGGTGTTTCTAGCCCTCGCTCTGACAACGCGGCTTTCACCAATTTTGCTGATTCACTTAATCCTGACATCTTACTTCCTCGCACTAACACCCGTAAGGGGGCACAAGGATACTCGGAATTTTCATCAATTACACCCACAAATTCTGTATTGCTTTGTATGCATTATGATTTGAAGCATGTTTTTGGCTATTTTATCCATAGGAGTAAGCCTCTCTTCAGACAAAATGTGTTACATTCCGAAGACTTTATTGAATTAAATAGTTCCACTGAATCAATTAGGACGGCTTATCTTATGGGTTGCTGCGACGCACCAGGCTTAATGCCTATAGAAGAAGCATTGGATAAAATGCTCACACCAATTACTCCTGTTACTGACACTCTCACACTGCCGTTACCTGACGCGCTTGGGTATGTATTAGCAGAAGACATTCTTTCTCCTATTAACGTGCCTCCCTTTGATAACTCCGCAATGGATGGCTACGCCATTCGTCTCCGTGACTTAGAGCAAAGTACCACTCTATCAATGGTTGGTAAGTCATTTGCCGGCGCACCTTATGAGGGTGACTGGCCTGCCATGACAACGGTTAGAATTATGACTGGTGCGAAAATCCCAGAGGGTTGCGATGCCGTTATTATGCAAGAAAACACCACGGTAGACGGTGATAACATTACGTTCAACCAGTGTTCTCCGAAGACAAATATGAACATTCGTCCTACTGGTGATGATATTCGAGTGAACGATGTCGTATTAAAAAAAGGTGCTCGTTTAACCGCACGCGATATTCCTATGATCGCTACGTTAGGAATTAGCCACATCAGTGTCCTCCGTAAACCAGTTGTTGCTTTCTTTTCTACAGGAGATGAATTGCGCCCGCTTGGTACTGAGCTAGAAGATGGACAGATTTACGATAGCAACCGTTACGGAATCAAACCGCTTATTGAAAACTTCGGTTGTGAGGCTATTGATTTGGGTATCATTCCTGATTGCCCAGAAACACTGAAAGCCACATTCGAGCAAGCGCAACAACAAGCCGACGTTGTTATTACCTCGGGTGGCGTAAGCGTTGGTGAAGCTGACTATACTAAAGATATTCTTGAAGAATTAGGTCAAATTGGCTTCTGGAAACTTGCTATCAAGCCCGGTAAGCCTTTCGCTTTTGGTGAGCTGGACAACGCTTGGTTCTGCGGATTACCAGGAAACCCTGTTTCTGCAGTATTAACTATGTATGTCCTAGTACAACCTCTCATCGCTAAGCTTTCCGGTCACTCAGAATGGAAAGAGCCGGAGTCTATTCCTGCCATCACACGCAGCGCTTTCAAAAAAGCTCCTGGAAGAACCGATTATCAACGCGGTATCTATACGATTGAAGATGGCCAGTTTGTAGTCGAAACAACCGGAAACCAAAGCTCAGGAGCCTTTAGATCGATGAGCTTAGCAAACTGCTTTGTGGTGCTTGAGCGCGACCGCACGTCAATTGATGTGGGAGAAACGGTTCAAATCCAGTTGTTCAACCCAACTTTATTCTAACGAGGCTATTGTGGACATACTGTCTGATGAAGAGATGCTTCGCTATAACCGTCAAATTATATTGAAGAACTTCGATTTTGATGGACAAGAAGCACTTAAGCAATCTTCAATTTTGATTATTGGAGCTGGTGGTTTAGGTTGTGCCTCTAGTCAGTATCTTGCCGCAGCGGGTATTGGTTCGCTCACCTTAGTCGATGACGATACGGTGGAGCTATCAAACTTGCAACGACAAGTATTACACAACGATGACTCTATTGGTGTCGATAAAGTTGAGTCAGCCCGAGCTGCGTTAAGCAAGATAAACCCTAATGTGATGATTAAAACCATTAATCATCGCTTGGACGATGCTGCTCTCGAAGCACAAATTAAAGAGCACGACCTTGTTCTTGATGCCACTGATAATGTAGATACTCGTAACCAACTCAATCGCCTTTGCTTTAAACACAAAAAGCCGCTGGTCTGTGGGGCAGCGATTAGAATGGAAGGTCAAGTCTCCGTCTTTACATATCAAGACGACAGCTTACCTTGCTATGCTTGTTTAAGCGCACTGTTTGGAGATACAACGCTGAGCTGTGTTGAAGCCGGCGTCATGTCACCTGTCGTTGGCATCATTGGTGCTACGCAGGCACTAGAGGCGATAAAAGTCCTCGCTAACTATGGGCAGCCTAAAATAGGTAAGCTATTAATATTTGATGGTTTATCATTAAGCTGGCGAGACATGGGGTTGCCTAAATCCAAGGCCTGCAAAGTTTGTGGTGAATAGAGAGTAGCCTATGGAGAAGTACTAATGAAACAACTAACCATCGCATTTGCTATTCTCGCTGTGGGTGTTGGATTCTTGCTGCTTCTCCTATCTTCAGATTCAAATACAGAAAAAACCGAACAAGCCAAAGTAATAAGCCATGTTCTCACACAATCTTTAGACGGTAATCGTTACTACCTCATCGTGGAACATAGAGACGGTAGTAACAGCCGTGTCGCTACAGATAAAGCAACATTATGCCCCGTAGGTTCAGAAGTCACACTAAGCTCACAACAGAGCTCAGTTTCTAATACCAAGACCTATCGCCTTCAGCATTGCCTCAACAGATAAGGAAATCATTGATGACACAACCTATTGTTTCTCCTCAATGGCTAAAGCAACAGCTAGATGCTAACAACGACATTATTGTTCTTGATGCCAGTATCGAATTTCAAATTCCGCTAGAGCCTGAAAAGGACAAAAATGGAGTAATTCCTGGCGCTCAGCGCTTTGATTATGACAACGTCTTTTGCGACCCAGACAGTTCTCTTCCTCATATGATGCCAACTGAAACACGCTTCAATGAACTGGCTTCGAAACTGGGCCTGACTAAAAATAGTACGATAGTTGTTTACGATAATTCAGGTACTTATGCTTCACCTCGTGCGTGGTGGATGCTTAAAGCAATGGGATTAAGTGAGGTTTATGTGCTCTCCGGAGGCTTACCTGCTTGGAAAACAGCTGGTTACGATTGCGATGAAGATTATTCGATTGGAGCGCCCACCTCCCCTTCTCTGTCACTAGATCAGCATTACTTCCTATCAGCAGAACTAGTTCTAACGTATTCCGAAAAGCAAAACGCTCATATTGTCGATGCTCGCTCTTTAGCACGCTTTAAAGGCGAAGTGAAAGAACCAAGAGAAGGTGTCAGAAGTGGCCATATTCCAAATTCTGTTTGTCTGCCTTTTGCTGAACTCATCAACAATGGCACCCTCAAACCGTTAGAAGATCTTGCTCCTTTGTATTCAGCTATCTCAGCAAGCAAACGAGAGCATTTGGTGTTTAGCTGTGGTTCCGGCGTAACGGCTTGTATTCTCGCTCTTGGCGCTTATGTCTGTGGTTATCATAATTTATCTGTCTATGACGGTTCATGGACTGAATGGGGTCAACGTGTTGATCTACCTGTAGAAAAGTAAAATGAAGACAAGCAGGTCTATGGGACCTGCTTCCTTTCGCTACCCGTTATAAGCACCACTTGAGTAATGAAGCTCATAACTATGTGAGTAGATCTCTAGAATATTCCCAAACGGGTCTTCCATATAGATCATTCGATACGGTTTCTCTCCCGGATAGTAGTAACGTGGCTCCTTCATTCGTCGTTTACCACCTGCCGCGACAATTTTGTCAGCTAGCCCTTCAACATCAGGATCTTGTACGCAAAAATGAAAAATGCCCGTTTTCCAATATTCAAAGTTGTCTTCTGGATTTTGCTGATCTTTGAACTGAAATAGCTCTACCCCAATTCTGTCACCGGTGGACAGATGAGCAATTCGAAAGTGGTCCCACCCTTCCCCAAAAACGTCTGTACACATTACACCGATAGCAGAGTCGTCTTCAGTAACATCAGTCGGCGGCATAATAAGATACCAACCTAATACCTCGGTATAAAACTTGACGGCAGCCTCCAGATCAGGCACCGATATTCCAATGTGGCTAAAACAGCGTGGGTAGGTGTGGTTTGTGTTTGCTGAACTCATAAGTCGATGTCCTCTAGATGATAGCGCTTGAGTATTTCATTGTGGATCAGCCGATAGTTATCATATAACCTAAAAACTATAATTAATTGTTATCTACGAAACCCTCATGATAAATACGACTTGGCTCAATACTTTTAAAACTCTAGTAGAGATCGGGCACTTTACCCAAACCGCTGAAAAGCTCTTCATGACACAACCTGGCGTCAGCCAACATATTAAAAAGCTCGAAGCAAGCCTTAATGTTGAGTTGCTTACTCGGGAAGGAAAAAGTTTTGAGCTCACGGAGCAAGGACGTTTAGTGTATGAATACGCCCTTGAGCTAGCCAGTCGGGAGAACATGTTACTAGAGCGTCTAAGGTATGATGACCCTGAGTCAGGTAGCCTTAGCTTTTCAGCTTCGGGCGCTATCATTACCGCACTCTACCCAAGTTTGCTGGATCTGCAGCAACGATATCCGGGGTTGAAGGTCAATGTTGAAGCTGCACCAAACCGCCGGATCATAGAAAGTATTAGTAATGGCATTATAGATTCTGGCATGGTCACGGCTTCGATTCAGAACCCTGAACTGTCAGCAGAGTACATAGGACAACTAGAGCTATGTCTAATTGGTAGTAGAGACGCGGTAGCTAAATATTCGGCGTCAGAAGCGATCAACCAGCTTGGCGTAGTCGACCATCCTGATGCGCAATACTACTTACAAAAATACATCGAAGACAGCCGACTCAAAGAACTCACTCAAGCAGAGTGGCAAGATTTCAATAAAGTCACCTACATTAACCAACATAGTCAGATATTACAGCCTGTTTCTATGGGTATTGGTGTCACTGTATTACCCAAAGTTGCCATTGAGTATTCAGGCTACAAAGATAAAGTTAATGTCTGGCCCACTGAACATTTAGTCAGTGAACCGCTCTATTTTGTGAAGAAAAAACGAAAACAACTTGCCGCTCGGTACTTATTTTTGCTGGAACTTATCAAAGCCACAGAGTTCGCGTAGTCTGCGATTAGCTCGGTAAATTCTTCATTTGCTCATCAAGGTTCAGCACCGTTAAAGCATTACTTACACTGGTTGCAACCACATCGATTACGCCAGTACGCAATGCTCCGAGTAACGCCATTGGTTTGCTATTTTCAGAAGCGATCGCAATCACCTCTGATATCATACGAAACTCTTCAAGCCCCAAGCCAATCACTCGATCACTCATCACTGTATTGGCGGCTTGCCCCTGGATATCGAAGAAATCATAACCAGCAAAATCACCAACTACTCCCTGATTCAATCTCGATTGAACAACTTCGTCAGCGGTAAACCATCCCAAATCAACCATGTAACTGTTCTCACTCATATCACCGACACCTACGATAGCCATATCGGCTTTACGCGCTAAATCTAGAGTCTGTTTGACCGTAGCATTTTGCATAAACGCTAACTTTTGATCTTTATTTTCAGCGTATGCCGGTGCATATAAGGTTTCAGAACTACCACCGTATTTTTTCGCCAACTGACGACAAATATGGTCGGCATTAAAACGCCCCCCACGTGGATGAATTCCCCCAATCCCACAAACAAACTTACAGTCTCTAGGAGTAATAACCCCCATATGATGAGCTACAGCCGAAACGTTTCTGCCTTGTCCTACTGTCACCACAGTTCCACCTTTTAGTGTCTGTGCTAAGTAGTTTGAAACTAGCCCTCCCACTTGCATACGCTGTGCTTCTTCATCAGCTTGGTCCAATGCAATGAGCGCTCGCTTAACTCCAAAACGTTCAATCAGACGCTGTTCGATCTTAGCACTATATACCGGATGGTATTTGACTGTGATCTCGACAATTCCTTCATCTCTTGCTTGCTTGAGAAGACGACCAATTTTTGCGCGCGACACACCAAACTTCTTAGAGATCTCCTCTTGTGTTGCACCATCTTGGTAATAGGCGACAGCAATTTCTGTCAGCAAGTCATTGCCAGTTTCGCTAATTTCACTTTTCATTATCACTTACCTAATCGGGAAAAATAGTGGCGCTCATTGGTTCACACCTTATACATATGCTCAATCATAAACAGAACTAAGCATTCGCTCAATACCATTACATTTTCTCAGGTCAAGATTTCAGCAGAAAAAGCAGCCCACAGACCTTATAAAACATGGAATCGACATTGAAGTACGCTTGCGTTATCAAAAAACAAAAATAACCTTATGAATACTACTTTTCAGACCAGTATTTGATTGACATTATTTCTGCATAGGGTAAATATGGGTTCAACATTTACTCAGAAGTGATACATATGTTCACGCATATTTGTTCACTAACACGGAAAAGGTTTACGAGCTAATCCTACGTAAAGTTGAAACTTTGGCTCGTAACATAACATTTGTAGTATGAGGCCATTCCTCACAAATTTATGCCCTCAAGAATAGGAACGTACCGATGAGCAACAAATTAGAGCAACTTCGCAAATTGACTACTGTAGTAGCGGACACTGGTGATATCGAAGCAATTCGTAAGTACCAACCAGAGGACGCAACAACTAACCCATCTCTGATTTTGAAAGCAGCACAAATCGCTGATTACGCACCGCTTATCGACCAGGCGATTGAATACGCTAAAACTCAAAGCGACGATAAAGCACAACAAGTTCAAGACACTTGTGACATGTTAGCGGTTAACATCGGTAAAGAAATTCTTAAAACTATCCCAGGTCGTATCTCCACTGAAGTGGATGCTCGTCTTTCTTACGATACTGAAGGTAGCGTTGCTAAAGCCCGTCAACTTATCAAAATGTACAATGACGCAGGCATCGCCAATGACCGTATCCTAATCAAACTGGCTTCTACTTGGGAAGGTATTCGTGCAGCTGAAATTCTAGAGAAAGAAGGCATCAACTGTAACCTAACACTATTGTTCTCATTCGCTCAGGCTCGTGCATGTGCAGAAGCTGGTGTTTATCTAATTTCACCTTTCGTAGGTCGTATTATGGACTGGTACAAGGCGAAAGAAGGCCGTGACTTCGAAGCATCAGAAGACCCAGGCGTTATCTCAGTATCAAGCATCTACAACTACTACAAAGACCACGGTTACAACACCGTTGTCATGGGTGCAAGCTTCCGTAATATCGGTGAGATTCTTGAGCTAGCAGGCTGTGATCGTCTGACTATCGCTCCACAACTTCTGGCTGAACTAGAGGCAGCTGAAGGTGAAGTAGTAGAGAAGCTTGTTGACTCAAAAGGTTCTAAAGAACGCCCAGCAGCGATGACTCATGCCGAGTTCCTATGGGATCATAACCAAGACCCAATGGCAGTAGAGAAACTGGCTGAAGGCATTCGCAACTTCGCAGTAGACCAAGGCAAACTAGAAGCAATGATTGAAGCTAAGCTTTAATCCACACGATTAATAAAAGGGGAACGTTTGCGTTCCCCTTTTAATTTCCCCTCTCCAATATCAAATTTATTCGGTGTTTATTATGGATCGTAAAAACCTAGCAAACGCTATCCGTGCATTAAGCATGGACGGTGTTCAACAAGCTAACTCTGGCCACCCAGGTGCTCCGATGGGCATGGCTGACATCGCTGAAGTTCTTTGGCGTTCTCACTTAAACCACAACCCGTCAAACCCTGAGTGGGCGGACCGCGACCGTTTTGTACTGTCTAACGGTCACGGTTCAATGCTAATTTACTCTCTACTTCATCTTGCAGGTTACGAGCTTTCTATTGACGACCTTAGAAACTTCCGTCAACTGCACTCAAAAACACCAGGGCATCCAGAGTATGGCTATGCACCAGGCATTGAGACAACCACTGGCCCTCTAGGCCAAGGTATCACTAACGCTGTGGGCATGGCGCTAGCTGAAAAGACACTTGCAGCACAATTCAACAAAGAAGGTCATGACATCGTTGACCACTTTACCTATGCGTTTATGGGTGATGGCTGCTTGATGGAAGGCATTTCTCATGAAGCGTGTTCTCTCGCGGGTACACTAGGCCTTGGTAAGCTAATCGCTTTCTGGGATGACAACGGCATCTCTATTGATGGTGAAGTGGAAGGTTGGTTCTCTGACGATACTCCAAAACGTTTTGAAGCGTATGGCTGGCACGTTATCCCAGCAGTAGACGGTCACGATTCAGAAGCGATCAACGCGGCAATTATCGCAGCGAAAGCAGACCCTCGCCCTACTCTTATTTGTACTAAAACCATCATCGGTTTTGGCTCTCCAAACAAATCTGGCTCTCATGACTGCCACGGTGCACCACTAGGCGCAGAAGAGATCGCGGCAACACGTAAGCAACTAGGCTGGGAGTACGGTCCTTTTGAAATTCCGACAGAAGTCTACGCAGAGTGGGATGCGAAGGAAGCGGGCACGGCGAAGGAAGCAGCGTGGAACGAAAAACTTGCAGCGTATGAAGCAGCTTACCCAGAGCTAGCCGCAGAATTCAAACGTCGCGTAAGCGGTGAGCTTCCGGCTCAATGGGAAGAAAAAGCAAGTCAAATTATCGCCGACCTTCAAGCGAATCCAGCAAATATTGCATCACGTAAAGCATCACAAAATGCACTTGAAGCTTTTGGTGCAATGCTACCAGAATTCCTAGGTGGTTCTGCTGACCTAGCACCGTCAAACCTAACCATGTGGTCAGGTTCTAAGTCGCTAACAGCTGATGACGCATCTGGGAATTACATCCACTATGGTGTGCGTGAGTTTGGTATGACTGCGATCATGAACGGTATCGCACTACATGGCGGCTTTGTTCCTTACGGGGCAACGTTCTTGATGTTCATGGAATACGCTCGTAACGCAATGCGTATGGCTGCACTGATGAAAGTGCAAAACATCCAAGTTTATACTCACGATTCTATTGGTCTGGGTGAAGATGGCCCAACACACCAACCAGTTGAACAGATGGCATCATTACGCTTAACACCAAACATGAGTACGTGGCGTCCATGTGACCAAGTTGAGTCAGCAGTTGCTTGGAAATTCGCCATCGAGCGTAAAGACGGTCCAACGTCACTAATTTTCTCTCGTCAAAACCTAGCTCAACAAGAACGTAGCACTCAGCAAGTTGCTGATATCGCAAAAGGAGCTTACGTGCTCAAAGATTGCGAAGGCAAGCCTGAGTTAATCCTGATTGCAACAGGCTCTGAAGTTGAGTTAGCCGTTAGTGCCGCTCAACAATTGACTGAAGCAGGAAAGCAAGTACGTGTTGTTTCAATGCCAGCAACAGACGTATTTGATAAACAAGACGAAGCGTATCGCGAGTCTGTACTTCCTTCAGATGTGACAGCAAGAATCGCTATTGAAGCGGGTATTGCTGACTTCTGGTACAAGTATGTTGGTTTTGGTGGCAAGATCATCGGTATGACAACATTCGGTGAATCTGCACCTGCAGGCGAGCTATTTAAGATGTTTGGCTTTACGACTGAGAATGTCGTAACTACTGCTAACGATCTTCTCGCTTAAAACTAAGTTCCAAAACCTAGACGACTAAGCCGAGCATAAATGCTCGGCTTTTTTGTTCTAGTTATCTATCTACTTTCAACGAAACGCTTCAAGAATGGTTCGCTTTATTATCAAATAGTTCCTCGATTTCATTTTGTCCCTGTCTCATATATGAAACACCTCCTACGTTGATTACGCAAACACGCTTCCTAAACTATGAATGTGGCAACGAAAAGGAACTTCATTATGCTCAAGAGTACGATTGTATTATGTGCGCTCTTCTCTTCCCTAACTTTCGCCTCTGATCTAACCATCAAGAGCGAAGGTGTAACTTTCAAAACATACACAGACGAAGATTTGGCGAATATGCCACAAACCAGTATCAAGACTGAATTACCTTGGTTAGAAGGAAAAAATCATTTTACCGGTGTTTCGCTTATTGAGCTTTTTTCGCAGGCAAACGCGCAATTGCCTGACATGGTTACCTTTGTCGCACTGAATGATTATAAAGTCACGATTAGTCTTAAAGATATCCAAGCATACAACCCTATTGTTGCCAATCGTAAAAATGGGGGAAAAATGTCTGTCAGAGATAAAGGGCCTTTTTGGGTGATATTTCCTATTTCTCAATTTCCAGAGATTAATACAACCGACTATCACGCTATGATGATCTGGCAATTAAAAGAAGTCAGCTACTGAGATGTTAAATACGCGCGCTATTCGTCAGTTTCCTATCAATCTGGCGAAGCTCATTCTGATCATTATCACTTCCTGCGTTTTGGCAGTGAACGTGATTACCATCGATCGTATTAACCATATTAACGAGGACCTATCTGAACGCAAAAATGAGGCAACCTGGTTCATACTGCAACTCGTCAAAGAATATTCAAACTTCATCACTCAAACCCATATTACACCACTCGATACAGAGAAGATTTGGCTCTCTTATGACCTCACTTGGAGTCGTTTTGACATTATCTTGAACAGCAAAGAATCCGCTAACTTCATAAAGCAGGCTAACTATCATGACTTCTTCATCGCTCAGTTCGACAAATTCAAAGCTCTTGAGCGATCCTTAAAACTGCTACAGGAAAAGCCGGAACTTCAAACTGCACTCAACCAACGCATTAAACTTAACTTTAATGAAGTCATTCATTTTATTAATAATAAATTCCAAATAGAGAGCCCTCTGAGCGAGAAAAGTCGCACTTTAATAGAACGCTTATTAGTACTTCAGAAGGTAAGTACAGTGGCGTTAATCGTATTATTCATCGTTATTTCGGTGATTTTCTGGATTGAAACCAAAATGCGGCAGACCATTCAACGGAGAGATCCACTCACACGCTTGTTGAATCGAGTTGCTCTTACAACTGACATTAAAGCAAACCTCACTGCACCTCACTACAATTTGCTATCAATCAGAGTACAAAATGTTGCTGAAGTGAATCAAAAATACGGCATCGACTATGGCGATGTCATCATCAAAACCGCGGCGCAAAGGGTGACTGGTTTTCTAACCGATGATTTACTGCTTTATCGCTATAGTGGTGCCCAATTCATTATTCTCGGCAAGGCAGAAGGTTCATTAATTTCCGATAAGCTAGTTCAGAGAATTAAAGAAGAGCTGTCAAAAACTATCGAATTGAGTGATATGGAGTTGGTACTCGATGTTTCCCTATCGCAAGAGGTTAACCTTAAACGAAGCAGCCTAACTGAGACACTGACGCAGCTATCACGCAAAGCGCTATCCACTTAACGTTTAAAATTTGTGGTCAGCTACTTTGATGCTGGTCACCTTGGTTGAGAGCGTTTCATGTCGGCCGATCTTATAGAATTCACAGAACTCGGAATAACCAAGCGGTTTACTAAAGAAGTAGCCTTGTAAGTAATCACAGCCAATTTCAGTCAGATAGCGGTATTGATTGGCATTTTCGACGCCTTCCCCAACTACTTTAGCGTGACAGTTATGACCTAGCGCTATAATTGAGTTAAGCATGCGCTCCTGATTCACTTCGCCACTAATTCGGTCAACGAAGCTCTTATCAATTTTCAGTTCATCAACAGGGTAATGCAGCAATTGATTGATTGAAGCATACCCTGTTCCAAAGTCATCCAGTGACACTTTAAAGCCTAACTCTCTAAGTCCTGAAATAATAGCGACCGTATCCTGTGTACTTCGGACATAACTGGTCTCTGTTACTTCTAGAGTAACTTTATGATGTTTGACACCGTAACGACTACAGAGGCTACATATATGCTCAATAAACTCATTATTGTAGAGCTCCAATGCGGAAATGTTAATCGAGAGACTTCCGGTATAGCCGCAATCCGTTTCCATTTTCTGTAAATCTTTCAGCGAGTTTTCAATGACCCAACTATCAATAAGGCCTATGATATTCGCCTTTTCTGCCACAGGGATAAACTCATCTGGTCCAATACCTTTTGCTTGTAGCACTGGACATCGGACTAACACTTCAAGACTGGCGATCTCCATTGTTTTTGAGTCTATAAGAGGCATGTAACGTAGCTCATAACCATGCGTTTGAGTGCATTTCAGCAGTACTCTTTCTATATCATCAATACGGGATAAATCCTCCAAAAGTTGGTCGTCAAATAGTACTAGAGAGCGTTGGTTTTTGATTTGCTTAGCTTTATTCAAGGCCACTTCTAGCCCTTTTTGCCATAAGTTTGCTTGGTCTTTACGACACAACGGGAAAATAGCCATTGCGAGGTCTAAATTAATGGGTAGAGCATCAAGTAGTCCCGCCCGCTTGAGCGTCTTCTCACTATTAACAATTTGTGACTTCACCTGGTTTTCATCATTTGCATCTATAAGTACACAGAATGTGTTACTACCATAGCGGCAAACTGAATAATCACTGGTCGCTGTTCCCCTATCTTCTTGATAATGTCCAACAAACACCTCTATTTCTCTTGCAAGATTCTTCAACACTTGGTCTGCTATTTTTGCCCCATGAAGATCATTGATTCGCCTGAAGTCTATGATGTCCCATGCAACAATATAAGTCGTTCTAGTCGAATAACTAGCGATACGCTGCTCTACAAAGTGAATAAATGACCTACGATTAGCAAGACGAGTAAGACCATCAAACTCCGCTTCAAATTTCACCTTACTCAAACTATCTATATAAGCGTTTTTTAACACTGATACTTCATCGGTTCCTTTAGCTCTTTTGAAATACCTCAGTTCCAAGCCACCTTTATGAATTTCTGACAGCAAAGCATCAATTGGATAGAGTATTCGACGGCGTATATTGAAATGAATTACAACCAATAGTACGAGCATTACCAGAACCAAATACCCGAATACTTCTATTACAAGTTCCTTTTTGATCGACGCGTAATGAGAGTCAAGGATATTCAAATCGACGACTAACCCAGACCCAGCAATACGTATAACGTTGCCATCGATAAATTCGCTACCCAACTCTGTAACCACAATGTTGGAACTACTATTGTCTTCTAAGGCACCCTTGCTAAACTCCAAGCTAATATAAGGATACTGGGATGCTTTGCTAAACAAAGCGTTAATTTCTAAAAGACTGCCATCAACAATTAATAAACTACGATCTGATCTAGTTACCACATATTTGTCATCAGGAGGTAATGTAGGGTCATAAGCTCCTGTAGAGCTGTATCTCACCTCCCCTATTAAAGATTGATAGATATTTCCCGACTGATCAAAAGGTTCCCCAAGAGAAACTTTAACGTGAGAGTCAAAGACATGCTGGTAAAGGTCGTCAGGCAAAGAACGAGCACTAAATGGATTCGACTTAGAAGAGGCGGCTGTCATGGTAAACATTTCATCTAGTACATAGATTGCAGTGTTGCTCTCTTGCCGACTATGATCTCGACTTAGTACATAATTGATGTGTGACTCAAGGAAGTTTCGGCTACTGAGCTCGCCTGTGTCTTGAATGTGACGCAAAAATTGCGTACTGCCTGATATCTCATAACCTAACGCCTCGATACCTTTTATTTCAAATCTGGTCGCTTTTAGAGCCGCTTCTACATTTGCAATCCACTTGGAACGTTCAAGTTTCTTATATTCATCGAGTTGCCACTGATAGAGTAAAGCTCCTGCGCCGAGAGTAATCACGCCGATTGTTGGTATCAATGCCAGGTGCAACCTCTGCAATAACTTCATCGTCACCTCAAATCTTCTACTATCCGCTGTCTTAACCGCAGACCAATATCGCTGACTGGCCGATAGATATAACTACGCTCGATTAAATCAGGTGCTGGATTGATGATGGGGTCGTTTAGGTACTCTTGACTCAGGTAGGGAGTTACGTTGAGGTTAGGCGACGAAAACCAAGATTCTTCGGCATTCAAAGCTGCGGCCTCAGGAGAAGATAAGTAATCGATAGCTTCGCTCGTTGCTTTGCTCACAGGTTTACCTGCGGGAACAGCAAGGCATTCAAGCCATACCACAGTACCTTCTTCAGGAACCACATATTTCCACTGAACTTCGTCAGAATTGCTCAATTGGTTTAACACATAGTCATCACCAGAAAAGCCAAATGCCATGTAAACATTATCAAGCTTTTTCGGCTCTTGGATCGCTTCTAAAATATACTGCGTAGAACTTAAAAAAGGTCGCTGCTCCTCCAGCAGTTGGTAGGCATGTTGAAGCTTTTCCTCATCATCTGAAAAAGGGTCATGTTTAAGAAACAGCATCGCTGCACCAATAAGATCGATAGGGTGATAGTACATGGAGATCTTATTTTGAAGAGCTTTGTCAGGCATCAACAATGATGCCCAAGATGTCACAGGATTTTGGATCTTGTCACTACGGTACAAAATACCACTGGTTCCCCATGAGTAAGGGATGCCATATTCGCCACACGCCTCCAACCAACGTTTTTCAAATCTATCGGCTATTTGATTTTGAATAGAGCTTATATTTTGTATAGCTCCCTGTTTCGCTAACATCTTTAAACGCACACTTTCAACGACGACCAAATCAATGGTTCGCCCTCTTTCACTAAGGAGCAGTTCATCACGCACCGCTTCGTCAGAAAAGAAGAACTCTTCAATGACAACGTTATGCTTTGATTTAAGGTCATTTTTGACCGTTGGAGAGAGGTAGGCTTCCCAATTGTATAGGTGAACGGTATTACTACTATGCTCCGCAAAAGCAGGCGCAATCATAACAAGAGCAGATAGTACTACTTGTTTAATCACGACCTCTTTTGGCAGAACTTGTCGTTGCATCTGCTAGTCCTTTAGCTTTTACTAACATAATCAGACTAGGACATAGTGTCGATGAATGCGATGCAAACCCTATCTCATTAGTGAGAATGGTTACTTTTGAGTGCTATCCTTCTCTTTTGGGATTGGTAGCGTTTCTAGCTCAGACTCACCCGTCACCATGTTGATTTTAAACAGGTATAAGTTTTCCGGGTCACCATAATGTCTAAAAGTAAATTGGTAACTATGAGCAGGGTAGAAAATGGGAAGCTCTTCGACCATAGCGATACCATAGCCGTCTTGAACCACAATCTCTTGAACCTCAAGAGTTTGCTCTGCTGTTTGTTTCTCACGCTCTCGACTGTACTCGGGAGCAACAGAAGGATTTGTCGGATAGGCTTGTCCATCAAAGCTCATCGTTCTCAGTGAACCATTACTCCAAACGTAAAAGTCTTTCCAACCATTTGTTGTTCGGTCTGAAACGAGAATAGGCTTTCGTGTCACCGTCATTTTGGTAATTACGTCACCCGATGAAGAGAATAGGTAGGCCGTGCAACCGCCAGAACCACAAAAATAAGGATCCTGCATAAGAACAAGCAATTCATCATTGCCATCGTTATTCAGGTCAGTAGCTCCAGCTACGTATTTATAGTCTTTCTCATCAGGATCGAGTTGCTCTGGCTGAAGAATGTCTTCATTCACTAAGCGGTCAACATTCTCCAATGTAAACACACTTGGTCTAGGTTCCTCTGAAGCACTATGAAGACAACCAGTAAGGCCAATCACTAAGGAGCAGAGAATCAATAGCTTTTTTAATTTCAAAATACAGTCTCAAGATAGTCCGTTATTTCCTAAGTGTAAGAAGTTAAATGGCATCTCTCAAGCTATTGATTCAACTATCTTAGTATGGCTCGAATCTTAGAATCACAAAGTATAAACGACGCGAACAGCCAAGAGTATTAAGACAACACCCGACAACTGGTCAATAATTTTCGCTTTCGACTTCAATGAATCTAACAACCTTGGCGATGACAACATAAAGGTAATGAGTGTGTACCAAAGGCCATCGATAATCAGAGGTGTCGCGACAATAATGGCTTTATCTGAGACTTCACTTCCTATCGCTACAAACTGGCTAAATAGTGCAGTAAAGAATAATGCGATTTTCGGGCTCAAAAGTGAGATGAACAACCCTTCCTTTGCCGCTGATGCTACCGATACCTGTTTGCCCGACTCAAGGCGCTCGACAATTCCACCTTTTGAACGAATAGCATTGAATCCTAGCCACGCAAGATAGAGTGCGCCGAGCAATGATATTGTTTTAAAAACAATCGGGAATTGATGCAGCAACACCGACAAACCAAGAACCGTTACCAGTGCATAAACTCCAATTCCGCATGCATGTGCCCATGCTGTTGCCAGTCCATGATTCCTTCCCCCAGCTAAACTGTGTTTTGCGACAATAGCGAGACTAGGGCCTGGGGACATCGCCCCAAGAAGACAGATTGCAACTAAAGATAACCAAACAGTAAAAGTCATAACAGCTCCTCAAATAACTGGAGCCACTTTATCACCGCAACATTATGATTTGAAATCACCATTTCTCATCATCGCAATGAAATCAGATCATAACCATCATATAAGTACTCTTCACCTACTAGGTTACCTAACCGAATACATCGAACTGCGCATGATGGACAACACATGCTCTCTAGTCCAAATGTGCGCGGGCTCATGGTCATATTTAGGGTGCCATATCAGCCAATACTTATGAGTAGGTACAGTAAACGGAATATCAATAACATGTAATTTTTGGGTCTTTTTGAGATTCACCGCGATATGGAGTGGGACGGTCAACAATGCGTCTGTTTGTTGCAATAGCGCAAAGGCTGAAGAGAAAAAAGGCGTTGAAACTAGAATTCTTCGCTTTAAGCTCCGCGCCTTCATTTCTCTATCAAGGAAACTATCCTTATCTCCACCACCCGAGATTCGAATGTGTGGATACGCGCCCAATTCCTGCTCTGTAATTGTTTTAGTACCAGATAATGGGTGGTTCTTTCGAGTCACGATGACTGGAATATCCTCCCCTATTTGCTGAGAACTCAAACCTAAAGGTGCTTCTGGCAACATAGTGGATGCCAATTGAACATCGATTTCACTGAGTTTAGCTAGGTTGTCTGGTTCCCATAATCGGTACGCAAACTGCATCGTTGGAGCCAAAGACGATAACTGTTCAACGAGCTCCGGAAGTATATATTGAGCCACATAGTCAGAAGAAGAAAAGGTGAACGTTTGATCGAACAGTAGTGGATCAAAGTCCGCTTGTCCTAACACCTTGGTAATGTTTTGGAATAAGTCTTCAAGCTCCGCTCCTAATCGCTCAGCACGCGGGGTCAAAACATAATGGTTGCCGTTTCTTACCAACAAAGGATCGTGATAGATATCGCGCAATTGACTAAGCTGACGGCTTACGGCGGATTGAGTCAAGTTAAGCCTTTCAGCCGCGCGACTCACGTGCTTCTCAGCTAACAACACTTCTAGGGTATAGAGAAGATTGAGGTTGGTTTTTTGATTCATTTACTTCGACATCTATTCGTAAAAGAGGTGTCTTCACTTGTCTATCGTGGACATTCTCTTAGCCTGTGAGGATATTAGCTCTACCACAGCGCGGTTTTTCCCCTGCTTTTTAGCAACATACATAAGTCTATCGGCTTCATATAGTGTCTCACACTCCGACGCATCTTCGTACACCGCACAGCCAACACTCACTGTAACTGGTTGGCAGCAGATATCCTTAACATCTAACTCTCTGATAGAACGACAGATATTTTGTGACAGTTGATAAGAATATTCAAATCCTTGATATACATAGACCAACGCAAATTCCTCACCACCAATACGCGCGATGACACAATCACTTTTGAGTAGCGACCGTATAGAGTTCGCAACAGACTTGATCACTTTGTCACCTTGAACATGGCCAAATGTATCGTTGATTTTCTTAAAATCATCAATATCGATAACGATGATCGCAAGATAACCACCAGTATGTCGATACTTCTCGAGTTTTTCTAAAAAATAGCGGCGATTACTTAAACCGGTTAATGCATCGGTTTCAGACAGCACCTTTAATTCTCTATTAGCGTTGGCCAGTTCATTGGTTCTAGTATTTACGGTATAGCGTAGCAAGAGTATATAAATAAACACACCGAGTATGATCATAATGCCAATTATTGGTAATAGATGTTCTGGATAAACAGTCTCTATATGCATCCATCGGCTGAGTATACGCTGGCGTTCATCAACACTGATTTTACTGAAATTAGGGATCAAAACATCAAGCATTGCTGCTTTGTTCTTGGCCACAGCAAAATACAATGCTCCGGAATAAAGATGTTTGACACCGATAAATTCACTTGTGTTCGACGACGTATATAGATAGTAATTCGCAACCTGAAGATCAGCGACAAAAGCACGTATCTGGTGAGAAAAAGCCGCTTGCAATAACTTGGAATTATTATCGAACAAGGTTAATTCAACATTCGGGTAGTTGGTCTGTAAAAACTCAACTTCATAGCTTCCAGAAACTACGCCTACCTTATAATTGTGTCCTCCCATCAAGAACGAATTAACATTAAAAGACTGCAAACTACTATGAAAATAAAGTTGGGTGTCGATTTCAAATATTTCACTACCATACTCAAGGTAATTAGCGCGCGTTTTAGACCACAGTAACCCCGCATGAACATCGGCTTGATTGGTTTTGACTAGATCTAGCGACGATTGCCAATCAACCAACCTAAACTGTACTTCAACACCGTTTTCAATCCCGTAAGCGCGCCAGTAGTCGATGAGGATGCCTGCTGGTTGATTGTTTTCATCAAGATAAGAGTATGGTTTCCATGCTTTCGAATTTGAGATTATAAGAGTATCGGGGCCGCGCTCAATGGCCACAGCACTGTTCGTAAACAGTATCAACGCAACCAGAACAAACACGACTTTGGGAAAGAACACAATTGCCTCTATGATAAACAGCCAACAAGAATGTTATTTATAGTCGCAAAATTCGTGACTTTCCCCTCAAATATTTTAAAGCACGATCAAAATCTCATTATATATATGGAACGCCATTCACTTTTATTAGGTCCTGTCGTGCTCTTAATATTTCTGCCTACTTGTTTAAAGCAAAATCAACAGCAGCTTCACTGTGAATCTGCGTAGTGTCGTATAAAGGAATATTTGTGTGTTCTTGTTTCACTAGCATCGCGATTTCGGTACATCCGAGAATAATCGCTTGTGCCCCGTTGTTTCTTAGATCTTCAATGATCGTTAAGTAACCTTGACGCGAGATATCACGCACCTCCCCTTTTACTAACTCATTGTAGATAACTTCATGAACCAGCGCTCGTTGCTCTTGGTTGGGCACAACTACTTCAATATCGTATTTCTGTTCGAGACGCCCTTTGTAAAAGCTCTGTTCCATAGTGAATGCTGTACCCAACAGGCCTACCTTTGTAATCCCGTCATACGTCAAACGTTCTGCTGTGGCATCAGCAATATGCAACAGAGGAATGGATATAACACTTTCAATTTCTGACGAAACTTTATGCATAGTGTTGGTGCATATCAATAAACAGTCGGCACCCGCCGCTTCGATACACTTGGCAGATTCACTCAAGCATCTAGCCGCAGCGTCCCAATCCCCCTGACGTTGTAGGCTCTCTATTTCCGCAAAATCGACACTATATAAAGCGACTTTAGCAGAGTGGAAACCACCTAGTTCTCGCTTAACACCTTCATTGATTGCCTTATAGTAGTTAGCTGTAGACTCCCAGCTCATTCCGCCTAATAAGCCTATTGTTTTCATATCACCATCCTATTAATACGACACTTTCTATCAAACTAGGTACAAACTAGCCGTTCTGTCATAACTGTACCTTCGTTGTATCATAAATGTCTCAAATCATTACAGAACAATCTGCTTACCCTCTCTATATTAGAACGCCGACCAGTCATTTTTAATGACATAACTACTAAAGTAATGCTGCTTGCCACCGATAACATTTAAAGTTATACAAGACACTGTTCTTATTAACCCTAAAAATAATCATAATTATCAAATCAGTACTGGCTAGCCAATCGGCTATAGGTTTAAGCCAATCTAGGACGTAGTATGAAATTTAGTCACAAAATCGTTTCGGCCTCAGCAGCCTTGTTGCTCGTGACCGTTTCCACTCTCGGAATTACCCAACTTGTTACCGTTCGCTCTGAGTTGCAAAGTCATATTGACGGCAGTATTCATGAGCTTATTACCGGTGTTAAAAACACCATTAATTATGATCTAAACTCCAAGCGCGATTTAGCGAGTGCCGTCACTGAGTCACTAGAAATTGCGCCCACTGAGAATGACTATGTCAACAACGTCATAACAACACCGACACTTAAATCCAGTTTCCAAGCAGTTGGTGTTGGATACGAAAACGACGGTTCCCTATTAAGTAATGATGGATGGGTGCCAGATGCCTCTTATGATTCAAGGTCACGTCCTTGGTATCAAGAAGCTAAGTCGTCGGGAAACACTATCATTACCGATCCTTACGTAGACTCCTCGACAAAGAACGTCATTATTTCTCTGGGTTCACCACTTAATGATGAAACTGGGCGTTTCATTGGTAGCGTAGTATTCGATGTAACCCTAACAACACTCGCAGATCTGGTAAACCAAACCAATTTATTTAACGCTGGCTATTTATTCGTAGTCACAGATAAAGGCATGACTATCGCGCACCCAAACAGTAGTTTAAACGGAGAGCCAATCAGCAAGTTCTTGCCAGGTATTACACTCTCTGAGGGTGTTCAAGAATTAAAGCTTGATGGTAAGGACTATCAGGTTAATCTGGTTCAAGTACCGGAGGAGCACTGGTATGTTGGTGCGATTATCGATAAAGACATCGCTTTCTCTGCAATTGGCGAACTACGAAATCAGTCAATTTTCTTCATTTTGACGGGTCTAGTTGTTAGTGTCATTGCACTAACGTTACTCATTCGTTTCCTTATGCGCCCATTGAACGACCTCAATACAGCGATTCAAGACGTAGCGAATGGAGACGGCGATTTGACCCATCGTTTGGATACAGATACCGACGAGGAGTTTGCCGAACTAGCAGAAGGATTTAACACCTTTACTGCAAATCTTCAGCAACAGATCATTCAATCTAAAGAGATCTCCACCAAGATTCTTACCCTGACTCAACAAACAACTGAAGGCTCAAAGCACTCGGCAATAGCAATGAATACCCAGTTGCAAGAATTGGAACAACTTGCTACGGCGATGAATGAAATGGCAAGTACCTCCGCTGAAGTTGCAAACAATGCTCAAGGAGCAGCCAGTGCCGCTCAAGCAGCAGACAATGCAACACAGGAAGGCTCTGCTGTTGTTTTAGACACAACATCAGCTATCACCAACCTTTCACACAGTATTGAAGATGCAGTAGTTGAAGTTCAAGGCCTTGAGACGGCAACAGATAACATTGAAACCATACTTAAAGTCATCAACGACATTGCCGACCAGACTAATCTACTAGCACTCAATGCGGCTATTGAAGCTGCTCGTGCTGGTGAATCTGGTCGTGGATTTGCTGTTGTCGCCGATGAAGTTCGCACGCTTGCACAACGTACTCAAGAATCAACGACAGAGATTCGTAGTATGATAGAGCAACTACAAAGTGGAGCGCATTCTGTTTCTAGCGCTATGACTCAGAGTAAAGAGAGTGCCAGCCTTGCTGTTGAAAGAGCACAAAGTGCAAATGATGCGTTGGAGCGTATCCGCCAATCTATAGCGCAGATTTCTGACATGAATATGCAAATTGCTGCGGCTGCTGAAGAGCAAAGCTTAGTTGCAGAGGAGATCAATGCCAACACCATCAAGATTAAAGATCTTAGTGAACAGGTTTCCGATTCGGCTAACAATGCGAACACAGCAATGACCGAGCAGTTTAGTAATGTTCACCAACAAGAGAACATACTCAATCGATTCAAAGTATAACGTCTTTTGACGTCAACCAAGCTCTGCCAATTTGGCGGAGCTTTTTTTATCCCTGATGAAAATTGGCTCACCAACAACCACAACGCCCTAATGAGTTCTTGGTTATATTACCGCCCAGCAACATCAATCGAAGCAATAACCTATTTTTTCAACTAAACTAAACATAATTATCTATAAAATTTCCACTTAGCCAGTTCAAACAACAAATGAACTGCAAACCATAATTTACATTAACTACAATAACTTTTATAAAGCCCCGCTATTGACAAGGCGATTTCCACATAAAAACTTTGCTTAATTATGCGTTATGTAAGCCACTTGTATTACATTTTTAGTCAAAACAACCTGATTTTTTGCCGAATTGTTAATAGGTAATTCTGCAATATAATATCCTACGATCTCCTAAAGTGGTGCTAGAAATATGGTTAGCGTCAGAACAAATCCCTACTTTATGCAATGGAGTGATTATTCTAATTCAATAAATAGCGCTATCGAGTCAATAAAATTTAGAAAATAAAATGACGAACGTTTAAAAAATCAGCAGTTGACAACAATTTGATGACAAAAGTTAGAAAAAAACACTTTTTAGACTTCCAACTCCAATCATAAACTGGTTTACTTGTCACTGATAAAGCGCCTCCACAAATTTTAGAAAGTGTATAAAAATAAATACACAAACTTTTCGGCGCCAAAGTTACGGACAAACACAACAGATTATCGGAGTTATCGTGGCAACGAGTAATACAAACACAGCACCCCGCGACAATTGGGGTTCGAAGCTAGGCTTCGTAATGGCCGCTGCAGGTTCTGCAGTTGGTCTTGGTAATATTTGGAAATTCCCTTACACAGCAGGTGAAAATGGCGGTGGTGCATTCATCGTTATCTATCTTGCATTCGTAATTTTCATTGGCTTTAGCGTAATGTTAACTGAGTTCGCGGTTGGTCGTAAGACTGGTCGTAGTGCAGTAGGTGCGTTTAAGTCGACAGACGGTCGTTGGACTTTCGTAGGTGTCATCGGCGTACTAAGTGGTCTACTTATTATGGGTTTCTACCCTGTTGTAGGTGGTTGGGCTCTAGCGTACGTTCAAAAAGTATCTACTGGTCTTCTAAGTAACCCTGAAGCTATCGGCGATAGTTTCGGTGGTTTCATCACTAACCCAATTCAACCATTGATGTGGATGGGTATCTACTTGCTAATGAACGTAATCATCGTTAGCCGCGGTATTTCTGGCGGTATCGAAAAAGCAGGTAAGATCCTAATGCCAATCCTATTCCTGATTCTCATCATTGTTTCAGTGAAAGGTTTGTCTCTACCAGGTGCAATGGCGGGTATTGAGTTCCTGTTTAGCCCTGACTTCTCTAAAGTAGACAGTGGTGTTGTACTTGCAGCACTTGGCCAAGCATTCTTCTCTCTAAGTTTAGGTATGGGCTGTATGATTACATACGGTAGCTACCTGAAGAAGAAAGAGAACCTTGTTCAAACTACAGGTATGGTTACGGCAATGGACACTGGTGTTGCAATCCTAGCGGGTATCGCAATGTTCCCTGCAATGTTTGCTCTAGGTATGGAGCCAGCAGCTGGTCCTGGTCTAGTCTTCGTTGTTGTACCTCAGCTATTCGCAGAAATGGGCGGTGTTGGTCTAATCTTCGCACTACTATTCTTCGTAGGTCTAACTGTTGCAGCACTAACGTCTTCGGTATCTCTACTAGAAGTAGTTGTGTCTTACCTAATCGATGAGAAAGGCTTCAAGCGTACTACAGCAGTACTCTCTGCAGCTGCAGTAATGGCGGTACTATGTATCTTTGCTTCTCTATCTCTAGGTGGCGTTGGTCCAACATTGTTTGACACTGGTGCATTCGACATCTTCGACCTAATGACAGATAAGATCTTCCTAGCTGTTGGCGGTATGTTGGTGTGTATCTTCGCAGGTTGGAGACTAAGCCGCGAAGAACTTGAGAAAGAAATCACTAACGACGGTGAAGTGAAATTCCCACTATTCGGTCTTTGGTACAACCTAGTTAAGTTCGTAATTCCTGTAGCAGTAGCAATCGTTGCGTTTGCGGGAATCTCAAGCGGCTTCGACAGTGGTAAAGGTCCAATCATGTTGATGGGTATCGGTATCATTGCTCTAACAGGTATTCTTTCGAAGAAACTGTAAGACTTAAACCTTATTGAAAAAGAGGAATCCTAGGATTCCTCTTTTTTTGTTTAACTCTCCTTGTTTAATGTTCCCCTTCCTGCCACTTCACGTTAGACTTTGCGCCCTACCCAAATAACGAGATTATAATGATGCTTTCATCTGCCAAATCTGTCGTAGTACTCGACTTTGAGACCACTGGTCTTTCACCAAATCAAGGCGACAGAGCTATTGAAATTGGTGCAGTTAAGCTAGAAAACGGCACCGTAATCGATAGGTTTCAATCCCTCATGAATCCGGGATTTCGTGTCAGTGGGTTTATCGAAAATTACACTGGCATCAGTAATGCCATGCTGGCTAACGCGCCAAGCTGTAAAGACGTGATGGGTGAGTTTTCAACTTTCATAAAAAACAGTAATCTCGTTGCTCACAATGCTTCGTTCGATAAGCGATTTCTGGATGCAGAGCTAGAGCTCATCAACGAAAGTTACACGGGGGAATTTGCCTGTTCTCTTCTAGTCTCAAGACGTTTAAATCAGGAAGCTCACTCCCACAAACTCGGCGACTTAGTGGCTTATCATAATATTGCTAATGATGGCGTCTTTCACCGTGCTTTAGCCGATGCAGAAGTGACAGCATCACTATGGTTGCTCCTCGTTGATTCATTGACTGAGAGGTTCAAGATCAATGATCCTAGTTTTGCTTTAATGCAAAGACTGTCCAAACAACCGAAAGCATCGATAGCTCAGTTCTTAACAAAACAAGCTGTGTAATTGTTTAGACATAGGTCATTTTCTATATAAAAATCAAATCGTAGTGTGAAATGCTCCTCACTATGTTATGTATAACGTTAGTGTCATTTTTCTTAGCCAGAGTCTCAAATGAATTCAAGTTTTGACCAATTAGTACCCGTTGGTGTTCGTTATATGGTGCTCTCCGCACTTGGCTTCGCCTTGATGTCGGCGTCAGTAAAATACGTCAGTACTTATGGAATACCTGTCTTTGAGATTGTGGCAGCTCGTGCCCTTGTCTCATTGATACTCAGCTATGTTGATGTCAAAAGGAAAGGTATCTCGATCTGGGGGAACAATAAAAAGCTGTTGTTTGCTCGTGGTGCCATGGGGTCGCTTGCCTTAATTTGTGTCTACTATGCCGTGACGACCCTTCCATTAGCTGAAGCAACAATATTACAATACATTCACCCTGTTTTTACCGCGCTACTTGCCTTCTTATTCTTGAAAGAGCGTGTGCAATTTTCGACCTTTATATGTATTTTGCTGAGTTTGTTAGGTCTATACACCATGGTCAGTCCTACATTGGGGGCTAACAGTACCGAGCATTTACCCTTATTCAGTGTTGGTGTGGCCTTACTTGGCGCATTAGGGAGCTCTATCGCTTATGTTATTGTGAGAAAACTAAGCCAAACTGAAGATAGTTCAGTTATTATTTTCTACTTCCCTCTCGTTGCACTCCCTTTATCGCTATTACTGATCGGTGACAACTTTGTGATACCCGATATGCACCTTACGGTTATGCTCATACTCGTAGGGATCTTCACCCAAATAGGACAACTTGGGTTGACTAAGGCAATGCAAACACAAGCAGCAGGTAAAGCATCCGCTTATTCCTACATTCAAATAGTGTTCTCGATATTGCTAGGTCTTGTTCTGTTTAACGAGCTGCCATCGATATGGACTTACTTAGGCGGTGCACTCATTGTTTTAGGTGCGCTAATCAATGTCTTTGGGAAAAATCTGCGATTGCCTTTCTTACGCTCTCGCTAGAATTAAGGTTGCTAGGCTTGGCTTCGGTTATCCCGAAACGACTGGTTTAGCAACCAAACTGAAGACCATAGAATGGCAACTGCGATAATTGAACGTAACCAATAGATCAACATACGTTTTATCAAGGTATGATAAGCCGAATAAACGATTATTGAATATGAATAACGTGAAGAACTAACCTCAAACTTCATCTCATTGACATCAGGCTCAACCGGGTTCCTAGAGTAAGTGGAGTTAAGGTCGCCATTCAACTTAAAGGCGTAGTTAGCGTAAGGCAGTGTTGGCTCCAACCAATACCCTACTAAGCGTCGTGGGTTCACGTAAGCAAAGAACCGTTTATCACCATCATCGATATCAACAACCAGCGATGTTTCCGGAAAATAACTGGTTAACAACGACCAACCAATGAATACATCGGTATTTGATTCGCCACGCCAATACTTTTGATGCAACGAAGTCTTGCCAAACATACTGCATACAAAAGCACCATCATCAGACTCACGGATATATCCGACTGCTCGAATTCGTTCATTTTCGTAAGCTAGGTTGGCATAGTCGTGCATCAGTGAGTCTGGACATGATTCATCGTAGGGCACTTGTCTGATGACCGAGACAACTTCATCGATGCGTTTATCGACACTGAGTACCGAGCTCTGAGCGCTTGTTTTTATCTCATTTGAGATATGTAAATAAGCTAAACCACCACTAAGAAGTAAGGCAAGGACCAACACGTAAGCTGTCTTTGCCCATGGGAAGTTATAGGTGTTCATAGGCATCTTGGTCGCTACGTAGTCTTGAATAGATATCAACGGCAAAAACAGCACCAAAGACGATAAACCCGAGTACTGATAAACGTATGAAGAAGGTTTTAATTCTGTTGGTCAACAATCCCATAGTCTTAGTCACTTTGATCTCAAACGGATAACGTTCAGAAGCTAGCGAGGTAGACAGCTCTTTTCCGGAAAAAGCACTTTGATTTCGGTCTAGCAAGACATTGGATGACTTTGGGAAAGACATGGTAATGCGTGCATCATTATTGTAAGGCTCAATCCACCATCCTAGGATGACCCTAGGGTTAATAGTACCAATCACAATTTGATCACCACGATAAACCGCTAGAGCGAACGAGAGGTCACGACGAAACTCTGTTACATGAAGACGAGCAAACAGTACGTCCCCTTCTTGTCTCGCGTCCCAAAATGCTTCATCAATAAGCCGTTCGTGAGCACCAAAATTACTGCAATAATTGGGGTCGTCATTTACTGTGTTGGCAATCACAATTCCCCGTATCCCAGTGCTATTAAATACGTGGTGAGCCAGCGCAGTTTGAACGTCAGAGGTGCAGGTTTCAGCAATAGGTATGGCACGTAACTCAGACTCTATCTTAGATAGATGGTCGTCGATTCGACCAACAACTTGTTCAGCATCACAACTCAACTCCTCTCGAAAGGTCATCATTTGATAGACGCAACCGATGAGCAAGGTGTAGAGAAAAATCAGAGAAAGGTTCTGCCAAGTCCGTCTGGTTACCATATGTATCAACAGGAAGTATATTAAGACAAGAAATCATAACACTCGATAAATATAAGTTTCTTTATCTCAACTCAATATTGTGTCTTCAGGTTTCTCAGCTACCGAGAATTTTTGCGAATTTCTGCTATCTCATCACAACTAATATTCAAAGATTCGAGAAATTCTTGGTGCGCATCTGGCTGCATTCTTTCAAACTGTCGATGCCAATTCGCCATATCTTCTTCGTTAAAACCGGAGTGTTTCATGATCTCAACCCACTGTGTTTTATTCATGGAATTGGTCTCCAACAAATTAGGCTCTTCTAGCGCAGTGAGAATCGCTTTCTGTTGGCTTCGCAATGCCTCTATTTCTCTTTCCAGTGCATTGAACTGGTCTCTCAAGGTCTGCTCTTGTATTTGATCTCCTTGCCTATCGAGCAAAGAACTTATTTCTTGAATTGGTAGCCCGAAAGAGCGATATGCGAGGATACTCTTAAGCCTTGAGACCTGTTTCTCTCCATACCAGCGGTACCCATTGCCTGCACGATGAGCAGGAAATAAAAGACCTGCGCGTTCGTAGTAGAGGATAGTAGTTCTCGATATCTTACATTCTCGCGCTAGCTGAGTAACGGTTAACATTTTTACTTATTCCTGTTCGTGAATAATTTTGGAACACATACGCTCAGAAAGAGCAGAACAACACCGATTATCGCTAGTTGGTTTGGTGTTTCTGAAAATAGTAGATAACCAATACCCATAGCGTAAATAATTTTCACGTATTCGACATTGGAAACCACGTTTGCTGCTCCATATTTATAAGCGCTCACGCCAAACCATTGAGCGATTGATGAAATAACACCGACACTAACCAAAAGCAGTAACTCATTCCAACTTGGCCATACCCAATCGAAAGTGGATGGAACCAACGCCAAAATACCTACGAATAACGCTTGGTATGCCAAAAGAGCAAGTTTAGATTCAAGTTGCGCAATCCGTCGAACACATATCGCCGCAATCGCCGCTCCCATCGACGCCACTAAACCTAAAACTATATAACCCAGCGACGTATCATCAAAACTAGGTTGTACGATCAACATGACTCCGGAAAATCCTAATATCAGCGTCAATATGCGGCTCATAGAAAGCGATTCACGTAGAAATAGCCTCGCTAGTAAGGCAACAAACAATACTTGTGTGAAACCAAGTGCAGTCGCATTCGCTAGCGGGATTGTGCTCACCACGACAAAGCCAATAGAGAGAGCTGCAAACGCTCCTAGAATTCGAAAAGTATGCAGTTTCAAATGGGTTGGTTGCCTTAAACTGGCAAAGTTAATAACAATAGCTGGCATAAGCAATGTCAAAAACACTAACTGGCGAAACAGTAAAATTTGAAACACGCCTATCGAGTCACTGAGTAGGCGAACGATAGCGCCAACAACAGTAAAAAGTGCTGTAGACACTAACGCCAATGCGATTCCTTTCGTCGTCGGAGACCATTGAGTTGTGACCTTGTACCAGAATGATTGTGTGGGAAAATTTATAGACATGAGCGCCCTCTTACTAATAAGAGCACGAAGCCTAAACCCTATACCAGTAGACGGGTCAATCTAGTCGCTGAAAGAACTTAACATTAGAACTATTGTACTTCTCTTCGGCGCTGCATTCTTTCAGCGCGCTCCGCTTCTTGCTCTACCAAGATTTTTTCATGTGCCTTGAAAAATGGTAGATAGATAAAATACGAGTTAAGCATAGCGAAGCCGACCATAAGAGCATTCACCACGCTACCATTGGCTGCCCACGCTGCTCCTATTGGCGCCGGTACTGACCAAGGAATCATCAATACCACTCGGTCCAATATCTCTGCTGAGGTGAGAAACCACGCCAAGGTGGCATTGATCATAGGCACCATTACAAACGGCACCAAGAACAGAGGATTCATAATGATTGGGAAGCCAAAAAGAATCGGTTCGTTGATATTAAATATCGCTGGAATTGCGCCCACTTTACCAACCGACTTCAATTGATTTGACCGACTCTTAATCGCCAAATAAACCAATGGCAAGGTTGAACCAACGCCGCCCACTAACAAAAAAAAGTCCCAAAAAGCAGGCAGATAGATATGCGGTAGCACCGCCTCACCAGCTTCTAATGCCGTTTGGTTTTCGAGGAGGTTCGACATCCAAAATGGATTCATAATCCCGGTTATGATTAATGCTCCATGGATACCCATAAACCACAGCAACTGACAAATTAAAATTGATACCAGTACAGCCACTAAACTGTCTGACGCAAGCACTAAGGGCCTAAAAAGCTCTTCAATCAACTGAGGAAAATGCACACCAAACTGAGCTTCCAACGCAACGTTAAAGGTTGAAATGGTACTGAGCACCACGAATATTGGGATCATCAGTTTGAAGCTTTGAATCGTAAGGATGGGCACATCTTCAGGCATCTTGATATACCACCCTTTTCGAATAAACAACCTAACCACTTCAATAGAGTAAATACTCGCGATTAGCGCAGTAAATAATCCAGACCCGCCGAGATATCTGACGTCCTCCTGTCCATTCAGATAGAAACCAGCCAACATCAGAAAGGCCATACAACCCGTCAATCCCGAGAGTCGTTCAGGTAGTTGATAACTTTTTGCCAAACTTGCTGAGACACCAAACGACACAATGAGCCCTACAACTCCAAGAGTTAATTGATAGGTAGGCAATAGAATAGGTCTTAAGGTGTAAGACATGTTCAGCCAAGCGACTGACATCCATGACTCTGGGTTGGCAAACGGAGGGAAAATAATTGGGACAAACATGCATCCGACAAAAATAAACGGCATCGCCAACTGGAAACCATCACGCATTGCCATCAAATGCTGACTACGCATAAGCAATTTAGCAATGGGGTTCATGAACTGCTCTACCTGATTGGCAAACAGTCTCATTACAGAGTGGTTCATCTTAGTTACCAAGTGTCGAGATCCGGGCAAGAATAACCTAATACTCAATAGTGCGGAAACTTCGCATCCAAATCTGATGACTTCAGCACACTTTTCGACTCGTGGTCGCCGTAAATACATTGAAAACCAGCTCTAACCCTCCCCACTACTTCAGATGTTCATAACGTTTTAAGGTCAGCATAGTTTTGTTTCACATGTTGTTTCCAGACCACCGACAGTTCGTTAACTGAGTCACGAAAAATCCACCTTACAGAGATTTTCTAGTGATCGTTTTCACACTTAACTGGAAATCATTTGGAAACCGGTTTCCAAATGATTTCCAGAACGGCATAGTAAAAAGGAATTCAAGATTCTGGAGAACGAAAAATGAAAAAAATTATGCTTTGCTGCTCTGCCGGTATGTCTACTTCTCTTCTAGTTAAAAAGATGGAAGCCTCAGCTCAAGAACGTGGTATCGCTGCTGAAATTAAGGCGTTCGGCGCAAGCGAATTTGATGTGCAAGTTGGCAACTACGAAGTAGTTCTACTTGGCCCTCAAGTTAAATACATGCAAGCAGATTTCCAAAAGAAAGCGGATGCGCACGGCATCAAAGTTGAGCCAATCAACATGATGGATTACGGCATGCAGAAGGGCGACAAAGTTCTTGATTTTGCTCTAGAACTAATCGGCTAGTTTTCTGGCTCGGTGTCCCCCCTGTAGTCACATTTCGACACCGAGCTTTCTTATTCTTTAATATCCAAACGAGATCTACGACATGGGCGCTATGTACGACAAAATGGTCAACGTTATCGAGCAAAAGGTGACTCCTATTGCTGGTAAAATTGGCCAACAAAAATACATCACTTCTATCCGCGACGGTTTTATCGCGGCACTACCTTTTATGATTGTTGGTTCATTCATGTTGGTGTTTATATTCCCTCCGTTTTCAGCGGAAACAACTTGGGGATTCGCACGAGCATGGCTAGATTTTTCTGATACTTACCGTGAACAACTCATGCTGCCATTCAACCTAAGTATGGGCATCATGACGATATTCATATCTGTGGGCATCGCATCAAGCTTGGCACGTCATCACGATCTAGATCCTGTTACAACGGGCCTACTTTCATTGATGAGCTTCCTTTTAGTGGCTGCGCCAGTGCAAGACGGCATGCTTTCTATGCAGTACTTCTCAGGCCAAGGTATCTTTACCGCGATTATCACAGCACTGTACTCAACGGAAGTATATGCTTACCTAAAACGCAACAACATCACTATTAAACTTCCACCAGAAGTACCTACAGGTGTTGCTCGTTCATTCGAAATCCTAATCCCAGTGTTAGCCATCATCATGACCCTGCACCCATTGAATCTTTTCATTGAAGCACAAACCGGCATGATCATTCCTGAAGCAATCATGGCATTAGTACAGCCTCTAGTATCAGCTTCAGATACGCTACCAGCCGTACTTCTTGCAGTACTAGTGTGTCAAATCCTTTGGTTTGCAGGCATCCACGGCGCGCTAATCGTTACTGGTATTATGAACCCATTCTGGATGGCTAACCTTTCAGTAAACCAAGCAGCAATGGCAGCTGGTGAAGCTATCCCACATATCTTTGTTCAAGGTTTCTGGGATCACTACCTACTAATTGGCGGTGTAGGCTCTACCCTTCCACTTGCTTTCCTACTACTACGTAGTAAAGCCGTTCACCTTCGTACTATCGGTAAAATGGGTGCAGTTCCAGGTATGTTCAACATTAACGAACCTATCCTATTCGGTGCACCGATCATCATGAATCCAGTGTTCTTCCTACCATTCATTTTGGTTCCTATGGTTAACGCAACATTAGGTTGGTTCGCTCTTGATTGGGGATTAGTTGAGCGCGTTGTTTCTCTAACACCTTGGACAACTCCAGGTCCTATCGGTGCTTCATGGGCAGCTAACTGGGCATTCAGTCCTGTCATCATGTGCTTCATCTGTATGGCTATGTCAGCAATGATGTACCTGCCATTCCTGAAAGCATACGAAAAGCAACTTCTTGAGCAAGAAGCTGCGGAAGAGAAGAAACAACAAGAAGCTGCAGGTCAACCTGTAACGGCTTAAACCCCAAATTACATAAATTAAATGTCGCCCCTCAGTCTTAGTTGGGGATAAGCATGGGGCGACACCTATCTTTGAGATAGAACCATTAAGAATTAAGAGGTACAAAATGGAACCAATGGATTTAGAAGAACAAGTAATGGGCATCATCATCAACGCTGGTCAATCGCGCAGCCTATGTTACGAAGCACTTCGTCATGCTAAAAACGGCGAGTTTGAAGAAGCAGAAGGCCTGATGAAAGAAGCACAAGAATTTGCAAACCAAGCACACCTTGTTCAAACACAGCTTATCGAAGCGGATGAAGGTACGGGAAAAATGAAGATGACTTTGGTGATGGTTCATGCACAAGACCACTTAATGACATCTATGCTAGCAAAAGAACTCGTCGCTGAAATGATCGAACTACACAAGCGCACCGCGAAATAAGCAAGTAAACTCATTTTACTTTTTTCATAGTTGTCGACCATGCAGGGAACGAGTCAGAGGGAAGGTGTTGTATAGGAGCATCTTTTAAAATTGGTCGAAGCAGCTCTCATGTGCTCCTACCCTTTTGGGAGCTGCTTTTTTCAACAACTTACTGCTTTTACTTGTTTTCCTCGGTTTTATAATACACTTCTACCTTCATCAAGCTTGAGCTACGTACCAGTAAAAGAGTACAATATTGGAAATTTTGGGAAACGGTTTCCCAACTTCAGAAACCCTGCAAATGAAATAAGGTTGTTTTCATGGCTACTATCACAGACGTATCTTTGCTAGCAAACGTGTCGAAAGCCACGGTTTCGCGCGTGATGAGTGGTAGTCGCGGTGTTAAGCCCGAGAGTCGTGAAGCCGTTCTGCGTGCCGCAGAAGAGCTGAACTACCGCCCAAATGCTGCAGCGCAAACACTGGCCAATCAGCGCTCTGATTACATCGGTGTTATTCTTTCTTCAACGGATGCTGGCCAAGTGTCTACCTACCTCCCGTTATTGGCGAAATCGCTGAAAGCCAAAGGTAAACACATGCTTGTACAGTTTGCCGAAACGCCTGCTGAACAAGTGCGTATCGTCGAAGATCTAAACCAAAGGCATTGTGATGCAATTATCTCTCTGGGGGGAACGGTCGAAGAGTTAAAGAACGACAACATTATTGCCATAGACAGTTTGGCTGATCCGTCTCACTCTATTGGCTATGATTATAAATTTGCTTCAGAAAGCGCTTGTCGTTTCCTATCTAGTAAAGGCCATTCAAGCATCGCCATTGTCGTAGACGATGAAAGTTACGCCTCAAATCAGGTCATAGAGGGTTATAAGACGTCATTGCAAAACTCTGCAATGCCAGTTAATCGTCAACTGATTGTGACCGCTAATGGCAACAGCGAGCAAGCTATCATGTCATTACTTAATAGCTATCATCCATTTACTGCATTGGTTGTAATGCGCGATAGCCAAGCTGCAGTAGCAATGAACCTATTTAGAGATTTTAACTTGGCAACGCCACAAGAGGTATCCATCGTCTCGTTAGAAGACTCTCAACTGGCGAGTCAACTAAATCCGCCTCTGACCTGCATTAGCTACCCATCACAGCAAATCGTTGATTTTGCCATGGAGCAATTGGACGCCATTTTAGATGATAAACCAATGACTCCAAAACCGCTTATCACTGGTCGCCTTGTCACGCGAGATTCCGTCACTAATCGCAGCTAGTACAAGTAATTTAGAAAAAGGAGTGTGTTACATACTCCTTTTTTAGTTCTACTTCACCACAATCTTCAATCAACTTTGCAATAACTTGTTTTTGTATTGTTCTGGTGTTTGACCTGAGTATTTCTTGAACATCGCAATAAAAGGGCTTGCTTGGTTGTAACCGAGTGTGAAAGCCACTTCCTTAACAGAGTGCCCTCCTCGTAGTAAATCCATTGAATACAAATAACGAACTCGCAAACGCCATTCTGTAAAACTCATTCCGAGTTCGCTTTGACAATAACGAGCGAGAGTTCTCTCAGTTGTATGTACCCTACTCGCCCATTCATTCAAGCTAATATCGTTAGTAGGCTCTTCCTCAATCGCCGCCAATATCGGTGCTAAATATTTGTTATTACTAGAGGGCAAAAAGTGATGTTGTTCTTGTTGGTCACTTAGCTGATCTAAAAGCACCTGTACTAATCGTTTGTCTTTTTCGGACTCGGCCACATTTATACTTCGATGGCGAAAATCCTCAATAATCGACGAAACAATCGGCGTCACTTTAATTAGGCTGGTCTTTTCCGGGAAGGTCGACGTCAGCTCATGAGCAATATTGAGAGAGCAGTACTCCAATGGTTTGCGGTTGTAACTGCAATGCATCACTCCCGCTGGTACCCAAATGGCAAGATGGGGCGGCGCGAGAAAGCGCGTATCTTGCGCTTCCATTTCCAATATGCCACCACTAATCAACTGAATCTGCCCCCAAGGGTGGCAATGTACTCTCGTCTCAGTATTGGAAAGAAACGCGTCGAAGTTCATGAAAACGTCCGACGGCATTTTATCAATAGAAAGAGAGGGATGGAGGTTACGTGACTTTTTTTTCAACTTGTCTTCCTATCGCGCCTAATGTCTGAATGGAGATATTTATAATTATAACGACCTGTCACACTATACATCAATTCACAAAACGCGACGAGGCTCACAATGGTTTACTTACTACCTTTCCTAACCGTACTCATCTGGGGTGGGAATGCCATTGTTAATAAGATCGCCGCATCGACTATCGAACCAAGCGCAATGAGTTTTTATCGCTGGGCTCTCGCTATGTTAGTCATGACACCGTTTTGCTTACCAAAGTTAAAACGCTATTGGCCTGAAATTCGTCGCAGCAGTGGCAAGCTTGCTTTTCTTGCGCTACTTGGAATGGTGCTTAACCAATCGTTAGGCTACTACGCAGCGTTGACAACCTCTGCTTCCAACATGGCGCTTATCACCTCTTTAGTACCGCTTATCAGTGTGTTCATGTCTGTCCCTTTACTTGGTAAAAAAATCTCCATGCTCAGTATTGCTGGCGGCGTGATTTCTTTAGCAGGACTTGCCTTCATGCTAGGTCAAGGCGACGTCGCTTTCTTCATGCATCAAACCGTAGCTCAGGGCGACTTGTTGATGGTTCTCGCCGCTTTTGTTTACGCTACATACTGCGTATTGTTGAAACGATGGAAAATGCAGTTGTCTAGCTGGATGTTAATTTATACACAAGGCGTGTTTGCCGTCATAATGCTATTTCCTCTCTTGCTTACTAGCGAGACAATTATGCCAACGTCAGCATCTCTGCCACTAATCGCCTACGCAGGTTTATTGGCCTCGCTGATTGCACCACTATGCTGGGTTAAAGCGATTGACTTAATTGGAGCAGACAACAGCGCAATGTTTATGAACTTGCTACCTGTCATTGCGGTTGCACTTGCTGCAGCACTATTGGGCGAAACTATCACTCAATTCCACGTCATTGGTGGGTTAATGGTGATATCTGGGGTAATTCTATCTCAAGTGAAAGTGAGACGTCGTAAATCGGCAACTGATACCGTGGAGCAAAACCTGACCATAGATAAACAATAAACTCTAGCGGGTGCACAATCTCTGTAGCCTACTGTTAACAATTTTGTCATACTCAGCGAAGCCCAAATAACAATAAGGACATGTTCAAATGAGTCGTGGCAAAAGAGATATCACCCTTCGTTTTCTTGCTGAACCTGGTGATGTAAACTTTGGCGGGAAAGTGCACGGTGGTGCGGTAATGAAATGGATCGACTTGGCCGCTTATGCCTGTTCGGCAGCTTGGAGTGGTAAATACTGTATTACCGCTTATGCTGGCGGAATTCGATTTGTTCAACCGATTCACGTCGGTAACCTTGTGGAAGTCAGCGCTAAAGTCATTTACACAGGACGCTCTTCAATGCACATCGCCATTGATGTGCAAGCAAGCGATCCCAAAGAACTTAAAAATCGTCTCACCACACACTGCATCGTCATCATGGTCGCCGTCGATGAAGATGGAAAACCAACTTCAGTTCCTGAATGGATTCCTGAAACCGACGAAGACATCAAACTACGTGAGTCAGCAATCAGACTGATGAATATGCGCAAAGAGATTGGCGAGGAGATGGAAGCGCACGTTAAGTACCTTAAATAGCGTTTATAAAAGCCGACAGCCCAACACATCGCCCCAACGGATGCAGATAATGTGTTAACCATTATCTGCTTTTGTCACACAACTCACATCTACGCCCCTATTTTAAACCTAAAAGGATGAGTTTTTTGTCTCAGCCTTACTCTACACTCTCATCATATAATAGATTTTTTCTATATCCAGACCTCTACTTTGACTGTGAGATGAGTATGAACCACAAAACTAAAATCCATCTTTATCAAATTTTCACAAGACTCTATGGCAATAAAAACTCAAATAACAAACCATGGGGTACTATCGAAGAAAACGGCGTGGGTAAATTCAGCGATATCACCCCAACCGCGCTAAACTCAATTCGAGATCTCGGCATGACCCATGTTTGGTATACCGGCATACCGCATCATGCATTGGTCGCAGACTACACTGAGTTTGGCATCTCAAACGATCACCCTTCTGTTGTAAAAGGTAGAGCTGGCTCTCCCTACGCAGTAAAGGACTATTACTCGGTTAATCCTGATCTAGCCGATGACCCTAGCAAACGTAATCAAGAGTTTCAGTCTTTGATCCAAAGGACACATGAGGCAGGCTTGAAGGTTATTATCGATATTGTGCCCAATCACGTGGCGAGACACTACCAAGGTTTAAATAACCCAGTTGGAATCCGTGATTTTGGTGCTGATGATGACGTGAGCGTAGAATACGCGGTAGATAACAACTTCTACTATATTCCAGGTAAAGCCTTCCAACTTCCCGATATTCCACAGCACCTTCAACCACTTGGTGGTGAAGAGCATCGTTTGCTAAGAGAGCCATATCAAGAGCTTCCTGCTAAGTGGACCGGAAATGGCTCTCGACTCGCCAAACCAAATGCAGACGATTGGTACGAAACCATAAAAGTAAACTATGGTGTTCGTCCTGATGGCAGCAAAGACTTTCCGGAACTACCACAAACTTATCGCCACAAGTCATGTCAAGCACATTTTGAGTTTTGGCAAGATAAGCGCGTACCAAACTCATGGATAAAGTTCCGTGACATCGCACTTTACTGGCTATCACAGGGTATCGATGGATTTAGATATGATATGGCCGAAATGGTGCCCGTAGAATTCTGGAGCTATATGAATTCATCAATCAAAAAGGTCAATCCAGATGCTTTTTTAGTTGCAGAAGTGTATCAACCGCATTTATATCGAGATTATATTCAGCTGGGCAAGATGGATGCCCTCTATGACAAAGTGGACCTTTACGACGCTTTGAAAGATATCATTCAGGGGCGTGGCAATACTCAAAATATCACTCGAATTCAAGAAGAACTGAACGATATAGAACCCCACATGCTTCACTTCTTAGACAATCACGACGAGCAGCGTATACCTTGCAGCGAGTTTGCTTCCAATGCCCAGGCTGCTCTGCCTGCCATGGTGCTCTCCGCGACGATTAGCAATGCTCCAACAATGATCTATTTTGGTCAAGAAGTTGGAGAAGCTGGTGCAGAGTATGCCGGTTTTGGACAACCAACTCGAACCTCTATCTTCGACTATATCGGTGTTCCAACCCATCAGCGTTGGATGAATGGCGGCGAATTTGATGGAGGGCAATCATCTTCGGATGAATTGGCGTTGCGTCAGTTTTATCAAAAACTAATGAACATTGCGCTGACCTGCCCAGCCTTAACGGGGGCCATGCAACCATTAAAAATAGATGAGGATAAAACGCACGGCAGTTTAGCTAGCAAACTTTACGGTTATGCTCGATACACTCAAAAAGAACATGCTCTTATCCTATTAAACTTCGATTCAACGCACAGCACTATACAGCCAATCACGCTACCTACTGAGGTCGTTACTACATTGACGCTGGCTGATGGACATTATGTCTATCAGGATTTATTAAACTCCAATGTTCAGTTTGAGGTTGAAATTAAAAATGGTGAAGGACATATCTCACAACCATTAAAACCACTCACATCACATATTTTGCAGCTCGCAGACATTAGGTAATTTTGAGCCCCAAACACAAAAGTGTATAAGCTCCAACCTTCGCGTTGGAGCTTTTTTATTGGCAACCACTCAAATCACATTTAACCGCCATGAAATAGATAAAAACTATACCATACATTAAAAAGCCTATTTTTGTGCTAACGAAATTAGGTTTATTCTAATGCCATTACAAATAGTCAGGATCGTAACAATGAAAAATCTAAAAACATCCTTGTCCGCTATCGCACTAGCGACGTTAATGGCAGCACCAGCATTCGCAGTAACTGAGGGTGAATTACTAATTTGGATCAACAGTGACAAAGGCTATGAAGGCTTAGCAGAAGTTGGTCGTCAGTTCGAAGAAGACACTGGTGTTAAAGTTAGCGTTCAATTTCCAGAGTCTTTAGAGTCTCGCTTTCAACAAGTTGCGGCAACTGGCGATGGTCCTGACATTATTTTCTGGGCTCACGACCGCTTTGGCGGCTATGCGGAAGCAGGCTTGCTACGTGAAGTAAAACCAAGCAAAGAATTTCAAGAAAAACTGGTCGATTTCAGTTGGGATGCCGTTAATTACAACGGTAAGTTAATTGGCTACCCTCTTGCCATCGAAGCGATATCTCTTATTTATAACAAAGACTTGTTACCAGAACCGCCAAAAACATGGGAAGAGCTCCCTGCTATCCAAGCGAACATGAAGGCGCAAGGAAAACAAACCATCATGTGGGATGTAAAAAATGCGTATTTCACTTGGCCTATCGTCTCTGCAGGAAGCTACTCATTTAAGAAGACTGAAAATGGTCACGACGCAGCAGACGTTGGTATTAACAGCGAACAAGCTCGCAAAAACCTAGCCTTCCTGCTTGATATGAAAAAGAAAGGCATTGTCGACCCTGGTATGGACTATGCGAATGCCGAATCTGCATTCGCGAAAGGCGATGTGGCAATGACCATCAATGGACCGTGGTCATGGGGCAACTTAGATAAAGCAGGCTTAAATTACGGTGTGGCGACATTCCCTACTCTAGATGGTAATAAATCCAATCCATTTGTTGGCATTTTGAGTGCCGGTATCAGCTCAGCTAGTCCAAATGAGGATTTAGCGGTTGAGTTTATCGAAAATTACCTGTTTACCGACGAGGCTCTTAAAACGATAAACAACGACAAACCTCTTGGTGCTGTGACACTTAAGACATTCCAGAATTCTCTAGAATCCGATGCTCGCATTAAGTCCACAATGCTCAATGCCGAAAACGGTGAGATTATGCCAGCCATCCCACAAATGATGACGTATTGGATTTCAGAAGGTGCTGCTATTGAGAATGCACTTAACGGACGCCAAACGGTTGAAGATGCGCTAACAACCGCAGAGAAGCAAATTTTAAGATAGTTATAACTGTTTTGATCGTAGGTCAAGCCCGTCGTAAAAAAGCGGGCTTTTTTGATCGCCTTGTCTTTCCCACTAATATATTTAAGTTCTCGTCAACTCAGTAAGTTGCACCATAATCGCTTTTATATCTGACTGTTACCGATTATAGAACTACGCGAGTTTACCGCATCTATGCTAAGGTAGAGGTTAACCAGTTATTATCGAAGAAATTTCATGCCTTCCCATTTACCAAAATCATTCAGTAAACCTTTCTTAAAGGTCTTCCATATTCTTGAAGCTGTCTTGTTGGTTGCAATCACGCTCGCTACGCTGTTTGCGATGATTGAAGAGTTCATGCACGTCTTCACCGAACGTCGCGTTCTGCTGACTGATATTCTGCTGATGTTCATCTATTTGGAAGTATTAGCGATGGTCCAACAGTTTGTGATGAACGGTAAAATCCCAGTACGTTACCCTATCTACATCGCTATGATGGCTATCGCTCGTTATATCACGCTGGGAATGAAAGAGTTGGACGCTGTCCCTATCGTTTGGCTGTCTCTTGCTGCGTTTGTTTTGGCAGCGGCGACAATACTTATCAGGGTCGGTCATCATTATTGGCCTTACGTGGACGACAAAACCAATCAACCAGATGAGTAACTCCGCTCTGCCAATAGATTACTGTTAGCAAATATTTCAACCGATTTCCGACTGATTCGGGCTTTTTCATCGCAATTTGGGAAAAAGCCTCTTAAATTCAAACTAATATCTATGTAACAGAGCTCTGTACGTTTTTGTAATTGTTAACGCAGGATCACACTCTCCAGGTCATTCATAAAAGTGCCATTGAATTCATCTAGATAGCTGTCTATATCATTAGAGGTCGAGAAAAGATCTTTCCAAATCACTCGACGTAAAAATGGAAGCCGTTTGTCTTTTTTGGGCAACGGTATAGGCTTCACAACCTCACGTCAGGTGAATATAGGAGATAGAAAATGGATCGTACTTGCCCTATGTGTAACACCCCAATGTTAGAGAGAAACACTGAACATGTGTGTCCTAGGAATGATATCGGCGATTGCGCCTATGACCCATACTCTTACGAATTAGACGTGGATAGAGAGCGCGACAGCGAGAATAATCAGCCGTACTAACTGAGTTAGCCAATTGAAAACCAAAAAGGCGAGAACTTGAGTTCTCGCCTTTTTGGTTCCATTTTAAACCTCGGCTCTATAGACGCAGTACTGCTGCATCATAAGATTTTAAAGTAAGGCAACTAAAATCTGAGAAATCAATCCTTGCATTTGACAATAACTCTGTACATTGAGCTGGAGCCTCAATGCCTAAATCGACATCAACACTCTCATCACTAAAGTTTGCAACCACAAGTAAGGTTTGTTCTCCATGTTGACGTAGGTAAGCGAATACCTTGTCATGTTCTTCGAGTAAAGGAATAAAGTCGCCGTAAATCACCGCCTCAAACTCACGACGAAGACCAATAAGTGCTTTGTAATACTCATAGATTGATTCGTTCGAGGCTCTATCAAGCTTAGCATTCACGGCTGTGTAGTTCGGATTGACCTCGATCCAAGGTTCGGCAGTAGAGAATCCTGCATTGGCTTCATTTGACCATTGCATTGGTGTACGAGCATTGTCACGACTGTTTTCAGCCAACGCCGCCATCATCTCTTCATGACTCACACCTGCTTCGGTTCTTACCTTGTAAAAGTTGAGCGTTTCAATATCTTTATATTGCTCAAGATTGTCGAACTTCACATTCGTCATACCAATCTCTTCGCCTTGATAGATGTAAGGCGTGCCTTTTAAACAATGTAATACTGTCGCTAACATTTTGGCCGATTTCACTCGATACTGGCCGTCGTTTCCATACTTAGACACCGCTCGTGGTAAATCATGATTATTCCAAAACAGCGAATTCCAGCCGGTCTCTTTAAGCTCCAATTGCCACTTAGTCAGAACCTGTTTGAATGCCTTTAGATCTAACGGCGCAGGCTTCCACTTGTCACCATTCGTCCAGGTCAAGGTAATATGTTCAAACTGGAACACCATCGATAGCTCTTCGCGGTCTTCCGCGCTGTAAAGCTTGGCGATTTCAGGCGTTGCGTCCCAAGTTTCTCCTACTGTTAGCAGATCTTTGTCGCCAAATGTGGCATTGTTCATCTGCTTAAGTAGAGGGTGTAGGCGTGGTCCATTACCCGTAATACCGTTATCAATTTCTTTACCAATCAAATCAATGACATCTAATCGGAAACCACCAATCCCCCTATCGATCCACCAGTTCATCATTTTATGAACTTCATCATGTACTTTAGGGCTTTCCCAGTTTAAATCCGGCTGTTTTTTTGAAAACAAATGTAAGTAATACTGCTGTGTGGGCTCATGCCACTCCCAAGCACTCCCACCAAAGATTGAGCCCATATCACTCGGTGCACTGCCATCCGGCTTTGCATCTCGCCAAACATAATAGTCTCGATAAGGCGAGGTTTTCGACTCGCAAGCGCGTTTAAACCATTCGTGCTCGTCAGAGGTATGATTGACGACCAAATCCATGACGATTTTGATGCCCCTTTCTTTGGCTTCCGCTAGTAAGGCATCCATATCTTCCATTGTGCCGAACTCGGGTGCGATTGCTTGATAGTCTGAAATATCATAACCATTATCGTCCATTGGAGATTGATAGACAGGCGATAACCAAATCACATCCACACCGAGTTCAGTTAAATAGTCTAGTTTGGAACGAATACCGTTTAGATCTCCAATTCCATCACCGTTGGAGTCACAGAAGCTGCGCGGGTAAATCTGATAGACAACGGAGTTATGCCACCATCTTTTTTCCATGTTCAATTCCTTTAATAGGCTTAGTTTATTCCATCACTCTACGCATTGCTCAGTAGGAAAGAAAATAGAATATACGTATAATCATATAGAATTTTTATATAACACCTTGGTGCGAAACATGGCTATCAACAAATCGTTAAAGTACTTCTTAGCAGTCGCAAAGCATGGCAACATCAAACGAGCCTCTGATGAACTATTTATCAGTCAGCCGTCTTTGACATCCGCGATAAAAAAATTGGAATCCGAAATGGGCGCGCCTCTATTTAATCGATTATCAAAAGGTGTTGAACTCACGCCATATGGCGAGAAATTTCGGGCATTTGCGCAGGAACAGCAGGAACAATACTTCTCTCTCAAACATCAATTTAATGACATGCAACAACGTCAATTCGGCAAGATAAAAATCGGTACTGGAGAAGTATGGTGGGAACGATTTGTACGTCAATCGGTAAAGGATTATCAGTCATTAAACCCAGCAAATTCGTTTCATCTCGAGTTTGGTAATAACCTCTCCCTACTGAGCCACCTAACACGAGGTGATATAGATTTATTTATAGGTCATGAGGTATTGGAACTCTCTGACGACTGCCGTGTAGCCTTCCAACCTCTTTTCCAAGATTACGAAGCAACCTACGTATCACAACAACACCCGTTAGCGAAATCAAATGCAGAGCCAAACGAGATAGATCAGTTTCCATTGCTTCGAGTGACACCGAACCATCCCCGACACCAATCCGTGCTGTCTAATGGCCTACCTCATGATGGCTCTCTAGAAGAACGTGTTGTCTACGATGTAGACTCTGTATTAGCCAGTATAGACATGCTTCATATGACTCAAGCAGTTATGCCATACAGTCACAGAGCGGAACAGTGGTTAGCAAGCTTAGGTTTGAAAGCCTGCCATATTGATAGGCAAAAAGTAGGTAATATCGGGATTTATACCAAGCTTGGTGAACATAAAAACAGCGTGAACGAACTAATTTACCTTTTGAAACAGAATGTTGAATCAATAGTCTAGTTTGTCAATTCACTGTCAAGTCACGCAACTGTCATTTTTCTTTCATTAAAGTTTGATGTAATCGCCAAACTTTAATGCCAAAAGAGATAGGAGCTCGGCTTGACCCTCAACGACATCACGTTAAGTGAAACAACACTTACTAACTTAAAATCTGTCGAGTACCAATGGATCAGAACGATGTATGTGGAAGGTTATCAAAGAGACGAGATCAATCACTACATCAAAGCGTGCTTTGGTGGCGACGATGTCTTTGCTGATTTGCTACAGCGAGTCGCACTGGAGCAAGAAAGTCTTTACGTTCTGCTCCAGTACGTGGGATGCGCACCCTCTAGTCGTGAACTAAGTTAGTCTCACTTGCTGCTGTTGGTGAGCGTTTAAGGATGACGTCTACCTCGGTCATGGTGTAAGGCTTATCTACTTTAGCCCTCAAATCATCAACAAATCGTTCATAGCTTTTGAATGTCATCGATTCACGCTTAGGATCCACATACACAGACACCCAAGTTTTTCGACCAAGCTTAGCAATAAAGATATCGACAATCTCAATCTCATACTCCTGAGCTAAACCTTTCAGACCGCGATAAATCGGCTTAGTGTGCTCTATCGGAGGCATGGCTAAGGTGAGTTCACGCATACCATTTTTGATAAGTTTGATTGGGTCACTAATGAAGGCCAAACTAAATAGCACAACAAGAATTTGGTCGATATAGCGTGCTACCCATCCAAACGATGTCCCTTGAATCAACATCACCAAGATCAGTGCTACCCCAATAGCTCCCGAAATGATTCCATTGATAAACCAAGCGTTCTTTTCTGCCTTAAGAATGTCGGAGTTTGACTGTTTGTGTCCTAGGTGACAAATCCAATAGAGAAAAGCACACAACGCCACGGCAGGAAAGACGTAAATTGCCATTAAACTCAGTGCCGGCTCACGGCCTCCTGCAAGAATAACCGGAATATTACTACCGACTGCGAACGCAATAAGTATTAATATAGTAATTCCTTTGATGACAACAATAAGTGGCTCAAAGGCAAAGAAACCCATCGGGTAGTTTCGTGATGTACCAGATTCAGTTAACTTTGCAATGCGCAGAGAGGCGAAAGACACCACCGCTGATAATAGGTTAAACGAGGCGTCAAGCAAGATGGCACTTGAGCCAGAAATCATTGCCATTAGGCCGCCCCACAGCGCTAACAGGCCTGCCCCAACGGCTGAATAAATTAAGGCTTTCGATTCCGTGATTCTTGTCATCTGATTCTCCCTTTTTCAGACAAACTGGCTACCTATTTCAGGTCTGTTAAAACTTATAACACACCGAGCACAGACTGCCTACGACAACACAAGCCAACTGCTGCTTTTAACAGCATTAATTGTCAATAATAACAATAGGTAATGAACGGACGTACGGCTATTCCTATTAGGTCACAATTTAATGGACGAAAAGAATTGATGGCTAGAAAAGAAAACGCCCGAGACTAAGCTCAGGCATCGGTTACAAGAAACTGTTATTCGTGATAGTAAGGAATCCTGGTAACAGCCAGCTATACGTAACACCAGTGATCTTATCTGACTTGTCGGCGGCCAAACCAATTGAGTGTCAAACAAGACAAAAAAACGGGTGACCTTGCGATCACCCTTATCGTTATTATCCTTTAACACCACCAGCTGTGAGGCCACCCACTAACCAGCGCTGCGCAAGTAAGAATACGATTGTGATAGGTAATGCTGACAATACCGCTGCTGCCGCGAAGTCGCCCCATAAATAGTTCTGAGGGTACAGATATTGCTGCATACCAACCGCTAATGTGTATGAGTTTACATCAGAAAGCAGTAATGATGCTACTGGTACTTCACCCACAACCCCAATAAACGACAGGATAAAGACTACCGCTAGAATTGGCACAGACAGTGGCAATAGTACTAAGCGGAACGCCTGCCAAGGAGTCGCACCATCTAGTGCTGCAGCTTCTTCTAGCGAGTTATCAATCGTTTCAAAGTAGCCTTTAATCGTCCATACGTGCAGTGCAATACCGCCTAAGTAGGAGAAGATAAGACCACCATGCGTGTTCAATCCTAAGAAAGGAATGTACTGACCAAGCTTGTCGAATAGTGCATATAACGCAACCAACGCCAGTACTGCCGGGAACATTTGGAAGATCATCATCGCTTTAAGAATGGTGCTCTTTCCAGGGAAACGCATGCGTGCAAAAGCGTAAGCTGACGTTGTTGACAGAGCCACAATCAAAATCGATGAGATGCCAGCTACTTTCACCGAGTTCCACAGCCAAGTTAGTACTGGGAATGGCGGCGGTGTCACCGAACCATCTGCATTGGTCACAGAGAACCCTAGCGCCAGTTTCCAGTGCTCTAGCGATGGGTTATCCGGAATCAGACTACCTGTCGCAAAGTTACCTTCGCGGAAAGAGATTGCGATTACCATCAACAGTGGGAAGATGATAAGTGATAGGAACACCCAAAGTGCAATATGGGTTGCCCACACTCGGTATTTTAATGATTTACCTTGTACCATTGGCATCGTGATATTCCTTAATCTTGCTCAAGTTTAGTGAAACGTAAGTTGAGTAGAGCTAACGCGCCAACCAATAGGAAGATAAGCGTTGCAATCGCACTTGCTAGACCGAAGTCTTGACCCCCCGAACCTTCAAACGCGATACGGTAGGTATAGCTTACTAGTAGGTCAGTATAACCCGCTGGCTCAGAGGTACCAATCATGTTTGGACCACCTTGAGTCAATAGCTGAATCATTACGAAGTTGTTGAAGTTGAAAGCAAAACTTGCAATCAAAAGCGGCGTTAGTGGTTTGATCATCAATGGCAAAGTAACGCGTGTAAAGTTATGGATGAAGTTTGCTCCATCAATCGCCGATGCTTCATACAAATCGTCTGGAATCGCTTTTAGTAGACCCATACATAGGATCATCATGTAAGGGAAACCAAGCCAAGTGTTAACAATTAACACCATGGTTTTCGCTAAAATTGGGTCAGAGAACCAGCTTGGACTGATACCAAATAGGCTCTGTAACACCATATTGATTTCACCAAAGCTTTGGTTGAATAGACCTTTAAAGATAAGGATTGAGATAAACGCTGGGACCGCATATGGAAGAATAAGCAGTACGCGATACACCGCACGTCCTTTCAGTTCCTCCCATTGAACCACACTAGCCAACACCATACCGATGACCAGAGTAAAGATCACTGTCAGTACTGAGAACACAACCGTCCAAATAAAGATGCTAATAAACGGCTCTTTAATACCATCGTCTTTCCAAACACGCTCAAAGTTGTGCGTACCAATATCAACGATGAAACCCGGAGAAACCGTATTGCCAGTAAACTCTCCATTCGTATCAATAGGCTGATAGAAACCAACTTCCATATTCGGACGGAATGTCTCACCCGTCTTGTTGTTCAGAAGATCGTCAGTACCCTCAATTTTGCTAAACAATGGTTGTACCGACGCGAACTTACGTAGGCCACTCATTCTAATATCAGCGCCATCTGGCATGTGAAGATCGATAGTATTTAGCGCTGAACGGTTTTGAATGATCGCCTTAATTTTCTCTTTTTCACCCGACTGAGACTGAGCTTCAGAAAGGTCATACTCTGCTTTAGGGCTTGAGATATCAAACTCAGGCGTGACGAGCAGCTGGTCACCGTCTTTAACGTAAATACGATGGCCATTATCCGTTTTATACAAATCAAAAGAGAAGCTTTCACCGCTTTGGAATGTGCGCTGCATTAATACGCTTTGTGCCCTATCCAAAGAGAGTTGGTTTTTCGCACTGTAGTTAGTGAAAGCGAGTCCGACGGTATACGCTAATGGGAAAAGAATAAAGAGAATCATGCCCGCAATACCTGGATAGATATAGCGATGAGCGTAAGTTTTCTTACTGCCGAAAATATAGAGTGCCAGAGCGGTTAAGATCACAGTAAGCATTGCAAAGGCAAGCTCACCGCGTGAATACATAAGAATGGTCGCGTAACCGTTCACTAGACCAACTGAGCCAAGAAGTCCCCACTTAATGAATACTTTCTTGCTGCTCGGAACTGTAGCGGTTGTTGCTGACATGGCATCTGTACCTTGAACTGACTGCATAAAAGGACCTGCTAGCGATAATACAAAAAATAGAAAAGAAGGAGGGGTTGCCCCCTCCTTAAAAGGGTAGATCTAATATCAATAGTTACTTAGTCATTTGCTTTTCTGCATCTGCTACAGCAGCATCAACAGTCTGACGTCCATCAACCACGTTCACGATAGCGTTTTTAGCGGATGCCCAGAACGCGCTCATTTGTGGAACATTTGGCATGATTTCACCGTTCATCGCATTATCCATTGTCGCCGCGATACGCTCATCAGCACCTAGCTCTTCTTGGAATGAAGTTAGCGCAACTGCGCCTAGTGGCTTGTCGTTGTTAACTAAACGTAGACCGTCATTAGTCAGTAAGTAGTTCTCTAAGAACTCAACCGCTAAGTCACGGTTAGGTGATGCAGTACTGATACCCGCAGTTAGTACGCCAACGAAAGGCTTAGATGCTTGACCGTTGAACTTAGGAAGAGTAGCAACACCGTAGTTGATGCCAGACTTCTCGATATTCGCCCAAGACCATGGACCGTTGATCGTCATCGCAGTCTTACCTTGGTTAAACGCAGACTCAGACACTGAGTAATCCATATCTGCCGAGATAACACCTTTGTCGACAAGGCCCTTCACGAATGAAAGTGCGTCTTTCACGCCATCTTTAGCAATACCTGCGTCTTTAACGTCATAAGTACCACCGTTGTATTTGAATGCATAACCGCCATCAGCCGCCATTAGTGGCCATGTGAAGTACGGTTCTTTTAGGTTCCACATGATTGCGGACTTGCCGTCTTTTGCAAGTTTCGCATTCAGTGCTTCCACTTCTTCCCAAGTCTTCGGTGGGTTAGGAACCAAGTCTTTGTTGTAAATTAGGGATAGGGATTCAACCGCTACTGGGTAACCGATAATCTTGCCATCATACTTAACTGCATCCCATGCAAAATCAATGATGCCTTCTTTAACTTCTTTAGAAGGTTTGATTTCAGCTAGCAAACCTGCTTGAGCATACTCACCGAAACGGTCATGAGCCCAAAACACGATATCAGGACCGTCACCAGTCGCTGCAACTTGAGGGAAGCGGCTCTCTAGACCATCAGGGTGAGCAACTGTCACTTTAATACCTGTGTCTTCTTCGAACTTCTTACCTACTTCTGCAAGACCGTTATAACCTTTATCACCATTGATCCAAATAGTGAGTTGTCCTTCTTCGATAGCAGCATTTGCACCAAAAGAACCAAGAGCAACTAGTGTACCTAGAGCTACAGTGCTTAGGGCTTTTTTCATGTTCATATCCTTTTTATAGTTTTGATCGCAGGGTCATCCAGAGGATTTTCCTAAATTTCGATGAGTATCATCTAAAAAATACAGCAAGGTCTCATCCTCCTACTCTCTACGCCCTTTGGAGTAGCAATGATTTCCGTGATCTCTGTCGGCAAGAACTATAGATCAACATCACAAAACAATCTTCTGTTGTGACATGTTTCACCATTATGAGGAGTAATTATTTGAACTGGATCTCATATGGCTTTTCTACTCCCCTAACCCCTCCTCCTTTCCTACTCCCCCCACAATTATTTTTATCAGGAGGATGTACGACTTACACGAATCAAGGAAACTGCAGTCATCCAAGAGTGGATGGTAAGAACCCTTTACCAGTAAGAGCCATGTGCTCCTTGAGTTTCATACGAAACACATGCTGGGTTTGCATCGCCGGACTCGCCAAGTAGTCATAAATTGAAGTACTAGTGGTAATTTATTTTACGGGGGAGAACTTCAATTTATGTCGGGGGATACTAGCGAAGTCTTGGCTTTGAGGGTGGCGCCATATCGTACAGCGCCGCCCTTTTTTCTTTCCATCAGGGGCTAGATAGACAATCAAAGGACAAGGCCTTTTAACAAAATCGAGCAATACCCTAATCACTTACCAATTTCCTACTATTATTACCTGTCGACTTATCTCTATAATGACCGACAGAAAGATATAAAAATGAATCGAGGACGAGCTACATGGCGAGTGTCACGTTAAAAAATGTTAGTAAAGCGTACGGCGACGTACTGATCTCCAAGAATGTCGACCTAGAAATCAACGAAGGCGAGTTTGTTGTCTTTGTCGGTCCATCAGGTTGTGGTAAATCAACTCTACTACGTTGTATCGCAGGTTTAGAAGACATCACGTCCGGTGATTTGTATATTGGTGATGAGCGCATGAATGATGTAGAACCATCAAAGCGCGGCGTAGGTATGGTATTCCAGTCTTATGCACTCTACCCTCACCTTAATCTATACGACAATATGTCGTTTGGCCTTAAACTCGCTAAAGCAGATAAAGCAGAAATCGACCGCCGTGTTGAACACGCTGCTGAAATTCTTCAATTAGGTCATCTATTAGAGCGTCAGCCTAAAGCACTTTCTGGTGGTCAACGCCAGCGTGTAGCGATTGGTCGTACTTTGGTATCTCAACCTAATGTATTTTTGTTAGATGAACCCCTGTCTAACCTTGATGCAGCGCTGCGTGTCAACATGCGTTCGCAAATCACTAAGCTGCAACGTCAACTTGGCTGCACCATGATCTATGTAACGCATGATCAGGTAGAAGCGATGACTATGGCTGACAAAATTGTTGTCCTAGATGCTGGCTATGTGGCACAGGTCGGTAAACCACTTGAGCTTTATCATTATCCTGACAACCGTTTTGTAGCTGGTTTTATTGGTTCTCCAAAGATGAATTTCATGAGTGTATTCATCGACGAAGTCGAAGCAGAGCGCGTAAAAGTTCAGCTTTCTGACGGCGACTCATTCTGGATTCCAGTGGACGGGACAACCGTAAACAAAGGTGACCGTATGTCTCTGGGTGTGCGTCCAGAACACCTTGTCTCTGAAGAGGAAGGCGATGCTAAAGTTGAAGGCGAAGTTATGATCGTCGAGAAGCTTGGCAACGAGACTCAAGTCTATCTAAATCTAGAAAGTGCTGATGCTGACGTTATCTACCGTCAACCAGACACTCTTGAGGTAGAAGTCGGTGACCGAATTAAGATTGGTATCCCTGCACATCGTTGCCACTTGTTCCATAGTGATGGTAAGGCGTGTCGTCGTTTGTATAAAGAAGCAGGTGTATAACGAAACTAGCTATCTAATATAATCACCTTTGTTAATAGTAATTTCCCCCTATCTTAATGAGATTGGGGGATTTTTTTCACCTCTATCGTACAGTCCTCTATTATTTCCCATTGCCTTTGACTATCAACTTCAGTGACTGTTACGGGGAAGTAGTCTTTAGCTAACTGATAGGCTGTTGCTCCTCCATTCATTCTAATACTCAAAATTGTCCTTTCGTGACTAGTTACTAACAATTCTCCACTATTAAGCGGACGCTCGAATATGAGCTGGATCGTGTTATCCGTAAGAGGTGTACATTGAAGTGGTTCCGAAAGACCGTAACTTTGGTACGAAAATAAACAAAGAAAAGCGGCGATATACGCCGCTCTTTGGATTAAGTGAAGCTTCATTAATTTTGTTTGATATAGACAGCGTTGTGGTCAGCATTCGAAATAAATACACCAGCGTAATCACCCGTTGTTTGGACGATGTAGATACCGGATGTATCATTGAACTTGTTGCCATTATCGTTATTGTCCGCGTTTACTAACGATACTTCAGCTAAAGAATTACTATGTCCAGATTTTTGTAGAATGTACACTTCGTTATCGTCACTGTTGGCTCGCATACCTACATTTGCCACAAAATTGGACCCTTTCTGATCGATGTCGACATCGTTATCATCACTGCTATTTCTCATAGCAACGCGAGCTTGGTTACTCGAACCTCTTTGCAAGATTTCAACGTCATTATCGTCACTACCACCTTTAAACATAACCCACGCGCGACCATCATCGTTTTGAATGATTTCTACGTCATTGTCTCGGCTGCCATTGTAAGCTTGAACTAACGCGTTGTTATCTTCACGATCTTGCTGAATAGATGTGTTGTTATCATTACCGCTTCCAGTGTAATCCACAACGGCTAGGTTTCCATCGCTCAAAGGCACAACACCTTGCACGATAGATACATCACCATAGTCACCACCGTCCATTAGCACCAACGCCGAATTATCGCCAGCAGGCAATGAATAGCTCGCAACTGCATTTTTGATATGTACGCCGGTAACACCCGGTACAGTTGGTACGGCAGCTACAGAAGCTGATACTAAAAGAGCTGAAATTGAAATAGCTAACCTTTTCATAATAAAACCCTTATTTCCTTTTAAGTTTCCATGTCGACTATAACTTCTATAAAAAGAAGTCATTTACTAAACCAAAGTAACGTTAATACCGCGCGCTAGTTAGATTGGTCTATGTAAATTCTCATTGCACTTGATGCATTAATTAATATGTTATCCCCGCCATTCTGGGAAACACCTAAATTAGCACCACCTGAACCAGCGACAAACGCAATATTGTTATCGTTCTCTTGATTAATACTGAGTTTGCTCGAAGGATGAAATATATTTGCTTGACCGATTACCGCTAAGTTATTGTCTCCTTTTTGGGCAACAAGAGCTTGCCCATTTCTTCCAAGTTGACCTATCGCCGCTGCATTGTTATCACCCTCTTGAATGATATAGGCGGTATTTGCTGCCCCTTTCTGACCAATTAGGGCAGTATTGCTACTACCGCTTTGTACTATTTTCGCCTTGTTACCTGCTGAGTTCCCCGGACTATCCTGAACTACAACCGCAAGCGAATCAGTGGCGTTAGTGATGTGCACCTCTGAATAATTATCGATGTCATCTACAGTATTGAGTAAATCATTGAAATCACTTTGGATATCCTCGTTTACTCCATGTAAGAAAACACCGTGAGACTCAACCCCTCCGTTGGGAGCAAAAACCAGAGCTGTACTCGCAGCACTAGCGACTAAGCACGCTACGCCTAATACCGTTTGAAGTTTCGTTTTTATCGAAGCATTCATTGCGACTTTCCCTGAATTGCCAAATGTATCGATTTTCATCCTGCTTCTGAGTTAACTGAACGCAGACTTCGGATTTAACACTTCACGATTCTTAAAAGGTTGTGTTGCGTTTCAAACAATAATTGTGATTTCAAACAATGATTGAGTTTGCGCCTGTAAAATAAGAACCGATGACATTTAAAATTCTAATTACAAGTAGTTTTAGTCACACTAAACTTAAATTGATTTGTAAGAAATAAACCTTGGATATTTGAAGTAATTATTAGGCAATCAAAAGAACCGAAGTATGAAAAAAAAGTCATAATAACTAGTGCTAAAGTTTATGCAGTGAAAAAAGGCTTTGAGTTACTATTTATCTAAGTTCAATTGAACTCACTCTTCTCATTTTTTAAACGGATTTTTGAATGGGAGCCAACATGAAGTTATTGCTGCTTATGAGTACCGTGTGTTTGTTTGCCTCTTCTGTTTTAGGGGCAGGAACCAATAATGGTATTGAAAACGGGGCTCCCTTAGAAAACGGTAAAAAGATAGAAGGGCAAGGAGACAAACTTAAGGTTCCGTTTAACGACTTTAGCGAAGTTAGTGGTGTTATTGTCGATAGAACTATCACTCGTTTAGGGGAAGACTTTTACTTTTTCTTCTCTCAACAACTTAATGATAGATACCCTGACCTTAAAGAAAATCTCACTATCAAAGAAATCCCGACAGCGCTTTCCGGCAGTATTATTGAGGTATACCATTCTCGAAAAGCTATCTACAGAACAGCGTTGTCACCAGGTCGAAGACAGGCTAAAGACCGGGCAAACGATGCCTTACAAGTCGTGGGTAATTACATTATCCGATGGCAGGCTGAGCGTCTTTACATGGACACCTTTGATTTGGAACACGATGAATTTTAAGGCGGCAAGGATGGCAAATTTATCAACTAAACTCGCGTTAATTGGAATATTGGGGTCTCCATTAACACTGGCGAGCGAACTCGTCTACACCCCAGTTAATCCTACCTTTGGGGGAAACCCATTAAACAGTACGATCTTGATCAATCATGCGAACGCAATTAACGACTATCAAGACCCGAACGCGAGTTCGTTTGATTTTGAAGAAGAATCAGCACTAGATAGGCTTGCTTCAAGCTTAGAGTCCCGACTAATTAGCCAATTATTGGCAGATATTGGTAATGGCAATACTGGCCAATTGGAAACTGACGACTTCTTCCTTAACGTTGTTGATGATTCAGGCACTTTATTGGTTCAGATCGTCGACAAGGCAACTGGAGAATCCACTGAAATCAGTGTTTCTGGACTTAATCCCGACCTCTAATTTACAAGGAACGTATTATGAAAGGTCTAATTTACTTGAGCCTAGCATTAATGCTTGGTGGCTGCGCACATTCTTTGGATATACCTGATACCTCTGCAGAGCCTAAATTAATGCCACGAGGCGCTACTTACACCGACTTGATCGCGCTGCCTAAACCAGCAGGTAAAATCTTAGTTTCTGTCTATGATTTTCGCGACCAGACAGGCCAATATAAGCCTCAGCCTAATAGTAACTTCTCTACTGCAGTACCTCAGGGTGGTACGTCATTGCTGACAACATCACTACTAGACTCTCAATGGTTTGTTCCACTTGAGCGAGAAGGCCTTCAAAACCTACTAACTGAGCGTAAGATTATTCGAGCAGCTCAGAAAAAAGACAAAGTGATCTCAAATCATGGTTCGGATCTATCGTCACTTAACTCCGCTAATGTGGTGATTGAAGGGGGTATTGTCGCGTATGACTCCAATATACGAACTGGCGGCGCAGGTGCAAAATACTTAGGCATAGGTGCTTCAGGTCAATATCGAACTGACCAAGTTACCGTCAACCTTAGAGCAGTCGACGTGCGTAGTGGACAAGTCTTGCTAAGTATAACTACTTCAAAAACCATCTCTTCTCATGAAATTGGTTTGGGCGCATTCCGATTCATTGACTATAAAGAGCTACTCGAAATTGAGTTGGGTTACAGCAACAATGAGCCCGTCAATATCGCGATTATGTCGGCTATTGACGCCGCTGTTATACATCTAATTGTCAAAGGGATGGAAAGAGGAATGTGGTCATCTGGTGACCCAGATGCAATGTCTAACCCGATTATCGCCAAATACTCTCAAGCTAAAACGGAAATTTTATAGCTAACCGAGTAAGCAGCAAACAGGGCTATGCGGAAAATGGAACTTACCCGTAGCCCTGTTTTTTTATCGATTATTAACCGCAAATCCGACTGCAAACATCCAACAAGTGAGCCCTGACATAAAGAATGGAAGGTACGCTAAGGGGTGATAACAATAGTGGTATGCCGCAGCAATACAGATAACACCCAACATATTGAAGCCAATGACCATCATTCGGTTTGAACGGTTCCAACTAAGCAGCATGGGCGCTATCAATATAACTACACTTAACAAAGTGATATGCACGTCTTGTTGAACCACTAGGTTGTTAACTCCACAATAAGGCGTTCTAATTCTTCTAAGCTACTCAATTGGTGCAATATGACTTGCTGATTACCATTTATAATTATCGTCGGTGTCGCTCGAACCCTATACTCCTTTATTAAACTGTTAAAGTCATCGACTTCATCTTGTATTTGCTCACAGCGCTCCTCAAAAGGTTGAGAATTAACACCGCACATTTCTAAGACATCGGCAATATCACTACGAAACCTTGGAGTTTGATCCCTTCGAAAGTGAATTCTATGAATCAACTCTTCAATAAATGCTTGCTCTGTGCCCTGCCCTTTGGCAACCACAAAGGCTTCTTGAACGTCGCGACCGACAGGCCCCATACCTACAACAACTTCGTTAAAGGTTAAGTCATGTTTTTGAACAATATCCACCAATGGCCCGTGAACCATGGCGCAAGGACCACAATAAGGTGAATGGAATAACATAACCTGAGATTCAATAGTCTGAGGTCGAGGCAAGGTTACATAGTGCTTACCCTTTTCAAACTGACCAGCAAATACAGCGGTCGACAACAAGCTAAATGCCCAAAATAGGAGAGATTTTTTCATCACGTGCCACACTCAAAATATGGAAATGTGCACACGATAAAACAGCATCTATTTCTAGTGAAATCAGACACTGTTAGAAAATGGTTACAACGTGCGGTAAAAAGAGGCTCTGTTTCGGCTCAGCGGATAGTCACACTATTGAACGAATTCACTAGATGCTATGTTGTTCTTCACCCACAACAATGCTTGCAAACGGTTTTTGACCTTAATTTTCTTGAATGCATTATGAAGGTGGGCTTTCACTGTATTCTCACTAACAAATAGAGTATCGGCGATCTCTGTATTAGACGCTCCATCGCCAAGCAGCTTAATGATTTGCTGTTCTCGTTTCGTTAGCTTGGTATAATACGGGCTGGTTTTTGAGCATTGACGACGACGATAGAAATTCACGTACTCGTAGACCAACTTTCTGCTCATCCACAACTCCCCAGCTAAAATGCGCTCAAAGCCCGAAACCAACGTTTCAATAGTGTCCGAGGCATAAAAGACACCAACCAGGTTTTGCCATTTAAGCATTTCCGCGTGTTCTAGGTCACTGGGCGCATTCAATAAAATTTCTTTGATGCTGTTGTCCATACTCTCTATAATCTCGTGATAGTGAGTGGCAGTGCCATGACCAATGGCAGCGTAATCAATGATAATAAAGCGCACATCCCTCTCAACCACATCATCTCGTGAGCGGTAAAGCTTCTCAGCAGACATTAACCTAATGGTGATCGGAACCTTTTGCTCTATTGAATCTTTGAGCAAACCGGATTGCAGACTATTCTCTGCTAACAATAATGCGTGCACGTTGTTGCTATCCTTTTCAACAGACATAACCAACTCCCTGTAACTATGCTTAGTACGCCGTATTCTGTGAAGTATAACAGAGCATTTATTGAGCGGATCTGGCGCTAAGCCCGAAGAATAAGTCTTATTTGTGGAATTACAGTAAGTTAGAGTTAGAGTCTCAGTAGTGAGAAAGTTTAGATATATGCCTGACTGAGTATCTTTAGCAAGCCTGTTACTCTGTGAAATCTTGAGATGCACCTACTTCAGTTACCATGCAGTCGCTACGAATTTCCCAGCGTACGTTGGATACGCTTTCTAAAAGCAGAGGAAATTGAGAAGTCGGTAATTCATATACTGAAATACCTCCATTCTGAGAAATAAATATAGATGAGCCCGACTGAGTTTTCAACGTGACACCTTCACTTTCAGCGTGCTGTGTAATGGTAACTTGGTTACTATTAAGGTTACGTTGACATTGGATGTCTGTACTTACTAAAGTAGACAAACCATTAGAAGAATACAGACCCACAATTGTACAAAATACAATTGTGGGTCCTTTAGTTAACAAATCAACCATCAAAGTTACTGTTGATTGACGTAAATAGCACTATTAGTGGAATTGTTCATAACAATAGTGGAAATGTCACCACCAGTTTGAATTACTCTAATACCTTCCACCGAATTAATATGGTTAGCCGCGCCCACTCCATTTCCAGAGGAAGCATAAAGTTTAATCTCGGACTTGTTACTGAAGTAGTCGCCAGATTGAGTAACATTAATTATGTTGTTATCACTTTCGCCATAGAGAGCAATATCAGATGTATCACTCGCCGAACCTGATTGTTTAACATCAATATCATTCAGGTTACCATTGATACTAACATTGGAATAATGACCGTCATTATCTTGGTCGATATTTACATCATTATCAACACTTGCATCATAAAGATTCACGTATGATTGACTGTTACTTCCTTTCTGGTTTACTTTAACTTTCTGCGAATCTGCCGACGAGCCGCTACTACCACCAGAAATACTCACTTCTGATATGTTTCCGCTACCATTCTGATCTATATCAACCTTATTGAAGTCGCTACTACCAGATATTGCCACATCAGACCAGTTACCTTCAGAAAAGTTGCCATTAGTTTGTGTCACATCAACCGTATTATTATCAGCATCACCGGACAACACTACTTGCGAGTCATTGTACTTCCCATTTTGATCAACTGTAATTTTAGCGCCTCCGCTAGTCCCAGCTATTCTTACCAATGAGTCCTGTGCGCTAGGGAAGAAACCATCGCCTCCTTCCTGATTAACATAAACTTTATTTCGTTTTCCCCACCCTTGAAGCCTCATATCTACAACAGATATATTAGCGTCATAATCGCCTTTAGAACCTTGCTGAATCACAACAGAGCTTGTAGTGTTATTAGATTGTAGAATAACTGATTGGTTATCCGGTCTAGCGAACGTTTCTACATCATATCCATTAAAATCTACTTCTGTCTGAGTTACAGTAGCCATCGCCGAACCTGATATAACAGAGATACTTACAGCTAATGCTAATTTATTCATAATAACAACCTTAATCCTTTATAATTCCTTGTCGACATATACTTCTTAAGAAGCACGTATTTATATCAACCCACCAACATACCACGCCGCTAATTAGTTTGATTGACGTAAATTCCCATTGAACCGGAAGCATTAATTATTAACTCACTTCCATTTCCTACTTGAGATATTCCAAGGTCTGCACCTGAACCGGCGACTACCGCTGCAATATTCCCATTACCAATTTGATTAACACTGACATTGCTAGATGCACTTCTGTATCGCTTTTGACCAATGTAGGCTTCGTTATCATCACCCTCTTGGATAACAACGGCGACACTTTCTGAACTTAAATCCCAGCCAACTTGACCTACAATAGCTGTATTATTATTGCCCTCTTGCGCTATGTAGGCTTCATTCCTGCCTCCTAGTTGTGCTGCCAATACACGATTCCCAGCCCCAGAAACACTGACTTTTGCTTTATTTTTCCCATCAGACCCATAGCTTTTTTGCAAGATGACTACTTGTGCCGATGTAGCATTCGCTATATTTATATCTGAATAATTATCAAGATCTGACTCAGTACTCAAATCTGAATTGTTGGCTTCTTCAAACCCATACTTCGACAGAGTAGCGTCAGTAACACCGGTTAAAAACTCTCCAGACTCAAATGGGACAGTATGTACAATTACTTTAGAGGTGTTCACTTCGCCAGCAATAACGACGCTTTCAGATAGAAAAAGAGAAACAACTATCCAACTAAATAAAGCGCTGCATTTAAACAAACCTGGAGTTTTAAATAGAACGGTAAGCCATTGTTCCATTTTCATGGGAATACCCTTTCCTAGCCTCAGCAATCTGACGTTGCATATAAACCTAAACCTTGAATCAAGCTTAAAGTTTATCCATCAGAACACCAATAAACTAACTAGGGTTATTAATTTGGTAGCAAGTAGATGAGAATAGTTAACAGGAAAGAGTAGGAATGACGCAGATTAGCTAATCGAAACATTTACGAAACTTAAACTATCGTATGATAAAAATAAATAACATCATAACAAACAGCCTTTTAGAAAAATTACCACATTAGATCTCTATAATGGCCCTCGGCATTGGTTTTGTGATCATGATCAAAGATAATATTAGAACATCATCCACAACAAGCAAGCTAAATATTCACTTTCATTTAATGCATATAGAAAACCCGCCAAAAAAGACGGGTTAGCATTGAATATGAAGAGCGAAGACTATGCAAGTTCATGGGGAGCTATGTTATCTTTGGCCCAAATGAGGGCTTGCAGACGATTATTCACCTTTATTTTTTTAAAAGTATTATGCAAGTGTGCTTTTACTGTATTTTCACTCACAAAAAGAGTCTCTGCTATTTGCGTGTTAGAAGCCCCATTACCCAAAAGTTTAATAATTTCTTGTTCTCTTCTAGTCAATTTAGTGTAGTAAGGGTTTGTCGTATGGCAATGTTTTCCTCGGTAAAGTTTAATGTATTCGTAAACCAACTTTCGGCTCATCCACATCTCACCGTTTAGTATGCACTTAAAGCCTGTAATAAGCCGCTCTAGGTTATCGGTCGCATAGAATACACCTACTAAACGTTGCCAACGTAACATCTCCGAATGACGGATACCTGGAGAGGTATTTATCAAAACTTCTTGAGCTTCTAGCGAGAAAACATCCCTAACTTCATGGTATTGTCTTACCGCCGCATGGTCCATCGTCGGGTAGTCAATAATAATTAGATCGACATTGTAATCTTTGGTGCTGCGCCTGAGTTGACCAATACGTTCAGGTGAAATTAGCCGAATTTCCATATTAAGTTGCTGTTCAATCGACTCTTTTAACAGACTCGATTGCAAATTATTCTCTGCCAACAGAACCGCACGTTGGTTTCCCTCTACCAAGGTAGCCATAGTTCACTCCATGTGATTATTTTTGTTTTGAAAAGTAGTTCCAAAGTTAATATTGAATTCGATGCATTCTCATCCGTCAATAGCCTAGAAGTGCAATGAAATCGATTGCATTTGACTAACTTTTATTCAAAACAACGGCTTGCATATGCAGTCTCATTTTTGAGAAAAATATCAGTTGCAACTAAGCACCGAGTGTTAAACTGAGATATGAGATATAGCTCTCAAATACTAAATCAAAAGTTCAGTGTGAAATATTGAGGGGGTTTAGCTAGCAGTGGTACTTTTATTTAAAAGCCCCTAGTTAAAATAGCACTTAACAGGGGCTTAGATAGGTGGTTTAGTGAATTGGTGTCTGGCTCTTTTGATTAAACTTGCCAAAGTACTTTTCTAGCACTTCTGGAGTCAATTTACCTTCAGCCTCAAGCTTCTTTAACTCTGCAGCAATTTCACGCTGCTCTTCAATTGAAGGAAGAGCTACCTCTGGCTCAGACTCTGCTTGAGAAGACATCAACTCTAATTCTTTCTCAAAATCACTCATAACAAATTACCTTACTTAATCACTTAAACTGGTTCTAGTTTACTTGTTTTGGCGTGCTCATGCCATATTCCAGCTACAATTAGCCTACTTATGAGCATGTTTACTTCCTTCAACAATGAACACGTATTGCCAAATTATGAAACGTAAAGTGGTAACATCCTTGATTGTAATTACAAAACAATGACATAACTTAGGGAACTTTCGCGGTAGTTTTCCATCTACCTATTTATCTCAATCGCTCGCCATAAGGAAACATCATCATGCCAGCGCAGTCTTTCCAACAACTTCAACGCTATCTCGAATCTCAGGTTATTGGTCAGGACAACTTAGTGAAACAGTTGCTCGTAGCGTTGCTCGCTGATGGACATATACTGGTAGAAGGCCCTCCTGGTCTTGCAAAAACACGTGCGGTAAAGTCCTTAGCCGATTGCATTGAAGGTAGCTTCCATCGTGTTCAGTTTACACCGGACCTTCTACCATCAGATTTAACAGGTACTGATATCTACCGTCCTGAGACTGGTGAGTTTCAATTTAAGTCTGGTCCGATATTTCATTCCCTTATTTTGGCGGATGAAGTAAACCGCGCACCAGCTAAAGTACAAGCGGCGATGCTAGAAGCAATGGCGGAGAAGCAGATTAGTGTTGGTCAAACGACCTACCCTCTTCCCGATCTTTTCCTCGTTATGGCCACACAAAACCCCATAGAACAAGAAGGAACCTATCCACTACCAGAAGCTCAGTTAGACCGCTTTTTGCTTCACTTAGAGGTCAATTACCCAGATGCGGATAGTGAGCTAGCGATCTTGAGGCTCAATCGCGGTGAAGCTTTAGGAGAAAGTCACCACTTTGAGAATCGTATTTCCCAACAAGAAATTTTCGAAGCGCGACGCCAAGTTTTATCCATTCATATGGCAGAGTCTATTGAAAAATATATCGTTCGATTGGTTATGGCAACACGAACTCCAGATGCTTATAGCAACGACCTAGTCAGCTGGATTGAGATGGGAGTGAGTCCACGTGCAACTATCGCGTTAGATAGAGCGGCTCGAGCTCACGCTTGGCTATCTGGTCGCGACTTTGTAAGCCCAGAAGATATTCACGAAATCATTTACCCAGTTCTGCGACATCGACTGTTACTGACTTATCAAGCGCAGGCCGAAGGAATTGATGGCAATAGAATCATTGACGAGTTACTAAAAACCGTTGCATCGGCGTAGGTAAACTGGCTTATGTTCGGAAAATTTAACCTTGCTAAAGGTTTTCGAAAAGATACCAATAACAGTCACGTCCTCGAGACCGCTATCGTGCGCGGAGACTTGCCTATACAGTGTAATGGAGCCTCGATTTCTCTGCAGGAGCTCTGCTTCTATCAAACACACGGTAAACGTTGGCAGCCACCAGCTAAAAGCCTCTGGTCACAACTTAACGGACAGCATGCCAGCCCTCGCAAGGGACGTGGAATGACGTTTTCTGAAGTTCGCCAGTATCAAGCTGGTGATGACGTTAGACAAATAGATTGGCGCGTTACCGCTCGCACTGGCAAGGTGCACACTAAACTTTTTACTGAAGAGCGAGAACGCCCTGTCGTTCTATTCTTAGACCTGACACCAAGCATGTATACGGGAACGCAACTGCTGTTAAAGTCAGTGCAGCTTTGTCACTTAGCCAGTTTGTTAAGTTGGATTGCTATTGGCAATAAAGATCGCGTCGGCGCGGTTATTCGAACCAATAGACGTTTGTTTGAGCTTCGTCCTTCGAGCTCAAAAGCCTCGCTATACCAATTACTGCAGCAACTCGTCGACGCTCATAATGAGGGTTTTCATAACGTAGTAACGGAATCGAAGAGTGTTCCTAATTCTAACGATATGGAAAGTGACAAAGACCCTTATCAAGTACTAGCCAATCTCTGCAATAAAGGAAGTGAGGTCATTGTGATCAGTGATTTCTCGGCGACTTCTGATAGGGATATAAGCGCCATTTCGAAGCTATCTAAACACAACCGTGTACGAGCTATTCAGGTGTTTGACCCTATCGAGCTTGGTATCACCAAAGCTAAGGGTATACAAAACGTAATGGGTAAAAATGAACGGTTATCAATAGACTTTTCTAATGATCGTACAAGGAAAACCGTTGAATCCATATATATGCAGCAACAGCGCGAGCTAACTTCCAAGTTAAATCGATATGGTATTGCCTTATCTCAAGTATCAAGCGGAACACCGCTTTTACAACAGCTATTAATGTCCAATTTTAAGTAGTGAATTATGAGCCAGCTAAGTCAGCCTCAAACTTTACCTTTAAAGCCATTACACCTACCAGCCGAGCCTAGCGTTTGGCCCCTACCTTGGGGATACTGGGCTTTACTGGGTTTCATTGTGCTTTCCATCATTTTAACTGTTCTATTGATACGTAGAAAACGTAAGCAAGAGCGCGCAAAAAAAGCCGCTTTAAAAATGCTTACAAGCGATGTGTCCACATTGTCACCCGCTGAAGCCAATGAAATATTACGCCAAGCGGCGCTTAGCTACTTCCCTAGAAAAGAGGTGGCTAATTTGACTGGACAATCATGGTTGAGTTTTTTGGATTCACAACTTGCCTCGCCGAGGTTTATACCCAATGAATCTTCGTGGCACTCCGCACTATACAACAGCGCCAATCCTCCAAAAGATGAGGAGGCAAACTTAATCTCCGATTGTAAATACTGGGTACAGAATGCGCTGCCTCCAAAAAGAAAATATCGAAACTGGAATGCTGCATCATGAGTGAATTTACATTTGAATGGTGGTGGCTATTCGCTTTGCTACCCCTGCCATACCTCAGCTATAAGTTCTTTCAACCTAAACAACCGAGCGCATCTATAGTTTTACCTCACATTTCAGGCATGCCAGCTGCGAGCCGAAAGAAAATACTACTCGTCCGGACCATCGCAATAATGGCATGGGTAAGCCTAGTATGTGCTGCTGCTCGACCAATTTGGTATGGCGAGCCTATTGAGATTCAGCCAAAGCACCGTGACATGATGCTTGTCATCGACCTCTCCTATTCAATGAGCCAACAAGATATGGCATATCAAGATGGTTACATTGATAGGCTCACTGCCGTCAAACATGTGGTGTCAGATTTTGTTGACCGTCGCAAGGGAGATCGAGTCGGATTAGTATATTTTGCTGACCACGCTTATTTGCAGACCCCACTGACCTTCGACAGAGAGACCGTTAAAACTCAGCTTAATCAAACCGTATTAAAACTGATTGGCACCCAGACTGCCATAGGAGACGGTATTGGACTTGCGACAAAAACCTTTGTCGATAGTAACGCTCCGCAACGAGTCATGATATTACTCAGTGATGGCAGCAATAACGCCGGTGTTCTTGACCCTGTTCAAGCAGCAGAAATCGCCAAAAAGTACGGCACCACGATTTACACCATAGGTGTCGGCGCAGGTGAGATGCAGGTTAAAGATTTCTTTATGACCCGCACGGTAAACACCGCAGAAGATTTAGACGAAAAGACATTGATAAAAATCGCTAACATAACTGGCGGACAATATTTCAGAGCTCGTAATGCCGATGAACTAGCGACCATTTACGATACCATCAATGCACTACAACCTGTTCAGCAAGCCACCCAATCCTGGAGACCTCAAACCGAGTGGTTTGCACTACCCGCGACGGTCAGCCTGTTGCTGATTATGCTTTTAGTGATACTAAGGAGAGAAAAAGATGAATTTTGAATTTCTCTATCCGCAAGCGTTTTGGCTACTTTTGCCTGTTGCTTTAGTTGTTGCGGTGAAGAACTACCGTCAATCTAGCTCATCACTTATCGCCTCTCACTTAGAAAAAGCGTTGAAGTTGCAATCTGATTCCAAAAAGTCAGCTCAGTTTTGGTTAACGTTACTTTGTCTTGTTCTGATAACCGCGGTTGCAGGACCGAGCTTTGAAACCCAAACTCGGCCTGCATTTCAATCATCCAGTGCCAGAGTGTTAGTGTTAGACATGTCTCGTTCGGTCTATGCCAATGACATCAAACCTAGCCGCCTCGCTCAAATAAAGTACAAGGCACAGGATCTACTTCCATTGATTACCGATGGGCAGACCGGATTAGTAGCCTACGCAGGCGATGCTTACACTTTAAGCCCCCTAACGACAGATTCCGCCACGCTGGGCAACCTAATCACAAACCTTTCGCCGGAGATTATGCCATTCCAAGGTGCGAGAGCAGACTTAGCCGTAAAGCAAGCTATCGATATGATGAAACAAGCAGGCTTGTCTAACGGTGAAATCATTCTGTTTTCTGATGATCTAGGCCAAAGTGAACTTAAAGCAATTGAAGCGATGCTCAGCGGTCATAGCTGGAAACTTTCAGTCTTAGCGTTCGGAACCACTGGAGGCGCACCTATTACACTACCCGACGGTTCTCTGCTGACTGACAAGTCGGGAAACACCGTCGTTGCCAAAACTCACTTTACAAACTTAAAGCAAGCAGCAAAAGTGGGACGAGGGCACTATACAACGTATCGAAGTGACAATCAGGACATTTCGAGTCTGATCCAAACCTCAGATGTAACCGCAAACCTTAAGAAAGAAGGAGAGCAAAGCGTCGATATAAGGGTAAATAACGGCTACTGGCTACTTCCTCTTGTATTAGTACTCTTGCTGCCATTATTTAGAAAAGGCGTAGTGTTTTGCTCTCCTTTACTCGCTATTCTTTTTGGTTTTAATAGTAACAGCGCAGAGGCGTCCATCATTGATAGCGCATTCAATAATCAGAACCAACTTGGTTACCACGCCTTTCAAGATAAAGATTACGAGTCCGCCAAGAACTTGTTCAGCAACAAGCAATGGTTAGCAGCGGCGCAATATGAAAATGGCGATTACCAACAAGCTATCGACAACTTACAGGGCGAGAGCGATATCAGCGCTTTATATAACCTTGGTAATGCCTATGCCCAGCATGGTGAATTGGTAAAAGCAGCTGATATGTATCAACAAGTGCTCAATCAACAGCCTAACCATGCTGATGCGAAGTTTAATCTTAATCTAGTTAAAGACGCAATGAAGCAACAGCAACAGCAACAGCAACAGCAACAGCAACAGCAACAGCAACAGCAACAGCAACAGCAACAGCAACAGCAACAGCAACAGCAACAGCAACAGCAACAGCAACAGCAACAGCAACAAAATGGTGGCAACGGGGCAAAGACAAGTCAACAACAATCGCAATCTAACGCTAATTCAAGCAGTAAAGAGAACTCATCTGGTGAAACCGCAAAACCAGACTCAGAGCGCACAAAGAATAATTCGCAACCAGAGCATTCCGATAATAATAAAGAATCTCGGAATCAGCAGGCAAAGCAGCCTCAAGAGAAAGACAATACAACTAAAGCATCAACCGAAAAATCCGCTAGTACGAGTTCCGGTGAGCAACAGTCACAAGCTTCTGAAGAGCAAAAGCAAGCTCAACTAGCTAAAGAGACAACACAACAAAACGTCGACCCCGATCTTAGAAAACTTGAGCAAATTGAAAGCGTGCGCGACCCAAGTTATTTGCTGCGTGCACAAATGTTGTTGCAATCGAAGAATAAAGAAGTCCCTACCTCAACAGGGAAAGATTGGTAATTACAATGAAGAACATAAAATCTCTCACCTTAGTGCTACTCGCTATTATTAGTTCTGCTGTCAGCTTTTCATCATGGGCATTGAACGTAACAGCAAGCGTAAACAAGACCAAAGTCAGCAAAGATGAGGTCATTCAGTTAAAAATCGTCGCAGACCAAAAACTAGACGGAAATAAGGTGGACTTTAGTTCACTTTCAAAAGACTTCTATCTTGGTCGACCCAATTTTAGCTCTTCCGTCAATATCTTGAATGGCACGCGTACAGACAGCAGTATTTGGACGGTGGCGATCGCCCCACAAAGAATTGGCAAACTGACCATCCCTAGTTTTGATGTCAATGGTGTTGCCACCTCCCCTATTACATTGAACGTTACCATCGATGAGCAAACACCTACGACCAAAGACATGATTGAAGTTCGTACTCAATTAAGTAAGTCAGAACTTTATCCCAAGGAAAGTGCGTTACTAGATACAAGAATCATTGTTAAGGTCGATCCCCGTTTACTGCAAAACCCCAACTTAACCTCACCAGAAGCGCCAGGGTTAGATATTGAGGCAGTTGGCGAACCTAAACAGTATCAAGCTGTGCTTGATGGTATGGAGGTTATGATCATTGATCAGTCATACAGAGTCACCGCTATCGATAGTGGTAATTTCGCCATTAAAGCGCCAACACTCACTGGGGGGGTTCTTTATGGGAACAATAGAAGTGGAACTACGAAGATCCTCACTCTGGATACCAGCTCACCTACGGTTGACTTAAAAGTTGACCCAGTACCGGAAGGCTATACCGATAGTTGGTTACCGACTTCGAAACTTTCTCTGTCTCAAACCTGGAAATTAGATAGTGGGAAAAACGTAGAGACGAAGTCAGTTTCAATTGCCAGCGGCGACTCCTTAACACGAACCATTACTCTAACGGCAACAGGGCTAACGTCAGCTCAGTTACCTAATATATCGGTCAGTAACCCCGATGCGTTTCGGGTCTATTCAGAAAAGCCATCGTTCAAAAGTAACGATGATGGCAGCGTCACTATGATCACTAAACAAGTTCTCATAGCTCAACATGGTGGCGACTTTACTCTTCCTGCTGTAAAGATTAATTGGTGGGATTCAGTGAATAAAAAGCCAGCCCAAACTGAACTGGAAGGGTTGAACGTTTCGGTAACAGCGAACGAAGTGATTAACGCCGTATCGCCAGTCTCAAGTCCAACATCAAGCTCGCCTGGTACAACAACAATTGTTAAAGACTCAGGTAGTTGGCCATATATCGCCGGATTATTCGCTGCACTCTGGGTTTTCTCTAGTGCAATGTGGTACCGCACTAGTAAAGCCAATCAGAACCAACTTAATGACAATTCACCAATGAGTTCAATAAACAATGCATCGATTAAAGAAAACTTAATTGCTGCGATTAAAAACCGAGATCCAATTGCAACACAAACAGCATATCGGTCATGGAAAAGAACAATCTCATTGTCAGAAGAAGATGATGCACTTTTGAGGAACGAAATAGCCAAGATGAACAGTGCGATAATTGGCAGCGACAAAGACGTCATATGGGATGATAAGACCGCATTGAAATTGATTGGGAAAGCGAAGGTTCAGCAACCCCAAGCAGGATCAGCACTCGCTCAACTGTAATGTGCAATACCTAATAGATCCAATAAAGCGCCCCTTTAATAGGGGCGCTTTCTTCGTTTTAGGTTTTCAAGACATTATAAGTAGAAACGAGTACCGATAATGAATTGGTTGTCTTGCGCTTTGCGGTAATCTACATTCGCACCAGTCTCGCCTTGGTTGTCGAAGTTATAACCCGTATATGCTCGAACGCGTGGGTTAATTGTATATTCTGCCTGAACAGAAGTTCCAGATTTAACACGTACATTGTTTTCTGTATCTTGCATTTCTTCATGCTTTAGGATTAAGTTCAAACCCATGTCAAAACCGTATGCAAGAATCGAGTCTACAGCTTGAGTTTTGGCAATTAGTTTGCTGTCGAATGAGTTCATATTTTTGTTGTCAGCGAATGTAGCTGCAACATATAAACCCGCGCCGAAATTACCATACTTAGCTGAAACCAAGTTAGACTCAGCAAGCTTAGCTACATTGCGCTCAACAACATTGCCGCTGTTGAATGCATAGTTGACGTTGAAACCTGAGATCGTATACCCGAGAGCAACTTGACCACGGTTTTGCGAACTTAGCCAAGTTTGAGTTTTTGTTGAATAAACTTGGTCGCCAGCACCCGCTACCGTTTTGCCATCTTGCTTATAACCAATTGTTTCATCAACAGAGTTAGCACCTTGCCAGCCAGCACCGATTGTCAAAGCACCCGCTTCGTCAAAGTCAATAGTATTGTAGTACGCCGCTAACTTATCAGCACGCGCAGTACCAAATAAGCCTTGATTGTCGTAAAGGAAATCATTAGACCAACCGATTGGCGTATCGACAACGCCGGCTGCCATGTAATAAGGAGACCATTGAGTACCTGCTGCAATACGGCCATATGTTTCATGCCCTATACCAATGTAACCCAGACGAGTCGTAAAGGTGTTTTTGCCACCTTCTAACATGTTCATTGCCCACTCTCCTTTGAAGTCTGCCTTAAAGCCATTACCAAGGTCATGGATCACTTCAAGATTAATACGAGGAGACTTTTCTTCAACGCGAGCGTCTTTTCCTGCATGAGCACCAGTTAGACCGATAGTCGCATGACCACCAATAGACATTTGTGTGCCTTCTTTGTTGTAGATTTCTAGCGCGTTAGCTTGAGTGCCAATCGTTGCTGCAGTCACTGCAAGAGCAAGTAGAGTTTTGTTCATTATGATTTCCATATATGACAGTTAGGTACTTTTATTCGCGTTACAGAACGTAAGTACTTGGGTGTTAATGCCGTATTGCTCATAGGTGCTGTGCGCAACACTGATGAACAATTCGTTAAAAACTTGAAACTTGTAATATGGAGATACTTTAAAGAGAGAGTTCCCAGAAGTGATGTGAAATGAAATGAAGTTTTAGAGTATAAAGTAACTGCTATTTTTATTCATTAAAAACAACACGTTACAAGTAAATTGATTAGTAATTTAGACAACTTACTAGAGTTTGTAAGATATTTTTACCACAAACGCATTTATGCACTAAATAACACTCAGCACTTACATTCACTAAGGCGTTTGTCTAACAAAAAAACCCGCTCTTAGAGCGGGTTTTTGAAATTAGGTAGTTAGCTTTCCATTATAGGAAGAAACGAACACCAGCCATCCACATGTTGTCGCGGTCTTCTTTGAATGCGCCAGTACCTTGTAGGTCGAATTCATAACCTGCATATGCACGCATGCGAGTAGTTACGTCGTACTCAGCTTGGATTGCTGAAGTTGCGTAGATAGTTTCGCCATTGTAACCAGAACCTAGCGTATCACCGTCGTTCTTAACTGCTTCGTAGTTTACAGATAGGTTTAGGCTGTTTGATAGACCATAAGCTAGGATTGCTTCATAAGCCTTAGTATCTTCAAGCTGTCGGCCATTGTAGCTGTTCATGTAATCGTTCATTGCATAAACACCTGCTACGTATAGACCTTTACCGTAAGTACCGTATTTAGCAGAAACTAGGTGAGATTGCGCTTTATCATCTAGAGCAGGAGTTGCGCCAGTTGAAGTAATATCACCGCCAGTGTACGCGTAGTTGATGCCAAAGCCAGCTACATCATAGCCAAGTTGAACTTGACCACGTTGACCTAGGTCGTACTTACCTGTAAGAACACCGCTAGGAATATCTGTGTTATCGATGTCGTTAGCACCTTGCCAACCTAGACCGAAGTTAAATGCACCAGCGTTACCAAAATCAAATGCGTTTGTGTAAGCAAGCATAGCGTCTGCACGACCAGTACCTAGGGCACCATGGTTGTCGTATAGGAAGTCATTCGCAAAAGCGATTGGAAGGTCAGCTACGCCGCCAGCTGTGTAGTATGGAGCCCACTGAGTACCAACCGCTACGCGACCTAGTTCAGCGTGGCTAACACCAATGTAGCCTAGACGAGTAGTGAAAGAGTTATCACCGCCGTCAAGCATGTTTAGAGCCCACTCACCTTTAGCATCAGCAGTAAAGCCGTTACCTAGATCTTGAGTAGCTTCAAAGTTAATACGTGGAGATACAGAGTTTACACCAGCATCGCCTTTCTCAGAATCTTGAACGCCAACAGAAACGTGACCACCTACAGAGAAAGTAGAACCGTCTTGGTTGTATAGCTCAACTGCTTGAGCAGTAGTACCGAAAGCTGCAGCAGAAACTGCTAATGCAATAATTTTTTTGTTCATTGGGATTTCCATATTTCAAGTTTTATGTGTCATTTCAACGAATGACATAACGCACATAAAGCTGTTACGTACACAGACATAACACCCATGCATGTAACCCGACTTGATGTAACGCTGGATTAACATGACGGAAATCACTCTAACCCTAAAGTTCCCAAAGGCTTCATAAAAAGACGTAAAAGATTAAAAACAGTGTTTTCTATTTTATATAATCATTAAAATACAACAAGTTAAGATAATTAGAAAAAACGTAAAACGATCTAAAACAACCATTTAGATGAGGATGATTTATGTTTTTTGTTGTTTTAGAGTGATTAAATTCACATTTTTAAACACTTTCCGGTTATTTATCAGACAGAGAAGCACGTGAAATTCAACAAGTTACGTTTTGTTATTTCAGTTTAATTAGTAGATTTAAGTCTTCAAAACACATCATTTTTGTCAACAATCTCCCATTTTTTGAGTAACGCCTGCTGAGTTACTTTGTTGTGAGTTATAAAACTGCCAATGAAGCACGTCATTTATGAGCGATAGATCACAAAAGAGTAATTAGAGGGGAACTATTTGGAATTTAGAAAGGAAAGCTAGAAAAGGCGTTCTATCCTTCCATTAGGCCACTTATGTCATAAGGCAATAAATGGTCTAGCAGTGGAAACATTGCAGTGGTTAATAATAATCAAAGGATAGAATTATGAAAATGGCAGCCATCGCTACGGCGATTACAACAGCACTCATCTCTGGTTCAGCACTTGCTGCAGAGGTCTACAATTCAGATGGTACTTCATTAAATATTGGTGGACGTGCAGAGTTCCGTGGTGATTTTATTGGTAAATCATCGGGTGCTGAGTTGGACGGTTCAATGGATAACAACTCCCGTTTCCGTTTGAACGTAGGCGGAAACACACAGATAACCAATGACCTTTCTGGTTTCGCATTTTACGAAGCGGAACAGGGCGTGAATTCGGATGGCTCTGGTGCAGGAAATAGTCAAACAGACAATTTCAAACAACGTTACATGTATGCAGGCCTTCAAACTAACTTTGGTGCAATCTCATTTGGTCGCCAAGATACAGCTTTAGTACAGCTATCTCAAATGTCTGATATTGCAACATACACTGGTGCTCAAAAAGAGTTTATTGATGCCGGTAACGAGCAAGCTAACAACAACATCCTTTATACTGGAATGTTCGCTGATGATGCTTTGTCTTTGAAAGCAAATGCTATTCTGAGTGATGAAAAAGATCAAAATAGCTACGGTATATCTGGTATCTACACGTTACCTATGGGTCTTGGTATTGGTTTAGGTTATGCAGGGGGAGACGAATGGATAACTAGTGCTACCGATACTGCGGAGACAAGCCAGTTTATGGGTGGTCTAAGTTACGCTGTTGGTCAACTATATGTAGCTGGTACATACACTCAAGGTAAGGTCAAAGAATCAGCTGGTGATGTAGATTTCACCGGTTACGAGTTCGCTGGACAATATAAATTTGATAATGGTTTTGTGGCTCAAGGTGTTTACGCAAAACAAGAAAGTGACACCTCTCCTACAGACTCTTCTACCTTAGAAAAAAACAACTATGTCGAGTTGACGGGTAAATACTACTTCAACAATTCGATTCACTCTTATTTGAGCTACAAGTTCAACATGCTAAAAGCTGACAGTAGCTCGTTGTCCAAAGATGCGGATGATTCACTTCGTCTAGGCCTTCGCTACGACTTCTAAAAGCCGCATTACATACTTCAAAAGGGCGATTAAACGCCCTTTTTTTGCACCGACGTAATCCTTTAAACATACTTTTTAGCCCAACCCCAATTAAATCAAACCGTAACACAACTCACATTTTTCTGTCATACCCATCCAATAACTTACTCGCATCCCAAGAAGACGACGTCCTCACCGAAAGAAGGACGCATTTTATTGATACTTAAAAGGTAAGAAAAATGAGAAAGGCAATTCTAGCGAGTGCTGTTTTAGCAGCGATGGTTTCAGGTTCAGCTTTGGCGGCAGAAGTATATAGTAAAGATGGAACAACCTTAAATATTGGTGGTCGTGCTGAGTTCCGTGGTGATTTTATTGGCGACAAAGGGGAGGAGATCGAAGGTTCAATGGCGAACAAGTCTCGCTTTCGTCTAAATGTTGGTGGTGAGACTCAAATTACTGATGGCCTTACTGGATTTGGGTTCTACGAAGCTGAACAAAGTGTTCATTCATCTGGCGATAACACTGCAACTAATACTCTAAAACAGCGTTACATGTTTGCCGGTATTGGAACACAGTTTGGTAATATCTCATTCGGTAGGCAAGATACAGCCGGTGTACAAATCTCACAAATGTCAGATGACGGACAAATTTGGACTGGCGGCCAGAAAACGTTCATTAATGCGGGTAATGAACAAATCAACAACACCATCGCCTACTCTAACGTATTCTCAGATGTTCTTTCTATCAAAGCGAGTGCTATTGCAGCTGAAGAGAAAAACGAAAACGGCTACGGTCTTTCTGGTATTTATGCCACTCCATTTGGTTTGGATATTGGCCTAGGCTACGCGATGAACGATGTTTCTGAGGATGAGTTCCGTGGCAATAACGACAACGGTTCAGCCAATCAGTTTATCGGCGGCCTGAGTTACTCTATCGCAAGCCTGACTCTTGGCGGTACTTATACCCAGGGCACTTACGATTTCGATAACGCTGCTGATGTCGACTACAATGGTGTCGAGTTATCTGGTACTTATAAGTTTGATAATGGTTTCCGTATTATGGCAGCTTATGCAAAAGCTCAATATGAAGGAAAAGGCGCTGGTGAAAGCAAATACGACAAAGATGACTTTTTTGAACTAACAGGGCAGTACCACTTCAATAAGTCATTACGCACTTATTTGTCTTACAAGATCGACAATCGTAGCAAAGGTGACTCTTCAGACATCGCAAACAATAAAATCGCCTATGATGTTGAAAACACACTACGTCTAGGTCTACGTTACGACTTCTAGATTATACGTAGCATATAGATTAATAGGGCTAGGCCATTTTGGCCTAGCCTTCCCTACTTTCGTGCAGCTGCACCAAATCCTGTTTTAGTATTCACATCGTTCTTCCACCGATAAATAGAATATCCAAATAAAACAGATGGTTATAATTTCAAAGAAGTTGGCACAACTACTACTTTAGTAGTAGAGACAAATGTTAGCAGCATTTGCACTTGTCAGACTCAGCATGGCGGAGTTGTTTTTCTAAGAGGGAGAAGGTGATTCTTAGCTATGCTATCTAGGCAGAAGAGACTGAACAAGTGGTCACTATTTTTGCCTCCCTAATAGAGGGAGGCTTTTTTTTACTTTATCGGATTAAGCGAACAACAAGAGCCCCCGCCTCTCTCAAACTATCAACGTTGTAGCTAATGACGGTACCATCATTAGGTGCGTAGTAACTGTCGGTCATACGACCAAAACTATCATATTGCACCGCCAGAAGTTGTCCCTTTTCCACTCTTTCCAAAAGGGTCACTTGTGGTAAAACAAAACCACCCTTATTAGCACGAACGCTGATGATTTCTTTCCCTTCGATGTCACACGGGGTAACGTTTGGTGATTCTCCTTCAATCACTCCTTGGTTAACAAGTATTTGCTTGATGCCGCACACCGCTCTCTCGATGAGTTCAGGTTGAGTCACTTTACCCATTCCAACTTCTACTGTTATGCAAGGAACACCCGAATTATTCCAGACGGTTTCCAACACACCGCGATCACCGGGGTCGTTTAGAATAACATCTGGCTCCATGAGTCGAGCCATCTCCAACGCTTGCTCCAACCTAAAATCTGCAAACACATACAGTGGATACGTAGCACCACGCGTTTGTGTATGCAAATCGATAGCGATTTCACCATTTGGTTTTAATAACCGTGTCCAAATTGTATCAAGATAGCGATTGGCTGTATCACCATTCGGATTACCGGGGAAAAAACGATTAAGATTGGCCGGAGATGAATCAGGGTCTGATGAGTGAAAATCTCGACTGTGGTTTAAAATGCCTGATAGATTGATTGATGGGACAATTGTTACCGAGCCAGCGTTTAGTACTTCTGGTAGACGCCTAATAAGTTCTTGAGCGGTCAAAACACCGTTTAACTCATCGCCGTGCACACCAGCAGTGATAACAACTTTGGGCCCAGGTTTCTCTGCTTTAGCAACAACCACAGGGAGTCGAACCTCAATCCCCATAGCATTGGTTGAGGCTTTAAACCAAAAGTGATGAATCCCGGCTGATAAGGTTTCAACATCTAATGAGCTGATGGTAGGAAAATTTTCTGACTCAATCACGTGTTTCGTTTCTCTTTCTGATGATAAAAAGCGGGCTAATGCCCGCTTGATCACTACACTAAATCAATGCTTAAGCCTAAGCAAATCCCATTAAGTGTGCTCCAACGACCACAAAGCTTGCTAAAACAAATAGCAGCAAAATAAAGCGCCAGCAGAACCTTGCCCAATCACCCCAATCAATACGGCAGACCCCTAAGGTTGCCATCAAAGATGCAGAGGTAGGAACAATAACATTGGTAAAACCATCACCCAATTGGAAAGCAAGTACGGCAACTTGACGAGTGACACCTGCAATATCAGCCAACGGCGCTAACAGTGGCATAGTCAACGCTGCTTGACCCGAACCAGAGGTCACAAAGAAGTTAAAGATGGATTGGAACACATACATTAACCAAGCAGCAGCCACATCAGGCAGGCCGCTAATCATTCCACCAGCGCCATTAAGGATCGAATTCAATACACTAGATTCGTCCGTGGTACCACCGCCAAGAATTAGTAGAACGCCCTTGGCACAGCCTACTAGCAAAGCAGGCGCTAACATAATACCAGCACCTTCTTTAAAAGCGTCCGCCATATCGTTAAGGGTCATACCATTCAAGCGGAATACCACACCAATCAGTCCCGCAACAAAACCCATGGTGAAGAACTGAGAAGCAATTTCTGGGATATACCATGCATGTGCTACCACCCCCCAGACAACCCAGATGGTCGTTGCTACAACAGTGGTCAGAACGAGAGTATCACCAAGATTCCAGCGTGATTCTTGCACTGTGTCTGTCTGTTTTCTAAAGAAGATGTCGGTACGGTGACTATATGATAATTCTGGGTTTGCTTTGATTCGAGATGCGTACACCATAGTGAACACAATACCTATGATGGTAAATGCAACCCACATAGCAATTCTCATCGACATACCAGAGAGAACTGGGATTCCAGCGATACCTTGAGCAACAGCCACTGAAAACGGGTTCATCCATGAGGTAGCAAAACCAATCTGCGTAGCTACGTACGTCACCATTACAGTAGTAATACCATCATAGCCAAGACGTACCATAAGCGGAGCAATAATAATGGCAAAGGCAACGGCTTCTTCTCCCATTCCGAATACCGCGCCACCTAAAGAGAACAAAGCAAAAAGAACAGGGATAAAGAGTGCTTCACTTCCTTTGGTTTTATCAATCAAACGTAGAATACCGTTATCGATCGTACCAGTACGCATCACAATACCAAATGCGCCACCAATCACGAGCATAAACATGATTACACCGATCGCAGAACCCCACTTAGAACCAGAAACTAGTCCTTCAAAAGCAAAGTTCATTAAACCAATGCCGCCACCCGATGCGAATAACCCGACTGACTGATAGACCAAATCACCATTTTCATCAGTCGCATATTGGAATGAGTGAGGGTCGATGACAGTACGTGACTTCTCAGCACCATCTACCAAATAAGTAACTTGCTGACTGTCAAAGTGTCCTGCAGGGATAAAGTAAGTCAAAATTGTCGCAAGAATACCGACAATGAAAATTAAGATAAGAGTATCTGGCATCTGCCATGTTTTTGTGCCATCAGCAACATGCGCATGCTCTTTAGTATGAGTGTTCATAATTATGTATTAGCCAAGCATAAAATTTGGCATAAATATCTATTAATCGGCATAAAAAATCAATATAGCATCGAATAACATTTGAACATTCGAACAGATAATTGATCTGTAGCAGAAATAAATCAGCCGTTAACCTATTTGGTGCTTGATAAGATCCGTAGTAACATTGAAAAAAAATAAAGAAGTCAATTATGAGCTTACAACACCACCCTATTCAGGGCGCAGCATGGATGCTAGCAGCTGGCGCTTCCTTTGCTCTCGTCAACAACATTGCCCAAATCGTCAGTATTAACCACGGTATGTCCTCTACTATGGTGGCTTTGATTCAATATGCCATCGCTTTTGTAGTTATCATCCCTTATCTGCGAACACTGGGTTTTCGACAGTCGCTGCAAACCTCACACTTTCCAGCACACCTATTTCGTGTCTTTCTCTCTGTTATAGGTATACAACTATGGATGTGGGCACTGGCTTATCCTGTCCCAATATGGCAAGGCATTGCACTGTTGATGACGTCGCCTCTTTTTGCAACTTTAGGTTCAGGTTTAATATTAAAGGAAAATGTCGGTCCTGCGCGTTGGTTTGCGACGTTGTGTGGTTTTGTTGGTGCCATGATAATCCTAGAACCCTGGTCCGATAACTTCAGTTGGGCATCCTTACTTCCTGTTGGCGCAGCGTTTTTTTGGGCATGTTATTCACTTATGGTGAAAAAGCTCTCTTCCGATGACTCGCCATCAACTATGGTCGTATACCTGCTGCTACTGATAACGCCATTTAACCTTTTCCTCGCTTTACCAGATTGGTCATTCCCTTCTTCCGGTGTCGTATGGGGCTTCCTTATCGTAGCAGGATCGCTAACCGCGCTTGCACAGTGGGCTATTGTGAAAGCGTATTCGGTGGCAGATGCGTCATTTGTCCAACCTTTTGACCACGCTAAGCTACCGATGAATGTGCTTGCAGGTTGGATTGTTTTTGGTTGGGCTCCCCCAGGCCGGCTATGGTTAGGAGCGGCTATAATTATAGCGTCGGTGGCATTTATTACTCAGTGGGAAACTAGAAAGCGAAAAAGTGCAGCGACTGTGAAATAAAACCCTGAGTTAGCAGTTCTAATTATTAAACGGATTATTCAAGAGGCTAACACTATGGCGGAACCAATCAAAATCACTCTTTATCGTTGGGCAGGTAGTTGGGGACCATTTAAAGTCAACATTCCATGCGGTGAATGCACATTGACTAAAGATATTCTCAATGACACTTTCAATAACGAATTGGACGGTATCCCTATTGAGTTAGAAGTGAAAGATTGGTTGTCTCACTGGTGGGAGCCTTTAAAATCTGGAGCTTGGCACGCCCCTATTTTAATGGTTGAGGGTAAGGTCATCAGTCAAGGTGAAGCCCTAAACAGAGGTGTATTGGTTCAATCTGTTATTCAAGAGTGGACAAAGCGCGATACGCTTTCTGGTAATATTGTCTATGGTAAAGCAACCTGCCCTTATTGCGTCAAAGCTAAGCAAATGCTTGATGATGCTGGCATTCCTTACACATATTCTGATGTCGTTAAAGATAGTGCCGCCCTTTATAGAATGATCCCCGAAGTAAAGGCACACATAGGATTAAAAACACCAGTTACTGTGCCACAAATCTGGCTAGAAGATGAATATATTGGCGGCGCAGACAATCTGGAAAGTTGGCTTAGCAAGCGGAATCTCGATAGCAAACCTGATAACGTTCTAGAGTTTGGTGAGAAAAACGTATCTTGACCAAAAATTAGAACTGTGAAATAACAAAAAGCCCGCGATTAAATCGCGGGCTTTTTGCAAGAATTCCGTTACTTAGCTAGCTTTTTCATCATTCGCTTGATGAAAGATACTTTTTTAGGTTGTGGCTTGCCATATAGCATCTCGTCAATCATTTTTTTTGCAGCGATTTGACCAATGTAGGCAGCACCTAGTTCATAACCCATGTTCGTTCTCCAATAGGCATTTTGTAATTTAATTACTTTTCTCCGTAATTATATACCTATAAAAAGCAAAAACAAGATGCGAATCACACTTTTGCGTAATTAACTTACCAACAGTCGTGTCACATAATGATAGATAGCTAACATCATGATAAATCGACATAAAACATAGCATTCTTCGTAATCACTATACTTCTCTCATCATTTATCTCTTCGATATAAACAGTCAAGGTCAACTCAAATTATACGACTTAACGATAAATACAATTTATCTACCTTTCGTAACCTACTGTTTTAAATGAACAACTCCAACATTCTGACATTATTCCTATTTGGAATTTCCATCATTCCACACTTTCAGTGCATTGTTTCCTATACTTCCGAGCATCGTTAATTCGACACTAAAAATAATTCTTAAGATTTTAGACGTAACCGACAAATGATCGCGCTCTTTTCCCAATCCTGTTTCGCCAATCATTTGTATAGCAAGGTAAAGTGAATGCTCTATCCAAACACGAAAGACTGCCTCATCATTGATAACTACCCGCTAGTTAGGGAAGCACTAGCTCAGATCGTGTCTAGCATCGATGATTTAGATCTAGTCCACCAAACCGGTAATATTCAGACGGCTTTAAACCTAGTAAAAAACAGTAATATCGAACTTATCATCCTAGATGTAAATCTCGCAGAAGCTGACGGTTTTGAGTTCATGCGCAGAGCCTACGCTTGTGGCTACAATGGTAAAGCAATCTTCGTATCCAGTTACGGTTACCCAGTATACTCAGAAACTGCTTATAAACTGGGCGTCAACGGTTACATTAGTAAATCAGAAGACAGTCCGCTTATCCGTGATGCGATTAGTGGTGTGATGCGTGGTTACAACCTATTTAAGACTGACTATAAAGAGCGAAGCCGTAATATTGTGCTCTCTCAAAGAGAAACTGTAGTATTTAACTACCTTAAGAAAGGCTATACCAACAAACAAATCTCAGAATTTTTGTCATTAAGTGCGAAAACAATCAGCACGTACAAGTCTCGTATTCTAGATAAGTATGAAGCGAACTCAATCGTGGAATTGATCAACTCACACGATGTTCTTGAGAGTAAGAAACCCGCCCTAGCAAGTTAGCCAACCTTGAGCAGGAGAGGTCTACTCCTCTCCTTTCTTATTTACGATACTTTTAATAATGTCATGCAGTTTTCGGTGCAATGGATTTTGTCGATTACTTTGCTTCATACACGTCACAACTGGCGTAAATGTCTGCATGTAATCCGGAAATGGCACAAATCTAAAACCGTTACTCGGCATCAAATGCTTGGATAACACCACCGAATAATTGTCTCTCTGAATCATGGCTAGGGCGACACTCAGATTATCCAATTTAACCTGATAATCAAACGATAAGTCGTATTTTGCCATCTGTTTGATCAACCTGTGGTTGGTTTCGTTCCATCCGCGAATTTCAAAGAAAACACACGGATTTTCGAATACTTGCTCCCAACTATCTATATGACTATTACTCGCGACAACCGCCCCTATTTCGACATTAATTAGACTGGCTTGATAGACCGCTTTGGAGCAATCTTCATTAAAGAACTGAATACCTATGTCTGTTTTCCCATCGACAATAGATTGGTAAGTATCTGAACGCCAAGTTCTAAGTTCGACCCTCGAACGACAAAATACAGACTTAAGCGCGACCAACAGCTCTGTACCAAAGCATTCGATCGATAAATTGTCTAACGCAACAACTATTGGTTTTTCATAGTTTTTCTCGTCAAACGCTTCCCCTCGCTTCAAAGCCTGTTCGACCGAACGTAAACCTGTTTCGATACCAGGGATTATTCTTTCTAAATAATGTGTAGGTTCTAGCCCATTAGACGACCTTACAAACAGCGGGTCACCCAATTGTTCTCTTAATTTAGACAGATGCTTACTGATCGCACTTTCCGTTTTACCTAACACAGCAGCAACAGTGGTCAAACTGCGATATTGATATATTAAAACTAATACTTTCAATAAGTTATAGTCATGCTCTTTATGCATTATTCTGCCTAATTCATTTGTAAGGTAGGGTTAAGCTTTGTTTCGCTTGACCTGATACAGTAAAGCATCTGCTCGCTTAATGGCTGACGAGAGAGACTCTTTTTCTTGCAACACCGTGACACCCAAGCTGATATCAAGCGTCAACTTATTTGCACCAAACGTTTTCGAGCGTATAGTTCGACTCAATGTATTGGCCAAACGCTCTGCAGTTTGCAGTCCACACCCCGGTAATAAGACTAGAAACTCATCACCGCCACTACGTATAAGATAGTCACTCTCACGAAAACACTGACGCATGCATTGTGCAATATACACAATAGCCTCATCCCCAACATGGTGCCCGTAGTTATCGTTAATTAGCTTTAACTTATCGCCATCAATGACAATGACAGCCAAACCCTTCTTTTCAATAGCATACTTAATGCCACTGTCTCTAAGAATTGCACGGTTATAAAGCCCTGTCAGTTCATCTAACTTTATTGCCAGTTCTGCCAGTTTTAACTTTTCTCTTTTGACCTTGAGCTCATCTAGCCGAATGACGACATAGAAAAACAGTGCCACCATAGAAAAGTAGATCCAAAGAGAGTCTACGACAATTTTGCTGTAGGGTATTTTATAGACAATGCTAAGCCTATCGTCGACTTGAGTTCGTTCCGCGTGCGCTGATTGATGAAAAGGGTAACGAGTGTCTTCAATAATGATTTCCCGACCTATTTCACTTCTCGTACTAAAATACTGTTTGTTATAGAGAAATGGAAACTTATCGAGATAAACATCAGCGTTAACATCTCCAACCATTCCAAATTCGTCATAAACAGGGCTTGAGATGGTGATAACGGTTTTGTTTGTTACGTTATCTCTATAGATATCGGAAACTACAATTCGGTTATCCAAATCTTCTTGAGACGCATACTTTGAACACTTAAACGACTCCAAACATATTTTTTTAGAAAAGACTTCGTTCACATTCGTGTTGGTAAGACCAAAAGCATGACTAGATAGTATTTTCATTCCTTCATAGGAGCGATAATACAAAAGGTATTCTTGCCCTAATGCTAATTCGGGCATGCTATTAAACATACGTTGTGCCGTCATACTAACAACCCGTTCATTATGAGTTAGTGGCTCACCTGGATTGAGCAAGTAGACTCGCCCTTTGTCGAAAAGTGGGTAGCCAACTTCTTCATCTTTATTGGCCGCAATTTGTGCCTCAAAAAGAACACCCAGTATATACAAGGTGGATTTGTAATCTTGTATGGATTTAGTGACTAGATGAAACTGCGCTACTTCGTTTTTTACCAACTTATCAAGGGATTGGAACACAGCGAAGCCGTAAATCAAAGAAGATACAAGCGCTGATTTAAACAAGAGTAGAGTGTATTTCTTCGTCAGCTTTTGCATCTAGGTTTCGCAACACATCGTTAGAATATGAATGGCATGCAATTATCAGTGATGCAGTAAGTATTATCAATACAAATAGATCAAGTCGTGGAAAGCAAAGACAAATTGAGAGATGGACGTGGGGAAATACTGACGAAAAAAGAAAGACCCTGTAAACCCAAAAGTCACCTAGCCATGGTGTAATTCTATATTCTGTTCTGAATCTATCGTTCGGACGTTGTTAGTCAGGTTCACAGGGTCTTAAGACTGTTATACGCTTGTATCGAAAATAAGATACTGCAGAAACTGACAGGTTGACTTTTCCGTAATTGCAATAATTCAAGCTGACTAAACTGTCAGTTATCCTCTCCAAAGCGTGGCGCTAACCTATGCATGAAACTGTATAGGAGGAAACCCCATGGAACCTATTGTCTATATCCGAAAATATGATGAATTGACCGAGAAGCAGAAATACGAAATGCACACGCTAAGATATGATGTTTTTGTGCGTAGACTTCGTTGGTCTTTGAATACTGAAAATCAACTAGACATTGATGAATATGATCGACCGGATGCCAAATTCATTGTTATTGAATACCAGGACAAGGTCGTCGCGTGTTGGAGGCTTATACATGCCGATACACCTTACATGTTGAAGCACACTTTTCCAGAATTACTTCAGGGAGAATCATTTGACGACCATAATGTTATCGAGCTTTCAAGGTTTGCAGTCGATCGCGAGGTATCCAAACAAGCATCTCACATTAACTTTACTGAACTACTTTTCTATTTGGTTGTGCAATATGGTTTTGAGCAGGGCTTCACTACATTTATTACGCCAACAACCACAGGAATAGAAAGGATAATGCGCCACGTCGGTATCCCGAATCAACGCATAGGTGATGGAAAGATTAGAATGTTAGAGCATACGAAAAGTGTCGCTTTACGTGTCCCCATTAATGAAGCGTTACGAAATTGGTTTACCAACGCTTCCATAAACCAACATAGGCTCGATAGAGCCGGTTAGCAAGGCCTTAGAGACCGCTTGAGTGCGAGAGAATGCATTGAGCTTTTCACTCGCATTCTGAATATGAAAATTTACAGTGCGCTCAGAGCAACCAATAATCTGGGCCACTTCCCACGAACTTTTTCCTTCCGCTACCCAAGCTAAACATATTTGCTCTCTAAGTGTGAGGCTCGATTTAACTTGTCCGAACTGCTTTTCACATACATGGTTTCTGATATCGTTAATGTAATCAGCAACCAGACTCCCCACGTAAGTTGATAGGATCGTTGATTCGTGGTCTATCTTCCGAGTTCCTTTCCTATTAGAAAAACTGATAAGCCCCAAGCACCCATGGTTGGCGCGAAGCGGGATCGTAATCCCATCTCCCAAACCAAAGTCAGACGCCAATTTGATCACATTTTTATCATCTGGAATATCATTGGCGAGAAGAGATCGCCATTGGAGAGGAAGCATGCTATTCCGACAATGAAGTACAACTTGATCGAAGTACATGACTTCATTATCTTCATAGAATTGCCGCCAAGCTAAAGGTTGGTTAGTCAACACGACATTTTCAGCTCTCATTACTGTCACCGGCACCGAAACAGCAAAGAGATAATGTTCAAAGCCAATAACTTCAGTTACCTCAGCAAGTTTGCCACTGAGGTCTTCAAAGTCAAACTCATCGTTTGATCCTATATCTCTGATCAAAGTTGCGTTTATTTTATCAACTAACTGCACAATTAGCCCTTCTCTTCAACTACGCCTATGAGACTATGCACTCTATTGAACAAGATAACGAGACTAAAACCAGATTACAAACATTAAGAACTGAAGCACGCCATTAAATGACGTACACACTCCTTAATCTTACGAGGTTGATATCTATCCCTATGATAAATTAGCGAAAGTGGTACCAACTCAATACCCCAATCATCAAATACAGGTTTTAGAACCCCTGCCGCCAATTCGTCCTCGCAATAAAGGATCGGGACTCGAATTAGCCCTAACCCAGACTTTGCCGCATTAATTAGCACACGCCCGTTCTTGCATTTAAGGTCGCCGTTAATGGAAGTTTCGAAGACTTCTTGATTGATGTTATTTACAAAGCGCCACTTGGTTACTGAGCCTGTAATGCATTTATGCTGCTTTAGCTCTTTGGGGTGAGTTAGTTTAGGGTATTTAGCAAGGTAGTCAGGGCTGGCTAGCGTTTGCATTTCAATGTTTGTGAGATGTCTAGCGATATAATTAGAATCGGGTAATACCCCCATACGTATGGCTAAATCAAACTCTTCTTCGAGTAAGTCAACTCGATGGCTCGAGAAATCAAGCTCTATATTAACCTCTGGATAGTTCAATAAAAACTGAGATAAGTAGTTTGCAACAAGCTCCTCACCTATATAACCACCTACACAATTGATCTTAATACTTCCACGGACTTCTTCCACATCGTCAATTGCAGCATGTACCGCTTGATCAATCGACTGCAATGCACCATCACAAGAGCTTAAAAATGCTTTTCCTGCTTCCGTTAACTTCATTGTTCGAGTGGTTCGAATAAGTAGACTCACTCCCATTTGCTTTTCTAGCGATTGAATCTGCCTCGAAACATGGGACCTCGACACGTTGAGTGCTTCAGCCGCCTTTGTAAAGTTACCTAAGTTAGCGACCAGCACAAAAGCGCGAACATCAAGAAGATTAATAGATGAATGATACATGATGAAGTTCTCAAGCAGGTGATAACATTATTCTGTCGTGCATGGCTAGAATTGCAATAGAAACCAAGAATTAATCTCTCATTGTTAGTTAGTGGCAATAGCAAAACTTAGTCACATCAATTTGGCTATAAACTATGAGAAACACCAGTAACACCTAATGTATTTAGCAAAATCATTCACACAGCAAATTTCTTTCCCGATTGGATAACTATTCTTCACTGTGAGCCAAGTAATACTTTTGTGGTAGTGATTTAATCTGAAATTAACAGCTAGTGAACAAATAAAAAACAGATAAATTACCCACTATTTTCAATTGAATTAATTGTTTGTCTTAGATCATTACATCGGCATGTAGTTGTCGTGCCACAGTGTAATATTTTGTACAGTTTCTGACATATTTTGAAATAGATACTTTAGATATTTAACAGTTTCAAGGGAGAATTATGTTAGAACTATTAATTGGTCTAGTCGTGACGATCGCCGTCGGCTACTTCATTGTAAAAGGCTACCGACCGGCTGGCGTACTACTAACTGCAGGTATTGCACTACTGCTATTAACAGGGATTTTGGGCCATACCGTACTACCGGCAAAAATCACCTCTACGGGTAACATCGTTACTGATTCACTCGAATACGTGAAGTACATGCTGCAATATCGAGGCGGCGGTCTGGGTATGCAAATCATGCTACTTTGTGGTTTTGCCTCTTACATGACTCACATTGGCGCAAACAACGTAGTAGTAAAACAGTTTTCAAAACCCCTCTCTTTCATTAAATCTCCTTACATTCTACTTGTTGCCGCTTATATTGTGGCTTGTTTGATGTCTCTCGCGGTAAGTTCAGCAACGGGCCTAGGTGTCCTACTAATGGCAACCTTGTTCCCTATGATGACCGCTATGGGTATCTCTCGACCAGCAGCGGTAGCTGTATGTGCTTCACCGGCTGCCATCATTCTATCTCCAACTTCCGGTGACGTCGTGATTGCCGCTGAAAAGTCTGGACTTGCGCTTGACGTATTCGCGGTACAAACCGTCTTACCTGTTTCAATCTGTGCCATTATTGTTATGGCTGCTGCCGCATTTTTTTGGAACAAATATCTAGATAAAAAAGAAAATACGCCAATGGAGCGCGTTGATGTGTCAGAAATGAAGGTAGACGCTCCGGCATTCTATTGCATTCTGCCTTTCTTACCGATCATCGGTGTTTTCCTTTTCAATGGCCGTACGATTCCAGGTCTTACACTTGATATCTACACTATCGTTGTAGGCTCTATCTTCCTAGGTGCCCTCATCGACTTTATTACTAAGCGCTTCAACGGCCAAAAAACATTAGAAGACTTAGAATCTTGTTATCAAGGTATGGCCGATGCCTTTAAAGGCGTTGTTATGCTCTTAGTTGCAGCTGGTGTATTCGCACAAGGCTTAATGTCGATTGGCGCTATCGACAATCTTCTTCACCTTGCAGATAAGGCGGGTGCTGGCGGTGTCGCACTAATGTTAATTCTCACCGGTCTGACTGTAGCCGCGGCGATTGCGACAGGTTCAGGTAATGCGCCATTCTATGCATTCGTTGAGCTTGCGCCTTCCCTAGCAGCAAAAATGGGATTAAATCCAGCATTCCTAATCATCCCAATGCTACAAGCCTCAAACCTAGGTCGTACAATTTCGCCAGTTTCTGGTGTTATCGTCGCCACATCGGGTATGGGTAATATTTCTCCATTTGAGGTTGTAAAGCGTACCTCGGTTCCTGTACTTGCTGGCCTGATTACCGTAATCATAGGCACCATGGTATTAGTACCGATGAGTGTATAGTCCAATAATCGAATATCCAAGGGAAGCGACTGCTTCCCTTTTTTACGTTCAAATCAAAACCTCGCCTTTCACGCAATAAAAAATTCAATTGGTTACACCTCAATCTGGATTGTACGTACTAAGCTTTGTAGTGCGAGGACAATAAAGCCAGTAAAGAGGAAACAATAATGAATAAGAGACTCATTGGAATGCTTCTTGGTACAGCGTTAGTCAGTAGTTACTCTGTAGCGGGTGAACATGTTATCTATGAGGTAGATGGGCAGCCTTATGAAGGCTACTGGGCCAAAGTGAATAATACCGCGCCACTAGTGTTGTTAGTTCATGACTGGGACGGTCTCACAGAATACGAAGAAGACCGAGCAGAAATGCTCAATGAAATGGGCTATAACGTATTCGCAGTGGATTTATTCGGGCAAGACGTTCGTCCTACAAAAGTTGAAGACAAGAAGCAGCACACAGGTGAGCTCTATAAAGACAGAGCCAAGCTTCAAGCTCTTATGAATGCTGGATTACAAGAAGCTGGCAAGCTTGGTGGAAACTTAGATGATACAGTGGTCATGGGTTACTGCTTCGGTGGTGCTGCTGTATTAGAATCCGCGCGAGCAGGTATGAATGCGCGAGGTTTTGTAAGCTTTCATGGTGGCCTAACAACGCCCGATGGACAAAGCTACGCACAAACTAACGCGCCGATCCTAGTGCTTCACGGCACTGCTGATACTGCGATACCCATGTCTCAATTTGCACAACTTGCGGTGGAATTAGAAAAGAACGGTGTAGAGCACGAGATGATCACCTACAGTGGTGCACCACATGCATTTACTGTGTTTGGTTCCAAAAACTACCGTGAAGACGCCGACAAAAAGTCTTGGAAAGCCTTCTCTGAGTTTTTAGTCGCTAAGACAGGTAAGTAATCCATCTGTTTGCTTAGATTAGATAAACGGAAAACAAAAAAGGTCAGACGATGAGTCTGACCTTTTTGATCATTTCAATGTAATTTAAGCTGGATTCTTAGCTTTGAACAAAATCGCGTACATTACTGGGATGAAGACCAAGGTTAAAATGGTCGCAAATCCTAATCCGAACATGACCGTAATAGACATGTTAACGAAGAATACGTCTCCCAGTAGTGGGATCATACCTAATATCGTTGTACATGCCGCAAGCATTACTGGTCGCATACGAGAGATCGAAGAATCAATAATCGCATCATAAAGCGGTTTTTCTTCCGCTTGCATATCGATTTCTTCCAATAACACTATCGCATTCTTAATCAATAGGCCGATTAAACTCAATGCACCCAGCAACGCCATAAAGTCAAAGGCACCATCAAGCAGCAGAAGACCAGCTGTAATACCAATGATTGCCAGTGGTACAGTAATCCAGATAATCAGTGGCTGACGTACTTTACCAAACAGCAACACAACCACAATAATCATCATGATGAATGAAACTGGAATAGCACTGAACAAGGCTCCTTGCGCTTCTGCTGAATCTTCGTACTCACCACCCCAGTCCATCGAATAACCTGGCGGTAGTTCGATAGCTTCTATTTGTGGTTTAAGGCGTTCAAACAATGGTGCTGCTAGTTCACCCGTAGGGTTCGCAGAAGCAATTATGGTCGTCAAACGATCGCGTCCACGAATCATTGCATCTTCCCATACTGTTTCAAAGCCAACGACAACTTGTGCAATTGGAACCGTTCTTTGCAGAACAGGGCTGTATACTTGCGCATCCATCAATTGAGCAACATTTTGTCGCTCGCTCGCATCGGAACGGAAGTAAATCGGTAATAGCCTCACACCATCTCGATAAATACCGACTTGAGAACCTTCACTCGCTGCTTTTAACGAAGCAGTAAGCTCAGTACGAGTGATCCCGAGTTGTCGAGCCACCTGTTCATTAAAGATTGGTTTAATCAACTTAACCGGTTGACGCCAGTCGTTACGAACTTCCTTAGTCTCTGGGTCAGCGTGCATGATCGCTTCAGCTTGAGAAGCTAAATCACGCAAAACTTCTGGATCCGGACCAGCAAATCGAGCCTCAATTTTCGAGTCACGTCCAGGACCGATACGTAGCCCTTTGATTTTAGGCTCAATATTGTCGATATTTTCTGTCATGAAAGTATCGATTTTCTTTTGTAACGGTGCGATCTGTTCACGTGTTTCAGTACGAACAATGATCTGACCGTAAGCTTTGGTTGAGTCTTGTGGTGTATATACCAGCGAGAAACGTGATGCACCGCCTCCAATGAAACTCGCGGTCCATTCAACACCTTCTTGTTCACGAATAAAATCGGCAATTTTTAGCGTATCATCACGAGTTTGACGGATATCCGTGCCTTCAACTTCCCAAACATCCACGAAGAACATTGGCGTGTTTGCATTTGGGAAGAACGCGTTCTTAACGAATCCAAATCCCCAAACCGATGCAACAAACATCGCCAAAATCACACTAATGGTCAATGCTCGTTGTTTAAGTGCAAACTGAAGAACGCTCTTATAAATTACAAAGCCAGCACCTGCGTATGGGTCTTTCTCTTCTTCCCCTTCTTTCTTGTCATCTTTTTTGAGCAATAATGCACAAAGCAGCGGTGTCGTCGATACTGCCGTAACCCAGCTTAAAGACAGAGAAATTAGGATTACGTAGAACAGAGAACGGGTAAATTCACCAGTGTTACTCTGAGACATACCAATTGCTGCAAACGCTAGAATACCTACAGCGGTACCACCGAGTAGCGCCCAACCATTCGCACCTACGACTTCTCCGGCTGCCTTCATCGCTGGAACACCGCGCTTGATACGTATCATCATTCCTTCGGCGACAACGATGGCATTATCTACCAACATCCCGAGTGCAATGATCAACGCACCTAGAGAGATACGTTGTAGCTCGATACCATACATGTGCATTAGTGCCAAGGTACCTGCCACTGTAATCATCAATACAGCGCCGATAATAAGTCCGACACGTAAACCCATAAAGGCAAGCAGAACAACAACTACGATAATCAACGCTTCGACAGTGTTGGTCACAAACCCAGCTACTGATTGATCAACCTCGGATGGCTGATCGTAGATGATATCTAGGTTCATACCAAGAGGGATTTGGTTCTCTAGACTTGCGATCTTATCTGCGATTAATCCGCCTACTTCCACAACGTTTTTACCAGGAAGCATTGAAATACCAACCGTTAACGAAGGTTTTCCATTGAAGTAGATGAGCTTCGACGGCTCTTCGACATATTCACGCGTTACTTCGGCAATATCGCCTAAACGAATTAGCTTCTTGCTGTCACTTGAGATAAGTAGATCTTCAATTTCACTTACATGTTTAAAGCTACCTGTAGGCTCAATTCGAATAAACTCAGGTCCGACACGGAAACGACCAGAATCGGAAACCAAGTTTTGAGAACTTAACAGGTTCTCTATCGTAGCCATATCAATGCCAAGCTCCGCCATTTTGGCTCTAGACATCTGAACATAAACGACTTCTTTTTGGTCACCATCAATTGCAACTTTACGTACGCCAGGGACAAGTACTAGTTGCTTCTTAAGGTTGTCAGCAACATCTTTTAACTCACGATAGGTATAACCTTCGCCATTAAGCGCTAGGAACCCACCATAAACATCGGCAAAATCGTCGATAATTTGTGGTTCGCCTGCGCCCGGAGGCAATTTATGCTTATTGTCAGCAATTTTACGGCGAAGTTCATCGTATATGCCTGGCATTTCAGCCGAGGTATATTCGTCTTTAAACTCAATCGTAATATCCGACAAACCTTCACGAGTTACTGAGCGCTTGATCCGTTTAACTTGCCCAAGAAGACGCACCGCATCTTCGATGTGATACGTAACCTCGTCGTAGACTTCCTGAGGAGAAGCTCCTGGATAAGCAGTAATAATTTTTGCTTCTTTGATTGTGAATGCTGGGTCCTCAAGTTTCCCCATTTCAAAGTAAGCCAAAACACCGCCAATGGTCATTAGCAGGACTAAAAGCCAGCTATTCACCTTATTCTTTACTGAATACTCACCTAAATTCATAAAACATCTCTTCTTGCTGAGTTACAGTTATTGCGCCTGATCGATTTCAGGCATTAGGCTCACTTCCATACCTTTAATCAAAAATGGAACACCTACAGTGACAATGCGTTCACCCATTTCAAGTCCAGAGAGTACCGTGATTTTGTCACCAGACATCGTGGAGACTTCGATCTGCTTTGGAGAAACCGTGTTGTCGTCTCCAACAACCCACACTGTGGCATTGTGTGCATTGTCGCTAATTACCGCAGTTGCAGGCACTTGGATTGAGCCTTTCGTTTCTTGGAGTTTAGAAAAATCTGCAGTGACATAGCCCGTCATGCCTGGAAGGATATTTTGATCCGATGGTGCCTCAAGTGTCACCGTCACCTCAAAGGTTTGTGTATCAGCATCAGCTTTAGAGGACACTTCCGTCACCGTCACTGGATATGGTTTCTCTCGAGCTGCATCAAAATAAGCGAAAACCGGTATCTCTACAGGATCTTCAGCTTGTTCATCGCGAATTTGCCTTACTAACTTTTCAGGAACATTAAATTTCAATTCAAGGGTGTTTAGGTTTTGGAAAGTAAACACCACCTGCTTAGCTTCAACGTTTTCGAAATTTTGAATATCTCGCTGTGCCACAAAACCGTCAAAAGGCGCTAAAAGTTTGGTATAGCCAAGTTCTGTGTTTGCTTTATCGTATGCTGCTTTTGCACGTGTCAAATTAGCACGTAGCTGCTCAAAATCTTTTTTGGAGATAAAGTTATCTTTAATCAGTTCTTGAGCGCGTTTGAAGTCAGCTTGAGTTCGCTGCAAAGTCGCACGTGTATCACGCACAGCAAGTTTGAAATTAGTGTCGTCTAATGTCGCAAGTACCGTGCCTTTCTCAACATTATCACCCTCTTTCACTGGAATGCTGTTGACCTTACCCGAGACACGGAAAGCCATATCAGCACGATTCGATGCGAGAACACGCGCAGGGAATTCACGAATCATACTTTGGTTTTCTAAACCAATGACCATAGTTTTAACAGGACGAACAACTGGCGCTTCTGCCTTTTGTTCCGGCTCAGGACTGCATCCTGATAGAGCAACACCGATTACCGTTGCTAAAGTTAGCGCACGTAAATGAGTTTTCATAACAACCACCCAACAAAAAAATTTATAAAAACCAAGACAATAATAGGTCTAAGAAATCAATTACACGTTATTGGTACAAGTTACATTAAGCGTAGCAAAAAGCAAAAAGCAACAAACCACAAACAAAAACCCAACCTTTGAATAATCCAATTCGTAGATCAAACTAGCTCAGCCAAGACAGAGCAATATCTAAGACCTTAAATTAACTACGAGTTCATTCTTTTTTTGGTTTTTTTAGCTTTAATTGAAACGACAAATAAGTATCCCATACTGATACATATGATCAATATTATGTGTACATTGTATGAACAAAATTCTCATTAGGTGGCTATCCTCACTATTCGCTATTTTGATACTTGGTGCCTACCTGCTTCTGAATTTTGACTCGCCCCTGACACTCCAACAACTTAAGCACGAAGAGCACCACTCCCTCGCCCACAAACACCAATATGGTATTGTTCACCTTGTTGCTCCAATTGAACACACCAACCTAGAGGGCAACGACAAAAATAAGGCGCAGTTAGGACTACAACTTTTTCTTGACCCTAGGCTGTCATCCAATCAGCAAGTGAGCTGTGAATCTTGCCATCATATTTTCGATAATGGTGCGGAAAATGTCCGTGTCTCAAGAGGCGTAAATGGATCAGGTGTTAGGAATTCTCCTACAGTATTCAACATAGCCTATAACACTCGTTTCTTCTGGGATGGGCGTGCTTCAAGCCTAGAGAAACAAATGGACGGTCCCGTCCACAACCCTCTCGAAATGAATACTAATTGGAGAAACATTGTTGAATACGTGCAATCGGTGCAAGACTACCGCGTGCAATTCAACGAGTACTTTGGCGGAGTCATCACAGAAGAAACGGTCAAAAATGCCTTAGTCATGTTTATGACCGCCCTTAATACACCAGATTCGCCTTTCGACTTATTTCTTAAAGGGCAAACCGATGCAATGGAGCCAATTGCACAAATGGGGTGGGAGAAGTTCCAATCTTTGGGTTGCGTAGTATGTCATCAAGGAACCAACATTGGGGGTAACCTTTTTCAGAGATTTGGCAATGTTAGTACTACGACTAGTCAAGAAAGAGACCTAGGTCGTTACAACGTCACTGGAATTAATTCTGATAAAGGGGTGTTTCATGTCCCTAGCCTAAGAAATGTCGCAAAGACTGCACCTTATTTTCATGATGGTCGTGCTGCGACATTGGAAGAGGCGATTGTCACCATGGCTAAAGTACAGCTAGGAAGGGAGTTAGATGCCACCACAACTCTTGAAATTAGCGCCTTTCTTAATGCACTGTCAGCACCGCCTCCCCCGCTCTTGACGGAGTTAGCGCGATGAAAAAGAGATTGTTTAACCGTTCACGGATAGAGTTGTTCTACATGCTTGGTACTTTAATAGCCGCATGTTGGCTTGTGATAAGCGCCGTCAATAGCTATGTTAGTGAAGCTTATCAGAAAGCGTACCTATCGCTGTCTCAGAATGTCACTCACAATCTCGAAGAGATCTACGTTTTTGAATATAGTGACAACAGCACTTATGACCAGTTTTCAAATGAATTGGTATCTATAGAACTGTTATCTGACAAACTGTATGAGAATATTCGACAAAATCATAATGCCTACTTTCCAATTCTAAACCCTGTACCTGAGACAGCAGTAGCCTCCGCAAAAACCGTTCGAGACGCAATGTTGTCGTTTACGCAAAGATTAGAACGTCTGCTCAGCGCAAAAGTGTCTCTAGAGTATTCCAATAAGACTATCCAAGCGTTAAAAGACAAGCTCTGGAGTGATTATTCTCTGGATGAAACTGACAAGCTTTCCATTTATCGCTATCTTGACGCTAAAAACAACTTAAGCGATTTATCAAACACACTTCGCGACAATACTAGTGTCGTCACCCTAGACAACTACGTTCGGCTAAACAAACGTGTAAATCAAGACATTAGTAATGAAAAGAAAGCCCTAATAGACAGTGAAGTTCATAGTTTACTAAATCAAACCAACGATTTCTGGTTGCAACGTTCTTCCGATACCAAGCTCCAAATCGCTTTGTCATCAGTAACGCTTTTCTTGTGTTTGGGCGCCTATCTATACTGGCGTCAATGGCTACAGCAACATGTAGAAGCCAAATTGAACAAGGAGTTGCTCGACAACGAAAAAGAGCGTTCTCAGCTAGCAATGGTAGTTGAACACGCTAGCGACGCCATTGTGATTACAAATAGAGATGGCCTAACTACATGGGTTAACAGTGCATTCGAAAAGCTCTCTGGATACCAACTCACAGAGACCATTGGCAAGAAGCCAGGTGATCTTCTACAAGGAATTGACACTTCTAAGGAGGAAATAAAACGAATTTCAGATGAACTCAGCCAAGGGCATACTGTTCAATCAGAGCTTTTGAACTATCACAAAGATGGACGCCCATATTGGATCGACATTGTTATTACACCGATTAGGAATATTCATAATCAAATCGAACAGTTTATCGCAGTAGAACGAGACAGCAGTGATAGAAAGCAGTTGGAGCAGAATCTCCAACAAGCGGTCCAAGTAGCAGATGCCTCCAACCGAGCTAAATCAACATTTCTTGCTACCATGAGCCATGAACTGAGGACGCCACTAAATGGCATTTTGGGCATGGCTCAAATTCTCGAGTCCTCAGTAACACAGGCGCAACATAAAGAGCAACTCAGTGTTTTGCTTGAGTCTGGAAACCACTTGTTGTCTTTGTTAAACGACATCCTCGATATATCAAAAATAGAAGAAGGAAAACTCGAACTTGAAGATATCGACTTTGCGATAGACGAACTTTGTTCTCCAATAATCAGTACGTATTCAGCCATTTGCAATGAAAAAGGTATTCAGTTCAAACTGAACAATCAATTACCATCCGGAAAATCGTTCCGAGGAGATAAATCGCGAATCAGACAATTAATCTTTAATTTGCTCGGAAATGCCGTCAAATTTACAGAGCGTGGATCTGTTGAGCTAGTTTTTTCGAATTCTCAGAGTTCAATGTCGAAAAGTAAAGAGCAATTGAATATTGATGTCATTGATACTGGTGTTGGCATCCCAAATGACAGACTAGCTACAATCTTCGATCCTTTTACTCAGGCAGAAGCATCTACAACAAGACAATTTGGGGGAACTGGGCTTGGACTGGCAATTGTAAAAAAATTGTCCAACCTCATGGGAGGTGACGCTTATGTGTCCAGCGAACTAGGCAAAGGAAGTAAATTCACTGTCACCGCCAACCTAACACCAATTGAGAACAAAGAAATTCAGCTTAAAGACAAGGTCTCACTCGATGAACAGGCAATTGCTCAGTCTCTTGCTATCCTTCTCGTCGAAGATAACAAAGTTAATGCTCTCGTCGCGAAGACATTTTGTATGAAACAAGGTCACAATGTAGAAGTAGCGGAAAATGGGAAAATAGCGATAGAGAAAGTCGGTAAAAAACAGTACGACCTTATCATTATGGACAATCATATGCCCGTAATGGATGGCATAGAAGCAACTCGTATTATTAGACAAGAGCTAGGGTCAAAAACCGTCATATTTGGCTGTACCGCCGATGTATTTAAAGAAGCTCATGATAATTTTGTTGACGCTGGTGCAAACCATATTCTGACTAAGCCCCTGCAAAAAGAGAGTTTTATCGATGCTCTCCAAAGGTACCAACACCTATTGGTGAACCCAACGCCACCTGAAAACACTAATGTTATCCAGTTAGTGCGCCACGACATCATGCAACTCGACTGCACCAATACTGAAGCGGAACTCACGCTGTTGGATTCAACTAGCGAATCGAAACAAGTGCGGTTAGACAATATAGAGCAATTTAAATCCATCGGCGAAGAGACGCTCAATACACTCGTCAAAGTCTATTCTTCACAAGACGTTATCGGGCTCAAAAACGTCATTATAACGCTGAGGAAGGTAGCACAAGAGTCCGAGTTGAATAGACTTATCAACAAAATAGACGTGTTACTAAGTGAGTTAGATAACGATACAGTCCCGAATATTGAAGCGATGCAATCACTGGTTAACCTAGTCGAAGTCAATATCCATGAAGCGATTCGCATACTTGATCATCAGCAAGGGATGCGGCCGCCAATATCAACAATTTCACCAAATTAACTATCGATACTAACACAAGTTCAGGATACATTATCATTACCGGATGTGTGAAAAAAGAGATGGAATTCAATGCTCAAAGCGGTAGTGTTTGATTTGGATAATACGTTGGTATCTTGCAACCTCGACTTTAAGCTTCTTCGTAAAGAACTAGCCTGTCCTGATGACAAAGATCTGCTAGAACATGTTGCTAGCTCGAGCGAGGACGCTAAACGCAGGGCACTAAACGACATTATTCTTCGCCATGAAATCGAAGATGCTCGATCAAGTACGCTTATGAAGGGGGCACATGAGTTGCTAAAGTGGATGGAAGAAAAGCACCTCTATTCAGGCGTCATTACTCGCAATTGTCGTCAGGCTGCAGAGACGAAGCTAAAATCCAATAACATTGAGGTTCATGAGCTCATTACTCGAGAAGATTTTCCTGCCAAACCCAACCCTGCTTCATTACTCTTTTTAATAGAAAAATGGCAACTAACATCGGAACAAGTTATTTATGTTGGTGACCACGAATACGACATAAAGACCGGAGAAAATGCAGGCTGCTTAAGCTGCTTTATTTCCAATGGTAACGTGACGTCACCTAACATGACTGAAGCGACGTATACTTTTACTTCCCTCGGAGAGTTACATCAGTATTTAGTGGAAACCTTATAAATAGAATATCCGTTAGTTAGCCTGTTTACTTGCGTACATTGCTAGATCGGCTTTAGACAATAAATCATTGTGTGTGAGATCTTCTAAAGGTGAGAAGCAAACCACGCCGACGCTGTAAGACAACTCAAATTCGCATTCACTCGAACCGTTGAACACCGCTATTTGATCTTTGAAACGCATCAATGGAAATTTAGCATCCACTCTTGTGGTTCCAGACATGAGAACAACGAACTCATCACCCCCAATTCTCGCTATCACATCGGAATCTCTAAAGTTCTCAACAAGCAATCGAGCAAAGGTCGCTAACGCTGCATCTCCCTGACCATGCCCGTAAGTATCGTTGATCAGTTTAAAGTGATTGAGATCGAACGATGCCAGTGTGTATGGCTCCATAGCGAAACGACATCGATTGATAACCTTGTCAGCCAATTTATTGAAGCCTCGACGGTTTGAAATTTGAGTCAATTCATCAATCGTACTGTCCAGGCACGCTATTAGCTCATCTTCTGCGAGTTTTGCCAAATCAATAAGATCTTGGACTTCTTGGTCACTAAAATGTCGAGGCTTGCTATCAATGATACAAAGCGTTCCCACTTTAACATTGTCAGCTAACTTAATTGGAACACCGGCATAAAATCGGATATTGGGTTTAGATACAACAAGTGGGTTGTCACTAAAACGTTCGTCAGACAGAGCATCCGAGATAATGAACGGCTCATCACCAAGAATGGCATGCCCACAGAATGAGATATCTCTCGCCGTTTCAGTAGTATCGAGGCCTACACAAGATTTGAACCATTGCCGATCTTGCTCAACGATGCTTACAATAGAAATGTCCACGCTAAACATACGTTTAGCTAGGCGAGTCACTCGATCGAACCTCTCTTCAGGTGTGGCCAATAACCTCAGAGTTTGGAGAACACTAAGTCGGTAGTCATCATTTATAGGTATCGGTGCTGGTTGCATATGTCTCTGAACCGTTCTCAATCGATAGCTATAAAATTAGACAAAATACGCGAGTTCTGCCATATCTATGTAACTAAAGCAGCACAAAATGATATGAACTCAGAGGAATTAGTGACAAAGCAGTTAATTGCATATTGCGAAATCAATGCATATTGCAATTGCATAATGGAAAAAACGACATTGACTATGCATTAATATTGCCTTAAACCTTAGCATTAACCAAAAGAAATATTGGCACGCGAAATGCATTATGGAAAGTGACTTCAAAATTTGAGGTCACCTAGCCAACTGACGTTGTTAGTGAACCGATTTGTTCACACTGTTTTCGGCCGATTGAGTTCTCAATCGGCCTTTTCTTTATCTGATGCTTTAAAACTGGAGTAATACTCGGCTTTTAACTAGCTCGCATCGATTACTTGATCGTCTTGCTGAGCTTCCATCTCTGCCAATTTCTGCTCTAGCTCTTTAATGCGAATTTGAGCTTCAAGCTCATCAGCACGCATCTCCGCTTCACTACGATTATCTTGTTTTATCCCATCAGCTAAAATTTCGGTACGGTTGGTTTCGCGTGAATCCTCAAGATCTTTCATTGAACCAGCGACTCCACCAGCAACACCACCAGCGACTGCTCCTTTAACCGCGAGTTCAGGCTCACCGGTTAAAACCCCCATGGTAGCGCCTAACAACGCACCTCCAGCAGCTCCGCGGTTTCTCGCAGAGTTTTCGTTTTCTGCATCAAACGCGGGCGAAGAGCATCCTGCTAGCAGAGCGAGGGTAGAAATGGCGAAAAGTGATTTAAGTTGAGATTTTGAAAATGTCATAGGGTGCTCTCGACGTTATGTGTTTGCGTATGGTTAGACTAACGCCTTGAGTGCTATTACTGAATTCACTTGTTGTTATCAAGCTGATAAGCAGTGGTTATCAGCCCATGTAACATAAAACGCCCCAAGTTAAGTAGGGGCGTTTATTCTAATGCGGCACCTAGTAGGCCGATGGAATTACTTTGATAGTGACCAAAGTAACATTTCCGTCGGCTTCACTGTAGCGACAATACTTTCATCAATGATCTTCGCTGAGTCATTAATCATAGACTGATATTCTCTTGCATCGGCTGAAGACACTTTCTCGCCAGCTTCGGCTTTTGTTACCAGTGTCAAACCTAACTGAGCTATCTTCTGTGATGCCTTAGCTAACGGTACCGTATCTACTGACGCTACGTTGTTAGCAAAGACTGTAGCTGCCTCAGAAGAAGCATTGAGTAATTGCTCGTAGTGATTTTTAAGCGACGTTAAAGCAGACTTGTCTCCCTTAACGTATTGTGTCACCAAATCACGCATTTCGTACACAGTGTAACTCTCCACTGGGAGCGCATCAGCGAAACGATTCAGGCGTTCGTGTTGATTATATAAATCTCCTGGGTTCTCTGTCTGAATCCATTTTTCCCAGTTACGCGCATAGTATTGTGCAGGTTCAGTGTACTTCGCCAACACCAATAAAGGTGTTATATCGCTGCCATTCGCCAACCTTTGCATCATGACTCTTGCGTCAGCATGGTGGCGCATACCCAAAGAAATTTCAGACCAATTATCAACTGCACGCATACGCTTATACATGCTTGCTTCATCAGTCAGCTCTTCACTTGACCAGAATCGCTCTGCAATCGCATAACTGCGCGGCCAAATTCTGTTTTCCATCGTCATCGAATTGATATTTTCACCCCAAACGGTGATTTCTCCACCCAATATCAGCTTTTGTTCTTGTTCGTTCAGTTCAGCAGGATAGCCACCAGTTGGCTCAGGAATTGTCGCTCCCTCTTGTGCTGAAGAAGCAACCAGTTTCCCCGTCGTTGGCCACCTTACATTACCAATAAGCTGATAGCTCCCTTCGGCAAACTGCTCTCCCGCTAGCTTAAGATTGAACTCTGTGTATGACATGAAGTTATCAAAGTGGCCGCGGAATATCTTGCCAGGTTCATATTCTAAGATCTCAACTTCAGCTCGAGATTTACCGTTATAATCCGTAAATGCACGAACTTTACCGTCTTTTGCTTGAATAATAGTGAGTAAGCCTTTGCGTGGGCCACCTTTAGTACGCGGTTTCTCCCACTGGTAGCTAACAAAGCGCTCCCCTTCGTGAAGCTTATCGTCAACGGTGATGCCACTCGGCATCGGATCATTTCTATAGTGATAACTTGTAGGCTGTGGTTGGTCTAAGTAATAGCCTGTTGATAGCAACCCTTGGTAACCCTCTTGTGCCGCACGGCCAATACTGTCATGGCCTCGCCAGCTCTGAATCACGATCGATTTAGGAAGATCTTTGTGCCAGATTTCGTCCCAGCCGCTCATCTTCTTACCACGCTCCTCAAGCATTTTTTCCACTTTCGCGTTGAGGTACGACTGAAGACCTCGTTCACCATCAAGCTCTTTATCTTTGATAAAAGTTTGAATTTCTGGATTTTCTTGCCATTGTTTGTAGTTAGGCTCATCACCTCCGATATGGAAGTATTCATCCGGGAACAATTCAACCACTTCGTCGAATACACTTTCTAACATGACATACAATTCGGGGTTCGTCGGGTCCATCAGAGGCTCAAATACCCCCCACTCTCTCTGCTGCGGATAACTTTGTTCCCCTAACCCAGACATCAATTCTGGATAAGCATGAGCAACGGCTGACGCATGGCCCGGTAACGAAATTTCAGGAACCACACGAATACCTAGTTTACGTGCATACTCTACGACATAACGAATTTGGTCTTTGGTGTAATAATTACCGTCCGTGGTTTTCTCCCACAGTTTAGTGTAGTTATCTAATTGAATTCGGATTCCTTGGTCATCCCAAATATGCCAATGGAACACGTTCATTTTCGCCGATGCCATCGCATCAAGTTGACGCAAAATCACTTCCATCTCAATGAAGTGACGAGATGTATCATAAGAAACACCACGCCATCTAAAACGCGGCTCATCGACAATACTGATTGCCGGAACAGAATAACCATTAGCATCGGTCTGGACCAGTTGGAGAATGGTTTCAATACCACGAATAGCGCCATATGGCCGGCTCGACTCTAAAACAATTTTGCCATCATTGCTCGTTAGCTTGTACGACTCATCGGCATCAATATCTTGCACCTCACTCTTAGCTGGGGATTGAATATCGATAATAAACGTCGCTTCATCCTCTGAATCAGCTCGCCAGTTAAGCGTCGGTAGACCTGTTTGACGCTCTAAGCGTTCTACAAAGCGCTTTGCCGTATATTCGACTCGGTCAGAATTAAATCCTTTAATATAAATACTAAAATCTTTGTCTAACGTTACGCTTCCTTGACCTAATTCCACCGATTGTGGATAAGGCATTAAATTTAGATCAGTATTTGGTGCCATAGCCCATGCTGCCGTTGTTGTTAGTGAACCGGCTACCAGTAAAGTTAAGATACTCTTTTTCATTATTATTTCCTTAGAATACAAAGTTCAGACCAATACGATAGCGTCACTCAGTTTCGCCTTTATTTGGTCCTGGGATATAAATGTTTTTGTCCGCATCGACAATTTCTGCGTATGGCCTCATAAAATCTGAGTACTTGTCGAGAAATTTAACGGTATGCTCACGCGCGGTAAATCCAGCATTAAACCAGCGCTAAAACACTTATTGATATGATTTTTTTCATTAATAATTATCTATTTTAGGGTTGTCAAAGGGCTACCCAAATCAATGGGCATTAAAACAAAATAACTGGACTAAAAAGCGGCCAGCTTAATTACTGGCCAAATAACAACATAAGACTAGTTATCGTGTCGTGGCTACCGCTGCTCGCACAAGCTCACCAATGTGGTCCCACTGCTCGTTTTCAATCAACGATGTTGCGACCATCCAAGTACCACCGCAGCAGTGAACTCTGTCGAGAGATAGGTAGTCATTGACATTCGCTTTGCTGATGCCTCCCGTCGGCATAAATGCAACATCACCGTAAGGCGCCAATAGCGACTTAACCATGTTTACACCGCCAGATGCTTCTGCAGGAAAAAACTTAAGGAAAGACAATCCTAACTCTAGGGCTTGCTCAACTTGGCTTGGGTTATTCACTCCAGGGATAATGGTTATATTGTTTTCTTGACAGTATTTAACCGTGTTGGGATTAAGGCCAGGAGCAACAATAAACTCAGCCCCTGCTTCAATAGCAAGATCTACTTGTTGTGAGTTCAAAATTGTACCCGCACCAATACACAACTCAGGGTAGGCATCTCTCATAGCCTTGATAGAAGCAGCTGCCGCCTCTGTTCTGAATGTGACTTCAGCGACTGGAAGACCGTTTTCGACTAATGCCTTAGCTAAAGGAATCGCATGGTCTACATTATTAATTTGAATAACAGGAATAACTTTAAATTGTTTTAATTTATTAATTAACGACATGTTGATCTCTTCACAGTAAATGATCCATAGCACCGAGTGGAACAATAGCGCCAGGGTGTTGAATAACGATAGCAGCAACAGAATGAGCAAACTCGGCAGATAACTCGCATGACTGACCACTCAATCTCGCAGACAAATATCCCGCAGCAAAAGAGTCACCAGCAGCGCAGGTATCAATCACATTCGCAACTTTCGATGCTGCGACAATGTGGGTATTAATCTGATTGTTTTCTCGTGTTATCACCTTACATGGTTCACAACCGCGTTTAATCACCACTTCTGCAATTTCAAATCGCTCACAACGTGACTCAATAGACTCTTCAGTCCCCCATATTTCTCTATCATCATCTTCTGTGAGTAACGCTATATCCACATAAGGCAACAGCTTTTCATACCACTGTCGAGCGTCGGAGCTACTCCAAAGCTGAGGACGGAAGTTATTATCAAATATGACTTTTTTACCACTTTCATGATGGTGTTTAGCCATAGTTAGCATTCGTTTCCTAGCACTATTGTTCAATATGGCTAAGCTGATTCCGCTGAGATAAAGCGCATCATGTTGGTTAGCGGCTAAAGCAACTTCTAGTTTACTTACCACATTGTCAAAGTAGTATTTTGCGGCACTGTCATTACGCCAGTACAGAAAGGTTCGCTCTCCATTTACATCAGTTTCGACTAAATACAAACCAGGCTGTTTGTCTGACACGGTTTCAATCAAACTCGTGTCGATATATTCATCGTTCCAAGCTCGTTTCATCTCAACCGACAATTTATCTTCACCCAGCCCCGTCGCGTAGGAAACATCAATACCTCGATTACGTCCAAGCCTTGCTAGATAAAGCGCAGTGTTAAGAGTATCGCCTCCGAATGTTCTTCGAAGTGGCTCCCCACTCAGTTCCACCATACATTCACCGAAGAAAGCTACTTTCATCAGAGCCTCTTAAAATATTAGGATTAGAAGAAGGAGTGCCGCATGCACTCCTAGATAAGACCAAAATTACTCAGTAACTGGTGTCGGTTTTGCTGAAGTTTCTTGAGGAGCTGAACCCAACTCCATTTGAGCGCGTTCAGCATCAAGAATCGCTTGAGCTTGCTCAGGAGAGACCTTATTTTCAGGCGTCACTAGGCTAACCACAACACCAGCAATTGTTGCTACCGTCACTGATGGGATAACTGGATTGCCCCAGAAAGCCGTTAGGTCTGTGCTGAACATTACCGCGAAGGACGCTGCCGATGCACCAACAAGTGTCGCAATCGCTCCCTGCCAAGTGTAACGTTTCCAAAAACGACCCAACATACCGCATACAAACATGCCTGACATGACCGTTGAGATCATCTTCGTGATATAGCCAATGATGTCATTCGAAGTGAGTGCGAACAGCAGTGCAAAGCCGATAACAACAACCAATGCTAGACGGGAGTAGTTCAGCATTGACTCTTTATTTGGCACTCGGCCAGTGAACATTACATATACATCGCGAAGAAGGATTGAAACGCCCGCTATAGCATCTGAGCTTGCGCTAGACATTGTTGCCGACAAACCCGCAATCAGAACGATCATACCAACCCCTACCGGTAGCACAGTTGCTGCAATATAAGGGAATGCAAAGTTGGCATTGTCCAGACCTGGTTCAATCGCGTGAGCAGCCATACCGATGATTGCTGGGATAATCGAGAAGAACAGATACAAAACACCAGACAATACAAATGAACGGCGAATAGTTGAAACATTCTTACCGGAGTATATTCTTTGACGGAAAGATGGCGTTGCTAACACACCAACACCAATGACCACGGCTAGAGAGACAGCAGGAATAAGTCCAAGCTTTTCAATTGCAAGGAAACTTGTTGCCGCCGGGTCCATCGCTTCGTAAAGATTGTCCATGCCACCGATGTGTTGAACAGATAGAACCGCCATTAAAATAAAGCCAACAAATAGGATAATTGCTTGGATAGTGTCGGTCCAAACAACCGCTGTATATCCGCCAATGACAACATAAATTGTGAATGCTGCTGCGATGATGACTTTTGCTACGTTGAGATCAATATCGGCAATCCACGCCAAATACATACCGCCACCAAGAATATGAGCACCAAGCCAACCAATAGAGGCAATAAAGATAAGCACGCCAACAACATTTTTAACGACACGGTTGGCACCGACGTAATACGCAAGCTCTTCACTCATCGTCATGAAATTAAGCTTTCGAACTGGTGCAAACCAAAGGGCTAATAGTAGGATGCCTAGCGCACCGCCGATACCATAAAGCGCTCCAGCCCAACCATTAGCGTAACCAAAGCCAACCGCTCCCATACTTGATCCAGTACCAACCATGGTTGCGACTGTTGTACCTAGCACAAGAAACAGAGGTAAACCACGTCCACCTAACAAAAAGTCTTCACCAGACTTTTGGTTTCGTGACACAAACCATCCTAGCCAAATAAGAAAACACACATATATTCCGAAGCCGGATAAAAATAGTGTACTGTTCATTGAACACCTCCAGAGATATAAGTGACTCATTTAAGCCACTTACCGTTTTACGTTATTTTAAACTCAGAAGTAAGAGGTACTTCTGAATTAAGTCCATTTAGATTGTAAATATTTATATTTTTGTGAAGAGCATTCAGTAGAATGCCCTTAATATTAATTTAAGTAATATATAACAAGTATTTAATTAACGACGGTCTTCGCGGTAACACGTGACATCAACTTCAACTTTTACGTCGACAACAAGATCGCATACCATGCAGATACGAGCAGGTGGGTTTGCGCCATAAAACTCTTTAAACACTTTATTAAATGATTGGAAGTAACGTGAGTCCGTCAGTACAACTTTGACATGTACCACATCTTCAAGGCCGTAACCTGCTTCTTCCATAATGTCTACGCAGTTCTGGATTGCTAGACGAGATTGATCAACAATCCCTCCTTCAACGACTTCGCCGTCAGTCATTGGCGTTTGACCTGAAACGTAAAGAAAGCCTCCCGCTTCAGTTGCGCGAGCGAACGGTAAATGTTGACCACCTGTACCTACACCACCTTCTACACCATAGCGCTTAATCGTCATTTTAATTCTCCAATTATCTATTTTTTAACTAAATTTATATTTCCAAGAGCAAATAATGCTCATTTAAATATTACTTCTCTTGACGATATATAAATCGCCCAAATCTATTTTCAGCAACGGTTTTATTTGAGTAACTAATATTTCCGTTAACCAATACACACTCAATCCCATCAGCGACTGAAATCGGGTTTTCAAATGTTGCGGTATCTTTTATTTTCTGTTTGTCGAATATCACGATATCAGCGAACGCACCTTCGCGAATGACACCTCGATTCGATAAGTTGTATCGTGTCGCAGACATACCCGTCATCTTGTGTACCGCTTCTTCCAAAGGAAATAATTCGCGACCTTGACAGTAATGGCTCAACACTTTGGGGAATGTTCCCCATAGACGTGGATGAGGATGAGGATCATTGGGTAAACCATCTGAACCCACCATCGTCAAACGGTATTTCAAGACTCTTTCAACGTCTGCTTCATCCATGCAGTGATAAACAGCGCCAGCAGGTTGCAAGGCTTTTGCCGCTTCAATAAGAGGCAATTCCATTTGCTTTGCGATGTCAGCGAGCATTTGTCCTGCGCATTCTGGCTTTGTTTCAGACCACGTAATGAAAATATCAAAATCTTCAGTGACTTGTTTTAAATCTAATGTTGACGAGCTAGCAGAATATGGGTAGCAGTCGCAAGAGACATCTTGATGAGCTGATGTCTTCTCCATCAAATCAAGAACTTCAACTGTACGCCCCCAATTACCAGCACCTGCACATTTTAGATGTGAGATGACAACAGGCACTTTTGCATGCTTTCCAGTCTCAAAAGCCTCTTCCATCGCATGCAAGATTTCTTCAAACTCAGTACGCATGTGTGTGGTATAAATACCATCATGCTCAGCAAGAACCTCAGCTAACCGCATAACTTCACTGGCTGTCGCCTGTTTGGCACTGGCATAGGCCAAGCCGGAACTTAAACCAAGTGCTCCTTGTTGCATTGCTAAATCAAGCGTTGTCCTCATCGAAGCTAACTCTTGCTCGCTGGCTTCTCTGAATAGGTCATTCATCACGTTATTACGTAACGTGGTGTGGCCGACTAGAGCGGCGACGTTCACGGCTGGTTCTGCTGAAGACACCGCCTCGGCATATTGAGCAAACGTCGGATACTTAAAATCTTCCTGTTTGCCTAACAAGTTCATTGGATCCGGCGGTGCGCACTCCAATACGGCAGGCGATGCACTGATACCACAGTTACCGACGATCACCGTAGTAACACCCTGACTGATTTTCGGTAAGCAATCGGGATAGCGAATAACATTAGTGTCGTCATGAGTATGTACATCAATAAAACCAGGGCTGACTATCAAACCTTCAGCATCAATAACAGACGTCGCTTTCTCGTTTGTTAATTCACCAATTTTGACTATTCGATCTTCTACTAACCCCACATCCGCTTTGTACGCTGGAGTATTGGTACCATCGACGATTTCTGCATTTCTAATAATTATGTCGAACAACATGACCTTCTCTCTCAGTTCGTGCATTTCACACAAACAATCATAGATAGTTACCCACACAAACACAGTGACTAATTACACAATTTAACTCATTAAGTTTGATAGTTTCTAACATATTAATTATCATTGTTACCATCAAACATTAAATATCAACAAGTTAAATCATGTTAGAAAGAGAATTACCAATGATAGATTTAAAAGAAAATGATAGAAACAAACAGAAAAATACAACGGTACCATTTGACAGAGGAATGAAAGGAGTGCCAGTGACGGCTGAGCTTAAGACAAAATACAGCCTGATTAATGAAGAAATTAGCCTACCCGTAGCAGTTATTAACAAACAAGCATTGCTGAATAACATGGACTGGATGCAAGCTTTTGCTAACTATCATGGCGTTTTGCTTTGTCCACATGGAAAAACCACCATGACACCAGACTTTTTCGCCATGCAAAAGCAAAAAGGTGCATGGGGGATAACAGTAGCAACGGCACCACAAGCAGAAACAGCGGCTAGCGCTGGGTTAAAAAATATCATGATCGCTAACCAACTGGTTGGTAGAGCAAATATGGCAATGGTGGCTCGTATTAAGAAAGAGACTCAAGCTAGAGTCATCGTGTGCGTAGACTCAGCCGTTAACGCTGATCAATTGGAACAATTCTATTCAAGTATAGATGCGAACATTGAAGTGTTAATTGAATACGGTGTTGCTGGAGGTCGCTGCGGTTGCAGAACGAAACAAGAGGTAGTCGAACTTGCTAAACATATTAGTACTTTGCCTCATGTCTCATTGGTCGGAATCGAGGTCTACGAGGGAGTCATTCATGGTGGAGATGAAGAGTCTCTCGTTAGGGCTTTCTTAACAGAGACTATTGAAATTGGACGTGACCTCATCAGTCAGGAGTTGCTGCCTAACAAGCCTATTCTCACCGGAGCTGGATCCGCATGGTATGACGTCGTGGCAGAAACTTTTGCTCATTTGAATGACTTTCAGGCTGTTATTCGACCAGGTTGCTATGTTATTCATGACACAGGGATCTATCTTGACGCCCAAGAAAAAGTCATGGCCAGAGCAGTTAAAAATGGTGGTTATGCGTGTGAGTTGGGTGGTGACCTATCCTCTTCGCTCGAAGTGTGGGCGTATGTAATTTCTAGACCAGAGCCGACCAAAGCGATCGTAGGACTCGGTAAGAGGGATGTAGCCTTCGATGCGGGACTGCCGATCCCAGAACGTATCTATCGAGCAGGTGCTGAAATCAAAGAAAACAAGATCATCGCTACTGATGTTATGGACCAACACACATTTTTGGCCATTCCAGCAGAGTCGTCACTTCAGGTTGGTGATATGATTGCGTTCTCAACGTCACACCCATGCCTTACGTTTGATAAATGGCGTCTTCTCGCGATCAGCGACAATGAGCATAATGTTGAGCAATGGGTAGAAACGGCTTTTTAGAGGGAAAGTTTTGACCGTAGAAGTAGACATCATATCTCAGATCACGGAGCGCTACAGCGCGCTTCGTGATGCTGAAAAGAAAGTAGCAGACTTAATTACCGACGATATACATTCTGCCGCCAATGCGAGTATTACCGAACTAGCACAGCAAGCAAGCGTTAGTGAAGCGACTATTACTCGATTTGCTAAGGCTGTAGGTTGTCTTAATGTTAGAGATCTTAAGATCAAACTGGCGCAATCACTCGCCGTTGGGCAGCGCTTCATCATTGAGCCGCCTGACCAAACAAGCCACCAAGGCATTTACGAATCGATCAAACAGGCGTTGGATATCAACCGTGCCCTTATCAATGAAGCCGATATTAGCCAAGCCGTTACCATGCTTCACTCTGCTAGACAAATAATCGCAGTGGGTGTGGGCGGCGGTTCAACTATTACCTCGCAAGAGCTTCAACATCGTTTGTTTAGGCTAGGTTACCCTGTGGTCTCATACAACGATGGTCTTCTTACTAGAATGGTCGCTGCTACTGCAGACGCCAACGATGTCATGGTGGTCATTTCCGCGACGGGACATACCCCTGTTATCGTCGAAACCGCAGAAATTGCTCAGCAATACGGGATTAGAGTGATAGCCATAACTCCTGCCGACTCACCTTTAGCAAAGCTCAGTGATATTGTTCTTCCCATTATTCACAAAGAAACCGACTTCATCTACAAACCGTCGGCATCTCGTTACGCTATGCTAGCTCTGGTTGATGTATTGTCGATGGAGCTTGCCGTCAATCACAAGCGTCGCTCTCGTGACCGCTTACGTCGCCTCAAACTCGCTCTAGATAGTCACCGCACAGGCAGCGATCGCCAACCTTTAGGTGATTAAAAGTATTCAAACATGAACGCAATTGTGAACTAGCGTTCATGTTTGGTTCATATTGATTGCTCTATTATCTAACCATCAAGGAGCGATGCACATAAAGACTCATCCATTTTCCGACGCTGTTTATCAAGAGAGGTCATTATGAAAAAAGCACTCCTAACCGTTAGCGCCCTATTTATCGGCTTTGTTGCGATGATGTTCAGTTTAATCATGGCAATTCCACTTACCATTGCTGCATATGTCACGGGTAATCGTATTAAGAAAGAGCTCGACAAAGAGTTATCTCAACAGCGCCAAAATATGCAAGGCAATACAATAGAAGGTGAATATGAAGAAGTCTCGTCCAAGTAGGTCTGCTATTCGCGAAATACGTTCGCGACATAAAAGAAAACTGGTCGCGCTCGTCTTCTATATTTCTGTATTCATCACTGCAGGTATATTTGGTTGTTCTGCCAAGAACAACGACCCTGCCTACCAAAAAGCAAAGGCACTCCCTGCCTATCAGCAAGCTTCATTTGAGCGATACATCCAAGATACTCAACGATGGCTTGCTGAAAACCGTGCATTCAAATCTGACGATCATCAACAAGAAATTGCGCTCAATAGTCCCTTTGAGCTAGTGCCTGACTCCCCTAATGGTCAAGCCATATTGTTAGTGCACGGACTTGGTGACTCACCCTACTCGTTTCACGACATTGCGGAACATTTGGTTAAGCAAGGCTATTTAGTTAGAGCAATTTTACTTCCTGGGCATGGCAGTAAGGCCGGTGATTTGCTGCTGCCTAGCTACTCTGACTGGGAAAATATCGTTTCACACCATACTCAGCTACTGCTTGAAGATTATCCTAATGTTTGGCTAGGCGGATACTCTACCGGCGCTAATCTTGTGACTGCCTATGCACTGAATGATGACCGTATTTCTGGGCTGTTGCTTTTCTCTCCAGCATTCCAACCCAAATCGGAAGCAGTCAAATACGCGCGCTTTGCAAGTTACTTCATGGACTGGGCTGACCAAGACCCAGAGAACAATGTACTACGTTACAATTCGCTGCCTATGAATGGCGCAGCCGTATACTACCAAACGGCAAAAGTCGTACAAGACAACCTCGCTACTCATCTTTTCGTCAAACCAACATTAATGGTGTTGAGTGAAACCGATAGCGTTGTCGATACCACCGCAGCCTCTCAAGCGTTCCAAAACCAGTTTATCCATGCTGAAAGCAGACTTATTTGGCAAGGAGAGCACCCCCCTGAAGGTCAGAGAATCATCAGTCAGACGATGGTTTTACCTGAATATCGTGTTTCCAACGGCTCTCATATGGGTATGCTATTCAGCCCTAACAACCCGTATTATGGGCAGACTGGCATGATCACCATTTGTGATAACGGTCAACGTGACATTGACTATGCAAACTGCCAATCGGGCCATCAGGTTTGGTATTCCGCTTACGGTTATCAAGAACCAAACAAAATCCATGCACGGTTAACCTTCAACCCGTATTTTCAAGAGCTTATGCAATCTATTGATTTAGTAATGAAACCTAACTCTTAGCGACAAGTCAATTGGCTCTTTTATAACCATACAACTCTCTAGAATAGACATTTTTGTTGATATCAGTTCCAAAAATGATAATTTGACGATGACAATTTAAACATTTACAATATGACGTACTAATTATTTCTTATTAACCTATCAGTGCTAATAGCTATCCGACTGTGTTTCTTGTTCACCATCATTCTGTTTGCGTTAAGCTCTAGGGTCGTTTATGCCCAATTTTCCCCCCTCACGCTCATAGAAGACAAACCCTACAAAGAAACGGTACTTGCCTTGAATGCAGTACGTTACTCAAGTTTTAATCATGGAATCGAGTTATTAACGCAACTTCAACGAAGTGCGAAGATTGGACACGATCCAGTTGCAAGCTACTACTATTATCTTGGAAAATTCAAACATCATCGAGCACACAAACGTCCTTTGGAAGCACGTAAAGCATTAGATGCCATGCAACAAATCGGCATCCAAAAAAGCGTGCCTTGGATAGTAGCAGAGAGTGATATGTGGTTAGCGACCTTTGATATTACCGATGGTCACTATGATGTCGCCTTACAACGAGCAAACCGCGCACTGCTGGCCGCCAAAAAGCTGCGTTACTTGCACCTTGAAGCAAGGACACACAACCTCATCGCTGTCATCCACTCCAGTCAAAATAGACAGTTACAAGCAAAAAAAAGCTATACAGCAGCATTGGAGATTTTCCGTAGTATTGGTGACGCCGCGTATGTGGTCAAAGTTATTTCCAATATCTCTTTAATCTATGCCGACTTAGAAGAATGGGATAAAGCGCTTGAATACAACCAAGAGGGCTATTTTTGGCTCCAGAAGAGTCATCAACCGCAATTAGAACAAGAGGCGATACTCGCCCTCAATCGATCTATCATCGCTGGTAATATTGGTAGCCTGAGTGAACAGTCAGAGTATCTTGACTTAGCAGAACTAAAGGCAGATCAGCTCGGTGATGTTAGCCTTATCGCCAATGTTAAAAGCAATAAGGCATATAACTCACTTGAAAAAGGACACTACCGACAAGCTGAATGGCTCGCTCAAGAGTGCCTATCTTTAGCAGAAAAATATCAGATTAAAACCCAGGTCCCTCATTGCATTACACACCTTGGACGAGCATTGAGTTTTCTTGGTAACAGCAGTACAGCAGAGTCGTTATTGATTAGTGCCAAAGATCAATTCATTGCTCTAAAAGATCCTCTTAATACGGCAAAAGCATACAACCACCTTGCTAATTTTTATGCCGGACAGCAGCACTTTGATACTGCATATAGGTATGCTCGGCTTTATCAAAAAGAAAACGAGATCCTACTTTTCGATAGACGCCAAAAAGCCCTATTTGAACTAGAGCAAGTACATGCTGATACCGAACAGCAGCATAAAATCACCCAACTTCATACGGAGAACAAACTCAAGCAAACTCGCATCGATTACCAAGAGTCTAAGGAAAAAATGTGGGCGGCCATTTTTGTGGCAGGTATGTTTGGCTTTTTGCTGCTGTTTAAAAGCAAGAATACGCTCCAACAGCAAAACATTTCCTTGTTGTCGACCAATCATTCGTTGCGTGAGCAGAGCATGCTGGACTCACTCACGCGCATACCAAATCGTCGGTTTGCAGAACATTATCTTAGTGGTGATAGAGCTCTACCGGGCAAAGGGCATATTGCTATCGGTTTAATTGATATTGACCACTTTAAAGATATAAACGACAAATTGGGTCACGCGGCTGGGGATATTGTCCTACAAGAAGTTGCTCAAACGCTCAACAGCGTCTTGTTAAATGACGACCTACTAGCACGTTGGGGTGGTGAAGAGTTTCTTATCATTGTCCGTGCAGACACGCTTGCTCAATTGCAAGATCGTCTAACTAGGCTTCGAACCACCGTTGAAACGACCAGCCTATATTTTGACGAAGGTCGATTAACGGTGACTGCATCTATTGGCGCAACCTTACTAAGTCCTGCAAACTACCAAAGGCATTGGCGTAACAAGCTCGATATTGCTGATAAGCACCTTTATCAAGCCAAATCTGAAGGGCGCAATAAAGTCGTTTTCGCCTAACAATCAACCAGATGTAGCTTAAAAACTCAGATTAGTAAGCGGAAAGGTAGTTGTTTAGGTACTGCTTTGGAGTAATACCTCGGTATTTCTTAAACATACGGCTAAAGCTGGTCATATTGGTATAACCTAGGCTCTCGGCAATTTGTTCCATAGGTGTGCCTAGCACAATTTGCTTCACCGCTTCCCCGGATAGAACGAATCCTACCACTGAGGTAAAGTTTAACCCAGACGCTTGTAACCGTCTTTGTAATTGCTGCTCCGACAGGCCCAACAATTCCGACACCTTTGCTAATGTTGGAATCCCAAAATGTCGCGAATAATTCACCACTTCATACAACACTTTCATATGATCTTGAGAGTCTGGCATGTTCAAATAGTTATCGAGATCTGCAAAACTCATAGAAAGCTTTTCTGCGGCTAATGACGGTATCTTGTTGCCCTGTAATCGCAGCTTGTTGGGTAACCAAACCTCTGTTTGATTGTGCCCCCATTCAATTGGACAGCCAAAATAGGCCTCGTATTTACTTCTATTTGACTTGGTACCTGATATACAAACACGATCAGGAACAAACTCTTCCCCCAGATAGCGCTTCAATACATTACACATGAAGTTTGCAACTCTGACACCATCATCGGCTTTTGCGGCTGCAGAAATTGAGCTGTTGTAATACGTCCACTTAACAATTGGACCCACTACTTCGCCACTGAGAAAAGCCCCAGATTGAATACAAGTAATACCAAAATTAATTCGACGAATGGTCGAGGCAAGATCATGACCTGAGAAAAACCAGCGACTCATAGAACCTAGTCTATCAATCGACATTTGGCTGACAAGATTAAGTACGGCATCCTGATCTCCTGTTATCAACTCAATGTTCTCGTAGAACTGATTGAGAACTGAAACTGGGATCAGTGTCATTGGAAACTCGAGGGCTTTAGCTGGGATCCCCAACTCTTCTGGTCTTACACCATAGGTTTTGTGCAGGTTTCCGACCAGCCCCGCAATACCCATAGCTCTTACAAAGTGTACATTCTCAAACATATCGTCACCAGATGATACTAATTGCCTCAAAACATATTGATTCTTGATGAAATCTATCATTTTGTAAATGATTATTTCTATGTCGAATAGACTCTTGTTTCTTCTAAATCTTATAAGGTAAATCAATGAGCCTACTGAGTGTCCCATTTGTCGGAACGAGCGCAGACACCGCATTACACGTCGTATCAGGAATCGTATTAGTCGCAAGTGTCGTTGCCGCGGTATATGGGTTTTGGCGTATTCACGAGCTTCCTATTAATAAAGCACACAGCAAAGATCACCATCAGCTAGGACTAATCACCGCTCTCACATGGATAGGCTTTATCTGGCATTGGGTTTGGGTATTGGCCGTCATCATTGCATTTGTAGACATGGAAAAAGCGATTGTTCGACTTAGAGATATTTGGCACGGAAAAGAAGATAATACGGAGAACACAACATGTTAGAGGGTTTAGCAGTTTGGGCTCTGTTTATATACCTACTGCGGTTAATAGGTATGCCATGGAACAAGTTTTCTAAAGGCTTCGCGTATATTGGTGGCGTTGGCTGGCTAATGTTCGTTTGGGTGGGGTTGATTAACTATACCCCGATGGATCTCTCCGGTGGCTCTCTAGTTCAGGCTCCGCATATTCAGCTTCGTCCAGATTCCTCTAATGTAACGGGGAAAGTCGTTAAGTTGCACATCAAGCCCAACCAACAGATTGAGAAAGGTCAACTCATCTATGAGATTGATCCAAAACCTTATCAAATCGCACTAGATCAAGCGGTAATACAACACGACGCAGCACAAGTAGCGTTAGATAGCGCGATCCAAGATGTCGAAATATCAAAATCTAGCTATCTTTCTGCACAAAAGAGTGTTGAAACATCGGCAAGTCAGCTTCGCTCTGCGCAGGTCGATTACACCTTACAACGAAAAATGCTGAAACGCTTCCAAGAGCAGAACGCCGTGGTTAGTAACACAATCACCGAAAGTGATATAGACAAGCAAATTAGCATTGTTGAAGTGGCAAAACACAAAGTAAAGACTACCGAAGCACAACTTGATAAACGCCGTGTAGATGCAAATAAAGCACTACTTTCTATCAGTAAATATGAATTTGCTGTAGACAGCAGAAGGAATGATTTGCGAAACGCTACGGAATCTGTCGAACGCGCACAGTGGGACCTCGACAGCACCAAAGTTTATGCACCGACTGATGGCTTTGTTACCAACTTCATTCTTCGTGAAGGGCAACTGTTATCGCGAGTACCACGATTGCAAATGTACACCAACGAAAAGTATGTACTGATGCGTGTTAATCACCAAGCTATTCGAAACATTAAAGCTGGACAACCCGCTGAATTCTCTACATCCGTTTATCCGGGACATGTTTTTGCCGCAGAAGTGGAAGGTATTGTTGAAGCGACGGGTGAATCGCAAGGCACATTGCTTGCTATTGACCAGTCAGTACGCACCACTACTGGTAAGAACCTGAATAACAAGCATCACTTTGTGCGCTTGAAAATACAAGAGACTGAAGGTTATGACATCCCGGTCGGTGCCGTTGGACTAGCATGGGTAAGTGGAGAAAAACCGATAGGTTTTCTTGCTTTCTTAGACGTCATTCGAGGCATCATCTTGAGAATGAAGTCGCAACTCTACTTCTTCTACTCAATTTAAACAGGTCCACTTACGATAGCAAATTTTAGTTATCGGTTCCCTTTGCCACCCTTAACGGGTGGCTTTTTTGTAGTTTGAAGCAACTAGCATTCTGTGGCATAGCAAGCAGACAAAGTGCCCTATTTTGTCCTAAAGTCTTAATGCCCTAATAACAAGGAGAAATGATCAGTATGAAAAAAATAGCCGTCATTCTTAGTGGGTCAGGCGTATTCGATGGCGCTGAAATTCATGAGTCTGTGCTTTCCCTGCACGCTATAGAGAAAGCTAATGCAACGTGGTACTGTTTCGCTCCTAACGTTGAGCAATTGCACGTCATTAACCATCTAACAGGGGAAGTAACGGAAGAAAGTCGTAATGTACTCGTTGAATCTGCCCGTATTGCGCGAGGGAATATTGAAGACGTCGAAAAGCTGGATGTGAATGATTTTGATGCACTACTACTTCCAGGTGGATTTGGCGCAGCCAAGAACCTTACTGACTTTGCCATTAAAGGTGCAGAATGCTCCATTAACACACACGTAGCGAGTGCATGCCGTGCCTTTGCTGAAGCTGGGAAACCTGCAGGTTATTTATGTATTGCCCCGACTATCATTCCATTGATTTATCCAAATGACGTCAGAGGAACAATAGGTAACGACTCAGACACTGCAGCCGGATTTGCGGCGTTAGGAGGTCAACACGTTATATGCGCTGTGGATGATATTGTTTACGACGAGCAACACAACGTGGTGTCTACACCAGCCTATATGCTGGCAACAACCATTTCAGAAGCCAACAACGGCATAGAAAAATTGGTTAATAAGCTGATTTCTCTCGCTTAAACGACCTCAAATAAGGCCCCATTCATCGAAATACATGGGGCTTTGTAACAATGTGCAAGCCTTGTATCGTTTTTATTTCAAATTTGTTTTCACTCGCATACAATACGCGCTTCTTTGACAACGCACGATATAGCGTTATCACGATTTTAAATGCCATCTATCATATTGGTTTATTGAACATGTTTACTTACTTAAAAACTAAGCTAAGTCCTTACTATGAGTTTTGGATTCTTAATGCGCTGTTGGCAACCCTTATAGGCGCTCGCTACTTCCTGTACTTTCCTGAGGTCCCTTTTGATGGGGTTCAATTCTCATTTGCTGTAACAAGCTTGTTCAGTCACATGAGCCTACTCGCTCTTGTGTTTTGGCTAGTAGGTTTAGTTCTATGCTTCCTGCCCTTTAAAGCGAAACGCATAATACTGGCACTGTTAGCAACTATCGCACTGACGTTTCTATTCATAGACACTATGGTGTTCGGCTTCTATCGGTTCCATTTGAATTACCCGGTTCTCTCGTTAGTTATGTCAGGCCAAATTGTCGAGTTTCCGGCTTCGGCTTGGGCGATGCTTACAACTGGATTGGCAGTGGTTTTTGGCTTCCAGTGGTGGGCTTTAGGTAAGATGGAAGTCGGTAGATTTACTATTACTAAAAAACTACGTAAGGCATTTCTACCCCTTTTCTTAGCGACTACGCTGGCTAGCCATGGAATACATATTTGGGCAGCGGCCACTGCTTACCAACCTGTGTCTTTTGTTAACCAATACCTTCCACTATTCTACCCAACCATCGCTAATTCGTTTTTGATGAGGCACGGGTTCATTAGTAGAGAAGAGCTAGCAAAGAAACAAGCAAAAGCGCCTAAAATGCAAGGTGGCTTGAATTACCCTCTTCACCCACTAGTTGGTAATGCACCGGAAAAGCCAAAGAATATCGTATTAATACTGATTGACTCTTGGCGTCCAGATACCGTTACTCCAAAATACATGCCTACCGTCTATGAAATGTCTCAAGAGGGTCTTTCATTTGATAAACATTACTCTTCCGGTAATGCAACACGTATGGGTACGTTTGGACTTTTTTATGGCTTACCAGGTCCATACTGGCATCCAATGCTTGCCAATCAACGTCCTACCGTCTTGATGGACCGACTGCAAGAGTTAAACTATGAGATTGGAGTGTTTACTTCGGCTCACATCGAATCACCAGAATTTAACCGAACCATATTTGCTAAGATTCCTAACTTGAGAATTCGTGGCAAGAGCCAAGGTTCAGCGGCTGATCGCGATATCGAATTGGTCGACGACTGGATGAAATGGTATGACGTCAACAGTAGCAAACCAACATTCTCATTTTTGTTCTTTGATGCACCACATGGCTTTATTTTCCCTGACGATTATGAGCCAAAGTTTGAGCCAATGTCTGGACCAAATAACCCATTTGTTCGCAGTAACGACTCCGACCCAGAGCCAATCTTTAACCGTTACCGAACTAGCACACACTTTGTAGATAGTAAAATCAAAGACGTGGTTGAGAAACTTAAGCAGGCTGGTACTTATGACGACACACTAATTATCGTTACAGGTGATCACGGTGAAGAGCTAAACGACAATGGCCAGAACTTCTGGGGACACAACGGTAACTTCACTGAAGCTCAGGTTAAAGTACCGTTCATCATGTTAGGTGCCGGAGTAGACAAAGCGGCAAATCAGTGGCCAAAGGGCAAACTGACTACGCATTTCGACCTTGTTCCAACGCTAATGAAGAACTACCTAGGTGTCACCAATGATCTTGAAGATTACACTGTGGGCGAAGATCTTTATGGTCAGTTTGTTGATCGACCATACACAATTATCGCAGACTATGGTGACTATGCCGTGGTCTCCGAAGATAAGATCTTCTCACTAAAAGGTAATGGTCTTTACGAAGTGAAAGATGGCAGAAATAGATTGCTGCCGAAACAAGAAATTGATCAAGAGAGAATGCAATACGCCATCGAATTGCTGACTCGATACACCAAATAAAACAGTCACATCAAAGCCCTCTTCACAGAGGGCTTTGTTTTATTCACCGCATATCAATAACTCTGCCGATCCAGCCGCTACGTGGATATTTCCTGTTATTCCATCAACCGATTGTCGAGTTAGAACCGAGTTATACAGTCCATTAAGGTCGACGTTGATTGATTTCGGGCGCGTCGATTTATTGATTAGTACAATCCCCTTCCTACCTCGCTTAAACGCTAAAAGATCGTCATTCGCTTCCAGCAACTCAAACGGTTCACCATGAACTGCGTGGCAAAAGCGTATCACATGAGACAACTTCTGGTCCCTCCAACCTTCGACCCATCTCGGCTCCTCGTTGGTATTTTTGATACCACTAGGGTCGAGATCAGAATAGATAAGAGGTACCCCTCCATCACGAGTTAAGATGTATACCGTCGCAAGCCATTCGTTGGTTTCACTCATTACAAGGTTGCTAAATACTTCATTGTTAGGAATGTCGTGTGTCACAGCAAAGGTTATTGAGCGCTCGTTAGTAAGCGCTTGCCCGAAACAGTATGGGTCAATTAATGCCGTCAAACTTCCGCTTTTAGATTCTAGAGCCTCGTACACCGTTTTGAACAAAGGGAAATCATAAGCTGCTAAGCGAGTTTCTTTCAAATAAGGTTGCAAGAAAAGTTCATACTCTTCTTCCGTCGCTCCGCCATCGGTAATTATCTCACCAAAGACGTGCATGTCTTGAGTTATCTCCTTAGTAAATACCTGCTTTATATGCTCGATGGTCAAGTGTTTAGCAGCATCTATACGAAAACCACGAACTCCGAGATTCTTCATCGCTAAGAGATAAGCTTGTTGCTGCTTGATAACATGAGAACTGGTTCGCAGAGTAGGTAAACCAGGATCTTGAGGGCCTCCTGTTAGTCGACCATTTTGCACTTCCCAACGGTCTTTCCAATTCTCTATCCCAAACGCCTCAACAAAATCATGCTCATCAAACAGTGCTTCATCCAAATCGCCAAATAGCTTTTGCTGTTCGAAATAGGCACGATGCTCGGTATAACTTTGCATGTCATTATTGCTTGGATACTGTAAGTCCAGTCTAGCCGCCGATTCGTTGGCCATATGGTTGAAAACCACATCGATATAGACCCATACACCCACATCATTCAATTCCAACATCATTGCTTTGAAGTCTTCGGTATTTCCAAGCTTGTTATCGATAACTCGATAATCCTGAGGTTGATAAAGTTGCCACCACTTCACTTCATTACTGTCACGAAATGACTTCATTGGCGGTGAAACTAATACGGTCTGATACCCAAGTTCCTTTATTTCTTTTGCTCGCTGAGCCACCAGCGCATAAGGCCAATCAAACGCATGTAAAATCACATTGCTTTGGTTGTTCGTTGTCTTTGACATTGGTCCATCCCCTTTAACCGGGTTCACTACTAATGAACGAAATTATAAGGTTCATACCAGTTAGCAACTCATCCTCAAGCCACTTTCTGTTGGTTGAGGGGTTGGGCGTAGCTAAAAAAGGCAACGGAATCTTGGGAAAAGCCGATACTCTCACACGACAAAGAAAACATATAAGTGACTGAAAATTATGATATAAAAATCGTAATGGTTCACTTGTCCGCATTCTTAGAAGCTAGAGTCGGTATTTGTAACAAAATGATAGCGTGTGTATAAGCCACCTATGAAGCTGTGAGCTTGCTCACAGCTTGTAGTCACTTTGATTAATGAGCATAGTACGAGTTAGTTTTCTACTACTTTCAACCACTTAATATCATACGCATCAAAAATGATGTTTTGGTGATAGGGCTTTCGCTCTTGGTTAAGCACGTCTTGCACCTCTCTTGAACCCAAAATATCACATATGGATGTTGGAATGGTTTGCCGATGTTCACTGAAGTTACATATAGCCAATAGTCGGTCACCATTAGCTGCCTTTCTGACATAAGCAAAAAGATGAGGCCGATACGTCTCTAGAATTTCCGTTTCCGCCACACCTAACACTGGCAGAGATTGACGAAGCTGAATCATATCTATTAGCTGTTGATGAATGCGACCTCGCGGATCACATTGGTCTTGAGCAATCGCAATGTCTTTTTCCGAAATAGCTGGACGATTAACCCAACGAGTATCATCAACTTTGTGTGGATCGTTAACGTATTGATAGTCATTGAACATCCCGAGTTCATCACCTTGATAAATCAACGGTACACCGCCAATGCTCAAATTGACACTATTTAGCAATCTGACTCGTTTCACAGCAAACTCAATATCTTGCTGATGTCCAGATTGCATCGCTGCTTCCAAACCACATAGCGATGCTAAAGATCCACACACTCGACAATCCCCAGTCTCTGGATTTTCTTGGAATGGGATACCATTGGCAAACGCCCCTTCAAACTTACCTGTATAGAACTGATTGAGAAACTGACGATGGTCATGCCCATTGATACCCAGCTGATCTGCTACAGCATCATCGAAAGTCCAGCCAATGTCGTCATGACAACGTATATAGTTCACCCAACTGCAATCCGGCGAGATAGCAAAACTTTTCTTTAAAGACGCTGTGAGTAACTTGGTTTCTCTGGTTGCCAAGCTTTCCCACATCAAAGCCATCATCAATGGGTTATAGGATAATTGGCATTCATCTTTATCAATGTATTGAGCGACCTCATCCGGATGAACGATGGCTTCACTCTTAAATAAAATTGATGGAGCTGTGATCTGTAAGCAGAGGTTGAATGCCTGAATCAAAGTATGCGCTTTTGGCAAACTTTCACATTGAGTCCCCTTCTCCTTCCAGATAAACGCTAATGCATCGAGACGTAAGCCATCACAACCTAAGTTGGCCAAAAATAGCATTTCATCAGTGATTGCGTTAAATACTGCTGGGTTACTGTAGTTTAAATCCCATTGAAAGCTATTAAAGGTCGTCCATACCCATTTTTCTACGTCTTCCAACCACGTAAAACTGCCGCGCCTAACTGAAGGGAATATCTCTCGACACGTAGCGTTGTATTCATCAACGTCCCGTTTGTCGTCAAAAAAATAGTAAAACTCTTGATATTGCTCGTCACCAGATCGAGCACGCTTTGCCCATACATGTTCATCTGAGGTGTGGTTAAAGACAAAGTCTAAAACCAGGGCAATTCCAGCTTCGTTTAAGGCATTGGCTAAGGACTTCAGATCCTTCTCTGTACCTAGCTTGGGGTCCACTTTACGGTAATCCGACACAGCATAACCACCGTCGCTATTCCCTTCTGGAGCTAAATACAAAGGCATTAAGTGAACATAATTAATGCCAAGTTGCTCAAAATACGGGATCTTCTCTTTCAGTTTTTTAAAATCACCCGCAAACAAATCAACATAAACTGCCATGCCTAGGACGTTTTCATCTCGAAACCAATTAGGTGTTTTAAGTCGAATCGCATCTTTGTTTTTTAGCTTACGAGAACGCGATGCGAATCCTGCGCAGAGCATTTCTACCAGTTTCTGTAGATAAAGGAAAAAATCATAACGAGTGCCATACAAAGCGTAATAGTGCTCAAATAAGGCCGGAAAGTGCTGCTCTAATCTTCCATAAAGCTCTTTCTCATCTTTTTTAGTCAATTTGGGTAAGGTGATGGAGTCCATTACCTGCTTAAGTGCTCTCTGGCTTGTCGTGATTCCTTGCATTACCTCACCTTAATCGATTAAGTCTGAACTTAACCAATTATAGAATAAGTTAATTTTCGATATTCGAGTTTTTGTGTGACCAACTTCTTAATCGATTAAGTTCAATGAATAGAATCCAAAAAAAAGCGCATCAAAAGATGCGCTTTCCATTAGTGTTAGTTAATTCTAGATCGAGACTTAGAATTTTTTTGGAGCAAAACCTGTCATCACTTTCAGCTTTAGCTCTTTACCAATCTTCGTCATTGGATGCACTACGACCAAGCCTTTTACCGACTTTTTCAGTTTACCCATATCCGCCTGTTCTGCTTTGGTGATCTCACGAGAAAACGGCATATCAAGCAAGCTTTTACGCTCTTTGTTCATATCGTAGCTCTGCTTGTGCTTAAGCTGAGCAATCTTCTTTGTCAGTTTGTCGATTTCATCGGTAAAGCGAGAAATCAGCTCATTGTCGCCACGCGATTTGGCACCAGCCAATTTATGATTACATTTATCGAGGCGGTTATTCAGTTTTTGTAGTTCTTGTTTCATGCTCATGGCCGGAACGTTTCCTGTTAATTATTAGCGAATAGCGGTGTTGCGAACTAAGTGCGGTACAAGACCTTGACGACATGCCAACCAAACTTAGTCTTCACTAAATGGGGAACAAGCGTTTCACCACTAAAACAAACTTTGTCAAATTGAGGCACCATCTGTCCCTTACGAAATTCACCTAAGTCGCCGCCTTTTTTACCTGAAGGGCAAGTGGAGTACTTTTTAGCAAGAGTTTGAAACTTAGCGCCTTTTTTCAGCTGTTTGATGATATCTTCAGCTTGTTCTTTATGTTTCACTAAAATGTGAAGTGCTGCCGCAGTTCTTGCCATTAGTTGTCTACCCTTTTTAGCGTCTATGGGATGATGGAATGCGCAGAGTGTAATAGAAAATGAGATACAAATCACGTTTACTTTTCAAGCGGCTAAACTTTTTTCTTTCCCGGCCGCATTAACTTTTGATAATAAAGTTTATAAAATCAATCTATTGGCTTATAGAGTAAGAACTCAAATGAATACTAGCATCAGTAAAGCGAACCAATCACAGGGCATGTTACTGTTTACCCTCAACTTGCAAAAGCAACGTTTTGCCATTGGCACGCTAAAAGTGCGAGAAATCGTTCCTTTCTTACCCACTACGCAAATTCCCTACTCTCATCAACATGTCGTTGGCACTGTCAGCATTCGAGGCCTGACCGTCCCCGTTATTGATATGGCAGCTGCAATTGGTTTTAGACCTATCGCACCAGAGGAATACGCGAACACCTACTTAGTGGTTACCGATTGCCTGAGAACCGTTGTAGCGTTTATGGTTCGAGATATTGATAAAATCATAGAATGCGACTGGAAGTCCATTGAGCCAGCTCCCGATAGTGCAGGTAGAAATGTATTTGTTACTGGGGTCACTCGATTTGAAGATCATATAGTTCAGCTACTAGACGTAGAACTATTACTATCCAAAATCTATCCACAGTACGCCGATACCAAGATCCCAATGTTGACCGACGTCCAGCGCGAAAGAATCAAGTCGCTGAACATTCTGCTGGTTGACGACTCTTCCATCGCGCGCAAACAGTTAGGTGATGCGCTTAACAACATCAATATACCTTTCGATATCTGCCGAGATGGCAATAGCGCCCTTGAGTTTATGCGCGTTAAAGCAAAGCAAAATGATGCTATCGATATATTAGTCAGTGACATTGAAATGCCCGGTCTTGATGGTTACGAACTGGCTTTCGAAGTTCAAAATGACCAAACACTCAGTCACGCCTACCGCATTTTACACACCTCGCTTTCAAGCGAAATGTGCACGGAGCGTGCTCATCAAGTTGGTGCCCATGAAGCGCTAGTTAAGTTCAATGCGGGTGAATTGATTGAAGCTATGTTGAGAGGGGCGGAGAACCTAACTGCGAATTGAAGTTCCCCTTCAACCAGTAGTTAAGCTGAAAGGGATAATGGACTTATTTACCGTCGTAGTTATTGTTTGGCGCAAATGAAAACCCTTGACCACCGATAGAAGCTTCATACATTAAGCCGCCCTTAGTCATGGTAAATACTGCCATGCCATTAATGTAATTCGCTTTAGTCTGGTTGTCTCCAGCCTGTGCCCCTACACCTGTTGAACCAGCTTGTGCACTAGCGCCCACCGTTAAAGCAACAGCAGATGCCTGAGCACCAAATTCAAAACTGCCGCTTGTAAATGAGTAGTAGTCTGCTTTGCTTTCGAAGAAAACGATTTCGCTATAAGCCTGTGCGCCTAATTGAAGTCCAATGCTAAGCTGCGCTAACGTTGAATCACCAACGTGAACGCCTTGGCGATACACTTGCCCTTCACCGTAGGACCCACCAATGCCAAAACCACCCTTACCAACGGTTGGAAATAGTGCATAACCATACGCATCTTTGAAAAATGGGTGCGTTGCGTCTGCTTGCTTGAATTTATTTAACGTAGCTTCATATTTACTACTATTATCGCTAGCAGAAACTGCTTGGTCTTTTTCTTTAGCCACTTCAGTTCCTTCTGTGACACTTTGACCATCTTTCTGAAGTGCTTCTGAAGCATAGGCTTGGGGGATAATGGTAACACACGCAGCCAGTAGATAAGGCCTAATTCTAACTAACATACTCTTTCCTTTCTCGAGTAAGATTTTGTATTTTGACGACAATTTTCATCATTAGTTCACCCTATAACGCACTCATCAATAGATCAATTCCTTCACAGCATGTTTTGCACCTAAAGCAAATAGAATCTACACTGTTGCCATATCAAGTCGAGTAATAACTTAATGAATCCTATGATAAAGAAGCTGCTCATCAATCTAATTTTGATATTAGTCGGCGTTCCGATTCTGTTAGTCGTATTCCTTAAGTTTCTTAATCCGCCAATTTGGGGATGGAAAGTAGCTCGTACCCTATTTCCACCGGAAGGTTATCCAACACAAACCCACCACACATGGGTTCCTCTATCTCAGATAAACCCTAACATGCCGCTCGCAGTAATTGCGTCAGAAGATCAGAATTTCCCAAATCATATTGGTGTGGATTTTGGAGCCCTTATAAGTGTTTTGGCAGAGAGTGGTAGCCCATCTCGCGGCGCGAGTACCATTACTCAACAAACCGCAAAAAACGTGTTGTTATTTCCAAGCCAAACTTACATTCGAAAAGCTTATGAACTCTATATTGCATTACTGCTCGAGCTCATTTGGGGTAAAGAGCGCATTATGGAAGTGTATTTGAACGTTATCGAATTTGGCCCGGGTATTTATGGTGTAGAAGCAGCCAGTCAATATTACTTTGGTATCAGTGCCAACAGATTAAGTAAAGTCCAAGCAGCTCAACTCGCAGTTGTGCTGCCCAACCCTTATCGAATTAAGCCGACACCTATGTCAGATTACGTTAACAAGCGGACACTCTGGGTAGTAAGTCAGATGAATAACCTAGGATATAATTCAATTAACTATCAATAGTGTCCATTTGTTTCGTTCCACTAGCGTAGCGTCTGATTTGGCTCATTAGAAGAACGGCTGCCATCAGCAACGCAGATGCAATATAGAAACTTCCCAGAGTCATTTGGCTAGTTACCCAGCGTTCAACCAAATACCCACCAAATACACCAGCTATCACCATTTGAATTGAGCCGGATAACGCCGACACTGCACCCGCGTTTTCTTTATGAGGACCAAGTAACAAAGCAATGGAAATCGGAAACGACAACCCTTGGGCAACAGTGAGCCAAGTAAAAGCGAACACAAGGTTAAATACCGTCATCTCAGTCATTAACAACCACAAACCCGATAACGACATAATGGTAATGGCGAGGAACAAAATCCAGTTGTTAGAAAAATACCGATTGAGGATATTGAGCGATACGCTTCCCATCATAAGACCTGCTGATGGGATAATCATTACCGTTCCATATTCTGCCGCAGTTAAACCAAGCTGATGCTGCATTAAGAATGGGAATAAACTTAAAGAGACAACTGCACCTAGGTAACTGATCCAGTTGTAACTTGCGCTGCCAATCACTTGAGGGTTAACAATTAACTTTGAATAGCCATGGATCACTTCTGTCACTTTGAATTTACGAGGCTTATAAGGCAAGGTTTCCGGCAAGATGAACCAGCCAAGCGTGAAGATAGCGACCAAATATACCAAGACGAAAACAAACACTGCTTCCCAGCTTAAGTGAAATGCAATCCAGCCACCAAAGACAGGGGCAATAATAGGCATAACCGAAGCCGTCACCGAAATATAAGACAGCGCCTTGGTAAGTTGTTTTCCGTCATAGCTATCACGAAGTACACTTCGTCCCAACACGGAAGCACTACCGGCTCCGAGTCCTTGAAGCAATCGACCTACTTCTAACGCGGTAAAGTGTTCATTTAAAGCAATACACAGCAGTGTTCCGACTAGGTAAACTCCTTGACCAAGGATAAACACGGGACGTCGGCCAATAGCATCGGACAAAGGACCATAAAAGAGTTGAGAAAGTCCGAAACCAACCAAAAACAGTGTCACGAGCATCTGAACATCCGCATGTCCAATCGATAGGGCTTCGCTAATAAGTGGAAGTGAAGGTAAGTAAATGCTCACGCCTACTTGACCCGTTGCGATGATCATCATCGCGAGCAACATAGGTGTTTTATTAAAAGATTTATTGTGTTTTCTATTCATACACACATTCTATATTGCGTATGAATCATTGATAATACACTATAAAGGAAACAGAATACGTCCTAACAGGAAACAATCTCGGAGCGCATATGGATTGGATATCGTGTATTAATACTTACATTCGTGTTGTCGAGGAAGGCAGCTTCAATGGTGCAGCCCGAAGACTTAATACTACTAGTTCAGCCATCAGCAAACGCGTCCACTGGCTTGAAGAACGTATCGGTGTCCAACTTCTAAAAAGAACCACTCGCTCTGTCACCCAAACAGAAGCAGGTGCGCTTTTCTATCAACGCTCAAAAGATTCTCTTGATAGGTTTCAGTCCATCATTGACGAGACTCGCTCGGTCAATGAAACACCGGCAGGATTGTTAAAAATAGGCGCAACCATCGCCGTCGGCTCCAAATTTCTGGTTCAGTATTTAAACGAATTTCTGACGCAATATCCTGACATTCGAATTCAGCTGACCACTACAATTCCCGGTCAGCTTCCAGATACCAACCTAGATGTATTTATTAGTCGCGAGCTCGAAACACTCAATAGTCTTAGTATGAGACAAACTTCATTATTTGAGCAGCGAATCGGCTTTTATGCTGCGCCTTCCTACATCAGAGAGTTTGGCGCTCCTCAATCTATTGACGAGCTCAAGCAACATAACATCCTTATTTGGGGTGAGCGTCCACAACGAGAATACAAGATATCCAAAACACAACGTGTCATGCTGTCAGGAAACTTTGCGACCACTAACCCAGAAGCATTGTTTTATGCCGCTAAAAATGGGATGGGGGTATTAATCAGTAACGACGTTATGATCAAAGAAGACGTCAAGTCTGGCGCTTTAGTTAGAGTTCTGCCCGAGATCCAAGCTTTGGATTCTACCGTCTACGCCTATTACCCTAAACTGGATTATGAGCATACGAGAACCAAACTATTTTTGGACTATATCAAAATGCGTTTGGCTCAGTCGAACGAGGAAGGGTAAAGCAATGGAAAAATCGTAAGCACTACCCTGCTCTATATCAATAAAAAGAAAGCAAGCTCCATTTTGGTTCAAGATGCGCGAGTAAAGTGCATCTTTGTTTTTTTCAGAGTCCTATCTAGTACGCCGATGGCCAAAGACAAACAGAAGAAGAACCAAACGAGTTGACCAGCAATAACTAACCAACTGTTTTTCCATTCAGATGCTGTGTAAACAATGAGTTGCATCCCGAAAAAATAAGCCATGATGCTCAAGAAAACCAAGGCAATAAACCCGAACACCATCAACAATGTTATCCATTTAGGCATAATTAAACTCCAATAAGTAATGAAAAATCCAAATATTCCTTATTGTCCTGCATAAATAGATCCACTTTAATTGTGGTTAATTTCTTGTTCAGTTATTTCGAACTTCTCTCTCAAATTTAGTGACTTTTCAGACACGCTTCGTCTGATTAAACTGGACGCATTGTTTAGGAAGCGAAAGTGACTTCCCCATAAAAGGATAACGATATGTCGAAAACTCTTGTTCTAAAGTCCAGCATTCTAGGTGATTACTCTCAATCAAATCAGATCATTGATCAAGTTATTGAAGGTAAATCCGAAGTGATCATTCGTGACCTAGCCACTAATCCAGTACCAGTATTGAACATGGAAGTGGCAACAGCTCTTCGCAGCAATGGCGAAGACTTAACGCCAGAACTTCAGGAGGTTGTCAAACTTTCAGACCACCTCATTGAGGAACTCAAGAGCGCAGACAAAGTGATTATTGCGGCACCGATGTACAACTTCATGATTCCAACCCAGCTTAAGAACTATTTTGATCTTATCGCCCGTGCTGGCGTAACGTTCACCTACACTGACACCGGACCTGTTGGTCTTATCCAAGGGAAAGAAGTGGTGGTATTGACTACTCGTGGTGGCATTCACAAAGATACACCTCGCAACAGTATGAATGATTATCTTGCTACGATTTTAGGCTTCCTTGGTATGACGGATGTGGAATTCATTTATGCCGAAGCGCTAAACATGGGTGATGAACCTGCCGCAGAAAGCCGTGCATCTGCACTAGAATCTCTGAGCGCATTAGTCTAACCGTTCTTGGTGAGTCAATAGAGCAAATACAACGCGAATTGTACTCACCGCTTTTGTTTCTCGCACTCCTTCCCCTTGCTTCCATACAAACCTATGACACTTCTCCACAGATATAACTATACGCCTGTGCAATAATTTATTTATCAATGAATTGGAGGAGCCGTGTTGGTCGTTTTTTTCTGCTTTTGTCTAAGCGCGTACTACTTAGTCGCCTTTCCGGGGGGTGTTCACGCCTACCGCAAAGGGGCGTTGAGTTGGGGAGATGCGTTTTTGCCTCTAATGGTCTTCGCTGCTTGGTCTGTACTGGCAGTGTTTGGCGTAGGTGCACAGAGCTTGGGAAACTTGATAGAGGTTATCTTGCTGCTCATTGCAGCCGTTTGTATTTTCTATATTCGACTGATTTACGTTCACAGATATCCGAGTAACCGCCTGCATTCGCTCTATATGATGTATCTGATTATCACTGTGGTAGTTATTCTAACCCGTATTTTCTTTCCGCGTATGATGGAATAGCACTGAGGATAGTATTAATCATTATTAATACTCTTAGAAACGACGTTCTAACAGCCATTCGTTATGGTAACTCATCACTTATTTCATATTGATTTACCATGAAACGTCTTTTCGCTCTTGCTATCGCCATACTCGCTGCCTATGCCTTATTGAGTCCCAGTCATTATGTGACCAACCCTTGTCCTCAATCTCACTTTGAGCCCACTTCAAAGTCATTTGATGATGTTCACTTCCAGCAGTTGATCAAGCAAGCACAATCTTGTTCGTCTTGCTCAAAAAGTCACACCTAGAATTGATATAAAACCCCGTAAAAAAAAGGGCGCTCGAACTAGTCGATACGCCCTCCCAAAACAGTGCAAATTATCAACAATCCGTCAGTTCAAGCTCACTTCTACATCCGATTTAATGGTACTGGAACAAGCCAGCACAAATCCATTAGCTTTCTCTTCTTCAGTCAACGTTTCATAGCTGGTAGAGTCTACTTGGCCAACTTTCACCTTACATTTGCATGAACCACAAATACCACTGCGGCAAGCTGCAATAACCGGCACGCCTCCCTTCTCTAAGGCATCAATTAACAAGGTTCCCTTATCAGCATCAAGCTCAACGCCAAAGTCAGGCACCGCTACTTTTACAACGCCCTCTTCCATGTCTACCGTAACATCAGTCGGCGTAAAACTTTCTTGATGGAACTCCGACATATCAAAGTTGGCTTGCTCTAGGGAAGATTTGACTACCTCCATAAAGCCCGTTGGACCACACAAATAAACGGTGCGTTCATGAAAGTCAGGAATTAACGACGTTAGCCATTCAAGATTTATCAAACCTTGCGGAAAATCTGTGCCAGAATTGTCCTCAAGCAACATTTTTAGTGCGAAGTTATCGACCGTTTGGTTAAGCTCAACCAACCTATCAAAGTAAATTGCATCTTGTTTGCTCTTCGCAAGATGGAGAAATTCGATATTGACATCTGCACCGTCCACAAGCCATTGATCGACCATGGACATGACAGGTGTGATACCACATCCCGCGCTGATCATTAGGACTTTGTTTTTGGGCTGACAGTCAATATTATTGAAATGACCAAGCGGTGCTAACGCTTCTACCTGAGCACCAACTTCAAGCTGCTCAACAATATGGTTTGACACCAAACCGCCCGCGACGCGCTTCACCGTGAATTTAAGCGTTTTACTCCCCGGTACTGAACTAATTGAATAAGCTCGATACGCTCTACTGCCGTCAATATCGAAGCCAAGCGATGAGAATTGACCCGGTTTGAATTGAAATTCAGTCTCGCCGGACTTTGAAGCAAGTTCAAACGATACCGAATCTGGTGTTTCAAACCACTTATTAGTACATGTCAGCTCTATCGTATCTGATTGGGACCATGCCATTACATCATTCCTCTGAGTAAGAAATGGCGTCTTAAACGCCATTTCTAGTACTTTTTTACGCTGCCAAAATCGTCTTTAAGTCGTTTTCTACGGTAGAAATACCGCGCATATCAAACTTCTCTTGTAGGATGCTAAGCAGGTTATCTGTAAGGAATGCAGGAGCCGTTGGGCCGGTATAGATGCCTTTAACGCCTAAAGCAAAGAGTGTCAGCAAAATGACAATCGCTTTTTGCTCAAACCAAGATAGGACGAGAGTCAGTGGCAATTCGTTAATGCCACAATCAAACTCATCAGCAAGCGCTAATGCCAATTGGATAGCAGAGTAAGCGTCATTGCACTGACCCACATCCAATAGGCGAGGAATACCATTGATGTCACCAAACTGGTTTTTGTTGAAGCGGAACTTGCCACACGCCAGGGTCAGAATAACACTATCTTCCGGAGCTTGAGCTGTAAAATCGCTGTAGTAACTGCGCTCTGCCTTGTCGCCATCACAACCACCAACCAAGAAGAAATGCTTGATTGCGCCCGCTTTCACCTGTTCGACGACTGCTGGTGCTGCTTGCATTAGCGCATTGCGACCAAACCCAACCGTGATCATGTGTTCAATTTCGTCGTGCTGGAAGCCGTCTTGTGCAAGTGCACATTCAATCACTTGACTGAAATCGTCCCCTTCAATGTGTGCCACACCTGGCCAACCTACAATGCTGCGCGTGAACAGACGGTCCGCGTATTGACCGACATTAGGATTCAACAGGCAGTTAGACGTCATTACAATCGCACCAGGGAAGTTGGCAAACTCTTTTTGCTGGTTCTGCCATGCGCTGCCATAGTTACCGACTAAATGAGGGTACTTCTTAAGCTCTGGATAAGCGTGAGCTGGGAGCATCTCACCATTAGTGTAGACGTTAATGCCTTTTCCTTCTGTTTGTTGAAGGATTTTCTCTAAGTCATGAAGGTCGTGACCAGACACTAGAATGCAGTGGCCTTTTACCGTTTTAACGTTAACTTGAGTCGGCTCAGGGTGACCGAAGGTTTCCGTTTCACCTTTATCTAGCATTTCCATGATCTTGTAATTCATAAGACCAATTTGCATCGAGGTATTCAGTAATGGCTCCAAATCGACAGGGTCAGTACCTAACCAAGCCATAATTTGGTGATACTCACCATAGACCGCTTCATCTTTTTGAGAGAGCACACGAGCATGCTCAAGGTAGGCGGCTGCACCTTTAAGGCCGTAGAGACAGAGTAAACGAAGGCCAATCACGTCTTCATGTAAACTATCGTGACCACGGTTTACCGCTGCAGTCGGAGCAAATTCTAATAGCGCTTGTTTTGTAGTTGGTAAGTCAAACTGAGCCGCAGGAGAAAGTTCATCAATCGCGATACCTTGTACTAGAGAGGCAGCTTGAACTTGTTCTTGAAGACGCGCTTTATATGTTGCAGCCAGATTGGCGAGCTCGATGATGCGTTCAGGGTCGAAGTTAACGTTAGTTAGCGTAGAAAAGAATGCTCTAGGCGCCCATTGGTCGATTTCTTGGTCTACGATACCAAATTTACGACCCTGATCGGCCCAGAATGAAACCCCTTGAAGGGTATACACTAATACGTCTTGTAGGTCAGAAACTTCAGACGTTTTGCCACACATACCTTGAGTATAAGAACACCCTTTAGCAACAGGGGTTTGAATAGTTTGTTCGCATTGAATACAGAACATAATGAGGACTCCAGTATTTTAATTCGTGCCTTGGTACTTTGCCAAAGCTGATTATTCCTGAAGTCTCTATAGCATAACGTGTGCCAATTTTTATCTTATTGTAATTAAAGACTTTTAACACAAAAATCACAATTAAAACAGTCATTTAGACCTAGACCACAATCACAACATTAAAACACACCTGAGTCATTATGACCTAAATTACATCAAGAAAACGATTCTCCATTTCAACTTCTTGAAGTTTCATTAGTTTCAACGCGGTTTTCATATGTTTCTGCATGACTTTATACGCCATTTCAGAATCACCAACTCTCAATGCCTCAATTAATGAAAGTTGGCTATCTATACCTGTGCGCCAGAGATCGTAATTTTCTGGCTCATATAGCTTCTTGTAGATTGTCATATCTGACAACATTTGAGCAGTAAAACGGATAACCAGTTTTAGTAACTCATTGGAGGAAAAACTTGCCAAAATACGATGGAATTCAATCGACGCTAAGTGATGCTCTCGCTCTTCATAAATATCACGAGGAGGCTCAGCATACAATTTGGTTTGGTCCTTTAGCTCTTTGAGCTGATTCGACGTTAGTTTACCCGCTAAACTGGCGGCAAGTTGGGGCTCTAATGCGAGACGTAGCTGATACAAATCTTCAATTGAAGTCTCCTTGAAGAATAGATAATTACTCAGCAACATTTGCGCTTTTTCTTCAGAGACTTCGGAAACGAAGACACCACCTTTGGGACCCGTTTTTGTCTGCAATAGCCCCTGAGCGTCTAATAGTCGCATCGATTCGCGCACTGTGCTTTTTGAGGCGTCAAACATTTCCATCACTTCCACTTCATTAGGAAGTCTATCTCCTGGCTGAAGCTTCTGTTCCACAATCCATTTTTTAATCGCTGACGCTACGTTTTCGGTTCGTCGTTTTTTGACGGTCAAAAGACACCTCTATTTTTACTCGATTTCAATGTCTACGGTAACTGAAACTCCCTGTCGGGTGAAGCAGTTACCTTAAAACACAAGGTTATCAGCTCTCAATATCGTTACAAATCATACTCACAAAAGCGACGACATCGATTGCATTTATCATGATAAATAGTGTATTTTGCCAATTTATCATGATAAATAAGTAAGCGCAGCATCAAAAACGAGAATAAATATGACCATTGCATCCACTTCATCACTAGCTTGGGATTGGCTTGAGCAACTAGCAAAATGTTCTGAGACAACCAACCCTGATGTAGAAGGCGTAACCCGTCTTTGTGCCACAAAAGAACATAAAGAGGCCATCAATCTACTTAAGCAATACATGATGGAGTCAGGCATGTCAGTGAGAATGGACAATGCCGCCAACCTAATTGGCCGATACGCCAGCGCGGAATCAAACGCAAAGACTCTCATCTTTGGTTCACATCAAGACACCGTTCCTAATGGTGGTAAGTACGATGGAATTTTGGGAGTCGTTGCCCCACTCGCTCTCGTTCACCACCTGAACCAGCAAGATATTCAACTTCCGTACAACATTGATGTCATCGCCTTTAGTGATGAAGAAGGCACTCGCTTTCAATCAACACTACTCGGCTCGAAAGCCATTTCCGGTATTTTCGACCCTGCAATGCTCGACGCTAAGGATCCACAAGGGGTATCGCTGCAAGACGCACTTCACGACTTTGGTTGTGAGACACAGCAAATAGAAAATGATGCCTACGACGCAGAAGAAGTCATTGGTTTTGTTGAGCTGCACATAGAACAAGGCCCACAGCTTGAAGCCGAACAACTGCCAGTCGGTGTTGTATCCGCTATCACTGGGATAGAAAGACATACCATAACCATTCATGGCAAAGCGGGACATGCTGGTACTGTTCCAATGCACAACCGCCAAGACTCTCTTGTCGGCGCAGCAAGTGTAATCAGCACTTTTGACGCCCTGTGTAAAAGTGATAGAGATCTCGTTGGCGTGATAGGAAAAATAGAAAACTACCCTAACGGCGTGAACGTCATCCCACAGAAAACGCATATTACCGTTGAACTTCGCTCTCCTATTGATGAGAAGCGCCGTAAAGCAAGAGCGACATTTTTAACGTCTATTCAGCAACAACTTCATGCACTCAATCTCAGTTACGACCATACGCAGACCTATGAGCAACAAGCCGTTCAATGTTCAAAGGCCCTGTCAGATAAGCTAACTCAAGCTATCGAAACCTGTGGTATTAAACCGAAAACCTTATTCAGTGGAGCTGGTCACGATGGCCTCGCGGTCAGCTCTCTAACCGACATCGCAATGCTGTTCATGCGATGCACTGATGGCGTAAGTCATCATCCTGACGAAGCGATTACTCAGGAAGACTTACAAGCATCTTTACAAGTACTAAAAGAATTCTGCCTAGCGATATAAAAACGTAAAGAATCAACCTAGAATCAAACTATGGAGAATATTGGACATGGAAATGACCAATCAGATTGACACAACATCGAAACGCCCCTGGTACAAGTCAATGCCAGACCCTATGGTCTTAATTTTTGGCATTTTGGTGGCAACTTACTTGCTCACATTTATCGTTCCAGCAGGCGTATTTGAAAGGGCCGTTGTTGATGGAAAAACAACGGTAGTTCCTGAGTCGTTTACGTATCTTCAAGATGCACCATCGGTGCATTTCTTTGATATTTTCGTCGCCATTCCGAAAGGTTTGATTAGTGCAGCACCTTACCTGTTCATTGTGTTTATCGCTGGTGGGTTGTTCCATATTCTGCAACGTTCCGGAGCATTAGAAAATGCTATTGGTGTCGCAGTAAATCGCGTAGGAGTAGAAAACCGTAACCTAATAATCACTATTGGTACGTTTATTTATGGTTTCTTCGGTGTTGCGGTTGGTTTTGAAAATAACATTGCGTTGGTCCCAGTCGCTGTTTTGATTTCCGCGGCGGTCGGTTATTCAAGCCTAGTAGGTACCGTAATGGCAGTGGGTGGTATCGGTGTCGGTTTTGCTTTGTCACCTATTAACCCATATACCGTAGGTGTTGCTCAAGGTATTGCAGAACTGCCTACTTTCTCTGGCGCTGGCCTGCGTACCGCTCTTGTTATCGCCTCGCTGGCTCTTCTTTCACTCTTTATCTGCAAGAAAGTCACCAAAATGGACTTTGTAGAACAAGATGACTCCGCCGGCCTTAAGAAAGATCTTAGCGAATACTCGATGAATCGGGAGAACAAGCTCACGCTTGCTGCTTTTGTTGCAGGCCTTGGTGTGATGCTTTACGGTGTTTTCGCCAATGGTTGGTACATCAATGAGATTGCAGGTTTATTCCTGCTCATGGCGATTGTTATCGGTATCATCAACAAAATGAATGCTAACCAAATCGTCAAGGAAATGATGGTTGGTGCATCAGGTGTAACCGCAGGTGCCTTGGTAATCGGTGTCGCGGCATCCATTCAGGTGATTCTAGATCAAGCACAGATCATCGACACCATCGTTAATGCACTTAGCTCTCTAATCCAAGATATGCCAATTGCGATCTCTGCGATCGTAGCCAGTGTCGTGCAAGGTATTATCAACTTGTTTGTTCCATCAGGTTCAGGGCAAGCAATGGTAACTATGCCGATTCTAATTCCTGTTGCTGATTTAGTAGGAATGAGTCGTCAGCTGATGATTACTGCATTCCAAGTTGGCGATGGTTTAACCAACCTAATTGTTCCAACATCGGGCGGTACTTTAGCTATGCTGGCATTGGGACGAGTTTCTTACGAGCAATGGCTTAAAGCCATTATGCCATTCATGCTTATGGTATACGGACTAAGCTGGGTCGCACTATTCATTGGCCAATTAATCGGCTACTAACTTCAATTATAAGTGGAGGCACTGCGCCTCCCATTTCCAGAAGACTATGACAATATCTCTATTACATTTTAATCCATTAACCGGAACCTCAGCGTCCATTACTGCGACAGGAGGTCCTTGCGTTGGCGGATATGTCAATCATTCTTGGCGCTCCGTTGGTGCATGTGCTACCCAAGGGTTATTTACCAATCCTTGGTATGCAGACTTTGCCAAAAACAAATTACAGCAAGGTACTTCCGCCAGAGATATTATCAACGAACTGACTGCGTTAGACTCAGGGCATAGTCAACGACAATGTCTTGTTATGGACCAAAACGGAGCATCCGCTGCGTTAGATGGCAGCGACAATATTGCTTACATTGGTCACCTTAGCTATCCAACTATTGCAGTGGCAGGCAATATGTTAGAGGGACATCAAGTCTTAGAGCAGTTCAGTCGAGTGTTTATTGAACAAACGGCCATAAACTCCCAAGCGGTATTGGAGCACATTGAGGCCCCTCAATATAAACCAGACTATGAAGCAACTTTGCCCGATGCGCTTATTAGCGCTTTAGAAGCGGCCTTATCAGCGGGCGGAGACAAACGAGGTACAGTTTCTGCTTCATTGCGTATTGAATTCGCGCATCTCGCACCGATCGACATCCGTGTAGATTGGGCAAAGGCTGACCTTATCGAAGAGCTTCGCTTTGTTCTGGATAAAGTACGAGAAAGCAGCTTTCAAGCGTTTTTATCTGAGCTCCCTCGACAAGTAGACCATTAAATCTTCTGGTGTCAGAAGTGTGACATCACTTCTGACACACTTATTATTCAACTAACTTCTCAAGCGCTTGTTATAGCTTAACGATATTGCTAATGTAGACGCATATAACAAAAACAATGGGTTCCAAGTGAACGCTGTCAGCTTTAACAACGTCGATAAATGGTTTGGAGAATTCCAAGCTCTCTCAGCAATTAACCTCGAAGTCCTCCAAGGTGAAATTGTCGTAATCTGCGGCCCTTCAGGCTCAGGAAAGTCCACATTAATCCGCTGCATTAACGGATTAGAGCAATACAATAATGGTGACATCCAAGTATTGGGGCAAGGTATCAACTCTAGTGGAATAAAGCCCGGACAAGTTGGTATGGTATTCCAGCACTTCAATTTATTTCCACACCTTACTGTGTTAGAAAATCTCACTCTATCGCCTATTCGCACACTCAAGCTATCTAAAAAAGAGGCCACATCTCGTGCACTCGAAATGCTTGAGCGCGTGAAAATCGCCGAGCAAGCGAACAAGTACCCTTCTCAACTGTCTGGTGGTCAGCAGCAAAGGGTAGCAATAGCGCGCTCTCTTTGTATGAAGCCTGACATATTGCTGTTCGATGAACCGACTTCAGCGCTCGATCCTGAGATGATCAGTGAAGTGCTCAATGTGATGGTTGAGTTGGCAGAAGAAGGGATGACCATGCTCTGTGTTACTCATGAAATGGGCTTCGCAAAACGTGTGGCAGACAGAGTAATCTTTATGGATGAAGGACAAATTCTAGAATCCGCTCCGCCGAGCCAGATTTTTGATAATCCGCAACACCCTAGAACAAAAGCCTTCTTAGATAAGATCTTAAATCACTGATGATATTAAAGATTATTAAGCCAGTTCTATCGGCATTGATACAGATCGCATTAGTCACTGTCGCGCTTGTTTGGCTGCTCGATAGCGGAGCCCAAGCGATGGGCTATCGCTGGCAGTGGGAACGCGTACCCGATTACCTCGCCTTTTATGAAGATGGACAGTGGTGGCCCGCTGAGCTGCTTGAAGGACTTGTCGTAACACTCAAAATCAGTGGACTAGCGCTCGTTTTCACCTTGTTGTTTGGACTCATTACTGCCTTACTTAAAACATCAAACTCAGTCGTTGGTCGTGGCATAGCTCATTGTTATGTCGAAGGGATTCGAAATACACCACTACTTGTTCAAATCTACCTGCTTTACTTTGTGTTTGGTCCAATTATAGGTCTTGATCGTTTTTCTACTGCCGTGTTCGCGCTGGCTTTATTTCAAGGTGCTTATACAGCTGAGATATTGCGAGCAGGCTTAAACAGCATCCCTAAAGGGCAATTTGAAGCCTGCCGTTCAGTAGGTTTGTCGCGATTCTACACCTATTACGATGTGATACTGCCTCAAGTCGTGAGACGCACTGTCCCTCCACTCACCAATGAAATCGTATCGCTAATAAAAAACTCATCCATCGTCAGCGTTATGGCTATTTTCGATTTAACCACAGAGGGTCGCAACATCGTTTCAGAAACGGCCATGCCTTTTGAAATTTGGTTTACCGTGGCCGCTATTTATTTAGTACTAACACTTACGTTATCCGCTTTATCCGCTTGGTTGGAGCATCGCTTAAACCAATCGCAATCGATTTAACTTAAATCGCAATCAAGGAGTCAGACTATGCAAGGAAAACTCAAAAACATAATTAGAGCCATCACTACCGCTGCTATCGGTATGGCGGTGTCTCTAGGTGTCGCTGCCAGTGACACTCCAAACCTGGACAAGATCAATGAACGAGGCACGTTACGCGTTGGTATGTCCACCTTTGTTCCATGGGCTATGCGTGACAAACAAGGTGATTTAATTGGTTTTGAAATCGATGTTGCTAAACGCCTCGCAGAGGACTCAGGCTGGAAAGTAGAATTTGTTCCCACTGCCTGGGACGGTATTATTCCGGCTCTATTGGCGCAAAAATTTGATGTGATCATCGGAGGTATGTCGATCACACCAGAGCGTTCTAAGAGTGTTCTCTTCACTACACCTTACTCTCATTCAGGGGTTCAAATTGCCGCGAGTAAGAAACTTGCAGAAGGCTTCTCGACCATTGAAGACTTCGATTCTCGTCGAGTTAAGATCGCAGCAAGACGAGGCGCCTATACGGTTCAAGTTGCTCGTGAAACCTTCCCTAAAGCCAAAGTCTTACAATTTGACGATGACGCCCAAGCGTTTCAAGAAGTACTTAACGGTAACGCGCATGCAGTGATCGCATCTAGCCCTAAGCCAGAGCATGAAGCAATTAAACACGCCAATGCCCTGTTTATTCCGTTTAGTGAGCGTTTATCAAAAGGTAACGAAGCATTTGCAGTGCGCTTGGGTGAAGAGGACAAAAAAGCATTCTTTGATCAGTGGATTCAGGCTCGTACCGATGATGGTTGGCTAAAAGATCGCTATGAATACTGGTTCTCTACTCTTGATTGGCAAGATCAAATCGCTGGCGGACAGTAAATATTATGATGAACACCGACTCAACAGGCCGTAAATATTGCGATAGTGCAATGAAAAAGAAGTGGCGCTTATCCACTTTGGATCTTGTTCTTATTACCGTGCTGGTTGTACTACTAGCGTGGTTCGGCTATCGCTCTTCCATTGGTATTAATTACCATTGGCGATGGTCTCAGGCTTTTGAGTTGGTGTTTACTCCCACTAGCAATGGTGGACTGCCCTACTTCGTTCAAGGCGCTATCTCGACATTACGCCTTAGTATTTGGGGTATGCTGTTGGCGCTTTCCCTAGGCACTCTACTTGGACTAGCGAAGCACTCAAATATGGTGTTTTTGCGGGTTCCGGCAAATATCTTTATTCAGCTAGTAAGGAATATTCCACCACTCGTATTCATATTTATTTTCTATTTCTTCATTTCCAATCAGCTAATTCCATTACTGGGGTTATCTGAATTACTTCGTGGTAGCAGTAGTGAAATCAGTGGCTGGCAATCCTTCTTATTCGGCCCCCAATCACTATGGGAGAACTTACTATCCGGCGTAATATGCATAGGTCTGCTTTCCTCAGCCTATGTCGCTGAAATTGTCAGAGCAGGGCTTAACGCTATACCAAAAGGTCAGTGGGAAGCTGGCCAATCATTAGGTTTGTCTACATGGCATCAATATCGTGATGTTATTGCCCCTCAAGTGCTTACTACTATAAGCCCCGCTTTAGCCGGTCAAACCATATCCTTAGTCAAAGACACCTCGATTGTTTCACTGATCTCGATACAAGAGATGACATTTGTTGGCACTGAAATCGCAAATTCATCTGGATTGATATTTGAGATCTGGTTAATCGTGGGTCTGTGCTACTTTTTGCTCTGCTTTTCATTATCGCTATTGTTCAAAAAGCTAGAAGTAACCCAGCGCTAACACTGCGCAAACCTAAGCACTACTTTCTGACAGAACATTCAAATTATGGCCGTAATAGTATGTTATGGTCATTTCTTATCCACACTCACATTATTAGTAACCGCCAATTATTTTAACCACGTCATACTTTTAGATATAAACATTATTATCTAACCACACAGTTTTATATAAACCTAGCGCCTTTATAATCCGACATAATATTACATTTAATACATAACATTACCCGAACTTACATAACACCCTCACAAGTACCGACATACCGTAACTCATAGTCTATTTTTAAATATAAATTAATTTATCCATAAAGATCATCGTCGGAAATATATTCTATTAGCCATTTACTGAAACTTTAATTCCATTTGTCTGCACTTATAGCTTTGTTAATAATCATTTAGCCTATTTATAGATACGACGAGCCAAGAGCGTATTAATAATAAAACTTATTAGAGACTAAATAGGGATTTAACATGAAGAAAGTTTCTCTTTTAACAGCGGCTATTATTGCAGGTTTATCAGCAACGGCAGCGAATGCAGCTGACGTATATAAAGGTGATAATCTGAACCTAGCAGTGGGCGGTCGAGCTGAAGCGCGTGCTGATTTTGACAACAGTAGCAATGGTAGAGCGGTTACCGACACTAGCCGTGCGCGTGTGAATGTTCTAGCAACAACAGAAATTGCCGACGGCGTTCAAGCTAAAGGTTTCTTTGAAGAAGAGTTCAACCGAGGAAGTATGACCGACGGTAAGGCAAGCGGCGACGGGTATGATAACCGCTACCTATATGTTGGCATTGCTGGCGAGAACAACGAACTCCAATATGGTAAAACGGATGGTTCTTTAGGTATCATTACTGACTACACTGATATTCTTGATGCGTTCGGCGGCGAAGCGGGTAACAAAACAGCTACTGCTGACCGTACGACAAACCAACTGTTGTATATCGGTACATTCGGGGATCTTAAAGTTAAAGCTAACGCTAGTGGCGGCGGCAGCGCTGATTCATTCAAGAAATACGGCAATGAACTATCAGGTACAGTAGACCAAGGTTATGGCGTCGCGGCACAGTACCAGTTAGGAGACTTGAGCTTTGGTGCTGGTTACGCTTACCAAAAAGACGAAAACGTCAGCGTGACGAAGAATACTAGTAATTTACAAATTTCACCAGATGCAACAAGCCAAAACGTTCTAGTTGGTGCGGGTTATCAGCTAAATGACCTATATCTTGGTGGTTTATATACTCAAGGTAAACTGCTAGACCAAGACTATAAAGGTTTTGAAGTAGCATCTAAATACGACCTAACAGACCGTATTCGTCTTGCAGCTGCGTTCCAACAAGTTAAGTTCGATATCGCTGACGAAACAGATCAAAACATCGCGGCAAGCGTACACTACAAATTTACTAATTACTTCACGACTTACGCAGGTATCTCACAAGACCTTAAAGGCGACAAAGATACAGCAGGACGTGTTGGCGCTATCGTCACGTTCTAATTCTAAACTGCACTTTTGTTAGATGGGATGGATTAACATGACCGAAGATCTTTCCTGGCAGCTAGTTTAAATCCAAACGCCCTATCAGCCATCACATTGTGATGGCTGTTTTTTTATTATTGAAGAATTAAATTGGTAGGTAGTGGTCCACCAGCAACACTACAAATAAAATCATCAAATGCATAATGGAGAATTTAAAAGTATCCATTGCTGTCTTTTCTGTTGCCGCATACTTTAATTTCCAAGCGTAATAGATGAAACCCGCACTCAAGAAGGTCGAACCAGCCAAATACACCAATCCAGTCATTCCGACCAAGGCGGGTAATAAGCACACCAATGCCAACAAAATGGTATAAAGCAAAATAGAAGTCTTAGTGTATTCAATCCCGTGAGTCACCGGAAGCATAGGAATATCGGCTTTCGCGTAATCATCTTTTCTATGAATCGCCAATGCCCAAAAATGAGGTGGCGTCCATATGAAGATAATCATTACCAGTAACCAAGCATTAGCGTGCAGCTCCCCTGTGACCGCGGTCCAACCTAACAACGGCGGCATCGCACCAGCAATACCTGCGATAACAATATTCTGTGGCGTCGCTCGCTTTAAATACAAGGTGTACACAACAGCGTAGCCAAGCAAGCTAGCGAATGTAAGCCAAGCTGTTAACCAGTTCACCCCCAAAGCTAATATTGCAAAACCTAATACGCCAATACTCAGTGCAAAAGTAAAGACTTTACCAACACTCAAGTCTCCTGATGGCAACGGACGTTTATGGGTTCTAGTCATGACAGCATCAATTCGACGGTCAATTAGATGGTTGAAAGCTGCTGCAGACCCAGCCATTAAAGCTATACCCCACAATCCCAGCACGGTCGCCTGAACAGGCAAGGCTCCCGGTATCGCCAAACACATCCCAACCAACGCTGTTAAGATCATTAATGCGACCACTTTCGGTTTGGTCAATGTTAAATACACACGCCAGTTGAGTCTTGGTTTAACGACGGAATCCACACGACTTGTCGCCGCCATTGTCAGTTTATTCATAGAGAACTCTCCTTGTCTCCAGATGCTTTCAGTCTCTCAACTTTATTCTCCGACTCAATAACTGTCAGTGTCGGCTTTTCTGATTGAGCGTACCGTATATTCCACATAATATAGTTAGCTTGAATTAGGCTTAATAGAAGTAGCGCAGCGCCCAGATTATGCATAACAGCTATTGGCAAAGGTAAATGGAACACCACATTGCTCACCCCAAGTGCAAGTTGAATCGCTAACAGTCCTAATAACAGTACTGCGACGTTGCGTACCACGCGTTGCTTATGTTTTAGCAAGCTCAGGCCTAATATCCCAACGAGCAAAGTCACCACAATCGCACCAAAACGATGACTCACATGGATGGTCATTCGTGCAGCATAGTCAAGTACGCCAAATTCGTAATTATCAAAGCCAGAATGAACCGGAGTGAAAGCGGTTTTAAAGTCGAGATAGCGCACCCATTCGCCTTCACAAATCGGCAAAGCGGTACACACCACAGCAGCGTAATTTGAAGATACCCAACCGCCGAGTATTATTTGTAAGATGGTTGCGGTAAGAGCCAAGCCAGCCAATATTTTGAGTCGACGACCAATTATCTTTGGCTCACCAGTCACGATATTAGCTTCAACCACTGTTGGCTGAAAGGTCGCACTTACCGCAGATTTAGATTTCGCTTTATTATCCTGCCGCGTCGCTATCACGTTCGGACGTAGTTTTAAATATGTGAAAAATAGTAAAGAAAACATCGTAAAGCCGCCTATCAGGTGACCCATGACTACAATTGGCATCAACTTAAGCGTCACCGTCCACATCCCCAATGCAGCCTGGAAGACAATCACTAAAGATAACGACAACGGCAAAGCCACTCCTAGTCGTGTACGCTCATATCTTAATGCCAGGTAGGTCATCGCGAACACAACCAGACCCAGAGATCCTGCCAAATAACGGTGTATCATTTCTAGCCAAGCTTTATGAGGCTCCACCGCTCGCTCGGGAAAAAGAGTATTAGCAACGGCAACATCAACGTTATTGCTCGGAACCGTAAGATGGCCATAACAACCTGGCCAGTCCGGACAACCTAAACCAGCATCAGCAAGGCGTGTATAGGCCCCCATTGCGATGACAACAACGGTCAGAACTAACGCCCCTTTCACCAAATCTATCAGTCTCATTGCAACTCCTTATGCCTTCAAAACTGGTGTGCTCAACCTTTCGCTTCTACCCTACTCGCGATAACTTGAGTAACTTTCTTAGATCGGATAACAACCCCTTGCTATGGGCGATTTGTTGTTCCTTGGTTGTGGGTTCAAAAAACATCACGACTTGACCTAACGTGTCGGTAATGACATACCCTTGTGATGGCACTAAAGCCGAGAAAGCATCGTTAACGGTCAACACGGTCACCGAATCCGGTAGTTCAGGCAGTACTTGTCCGGTCTGTACATAAACAACAGGTGTCACGCGCTCTTTATACTTTCCTAGCGCTAAGTATGTTTGTCCCATGACGTATAAGCGATTTAAGCATGCATCATCACATGTAGCAGGAAGCATAAAACCAAGCTGCCAACTCTCTCCTTGAAGAGGGTTCACCATTCCCAGTGACTCAAACGTTACTCGAGGCTCCAACAACCGACCATGATTGGTCACGCCAGACTCATACCAATGGTTACTCAGAATCGCCTTCGCGACGATAAACGGCAACGCAAAAAACAGAATCAACGCCAATAGCGTAAGTCGTCCTTTTAACACGGCTTTGGGCTTAAGCGAATGTGTCGTCATCCCTGTGCTCATAAACGCTCCTAATGTCTTGTTGAATGAGTTTTTCTGGCCCATCGATACACGGCAATACCTACTACGAAGGCAAATACCAATGCCATGGAGAACCACTGAAAAGCGTACCCATAGTGTTTGCTCGAGTTCATAGACAATGGTTTCCAAGGGTGAGCATAAGGCGTTGTTGAATCGATAGGCTGCAACGCCCATGCTTGTAGGGGCTTACCAGTAAGCTCTGCCAATGAACCTATATTTAAGTTCTGAATTCGAAATCTGGTAGAAATCGAAGAGGTAAAATCTTCAGGGTAGAGCTCATTACCTAAAGGGCTGTCCATCTTTTGATATAAACGCCCGGTTATCATCAGAGGTTGGGTTAAAGGCTCAACAACAGGCAATGACTGTCTTTGCTCCATTCCTTTAACGAAACCCAGTTCAAGAAGCAAAAAGCGTGACTGGTCATCGATAATAAGCTGAAACACCAAATAACCAACTTGTCCTTCAAAGGTCTGATTATCCAAATAAAAAAGCTCTGGCAGAGGTGTGACCTCAGCAAAGACGGTGACACCTATCCAATCAAGATAATTACTGTTCGATTGAGGCGTGTTTGAAAAATGGACAGAGCTCAAAGAAATCGGAGGCTGCTTGCTTCGCTGAGCCAACATCGACTCCATATGTGATTTGTCGTTACCTCGCTGTTGCTGCCACAAACCTAATTTGACCAAAGTAGAAAACACAACCACAGTTAATACAATGCCGACCCAGAATTTCACCGATTTGAACCAAGCCACGTGAGGAACCTCAATGTCACCGACACTATTGTTTAAGATTGTTTTAGTACTGCTGTTACTTTTCATCATCTTTAACTTAGCGCTTGCCTTAATTCGAATGGTGCGAGACGACCCTAATTCTGATAAACCCATGAGTCACTATCTGGGTCGCCGTGTCTTATTTTCTGCGATCGTTATTATTCTTTTGATCATCGCCCTTCAAAGTGGATTGCTTGCTCCTAACCCCCGTCCTTATTAAATCGGTTCTCTAAAACCTGAGTTAAAGTACATAAACAAAAACAAAGAGGCACAACCAAACCACATCAACAAAGTGCCAGTACCAACTGCCAGCCTGAAACGCGAAATGGTCTTTGGGAGTAAAATGATCTTTAGCGATTCGGAACAAGAGTACAATCAAGAAGATCGTACCTAAACACACATGTAGGCCATGGAATCCAGTCAGCATAAAGAAGGTATTGCCGTATATCCCAGATTGTAAGGTCAGCCCCATATCTTGATATGCATGCGCATATTCAACCGCTTGGTAATAGAGGAAAAACACCGCTAGTACGATAGTAATCTCAAGCCAGACGATAAGCGCCGTTCGTTTGTTTTTCTCCAAACTGACATGCGCCATATGCAGCGTAATCGAAGAAAGCAGCAATATGATCGTGTTCTTCAATGGCAATCCTTGCCATGGCATTGCCTGAGTCGTGTCACCTGCTGGCGTTGTCGTCAAAGGCCAAATTGCTTCAAAACCAGGCCACAGAACTTCGTGAGTCATCACATTGTTGTCTGCCCCGCCAAGCCAAGGGACGGAGATCATTCGTGCATAAAACAACGCCCCAAAAAAAGCGCCGAAGAACATCACTTCAGAAAAAATGAACCAGCTCATCCCTTGACGAAATGAACGCGTAATCTGATCTGAATACAAGCCTGACAATGATTCACTGACAACGTTGCTAAACCAACCTGACAGCATGTACAACAACACGACAAAGCCAAGCGCTAGAGTAACGTTACCAATGACACTACCCGCCCCACCAGTTTCTAAATGTTGAACCGTGAGTCCAGCACCAACCGCCACTAAAAACAGCGCGATTGCCCCCACGATTGGCCAACTACTCTGAGCTGGAACGTAATAAGATTGAGGTTTACTCATAGCTTAACTCCCTGTTAAGTGCGCTTTTGCTACCCTTACTGCGTTCAACGGCATCCTGCACGCTTGCATTGCTTGTGATGTTGTAGAGTGTGTACGACAAAGTCAGTGTGTGAATTGACTCGGGGATATCAGGTTCGATATAGAAAATTAGAGGCATCTCCGCTTCTCCATTAGCATCGAGAGGTTGATGGTTGAAGCAAAAGCACTCAATTTTATTAAAATAAGCAGCGCCAGTGCCCGGAGATACAGATGGCACTGCTTGCCCGATTAAAGATTGCGACGCATTGTTCTTTGCCAAATAAGCAGTTTGAATCACCTCACCGGGATGAACATCAAGGTAGATGGTTTTGGGCTTAAAGGTCCACGGCATATCAGGATTGATGTGCGCCATAAACTCAACACGAATCGTACGCGAGATGTCCGCCCTCATTCCGACGGGTTGCACCGCAGACACCGTATTGGTTTTACCATTGATACCCAATGCTTCACACATAATGTCGTACAACGGAACCAAAGCAAAACCGAACCCAAACATGCCGATAACAGCAACACTAAGCCACGTTACTAACTTTTTATTTGACTTACGGTTTTGCTCGCTCATAAGTCACCTCTCTAATCCACTTTGGGTGGAGTACTAAAGGTGTGATGCGGTGCTGGACTTGGGACTGTCCATTCTAGCCCTTCCGCTCTGTCCCAAGGTTTGGCTTCGGCCTTTTCTCCACCTTTAATGCACTTGATTACTAACCATAAGAAAATCAACTGCGACAAACCAAAGGCAAAACCGCCGATTGAGACGATCTGGTTTACATCCGCAAATTGAATTGCATAGTCAGGAATACGCCTTGGCATGCCCGCTAATCCTAAGAAGTGCATCGGGAAAAACAGCACATTAACCGAAATAACCGAGCACCAAAAATGCCACAAGCTAAGTTTGTGATCGTACATATGTCCTGTCCATTTGGGCAGCCAGTAATAAGCGGCCGCCATAATTGAGAACACAGCACCAGAGACCAATACATAGTGGAAGTGAGCCACGACAAAATAGGTATCGTGATACTGGAAGTCCGCCGGCACGATAGCTAGCATCAACCCAGAAAAACCACCGATGGTAAACAAGACAATGAAGGCGATGGCGAACAGCATGGGCGTTTCGAACGTTAACGCACCGCGCCACATAGTTGCTACCCAATTAAATACTTTCACACCCGTTGGCACAGCAATCAGCATAGTGCAGTACATGAAGAACAACTCTGCGAATACCGGCATCCCTGTAGTAAACATATGGTGCGCCCAAACCAAGAAAGACAACAGTGCGATACTGCACGTCGCATAAACCATAGAGTGGTAGCCAAACAGTTTCTTACCACTAAACGCTGGTACGATTGCAGAGACGATACCGAAAGAAGGTAAAATCATGATGTACACTTCTGGATGGCCAAAGAACCAGAAGATATGTTGGAACATCACAGGGTCGCCGCCACCCGCGGCATCAAAGAAACTGGTTCCAAAATACTTGTCTGTTAACACCATTGTCACAGCACCCGCTAACACTGGCATCACCGCAATAAGCAGGAAGGCTGTAATCAACCAAGTCCAAACAAAGAGTGGCATTTTCATCAACGTCATCCCAGGGGCGCGCATATTGAAAATGGTAACAATGACATTTATTGCCCCCATGATGGAGCTAATCCCCATAATATGTACCGAGAAAACAAACAATGCCGTACTATCGGGACCATAGGTTGTAGAAAGTGGTGCATAGAATGTCCAACCAAAATCAGGACCACCACCGGGCATGAAGAGAGATGACAATAGAATCAGGAAGGCGAACGGCAGAATCCAAAAGCTTAAGTTATTCATGCGCGGTAATGCCATATCTGGCGCACCGATCATCATAGGGATCATCCAGTTAGCCAACCCAGTAAATGCAGGCATTACTGCACCAAATACCATCACTAAGCCGTGAACTGTGGTCATCTGGTTAAAGAAATTTGGCTCTACAAGCTGTAAGCCCGGTTGGAATAGCTCTGCACGAATGACCATTGCCATCGCGCCGCCAGTAAGAAACATGGCGAAACTAAACCACAGGTACAATGTCCCGATATCTTTATGGTTAGTGGAGTATACCCATCTTGCCCAACCTGAAGGGGCGTGATCATGATGATCGTCTTCAATAACGGCCGTGCTTTCCGCACGACTCATCTCTGCATCCGTCGCTGTTGACGATTTAACTGTTTCCATAGGATCCGTTTTCATCATAACTCCTTGGAGCTGGTTTGCTCCCCATCTTGCGCTTTGAACGCATTGATATCAGAGGCTTGTACTGCATCTCCCGTATCATTACCCCAAGCATTTCGCTGGTACGTCACTACTGCTGCTATTTCTTTGTCTGTCAATTGGTTAGCAAACGACTGCATGGCTGTTCCATTTACCCCATCAACAATTTTGCTGATGTGAATCGACACATCTCCGGTCGTCGCAACTGCACTCCCCGCAATGGCTGGAAAAGCCCCCGTGATACCTTCACCGTTTGCTTGATGGCAGACAGCACAACGACCCGCATACACTTCTTCACCAATTGTCATCAGTTCATCAAGTGGAAGTGTGGCATCAAGAGATTTTGCTGCTTCCGCTGCTGCCAATGCCATTTCTTGTTTCTTTCCTGCTAACCATGCATCGTAATCACTCTGCTCCATGGCTTGAACGACGATCGGCATAAACCCATGAGCTTTACCACACAGTTCGGCACATTGACCGCGATAAACACCTGGCTCGTCAATCTTGGTCCATGCCTCATTAATAAAGCCTGGGATTGTGTCTTTCTTGACGGCAAAATCCGGCACCCACCAAGAGTGAATTACATCATCGGATGTCATTAAGAAGCGGATTTTTTGATTGATGGGTACGACGAGTGGATTGTCTACTTCTAGTAGGTAATGAGCACCTTTTTCTTCAATACCATCTATTTGCTTTTGAGATGTAGCCAACAAGGAGAAGAAATTAACATCTTCACCAAAGTACTCGTAGTGCCATTTCCACTGCGAGCCTGTAATTTTGATGGTGATATCGGATTGAGACGTATCTTCCATTGCCACCAAAGTTTTGGTTGCGGGAATCGCCATCGCAATCAATATGATAATCGGAATAACCGTCCAGACAATTTCAACTTTGGTGCTTTCGTGGAAGTTAGCGGCGACGGCGCCGCGAGATTTTCTGTGTTTGAAAATGGAGTAGAACATCACTCCGAATACAACAAATGCAATGGCACAACAGATGTAGAAAATCAGCATATGCAAGTCATAAACTTGGTTACTGATATCAGTAACGCCTTTAGTCAAGTTATAGCCGCTCGACTCGGCGATGAGAGGTTGGCTGATTAGCGCAGCAGCCACACCAATCCATAAGCGAATGGTCAGCAATCTCTTCAAAAGATTTCTCCTTTGCCTAGCCACGTTTGTCCTAACGTGGTTCCCCTATGACTTATACCAAGCACGTCTGAAGAGTGATCAAACAATTCAGGATGGTAAAGCCCGCAATCAAAACCCAACTAACTGTGATTCGACGACGTCTAACGAAGACCAACTAGGTTTTATCAACTCGAAAATGAGTTTCAAAAATAAAGCCAAACTGCACAAGTAAACAGTCATACACATGATAACCACTTACTTATTGAGTCCGGTATCAATAAAATACAACGCAAAACAATTTGTTATATTTTTGTTAACTAAAGGCTAGTTAGAGAATTAGAGATTCGCAAGGATAAAAATAAAAGGTCACTTTTTGTGATGGTGGTTTGTCGATTACCGTTTAAATTTTGACAAACTGGAAAACTGATGTCTCTAGAACAACGGAAGGCGTGGATTCTGTCATTGCTCACAAAATACGTAAAAAACCATGAACCGCTCGTAGAAGTATTTTATTATTGTATGACAATATGGCATATTATTTCTATTTCCTTTAGACATACTTCGTATATACAAGAGAGTTGGTATGAGTAACGACAAATCATTCGATGCAATCAAGGCCATGAAGCTGGAAAACGACACTTCTGCTGGTAACTTGGTTGACCTACTACCTATTGAAGTTCAGAAACGAGACTTTGACCTGTCCTTCCTAGATAACCTTGCAGAGGCTCGTCCTCGCCTACTCATCCAAGCCAATGAACTAGCCGAATTTAAATCAAGAGTTAAAAAAGATGAATCTCACTGCATGTTCGATGACTTCATGAATAACTCGACGGCCAAATTTTACGATACTGAACCTTATCCAGAACCTCAGCCTTACCCAGAAGAAACGGTTGGCAAAGCCTCTCTTTGGCGACCTTATTGGCGTCAAATGTACGTTGATTGCCAGATGGCGCTCAATGCGACACGTAATCTTGCGATCGCAGGCATTGTCAAAGACGATAAAGAACTTATTGGCAAAGCTAAAGCTTGGACGCTCCAACTCGCGTCCTATGATCCAGACGGTGTAACATCTCGCGGCTACAACGACGAAGCAGCCTTCCGCGTCATCGCAGCAATGGCTTGGGGCTATGACTGGCTACATGGTCACTTTACTGAAGAAGAACGTTCAATAGTACGTGAGGCATTAGTGACTCGTTTAGACGAAATTATGCATCACCTAAAGGTCACCGTTGACCTATTAAATAATCCATTGAACAGTCACGGCGTTCGTTCTATTTCTTCCGCTATTATCCCGACGTGTATTGCTCTCTATCACGACCATCCTAAAGCTGGTGAATATATTGCGTATGCGTTGGAGTACTATGCCGTCCATTATCCGCCATGGGGTGGTGAAGATGGTGGCTGGGCAGAAGGTCCAGATTATTGGAATACTCAAACAGCCTTCCTAGGTGAAGCATTCGATCTGTTAAAAGCCTACTGTGGTGTAGATATGTTCAATAAAACATTCTACGAAAACACAGGAGACTTCCCACTTTATTGCATGCCGGTTCACTCGAAACGAGCCAGCTTCTGCGACCAATCTTCTATCGGTGACTTCCCTGGGTTAAAACTTGCCTATAACATCAAGCATTATGCTGGAGTAAATCAAAAGCCTGAATACGTTTGGTATTACAACCAACTGAAAGGCCGTGATACTGAAGCACATACCAAGTTCTATAACTTTGGTTGGTGGGACTTTGGCTATGACGATCTCCGTTTTAATATTCTTTGGGATGCGCCTGAAGAAAAAGCGCCGTCAAACGATCCGTTGTTGAAAGTGTTCCCTATCACAGGCTGGGCAGCTTTCCACAACAAGATGACAGAGCGTGATAACCATATCCATATGGTCTTTAAATGTTCACCATTTGGTTCAATCAGCCATTCACACGGCGACCAAAATGCGTTTACTCTGCATGCCTTTGGTGAAACATTAGCGTCTATCACCGGCTACTATGGTGGCTTTGGCGTCGATATGCATACGAAGTGGCGTCGTCATACTTTTTCTAAGAACTTGCCCCTGTTTAATGGCAAAGGGCAGTACGGAGAGAACAAAAACACCAAATTTGAAGGTCACCAAGACCGCTTCTGTATCGAAGCAGGCGGTCAAATCACAGACTATGACACAGACTCTGACGTCAAATTTGTAGAGGGCGATGCAACCGAATCCTACAAGTTCTTTACACCAGATATCGAATCCTACAAACGTAAGATTTGGTTCGTGAAAGGCAAGCTCTTTGTCATCCAAGACAAAGCGAGCTTTGGCGAAGAGAAAGATCTCACTTGGCTAATGCATACCACGTTTAATACCGAGACAGCTCAAAAGTCATTTGCTATCCACGGTGACAAAGCACATCTAGATGTGAGCTTTATCAATCAGAGCGCTGAGAAAATTACGTCAGTGACCAACGTCGAAGGCTTTGGCGATGTGGACCCTTACGAGTTCCAAGATCTCGAGATCCACCGTCATGTAGAAGTAGAATTTTCTGCATCAAAACAACACGACATTCTTACGTTGCTTGTCCCTAATAAGAACAACGGGGAACAGGTGCAGGTATCACACAGCGTTTGCGGTAGTGAACTAACGCTCATTGTAGACGGTGATACGGTAGTCATCGATTTATCGTAATCCGTAAAAAAGGAACACAGCCCCTTTTAGCCACGCTTCAAGGGGCTTTTTTATCACTAACAGCTTTCGACTCTGGTTCATCCGAAACATCAATTTATATACATAATCTAAAAACTGATTATCTATAGCTATCAATTATCAACAGAATAGACACCTGATAATCTCCGCTCTGCAATAAACAACGCATCGAACGCACTGTTGGTGCTGTTCATTGGAGAAACATATATGCAATATGAAGGTAAAGTTTATCGGCCTTGGCCCGAAGCGCGCAGCATCTTGATTCAGACCACTCTAGGTTGCAGTATTAATACTTGCACTTTTTGTAGCATGTTTGACGACAAACGCTTCAAAGTTCGAGATCTTGACGCTGTTTTTAAGGATGTTGACGACGCTAGATTCATCTATCCTCATGTGGACTCTATTTTCTTAATCGACGGTAATGTTATGGCAGCGCGCACCGAGTACCTTGTTAAGTTACTGGATAAACTGCGCAACACGTTTCCCGAAGCCTCTAAGATTTCGATGTACAGCGGCTTAAATGACTTTAGAAGAAAGACGGTCTCAGAGCTTAAAGAGATCAAAGATGCAGGACTGGATATGTGTTATTCCGGCTTGGAATCTGGAGATCCTGTCGTGCTGGAGCGAATCAAGAAACGTATGACCGCACAACACGCGATCGAAGGAATGGCAAGGGCGAAAGAAGCCGGAATTGAGACGCTGCTCTCTTTCATTTTTGGATTAGGTGGTCGTGAGCGTTCGAAAGAACATATCGTAGCAACGACTGAGTTATTGAATATCACCAATCCAGAACAAATTGCGCCCATGGCACTCGCGATTCAACCGGGTACCATCATGGAGCAAGAAGTGCAACGTGGCGAGTTTATTATGCCAACTCAGTTGCAAGTACTGGAAGAAGAAAAATATTTGTTAGAAAACCTCAATATCGATACTTTCTATTGGGGTGATCACGGTAATAACCTTGTACCTCAAAAAGGTTTCTTACTTGACTCACGCGATCAGTTTTTGGCAAATATAGATCGAGCCATCGTGGCGAATCCTTTAGCAAAAGATAATATTATTCATACGTTTGCTTGGTAGGGGTCACGTGCTAGTGTGGCGGCCTACTTTAGACTGCCCACTTCATCGCTTCTCAAGTTCCCAATATGGCTGGCTTCCAAAATAGTCCGAGAAAAAGTCGATAAACGCTCGAACTTTTGGCGCTAGCAAGCGCGAACTTGGGTAGACCGCCCAAATAGCGGTTTCAGATATCAAAGGGTAGTCTTCTAGAATCGGAATCAACTCCCCTCGCTCTAGATACTCGTAGCAACACCATGCAGAGCTTACCGTTATTCCTAATCCATGCACACAAGCGTCTCTTACTGCTTCACCATTGTCGGCTTTAAACTCGCCTTTAGGCTTCACAGATACCGGACCATCGGGTGTCTCGAATGTCCAATTTTCAAAGCCAGTTAAACAGACAAAATTATGTTCAAGCAAGTCAGTAGGATGAGTTGGCTTGCCATGTTTAATGAGGTAACTAGGAGATGCACATACAATTCTAGTATCGCTGGTAAGTTTACGTGCCACTAATGTTGAATCTTTGAGGGCCGCATTCCTTATTGCAACATCAAATCCTCCTTCAACTAAGTCGATAATAGAGTCCGAGAGTCGGCAATCGATTTTTAACCCCGGATGTGCATCCATAAAAGCCTGCATGGCTGGAATCAAATGCATACGTCCAAAAGACGCCGGAGCAGAAACTCGTAGAACACCACTTGGTAGCCTATTCCCCGCTCCTACCGATGCTCTGGCTATTTCTATACTTTCCAATACCTCTTCCGCGTGCGGGAGAAAAGCTACTCCTTCTTCGGTTAGCGATACTTTTCGGGTTGTTCTATGAACCAACCTAACACCTAAAGCGCTCTCTAACTTACTGATATAGGAACTTGCTACGGCTGGCGACAAGCCTAGCTCTTGGCCAGCTTGACTAATATTGTGCGTTGCCGCAAGACGAACAAATAGTTTTAGATGCTCAACATTCATGATTTCCCTTATCTCAAAACATCAGTAGGCATACTCACTTAGTGAGTAAATTAAAACCTAGCGACGCACTTACACAACAATGACACTTCACCAATAGCATTCAATTTCTAAATAATAATGCAAATATTGGACGATTATAAACGTTATCTATAAAGTATTTCAGGAAAACAAGCATAGTTTGCAAGCAGCTATCACTCTAAAGTTAGTTCAATAGCAACGGACCTGCATCGAGATAAGGTTTGGTGATTTCAATAGTTAATGATCAATAGAAGGAAGGCGATATGTCTACGTATTATTCAGTTTTAGAAGTGACACCAACAAGTCAAGATTGGGTATCTGACTACATTGGTCCGGCAAATAAACTTGTCGCTAAATATGGGGGTAAATATCTGGCTCGAACTAATCACCATGAGCGTCTTGAAGGTGAACGAGAGGATCCTGCTCTGCGAATTATTATTGAGTGGCCTTCGCACCAGGCGGCCAAAGACTTTATGAATGATCCGGAATACCTTCCGCACCTTACCTCACGAACCAAAGGTTCAGTCAGTCATCACGCGCTTATCGAAGCCAAAGATGACTTAACATAAAATAAAAAGCCATCACGTTCGCAGTGATGGCTCAAAATATCAGCTAAAGAAACTTGATAGTGCAATAAAAATGTACCGTCTGCTAACCTAAATCGCCAGCCATTCCACCTCGACAATGGGTTTGCCTAGATACTTCACACGTCCTAAGAAACGATCACCAGAAACAATCTCGCCAACCCCTTGGGGCGTCCCGGTCATCACAATATCTCCATCTTGTAATTCAGTGTAAGAAGCCAGTTCTTGCAAAATCACAGCTGGTTTATACAACATTTGTTTGGTGCCACCTAGTTGCATTCGCATACTGTTGATAAACAACTCCACCTCAAGCTCACAGACATCCATATCTGATAATGGAATGAAACGGCTAAATTTGGCCGAGTTATCAAACGCTTTAGCTCTTTCCCAAGGCAGACCCTTCTGTTTCAACTTAGACTGTAAGCTTCGTTTGGTAAGATCTAATCCAAAGCCCACTGCGTAGAGTTGTCGGTTGCGGATAAGGAAGCAAATTTCTGCCTCGTAATGAAGAGGCTCATCAAGGTAAGAATAAAGCTCTGATGCGATACTAGAGTTTGGTTTGTTGAACACCACCATATCTTCAGGGATCTCATTCCCTAATTCATTGATGTGTTCGACGTAGTTACGGCCTACGCACAAGATCTTCGATGGGAAAAAAGAGTCATCTCCAACAAATACCGCTTTCATTGCCCTTCCTTGAATGACAGGTAAATTCAACACTAAGAACTGTGCATTTTAACGGATTTATAGTGACAGACTTATGATTTAGAGGAGTATTTTTCAAAGTTGAGGCAAGGATCGAGGTTTAAGTTGTTATCGTAGTTGCGCACCCAGCCCACAAATTTGATAGGAATTCATCTCACTCCTTGCATTTTAATTCAATTTCGACAACCATTTGTATATTCAATTTATCGAGTGACGAGTCGTTAATGTCCGCTGAGCCCCTGTATATTCAAATCAAACAATACATCGAACAGAAGATAGACCAAGGGCACTGGCCTGTTGGACAGCGTATCTCAACCGAAATGGAGCTCACCGAACAGTTTTCTGTCAGTCGAATGACCGTTAATAAAGCCATTAGGGATCTGGTGGGTGAAGGAAAATTAGAGCGACGACCAAGGCTTGGTACGTTCGTAAAAAAGCAGAGTGAAAAGGCTGAGAGTCCTCTACTTGATACACGGAACATCGCCAAAGAAGTCGCTTCTCGCGGTAAAACTTATTCGTGCGATGTCATTAAACACCTGGCAACCAAAGCCGACCAGAATATCGCCACCAAGCTAGGCGTTATGCTGGGGAGCTCGGTTTACTACAGTGAGATCTTACACAAAGAAAACGACCTTCCTATTCAGTTGGAATGTCGTTGGGTAAACGCAAAGTTTGCACCTGACTATTACAAACAAGATTTCTCGAAAATCACTCCAAACGAGTACTTGACGCTAAACTGCCCAATGACTGCAGTTGAGCATACCGTCGAAGCCATTATTTGTAATGATGAAATAGGTCAGAGACTCAAAATGACGACAAAGGAGCCTTGTTTATTGCTCCACAGAAGAACTTGGAGTGACGACCGCCTTATCAGTACAGCCCTGCTCTACCATCCCGGTAGCCGCTATCAGCTGAGCTCGAAAGTCACCCTTTAGTCACGTGTAATACTCTCGAATTAAACAAACTAAACAACTCACTAATTTGTAAGCTAACTAACTATAATACAACGAGTTAGCTTACGTTGGCTTACCCCAATACCTAGGTTCCAATGTTAGGATTTCTCGCATAATAACCACACAAACCAGTGAGAAATCAGAATGAAAAAAACAGTCTTAGCACTTTCTTTAGCCATCGCCGCTTTTTCTACGGCACCTTTAGCCAACGAAGGCTTCTACGTTGGTGCCTCTTATTCAAAAATGAGTTACGACGCAGCGTTTGTAAGCAGTAACGAAGTGACAAATGGCTACTCTGTGAAAGGCGGCTATGATTTTCCTTTGGGTAGCTTTTTTGTACTTGGTACAGAGCTAGAATATAAAAACCTTGGTTCAACCAAAGAGTCTTTCCTCAGTGATTATTACACCTTGTCGATGACCTCATACGGAATCAATGTCATCCCAAAACTTTATATGGGCGATCGTTTTTACGCGCTAGCAAAACTAGGTTTCCACAAAATTAATTCTGAAGTTGAAACTAACGTTTCGGTCAACGGTTCATCAGTCTCCGACACTGCATCCGTATACGGACTCGGTCTTGGCTACGACATCACGGAACACTTTGCGATTCAAGCTAGCTACGAAATTCACAACATTGCCGTCTACAATACCAAGTCTGCCAACCTTGGAGTGAAGTTTAACTTCTAATCTTCCCTATATCTGGCAAATTGTACTCACTTCAGTAGGTCACCGTATAGTGGCCTACTTCTGTTTAAGAACATGTATATCAGTCAGTTAAGCCATAGAGTTACCGCCGTTAAGGTTTAAAATCACCTAACCTGATCCTTCAATTTAATCATCTACTAAAACCTCAAATCTTAGACGCTTAGATCACATTTTGTACGATGCACTATTGATCAATTGTATATATTCGACTAAATATTTGTATATACAATAAAGCTCTGGATTGAACATGCACTTAATTCTTAAAAATGCCCGACTTGTTACTATGGAAGAAGGTTCAACTGGATACACTCCTACGGAGCCTTGTTACCTGCTTATTCGTAGTGGGTTAATTGTCGCTATAGGTGAAGACCTATCCACACTCTACGGCAATACGCCAAAAGAGTGGTCAGATTGTCCAGTACTCGATTGCGCTGGCAGTATTGTGACACCCGGATTGATTGATCCCCATACACACTTGGTTTTTGCTGGGAGTCGAGCACAAGAATTCGAAGCACGTTTAAACGGCGAATCGTACCAAGCTATCGCTCAGCGTGGTGGCGGTATTAACAGTACGGTTGCATCGACTCGTGCCGCCTCTGTGGACGAGCTAATTGAACTTGCCCTACCAAGATTGGACAGTTTGATTAAAAGTGGCTGTACAACTATCGAAGTGAAATCAGGTTACGGATTGACGCTAGAAGATGAAGCGAAGATGTTGGTGGCCGCCAAGTCGTTAGAAAACCATAGACGCGTCAGTATTACCACGACGTTACTCGCAGCACATACTGTCCCCCCTGAATATCAGGATAGAGCGGACGACTACATAAACTACGTGGTAAACGACATCATCCCTCACGTCGCAAAACACAACTTGGCAGATTCTGTAGACGTGTTTTGTGAATCCATAGGATTTACTCTAGAGCAAACTGAACGTGTTTTTGCCGCAGCTAAAGCGCATGGTCTTGCTGTCAAAGGGCACACCGAGCAGCTCAGTAATCTTGGCGGCAGTGTACTTGCCGCTCAATACAAAGCGCAGTCGGTCGACCATATCGAGTATCTGGACCAAGCGGGCGTAGAAGCTCTTGCCACTTCAGGGACCGTAGCAACACTTTTGCCCGGGGCATTTTACTTCTTAAGAGAAACACAGCTGCCACCCATTGAATGGCTGCGTGAGTTTAACGTGCCAATGGCAATCGGTAGCGACATTAATCCCGGAACCTCTCCATTTGCAGACTTACAGTTAATGATGAATATGGCTTGTACCTTATTCCGTCTAACGCCAGAAGAAGCGCTTCGTGGTGTGACATGCCATGCTGCGGCAGCAATTGGTCAGAAAGACACCATTGGACAAATCCGCAAAGGATTTAAAGCCAATTTAGCCATTTGGGATATCGACCATCCGAGCGAGCTTAGCTATCAGTATGGATTGAAAGGACTTAAACAACGTATCTTTGCTGGGAGTATCGAACATGTCGCCTAAAGCAATCAATACTCAGCACAGTTTTACTTGGTCTGGCCGTGACGACCTAGAAGATGGCGAGAAGCGTCTCAGAGTTCATCACGTCATTACACAGATTCATGAGCTAATGTCAGACACTTGTGGTGCTCAACTTCTAGGTTTTGAAACCGATGAGGGCGTGTCTAGAAACAAAGGCAGAGTTGGCGCTAAAACGGCACCTGATGCTATCCGTGGTGCCTTAAGCAATTTGGCTTGGCACTCAGAAACTAAGATTTTAGACCTAGGCAATTCAGGCTCACAAAACACATCTTTGGAACAAAATCAAAGTACAACGGCCAAAATCATTACCAATGCCCTCTCTCATGGACCTGTCGTTGTGCTCGGCGGTGGACATGAAATCGCTTGGTCATCTTTCTTAGGGCTATCAAACTATCTACGCCAAAGCGAACCCACTCCTAGAATCGGTATCATCAATTTCGACGCTCATTTCGATCTTCGAGAGTATCAATCTGAAACCGTGCCCTTAAAGCCGAGCTCTGGAACACCATTCTCGCAAATTGCTGACCACTGCCAATCAGAGCAACTCGCTTTCGAATACCTTTGTATCGGCATCAGTTCAACTTCCAATACACAAGCCTTATTTGATAAAGCGCAGCGCTTGAATGTTCGCTATATCGAAGACACAGAGCTACTGCTCACCCCCCACACACCAATGCTTGAGGAACTTGAACAGTTTATTGCCAGCGTCGACTACCTCTATCTCACAATCGATCTAGATGTGTTCAATGCAGCGCTTGCTCCGGGAGTCAGTGCTCCCGCTGCGATTGGTTTATCCATTGAACACTTCTATCCATTTTTTGACGCGATATTACAGCACAACAATAAGTTGCTGATGGCGGATATCGCTGAATATAACCCTACTTATGACATTGACAATCGCACCGCCAAACTCGCCGCTAGGCTCTGTTGGCAAGTGCTGACGGCAATGTCCAAGCAGCAAAAATAGACAATAGATAACAATTAACAACCAATTACGTGAAACACAGTGCGACGCCGCATAACGAACCAACTTGGCGTCCACCATTCAAAAGGAAAACAAGATGACTGATAGTAATAATGCTCGTCTAGATGCAACTCGCAAAATCAAGGCACCACATGGTACTGAGCTAAATGCCAAATCATGGCTGACAGAAGCACCACTGCGCATGCTGATGAACAATCTTGATGACGAAGTTGCTGAGCATCCTCAATCATTAGTGGTTTACGGCGGTATCGGCCGAGCGGCGCGCAATTGGGAGTGTTACGACAAGATCGTCGAAGTCCTGAAACGTCTTGAAGACGACCAAACACTTTTAGTCCAATCAGGCAAACCCGTCGGTGTTTTCCCGACACATAAAGACGCCCCACGCGTATTAATTGCCAATTCCAACCTTGTCCCACATTGGGCCAATTGGGAGCACTTCAACGAGCTGGATAAGCAGGGCCTAATGATGTACGGCCAAATGACGGCAGGCTCGTGGATTTACATTGGTTCTCAAGGCATCGTTCAAGGCACGTATGAAACCTTTGTGGCGATTGCCAAGCAACATTTTAATGGCGATGCCAATGGCAAGTGGATTCTAACAGGTGGTCTTGGCGGTATGGGCGGCGCTCAACCTCTCGCGGCGACTATGGCTGGCTTTTCAATGATTGCCGTAGAGTGTGACGAATCTCGTATCGATTATCGCCTCAATACTCGTTATGTCGATACCAAAGCGCATAGCCTAGATGAAGCATTGTCCATCATTAAGAACAGTGACAAACCAATTTCAGTGGGTCTACTAGGAAATGCCGCTGATATCTATGCAGAATTGGTAGAGAAAAACATCACGCCAGATGTTGTCACTGATCAAACCTCAGCACACGACCCTCTTAACGGCTACTTACCACAAGGCTGGACCATGGAACACGCTAAACAGCAACGTGAAAGCGATCCAACGGGCGTGGTGAAAGCGGCCAAAGCCTCGATGGCAGTGCAAGTTGAAGCCATTCTAACCATGCAACAACGCGGCTCGGTAGCAACCGACTACGGTAATAACATTCGTCAAATGGCGTTGGAAGAAGGAGTAGAAAACGCGTTTGATTTCCCAGGTTTTGTTCCTGCGTATATCCGTCCACTTTTCTGTGAAGGTATCGGACCTTTCCGTTGGGCTGCACTCTCTGGCGATCCTGAAGATATCTATAAAACAGACCAAAAAGTCAAAGAGCTGATTCCTGATAATCCACATCTGCATAACTGGCTCGATATGGCTCGTGAGCGTATCCAGTTCCAAGGTTTACCTGCTCGTATCTGCTGGGTCGGCCTGAAAGATCGTGAGCGTTTGGGTCAGGCTTTCAATGAAATGGTTAAGAATGGCGAACTAAAAGCACCTGTGGTTATTGGTCGTGATCATCTTGATTCAGGTTCAGTAGCCAGCCCGAACCGCGAAACCGAAGGCATGATGGACGGCTCAGACGCAGTGTCCGATTGGCCATTATTGAACGCCTTACTCAACACCTCAGGTGGTGCTACTTGGGTCTCTCTGCACCACGGCGGCGGTGTAGGAATGGGCTTCTCACAACACAGTGGAATGGTCATTTGCTGTGATGGTAGCGATGATGCTGCTCGACGTATTGCACGCGTTTTACACAATGACCCTGCAACTGGCGTAATGCGCCATGCCGATGCTGGGTACGACATTGCTAAACAATGTGCCAAAGAACAGGGCCTAGATCTGCCAATGCTGAATCAAAATGATGATAACCGAGCTTAAGGAGTACACCATGTTGAAATTAGTTCTTGAGCCAGGTCAGCTAACGTTAGGGCAACTACGCCAACTCAGCCGTTCTCCTGTGAGCTTATCTTTGCATCCTTCAGCGTTTGAAGACATTGATGCCAGCACTCGAATTGTAGAGCAAGTTATCGCCGAAGATCGTACGGTCTATGGCATCAATACTGGCTTTGGATTGTTAGCCAATACACGCATCGAGCCAGAAGATCTCGAGATCCTGCAAAAGAGTATCGTGTTGTCACACGCCGCCGGTATTGGTGAGCTAATGAGTGACGAAACTGTTCGTCTGATGATGGTGCTAAAGATCAACAGTCTTGCACGCGGCTATTCAGGCATTCGACTTAAAGTGATCCAAGCCTTGATTGAACTGGTTAATTCGCAAGTTTACCCATGCGTTCCTCAAAAAGGTTCTGTTGGTGCATCAGGTGACTTAGCCCCACTCGCTCACATGAGCACAATCATACTCGGTGAAGGTGAAGCGAGACATAACGGGAAAATCATTAGTGGTCTAGAGGCTTTGCAAATTGCTGGGCTTGAACCAATCACGCTAGCACCAAAAGAAGGGCTAGCACTACTAAACGGCACGCAAGCCTCGACGGCGTTTGCTTTAGAAGGTCTGTTCTTAGCGGAAGACCTGTTCGCATCAGCAACACTATGCGGCGCAATGTCAGTAGAAGCCGCACTGGGTAGTCGTCGTCCATTTGACCCACGCATCCATCGAGTAAGGGGACATCGTGCACAAATGGACGCCGCCTCGGCCTATCGCCACCTATTGGAAGGCAGTAGTGAGGTGGGTGATTCTCACCAGGGGTGTGAGAAGGTACAAGATCCGTATTCACTGCGTTGCCAGCCTCAGGTGATGGGGGCATGTCTACAACAGATTCGCAACGCAGCAGAATCGCTCCAAGTGGAAGCAAATTCTGTCTCTGACAACCCATTAGTGTTTGCTGATGACGGCGATATTATTTCCGGCGGTAATTTCCATGCTGAACCCGTCGCTATGGCGGCAGATGGCTTAGCGCTAGCGATTGCAGAAATTGGCAGCCTTTCAGAGCGTCGAATGGCATTGCTCATTGATAGTGCCCTGAGTAAGTTACCGCCTTTCCTCGTCGACAACGGCGGTGTTAACTCAGGCTTTATGATTGCGCAAGTGACTTCAGCCGCGTTAGCAAGCGAAAATAAAACCCTTGCTCACCCGGCCTCAGTTGACAGCTTGCCAACTTCGGCTAACCAAGAAGACCACGTTTCTATGGCAACTTTTGCGGCTCGTCGCTTAAAAGATATGTCAGAAAATACGCGTGGTATCTTGGCCGTGGAATACTTAGCGGCGGCACAAGGGTTGGACTTCAGGGCACCACTGAAGTCCTCACCACGAGTAGAGCAAGGTAAACAAATCTTGCGTGAGGCGGTGCCGTTCTACGATAAGGACCGCTACTTCGCCCCGGATATCGCAAAGGCAAATGAGATTATCAAGCTTGCACTTCATAACGCATTGATGCCTGAGAATATACTTCCAAGCCTCTGATTTTATGGATTTAAAAAAAGAGCCAGCATACTGCTGGCTCTTTTTTGTTGGACGCAAATATTTACCAATTAAATAACCGGACGACATGTTGGCAGTCACAAGTTTAAAATGAGCCTATGTGTACATGCATCAAATTGCGTTATAACAAATGTGCTTAATAAAAGAACAACGAGGCACAAAAGACATGGAAAATACGTTTAACCACCCTATGCCCAACGATGAGGGCTATTTTGGCGAATACGGCGGTAGTTTTATCCCTCCTCAGCTACAAGAAATCATGGATGAAATCAGCGCCGCTTACGACTCATGCCGCCAAGATCCAGATTTCAGAGCCGAGCTTGCACGCCTATATAAACACTTTGTAGGTCGCCCTAGTCCAATCTTCCACGCTCAAAATCTTTCTGATAAATACGGCGCACCTATTTATCTCAAACGGGAAGATTTAAACCACACCGGCGCACACAAGATTAATCACTGCTTGGGCGAAGCGCTGCTTGCTAAAAAGCTTGGTAAGAAAAAGCTCATCGCGGAAACTGGAGCGGGTCAGCACGGCGTTGCCCTTGCCACAGCGGCGGCTTTAGTAGGTCTAGAGTGTGATATCTATATGGGTGAAGTCGATATCGCAAAAGAGCACCCAAATGTAGTAAGAATGCGAATTCTAGGTGCTAATGTGATTCCTGCCACTCACGGTAGAAAAACGTTGAAGGAAGCGGTAGATGCTGCATTTGAAGCCTACTTAGCGGACCCGCACACTCAGTTATACGCCATTGGATCGGTTGTCGGTCCCCATCCATTCCCTGCAATGGTGCGAGACTTCCAATCGATTATCGGTAACGAAGCCCGCGTTCAGTTCCAAGAAATGACAGGTGAACTGCCCAATAATCTCGTAGCATGTGTTGGTGGAGGCTCTAATGCAATGGGTCTGTTTAGCGCGTTTTTGAATGTTGAAGAGGTTAAAATCCACGGGGTCGAACCATCAGGGCGCGATTTGCATACCGAAGGTGAACATGCTGCGACGCTAACACTTGGTGAGCCTGGCGTTATGCACGGATTCAAATCATACATGCTAAAAGACGGAGAAGGCGAGCCTCAAGAAGTATACTCAGTGGCAAGTGGTCTCGACTATCCATCGGTAGGACCCCAACACGCCTACCTCAAAGATACTGGCCGAGTGAGTTACGGCCATATTAATGATAAAGAAGCCATTGATGCTTTTTTCGAGCTATCTCGTTTGGAAGGCATTATTCCAGCCATTGAGTCGGCTCACGCCGTTGCTTACGCGCTGAAATTGGCAAAAGAGGGAGAAAAGGGGTCTATTCTTCTCAACTTATCTGGTAGAGGCGACAAAGATATCGATTTTGTTGTTGAGCATTATGGGCAAGACTTCGGTATTGAATCGCTGCTGTAGGCCGTAAAAGACCACAACATACCTTAAAGAGTTCTGCCTGACTAAGTCGCTTATCGGGCAGAATTAACATTCTCACTCATTGATAAATTCAACATTAAAACCAACGCTAGACCAATATTTTAGGATAATCATCTATAATATGTCATTTTAATGCCAGCCTCGCCGATTTATTGAGTTTGATTCCATAAATAAGGCAAACCATTCGCCACACTTATTTTTCCACTCTAAATTACTTTCCATCACTTGCCGGATGCAAGTGACCATAAGAATAAAGACTTCCACTTGCGTGTTAATACGCATTAGAAACTGATTAAGAGAAGGTATTGGTATGAAACAGACAAGAGTCTTGCTTTCAATGGCGGCACTTGGTTTAGTTGCTAGCCCGTTAGCATACAGCCACGGATACGTTTCAGCGGTTGAAAGCGGTGTTGCAGAAGCTCGTGCAACGTTATGTAAGTATCCAGCTGACACTGGAGAAAAGAACGTAAATTGTGGCTCCGTCCAGTGGGAACCCCAAAGTGTTGAAGGTCCTGAGGGCTTTCCTCAAGCTGGCCCTCCTGACGGCCAAATCGCGAGTGCAGGCCTAACACAGTTTTCTCCTCTTAACGAGCAGACGTCTGATCGTTGGGTAAAGCGCCCTATTCAATCAGGTATGCAGACTTTTGAGTGGACATTTACAGCCAATCACGTCACTAAAGATTGGAAGTATTACATTACCAAGCCGAACTGGAATCCGAACCAAGCCTTGACGAGAGATTCATTCGATCTGAATCCATTTTGTGTGGTAGAAGGCAATATGCAAAAGCCACCAAAATTAATGAGCCACCAGTGTAATGTCCCTGAACGGGAAGGCTATCAAATCGTACTAGCGGTGTGGGATGTGGGTGATACTGCCGCTGCTTTCTATAATGTTATTGACGTACAGTTTAATGGTGATAATCCTGGCATCCCTGGCTGGTCTCAAGCAGGTACAATCAATCCAACGATGGATTTGAAGGTTGGCGACTCCGTTTTCACTCGCGTCTTTGATTCTAACGGTGAGCTACCAAACCTTTCTACCAGTATTACCATTACTTCAGAGCAACAAGGACAGGCAAATCAGTGGTCTCACGCTCTCGCGACACAAATTAATCATGAGCACACTGATATCAAAGCCGGACAGCAAGATAGTAACGGCAATATCTCACCAGTTTATGGTAGCAACACCGTATATGTGGCAGATAATAGCGGCTTAGATCGCGTTGAAATTGGCTATGATATTGTGACACCTCCACCTTCAATTGGTGCAGACGTAACGGGACTGGAGCCAGAGTATCAAATCGGTGAAACACCAGTTGAACTGACACTGAATGTCGCGGCTACAGGTAACTTGGACGTGAGCATGAATGTTTACAACCACGCACAAGAATCTTTAGCGAGTCAGGAACTTAGCTTAGCGGATGGTGAAAACCAGAATGTAACCCTAACGCTCTCTAAATCTGAAGCTGGCCACCATATGTTAGTGACACGCGTAAGAGACGATAAAGGCAATCTTGTCGACCAAACGACGCAGGACTTTATGTTGGTAGAACAAACCGTCCCCGGCGACTATGACTTCGTTTTCCCTGATGGTCTGTCACAGTACACAGAAGGCACTAAAGTCCTCGCTAAAGATGGTCACATTTATCAGTGCAAACCATTCCCGAACTCCGGTTACTGTGTTCAATGGTCACCAACAGCAACGCAGTTTGAACCTGGCGTCGGTAGCCACTGGACATCGGCTTGGAACAAACTGAATTAATCTTACCTCTAAGGTAGCACATTCCCCTATGGGTGTTGCCTTTCTTGTTTTCACTCTTTTGAGTGGCCACTAAAAAAGCCCATTAACCTCTAGTTAATGGGCTTTATAATTCGTCGGTCCAGCGTTTAGTTTTGCTGTTCGCCAACCATAGACAGAGCAAGCGCTTCTGCCACTTTGATACCATCTATACCTGCCGACAGAATACCACCGGCGTAACCTGCACCTTCACCTGCGGGGAAGAAGCCTTTAAGATTAACACTTTGATAGTCTTTACCGCGTTTGATGCAAACAGGCGATGAAGTACGAGTTTCAACACCAGTTAACAGGCCATCTGCACCAGCGAAGCCTTTGATCTTTTTATCAAACGCAGGAATTGCTTCTCTGATTGCTTCAATAGCAAAATCAGGTAGTGCTTTAGAGAGATCGGTTAGCTTGATGCCCGGTGTGAATGACGGTTCTACCTCACCTAAAGCACTTGGGTCATTACCTTTTAAGAAGTCACCAATTTTCTGAGCTGGTGCATCGTAGTTTTCACCACCTAGCAGATAAGCATTACTCTCTAATTCACGTTGGAATCGAATACCTGCTAATGGATCACCTGGGTAGTCTTGATCAGGTGAAATACCGACTACAATTGCACTGTTAGCGTTGCGCTCAGCACGAGAGTATTGGCTCATTCCGTTAGTCACTACGCGACCTTCTTCAGAAGTCGCCGCAACAACGGTTCCGCCTGGACACATACAGAAACTATATACAGTACGACCATTTTTGCAGTGATGCACCAGTTTATAATCAGCCGCGCCAAGGATTGGGTTACCAGCATTAGGACCAAAACGTGCTTCATCAATCACTGATTGTCTGTGTTCAACACGGAAACCCACAGAGAAAGGTTTAGCTTCCATATAAACACCACGTTCATGCAGCATTTCAAACGTATCACGAGCACTGTGACCTACGGCTAGTACCACGTGGCGTGATTTGATTTCTTCGCCATTTGACAGTGTCAAGCCAGTGATTTGCCCGTCTTCCATGTGAATATCATCAACGCGAGTACTAAAACGAATTTCACCACCTAGTTCGATGATTTTCGCACGCATTTTCTCAATCATGGTCACAAGTTTAAACGTACCGATATGCGGCTTACTCACGTAAAGAATTTCTTCAGGTGCACCAGCAGCTACAAACTCTTCGATGACTTTACGACCATAGTGCTTTGGATCTTTGACTTGGCTATAGAGTTTGCCATCTGAGAACGTCCCCGCACCACCTTCACCAAACTGTACATTCGACTCTGGGTTCAGTGTACGCTTACGCCAAAAACCAAAAGTATCCTTGGTACGTTCACGAACTTCCTTACCACGTTCAACGATGATCGGATTAAAGCCCATTTGTGCCAACACAAGGCCAGCAAATAGACCGCAAGGGCCAAATCCAATAACGACTGGACGTTCAGTGTTACCAGCAGGAGCTTTAGCAACGAATTTGTACTCCATATCCGGAGTGACTTTGACGTGCGGATCATCGGTAAATTTCTCAAGCAGTAATGCTTCATTCTGCACTTCTACATCTAGAGTGTAGATAAGGAGAATCTTGGTCTTCTTGCGCGCATCATAGCCACGCTTGAACACATTGAATGACATCATCTGCTCAGCAGAAATGCCGAGTTTTTTAAGAATGGCAGCAGAGATTGCGCCTTCTTCATGGTCAAGAGGAAGTTTAATTTCAGTTAAACGTATCATGGAGGGGTCTCGCCTAGTCGGTGTCTTAGCCTAATCGGTCAACTTGGGGACCGATAAGCTCACAATGGCGCGCATTTTACGTTAACTTGTTTTGTCTGTCATACTTAATTCACTTTAGGCAGGAGTTAGATACACGAATAACCTGCTTCTAATATTGAATTTTGTTGGCGAATGAGTATTATCGCCCCTCCACAAATTTGGCAAATTAAGAGTTGATAACCATGGCTTTTGTCGTCACTGATAACTGTATCCAATGCAAATATACCGATTGTGTCGCGGTGTGCCCTGCTGACGCATTCTACGAAGGCCCAAACTTTATGGTCATTAGCCCTATCGACTGCATTGACTGTGGACTTTGTGTGCCTGAGTGTGACGCTCAAGCGATTTTCCAAGAAGACGAGCTGACGGAAGACCAACAAGTATTTATTGAGTTGAACGCTGAATTAGCAGAAGTCTGGCCCAATATCACCGAAGTCAAACCTGCTATGGATGAAGCAGAGAAATGGAATGGCGTGCCAAACAAGTTAGGTATGCTTGAAAAATAGCACCATAAACACCCCAAAAGGGCGCAATATCAATAAGATATTGCGCCCTTTTTAGTTCTAGTCGTATTCTGCAAAGGCCGTTAAACTTCACTATGTTGACGACGGAAGTTATCGAGAATAATCCCCGTTGCCATAGCTACATTCAGTGATTCGGCACCACCAAATGCTGGAATGGTAATTTTATCTGTCACATACTGTGCAGCGTCAGGGCGGACACCGTGAGACTCACTACCCATTAGCAAGATACCCTCTGGAGAAAAGGTCATCTTATGCACATTTTCGCCTTCTAAGAACGCTCCATATACCGGTAGTGACGCTTGCTCTAGGTAGCTAGGAAGATCCAAAAGCGTTACTTGAACACGCCCAAAGCTGCCCATCGTAGCTCGGATGGTCTTAGGATTATACGGATCTGCACAATCGGTACTGGCCACGATATGTTTGATGCCATACCAATCGGCGATTCGAATAATGGTGCCCAAATTACCCGGATCAGAGACCCCATCTAGGGCGATCATCATCCCCTTAGCCGCTGGTATTTCCGTTTGAGGGATCGCTACAACGGCCACTGCCGCATTGTTACTCACAAGAGAACTGGCTTTAGTCAGTTCCTCAAGTGATGCTTCGATACATTCAACACATTGCAGCGCTTCTCGATTGCTTGCTAAAAATTCACTGGTGGCAAAGACATGTTTTATCACCATGGATGTCTCCAATAGCTCTAACACGTTCTTCTCACCTTCTACGAGAAATAAGCCATGTGCTTTACGCTGTTTCTTTTGACTTAATGCACGAAGAAGTTTTAATTGGTTTTTGGAAATCATAGTCATACCCCAGATGAAAGCGCGGGCATTATATACTTAATTGAGAATCTGATGCGAGTAGCAAAACGTTGCCTAGCGCCATTTCTAAAACCTTGGCGTTTCTGAGAACATTGGGCAATAGCCATAAAGTTGCACTTATCGACGTTATGAACCAATTTGATAACAAAGTTTATAAAAACGCACACTAAAGAGCCTCAGCAAACGGTTGCCACCTGCCAATACAAAATAACTACAAAATAATCACCGTCATAAAAAAACACCTAACTAAATGATTTTATTATGCTAAATATCAATATCACTTGGCTAGCTGTAAAAATACGACAATTCGCCTCTTGACTCTCACATTTACATCACCATAATACGCGCCGTTTGCCTGAAATCTGGTAAATGGTGTATTTAAATTTAGATAATTGTGAGGTAAGAGATGTCTGCGGATAACAACTACAGTCTAGGTCCGGTTCCACAATCGGCTAGAAAGGGAGTCGCTTCATTAACCATGGTGATGTTAGGACTGACTTTCTTCTCCGCAAGTATGTGGACAGGTGGTTCACTCGGTACTGGCCTCTCCTTTAATGATTTCTTCCTCGCTGTTCTCATTGGTAACCTCATCCTCGGTATTTACACTTCTTTTCTTGGTTACATCGGCTCTTCCACTGGCCTCTCTACTCACCTCCTAGCTCGTTTCTCTTTTGGCTCTAAAGGCTCTTGGCTTCCTTCTGTCCTTCTTGGCGGCACTCAAGTAGGTTGGTTTGGAGTCGGTGTGGCTATGTTTGCCATCCCCGTACAAAAAGCAACAGGTATCGATACCAATACACTAATCATAGTAAGTGGCCTGCTCATGACAGCGACGGTTTACTTCGGTATTTCTGCGTTAATGGTTCTATCAGCCATCGCGGTACCTGCCATTGCTATTCTTGGCGGTTATTCAGTATTCACCGCCGTCGACAGTGTTGGCGGTATTGGCGAGCTTCAGAAAATTCAACCGGCGGAGCCTCTCGATTTCTCAATTGCACTGGCCATGGTAGTCGGGTCGTTCGTAAGTGCTGGTACACTTACTGCCGACTTTGTTCGCTTCGGTCGTAATCCAAAAGGCGCTGTATTCATTACAATGGTCGCTTTCTTTATCGGTAACTCTCTGATGTTCATCTTTGGTGCAGCAGGCGCATCGGTGACGGGACAATCTGATATCTCTGAAGTGATGATTGCTCAAGGTCTATTGCTTCCAGCCATTATCGTACTAGGTCTAAACATTTGGACAACTAACGACAACGCGCTTTACGCATCAGGTCTTGGTTTCTCGAATGTGACAGGCTTGCCAAGTAAGTATCTGTCTATGGCGAATGGTCTGGTTGGCACACTATGTGCGCTTTGGCTCTATAACAATTTTGTTGGTTGGTTAACCTTCCTATCGCTTGCTATCCCACCTATCGGCGGCGTAATCATCGCGGATTTCATTACAAACAGAAAACGTTACGCAAATTTTGAAACTGCGAAATTCCAAACTGTGAACTGGGCAGGTATCATTGCAGTAGGTCTTGGCGTAGCAGCAGGTAATTTTCTACCAGGTGTAGTACCAGTTAATGCTGTACTTGGCGGTGCCATCAGCTACGTAATATTAGACCGCCTTATCAACAAGAAAGCGGCGCAACTTAAACAAGCAGACGCTTAATAATTAGGAATTTGGTGTTATGTCATCTTTGCTCATTCAAAATGCTTCAATCAATATGAAAGAAGGTCTTTATGACCTTTTGATTGAAGACGGCGTTTTCAAGGCGATTGAACCTGCTGGCTCAAAAACGCTGACTGCGGACAAGCACATTGACGCGACCGGTCATATGGCGACAGCGCCATTTTGTGAACCTCACATTCATTTAGACACGACTCAAACTGCCGGAGAGCCTAGTTGGAACATCTCGGGAACCTTGTTTGAAGGGATTGAACGTTGGGCAGAACGCAAAGCACTTCTGTCTATTGAAGACGTTAAGCAGCGTGCTAAACAAACTTTAAAGTGGCAGATTGCCAACGGTATTCAGCACGTTCGTACTCACGTTGATGTGTCTGACCCAACACTAACCGCGCTTAAAGCGATGGTGGAAGTTCGTGAAGAAATGAAGCAGTGGGTTGATATCCAGATCGTTGCTTTTCCGCAGGAAGGTATTTTGTCTTACCCGAATGGCAAAGAGCTCCTTGAAGAAGCGGTACAGCTTGGTGCGGATGTTATCGGTGCGATTCCACATTTCGAATTTACTCGCGAGTACGGCGTTGAATCACTTCATTACGTCTTTGAATTGGCGCGTAAATACGACCGCTTGATTGACGTTCACTGTGATGAAATTGATGATGAACAATCTCGCTTTGTGGAAACTCTTGCGGCGCTCGCTCATAAATACGAAATGGGCGACAAAGTGACAGCAAGTCACACCACCGCAATGGGTTCTTATAACGGCGCGTACGCATCTCGCTTGTTCCGTCTACTGAAGATGTCAGGCATTAGCTTTGTCGCAAACCCGCTGGTTAACATTCACTTACAAGGTCGTTTCGACGATTACCCTAAGCGTCGCGGTGTAACACGAGTAAAAGAAATGTTGGCTGCAAACATCAACGTCTGTTTTGGGCATGATGATGTTTTTGATCCTTGGTACCCATTGGGTACTGCCAACATGCTTCAAGTCTTGCACATGGGGCTACATGTATGTCAGGTGATGGGCTACGATCAAATCAATCAGTCACTTGACTTGATCAGTACTAATTCAGCTAAAGCACTGAATATCCAAAACAAGCACGGTTTGGAAGTGGGCAAAGCAGGTAGCTTGCTATTGCTGCCAGCGGAAAATGGCTTTGACACTGTCCGTCGCCAAGTACCCGTCAGCTACTCTATTCGTAACGGTTCTATTATCGCTCAAACGAAGCCAGCCGAGACTCAAATCCACCTCAAGTCCTCTGAAAACGTTACGTTTAAACGCTAATCATCATCTCAATAGAGCAAGTCACGAATGGCTTGCTCTTTTTGTAACTAATTCATAAGAAATTCATTTAATCCTTTGCTAGGTGTGTTACACTGCTTGCGCTCTGGTGTTCAGAGTTATTTAAAGTAAGAGTAAAAGAGTACGAGAAGTATTGTCAGATAATTTCCCTTGCGGGTATTTGTCATTCGTTTTTCCCATTTACGGCTTGATTAAATAAACGGAAACACAAAGCGAGATCGCCGAAAGGCAAATTTTAATCTTAAAAGTAAGGGACATAACATGTCTAACACAAATACTGGCACAGTAAAATGGTTTAACGAAGAGAAAGGCTACGGCTTCATCGCTCAAGAGAACGGTCCAGACGTATTCGTTCACTTCCGCGCTATCTCTGGCGAAGGTTTCAAAACTCTAAAAGAAGGCCAAGCGGTTTCTTTTGGTGTTGAGCAAGGCCAAAAAGGTCCTCAAGCTGTTAACGTTATTCCTCAATAATAACGACAGTTAAAGAATTTCTAAAAGGCTTCGAGTAATCGAAGCCTTTTTTGTATCTGCAAACATAACTACCCACCTCTCTTTTCCAACGCTTTTCTAACACTGCTACATTAGGCTACTAAACTCATCATCTTTACGATATCTCCCGTCACTCACCGTGACATAAGCTGTCTCTCCGAGGCTCTAAATCAGGAGAGTCAGTCATCCAATCTTATGGATTTCCACGCAGGGATGCGATTTCGTCAGTTGGTATTTTCTAACTGTATTTTTGACAATTTTGGAATCGTAAAGACAATGAAAAAACTACTCGCATCTGCACTAATCGTGGCTTCTTCCTCAACTATCGCAGCAGGTATGGACGACGTTAATTTTAACATTTTGGCAGGGTACGACCGCAATGCACCTACTGTAGCGTTTGAAGTTGATTATTCAAACATTCTACTGGGTACTCAACTCCATGCGGAAAAAACACAATTTGTCACGGAAGCACCATCTGACAGCCAGTATAGCGCGGGTAAAACTGAGCAAAATAAATTCTCTATTTATGCCGGTTATCGCTTCAATAACGGACTGACGCTAAAAGCAGGTACAACAATCAGCAAACTTGAGTTTTCTGGTTTCGGTGGTAATGCCAAAGATGTGGAAGCTAAAATAGATGCAAAATCTTCGAAAGTACTGGCATTCGTCGGTGCTGGTTATGAGTTTGAAAACGGCTTCAACATGAATTTGCACAGCACTATTGGAAACAATGACAAAGTTGAATTGGGTAAATATGGTCACGCCAAAGTTGAAGATAAAGCCAACATCAGCTTCTTAGTCGGATACCGTTTCTAAAAGCCTTGTAACTAGAAGCTCATAGTAATGTCATCATTCGAAACAAGACATATGAAAACACTGAAATTAACAATGCTAGTCATTGGCGCTTCATTATTGTCAGGCTGTTCCGTCTACAACGCGGTGAAAGCAGGACAACTGCAAGCGGACTACGACCTAATCTTAAGAAATAGCGCCATTTATAATTCTGATAATGGCAGCCAATACAGTATCCCTGTACCTCATAATGAAAGCAGGAACAAAATGCTGGTTTGCTATAACCAAAGCGGTATCTTCAGTGCCTCCGATTCTGGGGAGTTACGAGAAGTGGCCAATGAATGGCTAAGCAAAAATAAGCCGGGAAAGCTCGCTGGCGACGAACTAAACCGTTCTGGCGTTTGGGATTCTAGAACCTGTTACGAGTTCGACATTGTAGATACTCAACCGATAGGTGCGTATCTCGATGAAGAAACAGGGGAAGTCGTTATCGTCGGTGAAAGTCACGGATAAGCAATATATAAGAGCCTAGATCTAGGCTCTTTATACTTTATTCATACCACGACTCTGGGATCGGGTCATCGTACAAAAAGACATCTTGGTTTCGCTTTAAGAACGCTTGCACTATATCTGCCATTCCTTTAGCACTGGCTAAAAACGATCTTGCCTCGCCAATAGTCCCCCAATGGCCGATACCTTGTCTAACAAATGGGCGCTCAAGCTTATCATAGTTTTCATGAATGCTACCAAACGGACTTTTATGGCGACGCAGAATCGTCTCAATAGCCTCATCACCTTTAATAATCGTGATGGCTTCTGACTCAGAATCGATACGGTTAGGAATCGCACTCCACTCCTCCACACCATGTATGTATGTGTTACGAGTTAAAGGACACCCTAGAAAGAGAATCTGCGCATCAACGTCATAGAGTTTTCCCCAAGCGCCATGTCGAGGGCATGGAGACGTCAATGTTTCTTCGCCAGCAATAAACTGCTCGGCATTTTTCCCCAACGCGGCCATAGAGTGAGTAGGATGGAGCGAACGAAGCACGCCCTCTCTTTGCCTAAACATCTCACCAAGGATACCGACGCAAGAGGGTTCTGTTTTAGGGTCGTAAATACCATTAGCAAGATTGTGCTTGTCCCAACTGTGCGTGGGTAGCAATAACAGCCCTTCCGACATAAACTCACTCAAAGCATCCAGTACTGTGTCAGCCCCTCCCTCAACGTCTCCTATGGCTTTCATGGAGGAATGTACAAGCAACGTTCCATTTGGATTGATGCCGATATCTTGGAAATCGCTAATTAATCTCTGTTTCGTGATCATTTTTTTGTTGGTTTTCGTTGTTTCGAAAGATACTGACAAAAACCGCAGTAAATAACCGTTAACCAGACGTGTATTTTGGCATATTTACAGAGATATGACGAAAAAAGCCGGAGCAAAAAACTCCGGCTTAGCCAAAACTAGAGAACTTAGAAGAAGCCTAACGGACTAGTCGAATAACTCACCAACAAATTCTTGGTGTTTTGATAATGGTCGAGAGCCAGTTTATGAGTTTCTCGTCCAATGCCCGACTTCTTGTAACCACCAAATGCAGCGTGTGCTGGATATGCATGGTAGCAGTTAACCCACACTCGTCCTGCTTGAATTTCACGTCCCATGCGATACGCTAAGTTGCCATTACGAGTCCAAACCCCTGCGCCTAGACCATACTCAGTATCGTTAGCAATTCGCAGGGCATCGGCTTCGTCTTTAAAGGTGGTAATCGCGATAACAGGGCCAAAAATCTCTTCTTGGAATACACGCATTTTGTTGTTACCTGCAAGCATGGTTGGCTGAATGTAATAGCCGTCTTGTAAGTCACCTTCTTGCTTGTTCATGTCGCCGCCAATGATCACTTTTGCACCTTCTTGACGACCTATTTCAAGGTAGCTCATGATCTTATCAAACTGCTCTTGTGACGCTTGAGCACCGACTTGCGTGGTCACATCCAGTGGATTTCCTTGCTTTATGGTTGCTGAGCGCTCCTCAAGCTTGGCGATAAATTTGTCATAAATAGACTCTTGAACCAATACTCGGGATGGGCAAGTACATACCTCACCTTGGTTAAAGAAAGCTAATAGTGTCCCCTCAATGCACTTATCTAAGAAGTCATCATCCTTATCAAAGATATCTTCGAAATACACATTCGGAGACTTACCTCCAAGTTCAACCGTCGAAGGTATCAAACTTTCCGCTGCGCATTTCAATATATGGTGGCCAATTTCCGTCGAACCAGTAAACGCTAGTTTATTAATACGCTCGCTAGTTGCTAACGCTTGACCGGCCTCGGCTCCATAACCGTTGACAATATTGACCACACCAGCAGGAATTAAGTGACCGATTTTTTCCATAAGCATTAAGATAGATGCTGGCGTTTGCTCCGCAGGCTTGAGTACCACGCAGCACCCTGCTGCTAATGCTGGTGCTAGCTTCCATGCTGCCATCAGCATTGGAAAGTTCCATGGAATGATTTGACCAACAACGCCCACAGGTTCTGGGAAATGGTAGCTTGCAGTGTTGGCATCAATATCCGCCGCAGATCCCTCCTGCGCACGAATACAACCAGCGAAATAACGGAAGTGATCCACGGCTAAAGGAAGGTCTGCTGCTAATGTTTCACGCACAGGTTTGCCATTTTCCCACGTCTCTGCGACAGCAAGTTCCTCAAGGTGTTGCTCTATCGTATCAGCGATTTTGAGCAGGACGTTTGCTCGCTCAGTCACACTGGTTTTGCCCCAAGCTTCGCGTGCAGCATGGGCAGCATCGAGGGCCAAACTAATATCATCGGCATCTGAGCGAGGGACTTCGCAAAACGCTTTACCATTAACTGGAGATGTATTTTCGAAATACTTGCCGTTTACTGGTGCTACCCACTCTCCACCAATATAGTTTTCATATCGTTGCTTGTAGTTAACTACTGCGTTTTCCGTTCCTGGCTGAGCGTAAATCATAGCTTATCCTTTTGTTATTTAATCGAATGTTAGCAGCGTCGTATGCAAAAAAGTCCTGCCTTATGTGTCATACGACATCGTGATAAACGCAACAATTACGCCAATCTAACAAAAGAGATGTTATAATTTTGTAAATTTATGATTAATATAATTTAAACGTAATTTGTATTTGTCCTTCTATTGTTGATGCTCAAATGGCCGTTGTTCCGTTATGTAGCATGATGTCACAGTGAACTGCTACAAAATGGAACACTCATGTTAATTAGCCATACAACTAACGAAAAGGCGTGGATCAAGGACTCTTGGAAACGCAGTATTCAAGCTGGTTTGAGTAGCCGCCATCTGCCCGAAGATCATCGACTTAGTAACGTCGAAGTTACTGAACGAATCGATAAGCATCAAACGTTAATAAATGTCATTGAAAAACAGGCATACCCACTTTTTTGTCAGATATTTTCTCGTACAGATAGCCGACTTATCTTAGCGGATACCAACGGGGCAATAGTAAAGACGTGGGGACAAAAGCGATTTCGCGAGAAACTCACGGAAATAGCACTCGATCAAGGAGTGCTTTGGGATGAGGGACTGAAAGGTACAAACGCGATAGGGACAGCCTTGGTAGAAAAACGTCCGGTCTCCATCATAGGTGGAGAACACTTTATTAGGCATCATCATTTCATTAGTTGTACTGCCAGCCCGATCTTTTCACCCGCCGGAGAACTCATTGCTATATTGGACGTGACCAGTGAATATCAAACCCATAACGATGCCACTAGGGTACTTATTCAGAACATGGTCCAAAACATAGAGAGCGAACTACTCAACTTTATTCCCGATGCAGCATTAAAAATACGCCTTGGTCATGATAGTTCTGTTCTTAATAGTGGTTGGCAAGGAATCGTTGTCACCGATAAAAATGGGCAAGTGCTGGCTCAAAATGCTATTGCCTCCAGTGTACTAGCTAATCAGCTTAAACCGGGTGATCCTATTGAGTCTGTTATTGGCTCACTGACACTTGATCGTATCCGTAAAACAGACCAGTTTTATTATCAAGTTGAGTCTGTTAAACCTCTGCGTCACCTTCCTAAGAGTAAATCAAAAGCCGAGTCTTCAAGCTGCCCATTACACCAAGGAGATAGTTGTGTTGAAAAAGCTTGGCAACAAGCTACAAAAGTCATGTCAAAACGTATCGGCTTGGTAATTTCAGGAGAAACCGGAACCGGAAAAAATGAATTTGTAAAAGCATTGCATAAACAAAGTTCACTTGCCGAAAGACCTCTTATTGCTATCAACTGTGGAGCGCTGCCAAAGGACCTTATTGAGTCCGAGTTATTTGGTTATGCTCCAGGAGCTTTTACAGGCGCTCACCCTAAGGGGTTCGAAGGTCGATTTAGGCAAGCCAATGGCGGTATTTTGTTTCTCGACGAAATTGCAGACCTTCCCCTTAACGCTCAATCTCGCCTCTTACATGTACTGCAAGAGAAAATTGTTGCACCCATTGGAGCCAATCGCAGCTATCCTATTGATGTCTACGTCATCGTTGCTAGCCACAAGAACCTGACTGATATGGTCGCTAAAGGGGAGTTCAGAGAAGATCTATGGTATCGACTTGAAGGACTGAGTATCACTTTACCAAGCGTTCGTGAAAGAGAAGACACTCAACAGCTGATTGAGTCAACGTTTACGCAGGAGTCCAATAAACAGCGTCTCTCAGATGACGTTATTGACCTCATGCTTAAGTATGATTGGCCGGGAAACCTTCGAGAAGTGCACTCTACCTGCCGTTTGATCGCCGCTCTATGTGATAATCCCATCGTCAATCTAGATGATCTTCCAGAAAACATAATCCGTAAGCTCACCACTACACGAACTGCTACTCTCGAACAAGATAACGACTTACAATCGACCATTGACAATAAGCTATTGAAAACTATCGAAGAAACAAACGGAAATGTGAGCTTGGCATCGCGAATATTAGGCGTGAGTAGAAACACTATTTATCGAAAATTGAGGAAGCTCGGGGTAGACAAAATTTCTTAATCGTTTCGAGAAAAACCTTTTGTTAGACATTAAACCCAATATATCCGTTAATGCGCACGACTCTTGAGTACCCTGCTCCACAACATTGGCACTCAAGAAGCTGTTCGTGACCATCATGGAAGATCATCACGAGGTTTGATTTTTCAGGTTAACGCTAATTCCCAATCATCAAATCGAGCGAAAATTCGAAAAAGAAAAAGATTAGTACCAGCCTGAGCGCATGATAAGTGAGACATGCCGTGACTAATACTTCCAAACTTGACCGCATCCGCGCCGACTACAACGTACAACACTGGAGCCAAAATTTCTTTGGCATCAATGACAGCGGCGATGTAACTGTTTCTCCTCGTAAAGACGGTCAACACCATGTTCCATTAACTCGTATTGCACAAGCACTTGAAGAAAAAGGCTTAACCTTGCCTGCCTTAGTGCGTTTTCCGCAAATCATCCATCAACGAGTTCATGGTATCTGCGACGCATTTAACCAAGCGATCAATGATTACGGATATAACAACGAATATCTATTGGTTTACCCAATTAAAGTGAACCAACAAAAAGACGTAGTAGAACAAATTCTTGCTAGCCAAGCAGAAGCAGAAACGAAACAGCTTGGTCTTGAAGCAGGAAGCAAACCTGAGTTAATGGCAGTACTGGCCATGGCTCAACGTGCGAGCTCAGTGATTGTTTGTAACGGCTACAAAGACAGAGAATACGTACGTCTTGCACTGATTGGCGAAAAGCTTGGCCACAAAGTGTTCATCGTTCTTGAGAAGCTATCCGAGCTGGATATCGTTCTTAAGGAAGCAAAAGCACTAAACGTTAAACCTCGTGTCGGTTTACGTATTCGCCTGGCATCACAAGGTGCAGGTAAGTGGCAAGCAAGCGGCGGTGAAAAGTCGAAATTTGGTTTGTCAGCGTCTCAAGTGCTACAAGTCGTTGAAAGATTGAAAGCTGAAGACCAGCTAGAAATGCTTCAGTTAGTTCACTTCCATCTAGGTTCGCAAATGGCCAACATCCGTGATGTACGCAATGGTGTGAACGAGGCTGCACGTTTCTACTGTGAGCTTCGCAAAATGTCAGTGCCTATTGCTTACTTCGACGTTGGGGGTGGCCTAGCCGTTGATTACGATGGTACACGTAGCCAATCAAGCAGTTCCATGAACTACGGCTTGGCGGAGTACGCTCGCAACATCGTAAGTACCGTAGGTGATGTGTGTGCTCTTTATGAAGAAAGCGCGCCAGTGATCATTTCAGAATCTGGTCGCTCACTCACTGCACACCACGCTGTATTGATTACCAATGTAATAGGTACGGAAAGCTATAATGTGGAAACGGTTGATGCACCGAGCGAAGACGCACCGCTGCTGCTGCAAAATATGTGGCAGAACTGGCAAAACCTAAGAGCGGGCACTGATGCACGTGCACTTATCGAGATTTACAACGATACTCAAAGTGACCTGAGCGAAGCTCAAACACTCTTCACTTCTGGTGTCGTGGATTTGCATCAGCGTGCTTGGGTTGAGCAGTTAAGCTTAAGCATTTATGGCGAGTTACATAAACAAATGGACAACAAGAATCGTTTCCACAGACCGATTCTTGACGAACTAAGCGAGCGTTTGGCTGACAAGTTCTTCGTGAACTTCTCCCTGTTCCAGTCGCTTCCTGACGCTTGGGGTATTGAACAAGTATTCCCTGTGTTGCCACTATCTGGTTTAGGAAGTGAAGAGCAGACTCGTGCTGTTATGTTAGACATCACATGTGACTCTGATGGTGCAGTTGACCAATATGTTGATGGTCAAGGTATTGAGTCAACACTACCAGTGCCAGCTTGGAACAAAGACCAACCATACTTAATGGGCTTTTTCCTAGTAGGCGCATACCAAGAGATCTTGGGTGATATGCATAACCTGTTTGGCGATACGCACAGCGCGGTAGTTAACGTCACTGATAATGGTGATTTCGAGTTTGCTGCTATCGACCTTGGCGATACCGTTGAAGATATGATGCGTTACGTGCACATTGACGTAGAAGCGATCAAAAACAATTACAAAGAGCTTGTTGAAAAACACATCGAAGCTGATGAACAGGCCTTAATTTTAGAAGAATTAGAATACGGCCTAACAGGCTATACCTATTTAGAGGATTTTTAAATGAATGATTTGTTTACTAAAACTGATTATTCACTGTATTCAAACGCGATGACGTTTGTTCGTCGTCCATACGTGAAAAATCCAGTTTCTGCTGACGCAGATGTGGTTGTCTTGGGTGTTCCACTCGACATGGCGACCTCTGGTCGCCCTGGCGCTCGTCTAGGGCCAGACGCCATTCGCCGTGCATCAGTCAATCTTGCGTGGGAAGGAAAGAAGTTTCCTTGGGATTTTAACGTATTCGACAAAACAAAAGTTATCGACTCTGGCGACCTAGTTTTCGACTGTGGTGACGCAGAAGATTTCACCTATCGCTTAGAAGCAGCGACTAGCGAAATTCTAAAGAGTGGTAAGACTATGCTCGCATTGGGTGGTGATCACTTCATCACACTGCCGATCTTACGCGCGTACGCTAAACATCACGGAGAAATGGCGCTAATCCATTTCGACGCACATACTGACACTTATGCTAATGGCAGTAGTTACGACCACGGTACCATGTTCTACCATGCGCCAAAAGAAGGGTTAATCTCAGCCAAGCATTCGATCCAAATAGGCATTCGTACTGAGTATGATTACGATGACCATGGTTTTAAAGTCATCAACGCAATGCAAGCGAATGACCAGAGTGTTGACGAAATTGTTAGCCAGATCCGTGAGACTATCGGTGACAAACCAGTGTATATCACGTTTGATATCGACTGCTTGGATCCCGCTTTCGCACCAGGAACGGGGACGCCAGTTTGCGGCGGACTAAACTCAGATAAAGTGCTTAAGATCATCCGCGCTTTGGCTGGTATCAACGTGGTAGGTATGGATGTGGTAGAAGTCTCACCTCCTTACGACCAAAGCGAACTGACTGCTCTCGCTGGTGCAACCATAGCGCTAGAGCTGCTTTATGTTTGGGCGAGTAGACCGACTCAAGATTAAACACAAAAAACAGCAAGGCTTAACGGCCTTGCTGTTTTTCTAATCCAACCACATTTTCGCCAGTGTCGGTACCCCCATTCCATTGATCTCGACCCCTGATAAGTTATGTGACGTCTTGAATATCATGTCATCTCGCCATAATGGGCAATAGTAGAACTGTTGGATAAGCCAGTTTTCAGCTTTGTGCATCTTTAATAGGAAGTCGTCACTAGTTTCACTCTCTTCTAGCCATTCATCTAGAAAGCGGGTCATATTTTTCTGGTTCTCCACAGAGAGACACCTTCGGAAAACATCAGAAGTTAAGAGCCACTCGTAGTACTGAAATGCTTGGTCCTCACTAAACACATAGCAGTCAAAAGAGATGTCAACGCTGTAATTATGTGCTTCGTCTTTATCTACCACGACCCAAGATTCAGATGCGACATCGATTTGCTCTAGCACTTTCAAAAGCAGGCTGCGATGTACGTGCCTGACTTCAATAACCACAGGTCTTCGAGGTAATGCAGATGTTGTCGTAAAGAAGTATAGTCCTTCCTTTTGATGACATCGCATTATGCTGTTTGCCTGACACATATTCACTTCAACCGCTCTGAATTGATTCACGATCCAATGTCGTTCTTCAGACGATAACATGTTGCTATGATGAATAAACTGAAGTACTAAACCACCATCTTGCTCAGCGACTTGGCTATCTTCATCATTGCTATGTGATAACTCTCTTAGTTCCTGAAAGTGGGCAGTTGTGGGAGAAGAATCCGCTTCCCAAAATTCGACTTGATCTATCAAGCCACCGAGTGCGAAATATCTGTGGTTTTTAGTAAAGCTCCAGTGAAAAGTCTTAAACGTACCAACAGAGTAAGGTCCCGTTCCGTTAGGAAAGGTAGGTTGTTCGGTATCAAAGATACCCGAATGGACGTCCGCTAAAAGATGAACAAATACAGGATCATGTTGACGTAGTTTTATGTGAACCCATTGTCCCTCAATAGTGATGCTCTCTAAATGCCTGAATAGTATTTTGTAGCTATGCTCACTAGTATGCCTGATTAGCAGATTGTCCTTCACTCTATCTGCCGTTAGTCTTTGATTATCATGAAAAAAGACGTCATTTCTTAATCGGAAGCTCAGTTGATTATCTTGATAGCTGAAATGGTGGGCAAGGTGCGGTATGACACGCTGAGTGACAGTATCAAATCTTAACAATGTATCAAATACGCCCTCAAGTAGCATGATAGAGCGAGACGAACGAGCATGCATCGGTCGCCATTCAGGAACTGGGAATGGAGTCGCATAGATCAACGTATTTTGCTTTCTTAGCTCACTTTCTGCATCTTGTAACCAATTAGAAAGGTTGGCTTTAAAGTCAATCTGGTAATCAAAGTGTTCCGCTAATTCAAACGCTGTTTGGACTTGTCCTGCACCAACTAAAGCTCTCAGCTGATTTAGGATAACTGCCTTAAAGTCAACAAGTAATGTAACTTTAGACAAGTTACCTCGCCCTCTACCTGCTTTCCAATCTAGCCACCCACGCTCCATCAAAGTGCCCATCAGCTTGCTGACATTACGTTCAGAACACGACAGATTTTCCGCTAGTTCTCCTATCGTAACAGGATGAATGGTTCCGACTGAATATAGCTGATTGAGCTGTTGGAGCCTTCTAAGTTGCGTTATCGAGTAAAAAGGTGAACTTCCCATAATCATCTCTTCATTCTTTGTTCGCCAATTAGTTTACATAATAACCACACACTCAACCCGGAGGTCAATATGTATCCTGTATATTATCCAACACACACTGTAAGGGCCGAACGCCAAGATTACCGCTATGCCGCCAAAGCGACCGAACCTAAGCTGCTGAGCATTTTATTTGTATTTCTTCAACTCATTCTTGTTCTGTAAGCGATTGGGGGAAAACCGATACCATGAGAGCAAACTCACATTTTGCAGATAGAAAAAAGCCTCGATACTGTTGCCAGCATCGAGGCTTCTAGAAAATACCTACTTACCACATCAAGTCATCAGGCACCACATACTGTGCATATGGATCATCCTCTTCAAGGACTTCCTCTTTCGATTCATTCTCGATGATAGTCTCTGAATCACGTTCCATGATCTTCTTGGCAACGATACTTGGAATAACGGTATAAGTGTCTTCTTGTCGTGCTATAGAAAGTATTCCTTTGCTAAGCTGATCTCGGACTTCTTGAGTCACATATATAGACTTCACAAGCGTGCCGTCAGTGAAATTGTATTTAATGTCACCGTCGCGCTGTTCAATGGCATTTAATGTGATTAATTGTTTAACTTGAGCCTTAATCTCTTTGCTCAACTTTTCTTCGTCACGTTGTTTGTTTAAAGCTTGATCTCGTTCTTTTTGAGCCGCTTTGTTCTCTTCAACAGCCGCTTTTGCTTCACGAGCTTGAACACGAGATTTTTTAGAGCCTTTTTTGGCTTTCTTCAGTTTTTTTTCGTTTACAAGACCAGCTTTCAACATCTGTTCTTGTAGGCTTAGTTTCGACATGGGATGTAGACCTGAATCAATTTACCTATTGCCTTAATGTTCCCAAGAAATTCGCGCGAGAGCAAGTGCTACGCTGCTATCTCAAAATAAAAATCCGTTACATCAAATCAGAGATCACGTTGGTATTTAAACACTTTGAGACTTACGTAGGATTGCTATATGTTATTGCTTAGAAAATAACAAAAAATTAACGATTTTATGCTGCTCGACATCACTCAATTAGCCACCTTATTTGTTGCCGGTATTCTCGGCGGTATTCTCAACTCCATTGCTGGAGGGGGAAGTTTTATTACTTTCCCTGCCCTACTTCTAGCTGGTGTCCCTCCAATCACTGCCAATGCCACCAACACATTCGCCGCATGTGCTGGCTATATAAGTGGCACCTACGCGTTCAGACGAGAAATTGTCAGAGACAGAGCAAACCTTGCCAAGATCATTGTACTAAGCCTTTTTGGTGGTATTACCGGTAGTTTCCTTTTGATCCAAGTCTCTGAGCAACAGTTTGTTACTGCGGTACCTTGGCTTCTTTTAGTCGCTACCTTGTTGTTCTTATTTGGCGACGTCATCAATAACCACCTCAAAAAGGTCAGCAGCCACGCTAAGCTTGGCTTGTTAATATCGCTGATGCTTTCATTGTTCCTAATAGGGGTAGGTGTATTTGGCGGATTCTTCAATGCGGGTTTAGGGGTTATCGGGCTGAGTTATTTAGCGGTAGCAGGCTATCGTGACATCAACCTAATGAACGGACTCAAACTGCTGATTTCAACCTGTGTGTCAGCTATTGCCATCGTACTTTTTATCTTCAATGGATTGATTGATTGGCAATCAGGTATTGCTGTCATGCTGGGCACGTTAACGGGCGGTTACTTTGCTGCTGATTTATCACGAAAAGTACCCCAATCTTACGTTCGTGGCTTTGTGGCGCTGAGCTCTATTGCCATCACCTGCTATTTTTTCTACGACACATACCTATAACCAGTAGAAATAATCAATATAGCTTATATAACCCTCTGACCTATCAATGACAAAGTGATGACCGGACGGTAATCAACCAGGTGTGTGGATATGTTACTGATACTTCCTACCCTTATTAGTAAATGTATCCAAAAACACCGAGGCCTTCATGTCAGTACGCTACGCGGTTCTATTATCGCTTGTTTCATCGGCGGCTTTTGCACAGCCAAACCCTTTCCCGACCATTCCCAATGATACTGGGAAAGAGTTTATGGTCAGTGCTACCAACCCTTACGTCACAAGCACTGGCTACACCGTTCTCAAGCAAGGTGGAAATGCTATTGATGCTATGGTGGCCATGCAAATGGTTATGTCGGTTGTTGAGCCGGACATGACTGGTATTGGCGGTGGTACCTTCGCCTTATATTACGACAATGAAACCAAAAACTTTACCGCCTACGATGGACGAGATGCCGCTCCAGCGAGTGCAACGCCCGACATGTTTCTCGATGACAACGGCAAGGCAATAAGCCGAAACGACATATTGGGACCTCGCTCCGTCGCAATACCAGGGACCCTTAAGCTCCTCTACGAAACACATCAAAAACATGGCAAGTTAGAGTGGGCACAGTTGGTCCAGCCAGCTATAGATTATGCTGAAAACGGCTACGCCATGAACAGCTATACCTATGACATTGTCGTGCGTGAAAGTGAACGTTTAATCAATGACCCAGAGATAAAAGCGCTGTACTGGAAAGGAGAGACGATTCGGCCAACAGGTACCAAAATGACCAACCCTAAAATGGCGAAAACACTTAAAATGATCGCCCAACAAGGAGATAGCTATCTCTATCAGGGTCCATTGGCAGAGCGTATTGTTGAGACAGTCAACGGACAGCTAAAAGACGGACAAGCCAAACTCACTCTAAAGGATTTTACCGATTATCGAATGAAGCAACGCGATATCGTCCGCTCAAATTACCGAGGCAATCAAATCGTCTCATTTGGTTACCCTGCTTCCGGCGGTGTCCTTGTTTCCCAGTCACTTGATATGCTCGAGAAGTATGATATCTCCAACATGACGTACACCAGTGCCGAACCTTGGCGACTAATGGTAGAAGCGATGAGACTCGCTAAGGAAGATCGTATAGCGTACGCAGGCGATCCTAGCTACGTTGATACGCCCGTCAAAGAACTGCTTGCGGAAGACTATATCGATGATCGTTATGAGCTCATTCCTGAACAAGGGGCAGGTAATAAGAAATCGATAAAACCAGGATTGCCTCCGGCTAAGACGCCAGCCAATCACGAGGGTTTTGAGAGTCAAGACACTGGACATATTTCTATCGTCGATGCACAGGGTAACGCGGTAGCCATGACGAGTACCGTCGGAACGGGAATGGGCTCCGGCGTTATGGTCGATGGCGTTTTACTTAATGCTCAGATGGCAAACTTCTCTTCAATTCCGAGTATCAAGGGTAAACCAGTTCAAAACTCTATCGAACCAGGTAAGCGACCACGTTCTGCCATCACGCCACTAATGATGATGGATGACAAAGGCCAGTTGCGTTTGGTGGTTGGCAGTCCGGGTAGTTCCCAGATTCCGGGGTATGTGCTAAAAACCATCGTTGGTATTGTTGATTGGAATCTTCCAGCTCAAGATGCTATCGACCTGCCCAACATTCAGTACGGGACAAAAATCGACCGTACCAAGCCATATAACCCCACAGGTCTATTGGTCGAAAAGCGCACCTTTGCAGAGTCTATGGTGCCGGAATTTGCCGAAATGGGCTACAAAGTTCACGTCATCCCTGTGGTAAGCGGGCTCAACGCAATTGAAATTAAGGATGGCGAGTTACATGGCGCCACTGATCGTCGCCGAGCCTCGACTTCGTTAGGTGATTAAACTTCTCTTTGACATAGTTTCACTCACTTAAAAGACAGAGCCTCATGACTATACTGAGGCTCCTGTTTTATAACTTAGTTAAACCTTCATACACAATAAATGAACTAAGTTGATAGAAACTATAAGAACTGCCTCAGGATTCAAAAAAGAAGGTTAACTCGAATCTTTACTTCCAACGATACTGAATAAGAAATATCCATCAGCGGTACTTTTTACAGTCCCACTACCTCTAGGTCCTCAGTGCTGTTTCTCCCTCTTCTCAAATTAAGTAGTGTAACTTCAGAGTAAGCTTTATTGACACTGAGTGACATGATGCTGTTTTAACCACTGGTTAATCTAAGCCTTAGTTAAATGAATCAAGACTTTACCTTTAACAGAGGCCAGACATGAAATATCAAGATCGTTTAGAAGAAACCGTGAACCATCTCGGCATGGTATTAGCAGAGCAAAAGCAGTTACTTGAAGAACACAAAGCAACCATGAACTACGCCGAGCGTCTTGAGAATATTCTCACTCCAACAGACACACTCACAACCAAGGGCGATGATCTGTTAATTGGAGGCTGCAAAGCAAACGATCTTATTGAACAGTATGGCAGCCCGCTATTTGTGCTGAGTGAAGATACACTGCGTGGTAACCTGCGTCGTGTTAAAGCAGCGTTTGGGAATTACTGGCCGAAACCTGTCAACGTTATGTTCGCAATCAAGTCGAATACTAACTTCGCGGTACGTGCTATTTGTAATGAAGAAGGTGTTGGCGGTGATTGCTTTGGTCCGGGTGAAGTAGAAGCGACTCATATTGCTGGAGCAGATCCGAAAACGATCGCTCTCAACGGCACCGTAAAGCCTGAGCTAGCAATTCGCAAAGCGATTGAGTACGGCTATGCCATTCACCTAGACTCTTATGAAGAAATCGAAATAGTTGAACGTATCGCCCGTGAAGTAAAACCTGAGGACAAAGTAAGAATTGCTGTTCGTCTCAAGGTTCTACCAGACGACTTCTTCGACAACTTCTCACCAGATGCCTACCCATTCCCTGACTTCAAAGGTGCAATGAAGTGGATCAAGTTTGGTTTGTTGCGTGAAGAAGCGAAGAAAATCGTTAACCGCGTAAAAGAGATCGATATATTTGAATTCTACGGCTTCCACACTCACCTAGGTCGTTTCTCTAAAGATCCAGCAGGCTGGGATGCGTTGTATCGCCAATATGCTAAAGATGTGATTGAAATTTCTCGTGCTTGTGATGTTCAACCATTCCAAGTCGACCTTGGCGGCGGTTGGCCACGTGAACGTGAGCCTGAATGTCGTAGCAAAGAGCACATGATGAACGCCAATACCATTGAAGACTACGCAAAAGTGGTTTGCGCGGGCATGTTGGACGAATTCAACCGTGCTGGTTTTGACATCCCTCAGTTGTGGTTAGAACCGGGCCGTTATATTGCAGGTAACATAGGTACGCTTCTCACGTCAGTTTATGTCGTTAAAGACGATCAAGAAATGGACTACACCTACACTATGGTGGATGCGTCTACTTACCTAGCGACCTTGGTGGAATCTCAGGAGTCTAAAAACCCTGTCCTTCCAGCAAATAAAATGACACAACCAGTGGTAGCAAAAACCACTGAGATTGCAGGGCCAATCTGCATCCCTTCAATCTGGGAAAGTGGAGCCACCATGCCTGAACTGCAACCAAAAGATGTACTGGCGATTATGGATGTAGGCCACTACGCTGAGTCTCAGGCCAGCCAATTTAACTCGTTACCGCGCCCGGCTACAGTACTGGTTAAGGATGGTCAATCTGAACTAATCAAGCGCGCAGAAACCGTAGAAGATGTGTTTGCAACTCAGATACTTCCAGAACGTTTTATCAAAGCAAAAGCGGAACTCGAAAAAGCCAGAACACCAGTGAAAAAGCCAGCACGTAAAGCTGCGACGAAGAAGCCAGCAGCCAAAACAGCTGCTAAAAAGCCCGCTGCCAAAAAGCCTGCGGCTCGCAGAGTGTCTCGTCGAAGCGCCGACAAAATATAGAGTAACGTAGAACGAAAAAGCTCCTCGCCACTGCTAGGAGCTTTTTTGCCTTAAGCTTATTTGGAGTAGATATGCCTAAACGTGAGATTAATCCTCGGTTCAACATGGCGGGCTGTTTTCGGTACCGTATGTAACCAATGGTGCTGTGTATCACCAGCCATCACTAATAGACTTCCACTGGGTAAATCTAGCGTTATCTTTTGCTTGGTTTCTCGATGTTTAAGCGCAAATCGGCGGGTGCCACCAAAGCTCAACGATGCGATCACTGGAGAGTTGCCAAGTTCTGGTTCGTTATCGCTATGCCAACCATTCGAGTCTTGTCCTGTTCGATACAGATTAGCTAAAACCGAATTAAACGGTGCTTCAGAAGCCAACTCACATCGCCGTCTTAAGTCTTCGAGATGCGGTGTCCAAGGTAGCGGATCCAACGTTAAATTGGAGTATTGATAACTCGCATCACCATACCATGCTTGCAACCTTGGTATCGTCACCCATTTACCAAACATCATGATCTTATCTTCACGCCATTGCAGCTCGCTGTTTAACAGACGAAACCACTCTAATGATTCGAACACGTCAATAAAATCAGGAATCCACAGTAGTTTGCCGCCCAGTACTTCAGTCCAACGTCCTTGTGTTAATTCCATAGTTAAAACTCAATAACTTCTCCGTCTTCGGGAATGAACACTTTATCTGATAGACCATGTTTTTCCAGTGATCGACGCAGCGTTTCTCGGTCAACTGGGCAGTGGTTTAGTGCTTCCATATGATTTGCGATAACTTTACCCGGAGACAATCGGATAAACTCCATTACCTCATTGGTAGGCATCAATAACGGTTGCCCCACATCCATTTGCGCTTGACCTGCTGCCACAACAGTAATGTCTGGCTTAAGCTCGTTAAGCGCTCTTTTTACATCCTCTGTCAACACAGTATCACCACTGATATAAATACTTGGTTCATTTGGAAGTCGTAAAAAGAACCCAAATCCATTTGCCATCACTTTATGGATCCAACCATGACCGTGCTGAGCAGGTACACCAACGATTTCTCCTCCTAGAAATGGTATTGGTTTCCATGCTTCGAGACCATTCGCTACCGTTATCCCATATTTTTCGAGATACGCTTTATCTTTGAGAGGAGTCGTAACAGGTACTTGATGATCAATTAAGAATTTTTCACCCGCGGGGTCTAAATGATCCCCATGCTGGAGAGGCTTAAAACCAAATGTCTGGCTGTGAGTAACAAGGGCTTGATTTACCTTATTAAGTATCGAATCCGCATTGGTTGGAAGATCAACGGTAGGGTTCTTTTCTGCTTTAAATCGAAACACAGAAAAAGGAGGCATTGACCCTTTTTCTCCAAGCATTGGGTCAATCAAAATGAAATTTTCGCCAGATTCAATAACAAACGTGGCGCTTCTTAAGTGATGAATTTTCATAGTTACCTCCTATCTGAATATAGGATAATTATGCAAAAGCCAAAGCGTGTGCAATACTGTCCTAAGAGACATCTATCGCTCATATCGGGTCACAACAAGTAAAATGAGTCAATACACAGTCGCCTTAGTGGCACTTAACAATATTAGTGCATTTCATCTGTCGGTACCTTGCTTGGTATTTCAAGATGTCTTTGTAGAACAGCAACCGCTTTTTGAGTTGATGATCTGCAGTGAAAATAGTAACCACATTTCACTCAGTACTGGATTTCAAGCTTCTGTCAGTCACGACTTGTCCGCGCTCGATAAAGCGGACATTATCATTGTCCCCAGCTGGCCTAATTCACTTCCCGAACCAAGTGAGACCTTACTAAAACGGTTACGAGTGAACTATCAACGAGGTGCCACCATCGTTGGTCTTTGTTTAGGCGCTTATGCCCTAGCAAAAGCTGGCTTATTAGATGGTAAACGCGCAACGACCCATTGGGGATTCCAACAGATTTTCATCGACGCTTTTCCGCGAGTCGATATAGATTGTGAGCCCCTTTTTATCGAACAGGATAGAATCATCACATCAGCCGGAACAGCAGCCTCGCTTGACTGCTGCTTGCATATTGTTCGCTCTTTGTGCGGGAGCGATATTGCATCAAACCTTGCTCGTATGATGGTGACAGCTCCGTTTCGGAGTGGTGGGCAACTACAGTACATTCCTAATCCGATCACCAAGCAACCTGACAAACCGACCAGCTTTGGCCACGTTATTGGTGAAATCGAGCAACACCTTGCCGAACATTATGATTTAGACAGTGTTGCACAGCGCTGCGCAATGAGTCGTCGCACATTTACACGACAATTTAAAGCGGCTTACGGCTGTACTTTTGGAGAATGGTTACTAAACAAAAGACTCGCTCTCAGCCAGCAACTACTAGAGTCAACCCACTATACAGTGGCGACCACTGCAGAACTTTCTGGGTTTGGCTCAGAAAGTGTGTTTCGTAAGCACTTCAAAGCAGCGTTTAACACCTCACCGAGCCAATGGCGCGCGACCTTCCAAGGTTAACGTACCTTATGTTAGCCACATGAGCTTCTGACCACCAACTTGGGCGGGAACACCACGCTTTTGTATGGCTGTTTGTCGCCCTCCATGCGAGACAGAATGATCTCTCCCGCCGCACGGCCAATTTCTCGTGCTGAGACAGAGATGGAAGTCAGCGCTGGATTGGTATCCGCGGATTCTGCTACGTCATCAAAACCCACAACCGCGATATCTTTGCCCACAGTTTTACCGAGATCTTTTATGGCTCGCATTACGCCAAAAGCAACAATGTCTTGGTAGCCAATAATAGCGGTAATTTCAGGGTGCTGATCCAGTAACTCCCTCGTTACCTTAGCACCCTCAGAACGACTCGCTGAACAGCTTCGAATGTATCGTTCATTGAACGGGATGCCATGTTCCATCAACTTCGACATATAACCCCCAAGACGATGGGAACGCGTCTTCGAGATCTCCAGTCCACCAACGAACGCAATATGCTTGTGACCTTTTTTGATAAGGTGCTCGGTTGCCAACTGCAAGCCCATAAAGTTATTGGTACCAACGAAATCAAATTGATCTTCTCCAATAGGTCGAACAGCCAACACTATTGGGAAACCACGACTTTGTACTGTCTCCAAGAAGTCCAAATTAGTTTCCATCGCAGGACACATTACTACACCACCAGCGTTCTGGCTCAACAATGAATCAATGAACTTGCTTTGACGCTCAACGCTCTCTTCAGCATTAGCGAGAAACAGTAGCGAATCTTGCTCTTCAAGATAATGGCTAAGTCCTGCGATCATTTCAGAGAAAAAAGGGTTGGTAATATCAGGTGTGACGAGCCCGACTAGATTACTACGCTTATGTCGCAAGTTAGCCGCTGCTTGATTGTAAACATAACCAAGCTCCTTAACCGCCTCTAAAACCCGCTCACGAGTAGTCGCCGAGATTCGTCCTTTGTTAGTCAATACCATGGACACAGTCGCGGTGGAAACACCGCAATGCTTAGCCACGTCCGCAATGGTTGCTTTGGCCATGTTGAACTCCAGTAAATGAAATTAGCACCAGTTATAGCGACTTTCTTTTCTGATTAAAACAAGGTTAATCGATTAACCTAATCAACTGTCATTTATCGTCATGATTATGTGATTAACTACAAAATTGCCTTGCCAATTATTGGTTAACAACTGCTAAATGAGTGGTTAAACATGTTAACCAGTTTGTTAGTTGATTAACTGAGTGATTAGACTGTAGTCAAATGATTAACTCAAGGTGATGTATGAAGTACCTATCTGGTCAATCCAATTATGACAAGTTTCCAAATGTAGAAGTGAAGGGCTTTGACCACGCTGCCGTTCGCGGTTGGGACAGTATCGTTGACACAATTGAACAACGTATTCAGGGCCAAGATAAACATATTTTGGTGATCGACACCTATCATGGTGTCAATCACAATGAACTCCTCGACCAGCTTGTTGCACCGCTCTCCCCAGCCCTTGTGGTGTCAATGGACGATGCGAAATACTCCGAAGAACACATCTTCGCCATGCTAGAACGCAACATTACCGATGATCGAGTATTTGGTGTCATTGCACCGCACAAGCTGGATGAGTTCTTTGACAGCGAAAAGCTACAAGGCTTGAAACAAACTGTTAGTAATGCTGATTCAGGTTTGATCGTTGTTATTGGTCATGGAGCTAGACTGGTCGCTGATGGTGATACCTTTGTTTACGCCGATTTAGCCCGTTGGGAAATTCAGCAACGCTTCCGCCGTGGAGAGCTTGGCAACTGGGGAGCAGATAACTACAACGAAGACGTCCTGCGTAAATACAAGCGTTCATTCTTTATTGAATGGCGTGTCTTCGACCGATATAAAACTAAGCTGCTGTCAGATGTGGATTTTCTATTAGACACCAACGCCGCTTTTGACCCTAAAATGGTCTCTGGCACAGCGTTCAACGCAGGCTTACAACAAGCAACAACTCAACCATTTAGGTTGGTACCTTTCTTTGACCCTGGAGTCTGGGGCGGTCAATGGATGAAAGAAGTCTGCGACCTAGATCAAGACAAGCCAAACTATGCATGGTGTTTTGACTGTGTTCCTGAAGAAAATAGCCTACTGCTTAAATACGGTGACGTTGTTGTCGAGATTCCATCGCAAGACTTGGTATTAACACAACCGCGCGCGCTCTTAGGCGACAGTGTCCATGCACGTTTTGGCGCAGAGTTCCCAATTCGGTTCGACTTCCTCGATACCATGCAAGGTCAACATCTAAGCCTGCAAGTACATCCGCTAACAGAATACATTCAGAACGAATTTGGGATGCACTATACCCAAGACGAGAGCTATTACATGTTAGACGCTGGAGAAAAAGCCAGTGTGTACCTTGGCACTAAGTCTGGCATCAACCCAGATGAAATGATGGATGATTTATATGCAGCGCAGCGCGGCGAAAAGTCATTCGATGATGAGCGCTTTATCAATCAATTCCCAGCGAAAAAGCACGACCATTTCTTAATCCCCGCGGGCACTATTCACTGCTCAGGCTCCGATTCTATGGTGCTTGAAATCAGTGCAACCCCATACATCTTCACTTTCAAACTGTGGGATTGGGATCGTCTAGGGCTTGATGGCCTACCACGACCAGTACATTTGGATCACGGTAAAGAAGTCATTCAATGGGAACGAAACACGGAATGGTGTCAGGAGCATCTAGTTAACGCCATTACGCCAATCGCAGAAGGTGAAGGCTGGAGAGAAGAAAAAACGGGCCTGCATGAGCGTGAGTTTATCGAGACCCGACGCCACTGGTTCAGCAAACCCGTTCTTCATAAAACTGAGGGAACCGTCAATGTTCTGAACTTAGTCGAAGGTAAAGAGGCAATTATCTTGAGTCCAGACAATAAATTTGAGCCATTTGTTGTTCATTATGCCGAAACCTTCGTTATCCCAGCTCACATAGACGCTTATGTCATCCAACCATATGGCGAAAGCGAAGGAAAAGAAATTGCCACTATTAAAGCGTTCGTAAGAGGTTAATCATGCTCCATTTTATCGTAGCCAGTCATGGCCCATTAGCCACTGCACTTATCAGCAGTGCCAACATGGTATTTGGCGAACTTAGTAACACGACTGCGATCAGTCTCACCGAAGAGGGAGGCATCGAGCAATTTAAACGAGATTTCCACCGTGAAATCACTGCGATAGCGCCCAATGTCGACGGCATTGTTGTGCTATGCGATTTGGAATGCGGCACGCCTTACAACGTTGCTTGCACTTACGCATTCAACCCAGATTTCAATCCAAAGGTTGAAGTCGTTACAGGGGTGAATTTCCCAACACTTTTAATGACGGCAGACTTTGTTGAAGAGATGGACGCTTCATACGTTGCAACGACCTTGCAGCAAGAAGCGCTAAAAACGGTTGTCGTTGCCAAGCCAGTAGAGCTGGCACAAGAAGACGATTTTTAAGGAGAAACACTATGGCTATTTCATTTGTGCGTATCGACGACCGCGTTATTCATGGACAGTTAATGACTCGTTGGGCGAAAGAACTTCCTTGTGATGGCATCGTAGCCATTGACGATGCTGTTGCAGCTGACCCATTGCTATCACAAGTCATGAAAGGCGCTGTAACCGACGTTAAAGTTTGGCTATTTGACACAGCGACCGCCGTCAGCAAGCTACCGAAGGTGATCGCCAGCGACAAGAAGTATTTCGTCATCGCGAAATCTCCAGTCACGCTGCGCCGTATTCGCGAAGCGGGTATTAGCCTTGAAAATCTCAATAACAAAATCAACGTTGGCCCAATGAGTGCTAGAGAAGGCACAACGACAATTGGCGGCAACCAATGCGTCAACCAAGAAGAAATCTCTGCATTTAACTACCTCTCAGAAGACGGTCACCACATCGACTTCAGATTGGTTCCTGATGCCAGTTCCTACACCTGGCAAGATGCACTGCAAAAACTGAAATAACAACAAGACAACCTCCACTTTTGACGTGACTTTTCGCGGCAAAAGTGGAGCGACTAATACGTGAGCTAAAGGATGACATTATGTTTATAGAAGCAGTATTTATCGGGATACTTTGCTATCTCGGTGCCCTCTCCACCCCCTGGTTACTTGGATTAACAGGTGGTTGGTACACCATCACTCGACCACTGGTGTCCGGTATGTTGGTGGGTATCATCTTAGGTGATATTCAAACTGGCATCATGGTTGGTGTGGCAGTACAAGCCGTTTACATCGCAATGGTAACACCTGGCGGCTCTATGCCAGCCGACCTTAATTTTGTCGCCTACCCTGCTGTCGCGCTGGGCATCATGTCAGGACAGGGCGTGGAAGTCGCTGTTGCTATCGCCGCGACTATCGGTATCGCTGGAACCATCATTTTCAACTTTATGATGGTCATTAACTCTTACTGGAACCATAAAGCGGACTTAGCCATAGAAGCCGGTGATGAGAAAGGCGTGTACATGAACTCCGCCATTTATCCGCAGGTCACCAACTTCTTAATGCGCTTTATTCCGACCTTTATTGCGGTTTACTTCGGTAACCAATACATCGAAGGGTTTATGGCTAGCCTCCCGGATATGGTGATTAACACTATGACGGTTCTAGGTGGCATCTTACCTGCTGTTGGTATCGCAATTCTGTTAAAGCAGATTATCAAAGAGTCTACGATGCTGATTTATTTCTTGGTCGGTTTCGTTGGCATCGTATTCCTAAACCTCAACATGGTGGGTTTGGTAATGATTGGCGCACTATTCGCTCTACTTCATTACAACTACAAACCAGAACCACAAACAGCTAACGCTGCGCCAGTTCAACAGGCTGATGATGACGAGGATGAATTCTAATGACTGTACAACACAACAAAATTGGTACTGAGATCGAACCAAAGGTCGCACTCGACAAAAAAGATCTTAAGAAATGCTGGCGTGCATGGATGATGTACAACCTATCATCGATGAGTTTTGAACGCTTGGAATCGTTTGGCTTCTGTCTCGGTATGATGCCTGCTTTGAAAAAGCTCTATCCGAATCAAGAAGACCGAAAAGAAGCGATGAAACGCCATGCTTCCTTCTACAACACCGAACCGCAGTTGGGCGCTATCATCAATGGGATGGCTGTGGGTATGGAAGAGAAGAAAGCCAACGGCGAGCCTATTGACGGTGAGACCATCAATACACTCAAAGTCGGTTTGATGGGACCAGTTGCCGGTATTGGCGATTCCATGATTCCGGGTATGTTAGTACCTATCTTACTCAGTATTGGTATGGCACTAGCCGCTGGCGGTAGCATGCTAGGCCCGATCTTCTACATCGTGGCATTCAACGCCATCGCTATCATCGGCTCTTACCAGCTGTTTATGAAAGGCTACAAGATGGGTGCAGGCTCCGTTGAGATGCTTGTAAGCCACCGTTCAACCAAGATCCGTGAAGCGTTGTCACTATTAGGTGTCTTCGTCATGGGCGGTGTTGCGGCCAGTTACGTCAACCTAGGCACTGGTCTTGAGTTTGCAACCAAAGACGGCGTCGACATTAACGTACAAATGATGCTCGATGGAATCTTCCCTAAACTACTACCATTAGTTGTCGTTTTAGGCACGTGGTTTGCGATGGCGAAAAAAGGCCTTAGCCCAGTAAAAGCAATGCTTTCATTAGTGGTTATCTCTTTCATCGGTGTCGCTATCGGTCTCTTCTAATTTTTCAATCCTTAGGGCGCTCATTGAGTGCCCTATTCTTTGGAGCAAACCATGGACTCCCTAACCTTTCAAATTGCTCGTTGCCAACACTGGCTCACCCAGCATGCCCTACCTCGGTGGCAAAAAGCACAATCCCATCAAAACGGGATTTTTGCCGAAGGCTTACTTTCCGACGGACAAGAGTTTAGTGACAGTTTACTAAGATTTCGCGTACAACCACGCCAGGTTTACGTCTTCGCGCATGCCACTGAGCTCAATCTAATCGACGGTCGCAACCAAGTTTTAGCGGCCATTGAACAAGGATTTGCACATTTTGGCTCACCATCATCCGGTTATCGTTTCGCACTTTGCAAAAGCAGTGAGAGTGAGGCGATTAACCTATATGAACAAGCTTTCGCCCTTCTTGGGTTTGCTTGGCATTACAAACTAGCAGCGGATGAGAGTGCACTAGCCTCAATGGAAGCCATTTATCAATACATCTCAACGCACCTTTGGGATACAGAACAAGGTGGTTTCTTTCTGACTGAAGGCAACGCGGTCAACAAAGGGCAAAACCCCCACATGCATTTGTTCGAAGCGTTAATGGTCAGCTATGAGCATACCGACAACCCCATTTGGCTAGAGCGAGCAACACAAATCTATCAGTTGTTCCAAGCTCATTTTATGCAAAATGACCATTTAGCCGAGTTCTTTCAGGCCGATTTCTCACTTGACGTGGAAACAGGTACCCATATTGACCCAGGTCATCATTATGAATGGATCTGGTTACTCAGCCATTATCAGAAACTGACTGGTGTTGAAGTCCAAAAGACCATCGACGTGTTGTTCCACTTTGCACAGCAATATGGACACAACGACAATGGTCTTGTTAGAGACGAGATATACGCCAACGGCAAGCCGTTGCGCTCAACATCACGCCTTTGGTGTCAAACCGAATACTTAAAAGCCTGTATTGCACTTTGGGAAAGAGATCCTAACGAAACTCGCAGAGCCGCAGTCAGTCAAGCAGTGGAGCACATCTTCGTTCATTACTTGAATCCAGCGTTGCCAGGGTTATGGGTCGATCAAGTAGATAGCACGGGTGAGCCGTTAAATGAACACTCTCCAGCGAGCAGTTTTTATCATCTATTTCTAGCCTTTTCTGAATTACTCAGAATCGCCAATAAGGATTAACATGCATTTATCTATTCCTCCTAGCATCAATTACTTAACTGGTCATATTGATGCAGAAAACGTCATCTGCAAAGAAACGACACTTGGCTCACTTGAAGGTGTATTTGCTGACGAAAGCCAACGTGCCGCAAGTGAACAGGACCAAATTATCTACCAAGTGGAAATGCTACCTGCCCAGCATGCAGAAGGAGAACTAAACTTTGGTGTTTCGCATATTGAGCCCGGTTCTGTAGGTGATGAGTTCCACATGACGAGAGGTCACATCCACCAACGTAAAGAGCAAGCAGAGTTCTATTTCGGCTCGCAGGGTGAGGGTTTATTACTCATGCAAACAGAACAAGGAGAGGTGTCGATTGAGAAAGTATTCCCGGGCAGCGTGCATCATATTCCAGGCTTTGTCGCCCACCGATTGATCAATACAGGTAACACGCGATTATCTGCGCTTGCTGTTTGGCCTGCTATCGCAGGACATAACTATGATTTTCTAAATGAGGTGGGGTTTAAAGTACGGGTACTAAAAAGTAATGACGGATACCAAATAGTTTCTGAAGAAGAGCAGCAAACCGTTTAACGATCGTGCAAATCCCTTGCACTCATCATTGTTGGTATTACACGTTATCTTCAACCACATAACCCGCATACTCGCGCCACTCAGGAATATCACGAGGGTCACCGAACTGACGGAAGAATCGGACTGAACTTTGTGGCGCTTTACAATCAAGTTGATCTTGGCAGAAATTCGTCAGCTTATAATGGCTTTGATATCCCTCTGCCCATGCATCATACGCAAGGTGTGATTGTTTCCAGAAAACGTGGTCAACTTGACCTTTTGTCGCAAGGAATGGGTAACTTGGCTTTACCTGCTGCGTAGCGTAGACCGCGTGCCCAATAAGATTGAGTAACTTAGAAATACAATCGGCACCAATGTCTTCGATAGTCAGCGTCTTAATTTTATCAATGTCGTCTCCAACGATAGAGGCAACACGATTAATAATGAACTCCATATCAATAAGTGGTTGAAGCTCATAAGCAAGCCAATTAAGACGTTCGCCTATTTCATCTAAATATTCCTGACGCGTAAACTGTCCTTCTCTTACTGCTTTCGCATACTGTGCAACATTAGGATTTTTACGAGCCAAATATTCCTGAAGTTCCGGATAGTCGGTCAATGAAGCATGGTTTTTTGAAAGGACTTCTAGCAGAGCTTCCTGGTTCACTAATAGCTTACCTAGCTCATTTTTGGCGTTTTCGTTCATTTTCAATCTCACTTATGATTCGTTGATTATCTTATGGCCGCAATCATACGTTTTCTATCTCTTTTCAGTCTAATTCTATAGCTTTAGTAAAGAGTAGTAATAGAAAAACAAAGCCCAGCATACACTGTTGCTGGGCTTAGGTATGCGAGCATTAACTAAGTTCGATGAGTTCGTTATTAGAAGATGAACCAGAGAAGAACGCTTGGATGTTGTTCAATGTGGTATCAGCGATATTGTCCAGCGCTTCATGGGTTAAGAAGGCTTGGTGGCCAGTAAATAGCACATTGTGACAGGCTGACAGGCGTCTAAATACGTCATCAACGATGACATCATTAGACTTATCTTGGAAGAACAGATCTTTTTCGTTGTCGTAAACATCCAGACCAAGTGAACCTATCTTGCCAGACTTCAGTGCTTCAATAGCCGCAGAGGAATCCAACAATTCGCCTCGGCTGGTATTAATGATCATAACCCCATCCTTCATCAAGCTAAACGCCTGCTCATTGAGTAGGTGGTAGTTGTCTTTCGTCATAGGGCAGTGCAGAGAAATAATATCACTGGTACGGAATAACTCTTCCTTACTACAGTAGGTTGCCCCTAATTCTAATGCTTGTGGGTTTTCGTAAGGATCGAAACACACCAACTTCATACCAAATCCTTTGAGGATTCGCATGGTTGCTACACCGATTTTTCCAGTGCCGACAATTCCTGCTGTTTTACCGTGGAGATTAAAACCCACTAAGCCGTCTAATGAGAAATTGGCGTCACGTGTGCGCTGATAAGCCTTATGAAAGCGACGGTTTAAACACATCATCAAACCTACGGCGTGCTCCGCCACTGCCTCTGGTGAGTACGCTGGAACACGAACTACCTGCAAACCTAACGCTTTTGCCGCGTCTAAATCCACTTTATCGAACCCAGCACAACGCATCGCAATAAGTTTTATCCCCTCTTGTTGGAGCTTAACCAGCACTTGCTCCGATAAGTCATCATTGACAAAAGCGCACACCACATCACACCCAGCTGCCATCTTGGCCGTTTTTTCGGTCAACCTGAAATCATGAAAATGCATTTCATTGCCAAAGCGTTGGTTCACCTTTGAAAATGAATCCTGGTCGTAAGATTTAGAACTGAAAAAAGCAATCGAAGTCATACTTACTCTCCCATCGATTATTGTATATCTGTTAGCATACGCCGACTTTTGAGCAATTACACATGACAAAAAGTATGGTTAAACTGTTGATGAATTAATAAGTTATGACTGTAACGTCTATAAAATTCATCCATTTTCCAATACATCTATCATTAGAATCGCCAACTTAGTTTTAAAATTGACAACCAAGTCAATATTTTGACTCTTCGATAAGTTTTTTGATTGCATATCACTGCTTGAGATCCTAGTATTTCGCGAACACCATTCCAAAAAAATAACAGGTGTGAAGTAACAAACGTCAGGAATAACAGGCAGTGACGCAAACAAATAAAAGAACACTCTCCAGCACAACTCAAAGAAGCACACAAACACTAAATAGTACGGATGCTTTAGCCATGATAGAGCATGGCGGGGATGTGACGCTTACGGTGACCACTCCCGTTGGCACCTCGTTTCGTAGTGCAACTAAATTCATTGGTGCTCACTCCGATCATCGCATTCTGTTAGAAATCCCCAATATCGATGAAAGTGACCTTAAGTACTTTTTTCAAGAAGGCTTTTGGTTAATCGTTCGTGCTATCTCTCAGCGCGGAGAAGGTGGGGTGGTTCAATTCCGTTCTCAACTGCTACATATAGTTGATGAGCCGCTATCACTGCTCATTTTATCGATTCCCCAATCCATGCAGGTGACCAACCTCCGCAAAGAGCCACGATATGAGGTCAATTTGGGTGCACGTCTTTATACTGGTGATACACAAGTTCGTTGTGAACTTCGTGACATGTCAAAAAGTGGATGTCGATTTATCTTACCAGCCTTAGGGAAGAGCTTGACTGTTGGACAGGAAGTCGCCCTCAAAGTAGCTTCGGGTGGAGACAAAGACCGCTTCTTTCCTGCGCTCTCAGGATTAATTTGTAATCAGCAAAAGTCTAGCCACTACACTGGTTACGGAATAAAGTTTGATGAAGAGGGCGAGAAAAACGCAAAAGAGTTGCTCTCTCATCTAAAATTCGATGGTACTAAACTCAAACTACGCGCATAAAAAAGCCAAGTGATAACACTTGGCTTTCCCTTTAATAATGGCCTAACTACTTTCTAAGTGCATTGAGCCTTGCTTGCGCGATGCCATAAACGGTATCTATAGGATAACTGCCTTCCAATGACGGTGTACCCGCCTCTTTCCCGGTAAACAGTTCTATCGCTTCTGTTACATGATCAATCGCCCAAATGTTAAATTCACCTTTATCAACCGCTTTCACAATATCAGGTCTTAGCATTAGGTTATGAACATTTGAGCGAGGGATAATGACACCTTGTTCAGAGGTTCTACCTTTAATGGCACAAACATCGAAGAAGCCTTCTATTTTCTCATTCACACCACCAATGGGTTGAGATTCACCGAACTGGTTCATCGACCCGGTGATAGCGATGTCTTGTCGATTTGCCTGTCCTGAAAACGCCGACACTACCGCACAAAACTCAGCCATACTCGCACTATCACCATCAACACCACCATACGACTGCTCAAAGGTGATGGTAGTGGTAAGCGGGACTTTAGCAGTCTTACCAAATACCGAAGACAAGTACGCCGTTAAGATCATTACCCCTTTGGAGTGAATACTGCCACCCAAATCCACGCTGCGTTCAATGTCGATAACATCACCATCGCCGTAAGAGGTCGTCGCGGTAATACGATTAGGTGCGCCAAACATGTGGTCGCTGGTTGTCAGAACCGAAAGCGCGTTCACTTGCCCAATGGCCGAACCTTGGGTATGAATTAGCGTTGTGCCATTCACAAACCCTTCCATCACGTTATCTTGTAAGCGATTGACTCTCATCTGTTGGTATTCCAACGCCTGTTCAACGTGCCCAGCTCGGATCAAATTGGATTTGGCATTACGAGCCACATAGTTTGATTCTCGCAATAGATTCGCTATGTGCGCTGAATGCAATGACAGTTTATTTTGATCACCTGATAAACGAGAGCTGTGCTCGATGATACGAGCTATCGCTTTACGGTCACAATGCAACATATTGTTGTCGTGAACGATACTGGAGATAAAGCGGGCATAATGTAGCTCGGAGTCCGCGCTGCGCGGCATCTCATCTTCGAAATCAGCGGTCACTTTAAACAACTCACTAAATTCCGGATCGTAGTGTTGCAACAATTGGTAGGTACGATAATCACCAAACAAGATGATCTTAACGTCAAGAGGAATTGGCTGCGGATCAAGCGAAACCGTACCGGTCAGAGTTACTTCTTTCTCTAATGAGGTAAAACTTAATTGTCGTGAACGCAAAGCACGCTTCAAACCATCCCAGACATAAGGCTGTTCTAGTACTTTTACCGCATCCATTAACAATACGCCGCCATTCGCACGATGCAAGCTGCCAGCTCGAATCAAGGAGAAATCGGTAAATACTGTGCCTTTGTAGGTCGCCGTCTCGATATAGCCGAATAACGAGTGATAATTCGGGTTTTCTTCCACAATGATAGGAAAGTCGGAACAAGACTGCTTAACAATCAAGTTTACCTTGTAGCGACGAGGGAACTTTTTATCAAGGGAGGCAGACGCGATTTCGCCCTGCTCACTGCCCTCCTCTAAGAAAATATCAACGTTTTCACAGATGTCCTTTTGCAACTCTGTAAAGTACTTCTTGATTTCAGTGTAACCGTTATACTCTTTCTTTAGCTTTTTAATCAGATGGCTGATAACACCAAGCGTCACTTCTTCATTAAGTTTTTGAATATTGTCGGTATAGGTTTCTTCCCAGTCGGTTAGCTCACGAGCCATTCCACGTAGGCTTACTTCCAACTCATCGATCGTTAAACCAAAGCGCTCCTGCTCATCATCCGGCAATTCTGCAAAACTCTCTTCTGTATGCAGTTCCTCTTCGTTCATTGCCACAAATTGGTAGTCACCTTGAGGCGTAATGGTCAGGCTAATACCTTTCTCTTTAGCCTCTTCACTGAGTTTTTGTAACTCTACTTGCTGTTTCTTAGCGAGATCATTTTTCAGCTTATCGGCACGACCAAAGTAAAGTTCATTGTCGAACGCCATAGGTATGGCTTTTACTAGCTTGAGGATAAGTTTTTCAACATCTTTTTTTAGCCTCTCGCCGACACCGCAAGGCAACTTCAAGACTTTAGGCGTTCGAGTATCGGCAAAGTTAGCCACATAACACCAGTCATAGAGGTCACTGCTGTCATGAGGATGGCGACTTAAATAACGTAAGATCATCGTACGTTTGCCAAGACCATTCTGGCCAATAGCGTAGATGTTGTAGCCTTTCTCTTTAATTGACATCGCAAACTCAACCGCTTTCTGAGCGCGTTCTTGTCCGACGATTTCATCAATTGGTGGAAGTTCTTTGGTGGATTTACAAGGCAGTTTTTCCAGTTCTGCTGCGTGGTATAGCTGTTTTGTTTCTAATCGTTGGATCGCCATAACCAGCTCCTTATCATTTCCTTCTTCACTTCAGTTTAGCCGAATTGGCTTTACAATTTAGTGACTTAGTAAGAAATTACGTTTAAGTGGTCAGTTTTTAGACAAAGCAGTAGCTTGTAGTAGAAGTGAAAAGTGCCAGAGTAAGGGTATACTCTGGCACGCAGACAAGATGTTTAGCCAATAAACAGTAAGTCCATGGAGTTGTGCTTTCGAAGTTCAGATTCAGCGCCGGAAATCGCAGAGAAAAAGCTGTGCTCTTTACCAAACACAACTAGGTTCGCGTTCAGTTCCTCAATCAGTTTAAGTAAGTGTTTCGTCACATTCCCTTCCGACATATGGATAGCACGAATGGGATAACTCGTTCCCTTGGCAAGCGCCATAAGCTCTTCAAACTTACGAAACTGTTCGGAGTCATGAAAAGACGCTAACTCGACTTCAAGATCATTGAAGCTGTTATTGCCGATTCCTGGCTCAACATAAACAACATGTAAGTCGGCGTTGTTTTGCTCTGCAATAACACCAGCTTTCACCAATAATCGGTGAGAGCGCTCGTCAGCTGGGTCAAGCGCTAGAAGAATAGTTTGATAAAGCATGGTTTCGTCCCGTTAAGATACCTACCTATAATTTCGGTCTTAACACGATAAAACTCAAGATATTAGTGAATTAATTCCAGCAAGCTAAGTTTACATATTCGCTCAAGTTTCTTTGCTAGGCTGACATTCCAGACGATATAAACGATACACGGTGGTCGACAACACGATGGCATTAAATGTGTCGTTTAGCATCCCACCATAAGAACCAACTATCACCGCGTTAACCAGCCAAATGAGTGTGCAAAGCAAAAACGCCAATCGCATTTTTAAACCATGCCCAAGAAATAGTGCCCAGCAACTCAACGATGACGCGAGCCAAGGTAGAAGATCCTTCGCCTCCGAGTAATAGGTGATGGTCATTACGGTTTGGATAGCCAAAAATAACCAAAACATAGGCGCGCCTTTAAACCTCAGAGAGACAAACGCACGCACTGAATTGATCAATAGATTAATTGCAGCAACTACTGCTCCCATAAAAAAATAATGGGTTGAAAACAACAAACAAGAACAACAAATGAGGGCTCGCATTCTATTATCGTTGACTGTACTCCCAGCTAACAGGTTGACGCCAAACGCCATAAAGCCTAATGCTTGTATTAGTTCACTGCTCACTTAGCTCTCGTTAATTATTTTCGGTAAAGCACCATTATGTCACTTGTCTTGAAACGGTATTGTGATTAACAGCTAGGCGTTATCCATTCCTTACATTTAAAACGGCCCAACTCCTTTTTGTTGCAAATAACGCAGACATCTGAAGTTACTATTGGTGTGCAGATTTGGTTCGGAAAGCGGGTTATTAAGCAGTTGAGTGCTGTGACCTCGATAGAAACTTACGTTGCCATTTTGTTCCGTTTTTTCCAAATAGATATCTCGCAAAAAACACTCAAGACTAGATGCATGAACCACCACATGAAGCTCGCAACCAATGCAAAGTTCTAGAAGAGTTTTTGTTAGACGAATACGAACATCTTCAGCCAGAGCCCCATAACTGGCAAGGGAAAATACCCCGTTTTCAATGGAGAAGATCGCATGCCCAATAATTGCGCCACCGTGCAATAGCCGCAGCACCTGAGGCCGCTGAATATTCATCTTATTCAAAACATGCTCAAGAGGTAACGAAAATATTTTTGAGTGGCCCTGAGAGATAAGTTGCTTGCTAGTGTCGTCCAACATGTCCCAATGCGTTACTACCTGTTTATCAACGGTAAAATTATAAAGGCACTGCTGGGCTAATAGATTATCTTTATTTTTAAGTGCTTTTGAAATAATCGCAGTTTCAGATTCTTCATAAACATAATCTTTAGAGAAAAAACTTGCGATACCAATTCGTCTTAATAGAGAAGGCTCAACATTACCTCTTTCCCAGTGACTAATCATACTCTGGCTAACATTCTGATATAGCTTATGAGAGGTAGACAATTGATCAGTTAACTCTGTTTGGGATAATTTACATTGCTTTCTGAAATAACGCATCGCCTCGGAAAATGTTTGGCGGCTAAACGAATTCATATAACCTCGAATCATTATTATTAGATTTATTAGTAATGGATAAAACTTACACTAAGCCGTAGTCATCAAACGAAGTTTACAGCTAGCTACTCAAGTCTTTTCTTATTCGTTTTGTTCGTCACCGTAATGCGTTGGTTAGCGAACCTTTACACCCAATAACCTTTCAACAGGAAGCAGACAAAAAAAACTTTACTACCCTAGCATTTAACCTATCGTTTACTCCTAAAATCACATCAGTTATGTTGTTTGTTATGCAAGATTGATGTAATGGGTTTAATACATGGAAAAGTTTATGGCGGCATCTAAGTTCGCCTTTTCGATTGCTTTGATTGTGATGGCAGCGTCCATCTATAACTTTACGCAGGAAGCGAGACAACTCAGACTCGAACTTCCTACGCTATTGGCACAAGTTGACTCGACCGCTCAGAAAATCACCCCGGTCATTCAAGAAATAAAAAATATTCAAGAAATTGTGCCTCAGATTCTGGCTCAAAGTGAAGAGTACCAGAGACTTATTCCAGAAGTTCTAAAACGAATCGATGATGTCAATCAGCAGGTTCCGGTTATTGTCAATGAGGTCGCTCAAGTGCGTGAAGCCATTCCACCCATTCTCGGTGAAACACAAAAATGGCACCAGTCTGTACCCGATATTTTGGCAGAGGTGGACAAAACCAATACAACGGTTCGTCAAACCAACCAGCAAATCGCGGCGACAAATAAACAAATTCCGCTCATTTTGTCTGAGAGTGCGGCTCTTAGAAAAGAAGTACCTGATATTCTTACGCAAGCAGAAGGCCTTGTTCAGCAAGCAGAGCAGGCAGGAAGAGAAGCGAGTAAAGGTGCAGTCTCCGGAGTCATTGGCGGTATTTTAAGCTCCCCTTTTCAATTGGTTGATAAAATAACCGAAGTGTCTGCTGATACGTTCGGGCTAAAAGAGAGCGACAGCTACACCAAGAAAGATAAAGAACTTCATAAAGAGGCAGTCGAAGCCTTAGTTAAGAATCCAATATCAGGCAAATCGAAGACATGGAGTAACCGTTCCTCCGGTAATTCGGGCGTTGTTAGTATTCAATCAATGAAGGACTCGAGTGAATCGCGCTGTTTCACCATACTGAGTCGACTCACCATTGCCTCTGGCCCAGATAAAGGCACACACAGCGTAACAACAGATAAATGTATAAAACTCTAGGAAGTATCGTGACAGACATTAAATACATACTTGATGACAACGTAGACGACACCATCAACCAACAGTTGATCGCTTTATTAAGTCGCTGTTTTACCAAGCCCAGCGATGAGCGTTTTAAGGTGCAACGCTACTACAATGAGATGCCACAACATCGTTGGTATATTAAGTCACCATCGGAAGACGCCATTATTGCTCATCTAGCGGTACATGAAAAAACAGTTCGTATAGGCTCACAGCAAGCCTTGATTGGCGGTGTTGCTGAGGTGTGCGTGCATCCGAATTATCGAGGTCATGGGTATGTGAAGTTGTTGTTGAAACAGGCTCATAACTGGATGGCGCAGCAAGGCTATGTCTATTCGGTATTATTTGGTAGAGATGAAGTGTATAGCTCTAGTGGCTATGAACGCGTCACTAACCTTTACTTAGTTGGAGAAGAAATTCCACCACGTGCAACTTCAGTCTCCGCCATGGTCACGCCACTTACAGATAAAAAGTGGCCGCACTTCAAAGTTGAACTCAAAGGTTTAGCGTTTTAGCTCTCGAAAAATCTCGGCATAGTTATGCTTAACGCTTAAACAAGATAACCTCTGTCACTAACTCGTTTGTGGTTACTTGTTCAGGATTATTGAGGTAACGCTCGATACCTAATGGCTTACGCTTCACTTTGACTTTATGATGCCGTGAAGCGTTCATTGCCATCGACCACGCATTGCCAAGGAATTGATACTCTCCAGTGTGCTTAACGACATATGTGTCACAAGCCTTTATCTGGCCACTTACAAATGGTTCTGGGACGCTCAATTGACGTTCTATTGGGACGCAGGTGATAAATTCGAAAAACTGAGTCTCCATTTTCATACTTTGATAATAACTAAAGGGTGCGCCGGTTGCTGTAAGCTGCTTTTCGTCGATGAGTACAGAAAGCTTTTCAATATGCTCTCGCATAATCGGACCTATTTCGTTTATCGTTCCACTCCCACGTAAGCCAATGTAATTTACGTTATCTTGTTGCCGCTCCCCAACTAGTAAAAGCTCAGAGTTGACTTGCCCGATTTCCAGTTTGGCTTTGAGCATTTTCAAGCCTCGATCATAATCCATACCTATCATGGTTTTGAAAAGACCTTTGAGAAAAAACAGATACCAGGGTACTTGACTTGACATCGTCCAGCGAACTTCGCTTCTTGCCCCCATTTGGACAGCTTGAAACGAAACGTGTGCCTCCGATTTGAACGGTTTGAAAAAGCGTAAATGCATCTCTAATTGATGTGACGTTCGCTTCATCAGAGTCATTTCGCCTGAGCCCACTAAGTCGCCATGCCAACTGTACCCGTCACCAATATTTCCCTGCTCTCCTCGATAATCTAACTTACACTCGCGCTCCATAATGAGCCAAGGTGACCATTCAGGCCAATTTCTGTAGTCCGCTAAAAACTCGATTACGTGATCTGCGGTGGACTCTATGTCGATTCGTTTCTCTACGGTGTAGTTCAACATGGTTAAGGAGATCCTATCTTTTTTATCAATAGTTTAGTCACGATTTATTCAATATGCGAACTCAGCAATTAAGAGGTTTAACAGAAACTTGAAACGGTTTTAGTGATCGATAGAAAACTCAACACGTAACAGAGCTCTGCCTATATGAACAAACAAGGAACGCTACTATGAAACACCTTATATCTCGTGTGACCACCTTTTTTTCTGTGCTTCTATTTTCGTTTTCGGCTAGTGCAGGACATCATGAAAAGGACATTGTCGACGTCGCCTCTGAGAACGGCTCGTTCACCACGCTCGTTGCTGCGGTTCAAGCCGCAGGATTGGTCGATACGCTCAAAGGCCCTGGTCCGTTCACAGTCTTCGCTCCAACAGACGAAGCCTTTGCTAAACTGCCGGCAGGTACTGTTGAAAGTTTGTTAAAACCAGAAAACAAAGACAAGTTAGTCGCGATACTCACTTATCATGTCGTTCCTGGTAAAGTGATGGCAGCTGACGTCATGGGACTCGACAAAGCAACTACCGTTCAAGGACAAGACATCATGATTACTAAGAAGGATGGAAAGGTAATGGTAGATAATGCAACGGTTGTGGCGACCGACGTGATGGCGAAGAATGGTGTAATTCACGTCATAGATACGGTAATCATGCCGAAATAAATCCTGAATACCTTTGAGTAGGTGATCATCACAACGACCACCTACTTTTTATTCCTCTCGACAAGGCAACGCCCTAATTAGCTCTAGAGGGAATTAAGTTAAGCATTGAAGTAATGATTTTTTCCATTTCATGTTGCTGACTTGGTTCATCAATACGACGCTCAGTAGGTCCTTGTGCCAACACTCGCCAACGTGGGAAATCGCCAACTGGGGCAAAAGCTGCGACATAGACACTGCCTTTCTCACCTTCCTCACCAGGTTTTGCCTGCACCTTAATACCGGTAGATATTTGGGTTGATTCAAAGATCTCTTGATCATTCATACCAGACTCCGTCGCGATCCCAAAATCCATGAACATATTAGGACGTTGAGAAGAAGAAACTTGAACATAACCCTTGTTGGCAAGCTCTTTATCAATAAGATCTTTAATAACTTTGAGATACTTTTCGCCATCAACATTATCCGATACTCTCGCCACTGCAGAGTCTGGTCTCCACGCGTAAGTCGCAACACCTTGAGTTGGCAGGAAAGAGAAATCGCCCGTGGTAGCGATACCATAGGACAAATTGGGCTGCGGTGAGATCGTAGTGGTTGTGCAACCAACAAGTGCCAATCCAGCAATCAGTAATAGGGATAGTTTATTCGTCATCTCGTCACTCTTCTATTAACCTTTCCGTTACAATACTAAATGACTCTAAAAAGAATGACACCGTTTTTCACACATTAGCGAAGAGCTTTCTACTCAAATACAGCGCGATAGGAGATACCTTCCAATCGCTTTCTGAGGCTTTGTGCCTTGCCTTGGCTATCATCAAAATTGGAGAGTATGTGCTCTAAATCAAAACCCTCACCATAGTAGGCCGTGTTAAGTTGATCATTTAAGGACAGTTGAAATGTATCGATACTGCCACCGAAATAGAGCCCCTTGTTTTCGGATACCATCATGGCACTGATTCCACTTGTTCCACCGATCACTTTACCACTAACACCTTTACCAATAGTCAGATCTGCCGTTCCTCCTAGTTTGAATGGTTCTTGTTGTAGTGTGGATAGCACATCATTTGAAAGTACAACACCAACGCCACTAATAGACTGGCCTCCGGCCAAAAGCCCAAACATAAAACTGTTAAAGTTGATAAAAACGGGCTGACTCCAATGGTGTGCTTGTCTAGTCATTAATATGCCCTGACCTCTTTGCATGCCTAGTAAAAAACCGCCTTGTCCACCGGAAGGGAAAATCACGATAGCTTTAGCGACACCAGTGAGATTTTTCACCGAGTCCCAATGAGATGTTGAGTCGAACTGGTCAATTTTCTCGGCAGAATCAACAATAATAGTGTGAGCTTGACGAAAAGATTGGTTATCTGATGATTCAATAGCATACGCCCTAGTCGGTAGCACCAAAGCTAACAGGGCAAAGGAAAGTAACATTGATAGAGTACGATGAGTTAACGACATATAAGCAAACCCAAGTAGAAATATGGATGAGAATTGTAGCAAAAAAAAGGTGACACCAATGGCATCACCTATTTAAAATTCAGATACATTAAATGTAATTACTTATGAGCGACTGCCATCAGCACTTTTCGCACACCTTTGCCAGTGTCGATTTCAAATGGTGTCGTGACGTCAACTTTATCAAAACCCGCATTAAGCAATGTGTCTTTTGCTCGTTTCAGTGTCAAACCATAATCTTGGTTGTCTGTCTCTGCCACCCAATCCCAATGAACAAATAAACCGTATTCATCAAGCAACGTGTAAATGATATTAACCGTCTCTTGAAGGTTATCTAAAAAACCGCATACCGAAGACGCGACGACAAGATCAAACTGATTACGAAATGCTGGATGCTGAGCAACCAAACCGCGAGTCAAAAGATCAACGACCGGCTCAACATTTTCCAAGCCTTTTTTGTCTAACTCTTCGATCATCGCTTCAGAGCCATCCAATGCCACAATCTCTTTCGTCTCAGGAGACATCAATTGGCTTAAAAGACCCGTTCCACAGCCAAAGTCTAATACCGATTTACGCTTAAGTGACGTGAGTTCAGTTAACTCTTTGAAGCAGGCTTGTGCAAAGGTTGCCGTCGCTTCGTTGTTTTCCCATGTCGCGGCGTACTCATCCCACTCGTTAGACATAGTTCACTCCATTATTTCTACTAGTACCACGATATCTCAGGCACCAAACTTTAATCCTTAATAACTAGGCATAGATTAAACCAGAACACCAATCAATTCCTAGTGTTATCTTCGTATTCTTTGGCACACATGCTATGATTTTTGTTCCGTTAAGTAACAGGTAGTTTCACCGCTATGTCGATAAATCTTTCTCAAATAGAGGCATTTTGTGCAGTGGCCGACACTGGTTCAGTCTCTGAGGCTGCAAGAGTCCTAGACTGCAACAGAACGAAACTTAGCATGGCAATCAAAGCACTAGAGAAAGATCTCGATACCGAACTGTTTGTGCGTACGGGCAACAACGTCTCTTTGTCTGAGACGGGTAAAGCGATCTACAAAGACTGTGAGAATTTACTGATTACTTCGGCGCGCATTCGTCAAACCTGTGCGCAAGTCTCTGGCGATTTTGCCACCGAGTTACGCATTGCCCATGATGACTCACTGCCAGACACCTTGTGGCGTGATTTCTCAATCCACTTAAATCAGCAGTTTCCTGCCATCTCTTTTAATGTGGTTCTAGTTTCTTCAGGAGACCTAGCAGACATTGTTGAGAAGAAACAGGTAGATTTCGCGTTTGGTGTTGATTTCGAGCGCGTTGAAAACCCTCGTTTGGCCTATCAGCCATTGGGTAAAATCCGCATGATGTCAGTATGTCGTTCAGATAATAAGCTTTCCAAGCTGCCTCGAGTCTCTGATGAAGTTCTACGCGACTCTATGCAGGTTTCCCTCGCTTACCTCAATCATCGCGATAACCCAGAACTATTGCCTTTCTCACTAAAGTACATTGGGTTTTCTAGCTTTGAATTTATGTTGAAAACGATCCTGTCCGAGGGAGCTTGGGGTGTACTGCCAGAGCCGCTGATAAGACAGCACCTAAGAGAGCAAGAACTCTCAGTCATCAAACACACTTATGGTCTAACACAAGAAGATTATTGCATGTTCACTTCAGCAGGTATGTCCGAACACCCCGCAATGATTTGGCTTGCAGACCAAGTCAGTGAATACTTGTTTGCTTTCTAAGCCAAGTACCATCAGTGAGCGTCAATATTCCTGCCACCAGAAAAGCGTTCTAATATATTGATTTTCATAAAATTAATTAACACCATTAGATTTTTAAGTCATGTTTAGCAAACTTTTGTTTGAAAGATAACCAGCCTAGCTCAACAATGGATACAGATTTTAAAGAAGGTAAATCGTATGTATCCCAATAATCCACATAATGAGTCAAAAACTCTGACAGTATCAGCCATTATTGCAACAGGCTTTGCTATCGCAGGACTTGTTGTCGGTGTGGTGATGGGCTCATTAGTTATCGCTTTTGATGGTGTGTACTCCTTAGTCAGCCTACTGTTAACTTTATTGTCGCTGGTTGCTGCGACACAGTTGAAAAAGCCAAACAGCGCGCTTGCCAAATACGGCCGCACGACAGTTGAAGGTACCGTGATCGCCATTAAAGCTTCTGTAATTCTACTGATTGTATTGGCGTCGTTGTATTCCGCAGTAACAGCAATGTTTGGTGGTGGCCGTCCAGTAGATACCTCTATTGCAACCATATTTGGACTGTTTAACGTTATCGGATGTGCGCTTTCATGGTGGTATATCGCTAAGAAAAACGTAGCACTTAACTCAAACCTTATTGATGCTGAAACAAAACAATGGCAAATGGACACCATGTTAAGTGTCGCTGTAATGACGGGCTTCATTGCAGCTTGGGTACTAGAGCAGTCCCCATTCGCTGCATACAGCGTCTATGCTGACCCAATGATGATGATTTTGATCTCAGCGTATTTTATTAAGGTGCCTGCCGTCATGTTAAAGGACGCATGTGAACAGCTTTCTAGCCCACAAAGTAAGCAAGTGTCAACGTCTAACGCTTAACTCAAATTCAATATAGCTTTAATTAAGCCGGAGCATTTTCATGCTCTGGCTTCTCTTTGGTGGCCCAATAACACACAAGTGACCCTATCGTTACTAATGCCACGCCTTGCCAAAATGAAGCGCCTAGAGCAACCGATAAATAGAATGAAGAGAAGATCGTCGAAAATACTGGCGTAAAGTAAGAGAAGGTCGCAAGAAGCACCATATTTCCGCCAATGATAGCTTGATTCCACAGTGCATAACCCGCTCCCATGACTACACCCGATATCAATAATGTTGATACAGATGAGAGCGTAAATGTCATTCCACTTTCAGAGCTGAATGCATATTGAATCCACAGGGTGATGGCTGTCGCGGCGAAAAATAATACTATGGCATTCTTCCCATTACTCATTTTCGGAGTGATATTACAGTAAAATGCCCAAATAAACGCCGCACTAAATGCCATAAAATAGGTAATCGGATTCGTCGCAATATTTGCTGCAAGTACAGACAACGCTAGACCAGAGTCCCCCGAAATACACCATGCGACGCCAACAAATGCCACCAATACACTTGGATACACCAGAGCACTGACTTTGCGTTTAGTCGATACAACGGCAAGCAATACCGTTAGGGCTGGCCACAGATAGTTGATCACCGCCATTTCCATCGCTTGATGACGGTCATTTGCCATTCCTAGCGCGAGAGCCAAGAAGATTTCGTAGCTTACAAAAAGTGCCCCACCTAGTAACAGATATTTACGATTGAAGTCTGGTAACTTAGGAACCCCCATCACCATAGTAAGTGAAATGGTACTCACAGTGTACAGCATTGCTGCCCCACCAATTGGCCCAAACAACTCGGCAATATTACGAGTCAATGCCATTAACGTGCTCCACAATAATATTGCAGCAACTCCAAACAGCGTGTATTTGTTTGAACCAAGTCCAGCCATAATCTCTCCTTAAATAATGGCAGTTAATTTTCTATAAACTGATATCAGCAATTGCTATGCAACTGAGCGGGTTTCTATTAACCTTAGATTAAGCAAGTGTGAAAAATATCAGTCAAAAGCCTGAGGATACAGTGCATTTGCCAATGGAAGTGGCTAAACTCGCTCTGCATTTTTAGGAAATCACAATTTAAAGTAACACTTTAACTATGCTCAATTTTTTGTCTATAAAAAACCTGTTTTCTGTTTTACTGATTATTGCCTTAAGCGGGTGTGTATCATCAAGCATTGATCCATCGAGGTACGAAAAATCCCCGTCCTACACAATCATCAACGACACACCCACACGCTTGGACGACTATTTCTCACGAGAAGTCGCCTCACACTCCTTGACCACTGAGACCGGATTCTATCCACTAGACAAAGGTCATGATGCACTGCTTGCTCGTCTAGCGATAATTGAAACCGCGCAATCTAGCATTGATGTTCAATATTATATTTTCCGTGATGATGAAGCGGGCAACTTAATTGCTTGGCGTCTGTTCGAAGCAGCTGAACGTGGCGTTAGAGTTAGGTTGTTACTGGATGACATGCAAAAGTACGATGACAGCGACCTAGTGCGCTTCAGCAGTCATCCGAATATTGAAGTACGCATGTTTAACCCGCATCACTTGCGATCCGCTCGTGGTATCGCAATGCTTAGTGACTTTGAGCGACTCAACCACCGAATGCACAATAAGTCGCTGACCGTAGATGGCGTGGTTTCCATTGTTGGTGGAAGAAACGTTGGTAACGAATACTATTCCATCGAATCAACGGTCGAGTTTGCCGATTTAGATCTACTTATGGTTGGGAAATCGGTTCGACAAGTAAATCGCCAATTTGATCTTTATTGGAATAGTGATTACAGCGTTCCTATTGAATGGATAACACCTCAGATGGAACACTACACCGACGCAGATGTAGATACTTGGGTTAAAAATCTAGGGTTAGAAGCGAAGTTCTCAGGCGGTATTTATGATTTTGCTAAGCTGCCTCTTTATACCGATCTCATCAATGGAACCATTGATTTGTATTGGGGTGAAAGTGACTTGTTATATGATCTGCCTAATAAACCGGACAGCAAACAGAGCACCCTAATCGATAGCCTAGGCGCCGTATTAGATGAAGGAGAAACCTCTTTAGTATTCATTTCACCCTACTTCGTTCCCACGGAGCGTGGTACCCAAGACTTGGTGAATGCCGTCAAGGATGGCCTAGAAGTCGTCATTATAACAAACTCACTGGCTTCCAATGATGTATTTGCCGTTCACGGGTGGTATGCCAAATACCGTAAAGATTTAGTGGAAGGCGGCGTGCAACTATGGGAAGTGAAATCCCATGCCGAAATCAAGAAGAATTGGAGCCTGACAGGGAGCAGCCGTTCAAGCCTGCACACTAAAGCCATGGTTATCGACAAAACCAAGATCTTTGTAGGCTCAATGAACTTAGACCCACGTTCCGCGCACTTGAATACGGAAATGGGCGTTGTTGTTGAACAGCCTGAATACGCACAAAAGGTCTATGATGAGATTATGCGAGAAATACCCACTACTGCGTATGAGATTGCCGTCAAGGATGGTGATGTGGTTTGGATAGATCATTCAACAGGTAAAACACTCACCTCTGAGCCTGATGCCAGTGTCTGGCGCAAAATGGGCGCGTGGTTCAGTGGCATACTACCCATTGAAGAGCAGCTCTAATGGATGGGATAAAAACTAAAAAAGGTAGCCTTGGCTACCTTTTTTCTCAATCTTGAAAGTGATTATGCTTTCTTAAGATCACGTGCTGGGTAAGTTAGAGACATGCCGTCTACTTTAACGTGAACGTAGTAGCCACCACTGCTCAAACCAGTAACAACCATCTGACCTAGATCGATACCTTTTGTTGCAACAACAACATCATCAATAGCAAACATTTTGAACCCTTAATTGGAAATAAGATTAACAGCAATCTTTCGGGCGCTATTGAAGCAAAGTTGATGCGTTTGAACTAATCTGATTTTTTGTCGTTTGGACAAGATTATTTTGTTGTGGCAGGAATAAAAAAACCACCGCTGCGGCGATGGTTTTTACTATTCATAATCAATATATTACAGTGACACTGAGCCGAATGCTTGATGCCAAACTGTGTGGCGATTCTCACCACCGTTTTCTTTCTTGCGCTCTTCAGCTAACCAGCATAGAAGTTCCCAACCAAAACCAGCAGCAATGATGCCATCTTTGTCAGTTGGATCCGTATCAGGCGTGTATTCTGCAATATCTGCTCCCACCAAACGTACTTTGCCTGATGCCTTTACTTTACGAATGATATCGTAAACTTGCAGGTGAGTAAGGCCGAACGGATCTGGGCTTGAGTTTGAACGACAGAATGCAGTATCCAGAGCATCAAGATCAAATGTAAAGTATACCGGACCACCGTCACCACAAAGCTCGATGATCTTATCCGCAACAGCGTCTACGCCTTGCTCGTAAACTTCATTGGTCGTGAAACCTGTAGTCCCGAATGCAATATGATTACCTTTTACTAATGCCGTTTGACGACCACGCATACCAATTTGTACCGTGCGCTCTGGGTCCGCTAGACCTTCAGAGTAAAGCTTTGGTAACCAGTGACCTGATGTGTAAGGGTAATCAAAGTCTGCACGTGTCGACAAGTCATAGTGTGCATCGAAGTGAATCACTCGCAAAGGACCATACTTCTCACCAAGCGCACGCATCGTTGGATATGGGATTGTGTGGTCACCACCAAAAATCAGTGGAGTACAGTCTTTTTCGACCACCATGTGGTGTAGAAGCTCGGTTAACTGCTCGACTTCTGCTTTTAGTTCAAATTGACCTAAGCTGTCCCAGTTACCATAGTCAGAAACGCGGCACCATTCGAATGGAATTTCACCGTTATCACCAACCGTTCCCATCCCCATTTTACTCAGGTGACGTAGACGCTGTGGTGCGAACTTGTGAGAAGAACCAGTTGGAGAGCATTTCTCAATACCCATTCCATAGATAACAACATCAGTGTTATCCAAATCTTGCGAGAACGGCGCTTGATAGAAGCCTAGGTAATCTTTATTGATGAAACTCATCTGCTCGATACCTTTGCCACCACCTTGCTCTTTAACACGAGCTAAGTAAGCCGCTACTTCAGGATCAAGGTTATCTGCTGCCGATACGTTTTCCCAAATATGTTTATATTTAGCAACTTTCTCTGGGTCAATTGCTGGCCACTTCTTAACATTAGACATGGTATTGCCTCTCATTTCTGTTGAACATCATCACTTTAGCGACTCTGTTATGGCAAAACCAGTAGCAAGGGGTATGTTACTTAAGTAACCCTGACACGTCGTCTGGTATCAGGGTTACCAATAGTAAGTCGCGCCACCATTTTAGTGATATCAGGCTAAGCGAATACTCGCTGTAGTCGCTCAATGGCTTCTACCACTCGCGCTCTCGGTGTTGCTAGATTAAATCGCAAAAACTGTTCACCGCCCGTACCGAATGACGAACCATGGTTCGCAGCAATTTTTGCCTCGCTCTGGACTTTTTCAATCACTTGATCAGGGGTTAAACCTGTACCTGAAAAGTCTACCCACGATAAATACGTCGCTTGCAAAGTCATAGATTGCAATCCATCAATAGCATTAATCGCTTCATCAAAGAGACGACGGTTTTCATCCAAGTATTCCACCAGCGCTTCCAACCATGCTTCACCCTGTTCATAAGCGGCCGTTGCCATCAGCATACCGATACGGTTAGGACCAACACCGGCAGCATTAAGAACACTCGTATACTGCGCTCGTAACGTTTCGTTTGGAATGATGGCGGCACCGGTCAAAGCGGAAGCGATGTTAAATGTCTTAGTTGTCGCCGCAAGGATGATCATATTCTGTTCATGTTTAGGGGCTGCAAGTGTTGCCACAATGTGCTTATTAGGAGGGAAAACCAGATCATGATGAATTTCATCCACTACTAATATCAAGTCATGCTGAGCACAAAACTCGGCCACCTCACGGATTTCATCCGCACTCCAAATACGGCCGCCGGGATTATGAGGAGAACACAAGATTACCATCTTTTCTCGGCCATTAAGATTAGCCGCTAAAGCTAGTAGATCCATTTTGTAGTGACCGTCTTCCTGTACTAGCGGACTCTCTACCACAACTCGTTTATTGGCATTGATAACGCGCGAAAAAGCATGGTAGACAGGAGTAAACAAAATAACGCCATCACCAGGCTTACTATACGCCTGAACGCAGAGTGCCGTACCTTGTACTAATCCTGCACAGGTTACTATCCACTCGGGCTGAACACTCCATTGGTGTCGTTTACTCATCCAAGTAATAACGGCATTTCTATAGCGATGGTCATCACCATAGTAACCATTAACCCCGTTATCCGCGGCTTCCATTAAAACCTGATTGACGGCAGGCGGCGCTTTAAAATCCATGTCAGCGACCCACATGGGTAACCCTTCATCAGGAGAAACACCAAAACTACTCTCCATCTCATCCCATTTGGCCGAATGGGTACCTCTACGCTCTACAATCTCATCGAAGTTAAACATTGCTTATTTCACCGTCCATTTCGTTGGAGAAACAGTTTAACTCGTTGATATTCAGGGAACCAGACAGTTAGCCCGACATTGTCAATTGAATGTGACCTGTGTGGGGGTCAAGGCTTTCATCAACAATGCTAAAACCACAACGATGATAAAAGCCTATTGCACGACAGTTGTGTTTATACACCGACAGGGATAACGCCTGGCTTTTCTCTCTGGCATCCGTTATTAAACGCATCCCAATGCCGTCGCCTTGTGCTTGTGGGTCAACAAACAAGGCCGCTAAATTAGAATTTACCAAAGAGTAAAACCCCAAAACCCGTCCGGCTCGCTCATATACAAAGGTATCTGAGTTCGGAAGGTATTTGTTACGCATATCGTCTACACGTTGGTGCCAGAATAGCGGCTCAACAAAATCATGCGCTTCTACTGACGCGCTGAGCCAAATCTTTAACACACTGTCTAAATCTTCTTCGCTAAACTCTCTGATCATTGACCTATTCCATATAGTATTTGAATCCGTAGTGACTTTTCTCGAAACCAAGACGCTCATAAAACTGATGGACACGTTCGCGAACTTGATTACTAACAAGTTGAACTATCTTGCACCCTTGATATCTAGATTGCTCAATAGCAAACTCAACCAGACTAGCCCCTACACCTTTTCCTTGAGCATGATTTGCGACAAACACGCCTTCAATATTAGCTCGTATTTCGCCGTTATAGGTAAATTGAGGAATAAAACTCAGTTGCAACGTCCCAACGACGTTGTCATCAATAGTAGCGACATACAGGAAATGATCCTTAGATGTCGCAAAATGGTCAAATATCCGATACATATCGTCAGTAATTTGCCCATCGCAAGCTTGCTTTAATTCAGGCTTATCATCCCAAAACAAAGGCAGGATTGAAGCCAGATCATCAGAGTGGGCAATACGGATTTCTATGGTCATAACACGTTCACTTATTCAAATTGAGAAAGGTATCGTTAAGTATGCAGACCATTCATGACTAAAGCTTTACAGCTTAAAATCAACAGTTTGCTGCGCTACCTTGTCACAAATATACTCTCCAATCGGTATGGCGGATGTCGCTGCCGGAGAAGGTGCGTTACAGACATGCAAGCTTCTAGAAGTTTGAGCAAATAAAAAGTCGTGCACTAACGACCCATCTGCTTTGACGGCCTGCGCACGAATTCCGGCGGGGTAAGGTTTAAGATCATCCAAGACAATCGACGGGCAGTACTTGTGCACTAACCCTAAGTATCCGGGCTTCCAAATGGAATTTTTGAACTCATATAACCCAGTAGTTAAATGCTGCAACGTAACTTTCCAGTAACCTGAAAATGTCAGCATTTGCCAACAGTCACGCCAACTAATGTTAAATGAGCCGTAACCTTCTCGTTTCCAACCTTGCACTGCATTAGGGCCAACAGTAATAGAGCCATCGATCATTTTTGTTAAGTGAACACCTAAAAAAGGTAACTCGGGATCGGGAATAGGATAGATAAGGTGGTTAACAACATCACGATGCTTATCAGCAAGCCGATAGTATTCACCGCGATAAGGAATGATTTGGAAGTCGGTTTTAATACCTATCATAGTGGCCATTCGATCCGCCATTAAACCTGCGCAAACCACTAGTTGTCGACATTTAAGAGTGTTCAAAACGCCGTTTTGCAAGCAGGTTAACGTCACATGGTCGTCATACTCCTGCATCGCTTTTACAGACGTTGATAGCTGCACTACACCACCCAATAGCGAAAATTGCTGTGCCATCACTTCGGTAACCTTTCGATAATCAACAATACTAGTTTCGGTCACTCGAATAGCTCCCAATCCCGATATATTGGGCTCTAACGCTGCTAACTGCTTTTGATCGATAAGTTCGACCTCGATTCCATTTTGTAGGCAGCGTTGATACAAACTCTGCATCCGTTGCATTTCTAGCTCAGAGGTCGCAACAAGTAGCTTGCCACAGTTTTCAACGGGTATTTGGTGTTGATGACAAAATTCTATCGTCGCTTTAAGACCACGCTTACAGAAATCCGCTTTTAAACTGCCGGGTTGATAGTAAACACCTGCGTGAACAACACCGCTATTGTGTCCGGTTTGATGCTGCGCCACATGCGATTCTTTTTCCACAACCAGAACAGAACTGTCAGGATAACGCTGCTTAAGCTGCCATGCGGTTGATACACCTACAATGCCACCACCAACCACAATAAAGTCGTACATGTCTCTCATCCTTGTGAAACTCGATATTGACTACCTTACTCCGCTGGCTGCTAGGAGGAAAGTGAAGGTGTCACAGCTTTTAAATACAGCGTTATTGACCCCTGATAAATGTCGTATTTCGCTTGCTGGTCAATCTCGGAAAACTGCATAGAGAATGCGAACCCATGCAAATAATCCGCAAGCAGACTCACTGCGTTTTGTTTCTCTGTCGTAGATAGATCAAGTTCCTCAATAACTTGATTGAACCGACTGATAAATACATTAGCGGGTCCTGCTGTTTTCATCTTGAACAGTGTTTCTAGCAAGCCCGGATATTGTCCCAATAGCTCAAGATAACTCCAACCTAGTTGCTGTAACTCCTGTTGCCATTCTCGTCCTTCCTCCGGCAGATATATCCCCTCAACCAAAGATACTGCTACAGCTTCTAGCAACTCATCCTTGTTTTTGAAGTAATAGTAGATGGCCATCGCATCTATATTCAGCTCAGTAGCTAGCCTTCTGATACTTGGGATCTTTCCATCCATTTGCATCAAGCGCTTTGCGTTTTCCACTATCACTTCTTTGCTCAGCGTGACATTACCTTTAGTTGGACGTCCCCTTTTTTTGGCCTTGACAGTCATAAAAGTTCCTAGCTAAACTAATATTAATTTCTACACTGTAGAATTATAGCAAAATGACCTTTAATATCAAATAGCGGAGTCTCAACAATGGCAAATATCGTATACATCGGAACCAGTCTAGACGGCTATATCGCAGACAAAAATAACGGTCTCGATTGGCTACATGATGTGCCAAACCCTGAGGGCTCAGATTTTGGTTTTGCGGAGTTTATGGACCGAGTTGATGGACTCGTCATGGGCAGAAACACTCTAGAAATCGTTCTGAGTTTTGGTATTGAGTGGCCCTACTCTAAGCCAGTATTTGTGTTAAGTAATACACTTACTAAAGTGCCTGAAGGCTATGAAGACAAAGTCTTTTTGGTGAAAGGTAAGCTAAGCGACATCGTTAGTGACTTGAACTCGAAAGGCTACAAAAACCTCTACATTGATGGCGGTAAGACGATTCAGAGTTTCTTAGCGGAAGATCTAATTGATGAGATGATAATCACCACCATTCCCGTTCTGCTTGGCGGAGGCATTCCATTGTTTGGCGAGCTCGATAAACCATTGAAGTTCCAACATGTCTCAGCAGAACGTTACGCTGATTGTATTGTTAAGAATCGATACGTTAAGGCTTAAGAATGACCACAGGTGCCAGAGTGATGATGCTCTGGTACCATTAACCACGTCAAAAATTCGCTATCTGTTTGATTTGGCCAACGAGCTGTTTTACGACTCGCCCCTGGTTCTTACTTGGTGCGCACCAAAGATCAATTCGGCACAGTATCTCGGTACAGGAAAACTCTGGATTAATAATGAGCAAGGATCCAACCTCTTGTCGTTGCTTTGCTAGAACCTTGGGAACAAATGCCCAGCCTAAACCTTGTTCCACCATATTCAATACATCCTCCTGATCCGTCATCACCCAGATTTCAGGAGATAAACGTCCTTGAAGTGATAGTGAAGGGTTTTCAATCATGCTTTCACAACAAATCTGACGACGGGTTAATAGAGCCTCGTTATCGACGATTGCAGTATCCGCTAAATCGCTATCCGGCGCACAAACACAGCACATTTCCATGAGTGCGATATCAAAAAACTCCAATGATTTTGGTTCAGCTGCCGTCGCGCATTGCAAAACGAGGTCCAGTTCATGAAGCTCAATTCGGGATTGTAAGTTGGCATTAGTATCTCTCACAATATGGATAGCGGTATTTGGAAAATCGCTTGCTAGTTTTTGCAGGCCAGACTCAATCATGCAGCTAGGTATTAATCTATCTATACCAATTGTCACTTTGTCTTCCACTTGCTGAGCATAGCTAGTGGCCGCACTCTCAATTCGCTCGATATGTCTAACTAGTAAAGTGCATTGCTGGTAAAGCCTTTCTCCTGCTGAGGTCAACCGGGGATACTTAGTCGAACGATCAAAGAGATCGATACCTAATTGGATTTCAAGGTTTGATATCGAAATGCTGATAGCCGCAGGCGTTTTGTTGAGTAATCTTGCCGCTGCGGAAAAGGAACCTTGCTCGGCTGCAGTCTTAAAGATAAACAACTGTTCAGTACTTAACATCCGTTCGCTCCCTAATATAAATGTCCGTTTTCACCCTACCATCTTTAAATTTTATTTAAACTAACTTATTTAACCTTTCACTATTTCATAAGTATTGTAGCTCCATCTAAACCAACAGGAGCAAACCAATGACAACTTCAATGACTCGCAGAAAGTTCTTTTCACTCACTGGCGCAGCAGCCGCAGTCACAGGCGCCGCTGTTGTCGCACCTAAGGCGTTAGCAAATGCGTTAAAGACCGATACCGTTGCTACAAAAAGTACAAGCCTTGCAGACACCGCGAAGCGTATTCATGTGACAAGCGAATATGGCAGGCTAAAAGAGGTGATCGTCGGACGCACCCCGAAGTTTGATGATAAATACTTTAACTATAGCGATGGCTACGAAAGAAATATGCCTTGGCTTAAACCAGAAACAGTGACATTCCTAAAAGAGAACCCAAATTCAACATGGGGAGATGTATACGGTGTTGAAGGCTATGAGAAACTCGTCAGCCAAGTTGAAGGATTTGTTTCAGCACTAGAACAACAAGGAGTGAAAGTTATTAGGCCAAAGGCCATTGAAGGCAAAAATGCGCATTATATTGACAGCACAATCGATCAAATATGGCCTAGAGATGTATTTTGTACAGTTGGCAACAACGTCATCGTCAGTTCCCTTCGTATGAGTTTTAAGCGCAAGCAGCAATATGCGTTCACCGGATTTTATTCCAACCTCATGAAACAAAAACAATGTAAATACCTCTCTGCACCACAGGCAGGACTGGATATTTTTACCAACGATGCCATTGCTAATGAACGAGCAAACTCGGAAAACATTTGCCTAGATGGCGGTGATTTCTTTGTAGACGGAAAAAACATCTATCTTGGCATTGGTGAAGGCTCCAACATGAATGGCTATGAATGGCTCGAATCAATGTACGGTGACGAATACACGATCACGCCTTTAATGCTTGATGAGAAAGCGTTACACCTCGATTGCGCACTATCATTACTAAGTCCTAACCTAGCATTGATTTGTCGAGATTGGATTAAATCCGATTTGCCTGAAAGCTTGGCTCACTACACCTTTATTGATGTTAATGAGAAAGAAGCCAGTTGGTTAGCGGCCAATGGGCTGCCTATTAGCCCAGATACGTGCATTATGGACAAAGCACATCAACGTGTAATCAATGAAGTTCGCAAGCACGGACACAATGTCATCGAGGTCGAATTTGATATGCCCTCAATGCTTGGTGGTGCGCTACGCTGTGCAAGCCAGCCTATATACCGTGAGTCTGTTTAAACGCATTTCAGGTATCTCACCAATATGAACACGGGAGACTATCATGGGTGGAATTAGTGTTTGGCAGCTCGCGATAATAGCCTTAATTATCGCGATATTATTTGGAACCAGAAAGCTGAGTACGATTGGCAGCGATGTAGGGAGCTCAATTAAAGACTTTAAGAAAGCACTAAGCGAAAGTCGTACTAGTGATCATAATCTAGATTAACCGCGACTCCGCTGGTCTGACACAGCACTTAGCCATGGAGGGCTAATTGGCTTTACTAGCTTTCAAATGAAAGCTTGTCACTAAACACTTCCAACCAATCTTTATCAAACTGTGCTACTGCTGGTTCAATGGCTGGATGCGAGAACATTTGCGCCGCCACATCAACTGGTAAAGTAATTGCACCAATTCCCAACTTCATCACATCCATCGCCTGCTGGACATTCTTGAAGCTTGCAGCGAGGATTTTTGTTGAAAGTCCATGTTTTTCGATCAGCAATTGAAGGTCACGAACCACTGCAACGCCATCACCATTCATAGCATCAATACGGTTAACGTAAGGCGCAAGATAATCGGCGCCACACAATGCAGCCATGAATCCTTGCTGCACCGTGTATATTGCTGTAGCTAGAACCTGAATACCCTCTTGTTTCATTAACTTAATAGCAGCTAACCCTGCCTCCGTAGCGGGAACTTTTATCACCATATCGTAAGGAAGTTCACTTAGCTTCTTTGCTTCCGCTAACATTGAATGAGGATCTTTACTCACCACTTGAGCGTGAAAACGCGCCGTATCACCCAATACTTCTGTCATATTAGCAAGTGTCGTCGTGAGCCCCACCTTAGATTTAGCGACAATCGTCGGGTTGGTGGTCACTCCCTTTAACGGGAAACATTGGTTAAAACGTGCGGTCTCGCTGACATCCGCCGTATCTAAGTAGAGTTCAATCATCTTCTATTCTCAAACCTTTATTTGAACATTATCAAGTTACCAACAATATAGATCTTGCCAATTTGATGGATCTTGATTTTGATCAAGACAATCTTCATATGAAGAGTTAAAGTTTCATTTAATGAAAGTATATAACTTCTTAAAATGAAAGATTGGATGGCACATGTATTTTAATATCCAAAGATTCTCTACTCATGATGGTGATGGTATTCGAAGCCTACTGTTTCTCAAAGGATGTAGCTTGGCTTGCCCCTGGTGCCAAAACCCAGAAAGTCGCAGTGCTAAGCATTCTGTGCTATTCGATAAACGCAGCTGTTTAAGTGACTGTCATCGCTGCTCGGACGCTTGCCCTTCAATTGAAGCTACACCAGAAGGCATCAAGATAAACAGAGATACCCTTGATGATTCACAAATCATTGCTTTGCGATATGTGTGCCCGACACAAGCGTTAACCGTGTGTGGAGAAGATGCTCAACAAAAAATGCTGTTCGATACCTTAATGAAGGATAAGCCGTTTTATGATCAAAGTAGTGGCGGGGTAACTTTCTCTGGTGGTGAACCATTAATGCAGTCGGATTTAGTGGCATCCTTAGCCAAGCAGCTCCAAGCAGAAGGTGTAAATACAGCTGTAGAAACGTGTATGCATGTACCGTGGAAAAACATTGAACAAACAGCGCCCTATATTGATTGCTGGCTAACCGATCTTAAACATACCAATGAAACAAAATTCTTGGACTGGGCACAGGGTTCACTGAAACGTATTAAGAGCAACTTCCACAAACTAGCGCCTATTGCAAAACGAATTATCATTCGTGTTCCAGTGGTCCCAGACTTTAATGACACCCCCGAAGAGCTCGAAGACATTATTGATTTTGCAGCTGATATCGAAAGCTGTACTGAACTACACCTGCTGCCCTATCACACACTAGGCATCAATAAATACCGTTTGTTGGACATGCCCTATTTATGCTCCGACAAACCACTCAACAACCCCGAGCTGCTTGAATACGCGCAACAGTACGCCAAGCAGTATCCACGTATCAACGTGATTGTAAGAGGCTAATGACTATGGAACTCAATTACTTACCTAAGCGTATTCAAGAACATAAGAAAGCTCTGGTTAATATTATTACGCCACCTATTTGTACCGAGCGTGCGCAAGCATACACCAAAGTCTACCAGCAGAATGAAGACAAGCCTGTTATCGTCCAACGTGCACTAGCACTGGAAGAACATTTAGCGACACGTACAATCTGGATCGATAATAATGAGCTAATTGTGGGTAACCAAGCCAGCAAACTGCGCGCGGCGCCAATCTTCCCTGAGTACACCGTACGTTGGATTGAAGCAGAGATTGATGAGCTTGCTGACCGACCAGGAGCAGGCTTTGCTGTCACAGAGCAAGACAAAGACATTATCCACGCCCTTACCCCATATTGGCGAGGTAAAACGGTACAGGATCGTTGCTATGGTCTATTCACCGATGAGCAGCAAGCCATCTTGGCAACGACCATTATCAAAGCCGAAGGTAATATGACATCCGGTGACGCTCACCTAGCAGTCGATAACGAGAAAATTCTCGCCATTGGTTTAGATGGGCTCATTACCGAGGTGGACGATCATCGTTTAAATAACGATATTTCCACTTATGAAGGACTTAAGAAAGAGCAGTTTTATAAGTCGGTCGATATTGTGTTACGTGCGATTCAGCAACACATTTTGCGTTTCTCGGAGTTGGCATTGAACATGGCGCAACAGGAGTCGGATACTCAACGCAAACTAGAGCTTGAAACCATTGCCGCAAACTGTGAACACATTGCTTATCATCCACCTTGCAACTTCTGGCAAGCATTACAGCTCTGCTACTTTGTGCAATTGATGCTGCAAATCGAATCAAACGGTCACTCGGTGTCATTTGGTCGTATGGACCAATATCTTAATGATTTCTACATCACCGATATCAACAATGGCTCCCTGCAACCTAGCTTCGCCACAGAGCTACTGCAAAGCTGTTGGTTAAAGCTGTTGGAAGTCAACAAAATACGCTCAGGGGCTCATTCTAAAGCCTCAGCAGGTTCTCCCCTTTATCAAAATGTGTGTATTGGCGGTCAAAAGCTTGATGAGAATGGAGTGCCAATGGATGCGGTCAACCCACTCTCTTGGGCAATTCTTGAGTCATGTGGTCAACTCCGCTCCACGCAGCCTAACTTGAGTGTTCGCTATCACGAAGGCCTGAATCAAGAGTTCTTAATGGGTTGTATCGAAGTCATTAAGTGTGGCTTTGGTATGCCAGCGTTTAACAACGATGAAATCGTTATTCCTGAGTTTATAAAACTAGGGGTCGAGCGAGAAGATGCCTACAACTATGCGTCGATTGGTTGTATTGAAACCGCGGTCCCTGGTAAGTGGGGTTATCGCTGCACCGGTATGAGCTTTATTAACTTTGCTCGAATCCTATTGGCCGCGTTAAATGAAGGTGTCGACGCCACGTCTGGAGAGTGCTTCTTACCTCACAGTAAGTCACTAGAGAAAAACAATTTCGCTAGTATGGATGAAGTGATGCACAGCTGGGCAGATCAAATCCGCTACTACACCAGAAAGTCGATTGAAATTGATACCGTTGTCGACTCTGTGCTGGAACAGCAGGCGCACGATATCTTTTGCTCATCGTTGGTTGATAACTGCTTACCAAGTGGCAAAACCGTTAAAGAAGGCGGTGCGAAGTATGATTGGATATCTGGATTACAAGTGGGAATTGCAAACTTAGGGAATAGCTTGGCAGCCATCAAGCATCTGGTGTTCGATGAGAAGCAGATCAGCCAGCCTGAATTGGCGAAAGCGCTGGCGGAGAACTTTGAAGGTTCACAACAAGAACAGTTGCGCCACCAGCTGATTAACTTTGCGCCTAAATATGGTAACGACGATGACGCTGTTGACCATCTACTAGCGCAAGCGTATCAAGTTTACATTGATGAACTTAAACAATTCGTTAATACCCGACATGGACGAGGCCCGATTGGCGGTGGGTACTATGCGGGGACCTCTAGTATCTCTGCTAACGTGCCATTCGGAGCCTCGACGATGGCAACGCCTGATGGCAGAAAAGCGTCAACTCCACTTGCTGAAGGAGCAAGCCCTTCGTCTGGCTCAGATCGTTTGGGACCAACGGCTGTATACAACTCAGTGGCCAAAATCCAAGCAAATCAGATTCTTGGAGGCGTGTTGTTGAATCAGAAACTCTCTCCTGCTGCTGTGCAGTCGGACAGCGATAAACTGAAGCTATCCATGTTGATTCGAACGTTCTTCAATCATCATAAGGGGTGGCACGTTCAATACAATATCGTATCGAGAGACACCTTATTGGCGGCCAAACGTAATCCTGAACAGTATCGCGATCTCGTGGTTCGCGTTGCAGGATACTCAGCGTTCTTTACTGCATTATCTCCAGACGCGCAGGATGACATCATCGCTCGTACCGAGCACGACTTATAACAAGTTTCAAATAACGACTTTCAAATGAAATTGAAACGAAAGAGGGCTATACTGGCCCTCTTCTTAATTGATGCATGCAAACACCCGGAGCCTCAATGAATTCCAGACAGTCTGAAATCTTAAACTTAGTGAACGACAGAACACGAGTGCAAGTCACCGACCTCTCTGAGCTCACTGGTGTTTCCGGTGTAACCATACGTCAAGACCTCAACTATCTAGAGCAAAACGGCTACTTAAAACGAGTTCATGGTGCCGCTGTTTCCTTGCAAAGTGATGACATCGACTCGCGCCTTGAAGTGCATTTCGATATAAAACAGCAGCTTGCCAACAAGGCTGCTGATCTTGTTGCCGCTAATGAAACGGTGCTTATCGAAGGCGGCAGTGCCAATGCGTTACTTGCTCGTACACTAGCAGAAAGAGGTGATGTCACCATCATCACTCCTTCGGCCTACATTGCGCATCTCGTTCGTCATACCTCAGCCAACATCATTTTGCTGGGCGGTGTTTACCAACATCAAGGTGAAAGTTTAGTTGGACCACTAACCAAGCTTTGCATTGAGAACATTCATTTTAGTACTGCGTTTTTAGGTATCGATGGCTTTGATATTGATACCGGCTTCACTAGTCGCGATATGATGCGTGCAGACATTGCCGATACCATCATCCAGAAGAAACGCCGCAATATCGTCTTAACCGATTCCAGCAAGTTCGGGCAGATCTTTCCGTCGTCGATTGGCGACACCAGCGAAATCTCCATTTTGTTGACTGATGACGCGGTACCAGAAAACATGGTTAAACATTTGCGGTCCAAGCACGTCGAGGTCATTATCGGCTAGCGATATTAATTCAAAGGCAATAGTATTAGTACTGATATGCTTTTGTGTAATAAATAGTGAGCAAGGAAGATATGAAGACTCTTGAGCAGGAACTATCAAGAATAGACTTAAATTTGCTGGTATCACTTAGCGTACTGATAAAAGAGCGCAATGTGTCACGAGCGGCTGAAAAGCTCTACCTCTCCCAACCAGCGATGAGTCGTACCCTTTCCCGGTTGAGAGCGCTTTTTGACGATCCTTTGTTTTACCGCGAATCCAATGGTCTGCAACCCACAACTAAAACCCTTGAACTAGAGCCTGAACTCGATCGAATCCTGCTATCCATTGATGCCTTACTTAATGGACTGAACTTCTCGCCCAGTCGATGTGAACGCGCCTTTAGAATTTCTGTACCACCGTTAATGAGCCGCTTTCTCACTGCTCCTTTAGCCAAAGCAATTAAAGAAGTCGCCCCTAACGCATCCCTTGAAGAATACCCCTCGTCTCTCGACCCTACTCAGCTCTTGAAAGACGGGCAAGTGGATTTTTCAATTCACGTTGAAGAAGTGGTACAAAGTGAGGAGTACCACTGTGAGAAGATTGGAAGCACTTACCCTGTTATCTATGGTTCGAATAGCCACCCATTGCTGGATAAACAGACTATAAGCATCAAAGATTGCTTAGAGTATCAATTTGTCGACCTATCTCTAGATGTGCGCTCTACTCAGCATTATCTCAACCCGATTGATATAGAGCTTGCCAATCAAGGGCTATCAAGAACCATCGCTTTAAAATCAGGACAACTCGCCACATTGATGGAATCACTTGAAGACACCGATAGATTAATGATTTCGAGCCACGCATTGGCCCAAACGTTTGAGAAGAGCTCCAACCTCAAGATCATCAAGCCGTTTAATGACAAGCCGTATTTAGTCAGTATCTATTTGATTGAACATCGCCGCACCTTGAGCAGTCCCGCTCATAAGTGGTTTAAAACATTGATGTTGGAAACGCTAGCAGAAAAGATATCGGTATCAGGCAGTTAATCAAGATATACGCTTCATGCATATCTGAAATAAAAAGGTATCATTAGTAATAATACCTATCTCTACATAGTCTTAACCTCATTCAAGAACGCGATTAAATACAAGGTTGAGTTAATCGTCACTTTGGTTAATTACTACCCTCGGAGATAGTTATGATACTCAAGAAAACGTTACTCGCCACTTCTGTCATCAGCTTAAGCTTTGTGCTCAGCGCCTGTGGAACCACCACTACTAATAATGACAGCAACGAATTCATCAAAGTAACCGAGCAAAACTACGCGTTTGCAGAGACAGCACGCAACTATCGCAATTGGGCAGCGCTCGGAGCTAACCAACACATCACTCATATGCGAAACCTACCACCACGTGGTAAAGCCGCCCCTACAGTGCAAATGAATGATGACACGCTTTACTCTGTAGCCATTGTTGAAGCGCAGAATGGCTTTGTCACATTCGATATCCCGCAAAGCGATGTCTATATGGCCGTTCAAGTAGTCAATGAGGGTGGCCATGGAGAACATTACGTCGTGGGTGAAGGTTCTTACACAACCAAAGTAGAAACAGACCATGCCTTTCTGATTTACCGCACTGGTACTGAGAAAGGCCTAGATGCAGCGAGAGCCGCTCAGGACAGAATTACGACTGACCAGTTGAAATTTGGTACTTATCAAGTCAAAAACTACGACTTCGACGAAGTAGAGGCATGGACTTCAAAGTTAACCGCTGAAACTCAGGGCAAAGTCTTCGTTTACACTTTTCCACGCTCATCGTCTGACATTACCGATCTTCATCAGTGGAACCTAGAAAATGCCAACGGCTGGGGAGGCTCTTCGCCTGAGGTCAACGTAGCTAACCTATATACTAACTCGGTCATGTTAAAGGCGAATCAGTGCCAGACAACAACATTCGAGAGTCCTGACTCCAAGTACTTTACATCCGTTACGCCATATGACAAAAACCGCTACCTAATCGATGGTGCCAATCATGTGTCATCAAATAACTGGCAGAAAAATGCGAATGGCTCCGTCACTGTCTCTTTCAACTGTGGGCAAGAGGCGATCAACAACATTGACACCAACGGCCAAAACTTCTCTTTTACCGTTCGCTATTACGGCGTGAACCAAAAAGTACTGGATGGGAAAATCACACCAGAGAAAACCGTAGTTAAGTCATGACCTTAACTCGATTTCTCAACTGATGATGCGCTCCTAGCGCATCTCATTCTATCCATCGACTTTATTTGCTGCGTCTTAATCGAATTCTAACCACCATGAAGGAGAGTTTATGATTCCCGTTGTTTATAGCGACTATGCCACGAGTATTTTATCTCAATTGCGCCGCAGCGGTGTTGATGTTCACGAGTTCGTATCTTCGGCTGGTCTACCGACCGAATATGAACAAGCGGAACCCACATTTCTTCCTTTGCAAGCCGTCTTTCGTCTGGTTCAACTTACGTATGATCAACTGGGTCCTGAATCTGGCACACAAGTAGTGCGTATTGCATTACGAGAACATATTGTCCCACAATTGCTATGTAACGTCGGTTCAGAAACCACTCTCGAAGACGCACTGAAACAGGTCATTCAAGCACTTCAAGTTCAGTTACCTCAATCGGACATTGAGTTGAAACTATTTGGCGATCATTTTCTATTTTCTCGCTACAAAGCAGTAAATACTGAAGATACCACTTTTGTCTGGTCCGAAGTGTTTAGTCTTTGGGCAATGATAGAAACCATTCAAGCGTTAACCAAAACAGATTGGATACCAACGCAAGTGCACTTACAGTCATTGTGTCATGACGACATTATCCAGTGTTTTCCAGCAACAATTCAGTTTGTTCAAGCTCGCACTGTTTGTGGCGTGGTCATTGAACATTCATTGGCGCAGTCAACTATCACAGTGACGAAAAGTGAGGTGGGGTTTCGTAAAGAAGAAGAGGAAAACAACGGGATTTATTACAACGCCATCAGTCATATATACAGCGCGCTTCGTCCGTATGTATTAGAAATTAAGTTTGACCTAGAGCGAGCCGCTCAAGTGATCAATGTTAGTAAACGCACACTTCAACGTCGACTTAAGGAGCAAGGCATCACTTTTCGACAACTAAGAGACAACCTAATTTTAGACATAGCTATGGAACAACTGCAACGCGGTGAAACAGTATCGCGCGTAGCAGTTAATATGGGCTTCTCAAGCATATCTCAGTTTTCGCGCGCTTTTAAGCGACTGACGGGCATCTCACCATCGCGCATCGCTATTCGTCCGTTTTAGGTGGTGACCACTTTATCCGCTCTCAACACACCTCAATTAATCGTCTGTAACAGCGCAGATTAGCTTGGAAACGAACCATATCTAAACCCGCACACTCTGGTTTGTTTCCATCAAGCTCACTATGTTGAACAATTCTTATCTCTCCAAACTGTCTCTCCAGTTGATAGACAATCGACAACGCTGCGTTCAACTGTTCATCGGTAAACACACCAGAGCGACCAATCAAGCATATCCCAACAGCTTGAGCGTTGTGCCCTTTCACATGAGCACCTACTTCAAAAGGAGAGACCAAGGAATCGCTATTCAACGCTCGTCCAGTTTCGATATGACCGTTATAGCAAGGATGATAAGATCTGGCGCTCAGCCAACCATTCAAAATCACGTAATGATATCCAATCCCTTGCCAGCCTCTCGCCAGATGCCATTTCGCAATGAGCGCAGCATTACCAAAATGAGAATCAGAACAATGCAACACTATGGTTACCACGTAATTTGCTCCTTCACTCTCTGTTCAAGGGTTTTAGCGGAGTTGTCAGTTTGTGCTTTTGAAGCACCGGTTACCAATCGCGTAACCGAATTAGAGATGCCGCGCTTTTCGGCACTTCTCCCTAATGCGTAGGCACCCGCTACTGTTCCCCACATATACAGAAATGCCGATAATATTGCCGTAGAGCTTTCAATAACGACCGAGCTCGCTTCAAGGTGCGAAAGTAACGCTACTCTCAACCCAAGCAGTTCTAGAAACACAAACAAAAGCCCCGCATAAATCACTGTTGGCCTTGCTCGCTTAGTGTAAAGATCGGATTGGTGAAGCTCGGCGACAATGACATCTTTCGAGGCACTGATTTCTCGTTGGTAGGTATCGTGGATTTGTTTTTCGCGCTCTGCGATTAGCTGTTCTAGTTGAACTTTAAAGCGCTGTTCATTTTGTGCTAACTGTGAAGTAATCGCCGCCATTTGTGCTTTAAACTTTGTGCGATTTTTCTGTGCTGAGACGCTGTCTCTGCTCTTTTCTTCATCCGTATAGAAGTAATCATCTACGGCAGATTCTACCTGCTCAACTATCGAAGCTGCATTACCAGTCACAAATCCCCAGATCTGACTCCACATGTTCAAGTTCTCCTTATTCCTTTACACATCAAAACGTTGGGTAGCGAAATTATAATGACAACTAGAACACTGACGTCGCGTGAAGTATGAGATTTTTCGACCGTATTCACGTGTGAGGATGAAATGTTACCTAGGACTAGGGACAATTAGTTGAGTAGCGCTGAAGAGTTACTAACGTACTTCGCTTTCTAGGCTAACCACCAACTGTTTTGCATCGACAGTAAGATAAAGCAGCGGTTTCATCAGAGTCTCATCTGACGATGACAGAGTTTGCATTGTGACCTGACTAATATCTCCCGTTGCCATTTTGATTAAATACGCTTTGTCATTCACAAAACTACTTTGATCGATAGATTGGAACTGAACAAAAATGAAATCTCGATTGAAGTCCTCATACAGTTTTACACAAGATGCGGCATCAGACTGACATTGAGGAGGCAAGTCCGCCAATGGTAAGCGATATTCATCCGTTACATTTCGGAGGATATGAATGTATTCACTTCGTCCAACGGGCTCTCCATAAAAATGACTGTCGTCATCGCATTTGATGTTGGTCAGTTCGCCCTTAGAATCGTGAGAAACGGTAAGCGATTTGTCTACGGTATGATGAGACAGCGTGTTTTCAGTTAATCCAGCGATTTCAAATCCTCTATGATTGAGCTCCATTAAGAGATAGGTTGCGTCGTTGCTTCCATAAAGCCCATCAGTATAAGTGTAGGTATAACGGCCATTTTGAGCTTGATACTCCGAAGCAGCTCCTCGTGAATACCCTTCACTCAGTGTCTTCATTGTCCCTGGCTGGCGTTCCTTTATAGTCAACTCAATGTTGTTAGGTTTACCGTAACGGTATGTCGTTAACCCTGTTTTATCAGTACAGAAACTAACAACCTTATCGTTACGAAGCTCGCATCCCGCTAACCAATTTTCTTCTTGGTGACACAAGGTACTTGCCTGACTTAACACTGGCACAAATGCAAGAAATGATATTAAACCAGATTTCAACCTATCTTCCTTTCTAAACTCCGCCCTTTCGTGGCGAGTCTAACATAGCTAATCGAACGAACTAAATGCCTACGTTAGGGAACGTTAACCACTCTCATCTGATGATTAAATGTGGTTACTACAATTTGAGAATACGAGATCATGAACACGACAAACGCTGTCCTCCTTGTGGCACAATAACGCCCTCATGCTTGAAACCATAGCGCCTCTCCTAAACTATCATTCTCAGCAGGAAAATCGGATGAACAAAGAGATGAAACTACTCGTGGTGGCAATAGTGATTGCTTTACTGAACATCATTTCCCACTTGTTACTTTCAAAATACTTCACCGACTTCCCTTGGCTAGAAATCTCCTTGGCGTCCATTCCTTTTATTATGATGCTTTTGTGTGTGTTCGCAGTTCGCTACGCAGCTAACGCCTTGAAGGAAAAACAGTCAACAGAAGATCGCTAGAGGATCTACGGCGGCATTTCATGGTTGCCTTTAAGTCCTTATGTTGCCCAACACCTTAACTAATATGGTGACTTGCCTAATACAAATATTTATATTGAAAAATCTAGGGTGTATACTTAGCTAAGTGAAATTAAAAAGTTTGTACACTGGAAACTAAATGTTAATAAAAAAAATGGACGCACCATTAGATATGCAAATAGGTGCGAGATTTGAAACTAAAAAGCATGGTTATGTTACTGTTGTGGAATACTACAATACACATACCGTCATTGTTGCGTTTGAAAATACCGGTAATATACGTTCAATTACAGCCGCTAAACTTCGAAGTGGTCAACTTACCGACCGTTCTGTTCCAGTTCAATCATCAATGGTTGGTGAAACTATTCAATCACCAAACCATGGTTTGTTAACTATTATTCAAGTTGAGTCAGATAACATTGTCGTATTGGAAAATGAACTCGGTGATGAAGTTCGCATGCTTTTACCTGCGGTACAGAAATTGAGAGATAAAGCCGAAGATACAGTCGAAGATTCCGATAAACCGCAGCTACCAACCTCATTAAGTGCTCTTACAAAAAGAAATAAAAAGACCAAGGACGTTAATAAGCTCCTTAAGAAAATGCTCACTGATTATGGTAAGTAATAACATCGTCCCCTACCAATTATAAACAAGTGAAAATCTATTCATATACACAGATCACATTATTTCTCTTGTGATGTTTCATCGCTACCATCCTATTAAATCCACAAATAACCCTTAAGTATTAGCGCTCAAGTTTTAATCGATATTACTCCACCAATACTGTGATCCAGATCATAAGGTCAACTTGATTTTGTGATTTGGATCCATGGCAACCCTCCTGTTTTTCGTTATGATGCACTCAATCCAATAGAGAGGTGAACGGCCTCCTTCTCAATAACTCTACAGAGAATGACGATATGAAAAAGATAATGGTTGTATGCGGAAACGGTCTTGGTACTTCATTAATGATGGAAATGGCAGTTAAAGAAGTAGCAGGAAAAATTGGTCTAGATGCAGAAGTTGATCATGAAGATCTATCATCAGCAGCATCAAGCAATGCTGATATTTGGGTAGCAGCTACTGATGTTGCAACGCAATTAGCAGACGCTGGTAAAGAGAATATTGTTAGCCTAGCGAATATTTTTGACAAAGCTTCAATTGAAGAGCAATTAAAAAAATTCATCTAAGGAAAAAGTATAATGGCTAACTTCTTCGAATTTATGCTGGGCTTATTAAAAGAGCCCGCAATCATGGTTGGTTTAATAGCTTTCATTGGCCTTATTGCACAGAAAGCTGATGTTTCAACCATTCTAAAAGGCACTATTAAAACCGTAATGGGTTTTCTAATTTTAGGTTTTGGTGCTGGCGCTTTAGTTGGCGCACTAAATAACTTCTCCACTGTATTTACAGAAGCATTTGGTGTAAGTGGTGTTATTCCAAATAACGAAGCAATTGTTGCTCTAGCACAAGAAGCATTCGGTTATGAAATGGCACTAATTATGTTCTTCGCATTTATCGTTAATATTCTTTTGGCTCGTTTCACACCGCTAAAATATATTTTCCTAACTGGTCACCACACTATGTTTATGTCTATGCTAGTTGCAGTTATTCTGTCAACAGCAGGTATTACAGGTGCGACTCTAGTTGCGATGGGTGCAATAATTGTTGGTTCTCTAATGGTCATTATGCCTGCTCTAGCTCAGAAATATACTGAGAAAGTTATGGGTACCGATCAATTAGCAATGGGTCACTTCTCAACACTGTCTTACATCGTTGCTGGCTTCATCGGTAGCAAATTTGGTAACCCAGAAAAATCAACTGAGCACATTAATGTTCCAAAGAGCCTTATGTTCTTGCGTGATACGCCTGTCGCTGTTGCAACAACTATGGCTGTGTTCTTTATGATTGCATCTATCTTTGCAGGCGGTGAGTTTGTAGAAGGTGTTTCAGGTGGTCAAAACTGGGTAGTATTCACCTTCATGCAATCTCTGACTTTCGCTGGTGGCGTGTACATCGTACTGCAAGGTGTGAAGATGCTGATTGCTGAAATTGTACCGGCATTTAAGGGTATCTCAGACAAACTTGTACCAGGCGCAAAACCTGCACTAGACTGTCCGATGGTATTCCCAGTAGCTCCTAACGCTGTACTTATTGGTTTCCTATCTTCTTTCTCAGCAGGTCTTGTAGCAATGGGTATCCAAGGCATGTTTGACTGGACCATTATCGTAGCAGGCGTTGTTCCTCACTTCTTCGTAGGTGGTGCGGCAGGTGTTTATGGTAACGCAACAGGTGGTCTTCGCGGTGCAGTACTAGGTGCATTCACTCAAGGTCTATGTATCTCGTTCCTACCAATGTTACTACTGCCAGTACTAGGCGGCCTAGGTCTTGAAGCAACGACGTTCGCTGACTTCGACTTCGGTGTAGTTGGTCTGATTCTAGGTTGGATTGTATCATGAGCATCATGAACCTAATTGGAGATAACGGCATCGTTATCTCTCACGAAACGAGCTTAAGCGTAGACGCGGCGTTAGACATCACATGTTCAAAGCTGATTGAACAAGGTAAGGTCGAGCCAAGTTATTTGGAAGCAATTAAGGTTAAGCACAAAGAAATTGGCGCTTACTATGTACTAGCTCCGAAAATCGCCATGCCACATGCTCGTCCAGAAGACGGCGTGAATGAGCAAGCGCTTCAAATCACGGTATTTAAGAATGGTGTTGACTTAGAATCAGAAGATAACGGCGACGTCTACTTCTCGGTCACATTGGCAGCGTTGGACTCTGATAGCCATATCCAAACTATCATGGCATTGGCAGAACTGTTCCAAAACGATGAAGACGTGGACGCCATCATCGCCGCGGATAATGAAGCCGCTATCGTGGAAATTCTTAAAAAGTACTAAGGGTTTAAAAGTTGCGTTAAGCATGCTATTAAATTTAAAGTAGCTAGATTGAAAAGACCTATTCATATAGGTCTTTTTTTGTACATTCAGTTCTAGACTGAAGATTGTCAGCAATATGAGCGCCTACTGGGAAGATAATGTGCGTTTTTCACACATTAAACGTAGAGAATCCCAATTGTATTTGGTCTATTAGCCATTGATGTTTCGGAGAATGTCTATTCCTTCTATGAAGATAGAGGCTAACGGGATAATTAACCAAATCTAGCATTTCAACAAATTCTATACTTTTTAGCTTGTCTGAATACTGCTCTACAATGTGTTTGGATGCCGGACAGAACATATTGGAGTGACAGAGCGTTTCTACGACAGCTTCAAGTGAACTCGAGGTAAACTCAGGCTCCAATTTCACTCCACACTGGCGCTCCGCTTCGTGGATAAAATGCCAGCGCTTACCACCTTCATCTAAATTCAGTTCTATCATTGCACAGCCGTAACCCGCCAACTCCTCAACTCTCGCCGTCTTGCTCGTGATAGGGTGATCTTTTCTAACAGCCATTACCAAAGGTTTGATCTTGAGTGGGAGTTCCATAATGTCTTTTGGAATATCGACCCTCGCATACTCAATACCTATATCTACATCCCCATGCCTGAGGTTACTTATAGTATTTTCTGAAAAACCATTGAAAGTCATGCTCGCTTGATGGGCGCTGGATTTAACCAAAGAAAAAAGCTTGGGTGCAAACCAACTGATAAAGTGTTGCCCTAAATCTATATTCACTCTTCCACTCAGCTTGGCTGGTTCAAACCCTTTTAAACTGCCAATATCGGAATAAAGTTGATTCAACAACGGCTCGACTCTTTCGTAGAGATGATCCGCCAAAGCCGTAGGTTCAAAGCCGGTAGGTACTTTAATAAACAACTCTCCTCCAAGCTCTTGTTTCAACTTATTGAGTTTGACACTTACCGCTGGAGCCGTGATAAACAGCCGCTCTGCAGCACGTTTTAAGTTGCGCTCTTTATAGGTAATCACAAACGCCTTTAAGAGGTTTAAATCTAAGTTCGTCAGAATATTACTCATAGTGTTAAATAAATCTAAAGATGATGCTAATTAATATTAAATATATCTAATCATGTCACCTTGGTAAATTATTTGTCATCAGGATGAATTAACAAGATCGAAGGACACTTTTAAAACCACACTCCAACCCATTTGGAGCAACGCGCAGACCAACACAGGCCAAGCATGAAAAAGACTCTTTTAGCAACCTTATTATCACTGACCTCATCAACCGTTTTCGCTTCGGAATTAGTAACCGTCACGGAAGAGAATTACTCAACTGCCATGTTTGATATGGCAATGAATGTTGAAGCGGGTAACGGTGCTCTTCAAGATTGGCATCATCATAGAGCACCCATTGCACTAGATGAGCAACCTGCACCGATGATGAATCGAGACACGCTATATTCATTCGTTATTGCAGATGCCCGCTCTGACATAAAGGTTACGATTCCAGAATTTGATGGACGTTATGTCTCTCTGCACGTCATGAATCACAATCATGACACCGCCTATGTCTTCTACGGGTCAGGTGAGCACATTATTAAAGCCACAGACACCAGTGACTACATTGCGTTTTATGCACGTACCCAAGTGAATGCCTCCCAAGCATCAGATATCGAAAAAGTAAATGATTTCCAAGATCAACTGCACTTTGAGTATGTAGACAGAGCTTTTGAACCAACACCATATAAAGTCACCGCTTGGGATATGGACACATTTAAACCTATACATCATAAATGGGTATCCATCGCTCAGTCACAGGGTATAGCCAATGCTATGGCAGATCTCCAGGCAGGTATCACGATAGATCAGGATGCACGAAATCGCGGTGTTGCCATCTCAACAGGTCTACTGCCTGATGCGCACGCAAGTTATAAGGTGGCCGAATATAACTTGGATAAAGACGCCTGCTACGTTGCTAATTACCCAAAACCAAAAATGGAAGATGAGGAGCTCGGATTTTTCTCAATCACCATCTACGACGATAAACAATATATCGCAACAGATGACTATTCCATTCTTGCAAATGAGGACATGGCGTTTAATCAAGATGGATCGTTTACGGTGTATTACGGCAACACCGAGACCAGATCATGTGGCGATGTAGATAACCTACTTCATATTCCGACGGACAATATTTCCATCAACATGCGAATCTACTTACCAAGTATGGAGCATATTGGGGCGTATACTCTGCCCGACCTGAAAGCAATTTAAGTCAAGCTAGATAACATTCGTCATGCAACCTCGCTAAGTCAGATGCACTTTGCCTTAGCGAGGTATCTCTCTAAAAGGTATCTATCTACAAATAGAGCCTTCGTAGAACTCGTCGTTATTCCCCCCTTTCCCAATCGAATAAGAATTTTAGAAATTGTCGTTGACCTGTCTATAACTTCACACTTTATAGTGACGACATCACATAAGCTAAGAACAGCGGCTTGATGCTTAAACAAGCGTGGCCAAATAGCAGGTAATTGCATGAAAATCAGAACAGAAACTCACGAAGATACTAAACAGATCCACTCAATAACATATCAAGCATTTGAGAACCACCCACATCACGAACCAGGTGCGAAACCAACAGAACATCTCATTGTCGACGGACTTCGTCGTGACAACGCACTTACTGTTTCTCTTGTGTGCGAAGCCAATAACGAGGTTATCGGTCATATTGCGTTTTCACCAATCCTAATAGATGGTGAAGCTTCAACTTGGGTTGGATTGGGTCCTGTATCTGTCATTCCAGAGCATCAAGGCAAAGGCATAGGCGGAGCGCTGATTCGAGAAGGGGAAGCTCAAATCAAACAACTCGGTTATCAAGGCATTGTGTTACTTGGAGACCCAAGTTATTACGGACGCTTTGGTTTCGAATCTCATCCAAACCTAACGTTTGCAGATGTCCCAGCAGAATACTTCTTGGTGAAAGGATTTGAGAATACTATCCCTAAAGGTGAAGTAACCTATCACAAGGCGTTCTTTGAAACGGCATAAGGCATAACAAACAGATAAACCTCTCTGCATATCACAATGCAGAGAGGTTATTCACTATTGTGAGTTTACTGTTGGCACTGTTGAAGGCTACCTAGCATCGCCAGCAACAGCTGACTATATTGGTCTTTACCTACTGCGATATCAGCACCGATAGGATCCATCACACCGATGGTAGTAACAGTAGAGTTTTCAAACACTGAATTTACCAGTTGCGGATTAAACTGAGGTTCCGTAAACACACAAGTCACTCCGAGCTCTTTTACCGTGTTGCGAATTTGAGTAATACGCGCAGGACTTGGCTTCGACGCGTCCGATACTGATATTGCTCCTGACGCTAACACTCCAAAACGTTGTTCGAAATACTGATAGGCATCGTGGAAAACAATGAATTTAATACCGCCCAGATTCTGGGTTTGCTGTTTTATCTCAGAAGTCAGTTGTTGTAAGCGAGAAATCGTTGCTTTTGCGTTCTGCTGATAAATCGATGCATGCTCACTATCAGCTTCAGAGAGTGTTTTAGCGATGACTTTAACCCAAACCTCGGCATTTTGAGGATCTAACCATACGTGTGGGTCATGGCCTTCATGATGGTGCTCATGATGCTCTTCTTGGTGTTTATCATGGTGGTCAGCATCGTGATGTTCATGTTCATCATGATGAGCCTCATCTCCATGGTGTTCATGCGCCTCAAATGTGGCACCCTCACGGAAGTCATACAAGGTTGTGCCATCCACTTCCATCATCTCAACTTTCTTTGCTGATCCAGCTAAGCTGGATAATGGTTTTTCGAGCCATGGGGTCAACCCCTCGCCAACCCAAAATACAACGTTCGCTTCTGAGAGAGCTTTAGCCTCTGATGGACGCAAATGGTATTCATGAGGTGATGACTCGGGACGAATCAATAAGTCAGGCTCACCAACGCCATCCATCACCTGAGACACTAACGAATGCAATGGAGCAATATCCACTGCCACATTAGGTACCTTAGCGTAAGCGTTTGAAGCTACGACCAAACCAACCACCATGCCTGATAAGGCTTTTTTAAACATTTTCTTCTCCCTGTTTTTTTAAGATATAAGATTGGCAACTACAATTGTTATGTTATAACATAACTTTTATTCCAGACGTCTTGCAAGCATCTTTTCTCTATGCACAGGTTTGCAAATCGTCGTTACTTAGTAAGTTGAGAGAAGGTGAATGTTGATTTCATCCCACGGGTTGTCAGTTAAATTTGGTAGCCATTTAATATTGGACAACATAAATATCTCGGTGAGTCAGGGGGAAATAGTCACGATTGTCGGCCCCAATGGGTCAGGTAAATCCACACTATTGAAGACCTTGATAGGCGCAATCTTCCCAATTAGCGGTCACATCGAGCGCAGTGAGAGTTTGAAGATCGGCTACGTGCCCCAGCGTTTACATATTGATGAAACCCTACCTATGACGGTATATCGCTTTCTAACGCTTCCTCTGCGTCATTCCAAATCAAGGATAAAACAAGCCTTGGAGCAAGCTGGTGTTGCTAACTTAGAAACACAGCAACTTCGGTCGCTATCAGGCGGGCAACTACAACGCGTCCTACTGGCTCGAGCACTTCTGGAGCAACCATCCCTACTGTTACTCGACGAGGCCACTCAAGGACTTGACCAGCGAGGTACTGTCGATTTCTACCAACAAATCGACGCGATCCGCAAACAAACAGGATGTGCTGTCATCATGGTCAGTCACGATCTTCACGTTGTTATGCGAAGAACAGATCGAGTGATCTGTTTAAACGGGCATGTGTGCTGTGAAGGTGTTCCAGAGAAGGTCAGTGCATCACCAGAGTACAAAGCACTATTCGGTTTGGATGATGAAGACGTGTTAGGTGTCTATCGACACCACTCTTCCCCAATCGCTCTCCAAGAAGGAAGACTCAATGTTGGATGATTTTCTCTGGCGAGCGGCCTTAGCAGGAATTGGCGTTACATTAGCCGCCGCGCCATTGGGCTGTTTTATTGTCTGGCGTCGCATGGCCTATTTTGGTGATGCTACCGCTCATGCCTCTATGCTGGGCGTTGCATTGTCACTAGCATTTTCGCTGCCTATTTTTCCTGGCGTGCTGATTATTGCGCTTCTGATGGCCATAACCGTCTCCACCTTCAGCGGCAGAGGCTACGCCATGGATACCTTACTCGGCGTCATGGCTCATTCGGCATTGGCAATCGGTCTGGTTGCTGTCTCATTTTTATCCGGGATTCGCCTTGATCTGATGGCCTATTTATTCGGCGATATTCTGGCAGTAAGCAAAACCGATTTATTGGTGATTTGGCTGGGTACGTTACTGGTTGTTGGACTGATTGGCTTTCGTTGGCCTGGATTACTGCTCTCCACCTTAAACAAAGATCTCGCGTTAGCAAGTGGCTATTCTCCCAAAAGGGAGCAACTGATTCTCACAATCGCACTCGCTGTCGTCGTTGCAGTCGCCATTAAAGTGGTGGGTGTCTTGCTGATTGTTGCCATGCTGATCATTCCTGCTGCCACCGCCCGCCCATTTAGCCGCACCCCCGAAATCATGGTCGTATTGGCGGCGGTTATTGGAAGCAGTTCCAGCATTGTAGGTCTGCGCACTTCTTATCTAATGGATACGCCTACCGGCCCAACGATCGTTTGTGTCGCCGCTGGGCTATTTCTTGTTTCAAGCTTGGTTTGGAAAGCTACCGTCAAACGTCAAGAGAATGGAGGCTAAGCACTTATGCATAACTACTTAACCAATACAGCCACAGATCTGGGAATATCCCCTCCACTGCCACTGAGCCTACAACCTAGCGCTCTGACGGGAATTTATCAGCCAGAACACAACATCGCGGTTTGGCATCGCTCACTCTCAACAGAAATGACACAAAGTATAGAGTTGCTGCTTCAAGAGCAGACATCTTTAGCGCTAGTGCAAACTGTCACACCCAGCAACACAGCACATTGGGTAAAGGAGAAGCTGGCTAGTCATGATTGCGCAGAGGCTTTAGGCGAAGACATTGCGCTTATCGTTGATATGTTCTGTTGTCTATTCGATTTAAAGGAGGCGGGCTTGCGTCTGACTCGTTTAGATAAACCCATGTGTCCTAAATTTCATGTCGATCATGTCCCCTGTCGACTCGTGACGACTTATCTTGGCAGTGCGACCCAATGGCTAAGTAATAATGACGTTGACCGCCGTAAACTCGGTGCAGGAAGTCATGGTAAGCCCGATCATCTGTCTGGTATTTATCCTAATGAAGCTAGTATCAATCAACTGTCTTCTGGTGACGTTGCGTTGTTAAAAGGCAGTGGATGGGAAGGTAACGAAGCGTTGGGGCTGGTTCATCGCTCACCTGAGGTTCTGCCAAATGAACGAAGGCTGTTACTCACATTAGATATGGTATAGCGATTATGGGTGACATTAACGACATTATTGAGCATGCCGAAAAGCGCTGTAAGATTCGCGGTAAACAACTGACATCTAAACGTAAATTGGTCCTAAAAGCACTAGTTCATGCTGATAAAGCGTTATCCGCCTATGACTTAGTTGATTATTGTAAGACACATTTTGACCAGAATATTCAAGCCATGTCGGTCTATCGTATTTTGGAGTTTCTTGAGAGCGAGCACTTTGCTCATAAGCTCAATGTTTCTAACAAATACATCTTTTGCTCTCACATTCTTTGCGAACATGAGCACGGCGTTCCTCAGTTCCTTATCTGTTCTCAATGCAACAAGATCAGTGAACAAATCATTGATCCTAATGTGGTATCCGGCCTCCAGTCACACGCCAAAAAGGAAGGCTTTACCGTGCTAAGTCCACAATTTGAGATCAGCGGCGTGTGCGACGAATGTGCGAGAAACGACTAATCACCACCATTTAATAGCCTATTTCACCCAAAGGAGTCCCTAATTCCCATGTCTGCCACGCTTATCAAGAACGCTCGCTTAGTCAATGAAGGAAGCATCATTGAGACGGATATTAGAATTGTTGGTCAGCGAATCGAGATGATTGCATCCAACATTAGCAGTAAACCAGGTGACACCATTGTCGATGCCCAAGGTGGCTACATCATTCCAGGGATGATTGATGATCAAGTCCACTTTCGCGAACCAGGTCTTACCCATAAAGGGACTATTGCAAGTGAATCCCGAGCGGCCGTAGCGGGTGGCATCACCAGCTATATGGAGATGCCAAATGTCAATCCAGCCACAACAACCATTGAAGCATTAGAGCACAAATTTAGCATTGCAGAGCAAACCTCTTTCGCCAACTACTCATTTTACTTGGGTGCCACCGAAGACAATCTTGCGCAGATAAAGCGGCTTGATCCTCAGAAACATTGTGGCGTGAAGGTCTTTATGGGTGCTTCAACTGGCAATCTATTAGTTGAAGATCCAGCTTCATTAGAGGCTATATTTCGCGACTCACCAGTGCTCATCGTCACTCACTGTGAGAGCGGTGCTGTAATAAAGCAGAACCTACAGAAGTTAGCACAAGACAAGTCGCCATTGACCATCGACGATCACCCAATACTCCGCGATGAAGACGCGTGTTTTGCTTCCTCATCCTACGCCGTCGAACTGGCGAAGATGTATCAAAGTCAGTTGCACGTCCTGCATATCACTACCGCAAAAGAACTGTCTTTGTTTGAGTCTGGTTCAATTAATAAAAAACATATCACCGCCGAAGCATGTGTTCATCACCTTTGGTTTAGCAACAAAGACTATGAGCGCCTTGGTAATCAAATTAAATGTAATCCTGCTATCAAATACCCAAATGACCGTAATGCCCTGCTTCAAGCTCTGAATACAGGAAAAATCGATATTATCGCTACCGATCATGCACCGCACACTTGGGCAGAAAAACATGTGCCGTACGAGCAAGCCCCAGCTGGACTGCCTTTGGTTCAGCACGCCCTACTCAGCTTACTCGATCAAGTGCATCAGGGTCATATGACTATGACGCAACTGGTTGAGAAAACGGCCCATAACCCAGCGGTCCGTTATGGTGTTCAGCAGCGCGGATTCGTTCGCGAAGGTTACTATGCCGATTTGGTTCTCATCGACCCAGATACGACGACCCTCGTTACTAACGACAATAGCCTGTACCACTGTGGCTGGTCGCCATTTAATGGACACTCTTTCTCTGCGCAAATCAACAAGACTTGGGTAAATGGTAATCTCGTCTATACCAATCAAAAAGTGGTTGAGCAACCCGTAGGAGCAATGAGATTGGTGTTCAATAAATAGCTCATACGACTTTTAATCATGCGATACAGCGCAATTTTCACTCACTATTGAACAAAGAACACTATGCTAAGAAGAAATCCCAATGGTCATATGCCGCAAGTCTCTGAAACGGCTTTCATCGATCCCACTGCAATTATCTGCGGCAAAGTTATTATCGAAGACAATGTTTTTATTGGTCCTTATGCCGTTATCCGTGCTGATGAAACCAACGAACAGGGCGATATGGAAGCGATAGTCATCAAAAGAGACACCAATATTCAAGACGGTGTCGTTATTCATTCCAAAGCTGGAGCTTCGGTAATCATCGGTGAGCGAACCTCAATTGCGCACCGCTCTATTGTTCACGGACCGTGTGAGGTCGGCAATGATGTATTTATCGGCTTTAATTCCGTTGTGTTTAATGCTGTCATAGGGGAAGGATGCGTGGTACGTCATAACTGTGTGATTGATGGGCTTGACCTCCCTCAGCACTTTCATGTCCCACCTATGACCAATATTGGTGCAGATTTTGATTTAAACAGCATTTCTAAAGTACCACCTGAATATTCAGCCTTTTCCGAGTCGGTGGTTTCAGCTAACCATACGCTTGTTCAAGGCTATAGGAGAATCGCTAATGAACTCTGACAATCAGCCTATAACTGGCGTTCCAACTAACATCATTACTGGTTTTCTCGGTGTTGGAAAAACATCGGCAATTCTTAGTCTGATGAAGGATAAGCCCAAAAATGAGCGTTGGGCCATATTAGTTAACGAGTTCGGAGAAATTGGTATCGACGGTAGTCTGGTACAAGGACAACACAAAGACAAGCAGCAAGTCTTCATTCGTGAAGTCCCAGGCGGATGTATGTGCTGCGCAGCCGGGTTACCCATGCAAATTGCATTAAACCAGTTATTGTCGGAAGCAAGACCCGATCGTCTTTTGATAGAACCTACTGGACTTGGTCACCCTAAAGAGGTGTTAGAAGTCCTTTCTACCGAACACTATCGCCAAGTGCTTTCATTACAAAAAACAGTCACGCTTGTCGATGCTCGTCGTTTGTCCGACTCTCGCTATACTCAACATGACACTTTCAACCAGCAAATATCGATAGCTGACACTATCGTGGGTAACAAGTTCGATCTCTACCAGCAAGGCGATTCTGAAAAATTGACAACCTACGTAGCGAAAGTAGGCCGACCAAATACAAAGGTGGTCTTTGCCGAACACGGTGCCATCCCCCTATCGGAGTTTGAAGGGGAGACAAGCATTCATCAACACCCACCTCATCACCACCACCATCATTCCCAAAGCAAGCCGCTAGTGTCTGAGCAAGACCTCCCAGAGAGTGGTTTTCTTAAAGCAGAAAATGAGGGGGAAGGCTTTCAAAGCGTGGGGTGGCGTTTTAGTCCCGATAAAGTATTTAACCGACAGAAACTCATTTTATTATTGGTTGAATTAGACGTTGAGCGCATGAAAGCAGTATTTATTACCGAAGATGGAATATTCGGTTACAACTTAACGTCTGATGGTTTAACAGAAGTCGTCCTCGACGATTATTTTGAAAGCCGAATCGAACTAATTTCAGATACTATTGATGATACGTTTGAAGAGCAGCTCTTAAGCTGTTTGCAGGAGTAATCATCTTTGACGATTTATGAACTAAAAAATAGAGCCCGCCAAAAGAGCAAGTATTTATTGGTAGGTTTAGTCGCAGCGTTATTCGTTAACGCTGCTGCGGCTCATCCTCATTCTTGGATTGAAATGAAAACACATATCAATGGCCAAGACGGTATCATCACAAGCTTAAGTATGGAGTGGTCTTTCGACGCAATAACCTCTATCTATATGCTTGATGGAGAAGATGTTTCTCCCGATAAAGAGCAGGAAACGTTGCATAATTTGTCGATGTCAGTCCTCAACAATATGAAAGATGAACATTACTTCACTCACTTTTACGATGGTGAGAAAACAGTAAAGTACGGACTAGCACGCAATGCAAAGATGACCCGTGATAAAGCAAAATTGGTGCTCAGCTTTGAGATTCCCTTTACCAAACCGCTGCCTGTTACTCGCGATTCATTAAAGCTATTAATATATGAGCCGAGTTATTATGTTGATATGGCTTGGCGATCCACTAATGATGTCGTCCTGTCACCAGAGCTAGCCCGCCAATGTCAGGTCAACATCATTGAGCCAAACCCGACTCCAGAGCAAATGAGTTATGCCATGTCTCTCCCTGCTGACGCGGATCCGGATAACACATTGGGTCACCTCTTTACACAAACTGCAAGTATCCATTGTGCCAATGTTTCCGACTCGCAATGACAAACTCAAAGCAAATTGAATCAAACGTTATGAAGCAAAACAAGAACAATGTAACACTCAACCACACCAAAGAAGCACACTTACATTATCGACGTATCTTTGTAGCGATAGTCGTCTCTATACTACTGGTTGTAAGCTTATATCTGTTATGGCAAACATGGCCGTCACTGGTCGTGATGAGCATTCAATGGCAGCGTGAGGTGAACGCACAACTTGCCGATTTGCTATACGATGCTCAAACACAACCTTTGATCGCTGGTGGCTACTTGATTGGCGCCAGTTTTCTTTATGGAATGCTCCATTCCATTGGTCCAGGTCACGGTAAAGTCATCGTGACCACTTATCTGGCGACCCACCCAACCAAAGTTAAAACTAGCTTAGTTTTAACCGTTATTTCTGCGTTGTGTCAGGCACTCGTTGCTATTGTACTCGTGAGCGTCCTCATTTGGGGTTTCAATGCCTCAATGCAGGCCGTCAACCGTGATGCCATGATTTTTGTTTCAATTAGCTTTGCGCTCGTTGCTTTATTGGGAGGCATTATTTGCTGGAAGGCCGCAGCGCAGATTTTTAAGCTCTCACGTTCTCACAACCTCAAGATCCGTAGTCTAGCTCCACTCTCTTCTCTAAACACGAAACAGAAAACAAAGCTTGAGGTAAATCCTGCCACCTACGCTATCAAGCCCTCACCTATAGTGGCCAAAGCAACAGGTATTCAACATCACCATTCCCATGGCGATAACTGCGGGTGTGGGCATCAGCATGTTGTTAGTGCACAGATGATCAACGAAGCTTCAACATGGAAAGAATACTTAGGCATTGTTGCATCCATAGGTGTTAGACCCTGCAGTGGCGCCATTATGGTCCTGCTTTTCGCAAACGTTGTTGGTTTATATTGGATGGGAGTAATCAGTGCGATTCTGATGGGACTAGGAACGGCTTTAACAACGTCACTGATTGCACTAATGACTCTGTCTGGCAAACATATACTTAAACGGTATCTAGTGGTGGCAAACAGTGAGCACTCCGTTAACTGGAAGCTAACTGGCAGTTATCTCAAGCTGGTTGGTGGCGTTATACTGATGATCATTGGCTTACTTTTCATGGGCGGGCAGGATTACGGAATGTCCCCTGTGTTGTCGAGCTGATCTAGAAAGCTCTAAATAGAAACTATTTAGAGCTTGTTTACTATGGTATGCCACCCGTATTGCCTATCCAGAACATATCTCAGCGGGTTTGTGGTCATCGCAGTAGTCGCTAGATAAGATAGAAGCCCATCCTATCGAACTGAAACCGTGTGTTTCTCAGCCAAAGCCATCACGATATTCGAGTCACTGTAGGCACTCTCATTTATAAAGTGTGGGTATACCTCATTGTCGCTCTCCCAATAAATATCATGACCACAGAGAGTGGCCAACAAAGGCTCTCCCTTCCTTAGTACTTCGAAATCTCGCCCACATAGCGTGGGATGTACGACAGCTTCACGCATACCGTCGTTTCCGACTGGTGCTTTGACCTCTTCGGTATAGTAAAAAGCGTCATAATCATTCAGCTCACCAAGTTGCTTCAGGTTGTGCTTTTCTATGTAATCCAAAACCACAGAACACATCGCTTTCATAAGCTCTAACGTACTGTATTTTAGCGAGCTATGAGCTTGACTCCCGACCTCTATCATGACGCCATATTCACTAGCAGTGCAAAGATAGGGCTGATCACTCCAAGATTTCCTGCTTTCAAATAAGATATTTGCCTTAGGTAGACGTTGCTTCACATATGCGCCCATCATTCGATAAAACGGGCTATCCGCAAGTAGAATCAAGGTCGCCCCCATATTACTTGTGGTGTTATGCAGATCAATGATCAGTTGATCACTTGTGTTTGCGTGATGTTCAATAAACTGATTGGCGACTTTCGATTCGTGCGAATTCGAACTCTCAACCTTATTAGATGCGGAGAATTCACGATTTAAGTCAGAATCAATATATCTAATGTTCTGTTTTTGAGCCTCTGGGTTAGCAATGATGGAAGAGGCAGAAAACGTCGAGCGATCAACGGCATAAAGACCTTCTTTAATTAACTTATGTAGATAAATCCCAGAAAGTTCATTGCCATGGGTCCCAGCCACAATCAGGACCTGCTTGAGTTTATCCATTTATCTAATACCTCCAATTAAAATTAATAACATTCCTAAACTAGGGCCGATTGCCTACTAAGTGTGTAAAGGTAAGTCAGGAATAATTGATATGTTATAACATATCAATAGAAATATAAAAAAGACTAGGTTTAGATAGGTCAAAAACACAAAAGAGCGGCTGACATGCCGCTCTCTTCTACTGCATTTTTTCTGAGTTATAGACTCCGTTGATGCGCTTCAATTAATGCTAACATTTTGGCTTCAGCCGATTGATTCGCTTGAGCGTAGTCCATCTCTGGTGGAAAATCGCTGATGACCTCATAATAGCATTTAAGCTTAGGCTCAGTGCCAGATGGACGCACAATGACTCGCGATTGATCCTCAAGCAAATAAATCAGCACATCACTTGCGGGTAAATCGATGGTTTCTGTCGTTCCATCGGCGAATTGTCGAACGGATGTATTTAGGTCTTCAATCACTTCAATGCGCTTGCCTGCAATCTCTGTCGGTGGGTTGCGACGAAGCTTCTCACCAATAGGTGGCGACTTAGGATCTAACGCAATACTGCGCTGGGCATTAAAGTAGAAGCCATGTTGACGATAAAGCTCTTCAAGCTTATCCCACAGCGTTTTTCCTTGCGCTTTGAGCTTACCGGTTAACTGTGAAAACGCCACAAGTGCAGAGAGCCCATCTTTATCCCACACTTTATTGCCAACCGTATACCCTAATGCCTCTTCATAAGCGAACAGGAAGGGATGGTCCACGCTCTCTTGAATCATTGCGACGTTGGTTAGCCATTTAAATCCCGTCAATGTTTGGTAATACTGAGCACTATGCGCCTTGGCAATACTTCTTAGTAGGCGCGACGAAACTATGGTATTCCCCACCAGCGCATTAGGTTGACCCGCCAACAAGTAATCACCAAATAATGACCCTACTTGATCTCCCGTCAGCATTTGGTACTCACCATCAGGACGTTTAACTGCAACTGCAAAACGATCAGCATCTGGATCGTTGGCACAGGCAATATCTGCACCTACAGACTTGCCGAGCGCCATCACCATATCCATTGCTCCAGCTTCTTCTGGATTTGGGAAGTTAACGGTTGGGAACGCACCGTCCGGTTCTCGCTGCTCAGTTACACTCGCCACTTGGTTAAAGCCTGCGTCTGCTAACAGTGTTTCTGCCATGTCAGCACCGACACCATGCATCGCAGTATAAACAATGGAAATATCCGTATTGCTATCCGGTGTTAGAAGTTCACTTTGGTTTATGGCCTTACGATAGGTTTGATAGTAATCCTCTTCTAACCAAATCAATAACCCCTGTTGTTTCGCTTGGTCTAAGGGTAACAACGTTAGAGGTTGAGTCGTAGCATCGTCAATCTGTGCCGCAATACCAGAGTCATGTGGAGGAATAATCTGCGCCCCGTTTTCCCAATAGACTTTAAATCCATTGTATTCTGGTGGATTATGACTGGCCGTCACCACAACGGCTGCTGCTGCATTCAATTCACGAACACCAAAGGCAACGATAGGCGTTGCTGCAACTTTATAGGTCAGATACACCTTGATACCAAGAGCTGTTAAAACGGACGCGGTATCGTGCGCAAACTGCTTGGAATCAGGGCGGCCATCATAACCAATCACTACACCTCGCGATGAAGCCTCGCTAACTTGCTCGAGAAGATAATGACCTAACCCAGTCGCAGTTTCTTGAATGACTAAACGATTCATACGATTTGGTCCAGCCCCCACTTTACCGCGTAAGCCAGCGGTACCGAATGCAAGGCGAGAGCTGAATCGATCTTTCAACTCTCGTTCATCGTTCGAGTCCACCAGCTGCTGCAATTCGTGTTTAGTAATTGGATCAGGATCGCGTGCTAACCATTGAGAAATTTGTTCAGTCATAGTGATGTTTCCTTAATTGAGGCAACCTGATGGAGAGGGATATCTTTCAGGTTCTCATTTGTCTATTAAATAATAGTAAATGACTCTCAATATCATTAAAGAGAGAGCAACCGATAAAATGAACTCCAATTTGATAACAAGCTAGAACAGTAATGATAGGTAAGCCAACACTTACCTACCAATAGACAGGGTGACTAAGTCTCTTCAGGCTCTATATCGAACGACGCATCAATCAACTTCTGGGTATAGTCGCTCTTTGGATGATAGAAGATTTCATCAGTGGTGCCTTGCTCCATAATCTCACCCTTTTGCATTACCAGAACACGGTCAGATAGCGCTTTAACCACGCTCAAATCATGGCTGATGAACAAGAAACCGATGTTATGTTTCTTCTGAATGTCTTTTAGAAGGTCTATAACGGTAAGCTGTACCGAGCGATCCAATGCAGAAGTAGGTTCATCAAGCAAGATAAATGATGGTTCAAGAATGAGTGCTCGGGCAATAGCAATACGTTGTCGCTGCCCGCCTGAAAACTCATGGGGATAACGGTTGATACTGTGAGGGTCAAGCCTAACTTCTTCTAAGGCAGTCCGTGCACGCTGCATGCGTTCGGCTTTTGACAAATTGGGATGATGAACCGTAAGGCCTTCTGTAATGATGTCGCCTACGGTCATTCGTGGCGAGAGCGACCCATAGGGATCTTGAAACACCATTTGAATGTCTTTTTTAAGGGCAAATCGAGCTTTAGCCGTCAGTTTGTCCACGTCTTGACCTTTGAACTTCACAGTCCCAGTGCATGGTAGCAACCCGATCAGTGCACGTCCTAAAGTCGATTTACCCGACCCTGACTCCCCTACAATACCCAAGGTTTCACCCTGCTTGAGCTGCAACGAAATCCCTTTAACCGCTTCAAAATACTGATTACGCTGTGGTATAAAGCTCGATTTAATCAAGAATTTCACTCGAATATCGTCAGCTTCTAGCAAAGTAGGGGCGGTTTCTTCTACTTCCTCTTTTTGTCCCTTAGGTACAGAATCGAGTAGCATCTTGGTGTAATCGTGCTGGGGTGATGAAAACAGCGCTTGGCATTCGCCTTGTTCGACAATATCCCCCTTACACATCACTATCACTCGGTCTGCCAAGTGTTTGACCACACCCAAGTCATGAGTAATAAACAGAATCGCTGTTCCAAGCTTGGCTTGGATTTCTTTGATGAGATTAAGTACTTCAGCTTGAACCGTTACATCGAGTGCAGTGGTTGGTTCATCAGCGATCAAAATGTCAGGCTCATTAATCAAGGCCATAGAAATCATAATGCGTTGCAGCTGGCCACCAGAAAACTCGTGAGGGTACTTAAAGTAAGCCGTTTCTGGTTCTGGCAAATGCACCAAATCAAACAGCTCCAAAACGCGTTTCTTGGCTTGTTGACCACTCACCTTTCTATGGCACATCAATGCTTCAGCGACTTGAATGCCCACCTTCATATAAGGGTTAAGTGAGGTCATTGGTTCTTGGAAGATCATTCCGATACGGTCACCACGAATCTTTTGCATCGCCTTATCATCCATTTTCAGTAGCGAGTGGCCGTTAAATGCGATGTTTGAATCCGCGTGAATAATCGCATTGTTGGGCAAAATCTGCATCAGCGCGTTGGTTGATACAGATTTACCGCTTCCTGATTCACCCACAATAGCTAATGTTTCACCCGCAAAAAGATCGAAGTTGACTTGTTTCACTGCATCAACAATACCGTCATTGGTGGTAAAGCTTACGGAAAGATCGCGGACAGTTAGAATAGGGTCTTGAGACATAATGCTTCCTTGCTCATTCGAATTAGTAATGTGAGTTTGGTGTCGGGTTGGTGTGTGGATTCAAGACCGCAATACTATGATGCGATCGGCTAAGCTCATTGAATTTTTGAGTCCACTCAGCACTGTGTTGAGAAGCGCAGAAGGCTTCCATATGGCTGAGCACAAGATCCGTACTCTCTTCAATCGCCGCATAAACGATCTTGATAAGTTGAGTTTGCTCTAGTGACAAAAATTGCAGTAATGCATAACAGCGATTGAGTGTCTCAAACGCTTGCTGTGGCTCACCAATACTATTGAGGATACTTGATTGATAGATAGAAGCGTCTCGTAATCCTGTCACCAAGAAAACGAACTGACATGGGCGAGTTTGTTTACATTCAAGTGCATGATAGACATGCGAAGGTAAGCTATCTAACACTTGTGAAAACAAGTGTTTTGCCTCAGGCCAACTGCCTTGTTTTAGTAATTTCTCTGCATTTACAAAACGAGACCAGCACTGTTGAAGTTCCATTGGGTGAGCCTTTTTAAAACGATAGTTGCCTATTAAAATTCAAACCAAATGCGAATGCAAGTAATTATCATTTAGCCAATTACTTCACTATTCGAAAATAATGAATACTAAATTCAAAATAAAGCCAATTATCAAATCTAATTAAATGAATACAATGAGCAGACAATAAACATCAGCCACTCAGGACATTCAACATGAGCAAGTTATTTGAGCAAACAGAGATTAAAGGTCTAGGACTTCAAAATCGTATCGCGATGGCACCAATGACTCGAGCACGCACTAGTCAGCCAGGCAATATTCCTAATGATATGATGGCTACCTACTACCAACAAAGAGCCACCGCTGGATTGATCATTTCCGAAGCGACGCAGATTTCCGATGACTCTCAAGGTTACTCTTTTACTCCAGGTGTTTATACCGATGAACAGGTGGCCGGCTGGAGCAAAGTGACGCAAGCTGTGCACAGTGAAGGCTCAAAAATGTTCTGCCAACTTTGGCATGTAGGCCGAGTGTCCCACCCGACGTTCCAAAACGGTGAAAAGCCAATGGCCCCCTCTGCTCTAGCACCAGTAGAAACTCAAGTATGGATTGCAGACGAAAACGGCAATGGCAACATGATAGATTGTGTCGAGCCACGCGAAATGACCAAAGACGACATTCAGCGTGTGGTTAACGATTTTGCCACCGCTGCAAAGCGTGCTGTAGAGGCCGGGTTTGATGGTGTCGAAATTCACGGTGGCAATGGCTACCTTATCGACCAGTTCCTTCGCACCAACTCCAATAAACGTACCGACGAGTATGGCGGTACACGCGAAAATCGTATTCGTTTCTTACTTGAGGTTGTGGATGCAGTTGTCAGCGCGATAGGTGCTCACAAAGTCGGCGTCCGATTAGCACCATTCATAACTTTTAAAGATATGAATTGCCCAGACATCGTACCGACCATTCTTGACGCAGCGACAGAATTACAACAACGTGATATCGCTTACTTACATTTATCTGAAGCGGATTGGGATGACGCGCCTGAAATTCCTGAAGCATTTCGTATCGAGCTTCGCAAACGTTTCGACAACTGCATCATTGTTGCCGGCGGTTACACTCAGCAAAATGCAGAGGCCGTACTAGCTAAAAACTATGCCGATATTGTCGCCTTTGGTCGCCCGTTTGTGTCTAACCCAGACTTGGTCTCTCGCTTACAACACGACAAACCACTAGCGGAACTCGATGGCGCTACTCTGTTTGGTGGCAATGACAAAGGTTATACCGATTATCCAACAATGCCATAACGCTCAGGCCCGCCTTTTGTGCGGGCTTTTTTGTCACCAAATTCCTACATCAATCCTGCTTTTCTTCTTTTTAATCATATATTAACCCGTCACAACCCTTCATTTGCACAAAATATGACCTCGCTCAAAAATATATGCATCATTAGGAGTATTTTAGGAACGTTCATATTTCAGGAGTGAAAAACATGACAGCTTCAAAAATGTTTGTAAGGGATTTTCTGGGATTACTATTAATCGTCTGCACTGTGCTTGCAGGATTGTGCGTTTTACTTTGCCTACTTGCATTGTTTGCATACGTAAACCACGAAACGATTCTCGCCTCTGACTTCTTCCACGAATCGTTCTACCTCATCGCTTTCTTTATTCCACCCTACTTCATAGCAAGACACATCAACCGTGCAGAGACAGTCACTGCCGTTGAGCAATATTTGTTGATGAAGAGTAAAAGCGAGCAACTTCCACACTAATACGCTTTAAGGGTAATCTTCAATTCATCCTGACCATTACCCTTATTCAACCGCAGTAGACGTATTCAGTTACGTACTTCACTGAGCAATTAGACGTTTCTTGTCGCTATCTTTCTCTGTTAACTACCGCCCTCAACACCATTAACTCGTCTGACGAATGATGCCCGGTAGTGGAATCTTATTTTCAGCTAAGCACCAATATCCAAAGCTTAAAAAGTTACATTAATGTCACCAGCTGCTCTTTGTCTCTATCACAAAGCTGAAAGCATTACCTGTTCAAACTGCGGTGAAAATAGGGCTATTACGTTGTTAGACTCGGTCAGCTTAACTAATGAATAAAATAAACCATTGTTATTAAAAGATTTATATAGTTATCCGCCCCTACCAAAAACAGAGCCAGCGCTTGTCGTAACAAATACATTTAATGCATCTAATACATAAACAATTCTTAAACATATGCACAATAAACATATATTGAATGCAAACCTTTCATTTTACTCATAAAAATTATCCATAGTATTTTTGAGGGAAAGTCATCTGATGATGTTTTTCTTATATGAAAAATACTTTGAGCAATGCATTCGGCTCTTGAGGAGTTTTTCATATAAGAATTAATCAGTATAAGGAATATTAACTAATGACAAAGTTAATCGAAGAGATAACGCTTGGGCTGTCCAAGGCCACGCTTAAAAACCGCATTGTCATGGCACCAATGACCATTCAATCTGCATTTTTTGATGGTGGAGTGACTCAAGAAATGGTGGATTACTATGCCTCTCGTTCTGGAGATGCAGGGGCTATTATCGTGGAAAGCGCATTTGTCGAAAATTACGGCCGTGCATTCCCTGGGGCTCTAGGTATCAACCACGACAGTAAAATTGCTGGCCTCGAAAAATTGGCAACGGCAATTAAAGCTAAAGGTTCGAAGGCTATTTTACAAATTTATCATGCTGGACGCATGGCAAATGGTGAATTCAATGGCGGCCACCAACCGATCTCTGCCAGTCCTGTTGCCGCTCTGCGCGATAACGCAGAGACCCCACTCGAGATGACCGAAGAGCAAATTGTTGGCATGATCGACCATTTTGGTGACGCAGTTAATCGTGCCATTCTTGCCGGCTTTGATGGCGTTGAAATCCATGGCGCAAACACTTACCTTATCCAACAATTCTTCTCTCCACATTCCAACCGACGCACTGATAAGTGGGGTGGTGATATTGAGAAACGCACCACATTCCCGCTCGCTATTTTAGAGAAGGCGAAGCAGGTAGCCACATCTCACCAAATGCCTGGGTTCATTATTGGCTACCGTTTTTCTCCTGAAGAGATTGAAGAGCCGGGAATCCGTTTTGAAGAGACCATGTTCCTTCTTGATAAACTCGCTCAAAGCGGCCTTGATTACTTCCATTTTTCAATGGGTAACTACGCTCGAAACTCTATTGTTAATCCAGAAGACAAAGAACCGCTTATCCGCAAATTCCATGCGTTGAAGTCTGAAGATGTTGCTAAAGTCCCAGTTATCGGTGTCGGTGGCATTGCTCAGCGTCAAGATGCGGATACTGCGCTTGAGTATGGTTATGACATGGTTAGTATTGGTAAAGGTTTCCTTGTCGAACCAACATGGGCAAAGAAAGCAATCAATGACGAAGTCTGCGCTGAATTTGCTGATATCGCTCAACAACAAGCATTAATGATCCCAACACCATTGTGGGAGATCATGGATTACATGATCATCGACAGCGCAGCCGAAGCATTAAAACACCAACGTATCAAAGAGCTTCAAAGCGTCGAGATCAAGTTCGAACCCGGCGAATACACAGCGTATGGTTATGGCCATAACGGTCAACTTCCAGTCACGGTCAGTTTCTCTGAAGATAGAATTCTTGATATCGCCGTGGATTCCTCAAAAGAGTCAGACGGTATCGCCAACCCGGCTTTTGAACGTATTCCTCAGCAAATACTCGATGGTCAAACACTGAATATCGATGTTATCTCCGGCGCTACTGTCAGTAGCCAAGCTGTTCTTGATGGTGTGTCCAATGCCGTGGATCTCGCAGGGGGTAATTCAGAGGCACTACGTTGTAAAGCACGCGAAGCAGTTGAGTGGTCAACAGAAGTCATCGAAGACACCGTAGATGTGGTGGTAGTCGGTGGTGGTGGCGCAGGTTTGAGCGCAGCGCTTACCGCATTAGATAATCATCAATCAGTGATAGTACTTGAGAAGTTCCCAGCGATCGGTGGTAACACAGTTCGTACTGGTGGTTGGGTTAACGCTGCAGAGCCAAAATGGCAAAAAGCATTCCCAGCTCTTGCCGGGGAAGCAGACTATCTAAAAGCACTTGCTGACACACCAGAGTCTGAGATTGCGCCAGAATATCTCGCGGACTTCCGCATGTTGAAAGATCAGTTAGCAAACTATTTCTTAGATGTAGACGCTGGTAACCACTATCTGTTCGACTCAACAGAACTGCACTTGATTCAGACTTATCTTGGCGGTAAACGCACTAACTTAGATGGTGAGTCAATCTACGGCCAATACGATCTTGTACATACACTGACTAGCCGAGCGATGGAATCGATCAACTGGCTAACAGAGAAAGGCATCGATTTTAACCGTGGTATGGTCGACATTGCGGTTGGTGCGCTATGGCGTCGTGCCCACAAACCAAATCGCCCTAAAGGTGTTGAGTTTGTTGAAAAACTGCAAAAGCACATTGTCGCTCAAGGTGGTCGTATTATCACTGATACACGTGCAGACGATCTGATTATTGAGAACGGTCAAGTCGTGGGTATTAATGCCACTCATTCAAACGGCACTAAATACAAACTAACCACGAAGCAAGGTGTAGTAATGGCATCTGGCGGATTTGGTGCCAACACTAAGATGCTTCAGAAGTACAATAACTACTGGAACGAAATCGCCGATGACATCAAGACAACTAACTCTCCAGCGCTTGTGGGTGATGGTATTGCCATTGGTGAAAACGCTGGAGCAGAATTAGTCGGTATGGAGTATATCCAGCTGATGCCAATTGGCGACCCTAAGTCAGGTGCATTGCTTACAGGCTTGATTGTTCCACCAGAAAACTTTGTCTTTGTTAATCAACAGGGCAAGCGCTTTGTCAACGAATGTGAAAGCCGTGATGTGCTGTCTAACTCATTCTTCGAAAATGGCGGTGTGATTTACATGATTGCGGATGAAGAGATTCGTAAAACAGCGGCAAACACAACCGACGAGACTATCGAACGAGAAATTGAAGAAGGTATTATCATTAAAGCTGACACAATTGAAGAGTTAGCACAGAAGATCAATGTTCCGACTGCCGAACTTAGCGAAACCATTCGCTTGTATAACTCCTACGTTGATAATGGACGTGACCCAGAGTTCCAAAAAGGTGCACTTGGTCTTAAGGTCGAGCAAGCGCCTTTCTACGCGACGCCTAGAAAACCATCTGTACACCATACGATGGGTGGTCTCAAGATCGACACTGACGCTCGTGTGTTAAATAAACAGGGAGCACCAATTCCTGGGCTATATGCCGCTGGTGAAGTAACGGGTGGCATTCACGCTGGTAACCGCCTCGGCGGTAACGCCTTAATTGATATATTCACTTACGGCCGAATCGCAGGTCAAAACGTTTCTATGAGAAACTCGTAAACAAAAGGGAAGCCTCTGGCTTCCCTATTTTTATTCCTGTTCGGAGACACATTATGCCTAGCTATAAAACTCGCTTTCAAATGATGGGGACCTTCATTGATCTTGTTATTCATCATCACAATGGCGGGCAGTTGCTAAAGGACTGTTATCTCCAACTCCAAGAATTCGCCCAGCGCTTTACCGTGAATCAGTCTCATTCGGAGCTGATGAACGTCAATCACAATGCAGGTATACGCCCGGTGCGTGTTAAAGCTGATTTATACGAACTGTTGAAAACTGCCACCGCAGTGAGCCTTGATAACGCCAATCCTTTTAACATCGCCATTGGGCCGTTAATCAAAACATGGCGTATTGGTTTTAAGGACGCGACCCTACCCTCCGATTCTGAGCTTGCATCAAAGCTTGAACTTGTGACCCCCTCACATATTGTGTTTGATGACATCTACCAAACGGTATTCTTAACCAAAGTAGGTATGCAGATTGATTTAGGCGCTATCGCCAAAGGCTATTTCGCTGACAGGATAAAGCAGTATTTAATTAGCAAAGAGGTAGAGTCCGGCTATATCAGCTTGGGAGGGAACGTCTTAACCATAGGGCATGCACCAGATAGCAAAGCAAAAGCATGGACGGTTGGCATTCAGGATCCATTTCGCCCAAGGGGCCAAGTTTGCCGAATCGTACCGCTTAACGACAAGTCCGTCGTCACATCTGGCATCAATGAACGCTTCTTTGAACACAAAGGGGAACGATATCATCATTTACTCGATGCACAGAGCGGCAAGCCCATCGTGACTGATATCGCGAGCGTGACGATTATTTCCAAGTTGTCTGTCGATGGTGAAATTTGGAGCACGGCAGGTTTCCTGAATTCGGTGGACGACGCATTAGCTTACTTGAATCAACAACAGCACGTTGAAGCCATCGTCATTTCCAATCAAGGTCACGTACATATCACTCACGGACTTGTCGACAACGGCCATACGATTCTCGAAAAGTGAGACTATTAGCCCAACTCATTCACCCTGCGCAACCTCACTCCAGCAAACGTTTGCAATTCATCTAGAACTCACTATTATTCGCGCTAATTAAAAACAATAATTAAGAGCTACTATGAATATCAAGCAAACGTTACTCGCCACGACGATCGCTGGCTTAAGTACTTTTTCACACGCTGCCCAAAAAGTCGATCTGATGATCACCGACGCTCACGTGCTTACAATGAACCAAGAGAAAACCGTGTACCAAAACGGCACTGTGGTTATCGACGACAACAAGATTGTCGCCGTAGGGAACGAAGCGCTAGCTGAACAATATATAGCCAAACAAACACTTGATGTTGATGGTGATATCGTGATGCCCGGCCTAATCAACACCCATACTCATGTATCAATGACCGTGTTCCGCTCTCTTGCCGATGATGTGCCAGATCGCTTACACCGCTACATTTTCCCGCTTGAAGCTAAATTGGTGTCTCGTGATATGGTTCGTATCGGGGCAAACCTTGGCAACGTTGAGATGGTGAAAGGTGGTGTTACCACGTACGCTGATATGTACTACTTTGAAGATGAAGTGGCAAAAACCGTCGATGAAATCGGTATGCGTGCAGTGTTGGGCGAAACCGTGATTAAATTCCCAGTAGCAGATGCTGCCAATGCTGATGAAGGCATCAAATACGCTTTGAACTTTATTGAAGAGTATAAAGACCACCCTCGTATTACCCCAGCGTTTGCCCCTCATGGTCCTTATACCAATACGACAGAAACACTACAGAAAATTGCTAAGCTATCACTGGAGCACGACGTGCCCGTCATGATCCATCTTGCTGAATCTCATCGAGAACAAGAGAAGATCGCAGAACGTTCCAATGGCATGTCTCCCGTTCAATACATGCACAGTATCGGCGCGCTCAATAAAAACCTTGTTGGTGCTCACATGATTTTGGTCGATGACGAAGACATCAAGTTGGTGAAAGAGTCTGATATGGGTGTGGCACACAATATGAGTGCAAATATCAAATCGGCGAAAGGTGTATCTCCGGCGCTCAAAATGTATGACCAAGGTGTACGTATTGGCTTAGGTACTGATGGCCCAATGTCTGGTAACACACTAAGTACTATTGACGAGTTCAATCAAGTGGCTAAGGTCCACAAGCTAGTCAACAAAGACCGAGCAGCGATGCCTCCAATCAAAGTTATCGACATGGCGACCATGGGCGCCGCACGTGCACTGCACATGGAAGATAAAATTGGCTCATTAGAGGCTGGTAAGTTGGCAGATATCATCGTCATTGATACCAAAGCGCCAAACATGGTTCCGGTTTACAACCCTTATTCGGCGTTAGTTTACTCAGCGAACTCCGCTAACGTTAAACACACTATCGTCGATGGTAAAATCATCATGAAAGACCGCGACATGCTAACCGTAGATGAAGATAAGATTCGAGAGGAAGCATTAGCGTTCACGGAAGTGGTTCGCAAGACCGTCGTTGAAGCTGGCGAAGTAGTTCAGTAGATATCTAATTCACCGTTAGAAAAACGCTTGGTATTAGCCAAGCGTTTTTGTTTGGAAGTTACCTGAAGCTATCGAGCAACCAATAGCTAACCGGATTATCCGGACATTGATACGGACCACATTCAATAAAGGTCGACAGCACATTAATAGCTACCGCCACGATAGCCAAAATACAGACGACTCGACCAAACATACTCATTTGGTAGTGGTCATCACTCCAGTCTTTATTCCAAAGTACCAATAACAATGCAACTCCCGCGATAGTCATAGCAAAAATCACAAAAGCCCACGTGTAATAGTGCATTCCCAAAATCGGGCTACCAAAACCCGGGGTTCCCGGAATGACATGCAGTGAAACCTGCCTAAGTGCTGTCGCCGCACCAAATAGAGCCCCCACTAAAATGACGCCATAATGACGCTGCTCCGTGCCAAACACAATATTGAGCAGGAATCCAAACATGACCATTACAAAACCAATCCGTTGCAATAAGCAAAGTGGGCATGGCAGTTCATTCCACGCCACCTGTAAAACTGATCCCATGAGCAAAACAAAGGTAATTCCAAGTAATCCAAGAATATTCAGCAAAGTGATGTGCTTCTGATTCATAAGTAGTCACCTCCGCTATAACAAAATCGATAACGTATCGGTTGCATGGTGATGAAACCAATATAGGCCCAGCACAACTGAGACTCCGAAAAATGCGTAACCCACCTCTTTCTTACCAATGAACGCGCTAACCATGGCGATCAAAAGCAATAAGAAAATTAAGCTCATCATAAGCGACTTACCTTATTGTTTTATAGAGTATTATCCTTCCGATAACATGAGTTTAAGTATAGAAAGAGTTGCATAGGTTGCAAAAAATGAGGTGTGGGAAATCTGCAGACTTAGATTGTACAAATCAATTGAATGCTCTTTATTAGGCTATTTCGCGCCCTTGTTAAAACATGGAAAAAGCTATCATACTAGCTCCCCAATACCGTCAGCGGTCTTTTCCCATCGCAGGCTCCTTTCTCAAGATCATATAATGGACTAGTACCGTGACTGCTCCAACGGTGGTCTTCTCTCGACAGCTTGCGATATTGTGTGGGCGTGACTCCGATATAGGTTTGGAATGTCTCGTAAAAGCGGCTACTTGAGTTAAAGCCGACGGTAAGTGAGATATCTAATATGGTTCGGTCTGTATCACTAAGCAAGGCTCGGGCATGGTTAATGCGCATGGCGGTGATGTACTGCTTAATGGTCATCTGCATGGTGCGTTGGAACACGTTCATTGCGTAGTTGGTATGCAAACCAATGTGTTCAGCGATATCTTTGATCGTCAGAGGTTGATTGTGGTGCGTTGCTATGTATTCCAACATCTGACTGACGTAAAACTGAGAGTGTTTAGATACCCCTTTAGGTGTTGACTTGTCCTGCTTATTAATAAGTAATTGCTGCCAACCATCAAGGCAAATCCGCTTTAACATCAAGCCAATTTCATCCACAGCAAGCTGCTGGCGACTTTCCGATGGATGGTTCATTTCTTCTGCCCAACGGGCAATTTCAAACTCACTAATCAGCGAACATGAGTTGGATTGAATTACGCTACCGTGAGTGATTTGATTGACGAGATCTCGGCTCAATGTCCAAGACATAAAGTGATGGATAGGTATATTTATGATTCCCATATTGTCGCTGTGACCCGGGTCAGTCAAGCGATGTGGCACCGATGCCCAGAACAATCCAATCGCACCGCTTTTTACAACAATGGGGCTGCCGTTAATGATGTACTCCACATCATCACCGAACGGAATATTAACTTCAATTTGGCCATGCCAATGGTATCCCGGCATCGAATGTGGCGGTCTCAATTCAATATCAATTTTCTCATACGACGAATAGAGCGACAGCGGACTGACCGATACCGTTTCTGATGAGTATTTGTCTTGGGTGACAACTTTCAGCGCATCTGGGTCATATTGTTTCATCTATCACTCCTTAGGAAATCGTACAAACCTGTTTTAGCAAATCGTGCAATTTAAAACTCTGAACAGGATCATATAGCCAAACTACCCCAATAAGTAAGATTCAAGTTATGTGATTAAAGTCAGTGCGTTACATGAAATGCGCTAGTATTTTCACAATCTTTATCCGCAAAAATGACAATATTGTCCCATTTCCTAAGATTTTTATTTGGCTCATTAGAAATATGAGAAAACAGGATACTCATTGTTATATCTGAGACGAATCTACTCTTGCCACAGGTGTACCTTAGCTTCATCGAAACAGAACTTTGAGAGATAAAGGATTCGACTATGAAAAGCCCCAAAATCACATTCATCGGTGCTGGCTCCACCATTTTTGTTAAGAACATCCTTGGTGACGTTTTCCACAAGCCCGCATTAAAACAAGCGCAGATTGCGCTGATGGATATTGATGAACTGCGTTTAGAAGAATCTCACCTTGTCGTGAGCAAACTTATGGAGTCCTCTGGTGCGACCGGTACCATCACTTGTCATCTAGACCAAAAAGAAGCACTCAAAGATGCTGACTTTGTGGTTATCGCATTCCAAATTGGCGGTTATGAGCCATGTACGGTGACAGACTTTGAAGTGTGTAAGCGTCATGGTTTAGAGCAAACCATCGCTGATACTTTAGGCCCTGGTGGAATCATGCGCTCGCTGCGCACCATTCCTCATCTATGGAGTGTGTGTGAAGACATGACAGAAGTTTGTCCAAACGCCACCATGCTTAACTACGTCAACCCAATGGCGATGAACACTTGGGCAATGTATGAAAAGTATCCGCATATTAAGCAGGTGGGCCTTTGTCATTCGGTGCAAGGCACGGCTGAAGAGATAGCTCGTGATTTGGACCTTGATTATGCTGACCTTCGCTACACCTGTGCAGGTATCAACCACATGGCTTATTACCTCACACTAGAGAAGAAAAATGAGCAAGGCGACTATGTTGATATCTACCCTGATCTACTCGAAGCTTTTGAAAGTGGGAAAGCGCCTAAGCCGGGTCTTCACCACAATGGACGCTGTACCAACCTCGTACGCTATGAAGTGTTCAAAAAGCTTGGCTACTTTGTCACTGAATCTTCAGAACATTTTTCTGAATACACGCCATATTTTATCAAACCAAATCGCCCTGATTTGATAGAACGTTATAAAGTGCCACTAGATGAATATCCGAAACGCTGTGTAGAACAAATTGCAGACTGGAAAAAAGACCTTCAAGAATTCAAAAACGCCGACCAAATTACGGTTCAAGAGTCACATGAATACGCCAGTACTATCATGAACTCAATTTGGACAGGAACTCCAAGCGTCATCTACGGCAACGTCAAGAACGAGGCATTGATCGACAACTTACCTCAGGGTTGCTGTGTAGAAGTTGCCTGCTTAGTTGACGCCAACGGTGTTCAACCAATCAAGGCGGGTCGATTACCAAATCATTTAGCCGCGTTGATGCAAACCAACATTAATGTTCAAACACTGTTAACTGAAGCGATTCTCACCGAAAACCGCGAACGCATCTACCACGCTGCCATGCTTGACCCTCATACCGCTGCCGTACTTGGGTTAGAGGAAATTTATGCACTGGTTGATGACCTCATCGACGCTCATGAAGGCTGGCTGCCTGAGTGGGTAAATCAGTAAATCAATACCAATAAAAACAATAACGTGAATATTTAACGCCTTCTCTCTGGGAAGGCGTAAGGAGTAACAAATGAGTATCTCAATGAATACCAAGCTGAGCTATGGCTTCGGCGCATTTGGCAAGGACTTCGCAATTACCATCGTCTATATGTATTTAATGTTCTACTACACCGACGTGGTAGGCATTTCCGCTGCAGCGGTGGGTACCATCTTCCTCGTTGCACGTATTTGGGATGCGGTCAACGACCCGATAATGGGCTGGATCGTTAACAATACCCGTAGTCGCTGGGGTAAATTCAAGCCTTGGATTTTGATTGGCACGCTTGCCAACTCTGTGGTCCTTCTAATGCTGTTTAGCGCACATTATATTGACGGTCCTTGGCTAATTGCTTATGCCGCTGTCACCTACATTTTATGGGGTATGACCTACACCTTAATGGACATCCCGTTCTGGTCTCTAGTACCAACTCTGACCTTAGACAAACGTGAGCGCGAAGAGCTTGTTCCTTACCCTCGATTCTTTGCAAGTCTTGCATGGATAGTCACCGCTGCCATTGCTATGCCGTTTGTGAACTATGTGGGTGGTGATGACAAAGGTTTTGGCTTCCAAATCTTTACGTTACTCTTAATCGCTTGTTTCCTTGTGTCAACTTACATCACTCTTCGTAACGTCAAAGAGCGCTACTCGACCGCTAATTTGAATGAAACACAACAAGAAGAAAAAGTATCGTTAAAACAGCTTCTTAAACTCATCTACAAAAATGATCAGTTAACGAGCGTGTTATGTATGGCGCTATCCTACAATCTAGCGACAAACATCATTACAGCGTTCGCGGTTTATTACTTTACCTACGTGGTCGGCAACGAAGCTCTATTCCCTTATTACATGGCTTATGCGGGGATTGCGAACCTCATTACCTTAGTACTGTTCCCGAAATTAGCACAAATGTTCTCACGTCGTGTTCTTTGGGCTTGTGCTTCTAGCTTCCCTATTTTAGGTAGCGCGGTACTTATTTATGTAGGCATGTACGACAAACAGAGCATTCTATTGATTTCAACGGCTGGTGTTCTACTCCAAATCGGTACTGCCTTGTTCTGGGTTCTGAATGTCATCATGGTGGCAGACACTGTCGATTACGGTGAGTACAAGCTAGGCTCTCGCTGTGAGAGTATCGCCTACTCAGTGCAGACATTAGTGGTAAAAGCAGGTTCAGCATTCGCCGCATTCTTCATCGGTATCGCGCTCACTGCTGTCGATTACGTGCCAAACGTAGAACAAAGTGCTGACACTGTCTTTGGCATGCAATGCATCATGGTTGGTTTACCTGCGTTCTTCTTTGCAATTGCATTGGTGGTCTATTTCCGCTTCTACAAGTTGAACGGAGCCTATCACCAACAAATTCAAGACCATCTCACAGAGAAATACGATCACATTACCAATGATGGTTCCGAAAAAGGTCAATCGACTAAACCTGCTGAGCCAGCACAAGCTCTATAACCCAATACAATAAAACCCATGCAGAAGTCCGGTCTGCATGGGTTCACTAACAATCGTCAAACATCGGCTAGATTTTCCATTTCCAATAAAGAGAACAGTATGAAACTTAAAGTCCTTGCATCCGCAATCACTTTTGCCCTCACACTATCTGGTGCGGCAATTGCACAACAGAACGACAACCTTATTGTGAACCCAACATTTGAAAACAAAGGGTTAGGCTGGAGCTATTGGTTTGCCAATATCAAAAACGACCAAACTCATGAAGGTGAATACCGAGGCCGTATTGCCCAAGGTCGAAACCACCACATAAGCCAAGAAATCACGATTCCTGAAAGTGGCTATTATGATTTATCTGCGTTTATCATCAGTCCAGGACAAGACGCCACTCTTGCTATTACCAACCTGTACGATGAAATCTTGGTACGAGATAAAGCTAAACAGAGCAAAAAATACAAACGTAACAAGCTCAAGCACATTCCTTTGGAGCAAGGTGAACAATTAAAGGTCTGGTTCTCGGGTTCTAAACGTGGTGGTGTTAGTGTCGACAGTGTTTCTTTGACTAAGAGTGACAAGAACAAAAAGCTGAACTTCAATCAGATCATCCAGTTCTCCGCTCTAGAGCAAGTGGGCGCAACAAACCTTAACAAGAAGTCTAAACAGATTGAGTTTTACGTCCCTTATGGTACCGACTTAACCCGTATCACCATTGATAATATTCTCGTTTCATCCACCAGCAATGTCTCATTAGAAAACGGAGACACGGTTGACTTTACTCAGCCTGTTCGTGCTGTCGTAACCGATCTAAAAGGTAATAAGCATCGCTGGACAATCAAAGCGATCGAAAAAGAGAAACAAGTTGTTGTCACCTCTTCCAACCAAAAGCTCCAAGAGTCGTTCGATTGGGCTATCGATAAAACCCGTCGCTTCGTTATGACTGGCCAGCATGATCTGGTCAACCGTGACGAATTCAACAACGATGGAGATGGCACCGCGGATTACATCCCATCCTATTGGGCGGGGTATTTTGATAGAACAGCCTTCTATTCTCGCGATTTTTTGCATCAGGCGAGCGGAGCAAAGATCGCTGGATTGGATATCGAAAACTTTTCCATGTTTAAGACCTTTGCCAAACACTCAACAGAATCCAGAAAGTGGTACACCTTGTGGGCTGTGAACTTTGATGGCACGCCTCATACTATTGATTACAAAGATGATAGTTGGTTTGTCCGCGAGGTTCCGGCTCAGTTTGAGTTCGTCGAAAAAGCATGGCAGCAGTATCAGTGGACTGGTGATAAGCGCTACATCGAAGATGAGGACCTATGGCGCTTTTACACTAAAGTGCTCACAGACTATATCGAATTACACGACGACCAAGATCCAAACGGAATCGCAGAAGGTTACGGTGGGATTTTTGAGGGGTCAGCAACCTACAACGAGCGCGGCGAGTTTCCAATTGAAGCCGGAGATGGTATTGGCTCACAATACCAAGCAACAGTGGCTTACTCCGCTATGTTAGAAGCTCGTGAAGAGTACAGTGAAGCTGCGGTTTGGCGTGAGAAAGCTCAGCAGCTCAAAACGTACTTTAACGAGGAATGGAGCATCGCCGACCCTGATAAACCACTCGACAACTACGTCAATATCGTTCAAAGAGATGGTTTTAGAATGAATGATTTTGGTAAGGAAAACAGTTGGTTTATGCCAATGAAGCGAATTACCGAACCCGGGGAGCGTAATAATCGTTATCTTGACTTTATCGCCAAAAACTTAGGAGATGGCATCGGTTCGACTCCAGAAGCTCCAAATAATATTGAGGCCTACACTTACATTCCAGAAACCTACTTCCCGTACAATCGTAATGAGGAGGCATGGAAGTGGATGCAATACATCATGGATATCAAAGATGAGCCACATGAACGTCCAACTCAAGGTACCAACGGTGATTACCCTGAAATCTCGTTTACCTTTATCTCCAACACAATCGAAGGCTTGATGGGCATTAAACCTGATGCAGCGAACCACAAAGTGGTTACCGCTTCCCATCTCACTCCAGACATTGGTTGGCTGGAAGTAACACAACTTCCAATGGGAGAACATGAGCTTACTGTCCGACACGATGGTTTAAGTAAGTCCACACTGACTAACGACTCAAATCATAACCTAGATTGGGAGGTGTGGTTCTATGGTAATTATCCAAGTTTAGTTGTCGATGGACAAACCGTTCGCAGTCAGCACAAACAAGTTAATGGTCAGCAAGTCAGCTATGTACTGGTCTCTGTAGCAGCGGGAGACACAAGCACCGTTCACAAGTAGCGCTCTGCTCGTTCATTGAACAAGGCTCAAAGAACAAGGCTCCTCGGATTCATGCCGTGGAGCCTTGATGTCATTGCTAGTTGTTACTCAACCCCAATATGCGCGCCAACCCTTCTCCATAAGCCGTATCCGCTTGAGAGGCGTTGTATACGTGACGCAACTTAATTGCTTCACTCACTCCCGACATAGCACGTGCCGTATTTGCGAACAGACGTTGTTGCTCATCCTCAGACATTAAGCGGAACAAATCGCCAGCTTGCTGGAATTGGTCAACATTGTTTCGATGATTGTAATGGTCTGCGTCCCCAGAGATTTTCAACGGTGGCTCTGAATAGTCTGGTTGCTCCGCCCATTCTCCGTATTGATTCGGTTCATAACCTATTGTTGCGCCCGAGTTAGCATCCACTCGCATCAACCCATCACGATGAGAGGAGTGCACAGGACAACGCGGTGCATTGACTGGGATTTGATGATGATTCACTCCAAGACGGTAGTTTTGTGCGTCACGATAAGCAAAGAGTCGACCTTGAAGCATTTTGTCTGGAGAGTAACCAATGCCAGGTACAACAGCGGCCGGGTTGAAAGCCGACTGTTCAACTTCAGCAAAGAAATTCTCAGGGTTACGGTTTAGCTCGAATTCACCAACTTCTATTAGTGGGTAATCAGCGTGAGTCCATACTTTGGTTAAATCAAACGGGTTAAAGTCCACCGATTCAGCTTCTTCCTCAGACATTACTTGAATGAACAAGGTCCATTTCGGGAAGTCACCACGCTCAATCGCATCGAATAGATCTCTTTGGTGGCTCTCTCTGTCTGCTCCAACGATAACTGCAGCTTGTTCGTCAGTCAGGTTCTTAATACCTTGCTGGGTTTTGAAGTGAAACTTAACCCAAAAGCGCTCATTATCAGAGTTAATCATGCTAAATGTATGTGAGCCAAAACCGTGCATATGGCGATAGCTCGCAGGTATCCCACGATCTCCCATAACGTAAGTGACTTGATGTAGAGCTTCCGGTAGAGAGGTCCAAAAATCCCAGTTGCTCTCGGCGTTATGCATATTCGTTTTCGGATCGCGTTTCACCACTCGGTTTAAATCTGGAAACTTCAGAGGATCGGCGAGGAAAAATACCGGTGTATTGTTACCCACTAAGTCCCAGTTTCCTTGTTCGGTATAAAACTTGAGTGCGAACCCGCGAATATCACGTTCAGCATCGGCAGCACCACGTTCTCCTGCAACGGTAGTAAACCGAGCAAACATCTCGGTTGTTTTACCTACTTCAGAAAACATCGCGGCTCTTGTGAACTTAGTGATGTCCTGAGTCACTTTGAAAGTACCATATGCGCCAGAACCCTTAGCATGCATACGCCTTTCTGGGATTACTTCTCTATTGAAATGGGAGAGTTTTTCCAAATACCAAGTGTCTTGAAGAAGCATTGGACCGCGCTCACCAGCTGTTAGCGCGTGATTATTATGAGCAACAGGGCAACCCGTTGCAGTGGTTAGTTTTTTAGTCATTGCTTATCCTTCCATTACTTCGCGAGTAGGTAACCTCTTACTACCGCTCAAATTAAATACAAGAACAGTAATTACCTTTTATTTAAGACGCCCAAAGTGGACCAAAAGGCGTTATCGACAGGTAGCAAGAGGTTTTATTTGCATTTTGTAGTTGTAAACACTAAGTAGGATACGCTCTATAATGAATAACATAATATCTAAAAAAGCGAATTCTCTTTTTTGCACAGGCGAATAATACAAAGAAGCAAACTAAATAGATGAGTCCATATAATAATTTCCATCACATGGAATAATTTTTTAAAATTTTCTTGCAAGCTCTCTTATTGAAATCTTGCTTACTAAGTTGAAAAAATCACTCATAAAGAGTGATTTTTGTCAGCAATTACGACAAAGCTATTTATCGATTATTTTCCAGCCAATGCTTAGTCACAATATCAATATCCAAACCTTCCCTACTCACTTTGTAGTCTAGCTCTGCGATAATCTCGTTAGAAAACTTCAAATCATCTAGCTGATTGATTTGCGCTGCCGTAAACCTATCTGCTACGTCTTCAGGTACGAGTAGTACAGCACGGTCAACAATACCGAGCAAACCTTTAGGGTCTTTTATCTCTCGAATGTCGTACTTGAAATGCAGGAACTGCGGTTTCCATAGTGGCACAACGAACCACTCATTGTTGGCGACTCGTTGCTCAAAGGTAGTAAAGCAGTCTTCCTCAGTCCCAGTGTGAAATTCGTACCCAGCTTCACTCAATCCATACTCTTCCATCATTTTAATTGAAAATCTGGTAATGCCGGCTCCAGGATTGATGCCCTGAATATCCTTTTGCATTTTGCCCAGTACATCTTGCTTGAGCAAATCCTTCACTTCCCGAACTGCTTCTTCAGGAACATAACTTGGCACTCCCCAATGCGCATAAGGTTCATAGTGCAAACCCAACTCAATCACGGGACGTTTTTGTTCAACATCCTGTTTGTAGATTCCATGGCTGGAAGGCAGCCAAGCAGAGGTTAGAATATCAACCTCTCCAGACTTAAGCTTTGCGAAATTTTCTTGGTGCGGAGAGTAGATTCGATTTACCTCAAATCCCATGTCAGTAAGCACATGAGATATAAGAGAGGCGGTAATTCTATGGAATGATAAATCTGTTACGCCTAAGTTTATTTTTTTATTCATTATTTCACCGTATAAATTTATTTATATTAAAAGTTCTGACTTGTTAGCGAATATTTTCTTTCAATAACATTCAATACACGCCGATTAAATCCCTATTAAAATGAAATTTGAAGAGATGGAAGATTAGTAATCAATTATGGTTTGTTCGGTTGGTAGCTTTTTCTTATATTCGAAAAACTGTGCCATTAGGTTGCTTAGAACCATTAAAGCCATCACTGATATTTGAACTTGACTAAATGAATCTCCCATTATTGTCGCTCCGAGAACCATCGCCAATATAGGATTGAAGGTTCCAAAAAAACTCAATTCATTAGTAGATATCATCGGAATTGTATAAATGTAAGCACCATACGCCAAAGAAGTGAGTCCTATCGTCAACCAGAACATCGCGGCCCACTGCTCACTACCAACCGGGATGGCTGCGACAAATGACCTACCGCTCCATACCATTTCCCAATATGCCATGGGGATCAACAGCAAGCCTCCAAAGATCAGTTTCCATGTGAGTAACTTCCACCAATGGATCTTTTTCATGACGTGCTTTGCTACTACGCTACCGCCTATCAGTGCCGTCATCGCACCAATAAGTAGCACCACCGCACTCACATTGACAGGAACAGTACTCGAAAAGAACAAATACGTTGCACAGGCTATAAGAATTAAGGCTGATAGCAATTGAATCAGAGACGGTTTTACTTGATGGAAGATACCCATTATAGCCAAACCAATCACAGGCAATGCGACCATTCCAACGCCCACCAAAGTGCTAGGAAGCTGCATCGCTGCAGCAAAGAGCAAACCAAAGAACAAAGCGATATTAAGAAACCCTATCAGTAGCAATGCAGGCAGTTCTGACGCCTTTGGTAAGGTTGGTTTAAGTAACAGCAGTATTATGCCCGCTGGTAATGCTCGCCACACCGCCAGCGCAAATGGTGACCAACCGACAAATTCAGAAGCCACTACGGCATAAGTGGTCCCCCACAACAGCGGAGCCAACATGGCTAGAAAGATTTTCATACTACGACTCTCATTTATGTTTAATTAAACATACTTTACATAAACAAAAATAGATAGTAAAGTGCCTTCAAGTCATCAAATGGGGTATGCGGGGTTAACGTGTGCCGTGTTATCAATCAGGTTCGAATGAGCCACATAAGGTCAGTAAGAGTTAGGAGTTACTATGAAAGCACTATCCATATTCAAAAAAGGCGCGAGCGTCGGGGTCACTAAGACTATTTTTTTGGCAATTGAAGTAGTCTCACTACTTGTGCTGGTTTTCCATGTAATCAGTTCGATCAGCAAGATTATGTATTACGGCGTAAAACTCAGCATTGCAAGACACCAATACCGTCAGTCGCATATGGGTAATCAACTCAAATAGTATGAATAGACAAGATTATGAATCTCAGCTGAGATTATTTTTAGATAAGACTAAGGCCCCATTTCATATCAGAAGCTTGACACATGAGATGGTGGCCTTAAATCAGGCAAGACAGCTTTTTAAGTCATGAAAGTGCATATACTTATAAGAGCCATCGCAAATACCCGTTGCGTGGTATCCAGTCTAAGGTGCTACCTAGATTCAGGCTCCCATCTTACTCATCAATACCATTAGTGTTTCTATCTCACTTGGCTCTAGGGATGAAAACTGACTGGACATTTGCTCGAAGAACTTTGGATACATTTGACGGACTAACTCCACGCCGTCTTCAGTGAGAGATATTTTTACGCTGCGCTTATCAAGCGTATCATGTCTTCTCTGAACCAAACCTTTCGCTTCCAGGCGATCAATTCGATTTGATAACGCGCCCGACGAAGGAAGCAAGGTCTGCTCTTTCAGTTCTTTCGCTGTCACTTCATAAACGTCACCCGCTCGATAAAGTGTTGCGATGACATCGAATTCAGACGTATTTAATCCATATTGCTTGCAAAACTCACAACGAACATGAGTAAACTGATTCGAAGCTAAAACAAATTGTGTCACTAACCTAACGGACGATTCAGATAGACCAGCGTCCGCACTCATCCACTGACTTACGATAGATTCTTCTTTTTCTCTATTAATCAAACGATTAACCTCGGTTAATATTGACGATGGTTATAGAGCATTACCCTAGCATATTTCGCCGTTTTTCGCTTTAACATCCGCTAGTCCACCAGCATTCCATTGACGATAAAATACCTAGAGTCCGCCAAACATCATTAATCACAAAACCGACACCTTGGTGTCGGTTTACTCAATAGAAAGGTTATTCAGAACGAACGCTAGCTGGTTTTGGCGTTCCAACTTTTGTCAGTACCATCTGCCACACGCTCAGTTCTCGACAACGAAATGCACCAGCACAACTCAATAGATAGTACTTCCACATACGGTAAAACCTCTCATTGTAGTTGAGGTCACCTTGCTGCCAAGCCTTGTCAAAATTACGATACCATGCACAAAGCGTATGATCATAATCCTCTCCAATATTATGCAGGTCTTCCATATTGAACTCTGGCTCCATCGCCGTCGCTAACTGAGCTAAAGAAGGAATTTCACCATTAGGGAAAATGTATTTATGGATCCACGGATCATTGGTTTCTGTCGATTCAAACGTACCAATAGAGTGAAGTAAAAAGACCCCATCTTGATTCAAAAAGTTATCTGCACATGTGAAAAAGTCTCGATAATTCGATGAACCAACGTGCTCTAACATACCCACAGAAACAACGCGATCGTATTTCGTTTCCGGTTCATAGAGTCGGTAATCTCGAAGAATGAAATTAACGGGAAGTTGTTTTTCCTCCACCATCTGAGTACCTAGCTTTGCTTGTTCTTCAGATAACGTTAAACCATCACAAACTACACCGTATTTTTCTGCGGCATAGATCATCAAACTCCCCCAACCACAGCCGATGTCCAAAACCCGCATACCTGGTTTTAAGCCTAGTTTTCTACAAATTAGATCCAACTTGGCCTCTTGAGCGTCATCTAGGTTATCTGCATTTTTCCAATATCCACAGGTATACGTCATACGTTTATCGAGCATAGCGCGGTATAAGTCGTTACCGATATCGTAATGAAATGAGACGTTGTGCTTGGAAATTGTCGTGCCTTGAGGGTTAAAAAACTTTTTGATTTTGTCTTTACCAATTTTGGCACCAAGTATCATTTTGGTCCTTAAATCTAAGTGCTTGTCGAGCTCAAACGCTAAGATCCTGTTTACCAATTCTGCGATGTCCTTACATTCCCACATCTTTTCCATATAGGATTCGCCCAAACCAAGCGAACCATCGGCTAATATTCGATCAAACATGGCAACATCATTGACCTGAATATCCCATGGTCTAGAGCCATTAATCTTGATGTCCGCGGAACTCAACATACTTTCGAAAATTGCGTATTCATTACCCTTCATGTGTTAACTCCAAAAGAATCACCTTGAAGCTTCACATTATTCCCAATATATATTTACGTAAACATAATTTATTTAAACACTTATCACTTCAGAAGAGTGTTTTTTTTGGCGACAGTTGGAGTGTTGTGACTAAGACGCTCAACACAGCTCGGATCAACGTGAGTGGAATGCCCTACCGCTACCCATACTCTTAACCGTTCTGCTGCCAAACAAAGAGATTTGATTAGATTGTTCAGTATTTACGAATAATGATTTCATTTTTTGGGTAATTCTAAAAACTAAAATGAATAAATATACTCTCACCATCACTTGAGAGACGAGCCACCTTACAACTAAGCGTGACTCATCCCAAACCGTTTTAGAGGAGAAAAACCATGAACAAAGAGAAGATGCCATTTCAAGTCTGGATACTAACACTCGCCGCCTTCGCTATCGGCACTGCAGAATTCATTATCGCAGGTATTTTGCCGCAAGTTGCCACATCGCTGTCGATTACTGAGGGTCAGGCAGGTTATTTAATCAGTGCATACGCACTTGCCATTGTGATTGGAGGACCAATCTTAACCATTTATCTCGCACGCTTTAATAAGAAAATGGTTCTTATCGGATTAATGGCATTATTTATAGTCGGTAACCTCATGTCAGCCTTTTCACCAAGTTATGACATCTTGTTCATCAGTCGCATTATTAGTGGCTTAGTACAAGGGCCTTTCTATGGTATTGGTGCCGTTGTAGCGACAAACCTCGTGTCTGAGAAAATGGCTGGTCGCGCTGTAGGACAAATGTTTGCAGGCCTAACTCTAGCGAATGTACTAGGCGTTCCCGGTGGTACTTGGATCGGTGTTGAGTTCGGCTGGCACACGACATTTATTGTGGTCGCTGCATTCGGTGTCGTAGCTCTATTCGCCATTCTTGCCGCTATCCATTCAACAGGTCACGGCGAAGCGAAAAATGTTAAAGCACAACTTGCTGCGTTCAAAAATCCCAAGCTTCTGATTAGCCTAGCGATTACCGCTGTGGTTTGGACTGGCTTCATGACACTTTATGGTTACATTGCCCCTATCGCTATGCATGTTGCTGGTTACGGTGAAAGTGCTGTGACATGGATTCTGGTCATTGTAGGTCTTGGCTTAATCATTGGTAACACGCTTGGTGGTCACTCATCAGACAAAGATTTAAACAAATCTTCTCTATTTTGGGCCATTGCAATGATTGCGTCTCTGGTACTTGTTGGTGTGTTTACCGACAACAAAATCCTATTCGTCGCTGCATCATTTATCTTCGGCATCGCATCATTCGCTAACGTTCCATCGATGCAATTGCGTGTAATGAACAACGGTGGTGACGGACAAGAACTGGCAGCAACAGCAAATATCTCAGCGTTTAATGTTGCTAATGCGTTCGGTGGTTTCCTTGGAGGTATGGTTCTTGATGGTCAGCTTGGTGCAGAAATGATTCCTTACGTGGGTGTTATCGTTCCAATCATCGGTGTGTTGTTGATTCTTAAAGCGAACCGCAACGAGAAGCAAGCACAACCAGTAGAAGCGCAATAGGCCTTTCTCCCCCTTGCCTTACCAACATTGCCGTGGCGTGTTAATGCGCCACGGCATACGCATTAGCAGTCCGACAAGCTCGGTATCATTCTGAAAAAGCCAAATTCGATATTCAGCAAAGTCAACATCACCTTTATTGGCTTTGCTTTGAGGAGAAAAAGATGAACACTTTTGATAAGACATTACGACTACTCACCCTCATTGCCGCCACTTTCACGGTAATACTCTCTGTCAAAGCCGTTGTGAACAACGGACTAGGTAGTTGGGTCTCAACCTCCACAGGTCTATTTATTGCCGTTCTTATCGCGTCCTTACTTAAAACTTACAACAAAGGACAGGTTAACTTTTTTGGTTTGATAGGCGCTTTGTTTGCACAACTCACATTAGGAAGAATATTTTCAACCATTCACCTTGAATCAATCGATATTTCAACATTGTCGTCACTTGACCCTCTGATGGTGGCAGAGACAGGCCCAGGTATCCCAGGCATTGAGCTAACCAGCACCCTGTTGTTCGTCTTATTGGCCCTACAACTTATCGCCCTTCCTTGGAGAACCAGACTGTCGCTAACTCAATCGACAATAGGAAAACCAGACCACTACGCTTGGGGCATGACATTGGTAAGAATATATGTAGGACTCATGTTTATTGCCCATTTCACTGGTCACTTGTTAGTCGGAGGTAATCCATTTGCCGTATTTACCGATTACTTTGGCAGCATTGGCCTACCCTTCCCTCAGGCCTTTGTCATTCTTGCAGGAATCATTGAGATATCCTTGGCGATTATGCTGTCCTTTGGCCTGTTCACACGCCTCGCAGGGTTTGGTTCGGCAGTCTATTTATTTGTATCTGTAGGCTTGGGCGGCCACTATTCAGTGGGGTATGTATGGGTACTACCCACGGGTGGCTGGGAATTCCCTGCAATGTGGATCTTCGTATCTGGGATATTCATGTTAGCAGGCGGAGGGAAATTGTCTGTTGATTACTTGCTTAGAAAAAAGCTGGGGCAAAACTCTATTAGTTTGCCGGAATATTTGGTTTAACCTATACCAAACTGAGTAACTAAAAAAGCGGGCAATCCTCATTGCCCGCTTTCAATCACATTTAGCTACTTCCTTGAAGGCTTTTCTATCTGATTGAGTACATCCGACACACTGAGAACACTCGCGTTAAAGATGAAAAACTGAGTGACTGCAGAATCACAAGCGCTTGATGTTGAAATGATAGCTGGTTGGCCTTTGAAACCGATACGGGATAGCTTTTGGCAGAGTTTCTCTGGCGCTTTATCGAATACTACATTAAGAAAGGGCAATAATACCTGACTGACTAATCCTTGTTCATTGAACACTTCCATTGCCTGACTAAGGTGATCCGTATCCGTGAATTCGATAATTTCTTCAATTTGTTCCAATTGCATGTACTACTCAATTCCATTTTTATCAGATGCTTAGCTCGAACGCCGAGTCTACACTATCTGATCGGTAGATAACATGTATTGGATCAAATTGACTCTTTTAGGGAACTTCCGATACTGTCGATCATAATCACTTTATGCTCAAGCGATATAAAGAAAGTGGGCTGTCGCTATTAGTGTGATGTAAGCCGATGTATTGAAATCCCAGCTCTTCGAGTAATCGTATGCTGGGTGAATTTTGGGGCAGTGATACCGCGTCAATCACTGAAAGTTGGAAAGCATCAATGGCAAAAGTCAGCAATTCGCTACAAGCCTCATGCGCATACCCTTTACCTTGATAGCTGGGCAAGAACGCGTAGCCGAAATCTGGGTAACTCAGGTCGGGTTTCTTTAAGAAACCACAGATTCCGATTGGTTTTGAACATGATTTGAGGCGCACAACATAATACCCAAAGCCCAATTCTTGATAGGCTCTGATGAAACCGTTGGTTAGATACTCTTGAGCTTGATCTGACGTACGAACATTGCGATCACCTATGTTTTTGAGCCATCCTTCACTGTTCATCAACTCAACAAAGAAGCCTGCATCATTACTGGTAATGTGATCAAGTTGAATTCGAGCTGTATCAAGCAGTGTTTCAAAAGTCATTGTATCTCTAAACTCATTCAATAATAGGAAGTCTCGTCGGTCAGTCGCCATCTGATTCGATAAACTCAGCATCAACTTCATTAAGTCAAAGCAACCACCAGCCCAATCAGTACTAGCGTAACCCCAATACCTCGAGTATACAGCCATTTCTCATTGAGAAACCAGATGCCCATCAGGAGCCCAAAGACGATACTCACCTGACGCATAGCAACCACATAACTAACGTTATCGACCATGGTCATTGCATACAGCACAATGCCATAGGTCAGTCCCATCATAATCCCAGCGATAGACGAACGATAACGATGCTGCCAAGTTAGCGCTAACTCACTGCGTTTATTAGTCGCTAATAACCAAGCTACCAAAACAAACGCAATCGCAGCAAACTGCACGCCTAGGTAGAAAATAGCTACTTGAACTTTGGTTAGTCCGCTAATTTCAAGCTGTAGCCATGTTAGTGCCTGCTTGTCGATGATGGAGTAAATAGTTGTGCCGATTGCGGCAATACATGACCAGAACACACCTAAATTTAAATAAGAGCCAAGCCTTAAGTCTTTGATGTGTCGCATTGGGATCAACAAACAACCCAATGTTAATACCACAAACCCTATCCACGCATTGGAGGACAGCGATTGGCCTATGAATACGGTCCCGACCCCAACCATCAGAACAGGTAAGGCTCGAGCGATAGGATAAATCACACCAATGTCACCGGCATCATAAGCCTTGATTAAACCAATCAGGTAGATAGCCTGCCCGATTCCACTTAGCGTGACCAGAAGCCAAAAGTAACCGTCAAAACTGTCAAAACCAATCACCGAAATGCACCAGATTATATACGGCGATAGTAAAATAAGTGGAGCAATAGACGCGCCTAAAGTAAACGAATACCCAGAGCCAGTATTCGATTTTCCAAGAATATTCCACCCCGCGTGGAGCAGTGCAGAAAAAATAACAAGAAGAGCGGCGTAGAGAGTCAAAGTGGGCACCAACAAACATGAAAGTCACCCCTCTCGAGACGTCAAGAGGGATGAGCAGAAGGGTATCAATCGAGCTGAGCAATAGATTCTATATTGATGGCATCGTGTCGCCAGTATTCAATATCGCAATCAATCAACTCACCGTGTTGGTTGTAATTGATGCGCTCAACCATCATAGCCGGAGTGCCAGACGTCGCACGTAATGCTTGCGCGATGTCGCCAAGAAGCGAAGTAGTGCTGACTCGGTATTTCACCTTACTGTAGGTGACGCCATACTCGTCGCGATAGATATCCGTCAAAGAGGAGTTTTCCATATCAAACTCTAACAAGTTCGCAAATGGTTCCGTCCGAATAAAGTTTGTCACGAACACGACTGGGCGATTTTCTAAATAACGAACGCGATCTACTCGATAAATATCGGAGAACGGCGGCAAATGTAAAAGCTCAGCTGCTTGCTTGGTGGCTAACATCGCTTTGGCTGACAACAGCTCGGTTTTTGGCGTTCGATTTTGACTTTTCGCCATATTGGTAAAGTTCAATGTTTGAGTAGGATCATAACGCAGTGGTTCTGGTGAGATAAACCAACCACGCCTATCTTCGCGATAAATACGACCTTCCGACTCAAGTAGTGACAAAGCTTCACGCAGCGTTACACGAGTCGTGTCAAAAGACTCTGCTAACTTTCTTTCTGCTGGCAATTTTTGTCTTGGTGTGAGCATTCCTGAGTCTATTTGCTCAACGATAGCGTCTTTAATTTTTACGTATTGCACACCGCATCCTTAATTCAATCATTGTTATTAGCGCTTGCGCCACGCTTGAGTTCGACCTTCAAACAGCTTTCCAGCAAACATATGGGTAAGTTTTGCCACCGCTGCCGATAGCATGATCATCACTGCCATTGCCGCAGCACTGCCCGTCTGCCCGGCATCGTCCATATTCAGCACCGCTACTGACGCCGGAATGGTGTTGGTTGAATACAAGAATACTACTGCCGATGTGGTTGTTAAAGCATTGATAAATAAATATATCGCTATATCTAATACCGCTGGTAAACAGCAAGGCAGCGAAACTTTGAAAAACAGCTTATATTGTGGGAGTTTAACCGAAGCAGCGGTGGCTTCAATCTCTGCCGGTAACTGCTTCAGAGCTGTCAAAGCTGTCATGTGTCCAACCGTGTAATAATGGACAATGGTATTAATCACCAGAAACGCCATTGTACCGTACATCACACCCAACGGGTTGTTGGCATCGTTAAAATAGAAGATATATCCCAAGCCGAGCACGAGTCCAGGTACCGCCATGGGAATCACACTCATCATTTGCATCGCTTGACGAACGGGAGCGAAGGCACGACCTTTTTCAATACAATAAGCACCGACAAAGATAACTACAGAACCAATAATCGCCGTCCACGTCGCCAGTTTCAGTGAATTAAAGTACGGACTCCACCCATAGGTGCTCATCTCAGCAAAGTTATAGTTATTTAGCGTCAGCGCCTTGTTCCAAGGCCAAAACGTCACGAGCGAGCCATAAACCGCCATACCAAGTACCGCTAGAACCGCGAGGGAAATAACCAGGCAATAAACGAAGCACACCGAATCTCGCAGTTTATTAGGGGACGGTTGATAAGGCACAGAACGACTGTCCAACATGCTCTTTTGCTTTTTTTGTACCCAGCGATCAACCGCAAAGGCCAATACCGCAGGAAGCAGAAGTAAGATACTGGTAACCGCCCCCATGGAGAAGTTTTGCTGCCCCACAACTTGCTTGAATATATCCGTAGCCAGAACGTTGTAACTGCCACCAATGACCTTAGGCACACCAAAGTCACACACGACCAGCGTAAAAACGACGATTAACGTACTGATCAAACCGTACTTTGCAGCAGGTAACGTCACCATAAAGAAGGTCTTGAACGGAGAGGTTTTAAGAGCTCGAGCCGCTTCGTAAAGCCTAGCATCTGAGGTGCGTAAAGAGGTGTTGAGAATCATCAAGGCGTGAGGGAATGTCCAAAATATCAAGCCTAGAGAAATGCCAACTAAGCCATAGACTGAATGCCCATGCAGCAACTCTTTTGCGACGCCCTGATTACCAAACAGAAAAATCAAACTGATAGCAGGCAGCAGAGAAGGCGCTAATATTGGAGCCGTGCCCATCAGTTGAAACACGCCTTTAAAGGGCATGCAAGAGCGCGTTAATGCGAACGCATACCCAAACGCCAAAACGCCCACTACAACGGTCACAATCAGACCAAGGGTAAAGGTATTGCTTAGTGAATACCATAAACTGTCGGTAGCAAAATAGGTGGCAAAGTTTTGTAGACCAACAAACTCACCGTCGCTGTTTTGGACACTCTTTTTCATCATGGCCCAAAGAGGCATCAAGATAAACAGTGTCATCGCCACAAAAAGGAACGTCAGAAGACCAAACAAAACAATATTGTCTTTGCTCATTGTTGAGCTCGCTTTTTGCGTTGCCAACTGTGCAATTCGTTGTTTCATAGACCCGCCTGTCGTCAAGGTTGAAGATGCTTGCATGTCTGTCCCTTAAGCCGCCGACTCTAACGTTGCACTTAGCGATGGATAGCCCAGCAAACCACTTTCAGAAAACGCAACATAGCGAATATCATTACGGCGCAGATTAAGTTCATTCGCCTGTTTCACGGGTACGTCCACATATAGAGCGTTGGCCATTGGTGCATGTTGCATTGCCACTTCGACGCGATAGTAAGACCCTTGAAATTCCTTGGATAACACTCTGACAGGAATAGCGTTCGAAGCGTGCTCGACAAAGTGTAGACTCTCCGGTCGCACGGCTAAATCAAATATATCGCCATGCTTTAGAGTCATATTGTCTAACGCAGGCAAACGCAGCATCGACTCAGCCACGCGCATAGTGTTAGCAGATGGCACCGATGCTTCGATAAAATTCATACTGCCAACAAAATCAGCGACAAATCGAGTCGCAGGTTGCTCATACACCTCTTGTGGCGTTCCAACCTGCTCAATCACACCGTGGTTCATCACCACAATGCGGTCTGCCATAGATAGCGCCTCTTCTTGGTCATGAGTCACCATAATGGTGGTGATACCAAGTTTGCGTTGCATCTGACAAATTTCATCTCGCAGGTGAGTACGCACTTTCGCATCCAATGCAGAGAGCGGCTCATCCAGAAGCAGCAGACCCGGAGACAACGCCAATGCACGAGCCAGAGCCACACGCTGTTGTTGACCACCTGATAGTTGGTTAGGAAACTTCTCTCCCGAGGTTGGCAAGCCGATCATTTCTAACCAGTGCTCTACTTTTTCAAGCGCCTCTTTGTTCGACATCCCTTGGTTCTTAAGACCGATAGCAATGTTCTCTTGTACCGTCAGATTTGGAAACAACGCGTATGACTGGAACACAATGCCAAAATCACGCTTCTCTGGTGGTAAAAACGTAATCGCCTCATCCGCTTGATGGATTTCTCCTGAGGTTGGAAGATCCAAACCCGCAATAGCGCGGAGCAACGTCGTTTTACCGCAGCCAGAAGGGCCGAGGAAACAGACGAACTCGCCTTTATTAATGGACAAGGAAATGTGCTTTAATGCCGTGAACTGACCAAATTGCTTCACCACATTGTTGATTTCTAGATAAGGTTTGGATACTGACATCGTTTACTCTCCAAATGGTATATACCAAATTTAAATCTGGTATATTTCATTGGGATGACAGTTTTGTAGCAGGTTGATTGCAGTTTAATGATTGGCTTTTCTGGTGTGATTGGAGAGCAGAAATGACAAGAGGAAGATCAATAACAATCTCCCTCAATAGCTTATAATCTACCAATTCCCAGTTATTTTATTTCTTTAAAATTAGGATTTAGGCTCTGACTTTCCATCAAACTTTTTCGACCATGTTTTTAAGATCTCAGCACGATCGGCACCCATTTTCGCAAAATCCATCTCAGCCATCGCACCTTCAACTTCAGGGTAGTTCGAGACCACTGCTTTCACGTCTTTATGAGCAACCACTGGGTAGGATTCAACGTAGAGTTCGTTCGCCGCTTTTGACACTGACCAGTCAACAACACGCTTCGCCGCCTCAGACTCTTTCACCAAACCCACAGCCTCTGATTCCCAACCAATGCCTTCAGGTGTGATAACCGCGAGAGGCGCGCCTTGATTCTTGAGCTTCGCACCACGCACAGCCATCGAAATACCGATTGCCACCTCACCCATCGCAGCTTGAACACAAGGCTTTGAACCAGAATGCGTGTAATGTGCCATGTTGTTATCGAGTTTTTTCATGTAATCCCATGCTTGGTCCTCACCCATGTTTTGTAGCCAAGCTGAGACTTGCATATAACCTGTTCCTGATGAAGCAGGATTAGGCATGGCAATATGACCTTTGTACTCTGGTTTGGTTAAATCTTCCCATGACTGTGGCTTAGGTAGGTTGAGTTGCTTTGCCACCGCTTCGTTAAAACACACAGCATTGAAAAATGCATCATTGCCAAACCAAGCTTGATTAGATTGTGGGTCATTCAAACTGGCATTCAGCTCATCTGCACCTTTTGGAGTATAAGGCTTAAGAATCCCCTCTTCTTTAAGCAATGCCATAGAAGAGCCTGCTAATCCCCACACAACTTCGGCATGCGGATTGTTTTTTTCAGCAAGAAGTTTGGCCGTCATGATGCCCGTTGAATCTCGAACCCATTTGATTTTTACATCAGGATTTTCTTTCTCAAACGCATTCTTATATTTCGCCAGAATGTCAGTTTCGAAAGCGGTATACACCGTGACTTCTGTTGCTGCTAGTGCATTTGTCGCTAGTAGAGAAACCAGTGTCGCTAGTGTTCCCTTCATCAAACGGTTTTTCATCATTCTCTCCAGTTAGATTTGGTCTGTACCAGTTTGTGCGTTAAACGTTAAATTCCGATTATGACGATTAAATGAACGAATAATGGCAGTTTGAAGAAACTTTGATTGGCAAGAAGAGCGAGTGTGAAAGTTTTATGAAACCTTAAGTTGTGCCGTTTACTTCCCCTAATTATCGCTGTTAGATTAACCAAAACAAATTGGTATAGTCCAAATAGAGAAATAACATGAAGAACGATTATTTGCTGTTAACTCCAGGTCCTTTGTCTACATCAGAAACGGTACGTCAAGCGATGCTTAAAGACTGGTGTACGTGGGACGATGAATACAATAAAGATGTCGTCGAAGTCATTCGTGCCAAGCTGACCAAGTTAGCGACTTCCCATCACGGTTATACCAGCGTTTTAATGCAAGGTAGTGGTACCGCATCGGTAGAGGCAACTATTGGCAGTGCCATCAGTAAAGACGGAAAGTTGCTTGTCATCGACAATGGCGCGTACGGTGCGCGTATCGCCCAGATCGCAAGCTATCTCAATATCGCAACCCAAGTAGTTGCTCCTGGCGAGGTTAACCAACCAAATATTGATGCTATTGATACGCTGCTCAAGCAAGATGACACGATTACTCACGTTGCCATCGTACACTGCGAAACTACGACAGGCATGCTGAACCCTATTAAGCAAATTGCATCGTTGGCAAAACAACATAGCAAAGTGGTCATTCTAGACGCGATGTCGAGCTTTGGTGGTATTCCAATGGATATTGGTGAGTTGGGTATCGACTTTATGATCAGCTCTGCCAACAAATGCATCCAAGGTGTTCCTGGCTTTGGGTTTGTTATTGCCAAACAAACAGAGCTTGAGAAATGTAAAGGTCAGGCCCGCTCTCTCAGTCTCGATCTTTATGACCAATGGCAATGTATGGAAGTTAACCACGGCAAGTGGCGCTTCACTTCGCCAACTCATACTGTGCGAGCCTTCTATCAAGCATTAATTGAACTGGAACAAGAAGGTGGGATTCCCGCTCGTCATCAACGTTACTTTACCAATCAGAAAAAGCTGGTTGAAGGCATGCGTTCGCTAGGCTTTCGCACACTTCTTAACGACGATTTGCACTCACCGATTATCACTTCATTCTACTCGCCAGAGCACAGTGATTATCAGTTCAAAGAGTTCTACGACCGTCTAAAACAGCAAGGGTTTGTAATTTACCCAGGCAAAGTTTCCAACGCGGACTGTTTCCGTATCGGTAACATTGGCGACGTACACCCTGAAGATATTGAGCGCCTTATCATTGCCATCAAAAAGGCAATGTACTGGGAGGTAGCATAATGCCAGAGCAAGCGACCCATTTACGCAGCGAGGGGGACGTGAATAATACGCCCGCTCGCCACGAGTGGAATCAGAACATTCAAGACCAAGCGACTCAAGCACTGCTTAAACGTGACTCGGATGTGTTTCTGCATCAATCAATGTCCACGCCTTGCTTGGATTCTTTAGAAGCAGCTGAAGGTATCTACATTCAAGATACCCGCGGTAAGCGCTATATGGATTTTCATGGCAACAATGTTCACCAACTCGGCTATGGTCATCCTCATGTGATTAAACGAGTGACCGAGCAGATGCACTCGTTACCGTTTTCGCCACGTCGCTTTACCAACGAAACGGCGGTGCAATGTGCAGAAAAACTAACGCAAATTTGCGGTGGAGATTTGAGGCGTGTGTTATTTGCGCCTGGAGGCACTTCCGTTGTTGGCATGGCACTTAAGTTAGCACGCTACATTACCGGCAGCCACAAAGTAGTTTCATTATGGGATTCTTTCCATGGTGCGTCACTGGACGCCATTTCTGTCGGAGGTGAAGCCTGCTTTCGTGAAGGTATGGGGCCTTTGATGGCAGGTGTTGAGCGTATTCCACCCGCCGTGTCCTACCGAGGTGCCTTGCCTTCTCAAGATGGCAGCGATGTACATTATGCAGATTATCTAGAATACGTTATCGAGAAAGAAGGCGGCATAGGTGCCTTTATTGCTGAAGGTGTTCGTAATACCGATGTTCAAGTGCCAAGTAAAGCCTACTGGCAACGTGTACGCGAAATATGTGACAAGCATAATGTGCTGTTGATTATCGACGACATCCCAAACGGTATGGGCCGAAGCGGTGAGTGGTTCACCTATCAAGCCTTTGATATCGAACCGGATATTTTATGCATTGGTAAAGGTTTCGGTGGTGGTTTGGTGCCTATCGCCGCCATGGTAACCAGAGAAAAATACAACACCGCTGCAGAGATTTCTCTGGGTCACTATACCCACGAGAAGAGTGCGCTTGGCTGCGCGGCGGCACTGGCTACCATGGAAGCCATTGAACAAGAGAATCTTTTAGAAAAAACACGTCGTGACAGTGAGTATGTCAAAACTCGCCTAGAAACGATGAAGCAACAGTATCCAGTCATTGGTGACGTACGCGGTATTGGTCTACTCTGGGGTGTGGAATTAGTGAAGAGTCATGTCACTAAAGCACGCGCATTCGATGAGGCAGAACAAGTTCTTTACCAATGTCTGAACCACGGACTGAGTTTTAAGGTGTCGCAAGGCAACGTTATTCAGCTTAGTCCCCCCCTCGTTATTACTCGTGAAGAGCTGACGACCGCACTCGATATTTTCGAGCAAGCAATCACTAAAGTATGTAAGGATTTCAACTATGTCTAATTCATCTCCAATTCAAGCCATTGTATTCGACTGGGCAGGAACTATCGTGGACTTTGGTTCATTTGCACCAACGAGTATTTTCGTGGAAGCATTTAAACAAGGTTTCGACTTCGATATTACGCTTGCCGAAGCTCGTGAGCCTATGGGCATTGGTAAATGGGACCACATTAAAGCGGTCGGCCAATTACCAGAAGTAAAAGTGCGCTGGGTTGCGCAATTCGGCAAAGAGATGAGTGACTCAGATGTAGACGCTATTTACGCTGCTTTCATGCCTTTGCAAAAAGCCAAAGTCGCCGATCATGCCGAGCCGATTCTTAATGCCGTTGAGGTGGTGAATTCATTCAAAGATAAAGGAATCAAGATTGGCTCTTGCTCTGGTTACCCAAGAGAGGTCATGGATGCACTTATTCCTGTCGCTGCGGACTATGGCTACAAGCCGGATTATGTGGTTGCCACAGATGATCTTCCTCAAGGTGGCCGCCCTGCACCATTTATGGCACTGAAAAACGTTATTGAGCTTGGTGTTGGCTGTGTTGGCGCTTGTGTGAAAGTCGATGACGCTGCGCCGGGCATCGAAGAAGGTCATAATGCGGGAATGTGGACCGTTGGCCTGCTGCTATCAGGCAACGAAGCAGGCTTAACGTTTGACGAATACCAATCAGCGGATCACGCCACTCTTAATGCAGCTCGTGAGCGCGCTCGCACGAAACTTGGCAAAGCATCACCGCACTACCTCATCGATACCATCGCCGACCTCCCAGACGTCGTAGCGGATATCGAAAAACGTCTTGCTGCTGGCGAACGTCCTTAACGAGGACACTTCGACAGTACAAGAAGCGCGCTAAGCTCCTTTGGCTTATCGAGCATTTGAACGCAAAACCCGCAGCTAGGCTGCGGGTTTTTGCGTTAATGTCGTTTAGCCACCAAGGTAAATTTATATTCACTAGATTTAAAGTAGTTACGACTATACTCGAACACCGTATCTCCGCGTAAATAACCTCTAGTTCGCTTCTCTATGATGGGCTGAGCTGGGTTAATTTGCAGTAGATCAGCAATATCTTCCGGTGGTAATACAGGAATGATCTCTTGTTCGCTGCGATCGATGACCAAGCCTTTTTGTTTCTCAATAAAATCGTACTTAGAGCCTTGCATGACCTGATAAGTCAGGTCTGGGAACATACTCGTTGGCATCCAAGTTTCTTCCACTGTGATTGGGTTATCGTCCAAAAAGCGAACGCGTTTAATGTAAAAGATACGTTCTCCTTCTGAGATCTCTAAATGTTCAGCCATAGTGATAGATGCGGCTTGAATCTCAAAGGCCAGTACATCACTGTGAGTCACACCTTGTAAGTGAGCCCATTTCTCAGCAAAACTGGTTTGTTGGTATATATCGTAATTAACACGGTTTTCTTTTACATATGTACCGCTACCTTGAATACTCTCTAGCTCCTGGTTCTCTACCAATAACTTGATAGCCTGCCTGACAGTCACCCGACTCACAGAAAACTCTTCACGCAACTGAGCTTCAGTGGGCAATGCTTCCCCCACTTTATATTCTCCACTACTAATTTTTTCGCGGATCGCATCGGCAATTCTGCGATACATCGGTAATCTCGCCATACTAACCTCTACTACCTGATTACGGCGTCAATTGAGTCGGAGCACTCAACATTAACTATATTTAACCAACATGATACGAATTGATAGACTAATGACAAGCAGTTGTTACTACAAAAAACTTAAATTTAAATACAACAACAATACATATTTCCAGATAAATGAGATCTTGATCATGGATCATTTGTATCAAATAGGTATTATTCACTCATTGTTGACAGGACAACAATAGATGAATGTAACAATGGGACAAAAGTTATGAACCTAACATCTCTTACCAACCCATCGCTGATAAACCTACAAACGACATTTGAAAGTCGTGATGCAGCGATTGAAGCCCTTGCCGAACAATTACACCAACAAGGCAAGTTGTACAATAAGGAAGAATATTTAAAGGCTGTATTCGAGCGTGAAGCTCAAGGCCCAACAGCGCTAGGTGAAGGCTTAGCGGTACCACATGGGAAAACTGACGCGGTGAAAGAAGCCGCTTTCGCAGTCGCCACCCTTTCAAAAGATCTCAAATGGCAAGGACTTGATGAAGATGAAGACGTTAATCTCATCTTCTTAATTGCGATTCCAAATGCAGAGGCAGGCTCAACACATATGCACCTGCTTACCGAACTGACCACTACACTGGTTGACGACGATGTGCGCCACGCGGTCCTCAATGCTACAACTTCAGAACAAATTCTGGATTTATTGACTGGGAAAGACAACACTGCCGAAGAACAAGACAACTTAGATACAAATGCACCAACCGTTGTTTGTGTAACCGCCTGCCCTGCTGGTATTGCTCATACCTACATGGCAGCCGAGTACCTTGAAAAGACAGGTAAAAAGCTAGGCTACAAGGTCTATGTTGAGAAACAAGGTGCGAACGGGATTGAAGACCGTTTGACTGCAGAACAGTTGAACAAAGCCACGGCTGTTGTGTTTGCAGCAGAAGTCGCAATCAAAGAAGTTGAACGCTTTAATGGTATCCCACGTGTTGAAGTGCCAGTGGCAGAGCCAATCAAACACGCAGAACGTATTCTGAACGACGCGATTGAAGCAGGTAAGAACAGTGCTGGTGCTGAGCGTACTATCGCAACAGACGATAAACCGAAAAAACTACCGCTGAAAACAGAGCTAAAACAAGCACTGCTCTCGGGTATCTCTTATGCCGTTCCTCTTATTGTGGCTGGCGGTACAGTTCTGGCAGTGGCCGTTCTTATTGCCCAAATTTTCGATCTGCAAGAATTGTATGCAACCGATGGTTCGTGGCTATGGATGTATCGTAAGCTTGGCGGCGGTCTGCTTGGCACCCTAATGGTTCCTGTACTTGCCGCTTACACCGCTTACTCGCTTGCTGATAAACCAGCGCTTGGTCCCGGTTTTGCTGCAGGTATCGCTGCCAACCTAATCGGTTCAGGCTTCTTAGGTGGCGTAGTTGGTGGTCTGATTGCGGGTTATGTAATGCGTTGGGTGAAAGAGAATGTTCGCCTTAGCCCTGCCTTCAACGGCTTCTTAACCTTCTACTTATATCCAGTTATTGGCACTTTGGTTGCAGGTTCATTAATGCTGTTTGTTATCGGTAAACCTGTTGCATGGCTTAACCAAGGCCTGACGGACTGGCTAAACGGCATGTCTGGCACAAACGCTCTACTTCTGGGCGCAGTGATCGGCTGTTTCGTGTCATTCGACTTAGGTGGTCCAGTAAACAAAGCGGCATATGCATTCTGTCTTGGTGCGATGGCGAATGGTGTTTACGGTCCATACGCTATCTTCGGCTCAGTGAAAATGGTCTCAGCTTTCACCGTAACAGCATCGACCATGCTTGCTCCGCGTCTATTCAAAGATTTCGAAATTGAAACCGGAAAATCAACCTGGTTACTTGGTCTAGCAGGTATCACTGAAGGTGCTATTCCGATGGCAATTGAAGATCCTATCCGTGTTATCGGCTCATTCCTACTCGGTTCCATCGTTACAGGTGCCATGATTGGTGCAGCAGGTATCGGTCTATCGACTCCAGGAGCAGGTATCTTCTCAATCTTCCTGCTGCACGATGCCGGTATTGGTAGCTTTATGGCAGCCGCAATATGGTTCGGCGCAGCCTTAATAGGTACCGCTATCTCAACCGTTACCTTACTAGCGTGGAGAGCGCATGCCGTAAAAAAGGGCAAATTTGAAGCTCAGGTAGCCACGCAAAACTAATCAAAATTATTAATCAATAAGCTGAAGGGCACAGATTCTCTGTGCCCTCAATCAGCAACTAGTAACGATCAATCCCTTGATATTAAAGAATTTAAACTCACTGCAAAGCAGTCCAAAGGTTAACACAATGACTACATCTCGCGTTCATATCACTCCTCACATGCACTGGGACCGTGAATGGTATTTCACCACCGAAGAATCTCGAATTCTACTGGTGAATAATATGGAAGAAATCATGCAACGTCTGGAAACAGACCCTGAGTACAAATACTACGTACTCGATGGCCAAACTGCCGTTATTGAAGATTACTTTGCCATCAAACCAGAAAACAAGCAGCGAGTAAAAGCGCTCGTTGAGGCAGGTAAGTTAATTGTTGGTCCTTGGTACTCGCAAACCGACACCATGCAAGTCTCTGGTGAGTCTATTGTACGCAACATGCTTTATGGATTACGCGACTGCCTTGCTCTTGGCGAACCAATGAAGATTGGTTATCTGCCAGACTCTTTCTCAATGAGCTCTCAATTGCCAATGATCTATAACGGTTTCGACATCGACACTGCCATGTTCTGGCGCGGCTGTTCTGAGCGCCACGGTACCGACAAAACCGAATTCTTGTGGCAATCAAACGACGGCTCAGAAGTCATGGCGCAGGTGCTGCCTCTTGGCTATGCGATTGGTAAATACCTACCACAAGACGAAGAAGGTCTGCGTGCGCGTCTCGATAAATACTTCCCCGTGCTTGAAAAGCCATCTGTGACCAAAGACATCCTATTGCCAAACGGTCACGATCAGATGCCAATCCAAAAAGACATCTTTGAGGTGATGGACAAGCTACGTGAAATCTACCCAGATCGTGAGTTCGTTATGAGCCGCTTTGAAGAGGTGTTTGATCGAATCCGCGAAGAGCGTGACAACCTAGATACCATCAAAGGTGAGTTTAACGACGGTAAGTACATGCGTGTTCACCGCACCATTTCTTCAACTCGCATGGACATCAAGCTTATCCACGCAGAGGTAGAAAACAAGATCGTTAATATCCTTGAGCCGCTCGCTTCCATCGCTTGGACTCTTGGGTTTGAATACCACCATGGTCTTATCGAAAAAATGTGGAAAGAGAGTATGAAGAACCATGCTCACGACTCTATTGGCTGCTGCTGCTCAGATAAAGTTCACGCTGAAATTTTAAACCGTTACATCCTAGCGGATGATATGGCGACCAACCTGATCAATTTCTACAAACGTAAGATTGTTGACCATATGCCTGCTCGTGAAGGATGTGACAAACTTGCGTTCTTTAACCTGTCACCATACGAGCGTGAAGAAGTGATCAATACAACCATCACCATTCGAGCTGACAAGTTCAACCTGTTTGATGATGAGGGCAACGCGGTCGAATACTTTATCCGAGAACAACGTGTTATCGACCCTGGCAAAATTGACCGCCAAATTGTTCACTATGGAAACTACGACCCATTTATTGAGTACGATATCCAGATTAAATATTCTGTACCGGCAATGGGGTACACGACGCTTCACATCCAAGGTAACCAAGACGGGGCACAAAAAGCGATTCATTCAAGCGCCGATATACTTGAAAATGAGTTCTACCAAATCACAGTCAACAACAACGGTACGTTGACTGTGCTGGATAAAGACACTCAGATGACGTTCGACCAAGTATTGCGTGTCGAGGATGGCTCTGACGATGGCGACGAGTACGATTACTCACCTTCTCGCCAAGAATGGCTGCTGTATTCCGACGAGTTTGATGTTGAAACCAGCATCAAACATGAAGGCTTCCAGTCTGTCGCAACGATCAAGACTCGCATGAACGTACCTGCAAACCTTGAAGAGCGCGAAGCGCGTTCAGGCCAAAACGGATTTGTTGATGTGGACTGCCAAGTGGTTCTAAAACAGGGCTCTCGCCGTATTGAAGTCCGCATGGAAATGGACAACCAAGCCGACGATCACCGTGTTCGAGTTCTCGTTCCAACACCATTCGTATCTGAAACTGTCGTTGCCGATAATCAGTTTGGTCTCATAACGCGCCCGACGAACGATCCTGCGATGGATGTTTGGGAGCAAGAAGGCTGGAAAGAAGCACCCGTACCCGTTTATCAATTGATGAACTTCGCAGCGGTTGAGAACAACACGGGCGGTGTGGCACTAATGAGCAATGGTCTGCGTGAATTCGAAGTCATTTCCAGTCAAGGTAACGCGCAACGTGATACTTTCGCGCTCACGCTATTCCGTGGTGTTGGGGTCCTTGGGAAGGAGAACCTTCTTCTTCGACCAGGCCGACCATCTGGTATCAAGATCCCAACACCAGATTCTCAAACTCGCGGCAAGATCGTGTGTGAGTTTGCGCTGTTTGGTTTTGCTGGCAACCACATAGATGCCAACATCATGGCAGAATCACGTGACAATGTAACGCCAATACAGTGCTACAACAAAATTCCTTATAACGCGATGAAGTTGAATGTGGGCGAGCAAAACAAACCGCTGACTTACTCCTTGCTCAATAAGAATCAAAAAGGGGCCGTTCTGAGTGTGCTTAAGAAAGCAGAAGATGAAGATGCATTGATTCTCCGAGTCTACAACCCATCAGAAACTGCAAGCATTGAAGACAATATCGCATTCAAAGAATCAGTTACCTCTTGGAGAGAGGTCAGTATGGACGAACGAATTCGAGATACTAACATTGAGATGCAATCCTTCGGATCGCTGAAACCGTGTCAGGCTAGAAGCTTCCAAATTAAGCTTTAAGCTAAGTTTGTGGTCAGCAAAAAGCATCGTGCTCCGCTTCTTTGCTGACTACTCCCTTTACCAATATCAAGGGAATGGTACTGTCTTTCGGTTATCACCATACCAGCGACGTACCTAGAGCCTGTTTAATTGAGACTTCACAGGCTCACTATTGGTAACTTATGGTCCTGATAAGTTCATAATCAAGCTCTTTGACCAACCCCGCTGCGAGGCGGGTTTTTTCATTAATCTCCTCCTAATTAGCCCCCCTACCAACGCTCCATCTATTGGTTATAACAATGGTTCCTATTTTGAATCCATTAGTTGCTCACTTTAGATTGTCATTCAAACCAAGTAGGTACTTCTTTAGGCAAGGATGTTATCTATCAAAGATTCGGAGCGAACAAATGAAAAAGTCAATTCTTACACTGTTACTAACCGCAACAACCAGTGGGGTAATTGTTGGTACCGCAGATGCATGCACCTATGCAACTTTTGAAGCTAATGATAAATCCTTTGTAGCTCGCACTATGGAATTGCCATTTGAAGCTCATGAGATGCTCACAGTCGTTCCAAGAGGGCATGAGTTCGCTGAGTTTACGGCTAAATATGGCTTTGTTGGGATGCAACATGGTCAAGAAGATATGGTGTCTTCAGGCATTAATGAGCATGGTGTTTCGGTTGAGGCACTAGCACTCGGAGCTGCGGATTATCTACCAGCAGGTAAGGGTGATATTTCACAGATCGCACTTGGGGCTTACATTCTTGGTAACGCACGTTCAACCGATGAAGCAGTCACGATACTTCATAATCTGAAAGTGCATCTTGGTAAAATGGCAGGGGTCGGCGCTATAGGGGTACATCTTGCAATCAACGATGGTGAGCGTAAGGTCGTAGTGGAACATACTCAAGGCGATGGCATAGCCGAGATTTACGAAAACGATCTCGGCGTCATGACCAATGATCCAGTCTATCCTGTTCAAGTAGAACTGGCGCAGATGATGCTTGATGGTAAAGGTTATGATGATGCAAAAGTACAGTTTGCAGAAGAGACCTTTAAAGGTTTTGACCGCTCACCCACTGGACGTTTCCAACAAATGGTGGCATTAAACGCGACTCAAGATAGCACCAGAATCGTTACTGACTTTGATGCAGTTAACCGTGCATGGTCAATGATCAATAGTGTTGATGTGGTGCAAGGGACCCTGTATTGGCGACACTTCGATCCCGAAAATCCACAAATGACCGGCTATTCGAATGTCACTGATATTAACAACAAAGACTATTACTTCCGTACCTACGACAACCAACAGATTCGCAAAGTCGATATCGATACTATTGATTTCGCCAACACTACTTACAAGCAGTTTGACATCTTCAGAACCATTGATGGCTATCAAGTTATTGATATTAATTAATTTATCATTCTATCTATAAACTGTTAGATGTGCGCAAACCTTGTGTGCATTTAACTTTGGCATGATCGGAATTCACAATGGCGTGATCTGATATGAGGTGGCACCATTTGTAGACCTATAATCTCTCCATCAAACAATGACACTTTCATCGTTAACCTAACACTGGGAGAGATTCATCATGGCGAACACAGCACTTATTACTGGCGCATCAAGTGGCATCGGACTTGAACTGGCTAAAGTCCACGCGCAAAAAGGTGGTGACTTAGTTTTAGTCGCTCGTTCTCAAGCGAAACTCGAAGCATTGAAAGCTGAGCTTGAAAGCCAATTTGGCATTAACGTTACCGTTCTACCCGCCGACTTAGCCAAGCTTGACTCTGCGCACTCGTTGTTTGCACAAACGGAAGCGGCTGGGATCCAAATCGATATACTGATTAATAATGCAGGCTTCGGTGGTCATGGTCATTTTCATGAACGTACTCTTGAAGATGAGCAAGCAATGATGCAAGTAAACATGGTTACCTTGACTAACCTCACCCACCTTTATTTAAAAGGCATGGTAGAACGAAACAAGGGTAAGATACTTAATGTTTCGTCCACAGCCTCTTTCATACCCGGTCCTTTGCAAGCCGTTTACTACGCAACAAAAGCATACGTGACCTCTTTTAGCCAAGCGGTCGCTGAAGAAGTAAAGGAACACAACATCTCCGTTACAGCCTTATGTCCAGGTGCAGTCGCGACAGGGTTTGTTGAAGCAGGAAATCTCGAAGGTGTGGATGTTTGGAAGAACGCGAAAACACCGCGTTCCGTTGCTGAGTGTGGCTATCAAGCAATGGAAAATGGCGAACTGATTGCATTCAATGAGCCAGGTTTGAAGTTCATGCTGAATTGGATTGTTCCTTTCCTTCCCCGTAAGATGGTACTGAAAATTTCGCGCAAAGCGATGGAGAAAAACCGCAAATAACATCACATTACCTCACCTAAATAGAAGTATTGAAATGAAGAGAGCCAATAAGTTCGTTATTCCACCAAACTGGAAACTGATGTTCAACGACCTAGATCTAAACATAGAGGAAGTACTTGCTTACGCGAAACTGCCCAAAGGGCTATTCGCACAAGAAAAAGTACAGCTTTCCCCGTCTCAATACTTCCAATTGTGGCATGGTGTTGATCTCGCAGCACACGGGCGAGATATGCCGTTAGAATTTGCCAAAGTGATGAGCCTGGAGTTCTTCGATGTCCCTATCTATGCCGCCATATGCACACCTAACCTTAATGCAGCAGCAAAACGTCTTCAGGAATACAAACCCCTTATTGGCCCAATGGTATTGGATATTGATACCAATGATGAATATACGGAGTTACTCATTAGCTGCTACGGATTTGAAGCGCCATTACCACTTTGCCTGAATCTCTCGGAGCTTATTTTCTTCACTCAACTAACGCGTCTAGCAACGCGCCAGAATATTGCACCACTGCGCGTTGAGCTCCCTGCACTTCCAGACAACTTGGATCAGTACGAAAGCTATTTTGGTTGCCCTATTACCCTAGGCAGCAACACCAGTATCCGTTTCAGCTCTAAAGATGCAAATACGCCATTTTTGACCCGTAATCAGTTGATGTTAAAGTGCTTTGATAGTGAGTTGCAAAAACAGCTCAGCGAAACCGTTGGCAAACAAAACGTTGTCGATCACGTGAAGAAAGTCCTGCTCGATGCACTACCTCAGGGGCAAAGCAGTATCGATTATGTTGCTCGTGAACTGGCCATGAGCAAACGAACATTGCAGCGCAAACTGTCCCATGAAAATCTGACTTTTCAAGAGTTACTTCAAGAGGTTCGGCAAAGCTTGGCGAAAGATTACCTCATTAAATCCGAGCTCCCTGTGAGTGAGATTTCTTTTTTATTAGGCTTCCAAGAATGCAACTCATTTATTCGGGCTTACACCTCTTGGAATGGGCTTTCACCGGCTCAACAACGTGAGCAGTTAATGTAACTACAAACCATCACGTGGCTTGATACGCAAACTGCAACATAACTTTGTCGATCTATTTTCAATCGATATTTGCTATAAGGTTTAATGGAAATAGCGGTAAAGGAGATTTATTTTGTATAGCCACGTATTTTTAGGCGCCAACGATATCCCAGCTTCCAAGGCGTTTTATGACTCAACTATGTCCGTTTTAGGATACGGTGAAGGGGTACTAGACGCAAAAGGGCGCTGTATGTATTTCAGTCCAACGGGGGTACTAGGTCTTACGACACCAATTGATGGTCAACTAGCATCTCACGGCAATGGCATGACTATCGGATTTCTTGCAACCTCGCCAGAACAGGTTGACATATGGCATGAGGTCGGAGTTAGAAATGGTGGGATCGCCTGTGAAGATCCACCTGGAATCAGAGATACCGATGAACGTAAACTCTATATGGCATACCTAAGAGATCCGGCTGGAAACAAGATTTCGGCGACCTGCTTCTTATAGTTTGAGCATTGCGTTTGATTTAAAGATCTTCTAAAGGAATGAAGTTTGTCATTCCTTTTTCACATCATAGCTAGCATAGCTTTTACAAAGTGCGTGTCGTTGATCAACACTTTGACCAACCCTTTTGCGAACCTCTGTGTCAGATAGTTCTATATTAGTCGGCACTTGAAACTAACAAGCATCCTAATAAAGCTTGATAGTAAGTCATAAGTTGATATCCTGTAATGCTGCATAAATTTTACCGCACCAGCAGTTGCACTCACCAACCTATCTTAGAAGGTAAAATATGAAGTTTCCGAAATCACTTCCTTCCGCTCATCGTGCACAACTTGAACAAATCGTCAGTGTACTCTCTCAGGATCCTCGATTTTGCGGCATTGGTTGCAGTGGCTCTTACGCGTCTGACACTATGGACCAATATAGCGACTTAGACTTTGTTATTGCTATCGAACCTAAATACTATCAAGAAGTTATGGCACAACGCTTCGATATACTAAGTCAATTTGACGATATGCTAGCAGCCTTTACCGGTGAACATGTGGGTGAACCCAGACTCATTGTGTCTGTATTCGGTGAATTGGAACTTGTTCACGTCGACTTCAAGTTTGTTTCACTACCTGATGCTGCAGTACGAGTCGATGATACTCAAGTTCTTTGGGAAAAAGACAGCATGTTGAGCGATGTGTTTGCCACTGCCAAACCAAGCTACCCTCAACCTGACCCACAATGGATCGAGGATCGCATCTGGATTTGGACGCATTATGCTGCAACGAAAATAGCTCGAGGTGAATATTTTGAAACGTTAGAGTTTCTCTCTTTTCTGCGTTTTCATGCTCTGTCCCCCCTTGCCCTCAAGCAAGCGGGTTTAACGCCATCTGGCGTACGTACCATAGAAAAAAGGCTACCAGAGTTTGCTAAGAAACTAGAAAAAACTGTAGCGTTACCAGAAAAGGAATCGTTGAAGTCTGCACTTGAACATTGCGTATTAATCTACCTAGAGCTGAGAGCAAACGAATCTATCGAAGTCAATGATAGAGCAAAATTAGCCTGTGTTGATTATCTAAAAAACATAAAGTGATGACAAATATAGAAAAGTAAGAGTTTCCGTGAGTTGCCTCTTAGCAACTCACATTTTTACATCTATTGGCTCGTTTTCTCATGCCACGGCATGACTATCAACCATTGTTATTACATCCTGCACCGACTCCACGACACAATCCGCAATTGAAAACGCAGGGTTATTTTCAAAAGGCATAGCAATGGTGGTTAGCTGCGCCGCAACAGCGGCTTTCACACCTGTTAGGCTGTCTTCTAATGCGAATGCCTGCTCCACTGGAACATCTAATCGCTGACAAACTTCCAAATAGACATCGGGAGCTGGTTTACCATTTGGTACGTCTTCTGCGCTTAACATCAAGTCAAAGCTGTCTTGTATACCTAGTTTTTCAGTCACCGCATGAATAATTGGATAAGCAGAAGAGCTGGCTAGAGCGAGGCGAAAGCCTCTTTGTTTTAAGTCTGAAATCAGTGTCGGAATACCCTCTATCGCCTCGCCTTCCTGTTCGACAAGTGCAACTACTCTTTGCATTATCTCTGATTCCAACACCTTAGCATCCACACTCAAGTTAAACATTTGAATCCATGTAGCAGCGATATCGTCAAGTCGTTTTCCCATAGTGTTTTCAATGCAGTCGTCAATCGTGGCGCTCGCTCCGTAATTAGCTAACACTTCAATCTGCGCCTTTCGCCAAAAAGGTTCTGACTCAATAAGTACGCCATCCATATCAAACACAAAAAGTGACTTTGTCGTCATGTCTTATCCTACTTCAATCTGAATAAACTCTATGGATAGTATAAGGTTATGCAGGCCAGTGGAATAGAAAGGTAGGCCGCAACCGAAACTTGATTGCAGCACTTTGTGTTTTACAATTTACTCATATCTAGCTTGTGACCCAGAGGCTCTACTTGCACGTCGGCGTAGCCCATTGTCACCGCCTCAAATTGCTTACTCATTTCCAAAGCATGTGCGGCATCTTTGGCAAGCACCGCCACCAAATAAGTGGGCCTGACAACACCACTCTCTAAATTCTGAGTATTGATGTACGACGAGGTTACCGTGCCAACTTGATTAAGTGCTATCACTCGCTGTAAATCAATGCCCAATACTCGGTCAATTTCCAAAGGCTCTACCCCAGACTTCCAAATGAAGGTGAGGCCAAAATTATTCGCTTTCGGTGTGTTGTCTAACCACTTTGATCCTAACAACTGAATGTGGTTTATTCTTACCAAATCTTGTTGGTACAAAGGTAAACTTGCTAGCTGGTCACGCACCGATTGCTCGCTTTCTGCTTCCATAACGAATTTTAGTAGCTGTGTTTTCTGTCCGCCTACTTGGCTATTTTCGACAAACATGTCTTTGATTTTTCCGTTATCCACCAGCTTCTTAAATGATGCTCGCTGTTCCGGCATCGTCTTAAGTACTTGTGCGATATCATCAGTGTTCCACTTCAACTCTACGCCATAATCGTACGCATAAGCAGAGCTAGCCCCTACAAGAAGTGCACCGATAACAAATAGATTTTTGATTATTTTTCTCATGACTTTACCTTCTAATTCAAATGATACTTCTTACCAACGTGAGCGATAGCTGCGGTGACAACTTTTACACGTAGATTCCGCAGCCTTTAGCCCCTTCTCGACTTCTGCAATAGATTGATTTTGCGCACCAAGCGCCACCTGCTGATAGCCTTGTTGCATCTGTTGCATTAATCGATTGAATTTTTCTGGCTTACTCCACACGCTTTCTTTCGCTTTACTTCCTTCTTGAGTCCCTAAAACAAAGGCACCGTTTAACGCATCACTGTTAGCCACAAGTTGCTCGCTCGCTTCTAACAAAGTCTGCCAGTCGGTATCACTACCATCGAGCGTTTTATTAACGGCCTTAGTTTGTGACTCAAGGGCTGTAAAGGCTTTTTGCCGAGCGTCTATGATGTCTAATGTTGCTGAGTCCGGAGCGGAATACGCTAGAGATGAAATACCTGTCGATAGTGCGAGCAAGAATACTAATTTGGTCGTCGAATGATGAGTGAACATATTTCCTCCACCTGCTTTGTATATTGTTGTTGACGCATTTAATTTACACAACAATTATTGCATACGCAACAGTTGCTGTGTAAATTAATGTCAACTGTTTAAGACTAGAGGATCAAATTATGCAAAAAGTTAAAGTTTGGGATCTTGCGACTCGACTCTACCACTGGATTCAAGCCCTTGTTTTTGCGGGACTAGTATTCACTGGCTTTAGTAATCAAGGGCCCCATATCCAATTGGGACTAGTTTTATTTACATTACTACTTTGGCGCGTGATATGGGGTTTTATTGGTAGTGAAAGTAGCCGATTCCGTTCTTTTCTTAAGCATCCAAAAGTAATTGTCCGATATACATTCGGTAAGGCAATCTCATATGTTGGGCATAACCCGCTAGGTGCAGTCATGGTTGTTGCAATGATCGGTACATTACTCATTCAGTGTGTTACCGGCATGCTTTTAGCTGGAATGTTTGATGGTTTGGAGAGTATCGGCATTTTTATTCCCGAGCCTCTTTATGACATTGCAGACACCACTCACGCATTATTCGCTGACATGTTACCAATCATGGTCGCGCTGCACGTTGGAGCTATTGTTATCTACAAACTACGTGGCAAAAGTCTGCTTATGTCTATGTTCACAGGGCAACAGATACTCAACGCAGATGCACTATCTCCTTCTTTATCGAGCAACTTTAAAGCGTTGTTAGTGCTAATCATCTCAATATTAGTTACGATGACAATAGTTGCTTTTTCAATGGTGTAAAAATGAAGACAGAATTCGAACGCCAAACCAGCTTTGGTTGGCTATTAAATGTTGTGGCAAATCATGCATCAAAAGAGTTTGATAAGAGATTGCGAGAAAAGGGACTGACGCTAGCGTTATGGCCAACTCTAATGTGTTTGTGGGAAAAGGAGGGCGTCACTCAACGAGAGATTGCGCAAATGTCCAAGGTAGAGAGCTCAACAACGACTAGAACACTCGACAAATTAGAAGCTCTAGAATTGGTCGAGCGACGTGCCGACCCAGAAAGTCGTCGCTCCTTCAGGATCTTTTTGACAGACAAAGGGAAAGCCCTTAAGGAAGAAGTCATTCACCTACCGGTCGAAGTCAATCAAGCGTTGCTAGCCGGGCTTGAAGATGAAGAACAAAGAACTTTGATTGCAACATTGCAGAAGTTGGTAGAGCGTATATGAGTCCATCTGCGCCGCTCACATCGCTTTAACTGAATTGTTTGAATACTTGTGAGTGCCGAAGCGGTTCGACTCCAGAAACACGTCGATTATCAATGATGGTTTGATAATCTTTCAAATCTCTCATTATTTTTGTTTTATTTAAGCCAAGATAAGATGTTGTTATCCAGTTATCACCAACCAAAAGATCCATTCTAACGAGGAAATACCATGGCAAAGCTGACTATCGTCGCTAACATCATTGCAAAACCTGATCAGATTGAACTTGTGAAATCAGAGCTTCTTAAACTCATTGATATCACACGTAAAGAACAAGGTTGTATCAACTACGACTTACACCAAGATAATGAAAACCCTGCGCACTTTGTATTTTACGAAAACTGGGAGTCGCGCGAGCTGTTAATGGCACACTTAGCCGCACCACATATTGCTCAATACAAAGCCGCAACCGACGGCGCCGTTGAGAGTTTTACGCTTAACGAAATGACTCAAGTTGGCTAATTGCCACCAAACTATTGGTCAAATAGTAGCGCCCTAATGACAAAAATCGCCCAAATTTGTAAGGCAAGGTATTCTAGTTTTATCCATAAATCCATAGTGTTATCGCAGTCCATTGTATGAACTTTTACGGTAACAAGGTATGTGAGGATTGACAGTGAAGAATTCTCAGAACAATGAATACAGCGTGAAGGTTATTAATAGTGCTGTTAGATGCCGGTCATTAGGGTAACCACTAAAGTACGCCCAAACGATGGTTTGGGCATACGTTTACTACTGTTTTTCAAAAGTTCCGGTGCTTTTGATCATCACATCTAGGAAGCCTGAAGCGTTGCTTTTATCAGAACCGGAGTTTTTCATCTGGTTTTGAGCACCTTTCAATCTCGCCATCAATTCTTGACGCTGTTTTTCTACATCACTAGTGATTTCTTTTTTATCAGTCATAACAGGTTCTCTTGTGTAGCATTGATAAGAACACGTTAGTTCAAGTTTTAAACTTCAACAAATGACAGCTATTCGTAGATCTAAACCTTCATCACTCCACCTATGAACAATTAGAATCAAAAAGTGGAAATTTCATTTATATCAATACATTAGCTAAGCCCCCATCGAATCCCCGACATATTGATAATACTCATAGGACATTATCAAATACTATAGTCATTTCGTTCCGAACTGTTGTTTGAGGAATATTCGACAAACTCAAACTGCATATTATGATCCTCCACGTAATAAGCACTACGACGATGGGGATGCTCTCCTCCCCAATGATCCAATTCATAACCTGCGATTTTTAGCCGTTCAACTGTTTCGTCAAGGTCATCTACGACGATTCCTATGTGTTTTACGCCTGTCCAATGGTTGTTCCAATCTGCTATTCGACCATCACCTCCCGATTGGACTGCGATGTAAGAGCGATCATCTCCGACATGAAACCACTCCACTTCCTTGCCATACCATTCTTCCATTTTTCCTTGACCTCTAATCCGCCAGTCTGGTAATGCTGCTAATAAAAACTCTATCGTTTTCCTAGGGTTAACTAGCGTAATGTTGGCATGCTCGATATATCCATTCATCGTATTATTCCTTCTGTTAGTGATTGGATCTTAGCGTAATTCCTCAAGTTAGCTTGAGGTCAAGGACTATTTAACAGTGGGGTCATAAGCAGGAGTTATCAGACTATTAATAACTGATGATTAGTGTCTTTTTAACCAATCATTACACTAGCCCTCATCGAAACAGAGCACGGAATGCAAACCACAAGCAGGATTGCTTTTACAATTAAGGGTTAGTAATGAAAAAGTTAGTTCTTGCCACCGCTATCGCAGCAATCTCAACTGGCGCATTTGCAAATACAGATTTTAGTGGTCATCGTGTTGGTATAGGTGCTTCAAGCCTAGAATTTAGTGACTCACTGGGAAGCTGGAATTTAGGCACAGGCGTCAAAGTTGAATACGGTTATGATTTCAACCAAATCTTTGGTATCAACGTGTCTTATGCTTGGAACCAGGATGATGTTTACGTTCCATTCTACGATGAAACATTGGATTACAAAGCTCGCACCTTAAAAATTGATACTGATATTGGTTACGCCTTTGACCTTGGTCAAGGGTGGATTAAACCTTACGGTGTAGTTGGTCTTGCTTTCCTAGGTGATGAAATCAATACATCGAACTATGGCAAAATAACGGGCAATGACTCAAGTGTCTATCTCGGTGCTGGCGTGCGTGGCCAACTTGACATGGGCTTATACGCAGATCTTCGCGTCGATCTACCAATGTATGGTGATCTTGACGCAGACTACCTATCATTTACGGTTGGTTACAAATTCTAACCTAATAGATAACAGGCAGTTAAACCACCTATACCAAGCCAATGTGATTCCACGTTGGCTTTTGACGTATTTCTAACATTGCAAGTGCTAACATTCCCATGTCATCCATAAAACCGAGTAATACAGTGCCGAAAGACCGTTTTGCCAATCTCGATCTTAATCTTCTTCGAGTGTTCAAGGTGCTTTACGAAGAGAAAAACATGCGTAAAGCGGCGGAACGTTTGTACGTATCTCAACCAGCTGTCAGTCAATCACTACAAAAATTGCGTCATCAATTTGATGACCCATTATTCGTTAAAGTGAAATCAGGCTTAGCTCCAACTCCATTTTCTGAGCAGCTATCGAGCTCGTTACTTCCTCTATTGTACGATATTGAAAATGTCGTCAATGATAGTGATGTCTTTGACCCGGCTCAGTTAGACCAAGACATTACCATTGCCCTCTCTTCGAGCTTTGTTTTCTCCATTTCTGGTGAATTGTATCGCTATTTTCGTGAACATGCTCCAGGCCTACGAATCCATATTGCATCGTGGAATGATCAAACAGTAACCGCTATCGAAAAGGGAGAAATACTACTAGGGATCAATGCTGAATTAACCGACAGCTACCCTTTCATGGAAAAGCGAACAATTGGTGAGATTAACGCTTGCTTACTCGTTAGAAAAGAGCACCCGATTACTAAGAAAAAGGTAACGGTTGAGTCTATGTCGAAGTATCCATTGGCACGACTAATCGTCAGTAACTACAGTAAATATACAAGCCCTACCGTTGAAATCTTCAAACGCCTGGGGTATCCACTAGAAGTGGGGTTTAGTTCCGAATACCCAGTTGCACTTATTGATGTTGTGCAGCAATCGGATATGTTTATGGGAACCACCAACTGCTTCCCGATACATAACTACCCAAATTTAGTCATGCTAAGTCCTGACCAAGTATTACCTGAAGCGCAGTATCCTGCATTGTCCTATTTTCACAGTCGCCACCAAAATAGTGCGCTAGTCAACTGGCTTAATGAGTCGATTATTCATATATTTCAGCAACGTAAAACCGAAAATGCCAATCACCACTTATCGTCGGTTAGCAACCCAATAGAAATAGCGTAACGCACTCTTCTATATATTGTTTGCGCTGTGCTTCAGTTTGCACTCCACTCTCACCTAAAAACGCCCAGTAAGCGGCTTTTCCATGGAACATCAGTAGAAGTTGCATCGCTGCATTTTCTGAGTCGTTGGGAAGAGAAATCGTACCTTTTTCATGATGACGTTGAAGATAATGGGCTAGAACATGAAGTGTTTTTTGAGGTCCAGATTGCAAATAGAGTGCAGATATTTGAGGGTGAGACTTCACCTGCCCTACTGCATTTCGAAACGTTTGCAGAACTTGCTCTTCAAGATGCATGTTCTGAAAGCGAACACCAAACTCCACCAAAGTAGGCTTGATCGGACTATCCAAACTTAACGCCGATTCATCAATCGCGCGCTGCTCACATCGATATTGAATGCAGGTTTCAAACAGCTGGTCTTTAGTTTTGAAATGAGAATAGACCGTTTGCTTTGAGACGTCAGCTAGTTTAGCGATCTGATCCATGCTCACCTTGTAGCCATGTTCGCAAAACAACTCACCCGCCGCTTTTAATATCTGTAGTCTCTTCTGTTCACTTTTTTGGATCATGCTCACAATACCAGTAGCAACCTTTGGAATAACTAATTTTTAACACAATCAAACTAGACAGTCTAGTTTGATTGTGATTATTCTATGACCAATAGGTTAGGTTTATAGGATGTCTATGATGCAAACAAAGCAATTACTAACAAAAGCATCAGCACTAGCAATTCTGATTTTGCTACAAGGTTGTCAAAAATCAGAGCAACCAGAGGTAGAGACGGTCGAGCCTTTGACTGTTTCCACCACTGAAATTACGTTAAGCCCTTCATACAAGGTTCAAAGGGAATACGTCGGTACAGTAAAAGCAGGTCAACAAGCTAATCTTGGCTTTGAGCTATCTGGCAAAGTGGATGCGTTATTTGTCGATGTGGGTGATGTCGTAGAAAAAGGCGAACCACTCATTAGACTCGATACGGATTTATTGGTCACCGAAGCTAACCAGTTAAGGGCACAAAATAATGAAGTGCGAGCCCAGCTAAAACTGGTTGAAGCCAATCTAAAACGTCAACAGTCTCTTAAGTCAAAAGGCTTCAGTGCGGAGGCCGAAATCGACGCCCTCACAAGCCAAGAAGGCGTATTGCAAGCCAATCTTGTGAGGCTACAAGCCGCGTGGAACGCAAATAAGCTAAAACAAGAAAAGTCGACCATCCTTGCCCCTTATTCAGGCGTTATTGCCAAGAGACATGTCTCTCTTGGGGATGTTGTCAACGTCGGAACACCAACCTTAGTACTGCTCGCCAGTGCCGGTAAAGAAGCCTTTATTGGTATTCCAGCTCAACAGCTTGAACGCGTCACCCAACTGACTTCTCCTGATGTGCGAGTCTCTAATGCTCATTATGGCGTCACACTTCTTAACCCAGGAGCGATGGTAGACACCAAGTCACGCAGCGTGTCACTGCGCTATCAGTTTCCTGAAGATGCTCATGTTTTGGAGGGAGAACTGGCTTATTTGGCATTCGAACAAACAATTGACGAACCAGGTTACTGGGTTCCACTCACTGCACTTATTGATGGCTTGCGAGGAGTGTGGAATGTTTATGTTATAGGCGCCGATAGTAAAGTAGAACGTCGCAGTGTGAACGTCTTATACGCCGATAGCCAACGTGCCTTTATCAATGGTTCACTTGCCAATGGCGAGTCTATCATTGCCAGTGGCCTGCACCGCGTTGTTCCGGGCCAACCCGTACAAATAAGCTCTCAATATCAATAGGTGGTGATATGAAAGCAGTTCAAATCATTACCAATACTCGGTTACTCATTTTAATGACTGCTCTGTTGATCGTTAGCGGTCTCGCCGCATTTTCGTCATTACCAAGAGCAGAAGATCCCATTATCACGAACCGTTTTGCCAATGTAACGACAAGCTTTCCGGGCGCAAGTGCTGAGCGAGTCGAAACCTTAGTTACTGAGGTAGTGGAAAACAAACTTAGGGAGCTTAGTGAAGTCAAACTACTAAGTTCAACATCTAGGCCAGGCATCTCTATTGTCACAATAGAGCTGAAGGATGAGATTACAGAGCCAGAGCCAGTCTGGTCCAAAGCAAGAGATAAACTGTCCGACATCACCCCTGTTTTGCCAACCGGTTCAGGCGCCCCTGATTTAGACAGTGACCACACCTACGCCTTTACCATCATTTCCGCGCTAACTTGGGACGGCCCTGGTGAAACCGATATTCTAACATTAGGTCGTTATGCTAAAGAGTTAGCTAAAAGACTCAGAACATTATCAGGCACTGAGTTTGTCGATGAATACGGCATGCCAAAAGAAGAGATTCAAGTTAACCTGCGGACTGCTGACACCGCGGCGTTTGGCCGCTCAAGTATCAACATCGGTGATAGCCTAACAGGCGCAGACGCGAAAAACTCTGCTGGCCAGCTAGTCAACCATTTCGCGCGCTTTGGGCTGGAAATTGAGTCAGAATTGGATTCGATAGAGCGAATTAAACAAGTGCCTTTGATCGTTGACGATAACGGTCATATTATTCGACTCGAAGATGTTGCCAGCGTCACTCGCAGCGCTAAGACACCTGAAAGTGAAATGGCACTCATTGATGGTGAACCCGGTGTTATTGTTGCAGCTCGAATGGTGCCTGAGTTACGTGTTGATCAATGGACCGCTAGAGCAATGAAGGTCATTGAACGTTTTCAGCAAGATTTACCCAGCAATATCAAGGTTAACATTCTCTTTGATCAACAAGGTTACACGACGACACGTTTGGTCGATCTGGGGCAAAGCTTGCTTATCGGTTTTAGTCTGATTCTGATTGTACTGTTTGTGACTTTAGGCGTAAGAGCAGCCGTGCTGGTCGCTATTGCGCTGCCCCTAACTTCAATGTTTACCCTGTCACTAATGAAAATGACGGGCATCCCTATTAACCAAATGTCGGTGACAGGACTTATCGTCGCATTGGGAATCATGGTGGATAACGCTGTGGTCATGGTGGACACCATCCAAAGCTATCGATTAAAAGGTCAGGCTCGCTTAGAGGCGACCATCAATGCACTGTCACATCTATGGGTGCCGTTGTTAGGTTCAACACTCACCACCATTCTCGCTTTTGCTCCAATTATTCTGATGCCCGGCGCTACCGGAGAATTTGTAGGCGCGATTGCGATCACTGTGTCCTTTTCTTTAGTGGGTTCTTATATCCTCTCACACACCGTCATTGCTGGGTTCGCGACTATGCTATTGCCTAGCCACGCGTCGGGAGACCATTGGTACAATACAGGGCTTCGCATTCCCGCTTTGACCCATGCTTTTGCTCGTTCAGTAAAACAGGCGATCAAACACCCTGCTATTTCTTTGCTACTTGTCTTAGCCGTCCCCATTACTGGCTATTGGAGTATCTCTCAACTGACTGAACAGTTCTTTCCACCTTCGGATCGAGACATGTTTGAGGTACAAGTATTTTTACCTCCACAAGCCAGTATTTACGCGACTGAGGCGTCTACGGAGCTTGTGGACAACATCATTCGTTCCTATGAAGGTGTAGAGCGAGTCGATTGGTTAGTTGGCGCTAACTTCCCATCGTTCTACTACAATTTACAAGCCACGCAAAACAACGCGCCGTACTTCTCACAAGCCATGGTTAAAATGGATTCATTCCAAACCGCTAATAAAGTCATTCCAGAGCTTCAGGAGAGGTTAAACAGAGAAATCCCTTCCGCTCAAATTTTGGTGAGAAAACTAGAACAAGGTCCTCCGTTTAAAGCACCAATAGAGTTACGAGTCTATGGTGAGAATCTCGATACGCTCAAATCTATAGGAGAGGATATCCGTCTCATTCTTGCCAATACGCCTCATGTCACACACACCAGAGAAACCCTGCAACCCGGTACACCAAAAGTTTGGTTAAAAGTGGATGAAGATACTGCCAAGCTCAATGGCATTACGCTCAACCAGTTTGCCAACATGTTGCAAGCGACGTTAGTCGGGCGAGAAACCGGTTCGGTCACAGAAGGTAGCGAGTCTATTCCTATTCGTGTACGTGTTGCTAATGAAGAGCGCGAAAACCTATCGCACCTTGGCAACTTACGTCTGCCTATTTCTTCCGATACGTATACCACAGGTGTCAGCGTATCGACACTGGCCGACCTTGAACTCACCACCAGCCGTGGCGCTATTACCAGACGCAATGGCGAGCGCGTTAATACCATTGAGGGCTATATCCAAGCGGGAGTGCTACCACAAACGGTACTTAATGAGTTCCAACAACGTTTGTCCCAATATACCTTACCAGCGGGTTATCATATCGATTTTGGTGGTGAGTCCGCAGAACGAGACCGCTCTGTAAGTCTGCTTATTTCGAATATTTCGGTTGTGGTGGTCTTGATGATTTTGGTCGTCGTCATGTCGTTCAATTCGTTTAGGTTAAGTACGATCATCTTTATGGTGGCGGGATTAGCTGGAGGATTAGGGCTGCTCTCTGTGTGGGTCTTCAACTATCCATTTGGCTTTACCGTCATCATAGCGATGCTGGGCATCATGGGACTGGCTATCAACGCGGCTATCGTAATTTTGGCGGAATTGAGATTAGATGAGAAAGCATCGTCAGGCGACATCGATGCTTCCGTCGATGCAGTTATGGCATGTACTCGCCATATTACCTCAACCACTATCACTACCGTTGGCGGATTTATGCCATTGATTATCGCAGGAGGAGGCTTCTGGCCACCGTTCGCCGTGGCTATCGCAGGTGGTACCGTCCTCACGACATTGATCTCTTTTTACTTTGTCCCTGTTGTTTATCGAATGATGGTTAAACCTCGCAAGCAGAGAAGCCTTAAGACAAAAGCAAAACAACAGGCGCTTTAAGCAGTGCTGAAAGAAACAAAAAACACTCACCTCAAAGACTGGGGTGAGTGTTGTTTTCTCTTAACAGCGGTCGTGAGTATTAGACCAACTCCCTTAATAATTTGAACGACTCAGGCGCTCGGCCTCGTGTCGCGATAAAACCTATCATGTCATCGTTGTCATTAAATGCGGTAGCTAAAATACCATTAGTACTAGCGTCGTAGTTCCAGCGAGTAACCTGTTTATCATGGACAACGCCAGCAAACTGAATTGGGTAGTTTGGCGTTTTTACCTTAGTCAGCATAGTTGGTAATGTCAGCTTTGTGGCGTCTCCCGTCAACGTTTTAGCAAGAGCACTCGCACTCATCACGATAGGTTGTAAAAACGCCCTTACTTCTCCTTGAATTTCAGCACAGTCACCTAGGGCGAAAATATTGGCAGTGGAAGTACAGAGGTAATCGTCAACGATAATACCCTTGTTCACTTCCAGTCCCATGTTTTTCGCTAATACCGTGTTGGCCCGAAGACCAGCACACACGAGTATTTCATCAACCATCAACTCTTGACCTTGATTCAAAGTAACAAGTTTTGCTTCTGGACCTTCATCAATATGAGTCACAAACGCATCGGTGATAACCTTAATGCTTTCTTGTTGCAATGCCTGCTTGAGTTTCAATTCGATGTAGTCAGGTAATTGGTTCTGCATTAATCTTGTAGCAGGTTCAACTAAGAAAACCTGCTTTCCAACACTCGCAAGATCCAGTGCCACTTCCACGCCAATTAACCCACCACCCAGTACTAATACACGAGATGCGTTTCGCCAACGTGTTTGATTTTTCTCATAGTCAATTAACGAATTATGAGTAAGGAAATCTTGGGATGCAGAGCCTTTAAAGACTGGAATAAAGGGACTCGCTCCCGTCGCTAAGACCAGTTTTGCAAAGCCTAGCGTTTCACCCTCCACTTCAAGAGTCTGCAGCTGAGGGTCTACATGCTCGACCCAAGTGTTGGTATATAGCGCAATACCATATTCTTGTGCGAACGGTGCTGCCCGCTTAGTGATGACCTGTTCAGCGGTTTGCATTTTGGTGAATACATGACTTAAATCTGGCTTGTTATAGTCATGTCCATCATCACCCGTCACTACAGCCACTGAGACTGAGTTGTCGATACGCCGCAATGACTTAACCAATTGATAGGCAGCAAAACCGCTCCCTACAATGACAATGTCGAACTGCTTCATGCCACGCCCTCTTTAATGTGAGGCGCAAATACGTCTTTCCCTAGGTTACATTCTGGACACAAGAAATAGTCAGGCACATCGTCCCAAGCCGTCCCTGGTTCAACACCTTGATTCGGTTCTCCTTGAATTGGGTCATATATCCAATTACACACCGTACAGATCATGCACTGGCAATCGGAATCATGGGATAACTCGGACGTAGCTTTACCCTCATCGCTCGACGCCGTATTGAATTCAATAGGAGTGACATTGAGATCGCTCAATGCCCACTGCTTGGCGACATTTTGCCCATAGGCTTTGCACTCTCTCATTGCTTTGCCATCGGGACGCCATTTAGTTTTAATACTCTCGGTTGTTTCAAAGCCTGCGTCTGTCAAGCGTGTATGAATACGGTCAACAGCACCACCGTTCCAACCATAGCTACCAAACGCAGCTGCTTTCTTTTCTTTGAACCTTAAACCTGTTATCTCTTCTAGCATGCCCGCAATTTTCGGCATCATCACATTATTCATGGTCGACGATCCTACGAGTACACCTTTCGAACGGAACACATTCGCCAGTATTTCATTCTTGTCTTGGCGCGAGACATTGAAGACTTTCACTGCGACGCCTGGATCCACATCGTGAATGCCTTGTGCGATGGCATCAGCCATCATTCGAGTGTTATTCGACATGGTGTCGTAGAAGATAGTGATGCGATCTTCTTGGTAGTTATCCGCCCATTGCAAATACTTCTCGATAATTTGAACAGGATTATCACGCCAGACGATACCGTGAGAGGTCGCAATCATCTCCACAGGAAGGTTAAAACTCAGCACTTCTTTGATTTTCGCCGTAACTAATGCGCTGAATGGCGTTAGGATATTTGAGTAGTAACGAAGGCACTGCTCAAACAGTTCCGCTTGGTCCACTTCATCATTGAATAGGCGTTCATCACAATAATGCTGACCAAACGCATCATTACTAAACAGCACCGCATCTCCGGTTAAATACGTCATCATACTGTCCGGCCAATGCAACATTGGCGCTTCGACAAAGACAAGTTGTTTGCCATTGCCAATATCAATAGTGTCTCCTGTCTTGACCGTTTTAAAGTTCCACTCAGGGTGATGATGGTGACCTACAATAGAGTCTATGGCGGCTTCTGTGCAGTAAATTGGCGTATTAGGGATTTTTTCCATCAACGCTGCAAGGGCACCGGAGTGATCTTCCTCTGCATGATTGATAACGATGAAGTCGATAGAATGCAAGTCGATCTCCATCTCTAAGTTTTGTAAAAACTGATAACTGAATCTATGGTCAACAGTGTCAATCAATACTGTCTTTTCTTCACGAATAAGGTAACTGTTGTAGCTCGTCCCTTTTGTCATTTTGTATTCTGTACCATGGAAGTCTTGAACTTCCCAATCGCGTTGTCCTACCCAATGAATATTGTTTTTTACGTGAATTGTCATGTTACTACCTTATACATAATCAACGTGGCATTTAATCTATCTCTTCTATTGCATTGAGCGTGCCAACCTCTCATATAAACATATCTCATTGTATTTAAAGAATATTAATTCTACCTGGCATGTAAATATTATCTTTATGACAATGCCTCATAATAATCATTAAGACTAAAAATTGTTTATATGACAAAACACAAGATAGAAAAAAGGCTCCTGTATGAGGAGCCAAGATGGCCTGGAGGCCTAATTCATTGATTTTTCGATCATCGTGTTTAGTGCATGATGATTACGACTTAGCGTGGAACATTTTTTGGCCTTGCTTATCACTCTCAGACCAGAAATTAATATTAAACTGAGCATCGTCACTTATTTCGATGCGATGCCAGTATTGTGGGGGGCTGGTAGCAAATTGTCCTGCATGAATGACAACTTTTGTTTCTGGCTCTACCGCATTTTCATCCGCAAACCCATAGTAGGTGACTGTACCTTCCATAACACATAACTGTCCAAACACACCCTTTGCAGTATTGTGATGGGTGAGTAACGCCTGTGGCACAGTGTCTGAGGTGAAAAATGGAGTAGAACGTTGAATGGTCCAATGTGAAGGAATTCTTAAATGGCTCATGGAAGTCTCCAATACTTTTATCAGTAAAATTAGAATGTTAGAAAACGTGATAGCAGTGTAGCTAGCCACGACGATGTTCGGTTTGAAACAGCTCTTGGTGTGACTTCAAGGCTGGTAATTTGATACCACTCTGCATTCGCCTCTTGCAAAGGACTGTCTAAGTGTAATTGTGTCATAACGACCTCACCTCTACGCTTAAATAATAATGATTATCTTTACTAATATTAAGCATATCGCGTGCCATGGAGACAGAAACAAGCACTATTTTTGCTAACTACCTGAATACATTTATGAATAAGGCTTATCAGATAACTAAACACTCATCTTTCATATCTTACTTTGTTTATTTGATAATACTTAAACTTGGTCATTATGATAAATAATTTGTTATAGTGACAAAATTAGCACTGGTAATGGAGCTTCGTTATGAGCCAATTTCGTTCGGCATGGTTGCAGATTGCCCTAGACATCACATCCGGTATTTCAGAACAAGATCGCTTTGATCGTTTACTTTCCACCATTCGCCAAGTTCTTCAGTGTGACGCAGCGGCACTACTCAAGTTTGATGGTAAGTCTTTTGTTCCCTTGGCTACTGATGGACTGAGTGCGGATGTATTAGGCCGCCGTTTTGAAATAGACAATCATCCTCGATTTGAAGCAATTGCGAGAGCAGGAGACATTGTTCGTTTCCCTGCAAACAGTGATCTCGCCGATCCCTATGATGGACTTATCCCAAACCATGAAGGCAATCTAGAAGTTCATTCTTGTGTCGGTCTCCCACTTTTACTACAAGATAATCTCATCGGGGCGATCACCATTGATGCTTTCAATCCAACTCAATTTGATACGACCGCAGACAAAGATCTTAGGATACTAAGTGCCTTAGCTGCCAACAGTCTTCATACCGCTTTGTTAGTAGAAAAGCTCGAGCGTTCTGGAGGAATTTCAGAGTCCTCCAGCTCTACTAAACTGGCCCGTCAGGATGCAGCAGATATTATTGGTCAGTCACGACCTATGGGTGCATTAAAACAAGAGATTTCAGCGGTTGCGGATACCGATCTGTCGGTATTGATTATTGGAGAAACAGGAACAGGTAAGGAGTTGGTGGCACAGTCTATCTATTCACAATCCTCTCGCAAGGACGAAGCTTTGGTTTATCTCAACTGTGCTGCACTGCCAGAGTCCGTCGCAGAAAGTGAGCTATTTGGGCACATCAAAGGCTCATTTACCGGCGCTATCAGCAATCGCAAGGGCAAGTTTGAATTGGCTAACAAGGGAACGTTGTTTTTGGATGAAATTGGTGAGTTGTCTCTCGGATTGCAAGCGAAGCTATTACGAGCGTTGCAATACGGGGATATTCAAAGAGTCGGCGACGATCGAAATATCAAAGTAGATGTCAGAATCATTGCCGCTACTAACCGTGTCATGCACGAAGAAGTGAAAGCAGGCCGCTTTCGAGCAGACCTTTACCATCGACTCAGCGTTTTCCCTATCTTTGTCCCTCCACTGAAAGAGCGCGAGGGGGATATTGTTTTATTATCTGGTTTTTTCGCCGAGCGATGCCAACACAAGCTAAAGGTATCTAGCATCAGTCTAAGCGATGGGGCAATTTCCAAATTACAGGCGTACGACTGGCCAGGGAATGTGCGGGAACTTGAACATGCTATTAACCGAGGCGCTGTCATTGCTAAAGCACAAAGTACCTCGTCGCATGTTTCTATATTAGCGCAACACATCACACTAGATGTTCAATCAGAGCAACACCAGCGTGAGAAGGAGCCGAACTTCTCTTCTTCTGGCCATACAACACGTACTTTGAGCACATCCGCCTCGCTCAAAGATGCTGTCGATGAGTTCCAAACTCAATATGTCCAAAAGGCCTTTTTGGATAATAATCAGAATCTAAGTGCCACGGCAAAACAATTAAGCGTTAACCCGGGAAATCTGCATCGTTTAATGAAGCGTCTTAATCTGAAATAGACTCAATTTATAGGCATCATCAAGGGCATCATCGTATGCCCTTTTCTTTTGCCTACAAGATATTCGATAACAATTTCTCACCCGAACGATTAGAAAATGTCGTGTGTAAAAGCCACACAATAGGAGTAGAGATCAACATGTAACAAATTTTGTCTGTTAACATTTATCTGGATATTTAAACCACTTCCTAATAAATACTAAGGATAAAATTATGTGGAATAAACTAAACAAATCCATGATGTTCTGCCAAATGATGTTTGGCCTTTCATTTTATGGGGTGATGGTCATTCTCACGAGGTTTTTTCTAGAAAATCTCGATTACAGTGAAGCGGACACTATGATGGTGGTGGGTGCGTTTTCATCAATCGGTCCTCTATTCGCTATCGCAGGTGGCTTTATTGCCGACAAATTCTTAGGCGCGTACCGCTCATTGACGATTGCTTATTTCGGATTTACCTGTGGTTACGTGTTGCTTGTCATTGGTGCATCTACTGTTAACATCCCTTTAAGTCTAGCTGGTATTGCTTTAGCGAGTTATGGACGTGGCTTAATGTCCCCTTCTTATCCTAGCCTTTACAAGCGTACGTTCAAAAGCCAAGAAGACTTTGAAAACGGATACCCAGTTAACTACTCAGTAAACAACATCGGTGCTTTACTAGGCCAATACCTATTCCCAATGTTCGTGCTCGTTATTGGTTTTTATGGCAGTTTCATGCTTTCTGGTATCTTGGCGTTCGCGGCGCTATTCACGTTGATGACGTTCCGTAAACAACTTCAGGGCGTCGGTGCAGATATCGACCAAGCATCTGTCTCTAACGCAAACTGGATTAAATTCGGTATTACTTCTATCGCCATGGTTGGAATGGTGTTCTTTATGTTCTCTAATATGGACATCGGCAAGAACATTGTTTACGCCATTGGTTTGGCGGCAATCGGCTATTTTATTTCTCTGATGTTCAAAGCAGAAAAAGCGGACGCGCTGCGTATGGGCACTATTTTAATCGTAACGGTTCTGACTACTGCATTCTTTGTCTACTATGGCCAAATGATGACATCGATGACCATGGTAACCATCAATACTATGCGTGGTGACCTGTTCGGTATCATTCCAATCGCACCAGAAGCATCAATGTCAATGAACCCATTATGGTGTATTGTTGCAGGCCCAGTGATAGCAGCAACCTTCTCAAGCTTAGAGAAGCGTAACATCCACTTCACTACAGCAACCAAAATTGGTTTCTCTTTCATTCTGACTGCCATTGCGTTTGGTATTCTGGCGCTAGCCGTGAAAAACATCGGCGAGAGCGTCATCATTCGACCTGAAATTTTCTTAGTTATCCACTTCTTCCAAGCCTTTGCAGAGGTGATTGTCGGTTCACTGGTTGTGGCATTTATTCTGTCTGTAGCACCGAAACATATTGAGAACTTCTCCGTGAGTTTATTCTCAGTGGCGATTGCACTATCTGGGATTGTGGGCGCAGTGTTCTCGACCTCTATCGCAGCGGAAAAAGGCCAAGAAATCACTCAAGAGTTTGTTAAGACAGTATATGGCGACTACTTCTCACTACTTACTATACTTGCGATAGTAATGGTAGCAGTAGCCTTCACTGCATCCATTGCTATTCGTAAGATGCTAGCAGCTGCTGATAAGCATCAGCCTCAAAACGAAGCCGAACTTACCGAAGCTGAAAGCTAAATCAAACAAAAAGCATAGCTAATTGGTCAGCGGTTACTGGTTTACTAAACACGTAGCCCTGACCATATTCACAACCATGAGAGCGCAAGTATTCAACTTGGTCCCCATTCTCAACACCTTCTGCCACGATTTTTAGAGAAAGCGTTTCCCCCATGACAATGATCGCCTGCACAATAGCGTTGCTGTCATTTTCATCAGGAACATCGCAAATAAACGAACGGTCGATCTTTAGTTTGCTGATCGGTAATCCTTTTAAATACGACAACGACGAATACCCGGTTCCAAAATCATCAAGCGAAATCTCAATCCCCAATTCTCTGATTTGGTTCAGAGTATCAACCGCAAGTTGATGATCAATAAGTAAAAAGCTTTCAGTGATTTCGATCTCCAATCGTTCAGCTGGAAAGTTGGTGTCTAACAGTTTTTGTTTGAGCTTGGTGACAAAGTTAGGATGTTGCAGCTGTAACCCAGAGACATTAACCGCAATTTTGCCGAACTCGATACCTTGGTCGAGCCAACGGCGTCCTTGTTCACATGCTTCACGAATTACCCAAGCACCAATTCGCTGTATTAGCCCCGTTTTCTCCGCAATAGGGATAAATTGAGCTGGTGCAATCACTCCTAATTCGGGATGATTCCAACGCAACAAAGCCTCTACGCCTATCAACGTGTTATTCGCTAGATCATATTGGGGCTGATAAACAAGAGACAATTGTTGCTTCTCGACTGCATCATGCAGCGCAGACTGCACACGTACATGAAGAACCGAACTGTAAGTTAAGTCTGGAGAATAAAACGCATAGCCATTGCGACCATTTTTCTTCGCTAAATACATGGCAGTGTCCGCGTTTTTGAGTAAGGTTTCGCTGTTTTGACCATCTTGCGGGTACAATGCCACACCAATGCTCCCAGACACTCGTAGCGATTCTTGCGAATCTAACTCAAAAGGACGATTAAACACACCAAGCGTTTCATCGATTGTGTCCAACAACTGCGCTTCACTGTCATAATCAGTCAGAATAATCACAAATTCATCGCCACCAATACGTCCGATGCTTGCTCTATGGTGAAGAACATCCGTCAATCTATCTGCTACTTGCGACAATAATCTATCGCCATACAAGTGCCCCTTACTATCGTTAATGTGCTTGAAGTGGTCCAAATCTAAAAATAGTGTGGCAAATTGCTCGCTATGGCGCTGACCACCTTCAATGCTTTGCTCTAATATACTCGTTAGGTGAGAACGATTCGGTAGATTGGTTAGAGGGTCGAAGAATGCCATTTTGCGCAGTTTTTCTTCATGCGCTTTCTGCTTTGAAATGTCCTCAAACACACAGATGTAATGCAAAAGCGAATTGCCATCGTCATTGATGGTACTAATCGTCGCCATTTGAGGATAAATGCTGCCGTCTTTTTTGCGGTTAATAAACTCGCCTTTCCAAAGACCCGTTTCTGAGAGTTGTTGCCAGAGGTTTTGGTAAAATTTATCGTCATGGTGACCCGATTGTAGGAATCTAGGGTTTTTACCGATCACTTCAATAGCTTGATAGCCCGTGACTTCTGAGAAAGCGCTGTTTACATCCAAAATCTTGCCATTTTGGTCGGTAATCATCATACCTTCTTGAAAGTTATTGAATATTTCTGATGTGATCGACAGTCTGACTTCGACTTGTTTACGACGGGTGACGTTTCTCGTCATACCTATGACACCAATTAGCTCGCCATCTGGTTGCTGAATTGGTGACTTGATGGTTTCTAGCCAGACATCATGACCATATGCGTCACGACTGGCGCACTCTTCCACCGTCTCTTGGGCACCAGAGTCTATGACTCTATCATCGGCTTTTTGGTAGTGCTCTGAGCGACTTTTCGAGAAGAGCTCAAAGTCAGTCTTACCAAAAATCTCCGAACGAGGAAGGTTCCATGCGGATTCTACGCTTTTGTTGACGGCGATGTACTTCCTATCCGAATCCTTCACCCACACATGATCGTCTAAAGCATCAATAAATTGTTGTAGGGATGGGATTTGTTTTGAAGACATGATGATATAACTCGAACCAAACGTGATGAAGTCGCCACCTAGATGACGTTTCAACACATCGTACTAAATACTGAACAAGTTTTATAGCAAACCGCTGTTTAATTAACCAAAATGTGCAGGCGATATATAAATCCAAATGCACATCTTAGTTTACATTGATGTTACCATCACGCTCATCATACATATCTGGGGTGACATGAAGACCGCCCGAATATCCGGCTTTTTCCAGCATTTCACGCACTTCTTTCACATCATTTGCAGTAACAACGTCTTCTCTAGCGCCTAAATATGACCTCACGAAGGTGATCAATTCTGCTAATCGTGTATCCGATAATACGTCCTCGAAACTTGCCATAGGCATAAAGTTTCTGTCCTTATCAATGTACGTTGGCTGAAGTCCGCGAATCGTTACTGCAATCGTGTTGAATGGATCACTGTGCATAATGATGCCGTTGTTAAATAGCGTTGGAGCAATAGGATCACGCCCCTTACCATCTTCCCCATGACATGCTCCACATGTTTGGTTGTAAGTGGTATAGATCTCCGCAGCGTAGGCCGCCTCATCAAAGCCCGTTGGTTGTAACTGCACCGCATTCTCATCAATGAAATTGTTAGTGTCGCCGCTCAACAGATAGTAAGACATGGACTCAATGTCTTCGCGAGTCATAAGACTCAGACTGTTTTTGATCACATCTGCCATACCTGCAAATGCCGTCCCTTTCGAGGAGTGACCGGTATGAAGGAAGTCTGTCAGACTTTGAATATCCCAACCGTCAACGTATAGCTCAGTAGCAGTAATATTTGGAGCATTCCAACCATCGATTAAATTGCCCTGGAAGATCCTGTCGTTTTCAAGCGCTTGAGCGATGTTCCTTGGTGTATGACATTCGGAACAGTGTCCTAATCCCGCCACCCAGTATTTGCCAAGCTGCCATTTATCTACATCATCTACTTTATCTTTAAGCTCATCAGGTACTTGGTAGTCAATTGGCGTTCTATCCGCAAATACAATGTCCCAACCAAGTAAACCAAGTCGGATATTTGAAGGAAACATCATCTTATTGGGATCGTTTTTGCGAGCAACCGACGCAATGGACTGCATGTATTCCCACAGATCGCGCATATCCTGCTCATTAACGTACTGGTAGGAGGTAAATGGCATCGCGGGATACAAGTAGCCATGTTGACCTTTGCCATCGACCAACGCTGCACGGAAGTCTTCGTAGTCGTAACTACCTATGCCTTCTGAAACGTGGGGTGTTATGTTGGTCGAATAAATAGTGCCGAAAGGTGTAACGAATGGCAGACCACCAGCAAACGGTTCTCCCCCTTCAGCACTATGGCAGGCGACGCAATCACCTGCATGTGCGAGATACTCCCCACGCTCCACTGAAGACGCATCTAGCTTGGCAAGTCGAGAATTGTTGTCCAACCGCGCTTTGGTTATGTATGCACCAATAGCCAGAATTTCGTTCTGAGAAAGCTGCTGTCCAAAGGCTGGCATAACATTGTTTAGGCCTGCACGAATGGTGTGCTGAATCTCCTCAATACTGCCACCATGTAACCAGATGTTGTCAGCGAGATCAGGCACGCCTTGTTCTATATTGGGAACACTGCCATCCCCATGACACGAAGCACAATTTTGTATAAACAGCTCTTTCCCTAATTGGACTTTGATTTCAGGCACGTCGGTATGACGTTGATTTAGAGAAGCTAAGTAATACGATATTTTGGAGATTTCATCCGGTCGCAATACATCAATCCACCCTGGCATTGCTCCATTTCGACCTAACTCTATAGAGTGGATAATTGCAGCATCCGATCCACCATACAGCCACTCATTATCGATAAGATTTGGAAAGTGTTTCGCACCTTGCGCATTGTCACGATGGCACGCAGCACAATGAGTCTGAAACAGCATACGTCCGGATTTCACTATATTTGGCTCATTCGCTAAGGCCAATAACGAGTCATCAGTAAGTCCGGAAAACTGCTGCGCTAGTGTGGTATTTGGACTACTCAGTTTATCGTTGGCTTGGTCGTAATCCATTAGCCCTTTCCAACTGCCGACTCCAGGATACAAGATCAGGTAACCAACAGAGATGGTAAATGCAACAAAATACGAAACAAACAACAATTTTGGTGGCGGCGCATCGTTCTCATCAATGCCATCAAAGGTATCTAATACTCTGTCTTTGTCAGCTTTGTGATTGTTGCGCCAGTACTTAACGACCACCAGCACCATTAGGATGAAAAATACAACAGTGCCGACAGCAGCCCAAAGGCTCCAAAAATGACTCATTGTCCATCCTCCTCTGCAGTGTCCACACCCAAACTTTGAAGGTAGTGAATCAGTGCTTCACCTTTTGTTTTTCCTCTCACTTGCAGTCGAGCGTTGGCAATTTCATCATCAGTATAGGGAACACCTAAGAATCTAAGGGTTTCCATTTTCTCTGTGATGTCATCTCCCGTCAGAACCTGTTCGAACAACCAAGGGTAAGCAGGCATAATGGAAGTTGGCACAACTCTACGAGGGTCTATTAGATGTATTAAGTGCCACTGGTCAGAGTATTTTCGCCCGAGATTAGTCAAATCAGGTCCCGTGCGCTTCGAGCCCCATAAGTTGGGAAACTCATAGATGTCATCTGGCTCTTGGTTAGCCCTGCCGTTTCGCTTCATTTCGGGCTCAAGCGGCCTCACCATTTGAGTGTGACAAACATGACATCCTTCGCTGATATAGATATCACGACCAGCCACTTGGATCGCCGTAAGCGGTTTCGCAGTGCTGTTCGCAACAAGCTCCGGTGTTCGCAATAAGTTTGGAAGCACCCATACTAAAATAGAGAACGACGCGACCACTATGGTAGAGACAATTAATATGAAGACTGACTTGGTAAAATCTGCACTCATGTTAAGCCTCCTTTGCGATTAACGACGTTGGCATTTTGACGGTCTTGTATATGTTTACAGCCATGAGCAGCAAACCAAGCACAAACAGCGCACCGCCAAAGAATCGAAGGAATAACCAAGGCGCTTTAAAGTTCATCGCCTGCACAAAGCTGTATACCAATTCACCATTATCGCTTTGTGCTAACCACATATAACCCTCACCTATACCTGCTACCCAAAGCGAAATGGCATAGATAGCGACACCAGCATGAGCAAGCCAGAAGTGCCACTTGATGAGACGCGGCGACCACAATTCTGTTTTCCCCCACAGTCGTGGAATGAAATAATAGAATACCGCTATACCCGACATTCCAACCCATCCAAGAGCCGCTGAGTGAACATGCCCTATAATCCACTCAGTGTTGTGTGCGACCATGTTGAACCAACGAATCGCGAGTAAGGGTCCCTCAAATGTCGCCAAGCAGTAGTAAAGAATGGCAGAGAAGAAGAACAGCATGATGTAGTCAGATTTGAGCTTTTGTTTGTTCTGAAGCAGGGTCATGGCACTGTTAAATGCGCCCCCCCAAGACGGTAACCAGAGGATCAACGACATCACTATACCGATGTTCTGGACCCACACAGGTACAGAAGAGTAGACCAAGTGGTGAGTGCCCGCCCAAGTGTAAAACCCGACCAAGCCCCAGAAATGAATAATCGACAAACGATAAGAGTAAATCGGACGTTCAGACACTTTTGGGATGAAATAGTAGTTCATGCCAATGATGCCGGCAGTCAGCAAGAAACCAACGGCATTATGTCCCCACCACCACTGTACGATGGCATCCTGCGCACCTGCGAAGACAGAATAGGATTTCATTAATGAGGCGGGCATAGCAAGGTTATTGACGATAAATATCATCGCGATAACAATAATGAATGCTGCAAAGAACCAGTTAGCAACGAAGATATGAGAAACTTTCCTTTTCGCTATGGTTCCAAAAAAGAGCACAGCATAAAGCACCCACACTAAAACAATGAGAATATCAATCGGCCACTCGAGCTCCGCATATTCTTTTGAAGTTGTATAACCAAGAGGCAATGAAATCAGTGCAAGCAACAACACTAATTGCCAACCCCAAAAGACCATCCAGGCAAGGCTCTTGTTGAAAATCTCACACTGCCCAGTTCGTTGAACAATGTAGAGCGAGGTCCCCATTAAGATATTGACCACGAAGCCGTAAATAACGCCTGAAGTATGAAGCGGTCTAAGTCGTCCAAACTGGAAATACTCGGAATCAAGGTTAAGCGCAGGCCAATAGAGCTGAGCTGCCAAGATAACGCCAATTGTCATGCCCGCCACAGCCCAAACCAACGAGGCGATGATGAAGTATCGAACAACTTTAGTGCTGTAGTTAGGAGATGTCGTATCCATAGAAGCTCTCCTTATTGTTTAGCATCATCAGAGCCAAGTTGAGAGTAATAATAGGCAATATCGGAGATGTCTTGTTCGCTCAAAGCATCAGCTTGCTGCTGCATAAGGACAGCGAGTCCCCCTGAACGTTCTCTAGTTTGATAACTGCGAAGCGAGGTCATGAGATACCCCATTTTTTGACCCCGAAGATTTGGATAGGATTCAATGCTGGATATGCCATCGGCGCCATGGCAGGTCATACAAACTTTTGCTTTCTGTTCTCCAACTTTGAAGCGTTCATCTGCATGAGTGAAAGGAGAAGCACTGAGTGCTCCGAGAAAACAAAGTAAGGGTATGGAAGAGACATATTTACCCATGACACAATTCCTTATGTGGCCTGTGTGATAAAGCTACTGCGTTACTTCAACTTTATTCGTCTATCTAAAATCTAGCCGATTCAGTACGTTGTTAGTGTTGAATGGCACTCGAGGGTGCCAAGAAACGTTGCTCTAGTAACTTCTACGCCTACTTGTACGGTATGGCGCAATAAATGGGGCAAACTTTAGTTGTCTCTAAAACATAGGAAGGGTAAAGCGGATATTCAAATATTGATAGGGATTAAATCGCCTTCGTAGTTGACGAAGGCGAATGGATTTTAGGCAAACAAGGTGTTTTTCAACTCAGCAAGAGACGTTACTTCGTAATGAGGTGCAATACCTTCTGGTCGCGGATGACCTTGTGTATTTAACCAACAGGTTTCAATACCAAAGTTAAGCCCACCGAGTACATCGGAATCAGGGTTATCACCAACCATCAGTATCTTTGATTTACTCGGGAGGCCCATTAATTGGTGGGCGTGCTGAAAGATACCATGGTCAGGCTTAGCCACACCTACTTCTTCCGAGATAACCACATGCTCGAAGTAGTCACTTAATCCAGTACGCTCAAGACGAATCGCTTGCAATTCCGTAAAACCGTTGGTGATGATGCCAAGTTTGGCTTGACCATTTAATGCATCGAGTAGCTCTTTCGCTCCCGGCAGCAAGGTACAAATATCAGCCATGGCTTCTAAAAATGCACTGTTCATTTCTAGCGGAGTGATACCAAGCTTAGTCGCCCAACCTTCAAAGCGAATATGTTTGAGTTGTTCTGCGGTGATTTTTCCGTCTTGGTAATCAACCCATAATGGTTTATTAACCAACTGATACTCTTCGTAATCATCACGAGAGAAGTTTACGCCAAAACGTTCAAACATTAGTTTCATACCACCAAAAGAATCAAAGTGGAACAAGGTTTCGTCGGCGTCAAACAAGATCCAATCGTACTTCATTTTTTGTTTTCCATTCTATTTACCGCGAGATTATATACCTAACTCAACTCACGGTGCATCTTGAGATTGTCACTCTCCGTGATAGACTTCGAATACATGCATGCTATGCATAGATTAATTCACAAAATGTCATTTGAGTCATTCAAACCAGATCATTACACTTCGCGCTCTTTTTAAACCACTATTGAGCGTCATGTTTTCACAATCCATTTTTGCTCAACTCGTGAGAATGTTGTTGCTATTGGTTATCACCTTAACCGCAGTGCACCACTCTCCTGTATTGCTGGACCTTATTGCAAAACAGGCAGTGCATACTGGGTGCCACCAACAGAATCCAACCGATCCTATGGATCATTCTCATCACCATCATTAGAGCGTAATTATTAATGAGTATTTTTCGTTTTCCCCCATTAGTTTGGTTGGGTATCGGCATCTTGATTGTCAGCTTGGGTATACGACAGTCATTCGGTATTTTCATGATGCCTATTTCCGAGCACTTCGAAACTGGGCGAGAGTTCTTTAGTTTTGCGATCGCATTGCAAAACCTTTTGTTTGGCCTTTTCCAACCCTTTGTCGGGATGGCTGCAGATAAATGGGGTTCAAAACGCATTATTCTAATCGGTGCTATCGCCTATGCATTAGGTCTCTATCTGACCTCAATAACGAATGAAGCCAGCGTTCTTTATCTATCACTAGGTGCGCTTGTTGGTCTAGGTTTGAGCGCGACAAGCTACGTCATCATTCTAGGAGCAGTCGCGAAAGTCGTGCCGGCGGAACACGCCGCAAAAGCATTTGGCTTAACTACAGCGGCCGGATCATTCGGTATGTTTGCCATGATCCCAGGTGCTCAATTAATGTTGGATGACATGGGTTGGCAAGGTGCATTACAAGGTTTTGCTGCGTTGTGCACTCTGATGGTTGCGTTTTCACTATTTATGAAATCCTCACGTCAAAATAACGCAGGTAAAACACCGATTGAAGACAACGAGCTAACGCTAAAACAAGCACTAAAAGAAGCATTTCATCACAAAGGTTATTGGTTAATTCATGCTGGCTTCTTTGTTTGTGGCTTTCATGTGATGTTTATTGCTACGCACTTGCCAAGTTATCTTGCCGATAAGAATCTGCCAGCAAACAGCGCAGCCCTTGCGCTCGCTTACGTCGGTATTTTCAATATCTTTGGTTCGTATTTTTGGGGGCTAATGGGTGACAAGTACAGTAAACGCCATGTTATGTCGATGCTGTATTTATTTAGAACAGTGGTAATTGCTGCTTTCGTTTCACTTCCCGTGACAGAGTACACAGCGGCGTGGTTTGGCGGTGCGATTGGCTTCTGCTGGCTTGGCACAGTACCACTTACTTCAGGTTTAGTTCGTCAGATTTTTGGTGCTCGCTATCTTTCTACTCTTTACGGCTTGGTGTTCTTCACGCACCAAGTGGGAAGCTTTTTAGGTGCATGGGCTGGCGGTCGAATTTACGATTACTATGGTTCTTACGAACCGATTTGGTGGTCGACAGTAGTCCTTGCCTTTGTGGCAGCACTGATTCACTTACCGATAAATGACAAGCCATTACGCGTCGCCGCTACCGCTTAGTTGAATAAAAAAAGCCCCTCTAACAAGAGGGGCAACAGTACCATCGCTTATAGTTATAGTGATATGCCAGTAAATTCGGGTCACTCGCTAATTGTTTGATTCAATGGAATCGCGCGATAACTGGAAATTGTGTTCAAATACGATTAACCGAAGTCGCCATTTACATAACCTTGAGTACGGTCATCCGCTGGGTTTGAGAAAATAATCGGTGTTTCATTATGCTCAACCAGTTCTCCCATTAGGAAAAATGCCGTGCGGTCTGAGATACGACGTGCTTGCTGCATTGAGTGGGTCACGATAACGATGGTGTAGTCTTTCTTAAGCTCTTCCATCAACTCTTCAATTTTATGTGTCGCAATAGGGTCAAGTGCCGACGTTGGTTCATCCATCAGAATGACATCTGGTTCCATTGCAATAGTACGTGCAATACACAGACGTTGCTGCTGACCACCAGATAAACCAAATGCATGTGACTTAAGGCGGTCTTTCACCTCATCCCAAAGTGCGGCACCGCGCAAAGAGCGCTCTACCACCATATCAATGTGCTTCTTATCTTTGATGCCTTGAGCACGCAGACCATACGCCACATTCTCGTAAATACTCATTGGGAATGGGTTTGGTTTCTGGAAAACCATACCGACTTTAATGCGAAGGTCAGCCACATCGATATTGCCATAGATGTCTGTACCATCCATTTCCAGCGAGCCAGTGATTTTCACACCTTCGATCAGATCGTTCATACGGTTTAGACAACGTAGTAACGTTGATTTGCCGCAGCCAGAAGGACCAATCAACGCCGTCACTTGGCGAGTTGGAATCGGTAGGTTGATCGATTTCAGTGCTTGGTTTTCACCGTAGAAAAGGTCTAGGTTTTCAATATTAAATTTGTTCATAGTCTTAATCTCTAAATTCTTTATCGTGCAATGTCGTCATGTTGGGAGTGGCGAGGCTCTTTATGTTCTGGCTTTGCCACTCGACGTCATTAATCTCTGTTAGTACGTTGCTGTATTGAAGCGGCTAGCGATAAGCTTAGTCAGCATATTGATAAGTAGTACAACTACAATCAATACCGTTGCTGTGCCATAAGCTTGATTCCACTCTTCTATTGTGAACAGTTCCGTTGTGAGTTTATAAAGGTGAACCGTTAGTGTACGACCTGAATCCATCAATGAATCAGGAATACGTGCCACCATACCAGCCGTTAGGAACACTGGAGCAGACTCACCAATTACACGACCAATACTAAGAATGACCGAAGTTAAGATACCTGGCATTGCGCTTGGCAAAATAAGGCGCCAGATAGTGTAGATTTTTGAAGAACCAAGAGCGTACGAACCTTCACGATAAGTTTGTGGTACGGCCATCAATGCTTCTTCTGTAGTACGGATAATAACTGGCAGGATCAAGATACTCAGTGTTAATGCACCGGAAAGAATCGAGAAGCCAAAACCAAGAATAACCACAAAGAACGTCATACCAAACAGACCGAAGATAATCGACGGAATGCCAGCCAACGATTCAGTACAGAATCGAATGACCTTCACTAACTTACTGCCAACTTTCGCATACTCCGTTAAGTAGATTGCGGTCATGATGCCTAGCGGTGCAGCTACCGCAATCGAGGCGATAACCATGTAAATGGTTGACACAATCATCGGGAAGATACCGTGCTCATCGCCAGTACGCGTATAGTTATCGGTAATAAAGCTCCAGCTTACGTGTTGAAGACCATTTGAAAGGATGTACCAAATAATCCAGAACAAGAAACCCACGGTAAGTGCAGCAGCGGCCCATACGAATGCATTCAGAACCGCGTCTTTATTTTGGCGCGCTTTTTTTAGTTTAACTGTATCCATAATGATTACTTCGCTTTCTCACGGTTCAGGTAAAGTAGTGCAGCGTTTAGCATCATGATAAACACTAATAACACTACGCCAGTCGCATACAATGCATTAGCGTGAACACCACTTGCGTAAGACATTTCGATCGCAATGTTTGCGGTTAGAGTACGCGCTGAGTCGAGGATACTTCCCGGCATCGCAGGCGCATTACCCATGACCATAATGATTGCCATAGTCTCACCAAGTGCGCGACCAATGCCTAGAATCACACCCGTCATAATGCCCGAGCGAGCAGCCGGTACAAGTAGTTTGAAAATGGTATAAATCTTTGAAGCACCAAGTGCTAGTGAACCTTCTTTATAGGTGCGAGGCACTGCACGAATCGAAGTTTCAGATACGGTAATTACCGTTGGAAGAATCATCACACCCAACACAATGATACCCGCAAGAATCGTATTACCCGCAGGAACATTAAAGATTTGCTGAATCAAAGGAACAATGATGACTAGACCGAAGAAACCGTAAACTACCGAAGGAATGCCTGCCAATAGTTCAACCGCAGGGCGGATAATGTCCGCCAAACGCTTCGGGGCAATTTCTGCGATAAAGATAGCCGTTAGTACACCTACTGGAACACCGACGACAACCGCACCGAGAGTAGAAACCACCGACGCTATAATCATAGTAGCAACACCGTAAAGTGCTGGTGGAAGCCAGTTTTGGCCTAAAACAATGCCAGAGACGCCCACTGCTTGGAAAGCAGGAAGACTTTCTTTGAAGATAAAGTAAGCAATAACCGCTAGCGATACGATACCGATGATTGCACTGGTAAGGAAAAGTCCATGGAAAATTCGTTCTTTCCAATCCACTCGTTTTTGAGCTTTAAGGCCGCTGCCACGAGTTACGGACTGAGTCGCTTCATTACTCATAAGCTTCTCACTATTTGTTGCGATGGTCATAATTAATTTCTACTCGTCGAAAGTTCGAGTTAGACATATAAAAGGCTCAGCCCTAAACGGTGGGCTGAGCAAGGTATTCAATATTTACTGGTAGAGATTAGTTTACTGAGATGTAACCTTTCTTCTCTACGATTGCTTGAGCTTCGTCAGTTAGCATCCAGTCAAGGAACTTCTGAGCTTCAGCAGATGGCTTACCTTGTTGGTAAAGCACTAGGAAAGGACGAGCTACTTTGTATGAGTCGTTCTTAACATTGTCTACAGTCGCTGGCGTACCATCGATTTCTAGAGCGTGTACAGAAGTATCAACCGTACCTAGAGAGATGTAGCCGATTGCGTATGGGTTGCTTGCTACCATAGTCTTTAGTGCACCGTTACCGTTAGCAACTTGAGCACGCTGAGAGATAGCCGTTACTTTCATGCCGTTGATTTTTTGCTTCAGGCTCATGATGTCTTCAAATGCGCCACGTGTACCAGAAGCTGTATCACGAGTGATAGCTACGATAGGCTTGTCTGCACCACCAACTTCTTTCCAGTTGCTGATTTCGCCTTTGTAGATTGCAGTTACTTGCTCAGACGTTAGACCTTTTAGGTCATTCGCTGGGTTAACAACAACTGCGATACCGTCGCGAGCAACAACTTCTTCTACTAACGTTGCTTGTTTTTCATCTTCTTTTAGTGCACGAGAAGACATACCCATGTCTGCTGAGCCATCTTTCGCTGCACGTACACCCGCAGAAGAACCTGGTCCTTGTACTTCAATGAAAACATTTGAGTTTGCTTTCATATATGTTTCAGAGAAAACTTCCATCAGTGGAGTTACGCTGCTAGAACCTACCGCAGAGATAGTTTCTTTAGCTGAAGCTGGAGTCACTGCTAGTGCGCCTAGTAGAGCGATTGCACCGATAACTGTCTTTTTCATCACAATTTCCTTTATTGGCTTGATTGCCGAGTTTCATTTGAACGCTGACAAGATTAGTGCCCGAATATGACAGTTGTGTTTCACTTAGTTGAAAGGTGTATGACAAATGACAAAAACGTTGAGAGGAGCAATTGGGATAAGATCACTAAAAAATCAGTAAGTTAGTGATAGATTTGACTGTAAAACCAAATATGACGACAAAATTATTTCGATTATATGACTGTCATATAACTGAGGCTTTCAGTTTGAATAGTATAAAAAAAGAGCCTTGATAAGGCTCTTTAGTAGAAATGATTGATTAAGCGTCTTCGGCTGGCTTCGGCTTTTTCTTAGGAATAAAGACCGAATCACCCACCGCAACATTTTTGTAGAACGTTTTGTCGCGTTGTGCCGGCTTCTTAGTCGTCGCTTTCTTCTGTTGAGGTTTACCTTTAGTAGCAGTCGCTTTTTTGTTAAACGCTGGCTTCTTAGGTCTAAAGCCTTTGAACTTACCTTTAAGCCCTTCTAGCTCAGAGAAAGTCAGGTCTTGTTGTAAGAAAGCTTCAACACGTTTAAAGCTATCCCAGTCTTTAGGACCCACGAGAGATACCGCATCGCCCTTGTTACCAGCACGACCTGTACGACCTACTCGGTGTACGTATTCTTCCGTATGTTTTGGCATATCAAAGTTAATTACGTGCGTTACGCTCGCAATATCGATGCCACGCGACGCCACATCGGTAGTCACTAGGATCTTAAATACATGACGCTCAAATTGACTCATAATCGCGTTGCGTTGAGTCTGATTAAGATTCCCACTTAATGCGACCGCTTTAAGCTTCTTCTCATTGAGCCATTTTGTAAGACGTTCCGTATCGATACGTGTCGCAGTAAAGATGATGACTTGCTTATATTCTGCTTGCTCAAGAATGCGTTCTAGAATCGCTTCTTTATGATCAAGGTGATCACATAGATAGAATTTCTGGGTAATGTCTTTGTGCTCTTCATTCGATACACCAATTGCAATTCGTTTTGGCACATCTAACATCTCAGCTGCAATATCATTTACTTCAGCATGGTCAAGTGTTGCTGAGAACATCAACGTTTGGCGACGACGGTGTTTAGCCGCGTTATGAATGCGACGTAGTTCTGGTGCAAAACCAAGATCTAGCATGCGGTCAGCTTCATCAAGAATGAGTGTATCTAAGCCATCAAGGAATAGAGAGCGGTGCTCAAGGTGGTCAGCTAAACGTCCTGGTGTCGCGACGATAAATTTTGGGTAACGACGCAGCGCTTTTACTTGATCGTTAAAGTTCTCACCACCTAAGATCAGTGTGGCATCATAAGATAGGCCACCAAGCATCGATTTTAGTTCGCCATAAACTTGCTTCGCCAATTCACGTGTTGGTGCAAGAATAACAGCACGAGGATCTCTTGCTGAGAACGCTTTGCTCTTGAGCGCTTTATGGAGCATCGGCAATACAAATGCCAAAGTCTTGCCAGAACCAGTCTTCGAAGATGCCAACAGATCCTTTCCAGCAATAGCTACTGGAATAGCTTGCTTTTGAATATCAGTCGCTTTCTTAAAGTCATAATGACTTAAGTTCTTCAGTAGTCGGTTATCAAGGCCAAGTTCTTTAAATTGCAATGCGTGTACTCCTAAAAGGTCGTGCAGATAAAAATGAGCGCGCATAATACCTGATAATTGTCATGGTAACCAGCAATGTCAGTAACCCAGAAATTTGCGTCCCCTTGCTTCATTGTAGGAGATGTCCCACTTAATATGGCCCAAATTCTGCTTTCATTAGATAAAATCTGACGATACAGTGACTTATCGTGTTCTCGCGTTATAATTTTGACAGAGATCACATTATCCTATGCCAAATTATTCTCATAATTAAGAAAGAGGAAGTTTAACCGCAAAATCGCGTAATTTTTTGGTTTTTCTGACTTTTAAATAATTTGCGTTCTTAAAATTAGGCACTAAACTCAAAAATAGCCTCAATGCGATGAATTAAGTAGCAGGGCTGTTTTAAATACTAAATCCTGAAGGAGCTTATAATGAAGAAAGTTTTAATTGCAGCAGCAGCGTCATCAGTTCTACTACTAGCTGGTTGTGCATCTGGTCCAGACGAAGCAACAACAGCAAAAATGGATGACCTAAGCAACCAAGTAAGCCAACTAAGCTCTGACGTGCAAGCACTGAAGAACGAAGTTCAAATGGGTAACAAAAACGCAATGGCTGCTCAAGAAGAAGCTGAGCGTGCAAACGAGCGTATCGACAACATCGCTCAGTCTTACACTAAGTAAGATAGATGCATATAAATAGCCATTTAAAATCAATAAGTTAAATAGCAACTAAACGATTTTTGGCGATAAAGTGGCGACACATTTTTGTGTCGCCACTTTTGTTTTTACGTATGCACTATCCGATCAGAAGAGTAACACAACAAATTCAGCCTAAGCCTACTTTGTCATGCTAAACCATTTCGGCTAGGGTGATTGATTATGTGGTCTTCTAGCTTGACCGTCTTGATTTAAATGCAAATCAATAGGGTATACGTTAGTAGTTGTAAAAATGGCAATAAATCGTCCACACCTCAAACTATTGCCGTTCTGTGGACACTAAAACGGGCACTTCGCTCCATACTTAATGTAAACCTCCTCTGTGTATTTCCTTCACCGCCGATACCTAATTCAAGCCTGGTGCAGAACTTCCTGCTTTTTGGTCGCACTTGGAACTTTAAATGGTAAGTTCAGTGAATTTCAGAACGGCAGCCTTAGTAAAGGGCAGGTATCCATCCGGTACCACAGAAGTTTGGAAAGCGGCTATGTGTGAGAAGTTGCTCAGGAACAGACGGACGAATTGTAGATTGCTTCTAAGTTGTTCTACCATTCTGTCAAGAGCGTGATGTAACCTTCTTTGACGGCTGTTGTTTTTTTCCGGTGAACCCCATAACAAGAAGCATAAAGCTGTTTTTAGTCATTTCTCACAGTGGCAATTTACGGTCAGAACTATTTCTATATCGACTCTCCGCAAAATTGCGGTGAGTGAACTCTTGGGAGCAATCAAGAGATTTTAGTTTACGTAATATATCATCATGCCGTTTGCCAAAAGCCTGAGAGACTAGTTTTGAAACAGTAACTAATTCTTCGGCATTTTCGAACACAAAATCTAATGAACCTAAAGTAATCGTTATTTGATTAGTCATTGCGGCCCTTTAGTGATTTGGTGTAAATCACCACTTTTAGTTCCTACATTCAGGGCGGTGAACTGAACAAGGTTTGTACTACCGCTCTACCGAAATGTTCTTGCCCGGTTCACCATAATTTAGATTCATTTTATCTATTTAATTTCCCCCTTTCCATAGAGAAAGCCCCAGAGGACGATTCGTAAACCGAGAACTTACAACCATGAATTATCTTAGAAAAATTAATGTCTAATATACTTATTCTACTTTCTCTGGTATTGTCCTGAGTTTTGTAGCATAACCTATTGGAACATTCTTTTGGACAAAAATAACAAATTGAAGTCTCTTGAAGCATTGAGAGGCATTGCTGCTCTTTTGGTTGCCATAGATCACTCCATACTTGACTATGGAGTGACTTTTAAAACTGTACCTAGTGAGCTAATTTATATCGCAAAATTTCTAGGTTCATTTTCCGTTGGTGTATTTTTCTTATTAAGTGGTTTTGTGATATTCTTAAACATTCACAAATCAACATGTACCAACTTTCTAATAAAAAGAGCATTTAGAATATACCCTGTCATTGCTATTTGCATATTGTTAGGATATCTTTCCAAACTTTCACTAGGAACGATCGAATTCAATATGGATTCGTTAAAAATATTATTACTTAATATTTCTTTATTTGGGAATTTTTTCATTTTTAATGAAACTAATATAAACCCAATAATATGGACACTGGCAATTGAAGTTAAGTTTTATCTGATAGCCGCACTGTTATTAAAAGTATACAAAGGTAGAGATTTAGAAAATAATCTCCATTTCCCAATATTAGCAGTTAGCGCTATATTTACTATTGCTTGCATATATATTAGACACATACCTATGAATTCCGCTACCGTAGATGTTGGTGTCGCACTCACAATTCTCCCATTTATGTTCATTGGAACTGTAACATGTTACTATTACAAGTCTAAGTTCAGCTACCGTACTTCCATGGTTTTGTCTATTTTCTACTGATAGCTATGAGTATGGCACCCTACCCTAACTATTACTCCTATGAGCTTGGCTTTCCTTCATATTTCTTGGCTACATGCGTTTTTATGTTAGCTATATTTAATGAAAAATTTTCCTTGTTACTTAATAAGAAAACGTTCCTTTTTTTAGGTGCAATTTCCTATCCACTATATAGTTGCCACCTAGTAATAATTGAAATTATGAGTCACAAACTACCGTATGGCGGTTTAATAGGGTTCACTTTTAGATGTGTGATAATAAGCCTTGGTTTGAGCTATATTATTCATAAGATTGTCGAAAAGCCAGCGCAAAATTGGTCCAAGCTACGTATACAAACATTATAGTTTAACGACAATTGTAAAAGGACATACACCTTAGTGTGATAAATTGAAATTAATTCCAAGGCCTGAAATTTTGTTTCAGGCCTTGTTGTATTTGGCTTTCTGACATTTTTAAGAGATATTTGATTTATGCAGTAGATCTTTCTATTTTCTGACAAAAAACATAATTAGTCTTATTTTTCAATGGGTTGGGGTACAAGTATAAATTTGTCAGATCTTTCTTTTTTCAATTAATTGGAGAAAGCTGAAATCATTGAAATTTTTCAAACTGTGATTGTAACCCTTTTTGATGCACCAAGCCCTTTGTTACATAAGGTTTGGCACTGGATTTTCCTGCTAGAATTTCGGAGGACAATAACTGTAAAAAAACTGACCGGAAAACCGCGCAGGCGGGTGAGGAGAGTGCGGATTTTGTCATCCGGTCGTTGTGTTTCGTAACTCTGCGGTCGTTGTTTCCCCGCAGTGGTGTTGTTCTGGTTTTGCTTTAATGTAGACATAAAGAAACGCAGCCGTTTGGCTGCGTTGATTGCTGGCGTTTTCTGTGGGCTAACTTGTTTGTGTAATTGGGTCGAGGCGCCCTTTAAGGTTGGAACTATCCGAGCCATGGACACTAATGGCACTCGCTTGAACTGGTGCTTTAGTTGTTGCCGGGCCAGCAACTACGCCACTATGCGTATGAGTCGCTAATGTGTCAGCAAGTTCTTTCACTACCTGCATAAGTTCAGACAGAAGAATCAAGACGTTCTCTTGCTTAGAGCCTAGCCACGTTTTTGGTGACTGCAGCCATTGGTGATCAACAGCAATACTTCGGCGAACTTTGCCGATAGTCTCCACCAATTCGCCAGCAGTTGCGGTTTGCATGTTGCCCAAACTGCCTAGCACAATGTCATCACCTGCTATTAGGTTAATTGCGCCTAGTGATTCAATAAGCTTTTTGCCGATCACTTCTTCAATGCTGTGCTCATCAACCAAAATATGGTGCTGACCAAACTCACCACGATAGCGTTCTGCTTGGTCTAGTCTTTCGAATGCTTTTTGGTTTTGCGTTTGGTCTGTTTGCTGGGTGGTGTTTCCTGCTGCATCAATTCGGTTGCTAACCTCTTCACGTTGCTGCTGCAGTTGTTCCCCCGGCTCTATTAACGGCAACGCATATTCGCGGCCATAAAAACCACGAATGATAGGTCTGTCATTCCTACCATATGCGAAAGCGATTTCAACCAATGTTCCCTCTAGGGGGTAAGATAGCAATCCAGATTCATGCCCACTCATATGAACAGGCAATGGAATCGAACGATAGACAGGTACATTAATGTCTGGGTTTAAGTTTTCATCGAGCACCTGAACATCTACCGCGAACCTTGGACGGAATGGGTCAGCAACCTGCCCGGCTGTCGCTGTGTCTCTTACCGCCTCAACACGGCCAAACTTAGGCAAATGAAAACCTGCTGCCAACTCTGGGAAGTTCTGCAGCGTTTCACGTTTCTTCGGTGATACTTCGGATTGTTCAGTTTTCCAATAAGCGGTCATTTCGTCTTGAATCAAATCAACTCGATTAACTCGCTTGTCGTTCATGACTCTGCCCGGCCTTAGCATAGGGAAAGGAACAAAGGTGACACTGTTACCACTTTGGCGACTGGTGAACTCTTGCGGTATCGGCATAGGTTTATTGTCGAAGTGACTATCTTGATACGAACCGAAGTACACGACCTGATCGGTATGTTGAAACCAAACACAATCAGGAATAGAAAACGCCTTGGCGATTTGCTCTAAGCACTGATAGCCAGTTCCTTGGGAAACAAAGTTTGGAATAGTGGTTTTGATGTAGTCAGCATCAGGCAGATTGAATTCAAGCCCTGTCATATCCGAAAGAACGCCGATCACCTGCTCTGCAGTTGGGTGCTCTAGGCTAACCGCCCAACGTTTTGACAAAATACCAGCCAGCTCTTTAACCGTAATCTTATGATAGCCATTTGCTGCAGGTTGAACTTTGTCGATATACCCCTCAAACCAAGGGGCAGTCTTGTTATCATAGCCAATATCTAAACGTACAGACGCAAACTGTTCTGGCTTTTCCTTGGTTTCAACTTCGAAAATCGCAACACTACCTAGTGATAGCTTTAGGCTTACCATGTTACTAACCAGTTTGACTTCTTCACTACTGATAAACAGGTGCTTTTCTAGCTTCATTGCGTTGCTTCCTCTGCGTTATTCAGTGCCTGTTTTAGTCGTGTATTTTCTCGTTGTTCTGGTTTGGTTTGATCTTTGGCACGTTGCTCTTTTTGCTCTGCCACACTGTTGTGCTCTCGCAGTTCAAAAGAGACATTCCAAGCCTGTAAGGTTTCATGCTCTCTCGCGTTTATACGGCCAGTGAATTTCACGTTGCGAATCTTGAGTGCTAACGCAATATCATTACCAATCCGATAAACCCTGCGTGTATTGGTTTCATCTTTGTCCGATGCAAGCGAATACAACTGAGTGAGCGTTTTTACACGTGTGAAAGGAACACGGCCACTAAAGGTCAGTTTCTTGCCTTTATCGCCTTGTTCTGCAGTATCGGTACCCGATGATTGGCCGCTCATGTCTTGGTCTTTTAACTCCATTTCCCACTTAGGGTTGTAGCCTTATCTTTCGTGAAAAGTGGCGACAAAATGGCGACAAATTTTCCTGATACTGGTCATTATTGGACTATATTGGTAAAAGTGCATACCCATAAGGCATTGATATATAAAGATAAGACTTGGTTTTACAGGATTGGTAGAATGGCTAAGCATTACACTAAGTAAGTAACAAGAATACTAAGAAAAACACCCGCTCGATGCGGGTGTTTTTTTATATCTGTAAATCGACCTGTTATTCTAAGTCATCCATAGCCGGTACGACTTCAATCGGCACACCATTTTGTGCTAACACCGCCGCGCGAGCAATTCGGTCATTAATACCGTACTCGTCAAGCCACCACGTCAACTCTTGTGGGATGTCCATTTCCTTTTTAGTTCCGTCACTGCGGGTCAAAGGTTCGTGTGCTTCAATAAACACGCTTCTGTCTGGCTCTAATGCGATCTTTATAGGCTCATCAATGATTCTTACTTGCATACCTACTTTCGCTTGGTGGAACAACCAATCAATGTCTTTTGGGTCCATTCGAATACAACCAGCGCTTACCCTCAGACCAATACCGAAGTCTTTGTTAGTACCATGGATCAAGTAAGAACCTGTCCCGTACGCGAGTCTCATCGCATAGTCTCCGAGTGGGTTTTCCGGACCAGCGGGAACGACTTTAGGTAGCTCGACACCTTTGGCTAAATACTCTTTACGAATTGAAGTAGGCGGCGTCCAAGTTGGAGCCTCTCTCAATTGGCTGATTTTCGTTGTCATTTCCGGTGTATCTTGACCAATTCGACCAATACCTACAGGAAAGATGTGAACCAGATTTTTGTCAGGTTCAAAATAGTACAACCTCAGCTCAGCCAAATTGATCACGATGCCTTTATAATCGACATGCGGCAAAATAGCCTGACTGGGAATAGTCAGAACGTAGCCTTCTTTGGGTAAGAAAGGATCCACACCCTTGTTTGCTGCCATTAGAGACAGAAAGCCAACATCATACTGCTTAGCAATATCAGACATGGTTTCCCCAGCCACCACACTGTGATACTGCAACGTTCCCACCATATTACTCCCGTCAGTCGGAAGGTTGTAGGTGGCGGCACTCAACCAGTGTGAAAAGCCCAAACAGGCGGCTAAAAGGGTTTTACGTAACATCAATGTTGGTCCTTTGCATCTTTATACAAAGCTAAGGTTATATCTCTTTGTATCTTATGATCAACTATCGGTTGCGGATAATCGACATTCTCGAACTCATTCCAAAGCCAAGGCTTGTGAATAAATTTGTTAGGGACCGAGTTAAGCTCAGGAATCCACGTTCTTATGAACTCGCCATTAGCATCGAATTTTTCCCCCTGACTTATTGGGTTAAAAATACGAAAATAGGGTTGCCCATCACAACCTGTAGATGCGCTCCATTGCCATCCACCATTGTTGGCAGCAAAGTCACCGTCAATGAGTTGTGTCATAAAGTACTGCTCCCCCAACCTCCAATCTATATGCAAATCTTTAGTTAAGAAACTGGCTACTACCATTCTCAATCGATTGTGCATCCACCCTTTGGTATTAAGCTGACGCATAGCGGCATCAACGATTGGATAACCTGTTTTTCCCTCGCACCATTGCTTGAAATGATCAAGCTTTCCTGTCCACTTCAGGTGTTTCTCCCATGATAAGTATCCGTGATGTTTACAAAGCTTGGGTTCGAAATAGATAAGGTGTTGGTAAAATTCTCGCCAGATCAGTTCACTCAACCATGTCTCGGCACCAGTTGATAACGAAGTGTTGGCTGCATCATACTTAAGCCTAGCAACACATTGGCGAGCCGATATTGCCCCAATGGCGAGATATGGACTTAACATACTTGTGCTGTCCAATGCAGGAAAGTCCCGCTCGGCTTGGTAGAGGTTCGCTTTGTCAGCAGAGAAGTCTCTCAGCTGCTGAATGATCTCATGGCTGTCTACAGACCATTCTGAGCTATCTCTCGTTGGATACGAAAATGAGGAACTGGAGTCGAACAAGAGGTTGGCAGGCGCCGTAACTAGTGCGGATAGCTGTGGCTTACGCACGATAAATTCACCAACGATTTTTAACCACGCTTTTTTAAAGGGAGTAAAAACCTTAAAGTAATCCCCTTTTTGATTGAGTACCGAACCGGGTTTTAAAATACACTTGTCATCAAACGCCCTTACACGCCATTCTGTCCCGGCTATCTCTGACAGTTCCTGGATTCGGTTAGCTTCATTAATCTCGTAATCACGGTTCAAAAATACCTCTTGCACATCAAATTGATGACAAATTTCGGCCAACCAAGTATTCGCAGCAGCATAATCTTGAGCTTCTTGGTAGATGAGAGGCACATTGATTTGTTTTAGCTCACTTTGCAAAACAGTCAGACGTCGCCAAATTAAATCAGCTTGAATGGGTGAGAGCGAATGACTTTTCCACTGTTCTGGGGTAGCAACAAACGCTGCAATAACAGGGGTTTCACCATCTATTGCTTCTATTAACGCCGTATTGTCTGTGACGCGTAGGTCTCGATTGAATAGAACTAGCCTCATGATTCGGCTCCTTTGCGCACGTCTATTAAATGGGCAATAACTGGGGAAACTTGAATATTGTGACCATCTCTTTGTAGTGCATCCACAATGGTATCTAGCTGCTTATCAGGTAATGACTTTTGTGCAAAGACATAGACTGCTTGATACTGCACCACATCCGTGAACAGTGTACTCATCTCCTCCACCCCATCTAAAAAAACAACACTCTCACCCTGTTCTACCAACTGAGCGTAGTAAAGCCACGCAAATATGTTTCCTGTTTCATCCAAACTCACCATTAACTTATTTAATCGGTGACCACGTTTACTCTCTGAGTTAACCATTAAGCTCAGATGCTTAATAAACATCGTTTTGAACAAAGCAAGCTGCAAAGAGCGGGGGCCAAGCTTTAAGAAGTGGATAGCACCCAAAATGGGAATAACGAATTTCGATTCTACAATTGTCAATGGATACTCCTTGAGTACCATCGCGATCAAGCGATCGGTTTTTCCCCCGTCTAGCCCAGCTAAACTATCCAATGTCTCTGACACTTCTTCCAATTGATTAGCGTCTTCCACTGCACTCGAAACTACTTCAGATTCCAATAAAGACTTTACCTTGCCGATAGAAACGCCCTTATTTAACCAACTCTGGATGGTTTTAATCTTTTCGAGGTCATCCGCGGTGTATACCCTATGGCCCTTTTCAGTGCGAAGCGGCTGAACCAAATTGTAACGACGCTGCCATGCTCGTAATGTCACAGGTTTAATACCAGTCAAATCTGCTATTTCTCTGATGGCATATCGTTTTTCATTACAGCCCATATCGTAAACGCATCTCTTCTGGATGTGGTTGAAGGAAGATTTGACTTGCCAAGTAATCATCTGGGTAAGCATTCAAGTAGTGTTTCAACAACGTTAGAGGCGCTAAGATGGGTAATAGTCCAACACGATAGTCATCAATGACCTTCGCAAGTTCCGCTTTTTCATCTTTGTTGAGGGAACGTTTAAAATAGCCTTGAATATGCATCAATACATTGGTGACATTCTTTCTACTGGCTCTATTTCTGAGAGCCTCCATCAAGCCGTTGCGGTAAGCTGTGTAAAATTCACTTGGTGTATACTCGCTTTGCTTGGCAACAAGTCGTCCAAGAGATTTATAAGCACTAGGTTCGTGAGCCATCAACGTAAGCTTGTATCGAGAGTGAAATGCAACGATTTTTCCAGGAGTCGGGTTGCCCTCCATTGAGCGATAGAAGTCTTTCAAGCTGTATACGCGAGATATAAAATTCTCTTTTAACACAGGATCGTTCAATCGTCCGTCTTCTTCCACTGGTAGCCATGGCATTTGTTCCATCAGGTGCTTGGTATATAAGCCGACTCCATCAGTGGATGCGTGACCTTTGCTGTAGACTTTCACGCGCTCCATCCCGCAACTTGGGGATTTAGCGCAAACTATATAGCCGCACATCTCCGTATCTTTTATTTCGGAAACTTTCTCCCGAGAAAAGCGCATCATGCCTTCGGTGTGGTCTCGTGTGCTATCTTTCGTATCTACCAAAGCAATGCGCTCTTCATTCGTCATCAATCGAATGGTTGGTCGCGGCACTGGCAGGCCCATGCCTACCTCAGGACATACAGAAACAAAGTCAAAGTAGTCTGCCAATTCTTTGTTAACGTAACTGCTTTGCTTATGACCGGAGTCAAAACGAACTTTCTCTCCTAATAAACAAGAGCTAATACCCACTACGATTGTGTCTTCCATGTTGAACCCCTCGCTTCGCTAAACTGACTGGCTTTTCATTTGTGATTAAGTAAGTGATACAAAATTTTATCTTGTACAATTGTATGCATCGCACAGCAATTTGGTTCACTTCTCCACGAAAAATTTTCTCATCGAGTAGTTTTTTCAGAAAAAATCGATTGCCTAACCACTTTCAACAGATTTAGTTATCATTAACTGCCTTTTATATAATTACCGACAAAAATGTGATTAAAATCTCATAGAGCACCGATATATCGTTATAAAATCCCCATCAACGACGAACGACACGTTCAACAGAATTAGTTAAAACTTTAGGAGTGATACAATGGCTACCCCACACATTAATGCTAATCCAGGTGATTTCGCGGAAACTGTACTAATGCCAGGTGACCCACTTCGCGCGCAATATATCGCGGAAACTTTCCTTGAAGACGTTGTAAAAGTGTGTGACGTTCGCAACATGTTTGGCTTCACAGGTACTTACAAAGGCAAAAAAGTGTCTGTCATGGGCCACGGTATGGGTATCCCGTCATGCTGCATCTACGTTCATGAGCTAATCAAAGATTACGGCGTGAAAAATGTTATCCGCGTTGGTAGCTGTGGTGCTGTACGTGACGACGTTAACCTTATGGACGTTGTCATCGGCATGGGTGCATCAACGGATTCAAAAGTGAACCGTATCCGTTTTAACGATCATGACTTTGCTGCCATCGCAGACTACGGCCTACTTGAAGAAGCGGTAAAACAAGCGCGCTTACAAGAAGTACCAGTAAAAGTGGGTAACATTTTTTCTGCGGATCTTTTCTACACTCCAGAAGCAGACATTTTCGATAAAATGAAGCATCTGGGTATTCTTGGTGTAGATATGGAAGCAGCGGGTATTTACGGTGTAGCTGCTGACCTAGGAGCTAAAGCTCTGACTGTACTAACGGTATCTGACCATATTATCCGTGGTGAGAAACTAAGCTCAGAAGACCGTCAAAAATCATTTAATGACATGATGGTTGTAGCGCTAGAGACTGCAATCAACATTTAAAGAACAAAGCCAGCTCAATGCCTGAATGAGCTGGCTTTTCTTTGCCAAGGAATCGACCGAACCATAGGGGGTGAACGTGTCAGAAGGCAGACTGCCGTTAGCCGCAAATGGATTACAGCTCAATTTTTGTAAAACATTGGCGTGTGACAATTTTGGACGAAGTGATGCAAACCTCTATATCCTGCAGCACAGTAATCCTAAACGGCCAGCGATGGTATGCCGAGAGTGTGGCGCGTTTCCCCCCCTACTTAATAACCAAGAAGTTCTTAACGAACTCGATCGCTTAAGCCAACATCACCATGACGGCCTTCCCTCTTGTAAGGACGCTCAATGTGAAAATTATGGCCTGTCCGTTCATACCCATAAAGATCGTTACCACGCTTTTGGCTTTAGCGGTGATCGTCAACGTTACCGCTGTAAATCCTGTCAGGGCACTTTTGTCGATCGTTGGTCTGGAACCAACAAAAAGCTCTCCTTTCAAGAGACACTCTTAGGTTTATTGTTCACTGGCTACTCGGTAAGAGAAATCTGTCGAAAGCTCGAAATCAACCCTAAGACTTTCTATGATCATATTGATCAAATCGCCAGTCGATGCCGACGCAAGCTTGCTGATATTGATGCGAGATGGATTAATCACGCTGATGAATACCAACTAACATCCAACTATCGGACGCTTCAGCCACTTAGTAACAATGGCGTGTTCTGGTTCGCAACCTGTGACGCTAACTCGGGTTACGTATTGTGTCAGCATACCAATTACTCTGTTGATGCCACGCCAACAAGCTTTACCGATCACAACGCTTTTCAAGTTGACTGCCAAATTGTTCCTTCCGACTACAGTGCAGAAAACAATAGCGAAGTAAATATACCTACCGATGATTTAAAAAGTCGTATCGATGTTAAGTATCAGAACATTCTGGCGCGAAGCAATGTCGAAGATCCTCTCGGTAATTTCGCTGCGTTTAATTATCCGGCCGTCGGAGCGCTGATACGCGCACCTTATACCTCTTATGCGCATTACTTACATATTTTACAGTCGTTAACCGATAGCAAGCGAGTTTCGATTTATATGCCGCAAGATCCGGTATTGCGCTCTGCCGCTCTTACGATTTGCTTGCCTCGTATTCAAGCCGGCACTGTCGATCTTATGTATGTTGAGCAAGATGAAAATTGGGCTGATTCTGAACCATCAGAGATGATCGACGTTGTTCTGATGGGGTGGTGGCGCGACCGCTGGGCAGTGACTCAACAACCTTCCGGTGCGAGTAAAGGAATATGTTATTTAGCCGGGAGTAATCCAAATGTTCCTTATTGGTTGAAATCAGCTTCGACCAAACAGATCGATTTTTACCAAGACCGATTCCAATTGCTGTTCGAAAGCTTTATCAACGAACCAAGAAGAAAGCTAAGACCTGCCGGAATTCATCCGCTATTGGATATCTTCAGAGCGTGGCACAACCTTTGTTACCAAGACAAATCTGGTCAAACTGCGGCGCAACGTTTAGGGGTTACCGACTCGCCTATGACACTAAAATGCCTGCTTAGTTAGTAGGCATTTCGATATTATTTTCTGTTTATCCCTGCATTTGATTACAAGAAAAACAGGGAGATTCCTCCCAACGCACATAATGTCCCGAGTACACTGCGTTTAGTCACGCGTTCCCCACGAATCGCATAAATGATTAGGATAAACAACGGGCTGGTCGCAATCAGTGTTTGGGCAATAGCAGGGTTGGCGTACTTTAAGGCTACCTGCTGTAACCACAATGCTAAGAATGTTCCTACAAATATAGCGGCAAGCAACCAGGTCCAATTCTTTTTCGACATATCTCGGCTTTGAATAAGAATCGTCGAAAATGGCTTTTTCTCGACAAAGGGAATGATGGCGGCAACCGCCATGACACCAATGACTAATCGAATGAGTGCACCTAGCAACGGAGGGAGATCCCCTTGCACCAGAGCAAAGTGGGAGATCACCACCCCAGAAGCCTGACAGACACTGGCGACGAGTCCATACCCAACACCCTGAAGATTAAGAGCCGAACCGTCACTTTCGTTAGGTTGGAACACAACTGCTGTCACCGCGATAGTAGTAATGATAACGCCTAACCAGCTTTGCAGTTGCAGTGCTGCGCCTAGAAATATAAGTGCGAGAACTCCTGACAAAGGCGGTGCCAAAGATTCCAGCAACAGAGTTTTATTAGCACCGATTCTTTTTAAAGCTGCAAAGTAGGCACTGTCTCCAATGGCTATACCAATAACGCCTGAGATACCTAAAACCCATAGATATTTAGGTTCGATCGCGACCTCAGGCATTGGAGTAAATGGCAGAACAATCAACATCATCAATGACGCGATTGATCCTTTAATGATATTAAGTTGTAACGCAGTAAAGTGATGTGAAAACTGGCTGTAAATCCACGTTGCAATCGCCCAAACCATCGCAGCACCTACCGCAGCTGCTTCTCCAATAAATCCCACTTTCTATCCTTTTAATTACCGCACAGTGTTGTTTAATACATAAATATAACAGATACTTAACTTACCGAATGAACACATTGTTCTCTTCATTACTTGTTAGCAAGGATGCATTATGTTTCTTGATTATTTTGCTCTAGGCCTTCTTGTCTTCGTTGCTCTGGTTATTTTTTATGGAATTATCGTCATTCACGACATTCCTTATGAAATAGCAAAAGAGCGTGACCATCCTCATCAGGATGCCATACATGTCGCTGGTTGGGTAAGCTTATTTACGCTTCACGCAATATGGCCATTTCTTTGGATTTGGGCAACCTTATGGCGTAGTGAACGCGGTTGGGGTTTTCATAAATTAGAAGAAGAGCAACACGATCTTCATCACCGACTCGAACGTCTTATCGATCAAGTTTCCGAACTTGAGCAAGAAGTCACTTATCTTAAAGGCAAGCAATCTAACGCTGCCGTTCAACAACAAGCAGAGGAGAAGTAATCCATGGATTTATTACTTATACTCACTTATGCAGCGCTATGTATTGCCATTTTTAAGATCTTTAAGATTCCTTTGAACAAATGGACAGTGCCTACTGCAGTGCTCGGTGGCGTGGTACTAATCGGTACTCTTATTCTTTTGATGAACTATAACCATCCATTTAGTCAAATCGGTGGACAGTTTTACAGTACTACTCCCATTGTTTCTAGCGTGCGTGGTAAAGTCATTGAAGTCGATGTCGAAGCGAACCAACAGCTTGAGAAAGGCGATGTGTTGTTCCGTATTGATCCAATTCCATTTGAAGCGGAAGTGATTCGTGCAAAAGCCGCGCTTGCAGACGCGGAGCAAGATGTACTTCAACTAGAAAGCGCGTACAAAGCGGCCCAATCTGACACAATCAAAGCTCTAGCCGAGCGCGATAAAGCTGAACGAGAATATGCTCGTTACCAAAAAGGCTTTAAAAAAGGTGCTTTTACGGCGCAACAAGTCGATACTCGCTTGCAAACCTTCAAAGCAAATCAAGCCGCTTTGGAAGCCGCTCAGGCGAAGGAAGAAAGTGCACGTTTAGCGTTTGAGTCGCAAATTTACGGTGAAAACACTACCGTTGCTCAGCTTAAAGCCCAATTGATACAAGCTGAATTCAACCTTCAAGAAACTGTGGTTCGTGCCCCAACAGATGGCTTTGTAACACAGTTGGCTCTTCGCCCTGGCATGATGGCTGTTCCGCTTCCACTCGCTCCTTTGATGACATTTGTCCATACCGAAGAAAATTTCTACATTGGTGCATTTCGTCAAAACTCTTTGCAGCGACTTCAGCCTGGCTTCGAAGCTGAGTTCTTATTTAGAGCACTACCGGGCAAGGTGTTCAAAGGTAAAGTCGTCGAAGTCCTTCCTACAATTCCCGAAGGACAAATTAGCGCTAGCGGCACACTTAGAACCACTCAGAGTTTCAACACCATGGGACGTGCTATGGTGAAATTGGTGATCGAAGATGACATGAGTCAATATGTCCTGCCGACAGGTTCTAACGCAGAAATTGCTATTTATTCAGATAGTTTCACTCATGTTTCTATTATGCGTAAGGTTTTGATACGAATGAAAAGCTGGCAGAATTATCTGTATCTTGATCACTAAATAGATATTTGTATTAGAAACTAGGTACATATTCTCAAGGACACCATATGGTGTCCTTTTTTTGTACTCTAATTCCGACAGAGAAAAGTGAGCTTTAGCACAGTTATAAAAACCCACAAAATTAGTGCGCTTATCTATGATTCAAATCAAAACCAAACATACTACTAAAGGAGTAGCGTTATAAATAATCACGAAATGACACATTTATTAATAAATACTTATGAATTTAAAAAAACGATATATTTTGCTCATTACCTGTGTGGGAATATTAATTGGTTGGCTGAGTTTTGGCGGCACTGCTGCAATTATGCACAAAACATCCAGCACCGAATTTTGTCTTTCCTGCCATACGATGCAGATCCCTTATGAGGAATATCAAGGCTCCATCCACTTTACGAACGCAAAAGGTATTCGCGCAGAATGTTCAGACTGCCATATACCAAGTGACCCACTCGATTACGTCATCACTAAAATCCGTGCTTCAAAAGATATCTATCACGAGTTTGTAACCGGCAAAATTGATGATGAAGACAAATATGAAGCACATCGTATGGAGATGGCAGAAACTGTTTGGGCGCAATTGCGTGCGAATGACTCCGCCACCTGTCGCTCATGTCACTCATTTGATGCAATGGATACCTACGAGCAATCTGAAGATGCCGCAAAAATGCACGAGTACGGTATTGCTAACAATCAAACATGTATTGACTGCCACAAGGGCGTCGCTCACTTCGCGCCTGAACCGGAGCTTGATACTGAAGCTTATAACCGTGTCGTTGCGCAAACGGATAAAACACCATCAGATGCGACGACGGTTTACTCCGTAGGGCCTATAGCTCTGCAAGAACTCGGCACCATCAATCCCGCTGTAGAAATGTCCGTGGTTAAACACACTGACACTACTCGCACAGTGGCGCTGTCAGGCTACCAAATGAAAGGGGCAGAACAAGTCCTATATATGGGCAAAGGGCAGCGAAACATCATCGCAACACTTTCAGACGCGGGTCAACAAGCACTGAACGTTGGCGAGTTCGAAGCAGACGAGTATGGAAATGAATGGCGCACTGCCACCCTCACCACCGACATTACTGAACCAGTATTAGGCAGTCCGGATGCATTGTGGGGCTATGCCGAAGAGCTAGACAATGTTTACTGCTCGACTTGCCACGCAAAAATCCCAGCGAACCACTTTACGGTCAATGCATGGGGACCGGTTGCAAAAGGTATGGGTGATCGCACCGATATCTCAGCTCTTGATTTAGAAATTCTCACTAAGTTCTTCCAAAACCACGCAAAAGACGTGGCTGGTCACTAAAAATAAGGAAAGCGTTATGACAGATATTACACGTCGTGGATTCCTCAAAGGTTCAAGTATGGCAGCAGGTGCGCTCGCTTTTACTTCCTTGACTCCCCTATCCGTTTCAGCAGCATCAAAACGAGGCTCAGGTGTTCTAACCGCAGGCCGCATGGGACCGATGCTTTGTGAAGTGGTTGATGGAAAGCTGATTTCCACTAAGAATGCGCTTGCTCAAACGGTACCAAATAGCTTGCAAACTACAGGTCCAGATCAGGTATACACTAAAGCTCGTATCAAATATCCAATGGTGCGCAAGGGGTATCTCGAAAACCCTGAAGCACCAGCAGGCGAACGTGGCAAAGACGAGTATGTTCGCGTGTCATGGGACGATGCCTACAAGCTGATTCACGAGCAGCATATGCGAATTCGTAAAGCTAATGGCGCAGAATCGGTATTTGCTGGTTCGTACGGTTGGCGTTCATCTGGTGTACTTCACAAAGCGCAAACTCTACTACAACGTTATATGAGTTTGGCAGGTGGCTACTCAGGTCACCTAGGTGATTACTCTACTGGTGCCGCGCAAGTTATCATGCCTCACGTTATGGGCTCGATTGAGGTGTATGAGCAGCAAACTACACACCCAATGGTGCTAGAAAACAGTGACGTCGTTGTGCTTTGGGGTATGAACCCACTAAACACCCTTAAGATCGCTTGGAGTTCAACGGACTGCTCTGGTTTGGAGTTCTTCCACCAGCTTAAGAAGTCTGGCAAAACCATTATCGCTATCGACCCAATGCGCTCTGAAACCATTGATTTCTTCGAAGACAAAGTCCAATGGATCGCGCCTCGCCCAATGACAGACGTTGCTATGCTCATGGGTATCGCACACACCTTGGTTAAGAAAGGTAAGCACGATAAAGCCTTCCTAGATAAGTACACCACTGGTTATGACCAATTCGAAGCTTACTTGTTAGGCAAAGAAGACGGTGTAGAGAAAACTTCAGAGTGGGCAGCGGATATCACAGGTGTTCCAGCTAAACAAATTGAGTTGCTTGCTGACATCTTCAGCGACAATCGCACCATGCTTATGGCTGGTTGGGGTATTCAGCGTCAACAATTTGGCGAGCAGCGTCACTGGATGATTGCTACATTGGCGGCAATGTTAGGTCAAATTGGTCTCCCTGGCGGTGGCTTTGGTTTCTCTTACCATTACTCAAACGGTGGTAACCCAACACGAGACGCTGGCGTTCTGCCTGCAATTTCTGCGTCTATTGGCGGTGGTTCGTCTGCGGGTAATGACTGGGCCATTTCAGGCGCAGTCAATTCATTCCCAGTTGCTCGAATTGTTGAAGCCTTAGAAAACCCTGGAAAAGCGTACCAACACAACGGTCATGAAAAAACCTTCCCGGACATTAAGATGATCTGGTGGGCTGGCGGTGCAAACTTTACCCACCACCAAGATACCAACCGTTTGATCAAAGCGTGGCAAAAACCTGAGCTCATTGTTATCTCAGAGATCTACTGGACCGCAGCAGCTAAACACGCTGACATCGTACTGCCTATCACCACCTCATTCGAACGTAATGATATGACGATGACGGGTGACTACAGTAACCAGCATCTCGTACCGATGAAAAAAGTCGTAGAGCCTCAAGGTGAAGCACGTAATGACTTCGACGTGTTTGCTGATATGTCTGAGCTTATCAAAGCAGGTGGTCGCGATGTCTACACCGAAGGCAAATCTGAAATGGATTGGCTAAAAGGTTTCTATGAAGCGGCTCAAAAAGGCGGTCGTGCTGCACGCGTTCGTATGCCTAACTTTGGTAAGTTCTGGGATACTAATGAACTGATCGAAATGAAGTTCAATAAGAAAGCGGCTGGATTTGTTCGCCACGCTGACTTTAGAAAAGATCCAGTGATGAACCCGCTTGGCACGCCAAGTGGCAAAATTGAGATCTATTCGAAAACCATTGAAGGCTATGGCTACGAAGATTGTCCAGCGCACCCGACTTGGATGGAGCCAACCGAGTTCTTCGGCTCAGCTAAAGATGGCGAGCTACAGCTAATGACAGCGCACGCTGCTCACCGCCTACACAGTCAATTTAACTACGCTAAGCTTCGTGAAGAGTATGCAATCGCTAACCGCGAGCCGATTTCAATTAACACTGAAGATGCGAAGAAGTATGGTATCAAGTCTGGCGACCTGGTTCGTGCATACAATGACCGTGGCCAAGTACTAGTTGGAGCGCTGGTTACCGATGGCATCAAACAAGGTTCTGTTTGTATCCATGAGGGTGGCTGGCCTGACCTTGATCCTGAAACTGGCATGTGCCGAAATGGTGGTGCGAACGTGCTGACTAGCGATATTCCAACTTCACGTCTTGCTAACGGATGTGCAGCGAACTCTTCATTAGTCCGTATCGAGAAGTACACTGGCAAAGTACCGGGATTAATGGCATTCACTCCGCCAAAGAATGCGTAATGTAATTTGGTAAGCAAAACGGGAAACCTAAAGGTTTCCCGTTTTTTCATTGTATAAATATCACGTCAGTCGTTATTTAACCTGAACAATCGTAAACTGCTCTTCAGGCGCCACGATCTCTTCCTGAGCTGCAATAGTTTGTAGTTCCCATTCTTGACGGTTTTGCGTCTCTTTTAAAATGGCATAGCTGGCATTATTCGTGTGAGCAAAAGCTTGCTCGGCCGTCCAGCCCTTTAATAATCCAGCTGTGAATAACGCCGAGATCAAATCACCAACACCAACCGGTTGTTTTGTAAATGTCAGATGTGGACGTTGAGCAATAAAGCAGCCTTCTTGCGTTGCCAACATCATGGTAAATTTATCGTTAGAAATACTATGTAGGTGCTTCACCAGTACCATCTTAGGTCCCAATGTCAGTGCTTTCTGGCACGCCGCTACGGCATCTTCTAATGATTCAATATCCATCTGGGTGAACTGGCTGAGTTCAAACTGATTAGGAACGATAACGTCTGCCATTGGCATAACGTCATTAACTAAATACTCGGTGGTTCCTTGAGGGACAATACAACCTTTCTCCGGGTCACCCATCACTGGGTCACAGACATAAATAGCATCCGGGTTTCGCTGCTTCACTTTAGCGACGGCATCCTTAACTGCAAGACACTGCTCTGCACTACCTTGGTAACCAGACAACACCGCATTGCAGTCCTTTAGCTGACCAATATTGTCGATACCAGCGATAAGCTCTGAAATGTCTTCTGCCGAAAATGCTTTCCCTGTCCAACCTTGTTGATACTGAGTGTGGTTTGAAAACTGCACGGTGTGAATTGGCCAAACTTCAAAACCCATTCTCTGAAGTGGAAAAACCGCAGAGCTGTTACCTGCGTGACCGTAAACCACATGCGATTGAATAGAGATAACACCTTTCATTGGAACTCCTGCACATTATTGTTCTGATTTAATTCATTGTATTTTCAATATGAGCGCCATCTTGTCAGCAAACAAGAGAAAGGTAATAAATTTCTTATCAGATATTCATAAGTTTCTTTAAACTGTATTGGAAACAAAAGCGTACACTTGTTTCTTCGTCTACGCTTTTTACATAGAATTGCTCCAAAAACGGTCTAACAATATTAAAAACCAAGGACTTTAGTTTGATTGAACACCACTTTCGCGACTTTGTTGCAGATAAATTAAACATCTATATGTCGACAGGCGAGCTCGATGGCGGAACGATGACACTCGTGTTAATCGTTATAAGCTTAGCCATTGCGCTGATATGTTTTATGGTTGCCCATCATGTGTTTGTACGTTTCTTTAATCATATTCTGCTCAAAACCAATAAGCCTCTGGCGGAATGCGTCACTAATAATCGTGTATTCGAAAAACTCTCTATTCTTACACCACTGTTAGTACTAAACATATTCATACCCATTGCCATCAGTCACTATGACATTCTATCGACAGTGATTGATCGAATCTTAGCCATTTTGATTTTGCTTGTGATTCTCTGGATGGTGTATTGCTTCTTAGATGCGGTGAACGATCTGGCAACTTACAAAGGCATCACGCGTCGCATGCCTATAAAGAGTTTTGTCCAACTGATTAAGCTGTTTACCTTCTTTATAGGCGTCATTGTTACTATTTCAATATTGGCCAATGAAGCGCCCGTAATCTTGTTCTCAGGGCTTGGGGTGGCGACTGGTTTTGTCATGCTGGTCTTCAAAGACACTATATTGGGGTTTGTAGCCGGTATTCAGCTTTCAGCTAACAGAATGGTGAGCCTCAATGACTGGATACAAATGGACTCTTATGGCGCGAACGGTACTGTAGAAGAGATCTCGCTCACTACCATTAAGGTTCGCAACTTCGATAATACTGTCAGCATGCTACCTGCCTATGCATTAGTGCAAAATGCTTTCATTAACTGGCAAGGAATGTCTGACTCTGGAGGGCGTAGAATTACTCGTTCAGTCAATTTAGATGTAACATCGATTCGGTTTGTTTCCAAAGAAGAAGTTGAAGAACTCACCAAACTTCGTTTATTGAGACAGTATATTTTTGAGAAGTCTAAAGAGATGGACGACTACAATCAGAGCTTGGAGCAAGATGACCTAGAAGCGAATCAACGCAAGTTCACCAACATCGGACTGTTTCGAGCTTATTTGAATGCCTACTTGCACGCGAACAAAGACATTCATCAGTATATGTTGATTATGGTCAGACAACTTCAACCAACACCAGAAGGGATACCGCTACAGATCTACGGTTTCACCAACACCACCGATTGGGGACTCTATGAAGGCATTCAATCTGATCTTTTCGATCATATCTATGCCATCATGCCACTATTCGGACTGCGACCATTTCAACAGCTTACTAGCCATGATTTCACTGCCAGTAATAGCTCACACTCTTCAAAAATCTAACTTCAATTCTCTGGCCTGAGGCGTAACACGCCTCAGCATCAGCCAATAAAACTTTTATAAATCCCATATTATTTCGCATATAAGCCATTAAATTTTCTATCTAAATATATTGTTTATCGATTGGTAACTAGCTCATTATTTCGGCACTAATCACGCCTGTTATGCTTCCCTTCCAACAATAGTATTGGTAGTAAACACCTGCCTTTTGAGACGTTGCTTACTCGTAAGGTTGCCAAGTCGAATACAATTAGATTCGACTTTTTTAGCGTCATAGTTTGCCCAATCACATTATAAGACGACGCTACAGGACGAAAGCAGTCGTTACACTCTCAGCCTCAAGGATGGTATAGACAATCGAAGTTAACTATGCACAACACTATTACCATTGATCCATTACAGTCGTTTTTGATCGCGATTGTTGTCCTGTTCGTCGGTAACTTTCTTAAAAAAAGAGTCGCCTTTCTCGACAAATACAATATCCCAGAGCCAATCATAGGCGGTCTTATTGCTGCTGTCTTAATCACGATTCCGCACTTAAATGGTATTGCGATTGAATTTTCACTGCCGTTAAAAGATACCTTTATGATGCTGTTTTTCAGCACAGTGGGTTTGACAGCTAGTTACAAACAGCTTGCTAAAGGTGGTTTTAAAGTCTTTTTGTTTCTGTTTGTCGCAACGGTCTACATCATTATTCAAAATGGTGTAGGTGTAGCGCTAGCATCAGCGCTTGGCTTGAATCCACTTATGGGATTAATCGCTGGTTCAATCACGCTTTCTGGTGGGCATGGCACTGGCGCAGCATGGGCGGGCACATTTACCGAGCAATATGGCATTCAGAATACACTTGAGCTTGCTATGGCTTCCGCCACATTTGGTCTTATCATTGGTGGCATCATCGGTGGTCCAGTTGGGAACCGACTAGCAACCAAGAACAAGCTAAGTTCAGAGTTTGGCGTAAAGCATGATATTCACGCCTCACACCCAGAACTTATGACATACGACGAGGCTCAGCAAGACAAAGTCACCTCTAAAAGTATCGTTGAAGTGATTGGTCTGCTTATGATTTGCGTCGTAGGTGCTAAAACCCTCGGACCAATGATTAAGTCGCTTGGCATTCGCTGGCTTATGATCCCTGACTTTGTCTACGCACTCTTTATTGGGGTCATCATCACCAATCTATTTGAGGCAACAGGGATTAAACGTATCAATATGGAAACGGTTCATATATTAGGAACAACTTCTCTCAACTTCTTCTTGTCGATGGCCCTGATGAGTTTACAGCTTTGGGAGATATACAATCTCGCGGTACCGTTCCTGATAATTCTCACGGTTCAAACTATCGTAATGGCATTATTTGCGTATTTCGTGACGTTTCGAGTGATGGGAAAGAACTATGATGCTGCAGTTATCGCCAGTGGACATTGCGGTTTTGGGATGGGAGCTACACCGACTGCCGTGATGAATATGGGCTCAACAGTAAGCCGTTTTGGGCCATCACCAATGGCTTTCATGGTCGTACCTATTGTAGGCGCTTTCTTTATCGACTTAACCAACCTAATTATCATTCAAAGCTACATCTTCTTTATTGGTTGATACCGCTCACGATAGGCCCAGAGCTTGGATAATCATCTTTGGCTCTTGGGTCTCTTCTATGTCGAACCGTCTACAACTGTTTTTCTATCATTTGGGTGATTTTAGTGTCAGTAGGAGAAATACCTGAAGAGAATACACCAACCACCGCACCATTTTTGTCGATAAGATACTTGTAGAAATTCCACTTTGGGGAAACCCCGCTCTGCTTAGCTATTTCGGAAAACACCGGGTTGGCTTGCTGTCCTTTCACTGAACTGCGCGCCATCATTGGAAATGTGACGCCAAAATCGAGAAAGCAGACTTTCGCGGTATTCTCTTCGCTGCCACGATCTTGGTTGAAGTCGTTCGATGGGAAACCAACAACACTAAAGCCCTGGTCCTTAAATTGATTATGTAGCTGTTCTAATTGCTCAAACTGTCCGGTAAAGCCACATTGACTCGCGGTATTAACCACCAATAGTACTTTGCCCTGAAACTGCTCGCACAGATTGACATCATTCGTCGAGTTTAAGGCTCTTTGAGTTGAATTGAGTATCGTAGGACAAGAGGCTGCCAATGTCTCTTTCGCTAGTAAGCCAAATAGTAGTCCTAAGACCAATGCTTTTAAAACCATGCTCATACTCACCTCCCTTAGACAATGATTTGTTTACGGGTAAGAATAAGAATAGTTCATCGGCAACGATGCTCAAGAATTGAAATAATCACTTATTTGATGCATAAAAATTCAGCCACATAAAGTGGCTGAATTCTAATACGTTACATTGTAATGCGTTGGCTTTAAGGCGGGCTTAGTTCATTTTACTTTAAAAGACTAAAGCGTTGCTCTGAATTGTTCTAACAACTCACGCTGTGCATCGGTCAGATTGGTTGGTGTTTCAACTTGAATCTTCACCAATAGATCGCCCGTTTCACCTTTACGATTTGTTATGCCTTTGCCAGTCATCTTGAACTTGCGCCCAGTTTGCGTACCCGCAGGGATTTTAAGCTTAAAGCGACTGTCTAGCACATTCACTTCTACTTCCCCCCCCAGAGCTGCAGTGACCATATCAACCTTGGTATTGCAGATAAGGTCATTACCATCGCGATCTAAAAACGCATGTGACCTGGTTGCAATAACGAGTAGTAAATCACCCGCAGGCCCACCATTGACACCTAATCCACCTTTACCTGAGTAGCGAATCTTTTCGCCATCTTTGATACCGGCAGGGATCTTTACATTGATCTTTTTCTGTTCACCATTGATTGGCAATTCGACCGTTTTTTCAGCCCCTTGAACCGCATCAATAAAGTCGACCGTCAGAGTATATTCTTGGTCTTGCCCTTTTTGAGCGCGCGGACGCCCACGACCACCTCGAGCTTGTGAGAAGATATCCTCAAAGCCACCAAAGCCGCCGCCACCGAAGCTACCTCCGCCAAAACCGCCACCTCGTTGACGGAATGCGTCACCGAAGATGTCTTCGAACCCACCGCCGCCATGACCACCGTGACCGCCATGTCCACCAAAGCCGCCACCTTCAAATGCCGCATGACCAAATTGGTCGTACTGACTACGTTTTTCTTTGTCCGTTAGAATTTCATAAGCTTCTTTTACTTCTTTGAAATTCGCTTCTGCTGTCGCATCTCCGGGATTTTTATCGGGGTGATATTTCATCGCCAACTTCTTGTAGGCTTTTTTAATATCTTTCTCTGAGGCTCCCTTGGAGACACCTAGCACGCTGTAATAATCTCGTTTTGACATGCTAAAACCTCACTCAATTTCTCACTCAAACGGAAAAAAGGGCGTATGAGTTCCCTCTTACGCCCTGAATACCGATAAGTTTATGTATTTATGAACATAACTCAACTTTTAATTGCTCGAAAACAATTATCTGTCGGTGGCGTTACTTCACTTCTTCGAAGTCAGCTTCAACCACATCGTCATCAACATTTGATTTAGCTTGAGCCTCACCATTTGCCGCTTGAGCTTTCTGTTGAGCGATTTCCATTAGCTTTTGAGCCGCAGCCATTAGCGCTTGTACTTTCGCGTCGATCGCTTCTTTGTCTTCACCCTTGCGAGCTTCTTCAAGCTCAGTGATCGCTGCTTCGATCTTCTCTTTCTCTTCTGCAGGTAGCGCTTCACCAGCTTCTTCTACTTGCTTACGAGTACTATGAATCACTTGGTCAGCTTGGTTACGTGCCGTTGCTAGCTCTTCGAACTTCTTGTCCGCTTCTTTGTTAGCTTCTGCTTCTTGAACCATTTTCTCAATGTCTGCATCGCTCAGGCCACCTGAAGCTTGGATAGTGATCTTCTGCTCTTTGCCAGTCGATTTATCTTTCGCAGAAACATTCAAGATACCATTGGCATCAATATCGAACGTCACTTCAATCTGTGGCAATCCACGTGGCGCAGGCTGAATACCCTCTAGATTGAATTGACCTAGAGACTTGTTGTACATCGCTTGCTTACGCTCACCTTGAACAACGTGAATAGTCACCGCACTTTGGTTATCTTCTGCGGTTGAGAATACTTGATTCGCTTTAGTTGGAATCGTCGTGTTTTTCTCAACAAGCTTAGTCATGACGCCGCCCATAGTCTCGATACCTAGAGACAAAGGAGTAACGTCTAGCAGAAGTACGTCTTTAACATCACCAGCTAGTACACCACCTTGAACTGCAGCACCCATTGCTACTGCTTCATCTGGGTTCACGTCACGGCGAGCTTCTTTACCGAAGAACTCAGCCACTTTCGCTTGAACCATAGGCATACGCGTTTGGCCACCAACAAGAATGATATCGTTGATATCACCAACAGTTAACTCGGCATCCGCAAGTGCGGTTTTCAATGGCTCAATTGAACGCATCACGAGATCTTCAACTAGAGATTCTAGTTTCGCACGAGTCACTTTTACGTTCATGTGCTTAGGACCCGTTGCGTCAGCTGTTACATACGGTAGGTTCACATCAGTTTGAGAAGTAGAAGAAAGCTCGATCTTCGCTTTTTCTGCTGCTTCTTTAACACGCTGCATTGCTAGTGGATCGTTTTTAAGATCAATACCTTGCTCTTTCTTAAACTCATCAASSRRMKRKKWSWKWRSAMGMYKKKMMMAKYMYYMWYMMSSRWRSYRWSKRYCASCMWWMRTTKMAWGMMMKYMRWARGTTTGYTSGYSYTSKRMYTSAWSMRKSYCAWKRWKASRRWKRYMRWRTKWWMYMMSRYMMASSWMMKRCWMMSSGWMSSTKSRSTSMSSAYSWTKYWKRYSYWGAYSSWMAGYWRRWGYTKSYKSTGKWSRWTSRYKRMWGWYMYKWYKRMMWWCTWGTSSTGCRAKAMGRYSRKCAWYKKWSSTTKMYKSWMGMTRWSMMYMSKWMWRRKAMGCARGMACTKWRAKAASRSSRMMMKWWASWYSYTMRCYWWRSRRWYMWWSYGMMSKWTKMKTYWKKTKCKKWRRKMMYYSARMMGRTRMYYRWSRMKMYRMCRKKTRYYRRYSWTYWRCYWMYMYYYACKYMWMRCMGTWSTCYSSCWKMWMSMKTTWSTRARGCWKGRYWTMSRKATYMYGSTGWWMYKSTKCSTSKWMMRRAYGWCGMMMSWKKRRMSKYWKWWKRKMMWRWWGYKKRYKCWSWKRGYWYGYWRMYRYWTKACRTYKWGMAKGKTRAYMKMSWWKMKKKWMRCMKKSTKKWKWWGCSRKAWSSKMKRYGGWYSTKYRCKCWSMWYMAKMATTYWSRRYWAMSYSWRGYTYKKMRMSAWSKRSAGACAAAAGACGTCAACTTTACAGTGACAGTTCGCGATGAGCACGGTGCTATTAATAATGAAGTGGTGACCATTTCTATCAAAGGTACCAATGACAAACCAACCTTTGTTGACTCGAGTGAGCTATCGGGCAATGTTATAGAATCAGGGCATTTGGACAATGGAACGGCTGTTCCAGGAACTCCATCTGCGTCTGGTCAGTTGCATGCAGAAGATATTGATGCAGATGCTAAGTTAACCTTCTCTGTTGAAAATGGAGCAACGGGTTATGGCAATTTAGTGGTTCAACCAAATGGCCAATGGACATTTGCACTAGATAATAACTCCTCGCTAACTCAGGCGCTAAGAGAAAATGAAACCAAAGAGTTGTCTTTTACCGTAAAAGTCACAGATGAATTTGGCGCGACTGATACTGAAGTCGTCAAAATTACCATCACAGGTACTAATGATAAACCAACGATAACCCAATCAAGTGATCTGTCTGGCGATGTAAAAGAAGCAGGACATCAAGATGATGGCACGCCAGTTACTGGTACTGCAGAGGTTGAAGGCACGCTGATTGGTGCTGACGTAGATGCTGGCTCAAGCCTCACTTTCTCAATTGACGATGGTAGCAGTGACTATGGCACATTGGTTGTCGACGATGATGGTGACTGGAAGTTTACTCTAGATAATACGTCTTCTCAGGTGCAGTCTTTGAAAGAAGGTCAGAGCCACGATGTTACTTTCACTGTGAAAGTACGGGATGAATTAGGCGCGATTAACACTGAAACCGTCACCATTACAGTTAAGGGCACGAATGACCAACCGACATTTACTAGTTCTAGTGTTCTTAATGGGGCTGTCACAGAGGCCGGACACTTAGATGACGGAACGGTTGTTGCGGGTGTCGCCGTTGCTGCTGGTACATTGACTGCGACAGATGTTGATGCGGATGCTCAGCTTAAGTTCTCAGTGGATAATGGAAGCAATGATTATGGTGAATTGGTTGTTCAGGAAAATGGCCAATGGAAGTTTACATTAGACAACAACTCTGTACATACACAAGCCCTGAGAGAAAATGAAACTAAAGAGCTTTCATTTACGGTTAAGGTCACTGATGAGTTTGGTGCAGTAAATACCGAAGTCGTCAAAATCAATATTACAGGGACCAATGATCAACCACAGATCACTAGCGCTAGCAATCTGACCGGCACTGTAATTGAGGCCGGAAATAATGATGACGGTACGATTGTTTCCGGAGTCACTCAAGCGACAGGTACGTTGGTTGGCTCTGATGCAGATGCCGGCAGTAATCTAACGTACTACGTCAATGACGGTAGTAGTGACTTTGGTAACTTAGTTGTTTTACCAGATGGCCAATGGACCTTTACATTAGATAATAACTCTCCCGAAACTCAGGCGCTCAAAGAGGGACAAACTCAGGATATTCACTTTACCGTTACGGTAAGAGATGAGTTGGGTGCGCTAAATACTGAAGTCATTACTATTTCGGTAAAAGGTACTAACGATCAACCCACGTTCACCAATGCAAGTGACTTAAGTGGTTCGGTGGTCGAGGCCGGAAATTTAGATGACGGAACTTCTGTAGCTGGTACACGAATTGCCACTGGTACATTACACGGTACTGATATCGATGCCGATGCACAGTTGACTTTCTCTGTCGACAACGGTTCAACACCATACGGAAACCTTGTAGTTCAACCTGATGGTCAGTGGAAGTTCGTATTGAAGAATGGTTCGAAAGAAACCCAAGCTTTAAGAGAAGGTGAAACTAAAGAACTTACGTTCAATGTTAAAGTGACCGATGAGTTCGGAGCAGTGAGTACAGAAGTCGTATCCATTGATATTACGGGTACCAATGACGCACCGAAAATTAAAATCAATGGCAATACTAACTTAGTCGAAGATGGTGTTGAATCTCGCTCGGGAGCTTTGAAAGATGGAGACCCTGATGCTAACGATGACCATACTTGGGAAATTACTGATAGTAACGGTGGTGTTGGTGAGTACGGTACTCTGACTATTTTTGAGAATGCCAATGGTGTCACCAAATGGCGATACGATCTTGAAGCGTCCAGCGCTCAAAGTGGTAAAGTGCAAGCATTGGCTCATGGTGAAGTAGTCACGGAAACATTTACCATCAAAGTGACCGATGAGTTTGGTGCCGTTAACGAAAAAACCATCACTCTAAATATCACGGGGACCAACGATCAGCCAGTCATTAATGGAGACTTTGTAGGTAGTGTTACCGAAGATGATTTCCCTAACAATGACCCCTCTCAGCCTATCAAATTTGTCGGCCAGCTTGATCCAGGAGATGTCGATACCAATGACACACATTCATGGTCTTTGAATACCGGGAAAGGACAGTTCGGTAACATTTCTATCGATCCAGTGACTGGTGAATGGACTTACACCCTCAATAATAGCAACCCGTCTGTGCAAGCATTGAGACCGGGAGATACACCGCTAACGGAAACCTTCACCGTCACGGTTAAAGACAGCTCAGGTCAATCCAATGGTTCTGATACTCAAACCATTACTATCAATATTTCTGGAACGAATGATGCTCCAGAACTTGCGGGCACTACAACTGGTAGTGTTATCGAAGACACTCCAGGACGTGAAGTGGCGACGGGTAACCTTGCCGTATCTGACATTGATTCTACTGATACTCATTCTTGGCAGGTTCAGGGTGAGAACCCAGTCAATGGAAAAGCGACGGGCACCTACGGTCAGCTGTCGGTTGATGATAATGGTAAGTGGACTTATGAGCTCGACAGTGACTCACTGGCTACTCGCTCAATACCACCAGGCATGACGGTAACAGATACTTTCCAAGTTGTTGTAACGGACGCTGGCGGTTTAACAGACACGATTACTGTTACGGTATCCGTTGCGGGCACCAACAGTGAACCAGAAATTGTTGTTAAACCTGAATATACCGTTATAGAAGATGGAGCCGCTCTGAGTGGAACGATCATTGCGGGTATTCCGACCCAAGATCAACTAGATAACAATGTTATCGGTGGTGGTGATCCAGATCAGGGTGAAATCGTCTCTTGGAGTGTATTGCAAAGTGGTCAATACGGTACTTTCAGTATTGATGAAGCCACAGGCACATGGACTTATGTGCTGAACAATAACCACCCAGATGTGGACTCGCTTGATAAGGGAGACATATTACCTGGTGGTGACACTGTTCAGGTTCGGGTTAGAGATAAGTATGGTGTTGAGTCGATTCAAGAAATCAAGATTGTTATCGAAGGTGAAAATGACGCACCGAACATCACTGGCGCTCAAAATAAGGTTATTTTTGAAGATGCTATAGAAGCGGGTCAATATACAACATCGGGTCAATTAAGTTCTGGTGATGTTGATGCGGACGATGTTCATCAATGGGAAATCAGTGATTCGAACAACGGTCGTGGTGAATATGGCACGCTTACAATGGACTCGAATGGTAAGTGGACGTTTACCTATGACCAACAAAGCAAGCTTTCTGAAATCCGAGCATTGAAACCTGGGCAGATTGTTACCGATGTTTTTGAAGTGAAAGTAACTGATAGTCAAGGCGCTACTTCTGTTGAAACCGTTACGATTCAAATTGAAGGCCAGAATGACGCACCAGTTGTCACAGGAGACGTGTCCGCTACTTATGTAGAGGACAATGGAACAGATGATACCAGCGATGACTCTACACCAATTGAGGGACAATTAGTTCTTACTGATTATGACAATGACGATAAAGCCGAAGTGGTTATTACTTCAGGACAAAGTCACAACGTCTATAATGGTTTAAGTGGTGAGCTCACAATCGATAAAGATGGTAAATGGTCATTTGTACCAAAAAATGATGTTTTACAATCGCTTGCCGAGGGTGAAACCGAGACTGAAGTCTTTACCATTTTGGTGACAGATAGAAATGGTGCAACAGTTACCCAAGATATTACGATTACGATTGAAGGCCGAAATGATGTACCAGTTATTTCTGGTGAATCAACAGGTACCGTAGTGGAAGATGGCACGGCAGCACAGTTTGGTATCGATCTTACGCGAACTGATGGTCAATTGTCTGCCGTTGATGTAGACAACAACAGTTCTATTGTAAGTTGGTCAATAGAAAGTAGTGGTGCATCGGGCAGCGCTCCTTCGGGTGTTGGCACGTATGGGACCTTGACTCTTGGCAATGACGGTAAATGGACTTACGTTCTTGATAATTCATTACCTGCGACGCAAGCATTGATTGCGGGTGAAACGGTACAAGAAAAATTCTATGTTGTTGCGACGGATAACGACGGCGGTGTTTCAAACCGTCAAGAAATCGTAATTGATGTTATAGGTCAACAAGATCCAGGTGATGGTTCTGGCAGCGGCGGTATCATTCCTGTTGATGTCTCCGAACTAGAAGTCACGGAAGATCAACAATTGGTTGATAGAGACTCTTTCATTTTCCCTATCCCACAAGGTGCGAACTTTATACCCGTAAACGGTGGTGTTTATGGGCAGCTTGTTAGAACGGCAACTGGCGGTTGGAAATATGAATTGGACAACGATTCTGTGCTTGTTCAAGGCCTTGATGAAGGTGAGACAGCAACTGAGTCATGGCGAATTGTTGTTGGTCCGTTCTACATAGACGTCAATGTCACGATTAATGGTTCTGCGGATAAACCAGAAATTACTTACAACACGGACATTACAAAACCTCAAGATGACACAGTATTGCTCGGAGAAGCGCACGAAGATGTGACAGATTCTATATCGGGTGTACTGGGTGTAGATGATGCTGATCTAGGTGATTCTCACGTATGGGCAGTAGAAGATATACAGGGTGAATATGGTACGTTAACCATCGACCCTGATACTGGTAAATGGACGTACGTACTGGATCCATCAAAAGAGCTTCCTGCCGAAAAAGAGGTGTTTGATACATTCTACGTAACCGTGACTGATACTGAAGCTGGTGAGGGAGCGAGTACTAAATCGGATCGCCGAGAAGTCCAAGTGAAGGTAATAGGGTCAGCTGAAAACTTCGAAAACCCTAACCCGAATGATGAAAAATATATCGTCAAGACTATCACTGCCAATGAAGACAATAGCGATAGTAATGAAACAGGTACAGGTCCTTCTGAGATTGTCATTAGCTCGGATAACGCAGGTGGGCCTTTGGTACTAGATCCGAGCATTGAGCTTGGAAGTCAGATTACCTGGACTTTAGTTGATGGCAATGGAACGTATGGCAGTATTGTCGTTAATGATGATGGTTCTTGGGTCTTTACTTTAGATAATGACAGTAGAGCTGTGCAATCACTCCAAGAGGGAGAAACCAAGCACGATGTTTTTGAGGTTTACGCTGTAGATCAATACGGAAAAACTATTGTTGATGACAATGGTTTGCCACAAACACTCGAGATCGTTATTGATGTGAATGGTCAAAATGATGCGCCAACGCTCAAGGCTAATGTTGAAGAAACCATAGTTGCCGACGATGTTGATCAAACAATATCCGGAAAACTCGCTGTGACTGATATTGATACTCAAGATCAAGGGCATCATACATGGGTTGCTACACCTAACAACGTTAATAATGCCTATGGTACGTTGGTGTTTAATGCTGATGGTACATGGTCTTATAAAGTCGATCCAAATAACCCAGACATTATTGCGTTGGGTGCGAATGAAACTATTGAGCAGACTTGGACAGTCGTCGTTACTGACCCGAAAGGTGCAACAGCAACACAAACTCTAACCATTAACATTCAGGGTGAAAACCAAGCACCTACGATGACCACTGTTGATGGAACTGTGACTGAAGACGTCATCGATAGCGGTGGAACAACCGTATCAGTAACTAAGGCTATTGTATTAGATGATCTTGATACTAACGATACTGTTACGCTAGACCCTACTAATTTGGATGGTACTTACGGCCACTTTACCGTTGACCCATCTACAAATACTTGGAAATACGTTCTATTCAACGACAAGCCTCATGTTCAATCATTAGGTGAAGGCGTCACGGTAACGGAAGAGTTCACAATACGCGCAACCGATCAATTCGGTGCTGAAGTTACTCAAAAAGTAGAAGTGACGGTAGTCGGTTCTAACGATCAACCAACCGTATCAGGCTCGGCTTCAGGCTCAGTAAGTGATGCTTTGGGTAGCACCGCGGCAGGTAAAGTCACGGTCTCCGATGTTGACGTTGGTGACACTCATACCTTCTCTGTAAAACAAGACTCAAATCTTGGTACGTTCACTGTTGATAACAACGGTAACTGGAAGTTCGTGGTTGACGAGAACAATCCAGAGATTAATGCGCTAGCCAAAGGGCAGACTAAAACTATTCAAGTGAGTGTTGTCGCGACAGACAGTTCTGGCGTAACGGCAACAGAAGAGTCCAACGAACATGTCATTAATATCACTATTGTCGGTACCAACGATGCACCGCAAATCGTGGATATTGGCGAACAAATGGCGACGGAAAACACCACGACGCAGCTTACTGGCAACTTTGACTCTGGTGATGTTGATACTGTTAATGTGGCGGATAGCCATCACTGGCAAGTAGTCTCTGGTGATCCAAGAGGCGAATTGACGGTCGATCCGGTGACCGGAGCTTGGACCTTTAATCTGACTGGTGATTTTGAATATTTATCAGAAGGTGAAACGCTGTCTAGTCCATTGAGCTATCAAGTGAAAGTCACGGATGAACACGGTGCCTCAGATACTATTACTGTCAATTTCCAAGTGACAGGTACCAACGATGCTCCAACCATTGTTGCTGCAAATACCGTTGCCACTGGTACCGTACATGAAGATCCAGCAGGCGCAGAATCTGGCACGGCTAATGGTGTGGTGACGATCGCTGATGTTGACCATAACGATACTCACAGCTATAGCTTGAGTAACTCCGGTATGGTGACGGAAATCCAAGGTACGTACGGTACGCTTAAGCTAATTGCAGGAGATACACCGGAAAGTGTCAAGTGGGAGTACGTACTAGACCAAGATAAAGCCAACAGTCTTAACGATGGTCCAGTCACTGAAAACTTTGACCTATTTATTGAGAGCTTGGTTGGTGGTGTGGCTCAAGGCGATGCAATCAAGCAGACAATTGAAGTCACGGTCGAAGGCCGTAACGACGCTGCGATAGTTGCTCCTGAGTCTCAAACTCATGCCGAGACCGATGCACCGCTGCAGATGTCAGGCAATCTCAACTCAACGGACGTCGATAACCCTGACGATACGTTTACGGTTCAAAACAATAAGCAAGGCACATACGGTACGTTTAGTATCGATGCCAACGGCGAATGGACGTTTGTGGCTAACCAAGCATTCAATTCTTTGAATGTTGGTCAAAGTGTTGAAGAAACCTTTGCTGTTACTACTATCGATGGAACGCCAACGAGTGTGACGGTGAAGATCGAGGGTACCAATGATGCCGCTACGGTAAGTGTTGGCTCTGTGGAGCGAGATGAAACGGATGCTCCATTGACAATTACCGATACCTTAACGTCTAGTGATGTTGATAACGCGGATAATACCTTTACGCCTAGCAGCAAAGTAGGGACGTACGGTACGTTCAGTATTGATGCCAATGGTGTTTGGACATTTGTTGCTAAAGAGTCATTTGACCATTTAAACGTCGGTCAAAGCGTCTCAGAAACGTTCGATGTCACCTCTGTTGATGGCACGCCATCGACTGTTACGGTGAAAATCAACGGTACCAACGATGCTGCAGACATTAGTGCTGCTACTGAGAACCTTACAGAAAGTAACAGCATACTAACGGCTAACGGGACGCTGACGGCAGATGACCCTGATAATGCAAATAACGTATTTGTTGCTCAAAATGGGACAGTGGGTAACTTAGGTACGTTTACCCTGACGGCAGCGGGCGTGTGGACATTCACCGCTAAGAGTAATTTCGATAACCTAGCAGAAGGTCAGAAAGCAGAAGAGAGCTTTACGGTGACTTCTATTGATGGCACTACCTCTGAGGTGAAGATAGTCATCACGGGTACTAATGATGCCGCTACAGTGAGCAGTGCAGATGTGACCTTGCAGGAAACAGACGCGGTGCTGAGTACAAGTGGTACGTTAACCTCTTTAGATATCGATAATCCTGACAATAAGTTCCAGGAACAGACCAATGTCGCAGGTAATCATGGTACGTTCTCTATCGATGCTGATGGAAACTGGACGTATATTGCAGACGAGTCATTCAATAGTTTAAATGTGGGCCAATCGGTCGATGATACCTTTAACGTGAAATCTGTGGATGGCACCGTATCGACAGTCAAAGTAACCATCCAAGGCACCAACGATGCGCCAAGCATCACTGGTGATTTTGCCAAAGGTGTTCAAGAAGGTGTGACTGATTCTGTGTCCGGAACAGTGAACATCACTGATGTAGATAGTGCCTCGGTGACTCGCTCGTTGCGTAACGGGACATTGAGTGGTGATACATTTACTGCGACAGGCCAGTATGGGACGCTTACATTCAACGTGGCGACTGGCGTGTGGGCGTACGTATTACTTACTGGCAGCAGTAATGCACTCACTGGAGACCAAACTGCTACAGAGACGTTCTATATTGAAGCTACAGATGGCGCTCCTGGTGGTGATAGCGTACAGCCAATTACCATCACAGTGACGGGGAACAAAGGTCAGATTGGCGATAGTTCGTTTGACGACATTCTTACCGCAACCTCGGATGATGAGTGGCTATTTGGTAACTCTATTCCTATTGGCGGTGGTACTAGTGTGGACACTGATTCGCAAGATACTTTCCGTTGGGAAACAGCGAGTCTCGCTGGAACGGATACGATTAAAGACTTTGATGTACGTGACTTTGCAGCCACTGATCCAAACGTGAAACATGATGTGGTTGACCTAACTGCAGTCGACTTTAAAGCTGACCAGCAATTAACAGACCAGTTGAGTGTGTCAGAGCAGTCTGGTGATACGGTTATTGAGATCAGTGATAGTGGGGCAGTGTTACAGTCTATTGTATTGGAAGGTGTGACACTGACATCGCTTCTAGGTGTGTCTCAACAGGAAGTGGACAGTATGACGCCAACTGAGGTGCTACTGGCTCTACATCAATCTGAGCAGCTCACGCTACCCGACCAAATTCGCATTGGTACAGGAGCATCTGAAACGTTAATTGGTACGGATGAGAGTGACATTATCTACGGCGGTGGCGGTAACGATATTCTTACCGGTGGAGATGGCTTTGATTTATTCTTGTTTACTGAGGAAGGTGCTGGCACCACAACCAACCCTGCAGAGCAAACCGTGACGGATTTCCATATTGGTGATGATAAGTTGGATATCTCTGACTTGTTGCCAGATCACGACAATTTAGGTGATTTGCTAGGAAACATTACCATTACGGTTAATGATGATCCGAACGACAACACTGATCCAGCGACAACAGTTATCAGTGTCACCAACAATGGTGAGCAAACGGATATCACTCTTGAGGGTATTGGATGGAATGACTTGGGTATTGCCGATAGTAATGTAATGACTGATCAAGGAAATCATCAGTCAGAGTTACTGAATCAGCTAGACCACTTGAGCATCATTAAGGTAGACCCGTAGAGACGGGTCGTTATAAAACGAAAAAGGGCTGCGCGATGCGCAGCCCTTTGTTTTTGTTTGAGTACAATGTTAGCTCAATTTGTTCTGCTCTGCTTTACAAACCGCCGCAGTGAACACTACGTCTGTTGAGCTGTTCAATGCTGTTTCTGCTGAATCCTGAATCACGCCGATAATAAAGCCAACAGCAACCACTTGCATCGCCACATCGTTCGAAATACCGAATAGACCACATGCTAGAGGGATGAGCAGTAGAGAACCACCTGCCACGCCTGATGCGCCGCATGCTGATACTGCAGCAACAATACTCAGTAGCAATGCTGTCAGGATATCAATTTCAATGCCCATAGTATGAACCGCTGCTAGTGTTAGCACAGTAATTGTAATCGCAGCACCAGCCATGTTAATGGTTGCACCTAGTGGAATAGAGACTGAATAGGTATCTTCATCTAGGTCTAATTTTTCACAGAGCGTCATGTTGACTGGAATGTTTGCCGCACTTGAACGAGTGAAGAAAGCCGTTACACCACTTTCACGAAGGCATTGGAATACAAGTGGATATGGATTCTCTTTGGTTTTTACATAAACGATGATTGGGTTCACAACAAGGGCAATGATCGCCATTGCAGTAAGTAGAACGAATAGTAGTTGCGCGTAACCAGCAAGTGCCGAAAAGCCCGTTGTTGCAAATGTATTAGCTACAAGACCAAAGATACCAAATGGCGCTAGGCGGATAATAAAGCGCACGATCTGTGAAACACCATGACTCAGGTCTTCGAACACTGCTTTTGTCGTATCAGATGCGTGGTGTAGTGCTAAACCTAGACCAATTGCCCAAGCTAGAATACCAATATAGTTCGCGTTCATTAACGCACTGACCGGGTTATCTACAAGCTTAAACAACAACGTGTGAAGGACTTCTGCAATACCTTGAGGTGGTGTTGCACCTTCTGCACCAGCAACGAGGGTGAGCTCCGTTGGGAAAAGGAAACTTAGTAATACCGCTGTCAATGATGCGGAGAAAGTACCAATTAGATATAACACCACGATTGGGCGCATGTGAGTGGTTTGGTTTTTCTTTTGATTAGCAATAGAAGCTGCAACAAGAATGAAGACTAAAATTGGGGCAACAGCTTTCAATGCTCCGACAAACAGGCTACCAAGCATTCCGAAGCTTTGAGCAGTTGAAGGAGAAGCGAGTGCGAGGATAACACCAAAAACGATACCCGCTAGGATCTGGAGAACCAGGTTGCCATTGGCATAGCGAGCTAACAAGCTAGAACTTTGCATTTTTTATCCCTGTATAAGTGGTGCCGGACCTAATGTCGTTTGACGACTCCTATTCGTTTAGATAAGAGTTTTCGACGAAGATTGGTCGGCTTTATTTTGTAAAAAAGTGTGTTTGCGCGTTTTATATTATCCATGCAAATTAATGTGTCTACATATAATTTATTTTTAGATAAAATTTGTGGTATTTGTTGCAATTTATAGTTTATTGTTTTGATAAATGTTACCAAATTGATATTTTTGTACAACGCAGTATTCAAAACATCAGCGTGATAATGAAAATTCTAGAGGGACTGTTGTGTGTCTCATTTGCCCAGTTCTACAGCCAATCCATTCGAAATGATCATAAATGGAATATCGTTTATCAGATACTGGGTTGTTTTATGTGATTTTTTATCAATATTCTCTGTTGACCCTCCCCTTAGGGTAAAGGTTAGTTTGGTTCGTAGGCTAACGACAGAAGGGGAACATCATGGGATGTTGTAATAAAGCGCCAGCAGGCGGCGGAGCAAGTATGGGCACTGCACTTAAATATATCGCAATCATTGGTGTGGTTGTATTCGCTCTTGCTTACTTCTTTGGGTGAATACGATGCGTAGATTAATCTTAGTTGCTTCAATGCTAGCGAGTTTTGGTGTGTTTGCGAGTCAAGGTTCAGAGTTTTCCAAACTGACACCTCATGAAGCGCTAGACGAGGCGAATGCTATGTTTCGTACTGGTGAAGCTTCTATTCAAGTGAAACCAACAAAGATTGTTGGACAGTTCAAAGATGGCAGCCTTGGGGCAGTGCCACTTGAGAAGGAGTTCCTAGTCTCAATTGCACCTTATCTAAACAAAATGCACCCTTGTGATATGCACTTACCGACGGGTTGTACAGGTGAGTTGCAAAACGAGAAAATGGGCGTCACCGTTTATGATAAGGATAGTCATCGGCAGCTCTTATTCAAAATGGCTAAAACCAATCCTAACGGATTCATTGACTTATGGTTACCTAGGGACCGAGAACACCTTGAGATTATAGTGAACTATAAAGGCAAGAAAGCAACCAAAGTGATAGGAACAAGTATTATGGATAATACGTGTATTACTGATATGAAATTAGAAAGTGTATCGTAAAGCTCTATCAAAAAAAGACCGCGTAAAAGCGGTCTTTTGATTCATATTTACAACGTTAAATGACTAATGCTAATAGCCTTTTTTACGATGTCGACTCTCGCTTTGAACAGAACGATAAAACTTGCCAAGTTGTTTGTCGTTACTTCTTTTCTCCGCTAATGAAGCGCTGTTTCTAGCTTGTTCTCGCATCAGTTTAAAGTAGTTATCTACGCGCCTTGCGTCGATATCTCCATTCTCAAGTGCTTTACGCACCGCGCAGCCGGGTTCATTGGTGTGTTGGCAATCACTAAATCGACACTGCTCGACCAAAAGTTCAACGTCACTAAACGTTTCTGCTAATCCCTCTTCACTCGAGGTTAGCTGAATTTCCCTCATTCCAGGGGTATCGAGTAACAAACCGCCTTCTGGCATCTTGTGCATCGAGCGAGACGTCGTAGTATGACGACCTTTGCTATCATCCTCACGAATTGACCCTGTTGCCTGTGTTTGGTCGTCCATCAGGCTGTTCACCAAGGTGGATTTACCTACGCCAGATGAGCCCATGAAGGCAACGGTTTGTCCTTTGCCACACCAAGAGCGCAATCCTTGTAACGTACCGCTATCCAGTGCGTTCACAGTTTCAATGATCAAGAATGGATCAAGCGCTTGTACTTGTTGTCGCTTGTCATCTACATCGTTACAGAGATCTGCTTTGGTTAGCACGATAACCGCTTCGGATCTCGCTTCATTCACCAGAGTGAGGTAACGCTCTATCCGACTTAGATTGAAGTCGTAATTGAGCGAACAAACAATAAAAACCGTGTCTACGTTGGCGGCAATGAATTGCTCATCTACTTTTGAACCAGGCGCTTTGCGACTGAACAAAGAACGGCGATCAAGAAGGCGAAGAAATCGATGTTGTTCATCGAGTAAAATCCAGTCACCAACAGTCATCTGAGGATAATGAATGTGATGTTCTAGATGGAACTCTTGTTGTTCCGTACAGACAACATATCCGCTGCGATGATGCGCAATGACGCGCCCTAGGACGATACCGTCGTATTCTTCTAATGTCAGTTGCTGTTGAAAAAATGTTTTCCAACCAAGTTCGTTAATTGAGATTGGATGGGTAAAAATAGAACTCATTGTTAGTACCTAAAAATACACAAAATATGCAATTTTAAATAGGGTCAGGTACTTACCGATGTAAGTGTGTGCGGGTGCACTAAGACCCCGGTAAAGGAACACCGGGTAAAGTATGATCGATTTCTAAACGAAATGAGAGTGTTGTTTGCTAATTAATTCGCTTTATTAAACCAACTTTACCAAGTGGGTACGCATTACAATCATCAAATTCCTCCAGATAGTGTTTGGTTAGGTGTCATCGTTAGCGATGATAGCACTAACATCAGAAAAGGCTAGTAGTTGATAATGCAGTGGGTATGGTTGGAGTAAAATTGTGACTTCAATTAGAAAGGTGTCAAACCATCATTAAGTAGAAATCACGGCTACCTAATGATGGTTCTCAACCCGTTTCAGTACGGGAGAGAGTGTAACTTTGTCATAGAGCAAAGGCATCAAATGGCGGTAAGTCATTTATAATTTAAATAACAAAAAAATAAAATGAAACATATCAAAGGACTATAGCTAATATATAGGAAGTGCACATCCATGTGCCGATTGGATTAAAGTGTGCTGCCTTTGTGGTTTTGGACAAAGTTGCGTGCTTTTTTTAGTTGTTCACTTTCACCATCGAATACGACTAAGTACTTGTCAGTTTTGATGGCGGTTTCATATTTGACAATGGTGTCTTTTGGAATACCAATACTGGCTAATGCTCCACCGATGGCTGTTACTCCACCTGTTATTGCAGCGCCTTCAACAGCACCTGCAACAGCAGCCACAATGGGGCCAGCGGCAACAACCGCCCCGATACCCGGTAACCAAAATAAGCCAGAGCCCACAAGTGCGCCCCAAATCCCGCCCCAGAAGGCACCTGTTTTCCCCCAGTTTTTGACGCGGTCGCCTGTGTTGTAGAAACCGGTAGCGTGCTCTTCCGTTTCATAGCCCTTCCCAATGATAGATATGCACTCTATAGGAAATCCCTGGTCGACTAAGGTGGTTACAATATGTTTTGCATCCAGATGTGTGTGTGCAATTGCGACAACGTTAGAATTATTCATCATTGATACCTATAGTAATTTTTCGATTTGTTCCGATTTAGCATCAGCGACCTGCTTTGCGACAACTTTGTGTACTCGTGCAGCAGGAGCTTTGTGGCATTGGTCGACGATTTCATCAATTTCAATAGCATCTAATTGAGTGATATCGAACACTTGCACTTCACTATTGGATTTATGATTCCATGCAACTAGGTAACCTAACGTTACAGGCATCAGGTCGTAGTCTAATTCGAGGAACTCTGAACACGTCATAGTAGACTCAAAACTAGCTGTAGCAATTGGCTGTGAAAGTGTCACTTCACCAGTGTTTTCTGGCTGAGCGTTTGCGGCATAAGCCAAAATCGTAACCAGAGAAAACAAGCCTACGACTCCCTCAAAAACGAGTTTTTTTATACGTTTACTCAAAATTACTCCTGGCTATAAAATCGCAATCCGGTGGCTAGTTTCCGCCATTCGTCTTTGATAAGTTTTATCATGGTGACAAACGGGACACTCATCGAATGCCTTGGGGCTGATGTGTGTGTGACCACACTTTTCACAAATCCATTCAGTTGGTATTAGGCTCTCGAATTCAAAACCTGACTCAAGTCGATAGAGTAAATTAGATAAACGCTCATCATGCGTTTTCTCAATCGCCCCTATATTAAGAAAGTGATCCGCGACTACTGAATCACCGTGCGAGTTGCAGAGTTCAGACAACTCAGGATAAAACGCGACAGATTCAAAACTTTCGCCATCGATGCAGTCTTTTAACGCAGCGGCAATATCGGTTAAGCGAGCTCCTAACGTGCGTTGTTCTATATGTTTGAAATGAAGTTTGGCGTGTACCAGTTCATTGGCGGCAATATGTGCAAGCTGATCAGCGATATGGTGATAGCCTGACTTTCGCGCGAGCTTCGAGTATAAGTTATACTTCGTAAACGCCACTGCCTCGCCTTCAAAGGCTTTCTTAAGATAGATAGAGACGCTATCCATCTCTTTCACTTGCATTGACTGCTGGCAACACGTCAATTGACCACCGCCAACACATGTCACTTCGACTTCATTGCCACACAGGTTGCAATGATATGTTTGGTATTTTTCTATCATTGGCAGACCGTTACATTGGTTCGTTGTGGTGATGGTTCTGATGTTTAGCAGACAGCTTAGTCTTATGTTTTTCTAATGAGTGTAAAACTGCTTGGGTCGCTTCTTGCAGAGCAATTGCGAATGTCGCGTTAGACTTTTTGGTGAAGAACTGTTCATGATCGAGATGTACAGTAAGCTCAACTTCGAACAGACGATAACTCTCATGATAGATAATATGGCATTTTTCTTGATCGATAGAATGAAAGTGCCCTTGAATATGAGCAAACTTCTCTTCGATAAGTGTTTTCATAGATGGAGTGATATCAACGTGCATAGATGTGATTTGCATTTATATTTCCCATTAAAATAGATACGTGAGTATTAGTGTTTTTAGGTGAGGCAAAATATTAAAACAAACCGCTTACCTCTAAATCATTAGTAGGTAAACACTGTATAAATTAAAAATATTCATTTTAAAACAGTTGGTTATGTGGTCTTGTTGATGAGCGTTTAGCTTTTGTTTTGGTTTTTTAGGTTTTATTAAAAAAACAGTTCTTTCCAGTGGAAATACTATCGGGATATTATCGCTATCTTATTTATTAGATTCTTCCTCGTATTAACTTAAAGAATGTTTGGATTAAAAATTCACCAATCAATAGATTGAAAATTCTTGAGGTAATATGAAATACAAAAATATACTTTTAGCGATAGACTTCGAGCATAGTGACGCTGAGCTCATCAAAAATGCCACTGACCTAGCATTTAGCTTAGGAGCGACAATCAGTCTGGTTTACGTTCACCCAAATGTGGAATACAACCCATATTCTTTAGCATACTGGGGAGATATTTATAGAGAGTTTGTTGCTGAACTTGAGCAAAAACACGATACAAAGGAGCTGGAATTTATCGTGAGTGCCTACCCGATCTCGAAGGAAAATATCTACATAAAAAACGGTGATGTTAGCCGGGAGATGCATGCTGTAATCGAAATTGTGGACGCTGATCTGATTATACTGGGCAAGCATCATAGTGTGGTCAATATGGAAGGAACGTTAGAAAGAAGCATGCGAAGCGTAGCAGGTTTAGATGTGTTGCTCGTTTCTTAGGTTTAATTTGCCGCATGTTTTAACTCATTGATAAAATGCGGTGAGCCACTGATCAACGCCTGTTCTTGCTTCTGTCGACTTCAGCCATATGGAAAAGCAGCATGTCATCTGTCTTATGCTTATGGAGACATCATTCGGCGTTGGTTTGGTAGAGTTCTCAAAATGGCAGTCATTTGTGGAAAAACATTAACTATCATGAAGTTAAATGTATTGAGAAAATTATTAGAACAATTGCTCTAAATACAATGTAAAGAGGTAAAGATATGTCGAGCGAAGTGGGCGTTGATGAACATATAATCTTAGGTGATTACTGCACGTGTACTAAAAGAATGAACAGTGAGCCCACTGAAGTATTGAATGAATGTGATGGTAATGCAATTGCTGTATTGTCCAAGAATACGTTAGTCTACTACGCAGTCCCGATTGGACTGTTTGAAAAGATGTTAGCGGCATATGATGCGAGTTTATTCAACTTAATTGGCAGCTAAGTCGATCATCGGCCTCGCAGGATGCGAGGCTATCGGAAACATCAATCCAATAATGCCGACTCTTCCTATCCATAAACCACCCAGCTCATTTACATCCATCTTTCTTGCATAATCCAACCCAACGTTAGTAAGTAATTTTTGCTGAACGCCTCGCCTTGCTGCTACTCAAAAATCGTAGAATTTTCTGAAGTTTAGAACGAAAAAACTGTTTAGCGGCTAACTTGTTTTCATATTTTTCGATTTTGTAATATAGCGACAGAAAAGCGTCTTCAATAGCATTATCGAGTAGCAAATCAGTGCGAAGGACATAGAAAGATTGTGTTTCTAAGTGCACCTTTAACGACACCTCATAATCGCCAAAACCATTATGAAAGACGACCTCACAACGACTAAAGAGTAGGTCTAAATTACGGTCCACTAAGTGTTGATATTTATCTGCAATAAGTGATGTCGTTTTAGGTGGGAGCTGCACGTTTTTACTTGTTATTTTCATTGTTAATCCGAAGTTTTGTTCATGTTCCTTGTAGAAAACATGCCCATGCCAGTCAATGGATGGGCGTAATTGATGAAGGAACTGCTTTAGTTGACCTTCTTTAGTCCAGCATTGATGTCTACGATATCTTGCTCGCTCAAAGTTCCTATCGCTTGTTTGAGCTGCACTTGCGATAAAATGTATTGGTAGCGTGCGTCAGACAGGTTCTTATTTGCTTGATAGACGTTCTGAGTGCTCTCTAGAACATCGACGATAGTGCGGGTGCCAACATTAAAGCCTTCTTGAGTGGCGGTAAGGGCTGATTCCGCGGAGATAACTGACTGTTTATAGGCTTGGATAGAACCGATGGAAGAACGAATATTATTATTAATGGCTCGAACATCTTTCTGTACTTCTCTGAACGTCGATTCCAAATCTTGGCTCGCAGAAACAAATTGATATTCAGCCTGCTTGGCTTCAGATGTGATGCGCCCACCAGAGTACACTGGTAAATCGATCGAAATTCCTAGGTTAAATAGGTTTTCATCATCATCCATTTGTGCACCCGTAACTGGGTCATTAGGTTCGTTATAGTTTTTTGTATAGCTATAGTCCGATGTCAGTGAAATAGTCGGTAGATGGCCAGATTGAGCGAGAGAGATCTGTTCCTTGGCAACATCTTTTTGAATGCGATTTGCCAAAAGATCTAAGTTCTCATTTGTCGCCTGTGCGACGAGTTGATCAGCGTTTTTACTTGGTAACGAAGTAGAGAATCGAGCAGTATCTAACACAGCCAAATTACTCGCTTGTTGTCCTGTAATGGCTCGCAACTCTTCATATTCGTTCTCGACATTGTTTTTGGCTTGGATTTCCTGAGCTAGAACACTGTCATATTGCGCTCGTGCATCTTGTACATCGGTGATTGGAGCAATACCAACATCAAAACGTTGTTCGGTTTGCATTAGTTGCTTTGCCACGGCCTGTTTCTCGGCTTGAATAAACCGCAGGTCATCTTCGGCACGCAATACATTAAAATACGCCTCGGCGACGTTATAGATGACTTGTTGCTGTGTAGACGCATAGCGTGCATCGGCTTCACGGGCACTTTTCTCCGAGATAGTGAGGGCTATCCAGCTGCTGCGATCATAAATGGATTGGGACAATCCTAAGCTCAGATCCGTGGTGCTTCCGTCGGTTGTGTGACGATCGCTATCTTGATACGCGTAGCCTGCTGTTAGGTCGATCTGAGGTAGTAGTGCACTTCGAGTAGAGTTAATGGCTTCAAAGGCAGAGTCTCTTTGTGCAGAAGCTTTAAGTAACTGAGGATCGTTTTGCTTAGCTAAGTCGTAGATTTCAGTCAAAGTATCCGCTTTTACCGAGCTAGCTATGGCTAATAAAATAAGCGGTGTAATTTTAAATGTGTTTTTCATTCTAATGCCGTAAAGGTAGTTAATATTGTTGTAATGACAGTGTTAGGCTGCGTTAGCCATCGGTATGTGACCCATTAGGTTCTTTAGCTTTGCTAACGTGGCGACTTCAATTTGACGAATTCGCTCAGCGGATAGTTGGTGCTTGTCTGCTAACTCTGAGAGTGTGGCTTTTTCGTTGGTTAGCCATCGATGAAAAATAATATCTTTGCTGCGCTCATCTAACTTTTGTATTGCAATCTTTAGCTCAGAAGATAGGTGGTTACTCCAATTTTCTTCTTCATGATTGTCTGCGAAATCGTCGCGATGCTCGCGAAAATAATTGTCTTCAGTATATGGGCAGTGAAATTCTTCATCATAATTATGACTTTCTAACTGTTTATCTTTATTAGATAGTCGTCCATCCATTACAAATACATCCCTCACTCGTACTTTTAGATTCTTCGCAATATCTTTCGCTTGTTCTTCACTTACCCAGCCAGAATCATTTTTGTGCTTTCTCAAGTTAAAAAATAATTTTCTCTGTTCTTTCGTTGTTGCAACTTTTACCATGCTCCAATTCTTGATTATGTATTCGTTAATTTCTGACTTTATCCAGTGAATAGCGAAAGAAACTAATCGAATTCCTCGAGCAGGGTTGAACTTCTTTATTGCTTTTATTAGTCCAACATTGCCAGCTTGAATAATGTCTAAAGTAGACATACCGTAGCCAACGAAATTTTTGGCAATGTAAGCAACATATCTTAAATGAGGCAGTATCAGCTCATTTAACGATTGTGAACAATTTTCTGTAACTACTTTATTAGCTAGTGTTCTTTCTTTTTCTTCACTAAGTAATGGATACTTGCTAATAGAGCCTAAATAGTGCGAGAGACTATCTTTAGACTCTGCATTGGTGAAATATGATGAAGCTGACATTTCTTCTCCGATGTATTTGTTGAATTAGAATTTTCGAGAAGTTTATGTCATGAGTTACCACTTGTAATCATGGATAAATTAGACTCTGCTATATTTTATTTTTTACATATAAAACAATGGATTACTATGTGTTTTTATTGGGATTTTATCGCCTCTTTATGAGGTTTTATCTAGCTGGTTTATGATTTTTATGAGGTTTAAAAAGCTATTATTTAACCTTTATTTTACGTTGATTTTTGTAGCGGAATTTTCAGTTAGAGTAGTTGTAAATCAACCAACAAGCTGGAATTAACATGAAAAGTCTAAAGCTAACTCTCCTTATCGGTTTAATTATTTCTCCTCAAGTATTTGCCGATAATCTAATCATCGATACAAAAGGTATTGACCAAGAGAAATACAGTGCAGATATGTATCAATGTCAACAATTAAGTGACCAAGTACAACAGCAAAATGTTGAAGGTACAGGACGCACTACGATTAAACATATGGGACGTGCTGCTGCCTTAGGTGCTGGTGCAGCCGCAATTGGTGGTGGTTCTGGTTCAGAAGGCGCAGGAATTGGCGCAGGAATTGGTTTAGTAACAGGTGTATTAGGCAGTTCTGCTGAAAAACAACAAGCTGAAGCGAATTACCAAAGTGAGAAAGATACCGTTATGCGCAATTGTATGAAAGAGCGTGGTTACACAATTCTTAACTAATCTCAGTTTTCAATATATTTGTGAGTACTAAATAAAATACATGATCACGATATATTAACCATTATAAGAGTAATCAGAATGAAAAAGGCAGTATTGTCGACACTTCTTCTCGCCATTATTTCTTCACCGAGTTATGCGGATAGCACAATGCTAAATAATGAAGATATTTGGTTGCAATCGAGAGAGGATATTAAGCAGGCACGAAGAGAAGCGAGAAATGCAACACGAACTGGCGATGTTGTAGCAACTAAAGAGCTAACAGAACAGAAAAAGCTCGATAGGAAATGGCAACATGCGCTTCCATTTTACGCTCAGAATGCAATTGACCTGGGCTTTGATTTACCGTTGCCTTTTTCATTGTCGATTATTCCTACTTATACTGAGCAGAATATTGGCTTTAATAATCTAAATGTTAATGTAGGCAATGTGTCATTAGGTGATGTGGTTGATTTAAACCAAATCGACTTTGGCAATCCTGATGTCAAAACTGCGACATTGCAACTAAGAGCAGCCGCTTGGTTATTTCCATTCATGCAAGTAGGCGCCCATGTAGGGCGTTTTGATGGTAATACGGATCTTAATGTAACAATACCTGGCTCGGTGTTCCCTGGTACGTTATCTGACAAGTTAGCGAATTCTAAAGTGACGTGTAACCGCTTCAATGACTACTGTGGTGACAAGTTATCGAATGCATTGAACAACCTACCCTCTCTATCTTTTTCTCCAGAATTTAAGGGTTGGAACTATGGAATATCGACGAACTTTGTTGCTGGTTTTGGAGAATACTTTGGTGTGTTACCAATCAGTTATACATGGTCTCAAACTGATGATGGTCGTACATCGAGCCAAACCATTGCTGTGAGCCCTCGTGTAGGACGGTCTTATCACATTGAAAACTGGGGTCTATTTAGTCCATACATTGGTGTTTCGTATATGAATAACACCGGTACAACAAGTGAAACAGATGCGTTAGATATCCAAGGCTTGAGTTACAGCATTGATCAGTACAATACGAATGATTGGTCAGGCATTGTTGGCTTTAACTGGAACTTAGCGAGAAGCTATGGTGTCTCCGCTGAGGCTAATATTGGTGAAGGTCGAAAAAGCGTAATGGCTATGTTGACCTATCGATGGTAGTGATTGTTCCAAATCCTCCGTGTATAGAAGGGCAGTGTGGTATTAACCACGCTGCCCTTTTTGACTTATACTGCGTCATTCTCGCTTAAGCTTGTTTCTACCTTTTTCTTGATATCGGAAAGGTCGCTATTGAAGAACAACACTTCAGATAGATTTAGAACTTGAATAGTTGAGGACTCTAGGACAGCGTGGTAATAGAACTCTTCAGCCGCGTCTCTATTGCCTGTTAGTTCTGAGGCTTTCGCATTTAAAATATAGAAAAACACAGTGCGCCGTTCATGAGGAATGGTTTGTAATATGGTCTTCGCTTGCAATGGTTCATCGTTGGTCAACGCCATCATAGCACTAGCTTCAAGAACTCTTGGCGTAGTTTGATTGGCGCTAGCAAACTGTTCAAACTTCAGCAAAGTCTCTGTGTTTAACTGCTCTAGATATTGTGCCATGTTGTGTGGCGGATCAAGGTACATTCTGGACACGTTAAAAATATAGCCGGTTGCGACAACGTAAGGGTTGTCTGGCGAAAGTTTTTTGGCCTCTTCAATGAGCTCAATGGCTCTGGTATGAGTATAGTCATGATAAGACGCGCCAATAGACGTCAAAGCTGACTCAATTGATGCAGCTTCGTTAGGAAGTTCATCGACCAAATCCGCGATTAGTGACTTTTCAATTTCGATATTAAATGAATCCAACAAATCGTCTAACGACTTTTTCAAAGACGGCTTCAGCATGTCTTCTGTAACTCGATATTTGCGATCAAGATGTTTATGACCAGATATGCGATTCACGTATTCAATTTCAATGTAGTCTTGGTTATCGCGTTTGGATGCTGCAAATTTAAGTTCATTTGCCGCTACTTTAGATGCTGGACCGTCATAGATGACACGATAATCCTTATAGGTTTTAAGCAGTTCCAAAAGCTTTTTGGTAAACCCTACTTTCAGATCATCGCGTAGGACTCCATCTTCAAGAATGACGTGAATATAACGAGGTTCAAGAGATAGGTAACTTGGTGTGGCAATGGGCTCGATGACTTTTGCAGCGGCTCGATCATTTTGCTTTACGTGCAGATAGCTTGCACCCACACCTATGCCGATAACGAGTAATGCCGCGGTTGCAATCCAGCGCTTCCTAAAACCAGTTTTCTTTGTTGCAGTTTGCATGGCGGGGCGTTGACGTACTGGCTCAGCCGCTGAGGCTTCGACTTCCGTGCTCGCTCCTGCTTCAGGGAGAACGATATCGGTTGTTTCAGGTGCCGACTCGTCTCGCAAAGCATCAATTTTTTCAGAGACAGAATCAGTGGTTTCGATGACAGGTTGAGGTGTTTCTATGACTTTTTCAACAGTCGCATCGAGCTTATATCCACGTTTTGGAACCGTGACAATGTAGCCATATGGGTGGTTGCCGTGCTGTTTGAGTATCTTCCTTAGCTCAAAAATAGCTTGAGTGATAACTTGGTCTGTTAGGATTGACCCGTTCCACACTTCGTTAATAAGTTCGTCTCTTGAGAACACGGTGTCGGGATTTTCACATAAGAAGTGAAAAAGCTTGGATAGCCTGTTATCAATGACGATATCTTCTCCATGTAAAACGAACTTGTCTTCGTATGGATAAAACACCCAATCATCTATTTTAAATTGTACTTTTTGATTTTTCATAGACCATTCATAACTTACTGTATCTAATAAAGAAGTATTGGATAGTATTGGTGAAAATACAAAAAAAACCTCGATACATTTTTGTAACGAGGCTTTCAGCGCTAAGAATTGACTATCGATTGTTCAAATAAGTTTGATAGTAGCTTTCTAAAACGGCATTGATTGCTGTTGAAATTGTCGCATAAGCCGACTGTGGCAAGTTAGCGAGAGAGACACGTAGTGACCATTCTGGAGCATCAAAACCACCACCAGGCATGACCACAATACTACTTTCTTCGGCTAGGCGAACTAGGAAGTCTAGCGGTTCATAGCCTTCTTGCATCCAGGCAAAGAAATCACTGCTGTACGCAGATGTTGCTAGGTCTTGGATATTAATCTCAACGTAATAGAAAGCGCCATTACTGTTGTCTTCAGCGATGGTTGGCTCAGTCAGCGATTTTTCCATGAGTGTGTGATAGCGAGCACGTACGATGCGTTTCGCGTTATCTTGGTATTCTTTACCACCTTCTAGTAGAGCAAGCAGAGAAAACAGTGCCATTTGGATTTGTTGTGGAGTAGACAGTCCAGCAGTGTGGTTTAGAGCAACTGCACGGCTATCAGCAACAAGTCGGTCGATGAACTTGATATTTGCAGGATCAAGACTGATACCACTATAGCGTTGAGTCAGTTCTTGACGTGTAGATTCTGGTAGATCCTGAATCATCTTATCAAGATTGTTGTCTTCATTTAGGGCAATTACGCCCAAACGCCAACCAGTTGCACCGAAGTATTTCGAGTATGAGTACACCAGAATAGTATTTTTAGGTGCTAACATTGCTAAAGAGGTGAAGTTATCGGTGAACGTACCGTACACATCATCAGTAAGCACGATCAGCTCTGGGCGCTCATTGGCGATATCTGCAATTTTTTGCAGTGTTTCATCGCTCAGTTTCACTGAAGCTGGGTTACTTGGGTTAACGAGGAAGAAGGCTTTGATTTTAGGGTCACGAAGCTTTTCTAGTTCGTTATCTGGGATTTGCCATTGTGTCTCTTCTGATGCCATTATCTCTACTTTATTTAAGCTGTAGTCTTCAAGCTCTGGCATTTCTAGATAAGGTGTAAACACTGGTGCACCAATGGCAATGTTATCTCCTTTATTTAGAAGACGGTTGGTTTTCAATGTGTTGAAGATATATACCATCGCAGCAGTGCCGCCTTCGACAGCAAACAAATCAAAGTGAGAGTCTGGTAAACCAGCTTTGCTGCCCATCTCTTGTTCAATGTATTTACGAGAAATGAACTCGCAGTTTTTAAGCATGCGATCAGGTACAGGGTAGTTATCGCCCAGAATGCCTTCTACCCATTCATAGATGAGCTCATCCGCATCAAGTTTGTGTTCAGTTGTTAAGAAGCTAAATGCATTTAGAAGAAAACGAACGCCTTCATTCTGTTCATGGTCTTCACAGAATGACAGAAAGCGCGTTGAGATATTGTCTTTTTCACTCATGCCGCCAAAACCAGGGTATTGAGAGTAGGTTGCTTTAGATTCTTGTAGAGCAAACATACCTAACTGGAAAAATGCGTCTCTTGGCACTGTCGCTACCCAGTTTGGGTTGCCTCGACCAGCATTTATCATAGCGTGATCTTTGTTTTCAGCAGCAAGCTTCATCAGTGTATCTTTTACTTCAAATGGACTAAGCGTTTCTAGCTGTTTTTCGTCATTACGATTCATTTTCGATTCCAAATATTATTTTATAAGCGCAGTTATTACGCTAGGGATATATTAATTCTCTTACTTAGAACTTGTTTTATGATGAGTTCTAGAAGAAGTTTTGTGGCTGTGCTTTTTATCATGGTGATGTTTGTCATGATGACCATCTGAGTGGTGATTAACTAAATGTTTATGGCCTTCGTTTTTACCACCATGTTTTTGGTGAGGATGAGTTTTAACTTTATCTTCAAATTCCAAGTGGTCTTTATTGTGTTTGTGCTCTACATCACCATAGATTCTTTTCATCTTCTCTGAGGTGGTGTGTTTTGTATGTTGCATTTTTTCTGACATAGTCTTACTCCTAATTAAGTACCCGGATACTTTAATCTTTCCCCTTTGATAAAACATGAAATTACCATCATTGTTTTATATTTTATTCGTTCTCTGTTTATTGTAAGGTGTTGATTTTTAATGTTTATATTTTGTTTATTGAACATTATGCATTGATTATCCAAGAGTTATTAAATTCTCTTTCTATCACGGTAGATTAAATGTGTTCTCAACGTTAAACATTATTAAGTGAAGGTTATGTCTAAGAAAGCAATATCAATAGTCCTAGCTGTAGTAGTATTAATACTGCTATTTGTTTTCGGATTTAATAGTTTTAAAAATCATATGATCGCTAAAAAAATTAGCGAGTATAAAGCACCTGCTGTTTCTGTAACTGCTATTACATCTAAAAAAGATAGCTGGGAACAAAACATCCAAGCAGTAGGTCAAATTACATCTAAACAATCTACAGAAGTTACCAGTCAAATTTCCGGTCAGGTTAAAGCAATCAACTTTAATTCCGGTCAAACGGTAAATAAGGGTGATGTTATCGTTCAACTTGATGACTCATTACTACAAGCAAAATACCGTAGCCAACTTGCAAAGCAGAAATTGGCAAAGATCGAACTTCAACGTCAGGTGAAACTTCTTAAAACCAAAAGCACAGCAAAAAACTCGGTAGATAAAGCGCAAGCTCAATATGACGCAGAGTCGGCAGACCTTGCTTACATTAAGTCGCAAATTGACTTTATGAGCATCAAAGCCCCGTTTGCTGGCAAATTAGGTATTCGCACCATCGATCTTGGTGATTACATCAATCCAGGTGCACTTATTGTTGAGTTAGAAAGTATTAACGACAACTTCATCGATATCTCAGTTTCAGAAGACTTTCAGCCACAGCTTGCATTAGGACAAAAGGTGACTTTTACCAATGATGCCTATGGAGACAAAACATTCTCTGCGATTGTTTCTGCTATCCAGCCATCATCAGATGAGCAGTCACACAACATCAGTGTGCGTGCAGAAGTAGAAGGCGATGGAAACCAACTTGTGAGTGGCATGTACATCAACGCAAAAATAACGTTAGGCAGTGAAGTTGCGATTGTTCCCGTACCAAAAGTTGCTATCTCTTACTCTCTTTATGGCGACAGCGTCTTTGTCGTGAAAAATGAAAATGGTCAACAAGTTGTCGAGCAGAAGTTAGTCGAAATTGGCCCTCGCAAAGATGACTTAGTCGGTATTGTGTCAGGCTTAGAGCGAGGCGAAATCGTTGTGACTTCCAACCAACAACAACTTAAGAAAGGAACCGTGGTTAAGATCAATAACTCAACTCCGTTTCCTAAAACATTTAAGTAATAAATAGGCAAAATTATGAATTTTACCGACATATTTATAAAGAGACCTGTTCTAGCAACAGTGTTGAGCTTGGTGTTATTGGTGCTGGGGCTCAAAGCTTTTTCGGAGCTTCAGGTTCGTCAATACCCAGAAATTGAAACGGGTGTGATTACGGTTACGACGACCTATCCAGGCGCAAGTTCGACCAGTGTCCAGGGTTATGTTACCCAACCTCTGCAGGCGCAAATCGCGCAAGCTGAGGGAATTGACTACATGACATCAGAAAGTAGCTTAGGTAAGTCTTTAATTACGGTGAATCTGAAACTGGATTATCCAACGGATAAAGCACTAACCGAAATCTTGTCGCTGGTTCAACAAGTGAAATATCGCTTACCAGCAGGTACGCAGGATCCGAGCATCTTGAAATCGACATCACAGTCGCCAATCCTTTATGTTTCGTTTTCAAGTGACCGCCTGGCAACACAACAGATTTCTGACTATGTGAGTCGCGTGGTTAAGCCAACATTCTCAACTGTAGATGGCGTATCAAAGATCGACCTACTAGGACAGAGTGACTTTGCAATGCGTATTTGGTTGAACCCAACCAAAATGGCGGCGTTTGGTCTAACGGCTGCCGATGTACAGGCTGCAATCCAGGGCAGTAACTCTGTGAGTGCTGCGGGTAAATTGAAAGCGGACTATATCGAGATTGATATTAATGCACACACCGATGCATCATCCGTTGATGAATTTAAAAACATGGTGCTTAAAGCTGCGAATGGTCAATTAATTCACCTAGAAGACGTAGCAACGGTAGAGCTTGGTGCGAACACTTACGACTCGCGCGTACTGTTTAACGGTACAAGCTCGATCACAACAGCAATCAGCAATACCTCGACATCAAACCCGCTAACGGTTGTTAAAGGGCTGTACGACGTTCTTCCAGCGATTAAAGACAGCTTGCCGCTAGGTATGAAAGCGGAAGTGGTTTATGACTCAACGAAATTTATCGATAGCTCGATTGAAGAAGTAACCAAGACTCTTGTAGAGGCTGCGGTGATCGTAATTATCGTCATCTTAGCGTTCTTGGGCTCAATGCGTGCCATGGTCATTCCTTTGGTTACTATTCCATTGTCACTCATCGGTTCGTTGTTCTTGATGATGTCTATGGGCTTTAGTATCAACCTGTTGACGCTACTGGCAATGGTATTGGCTATCTCCCTAGTTGTTGACGATGCCATCGTTGTTGTAGAAAACACCTTCCGTCACCTTGAGGAAGGGGCAACACCAGTACAAGCGGCGATTGAAAGTGCACGAGAGATCGCTGGTCCTGTCATCGCTATGACGATTACGTTGGCTGCCGTATATGCTCCGATCGGCTTTATGGGTGGTCTAACGGGGAAACTGTTTACAGAGTTTGCGTTTACTCTTGCTGGTTCTGTATTGATCTCTGGATTTATCGCACTAACTCTCACACCAATGATGACTTCTAAAATGCTCAACAAGCAGATTCTAGAAGGCGCAATGGTTAAGAAAATTGATAATGTTATTTCTGGTGTTACACATCATTATGAAAACATCCTAACGACCGTACTCAACAACCGTCTGTTGGTGTGGCCATTAGTTCTGACTTTCCTTGTGTCGTTGGTGTTCATGTTTACCCACACTGCGAGTGAATTGGCTCCGCAAGAAGACCAAGGCGTTGTAATCATGATGGGTCAAGGCCCTTCGCAAGCTAATACCGACTACCTTGGCAATTTCACTCAAGCGTTGGATAAAACGATCAGCAGTTATCCTGAAACTGAAATGTCGATGATGGTAAATGGTTACCAAAAAGACAATAAGTTCTTCGGATTAGGTGTACTTAAAGATTGGGATTCTCGTGAAGCGTCAGTGAAAGACATCATGACAAGATTCCAGAACGACATAGTCGATTTCCCAGGACTGCAGGTGTTTACTATTTCACCTCCAGATCTACCTGGTACATCGCAAGGTCTGCCGTTCCAAATGGTATTGAAAACGCCGACGGGAAGCTATGAGGAGCTCTACCAGTACGCAGAAAAAATGAAAGAGTATGCGGTCAATAGTGGCAAGTTTATCTATGTTCAGAATGACTTAGAGTTCAATAAGCCTCAGGTAGAAATTACCATTAATCGTGACAAAGCAGCATTGATGAATGTGAACGCGCAAGAAATTGGTAATGTGTTAACTCGCTACGTGAGTGAAGGCTTTATTAACTATTTCGCATTAGATGAGCGCAGCTATCAGGTAATCACTCAAGTAGAACGCTCTGACCGTAGTTCTTGGAATGATATCGACCAATATTACGTGCGCTCAAATAACGGCACTATGGTTCCGCTATCAGCGCTTATTGATATCAAGCAAAGTGTGCAGCCATCAGCCGTGGATCAGTTCCAGCAATTAAACAGCGCGACTATCGAAGCGAAGATGATGCCAGGCGTTAGTATTGGTGAAGCTTATGAAGTGATGCAGGAAGGTGCAAAACAAATTCTTCCAACGTCGTACGCAACAGACTCATCTGGTCAATTACGTCAGTACGTCCAAGAAGGAGCTTCCTTGGTTTCAACCTTTGCTCTTGCGCTTATTATCATTTATTTGGTGCTAGCGGCTCAGTTTGAAAGTTTCAAAGATCCATTGATCGTATTGACCAGTGTTCCGTTGTCGATATTCGGAGCCATGATTCCTTTGTACTTGGGTATCGATACGCTCAATATCTACACTGAGGTTGGCCTTGTAACGCTTATCGGTCTGATCAGTAAGCACGGTATTTTGATCGTGGAGTTTGCGAACCAAATCCAGCCGGAATTCGCAGGCGATAAGATTGCCGCAGTGAAGAAAGCAGCAGCGGAACGTTTACGTCCAGTATTGATGACAACAGCAGCAATGGTAATTGGTGTCGTACCACTACTGACAGCAGCTGGTGCTGGCGCGCAAAGCCGCTTCTCTATCGGTCTAGTAATTACTGTGGGCATGACAGTAGGTACTCTGTTTACCTTATTTGTCGTCCCTACGGTTTATACATTCCTGGCTGATGACCACTCAGGTGAATCTACTGAGGATACCAACACTAAGCTTGTAGAAGAGCAACAATAGTGAAGAAAACCAATCAAAAAGCACCAAGGATGGTGCTTTCTTTTTTTGCAGCCTCTTGCTTTTTATTTGTGATGCCGTTGAGTCAGAGCTACGCCAATACAGGGCGAGGTGAACAAAGTTCAATAGTCTCTCTGTCTAAACCAGTATTTGTTGAAAATACTCGGAAAGCAGAAGCTCAATTGGCTGAATTTGATAGAAAAATCGATGCCAATCAACAGCTTCAGAAGGAGTGTGTTAACAACTGTGCTGTGCTTGAGAGGGAAGAAGCAAGGCTGAAAAAAGAAAAAAAGGCATTTATAGAAACCAATCGATTACCACTGGTTTCAATATTAGGAGGCCCTGGCTATATGCCGGAAACAGGGCTTATGCTCGCGTTAGGAGGGCTCTATTCTTTTAGCACCGACCGCGACAGTGACAACTTACAACGTTCTAGTGTCAGTCTCGTGGCAATTGGTAACGAGATGGAGTCTGGTATCGGCTTTGGTTTACGTTCGAAACAGAATTTGTTTTTCCAGAATAACGATATTCGTTATGTAGGTAGTCTGAGCTTTGGCAATCAAAGCCAGTACTACTGGGGAACAGGCTATGACAAGGGAAAGGTAGTCGATGCAAGTGATGATATGTCGTTGGACTACAAGTTTGTTAACTACGATGCCAATCTGACCTTTAGAACAAATCAACATTGGTACGTAGGTCCTGTTCTTCGCGTTCGCTACTACGATCCTAGCAATGATGATTTACCCACGAGTGCCTTAAACGATGACAACTTCCAAACTTATCGTGATAAGCCATTTTCAATCGGTGCAGGTTTTACAGTGCAATACGATACTCGCGATGTAACGGTTAATGCCTGGCAAGGGAGTTTCCTTGGAATTGAGTTTGTCGATTACAACTCATTCATTGGCAGTGACAACGATTACTCAAAAGCATCTGTGGATTATCGATACTACTACGCCCTGTCAAAAGGCAAGGTGTTAGCGTTATTCAATAAGCTCCAATGGAGTCAAGGTGATGTTCCATTTTATGACATGCCGACCTTGGGCGGGCAAGACTCTATGCGAGGCATCTATCAAGGTCGCTATCGCGACAACATTGCCATCGAAAACACATTGGAATATCGATGGACCCTGAGAGACGGTCAAGACCACTTGACTAAGCACGGTGTGACATTTTGGGCTGGAGTAGGTTCCGTCGATAGTTCATTGGATGAGCTGTACTCGAACTTTCTCTATAGCTACGGCGTCGGCTATCGGTATGAAATTCAACCGCGAATGAACGTTCGCGTGGATTTGGGGATAGGAAGTAATAACGACAAAGGTTTTTATCTCACCTTTACCGAGGCGTTCTAATACGCCTCAAATATACATTACACAATCAGTTAGAGAAAACAAATGAAGACTAAATTATTATTAATCAGTACGTTAACGTCTATTTTTATGATGGGCTGTACGAGCACTCAAGAATTTCTAAATGAAAACCAATCTATGGCAACGGAAGCGGCAATGAATCGTGCGAAGTTTGAACTAAGCTGCCAAACTGTGCAAACAACAGTACTAAACAAAAAAACGATCGATCTTTATCGTTATGAAGTACCTCAGTATCAAGTTGGAGTGTCCGGCTGTGGTAAAAAAGTGGTGTATTTAGTCAACTGTAATCCCGACAGCGGATGTATGGTGTATGACAACAAGAACGCTCCAATATCAGAAAGCAAATCTCAATAACCTCAATTTAGGCATGCAAATATAGGTACGTTTGTATGCCTCTTTCTGACACCTCACTAATAAGTTCCTATTTTCTCAAAGTGTTCCATCACTTCTTCAAGCTAATAACCCTTCGAGCTAACACACTCCAAGACAATACTCTTTGACACAATTGATATCGCTTTTTCACCACTATAACCGAGTTGGGCCTTTGCTTGTTGACTGGTTGGCAATGGATGAATTGAACGATGAACTACTGACGAAGCTTTTCATTCGTGGAGGATAGAAAGCGGAAATGAGGAAACAGGTAGGAAAGATAAAAAAACCCCCGATATTGAATCAATATCGGGGACAAAAATTAGTATAGCGTTACTTTCGCTGTGTATTCAGTACGTTCTGACTGGTTTACAGGGTGTTGATAGTAGTCAACAGTGAAGTAAATCGGTTTATCTTGGTTGATACGCTCCGCGATTTTCTTCTCTAGATCTTGAACTGAATCAAAGTCGTAAACGTGGAAAGAATAACCCGGCTTAAGGTCCATTTCTTTAGCTTCTTCTTGAGTGATGTAAGTTTGGCGATAGATAGAATCTAAGTAAGTATCAAACTGTGTAGTAACACTATCGTCAGTCACTAAAACATAGTCGAATTCGTTAGCGCGAATTGTGTCAGTTTGAAGTGAGCTCATTGCTGCATCAACGCTTAGTTGGTTCTGCTCTTGAGAGCCGTCACTGGCAACAATTGATGGATTAAAGTCATCTGCCATTACCGATGCAGAAGCTAGAACACAAAGAGGAAGTACATATTTCAACATTTTAAATACCTTATTAATTGACGCCTAAATGGCGTTGGTTGAGCTTATATATACCTGATGATTTAATCAGGCCAGATTTCGATGTTAATTTTAACTGCTACATAAAATGATGAAATAATAAGGCTCTAATTGTATGGTAAATAATAAATATCCTTAGTTCTGTATTTTTGTTTTAGATTTATCTATTCAAAGGTGGTTTTATATCTAAACTTGCGGTTTTTAATTGTTCTCGGGTTAGGGTTATTACGATGAATGGTTTTTAGGTCTTTGTTTATTAAGGATTTTATTTTTATTTTATACGCCATCATTGGTTTTATTCAGGTTTTTTATATCAATAAATAATAGAGAATTTAACATTAATAGAAGTATGCTGATTAGTTTATTCACTTTTTAATTTTGCTAATCATAATTGTTAGCGAAATTCACTTGAACATATTTATTGTTCTTAAAGCAAGATTGACTAATAAGGTCTGGAGAAAGAAATGAAAGCTAAAATACTACTACTATCTATTATCACGGTTCTATCTGGGTGTGCAGGTTCACTACCAGATAAAGAAGAAATGGTGACGTTAAATGATGGACGTACATACGAAGAACAAAAATACAACTCCCATGAAGATGGATATGTTTGGCACTCGAGCGACCTTAAAAAAGACGAATATCAGAATATTATCGTTCACGATGTTAATGTACACGTTAGTAAAACGATAGACCGTTTGCTAACAGACCAAACAGTAGAGAACTTTAAGCAAGAACTTAAAGGCACTTTGTCTGAAAAGAGCTCGAAACTGTTCCCAACAGATGCGGCGAGCCAACACCAAGCTATTGTTGACGTCAACATCATTAAAGTTGAAGACATCGGTGAAGATGTAAAAGCACGAGAAATTATCCCAATTGGTGCAATTGTTGCCTTAGCAAAAGAGGCGGCTGGTACTCGTGATCGTTCAGTAAGATTACTTGTGGATGTTGATATTAAAGATAAAGATGACGGCCACTTACTTGCTCGTCGTATTTTTGTCGTAAACAACAATGGCGTACTTGAGAACGATAAGTCGAAGATCACACAAAAAATCTTAGATGCGAACGTGAATCGAATTACTGAGCAAAGCGTCGACTTCATTCTTCACGCTATGTACATGTAAGGGTTGAGTTATGAAGTTATCTGTTCGACATTCTCAAATCCTAGCGCTACTTGTGGCCTTCGGGCCTATGCATGCTTTGGCGCAAGAAAACGATGCCAGTTTCGACACACGCTTTGATAATTGTTTGTTGCGTGAGATTCACATGGATGTTGAACATGATAACCTCGATGAGATCAAGGCACAGTGCTTGAGTGAAGTGCAAGCGTCGACAGAACATGTCTCTCCAACTCGACACTCATTAGAAAAAGAGACGGAGAATAACCCGTTTGTCATTACTCCCTATAGGCAAAACTACATTTTGCCTATTACGGAAATGAGCCAGGTAAATACGGCGCCTTACACATCAGACATTTTTGAAGGAAAGTCTGATGAACTTAAAGATGAGGAAATCAAGTTCCAGATCAGTTTTAAAATGCCTCTTGTCGAAGATGGTATTTTTAACGAAGAAGATCAGATTTACTTTGGTTTTACGTTAAAGTCATTTTGGCAGGCGTATTCTTCGGAGATATCAGCTCCTTTCCGTGAAACTAACTATCGCCCAGAGATTTTCTATGAATCTCCTTTGCCAATAGAGAGTAAGGAAGGTGTGTGGTTTACACGAGTTGGTTTCGAACATGAATCTAATGGACGAACTCAGGAGTTGAGTCGCAGTTGGAATCGAATTTATGGTGGTATTGGATATGCTGAAGATGACCTCATGGTTTATTTGGAGCCTTGGTACCGCATCCCTGACAGTGATGACGATAACCCCGATATAGAAGACTACATGGGACACTTTGAACTAACCGCTGCTTATAAATACCAAGCGGTAGAGTTCAGTGGAGTAGCTCGTTATAACTTCCGTACCGGTTATGGTGGCTTTGAGGCAGGTATGAGCTTCCCTCTTATAGGGAGAGTTCGTGGTTATGTTCAATATTACCAAGGGTATGGTGAAAGTTTGATCGATTACAATTACAACAACAAGCGTATTGGCGTCGGGGTTCTACTAACAGATATTCTCTAAGCGATACGTCAGGATTTTTCGGGGTCCGCTTTGTGCGTCATTTTCGTGCCGTGTAAGGCGGATTTTTTTGAAATATCCTAAATAGTATCCAATACTTCTTTATAAGTTACAGTTACTTAATACTAACCTATGAAGAACCAGAAGATACAATTTACGATTGATGATTGGGTTTTTATTCCAAGTGAAGACAAATTTATCTTGGATGACGAAGAGTTTATTATCGATCATCGACTATCTAGATTGTTCCATTTTCTGTGTGATAATCCCTATACCGTCTTTTCTAGAGATGAATTAATAAATGAAGTCTGGAATGGCTCGATCTTAACTGATCAAGTCATTACTCAGGCGATATTTGAGTTAAGAAAAATTCTCAAACAGCACGGTAGTCATCCATTTGGGTATATTGTTACTGTTCCTAAAAGAGGCTACAAGTTAGATGCGGATGTTGAAAGAAAAGTCGAAAGCCCCGCACCAGTCGATGGCGGGAGGGTAGGTGCCGGAGCGCCAAGTAAGTCAGAGAATCCCCTATACAAAGATAAGACAATATCATCACAAGCAGGTAAAACGAGTGATACTGATAATGCTCGTTCATTAAGACCTATGCGACTTAGTGGGACACAAAAGCCCACCTATTTAAAGCACTGGGCCATAGCGTCTGTTCTGTTGCTTTGCCTAGTTCCAGGAATAATATATCTGGTATTCATCAATGGTGTGGAAAAAGAGGCGCATCCAGCTTCAACGATAGCACCTAGTTATTTGTCTTTTGAACCTCGATATATTTATGTAAAAGCTAACGAGGAGTTCCTAAGCGACCACCTTAAAGTGGGGATGGCTCGCAAGTTGTTGGATTATTTAAAGATCTATCGAAATTATAGGATCATCTATGATGGGCCTGCTGCAAAAGTCGCGGCCAACGAGTTACGTTTTTCGTCGATTGAACGAGGTGGTCATCAATATCTAGAAATTGAGTACTTTAATCGAGTATCGGGTGATAAACACCTAGACCGACGGTACAAGATTTCACAAGGGCATGTGAAAGCCGCAATAAAAAAATCGCTGACTGACCTACTTGAGTCTTTCAATATCTCGGTCGGAAAATCTCAGGTCGCCAGTCTGGTGGATGAGTTGCCTGATGATGAGAATGCAGTTTCTTCTATATTGGAGTCATTAGGTGCAGCTTTTCAGGTGAATCATGAGGAAAAAGCATTACAACTGATAGAGTTAGCGGCCCAACAAGCACCCGAAAATCAATACACCATCGCAACGGCTTATATGTTTATTCTATCGAAAATGTATATCAAACCTGATGGCAATAACATAAATCAAATAGAACAGCTTAATCAGAAAATGCAGCAGTCCATCAACCAGTTTTCTCAAGATCAGCAGCTTACACCTAGGTTATTGGAAGCGATGTCTATGATGGAGATGAGTAAAGATGAGCCATACAAAGCGAAGCAGTATCTTACAGCCATCCCTTACGACAGGCGTAGTATCATGTTTTACATAATTAGTGCCAAGGTAGCGGAATCAATAGGGAATACATCTGCGGCGGAAGAGTTTTACTATCATGCGATCTTGGAAGCATCGACGGTACAGGTATTAAACTTGTCCGAAACGCTATTCTTTTATAGTGATCTATCTGATATTAGAGACAAGATTACCAATAATGTTACTGGTACTACTGAAACGTGGTAGCCAAACTGGCTGACACGTTTCAGTACAGGGTAGTTGCGCAATTAGTGTTTAATCCAACCTTGTGCTTCTTGATTGTTAGTAAAGTACTTCACCTCTGAACTGGTTGCGAATGACGCCAATGTAGCCGCTATTTCAAGCCATTTTTGATCGCCAAATAATGCGATTTTGTTTATGTCGTTACGATGCTTAATACTCAGCTTAATATCTTCCACAAATGCTTCATATTCCCAACCAGAGAAAGCAGTAGCATCAACAAGAAGGTTAATCTTCTTGTCCTCATTTTCCTTAATACTAGTTTCAATCAAATTGGCTACTTGAGTAACCACTTCCTTTGTTAATTTTCCAGTTGGCTTCAGCTTTAACATCAAAGAATCATGGTTTGCTTCTACATTGATGGTTACATTTGCTGGTTTCTGATTACACATTATGACTTTCTCTATAATAGTTAGTTTGATTTGCGTAAGTAACTTATCTAAATATGAAACATATAAAGGTGTTGCGTTGATAACCTACTTACAGAGCGAGGAAGATGTTACTTTTTGGGAAATTGCTATACATAATATGACAATAAAGAAACGATAACTGTTTGTGAATTTTAATTAATCACCAGTAATTTTTATTGCAAAGTCAAGTTTGAAAATATACAAAACACTATCATAAGTCATTGTTTTTAATGTGTTATATTTACTTTATCTCAAGATTATGAACTCATTATTATATTGATTTATCACATCAATAATATTCGCGCCGATTTAAGTCTACATAAAAACTACTATATATCGGAGAAATGATGTCTCATTCAAATGCTGCTATTTCGTTCAACAATAGCCAAAACCTTTCTTACTATATGCAATATGTCAATTCGCACTCAATATTAAAAGAGTGTGAAGAGCGACAATTAGCTAACGACCTATTCTACAACAATAATGAAGATGTAATATCAAAATTAGTATTGCCTCATCTGCGATACGTTGTTTACATCGCCAAGGGGTTCGCCGGGTATGGTCTACCGTTAGTCGATATGATTCAGTCTGGTAATATCGGTTTGCTTAAGGCAGTTAAGAAATTTAACCCAGAACTGGGCTTCAGGTTGGTATCCTTTGCTGTTCATTGGATAAAATCAGAAATTACCGACTTTATTATAAAAAACTGGAGCATTGTAAAAATCGCCACAACGAAGTCACAGCGAAAACTATTTTTTAATCTGAAAAAATACAAGCAATCTCAAGAGTGGATGAGTGAGAGTGAGGCTGAAAATTTAGCCAGTAAGTTGAAAGTCAGCAAGAAAGATGTACTGTCTATGGATGGGCGACTATCTGCAAGAGATTCCTATATTGACCCGAAAATAGGTGAAGATGAAGACCAAGTCATATCGACTGGTGAAGTGTTTGCCGAGCCACAACTCGATGTGGCGATTGAATATGAAACTCAAGATTGGGATAGGCACATTAACGATGAATTGAATGCAGGTTTGGCTAAATTAGATGCTCGAAGCCGAGATATTATCGTAAGTCGTTGGCTGTTATCAGAAAAAGTAACATTGAACGAACTTGCTGAGAGGCATAGGGTTTCAGCTGAGAGAGTCAGGCAAATTGAATTGATGACACTTGAGAAGCTTAAAGATTTGTTGACGCACATTCAGCCATAGAGTCCACAAAAAACCGACCGCGATTACCAGCGGTCGGTTTTTTTATGATTAGATGTTCACAGCGGGTATAAAAAAACCAAAGCGAACTGGCTTTGGTTTTCTCTGGTAGTGTTGAGTGATTAGAAGTGGAATTCAACTAAAAGGTTTACGCTATCTTTGACAATCGCAGTGTCATACTTAGTGTACTCCAAAGCAACTCGAGCTGGGCCTAAAGAAACGCCTGCACCAATACCACCGAATACGTCTGTAGATGTATTGATGCTGTTAGAGAATCTACCCATACCAAGACGACCATACACATCGAAAATTGCAATTGGTAACGTGACCTTACCACTTGCTAGCCATGCATTTGAGTAGATAGACGAGTTGTCAATTGGGGAGTTCGTATCAACAAAGTCCGCGTATGCTAATTCGGCAGAGAAGAGTTTTGCAAAATTGTAGCCGCCGTAAATAGTGTAGCCATTATTAGAACCAGATACGTTAATGTCATCGTAACTAGAGTATAAGTAACCAGCACCAATATAAGGTTCTGCAGAAGAAACCGATGCTAGTGGTAATAATAGCAAAGGCAAAGTACGTAGAAATGTCTTGTTCATTATTAAGTTCTCTGTTTGTTAATGTTTAAATTTAGCGACTAGAATTAGAAGCTATAAGTAACGCCTAATGCAGCGCCAATATCCAAATCTAAGCCATGATTCATATTTAATTCGGGATGGATCTGTGCATAAAGTTTCCAATCTTTTGCAAAGTTCAAATTCATGCCAATAGGAATACGAACGCCAAAATCATTATTCCAGTCGTAGTACGCACCGCCAGCCACATACCAACTCAAAGGAGCTTCTGCAGCTAGATTTCCCTTTAAAAATGAATAATCTAGAGCTAATCCATCATCGCCTGCGATGAACTTTATTTGTTGATTAAAGTCAACGACTACGCTTAGACCTTGGTCAAATGCCATACCGATTCCCACTTTTTTTCCAGTATTGGCATAGCTCATCATTGGTGTAAGAAGAAGTAATGTTAATGCTGTCTTTTTCACTTTTAATACCTAAATCAATTATCGACAATTCATAGGTAGGGTCACCCAATATTGGAATTCAAGAAAAATAAGAAATATTTTCATATTTTATTTTCATTATCTTTAAGGACGGTTGGATATGGTTTTTAAATCAGAGGGTTATAGAAAGAAAAAACCGCTATTTTTGTTAGTGGTTTTATTGAGGAATAACTCGCATAAAAAAGCCCCTTACAAAAGTAAGGGGCTTAATTGATCATCGAGGGTGGTAATTGTTCATGACTGCTACCTATTAGTAGAATAACACCATAAACATACCCATTAAGGTCAATAGGGTATTGGATACCGCATAAGGAACAGTGTAACCAAGCATAGGGATGTTGCTTTTCGCTTTCTCACCTACCATAGCGACTGAAGCAGTACTCGTACGTGCACCACCACAAACACCTAGGTTTATAGCTGGGTGGAATTTAAAGATATACTTACCAATAAGTGGAGCTAATAGCATTGGAATAGCCGTTGCTGCCGCACCGATTAAGAACAGTTCTGGACCTACGTTTTTAAGGCCAGCCACAAAGCCAGGACCTGCAGAAATACCTACGATAGCAATAAAGACATTAAGACCAACTGAGTTCATAAACCACTGTGTTGGTTCTGGAAGTCGAGCAAATGTTGGGTGAATTGAGCGTAACCAACCTAATACCAAACCACCGATTAGAACACCGCCAGATACAGACAGGGTAACGGGTGCGCCATCGATATTAACAGCTAGTGCGCCTAGTAAACCGAATACTACGATAAAGAGACCAACCCAAACCATATCCGTTTCAGTTGTCGTTCTATCTACATGGCCTACTTCTTTTTCCATACGTGATGTATGCGTTTTAGTACCAGTAATACTTAGTACGTCACCACGATGAATTTCAGTTTGTGCTAGTAGGGGTACTTCTTGACTTGCTGCACCACGACTGATTTTGTTTAGGAACACGCCACGAGCGTAATCTTCATCTGCTAGTGAGACTAATGTGCGGTTAGCGAACTTTTTGTTGGTAACAACTAGGTCTACGGTTTCTAATGGCAGGTTATCAAGCTCCTCGTCCGCTACTTCTGTTAAATACTGTTGAGCGTGTACGAGTGCATCGGTATGACCTGTTAATGCAATAATGTCTTTTGCCGCTAGCGCCATAGTTGGCTCGACATCCACTACTTCACCATTGCGTTTCAGCTTCTCAATGAAGAGGCGTTCTGCGTGGTGTTGAGATTCGAATTCAGCCACTGTCATACCGTTGATATCGTCAGAGATCTCATAGGTACGAGATTCAGAGCGATGCCAAACACGTGAAATACCATCTTCTGGTGTACCTGCAGACATCTCTTTTTCGTAGTCTTTACAAGCTTCTTCAAGGTTAACTCCGAGTAGAGTTGGACCAACATAAGCTAGGATCATACCAGTACCAATAGTACCGAACAGATAACAGATAGCGTAAGCCACTGGAATTTGGTCTAGTAGCTCTTTAGTATTGCTGAAACCAGATGAGTTGATTGCATCAGTCGCTAGACCGATAGAAGCGGAGATGGTTTGTGCGCCGGCCCAAAGGCCTGCAGCTAGACCAACATCGTAACCAGCAATTTTGGCACCAGCGTACGTTACTGCGAAACATAGAAATGAAATGACTACTGCGAATATCGCTTGTGGAGCACCATTTTTGGCTACACCTCGAACAAATTGCGGGCCGACACCATAACCTACAGCGAATAGGAACATCGTGAAGAACATTGACTTAACTTGTGAAGAGATCGAGATATCAAGCTGACCGATGATAACACCTGCGATTAGCGTACCTGTTACTGCACCTAAGCTGAAGTGACCGAATTTGATTGCCCCTAACCAATATCCCAAGCCCAGGGTGATGAAAATTGCCAATGCTTGGTGTTCACGGAACACTTTTACTACCCACATAGGCTCTGCTTTTGCTGGAGCTTTGATGCTTGTAGTTGAATGTTGAACAGCAGCATGGTCTGTAGTTTGTTCTTGAGCTTGAACATTATTGAACATGTCAAAGCCAGATACGCCGCTATTTGTATCTGTAGTGATATTTCCTGCCAGCATAAATACTGCCAACATACTTAGAAAAATATGCTTAATATATTTAGAAGGAGATAGCCTCATTAGAGTTGCCATTTTAACCTCTGATTACTTAGATTCCTAAATGCAAACCAAAGAACTCCAGAGCCCGGAACAAGAACCAGACTGCTTTGGTACGCAATAATTATTGTGATTAGAGTGCGAGGGACTAGGGCTACTAGCCCCTCTTTGCTTGAGATGATTAACCGTGGTTAAACGTGCTTGAGCTTTCTTCGTCAACAGAGTTAACGATTGGGAATTTCTCAAATTTCTCGATTGTGCGTTTTAGATCTTGAACGAGTAGATCAACCATGTCGTGACTCACACCGTGACGAACTAGGATGCGCATAATGACCAAATCTTCGCGGTTTGAAGGCATGGAATATGCGGCAATTTGCCAACCACGAGCGCGGATAGCGTCACTTAGGTCAAACAAGTTAAAGCCTGCATCTACGTCCGCTTTTAAGCTAAAGCTCATAGCTGGAATACCACCGCGGCCATCGTAAATGATGTCGAATAAGCCCATTTTGCTTACTTCATCAGCTAGGTATTGAGCTGAGTTGTAGCAAGCGTCGTGGATACGCTTATAACCTTCTTTACCCAAACGTAAGAAGTTGTAGTACTGAGCAACGATCTGACCGCCAGGGCGAGAGAAGTTCAGTGCGAATGTTGGCATGTCACCACCAAGGTAGTTAACACGGAAGATCAGATCTTCAGGAAGATCGCTTGCTTCGCGGAAGACAACCCAGCCCACACCAAGAGGTGCGAGACCATATTTGTGGCCAGATGCGTTGATTGACTTAACACGAGGAATGCGGAAATCCCACTCTAGTTCAGGGTCGCAGAACGGTGCGATGAATGCGCCACTTGCGCCATCAACGTGCATTGGTACATCAAGACCAGTTTCTTCTTGCAGTTTGTCTAGTGCATCAGCAATCGCTTTTACAGGTTCATACTGACAAGTAAACGTTACGCCAAGCGTAGGAACAACACCGATAGTGTTTTCGTCAACACGGGCTAGAACTTCTTCTGGAGTCATTAGTAGACGGTCGCCTTCCATAGGAATTTCACGTAGTTCGATATCCCAGTACTTAGCGAATTTGTGCCAGCATACTTGTACTGGACCGCAAATTAGGTTTGGTTTGTCAGTTGGCTTACCTTCCTTGCGACGCTTCTCGCGCCAGCGCCATTTCATTGCCATACCGCCAAGCATGGCCGCTTCACTTGAACCTGTTGTTGAACAGCCCATCGTGTTTTCAGGATCTGGAGAGTTCCAAAGATCAGCAAGCATATGAACGCAACGGTTCTCGATTTCTGCTGTTTGTGGGTACTCATCTTTGTCGATCATGTTTTTGTCGATGCACTCGTCCATGATTTTGTGGATGTTACCGTCTACCCAAGTTTGGCAAAAAGTTGCTAGGTTTTGACGAGAGTTACCATCAAGAATAAGCTCATCAGATACTAGCTGGTATGCAGCATCAGGATTTGATTCGTCATTAGGGAAAGTATATTTATCGATGGTTTTGTCTAATAGTTTGTTTGCAAAAACATCATCGATAGCTGCATTATTCTTTTCTTCAAAAGGCATTATATAGCTCCAGATTTATTTAATTGGATAGAACAGTAATATCACTGCGTTTGGTTTTTGAAAAAGCTGTCTCGCTTAAGTCGAATTGAATTATTACCAATTAAATGAATAAAACCATCAATAGAAAATAAAAAGACAATAATCATCGTGTTATAAATAAATTGTTGCGCAAAATATCCTTTTTATTTGTCTCTTACTAGAGCCGCTGTGTGAAGTCCAATCATTGATTTACGGCTAATACTAGTTAATTTTGATACGGTCCGCATGGTCTGAAATGGTTGGTTTTTTGGCTTAATCTTATGAAAATCAATGGTTTGAGATTTATATGTAGATTGTTTTTATGTGAATTTTATTGGCTGTGGATTAATTTATCTTCAGTGGATATTAAAATGAACACCAAGTTGATTAATGAAAGTGCTTATAGATTTAATCTTAGCTATTACCGCTGCTTTCATTGTTTATCTATATCAGAAAGTAAAATTATTTAGGTTAATTATAAAAACTATAATGGTGTAAAAATGAATGATCATATTATATTTGACTACTTCTACATACCCGGTTTTATGGTGTTGGTAGCAGCGGCAATTGCAATACTAATTGTAGTCAAATACACACTTGGTGGACTATTGAGAAAAGGAAAGATCATGAATCCTTCATTAACAGAACTTTGTTTAGTAATTATTGTTACTGGACAATTACTACTAATAAAGGTGAGCTAAATGAAGTTATTTCGTGTTCTATTACCGACTGCGTTAGTGATCGCTGCGGGGGCGACTTGTTATACGTCTTGGGTCGCCTACACCCAATCTCTTTGGACTCGCGATGCTAAAGTTCACGTTGAAATTGCAGAAGTAGCGCCAAAAGTTTCGGGAGAGATAGTTACCGTAGCTGTACATGACAACCAGTTTGTTAATGCTGGTGATTTACTCTTTGCTATTGATGATGCGGATTACAAAAACAGTGTTTCCCAAGCTAAGTATGCAATGTTGAAGGCGGAGGCCGAGCTAGAGCAATCGAAGAACTCTTACCGTCGTGATTCAAGATTGTTGAGTAAAAAACTAGTCTCTGAAGAGCAAGTGATCTCGGAGAAGCTCGCCGTAGCAGCTAATAAAGCCGCTTTAGAGCAAGCAAAAAGTAGCTTGGCTAAAGCAGAATTAGATTTAAGTCGTACTAAAGTGGTCGCACCGCAAGATGGTTATGTAACGAATCTTAACCAACGCCAAGGGAACTACATCAATAAAGGTGAAACCTTTGTTGCATTAGTCGAGAGTGACACCTATTACATTTTGGCCTATTTCACCGAGACAAAAGTAAAAGGCTTGGTTGAAGGGGCGAAAGCTAACATTCGTCCATTTTCATCCGATAAAACATTTGTCGGCAAAATTGAAGGTATTGGTCGTGCGATTATTGATCAGAGTGCCGATAATTCCGGACTAATATCAAACGTTAACCCAACAGTGCCTTGGGTCCGTCTCGCGCAACGCGTACCGGTGCGTATTAGCATCCCTAAAGAAGTCCTTGAAAGTGAGAGACTGATTGCTGGCACAACGGTTTCAGTGGATATTCAGTGATGTTAGCGACGATTGCTCGACAATGGACAAATCCAGAATCGGTGGCATTTGCTTTGCGGTTTTGCCTGGCTGTATTGATGACATGGGGTTTATCGCTGTTAATGGATTCTTCGGCCACGAGTACTTCTATGGCAACAGCCGCGATTATTCAAATCACTGGCAGTCGCGGAGCGAGTATCAAAAAAGCGGCGGCACGTCTTATCGGGACATTTACTGGCGGTGCATATGTGCTTTTTGTGGCCAGCGCTACGCTTATTGACTCTTGGTTGTTTAACTCATTCATTATATTTGGAGTGGTAACAAGTTTAGGTATCGCATCATATTTTCATGGACGTGTGTCATACATGTTTGCCGTGATGGGTATTACCTTGTCTCTAGTGGGTTTCCCATTGGCAGCGAACCCTGACATGACCAATTTATTTGATCACGTACAGCTTCGTTGTGTTGGTATCTCATTTGGTATTTTAATGGCAATGGTCGCGGCTATGATCATTCCTTATAAAGATGACCAGCATGAGTTGTTTTCTGTCAAAAGTTATACAGAGAACTTCCTAAGCAATCTGTTTGTTACTGATGAAGATAATGCTACCAAACTGACACGTGCGTTTTTGGTATTTGTGAGCAAAAAGTGGCAGTTGGTTGATGATGAGATATATGGAAGCCGAAGTGCTAAGGAAGAAAAACTCAACAGTCGTACTGCTTTTTATGACTCTATCAATATTGGTATCAAAGCCATCGAGTTAAAAAAGCTTGGTGAGGCCATAGCCATTCCTAATGAGGCGTGGGAGGAGTTGTGTAAAGCTAATTTTCGCGTTGATATCAATGAATCATGGATTGAAAGGTGGGGAATTGAAGATATTGATCTGGTCGAGGTGTTTAATGAACAGGTCGCTTTGTTTGCCACACAACTGGATTTATACAAGAGCGAAAACAGTGTATTTGACTACACCAATAAAGATTATGCCAACGATATAGGACGCTTTACCGATGGTTACGTAGTGCTCAACAATATGGTGAGAGCAACCATCACGCTGTTCACGCTTTCATTTATGTGGATTGAGCTGCAATGGGATAGTGGTATGTCGGCAATGATCATGGCTGGAATGATCATCTCGGTGTACGCTGCAAATCCAGGTTCAGAGCAGGCACAAAGTCCAAATATATATGCACAATTCTTAGCTGGTGGCTTTGCGTTTATTCTGACCTTTGGGGCCATGCCAATTGGCTCGCCTTGGATAGTTGCAGTAGTCGGCTTTACTGGCGTGTATTTGGCGGCTTATTGGTTTTGGCAGAGCAAGTCACTACTGAAAGTGGTGTGTATGGTTTCGTTGTTTTCATGGACGAGCCTTGTTCCGTTAACCAGTGCCCCAAGTTATGATTTTGAGAACTTTCTTAATTCTATCGTCGGTAATATCACTGCATTGCTGATTTTGTGGGGGGCGTTCTATTTAATCCCTGCACGTACGACAGCCACAGTGATCAAGAAAGAACTGAATCGATTTATTAATAAATTCAAAGTGACCGATATAGAAAAGAGAAAGTCTTTGAATGTAAGTAACTGGATCCTAGCATCCTATGCTTACTTAATTAGCATTTCAGATTTAGTGAGTATTAATAGACTGTTATATCTAAAAGCACTACAGAGTGTCATTAACCATGAAGAACTTGAACCTGAAGAGCGAGAAATTCTTCTTTCCTCAATTGATAAAAAATTCTTCGACCTGGGAAGTAATCAAATATTCTCAAACTTGATGGACTATAAGGCGACAACAGCTGCGAAACACAATTACCGTTGGTTCGTTCTGTGCGATAGATATAATGCTTTGAAAGCTCAAGGCCATTAGAAAAATATAAATTAACTATCATTTTAATTTCTCAGTTAATTTTCTGAGAACTATATATATCAGAGGTTATGATGAAAAACATTCTCATAGGCCTAGTGATATGGACATTATTAGGTACCAATTATGCAATGGCAGAAGATATTAAATCATCGCCATTAAAAGTAGATGCTCAAGCTCCTGTACAGTCATTAGGGCTGGCAACACAACTTCGTAGCGGTTTTACTAATGATAAAACCGAACTGTTTGCAACGTACAACTTCGGCAGCGTTTGGATCACCAGTGATGATATCCAAATGGATTACTACCAAAATAGAATAACGACGGGGGTGCAATGGTCACCCGCAGATAAGATACAGCTTGAGCTACGCTATCAGTTTGCTTGGGCCCATAATAACCATTTAGATAGTTTGGTGAAGTCATTCCATAATGCTGCTGGACTGAAGCTTGATGGGCGTGACGAAGTCGAAGACGATAGCTTCAACGTCGATAGTGATACCTATGGTGTTCATAACAACAACTTTGAAGGCGATACGCTGGAAAGCGCCGTGTCGCTGTATCTTCAGTATTCACTTTATGAATCTGAACATCAGGCATTGGCAATCGGTGGGTCGCTATATTACAACAATAAAAGTGATTACGAATTCTCATCAGGTGGCTTTGAACAAAACTTACAATTGAATTGGTCATACGCAAAAAGTGGACACTCTATTTATTCGACGTTAGGAGTAGTTCATCATGCTGATAAAAATATCGATGATGATCTGTATTTCAAAGAATTCACTTGGGAAGGTGCAATTGGTTATGGTTATCGATTCCTTTCTAACCATGAAATTATTGCAGAATATCATTTATATCAAGGTGCGTTAAACCAGACGGCTTTTTCAGAAAACGTCAATGAAGCGACCCTAGGTTATCGTTATTATTGGGATAATACCATATTAGAAATATCGGGTACCGAGAACTTGTTTAATATGGATAACTCTACAGATATCGCCTTCACCTTAGGGGTGAGACATTATTTCTAAACTCAGTTAAACAAGGCTTAATTGACGTTTAAAGAACCTTCACTGTTAAGTGAGAACAAAGCATGAGAAATTAATCTCATCGCACAACATGACCACAAGAGAACTTATTATGTTTAAATATCTACTACCTGTTTTAGTCGTTTTTTCATCTGGCGTCTACGCAGAATCACTTCAGCACATGTCTGATGTGAACCATAACAAACAAGAAATGGCGACAGCAATGAAAGGCATTCAAGAAGTTAAGCTTTCTGATGATGTATATATTGTAAGTAATACTCAGAATGGCTTTACCATTACTGATAGCGTGGATGAACTTTCTGCAAAGTATCGTGATACCTACATCACGGCAGATCAAGCGAAAGCCAACAACTTAGAAAAAGTAAAAACATTCACTGTATACAGCGAAGCAAACTTTGAGAACCTAATTAAAAAAGTAGAGAGTCAAGTATCTAAAGATGCTCCTGAATTCTTTTCTGTAGACCTATATCAGAACAGCATCGGTGACATTGAAATCACAGATTACGTTGCTCGCGTTGTCGAATATAAATAATTTTTAGAAGAGGTTAGCCATGTCAATGCAACACACAAAATCAGCGACACATGAAAAAATGATGCGCGAGTACGGCAACGAAGTCGAGCACAAACACAACAAAGATCATTTAACTTTCCAAGACAAAGAAAGCAATGAGCATCGTCATCTTCATGGTGGCCACAATGTGCACAAACCCACGCACCACCATCATAAAACGGCGCACCATAACACTCATAAGCGTAACCACACTGAAGCTTCTGAGGAATAACAAAAAAACCGCTCGATAAGAGCGGTTTTTTTAAGTGATAAAATACTAAGGAGATTGGCGAATCAATGGGATTTCATTAACCCAAACTTTTTCGCTGGTCGCTTTTTCGTAACCATAGTCGTATAAAGATTTAAGAAATTCAGGGTCGAAAAACTTACCGTCTTGAGGCTTTTGAGTGTAATCCTCATCGACAAAAGTTAAGAACAACTTTGCGCCTATTTTTTTGGAGATGTACATTTCCCTAAACACATCACCTCTAGTTTGGGCGAGTATTAAATTATCTACACTGCGAGCTGCCAAACTGACGGTATCGTCCTCGATGAACTTGAACTCGGTTCTTAATCGTCCGTTACGGATGATGTAAATATGCGGAGGTTTTGCATATCCGAGTGCCTTGGTCACCTTGGTGAAATCAAAGCCCACTGGGTCGAAGAATAGTTGACTGGATAAGCCACCATCCACATGCATCTCTTCTAAAGACTGACCGTTGTACTTAACAGGAATGAACTGTGGGGGAAAGACTCCAGGTATGGATGAACTAGCTGCAAGAACCTGATGAATAATGTCTTTTTTATTGGGTAGATCACTGGTAGCGATACGTCCTATGTTCCAGATCATCTGTCTGCCAGAGTCAAAGTGAGTAGTACCAATCAACATACGTTTGCCCGATTGGTGCGCTTTTGCAATTTCCTCTATAAATTCATCATCAAAGGTTTTCTGAACCATTTTGTAGAAGTTGTCTCCCTCAGAGAATGCGTCTCCAAACAGAATCTTAAAAATACTGGTTCCACCTAACATCATGTCATCGTTCAGGCCTAACATGACCGTTTTGAGTTCGTCGTACTTGTCGCCGCCAACGAAAACAAATGGAGCAATTAAGGCGCCAGCACTAACTCCCGTAATCAGAGAAAACTCAGGCAGTTCCCCTTTATCCTTCAAGCCATTAATCACGCCAGCACCATAGGCACCTCTAGGACCACCACCGGAAAGTACGAGAACATTGAAACGATCACCAATCACTTTTGGCGCATCTGATGCGTTCTTCAAAAGGTCGAGGTTACCCTTATCGTCATAATTCTCCTTTAGTACTTTAAGGTTTTTCGGTATTTGGTCTCCCCAAATGCGATATGGTTCATTAATAAGGCTGACGGCTTCATCTCTGGGGCCGATTTTCGCCTGTAAATAGTTTGATTCATTAACACGAATGGTACTGTCGTGGGGACTGCTGCTACACCCAACGACAAGCGCTGTTAACACCAATATAATTGGTAGACGCATTGGCAACTCCGTTTGCTTATTACTATTCTAATTTGTTAGGGGACATTCTTTAGATTAGTACCAATATTCAGTTATTTACAAAAAATATTAGCTTGCTATTCACTGAATAGTGGTGATGACGATTTAGACAATCATATTGGGGTAGCCATGCGATCAATCAATGAATCTAACAACTTCATTTTTTTCACACTTTCTCTCATTCTTATTCTGATTATAGGTGCTCTTTCGCGTGAGCTCCCCGGCGATGATCTTGACTTTTTGTTGAAGCCTGTAGTGTTAAACAGTTTTGTTATTTGTTTGATTAGTATGAAGTTTTCAAAAGGTTGGTATATATACTTGGTTAGTGTCAGTATCATGATGCTTATTGCGATCCTTACTCACACCTTCTTTGATAGCGGACACGCAAATGTTGCGATGTTAGTACTGATGTTGGCGTTTTTCTATGGTGTGTTTCAGTCGACTGCTCATCAGATTTTGCTTTCTTCCGAGATTGACAACAATAAGTTAGTGGGTTCCATTGCCTTGTTCTTAGTGATGGGGCTTGGTTGGGCTGCGATTTATTTGTTGCTGATTAATTTTAACCCAACAGCAATCAATGGGATTGAGCACTCAGATAAATGGGGAAGTAACTTCTCAGTAGTGACTTACTTTAGCTTTGTCACATTAACCACACTGGGTTATGGCGACTATAGCCCTAACAGTCCACTTGCAGAGGTCGCGGTATACTTACAGGCGATTACGGGTGTGTTCTATATGGCTGTAGTGGTGTCTAGTTTAGTGAGCGCAAAGAAGGGGCATTAATTTATCAGAATGAAGGCCAACCCTCTCGTGGCGTTGGCCTTTTAGTTCTTAGTGATGAGCGTGTTTCTTCATGCCTGACATGACTTTTTTCACTGGCACGGTTAATACTTGAACTTCACCATTAGCAAAGGTCAGCTCAACATTAATGGTCTCACCTTCCTTCATTGGTTTCTCAACGTCTAGCAGCATTATATGCAAGCTGCCTGGCTTAAGGATGGTCTGACCGTTTGCAGGTACAGTAATACTCTTCACTTGACGCATCTTCATGACGTCGCCGTCCATAATAACATCGTGCAGTTCCACGACAGATGAAGCTTGTGACGCCGCTTCTACAATAACGCGATCTTTATCGCCAGTATTCTCGATGGTAGCAAACACGGCGCTGGTGGTGGCGTTGGGTGGCGTTGCACGTGCATATGCGTCGTTGACGTCAATAGCTGCGTGAGCCATAGATAGCGGTGCTAGAGCAAGTAGAGGAAGTATCAATTTGTTGAGCTTCATGGTTTAGTCCATTGTTGTCGTTAGTTTATCCCTGAGCATTGATGCGTTTGATGGCTTCAACGATAGGAGCAGGAGTTAAAGTATGCGGTACTTTTTCAATAAGCGTACCGTCTGGGCTTAGGAAATAGAAATATGAGCTATGGTCGAGGGTATAGCCTAGTTTGGAATCTTCCAGCTCTGTTTTGCGAAAGATGACCCCATATTTGTGAGCGAGTGGTTTAGTGACCTCTAAAGGTGCTGACAACCCCTCAATCATAGGATGGAAATACTGCGCATATTCAGCAGAGGCTTCTGCCGCATCCCGCTCCGGGTCAAGGGAAACAAACATGGGTCTGAGTGTTTGTTTGGTTTCATCGTCGATTTGATTCAACGCTCCAGCGAGCATGGCGAGCGAGGTAGGGCATACATCGGGACAACGAGTAAAGCCAAAGTACACAATGCGAGTTCTAGGATCAGCTTGATCAAAGATGGCGACAGGTTTACCCCCTTCTCCAAAAAGTACGGACTCAGACACTTGCGCCAACTGATCCAATTCAGCTTGATGCAGTAATGACTCATTATGCTTGTCCACTAGTAATTTAGCACCAAAACCTAAAGCAAATGCCCCAACTAGTGCGCCAATCCAGAGTTTTTTCATCGTGCCGTCATCCTTACCGCTGCCTTAATATCGCTATCACCGTTGGAGACGGTGCCGTACCATGTCATTGAATCTTCAGCACAGACGGGCAAGATGATTTCGCCTTGGTACACATCAGGCTTGATCATTTCTAGCTGAAACTTTACCACTCCCATGTTCATCTCTTTTCCCTGCAATGAGATGTTCAAATTAGGTGCGTCAGACTCTGGCCAAAATACTTCGACCGTAATAGGTGTTAGAGGTGTGACGCGTGGTGAGTCTACCTTCATTTTGACTCCCTGCTGTTCGCACACTTGCTGTGAAAGCATGCAGTAATCGGTGAGATCAACATCAGCAGAAGGTTCGTGTTTTAGCAGGTTAGGAATAAAAAAACCTGCGCCTAAAGCGAGAGCGACAAATAGGACTTTTACTTTATTGTTCAAATTGTTAATGCCCCAAATCTTAATGTAATCGCATCCTAACATATTTTAGAATCTCGGCTGTGCGATGCAGCAAACTTTTACTAGAGGTTACCGAACGGCAGAACTACTCGTTGTAGAGAGTACTAAACTGATTGTAACGCTCTCGATTCAATCCCTTGTCGCTGTATCCTGTTCGCGATTGAGAACGGTAATGTAAAAGACCACTATTCGTGTCGAAATACAGTTCGACGTCGTCGTTGTACTTCATCGTCGGTGTGGTGAAAACAACATGCAGGTAGTTGCCGTCGTCTTCTTCGATCTTATTACCACCCATAGTGCTGAGCACAGAGACTACTTTTTGTTTGGCTGAGTCTAGGTCTTTGAAGCTCAGTGCATCCACTGATTTTTCTGGGTCATCAGTTTGTGATGAGACTGCATTAGGTGTGGAAGGCATAGGGGCGAATTTGCCATTGTGTATACCGAGGTAAGAGGGGGCATTACTGTTTTTGTAAAACATGTATCCAACGAGTACAACGAGTAGCGTGATAATGATTTTAGCGATCATGAATGTTCCTTATATTTGACTCAATCTTAGCAAAGCTTTGCCTTAGTATAATCCACTAATAGATATTACGTTGGATGTAGCTTTTACGGTTAATCCTTTGAAATAACGTGAAGTTCGGTATACCCAGTTGTTTTGTCTATCTCACGTTCGAACACCAGTTCTGGATAACAATGCACAATGAGCTCCGCTGTCGTATCAACGATGCTCTCCTCTAAGAGGTGTCCTCCCAATACATTGCCTTTGCTGTCAGCGACAGAAATGTGCACATGTTGATGCTCAGGCGTCAGAGTTCCCATCACAGAGACAATTTCAAATGGCTCAGAGCGTTTAAGAGTGTGCTCTGCTCCTGCTAAACGCATAGATATTTGTGACAGGCAACCGACGCATGAGGCAATGGAACCCGCTTGGATCTGGTGTTCAGCAACCAGCTTATGCAATGCTTGTTTCAAATCAGTTCCGCGAGTGAGGCGCACAGCAATTGGCGATATCGTCATTGTTCAATCCACGATTTGTAAAATCTTAATGTTACAGGTATTGATTGCCATAGTTAACGTTATGTTCACAAAAATAAGAGATATTAGAGTAAAACCTCCAAATTAGGTCTATGTTTATAGGTCAATCAGTAATATGAGTAACCCTATGTACCCTTTTTTCCGGTTGGCAAAAACCATTATTCAATCAAAAAAGCAGCCAACACTTTCCTACACACAACAAGATGAAATCCAATTTCGCTGCCACCCATGGGATATCGATCTGTTTCTTGAGCTCAACAATGGCCGCATACTAACCTTATATGATCTCGGACGTACGGCGTTATCTGTAAAATGTGGCTTGATGTCGACGTTAAAGAAAAAACGTTGGGGACTAGTCGTTGCAGGCAGCTCAGTCCGTTATCGAAAGCGAATCCACATGTTTGATAAAATCACCATGAAAACCCAATGCGTCGCAACAGATGACAAGTGGTTTTACCTCGAACAGTCTATGTGGGTGAAAGGCGAGCCTTGCTCATCGGTTTTGATTCGAGCGGGTGTCACATCAAAACAAGGCATCGTTGCGCCGCTTGATGTAGTGGATGCCGCAGGCGTAAGTCCTGCAGACAACGAAACGCCACAATGGGTACAGGAATGGGTCGACTCTGAGCAGCATCGACCTTGGCCGCCATCTAATGTGGCTTAATTTATTGAATAACAATAAAAAGACCAGCATTTTGATACTGGTCTTATTCATTAATTGGCATCGGGTTGCCTTTCAGGTTCTGCGGCAACAAAAGCAGGATGTTCACGAAGTGTCGAACAAATTGATGCAATGGTTGGAAACGGGCTCAGGTCGATACCAAACCGCTCCGCGTTGTAGACCTGAGGGACTAGACAAACATCCACTAAGCTGATGCTATCACCGACGCAATACTTTCCGTGCACATCGCTGAGCTTTTTCTCTAGCGCATGAAATCCAAGTTCAATCCAGTGCTGCATCCATTTGGCTTTACTGGTCTCATCAAAGTCAAAGTCTCTACTGAGCTTTTGGATAACGCGTAGATTATTGATGGGATGTAAATCGATAGCGATGTCTTGAGCCAATGCGTTCACGAGATAACGTTCGCGGCCTGACACGGGCGTTAGTCGCGGATGAGGAAAGCGCTCATCTAAGTAATCTATGATGGTGAGAGACTGATTCAGTACCAGTTTTTCACCATCAAAATCATTATCGACCAGCGTCGGGACTAACTCGTTGGCATTGAGCTCTGCATACATGGCGTGATGTTGCTCTCCGCCATCTTTAAGCAGATGAATAGGCATGGATAGGTAAGGTAACTGCTTCAGGTTTAAAGCAATTCGTACCCGATAAGAGGCAGACGAGCGCCAATACTCATACAGTACAAATTGAGTCATGGTTAATCCTTGTATGCTTCCACCACCTGTTCAATGGAACCGAAGATGGAGTGGCCGTTTTTATCGAGCATTTCCAACTTAATCGTGTCACCAAAATGCATAAACGATGTGCTTGGTTTACCATCTCTTATGGTCTCTATCATGCGCCGCTCTGCAATGCATGAATAGCCGACGCCACCTTCTTCGATAGAGGTACCATATTCTGTCCCTTGCTTATTAGAAACCGTGCCAGAGCCAACGATAGTGCCAGCTGACAAAGGACGAGTCTTGGCAGCATGAGCAACCAGTTGGGCAAAGTCGAATGTCATGTCGATTCCAGCATTAGGGTGACCGAAAGGTTCACGGTTGTAGACAGAAACAAGCGGTAAATGCACTTTGTTATCTTGCCACGCTTCTGCTAATTCATCCGGCGTGACTGCAACGGGAGAGAACGCCGAGGATGGTTTCGATTGAAAGAAACCAAACCCTTTAGCGAGCTCTTGTGGGATAAGGCCGCGAAGCGAAACATCATTGACCAGCATCAGCAATTGAATTGCGTCAGAGGCTTGTGCGGTCGAGCAACCCATAGGGACATCGCCGGTCACAACCGCAACTTCGCCTTCAAAGTCTATGCCCCATTGTTCGCTTTCCATGACGATAGGATCTCTTGGGGCGAGAAAAGTGTCTGAACCACCTTGGTACATTAACGGATCAGTCCAAAAGCTGTCTGGTATTTCTGCTCCGCGGGCTTTACGAACCAGTTCGACATGATTGACATAGGCTGACCCATCCGCCCATTGATAGGCCCTTGGCAATGGTGATTCGCACTGGTTTTGGTCGAATGGCATCGCTTGGAGCAAAATCCCTTGGTTGAGTCCCAAGTACACCTCTTCCAATAGAGGTTTGGTCTGTTGCCAGTTGTCGAGTGCGAATTGCAATGTGTTCGCGATATCAGGCACAGTAGTACATTGTGATAAGTCACGGCTCACGACCACGAGTTGGCCGTCACGAGAGGTGTCTTTTAATGTGGCTAACTTCATATTATTTTCCTGTTTTCCAGCTATAGACGTACTGGTTATTTTCAACGTTTGCCGCTTCTGGACTATGATGCAGTGCGTTGCGGGTATCGATCATCACTGCCACTTCATCAGTAAAGGTTTTCTTGGCTTCTCTTCCGGCTTGGAAAGCTTTCGGGTGTGGTCCATGAGTAAAGCCTGCTGGGTGGAACGTCATCATCCCCGCTTCAATATTGTCACGGCTAAAGAAATCGCCCGCGTGATAGAACAGCACTTCGTCGTAATCATCGTTGTTGTGATAAAACGGTACTTTCAACGCACCGGGGTCGGTTTCAATCGGTCTAGGGACAAAAGTACAGACCACAAAGCCGTTTCCAACAAAGGTGGTGTGTGCTGAAGGAGGAAGGTGATAACGGTGCGACATCAAAGGTCTAATATCACGCCAGTTGAGTTTCAGCACTGACAAATCACCGTGCCAGCCTATTGCATCCAGAGGGTTGAACGGATAGGTGATGACATTCACTTTTCCACCACGTTTCAACTGTACTTGAGTCTGATTTTCGCTGTATTGAGCTTTGAATTTGTCGTTAATGGCTGGTGGCTCAAGAACCGCAGGATCGAACACCGCGTGTTGACCGACGATACCCTTGTCAGGTAACGCATAAGCCGACCCTGTGTTTTCGATCATTAATAAGAACATTGGACTATGCGGTTCTAGGCGCCAATTAGTGGAGCGGGGAATCAGGACGTAATCCCCGTCAGAGACCTCTAGATGACCATAGTCGCAATATAGGTCAGCGCTGCCTTGATGAATAAACAACAGCTCATCCCCATCAGCATTGCGAACGAGGTGGGACATGGCTTCTTGCAGCCGCCATACTCGAATTTTACATTCGTTATTTTCCAGTACGGTGGGTATCGACCATGGCGATGTCTGCTGCGCACTCTCTATATTGTTGAGGTTAAAAGCACGCGGTTTGAGCTCGCCTTCCCATTCTGTCCAGCCAGTAGGAGCATGTTGGTGATGGAAGTGGGTTGCGGGACCAAAGAACCCCTCGCGACCCGCCTCTCGCTCGTAGATGGCTTCTTCAGGAAAATCGGCGTGCGCCTGTTTGGAGTAAGTTCCCTCTCTGTGAGGGAACGTTGGCCATTTACGCATCATTAAGTACCCCGCGACGAATTTGGTCTTCTTCAATGGACTCAAACAGCGCTTTAAAGTTACCCTCGCCAAACCCTTCATTGCCTTTGCGCTGAATGATTTCAAAGAACACTGGACCAATAACGGTTTGCGTAAAGATCTGCAACAAGATGCCATCTTTCATTGGAGCGCCATCGATGAGGATTCTCAAGTCTTGGAGACGATCAACATCTTCGCCATGGCCTACCACACGATCGTTAACCTTCTCGTAATAAGTATCGGGTGTTGGCATAAAGTCCATCCCACGCTCGCGAAGCGTTTGTACTGTTTGGTAGATATCATCGGTTGTCAGAGCGATGTGCTGAATCCCTTCACCGTTGTACTCACGAATGAACTCTTCAATTTGTGATTTATCGTCAGAGGACTCGTTAATTGGAATTCGGATTTTTCCGCAAGGCGCGGTCATAGCTCGGCTGACAAGACCCGTCAGTTTTCCCTCAATGTCGAAGTAACGAATTTCTCTGAAGTTACCAATACGCTCGTAAAATCCTGACCACACATCCATGTGTCCTTGCTTAACATTATGGGTCAGGTGGTCAAGTTCGTATAAACCCACGTCTTGTTCTGCCAATCGCTTGTCGGCATCGGGATAGAATTTGAAATCAACATCGTAAATACTGCTGCTGCCATAACGATCGACAAAATATAGTAAGCTTTCGCCGATACCATAGATGGCGGGAATACTGAGTTCCATTGGACCAATTTCGGTCACGTATTGTTGACCACCATTTTCTAAAGCATGAGCCATGGCTTTACCTGCATCTTCTACACGAAAGGCCATTCCACACACAGAAGGGCCATGCACTCTTGCGAATGCCTCTGCTTGGCTGTGAGGCTGTGCATTGACGATAAAGTTAACGTCACCTTGGCGGTATAGCCAAGCTTCCTTGGAACGATGTTTAGCAATTTCTGCAAACCCCAAGGAATCAAATAGACGTTTGAGATCGTTAATTCCGTTGTCGTCTGCTGCGGTATATTCCACAAACTCAAATCCGTCGGTGCCGAGAGGGTTAAAATTGATGCTCATGTAGGTTTCCTTTTGATAGTCATTGCGCTCCTTTTATGATGAGGAGCTTTCTATTGGTAAAACGCGGTTCCTCTATAAAATTTGGCTAATTAGCGAAGAAAAAGAAACTGACTCAAGGATTTAGCAAAGAAGGGCAGTGATAGTCGGTTTTGTAACATTTTTGCTACATAGTGGATTTTATGGGCATAACAGACACCAAGCGCAAAAATAACTAATTGAAAACTAAGAGAGGATTCTGCTGCCTGTGAGAGGGTTCACAATGTGCTACAGGGTGTAAATTTTGGCTAAAAGCAGTACAGCGAGCTTTACGAAGAGTGGTTGTTAGCATCTATATAAAAAAACGGAGCTAAATAGCTCCGTTTGAAGTGTGGTGATTATCGACTAAGCCAGTTTAAGTGTTTCACTGCTCAAACGATTCATATAGCTGTTTACAGCGAAGGCTAATCCAGCAACCGCAATAGCCCATAACCAGATTGGCAATACGCCGGTAGATAGTGCATAACCAATACAAGTTGCCACAAATACGCCGATGAAACCTGGGATCAAGAAGCTATGATTCAGGATGTATTTGCCGATTTTCGTTGTTCCAGAGCGGTCAAACGTGATGGCTGCCAAGTCTGACGGATAGAATGGGAAGAAGTAGTAAGCGTAACAAGCCGGTAGTACACCGATTAGTACTTCTGCAGGAATACCTAAAGCAAAACCAAGCGGTAACATGATGGTTAGAACGGCAGCTTGACTCTTAAGGAATACCGAAGAGGCATACATGGCGATAGCAAATGTCCAAGGATGAGTTTGAACGACATCTTCAACCAAGCTAATAATGTATGGTTTGTTGTGAGCAATGATGGTGTCACTCATCCAAGCAATACCAAAGATGATAATGACAGCGCTCATACCAGCGATAAACACATTGGTATTGACGATCTTCTTCGGGTCAACATTTGTGGTTAGCAAGATAATGGCACCAACCGACAGCATCAAAAATTGCAGTGCTGTGGATGTACTCACGCCATCAGGCAGTAGTCCTAAATCTTTGCCAAACATAGCAACGCAGATAACCGTTAGAATACCGAGCAAGAAGACTGTCAGTCCTCGTTTTGCTTTTTGATCTTCTTGTTGTCCAGCAGCACCTGTACTTGCTTCACTAGTATCAATTAATTGCGCTTTAAACTGTGGATCTTTACAACGTTCTAAAAACTCTGGATCGTCGTTAAGATCTTTACCACGCTTAAGGCTCCACGTCGCCGCGATGAGAACGCCAGTAAGAGTCGCCGGAATAGTGACGAGCAATACCTGACCTAAAGTAATGTCCAAGTTGTTAGTGGCCGCTGTCGCCATAACTACAGCCGCCGCTGCAGCAATTGGGCTTGCAGTAATACCCATTTGCGACGCAATGGTAGAGATGGCCATTGGACGCTCGGGGCGAATTCCACGCTTGATGCTGACATCATAGATAACAGGAAGCAGTGGGTAAACAGAGTGACCGGTTCCGACCAGAACTGTTAGAGAGTAAGTACATAGAGGGCCGAGAAAAACCACCTTTGAAGGATGCTTTCTCAATAAGATTTCAGCGTACTTTACTAGCAGTTTGAGGCCGCCTGTGGCTTCCAATGTAGCGGAAGCCGCAACGACAGCAAGGATGATAAGCATAACACCGATGGGCGGTTGTCCCGGTGCGATACCAAAGAAGAAGCTTAAAATGGAGACGCCCAGTCCGCCTAGCAAACCAAAAGCGATACCACCGTACCGAATACCTACAAATATTACTGCCAAAAGTAGCAGCATATGAACATAAAACATAACAACTCCTTTTTTATAACGACAGAGTTATAATGCGCATCAATGGCAAACCAAATACTGATCTGGGTAGGAAAAAGTTTGCATAATCTGATGAGAGTGTAAATTTCAAAAGTGGGTCACATTGTTGCGGGTTTGTTTACATATATTATTGAAATAAAAGTGTAAATAAAAAAACGGAGCTCCAATGAGCTCCGTTTTTCACAAGAGTGAGAGTTAGGCAACGATATCTTGTTCGTTGTCCTCATCCGCACCTATAAAACCACCAGTTTGGTGAGCCCATAGTTGCGCGTAAATACCACCGTGGTTAATAAGCTCTTGGTGAGAACCTTCCTCAATGACTTCACCTTTATCCAGAACAATCAAACGATCCATTGCGGCAATAGTAGAGAGTCGGTGCGCAATCGCGATAACCGTTTTCCCTTCCATTAACTCGTTGAGACTTTCCTGAATGGCCGCTTCTACTTCGGAATCAAGTGCTGAGGTGGCTTCGTCCAAAATAAGAATCGGTGCGTTTTTCAACAGTACGCGCGAGATAGCGATACGCTGTCTTTGACCGCCAGACAATTTTACACCACGTTCACCTACTTGAGCATCGTAGCCTGCGTTACCAAATGGGTCGGTTAGGGTATCGATGAACTCATGAGCATGAGCTTGGCGAGTTGCAGCCAAAAGTTCTTCTTCGCTCGCATCAGGCTTACCATATAAGATGTTGTCACGAATTGAGCGGTGAAGCAGCGACGTGTCTTGCGTCACCATTCCGATCTTGCTGCGCAGTGAATCTTGGGTAACTTTATCAATGGGTTGTCCATCAATACGAATACTGCCACCTTCAACATCGTGAAAACGCAGTAGCAAGTTCACTAAGGTGGATTTACCTGCGCCGGAGCGACCGACTAAGCCGACTTTCTCACCCGGCTTAATATTGAGGTTTAAATTGCTGATGACACCTTTGTTCTCACCATAGTGGAAGCTGACGTCATCGAACTCAATACCGCCTTGATCGACCTTAATTGGTTTAGCATTTGGTTCGTCTTGGATAGCGATAGGTTTTGATAGGGTTTTAATACCATCAACGACCGTACCCATGTTTTCAAAAAGTGCACCTACTTCCCACATGATCCACATCGACATCCCGTTAATACGCAGTGCTAAACTGATTGCGATAGCAATTGAGCCGACGGTAATCGCACTGCCCATCCATAGGTAGATAGAAATCGCTGCGATTGAGAACAGTAGAATGTAGTTGGCCAGCTGAACGGCAACGTCAAAGCCAGTTACCAAACGCATTTGACGATGAACGGTATCTAAAAAGCCTTCCATACCTTCTTCTGCATACTCAGTTTCACGACGGCTGTGCGAAAACAGTTTAACTGTAGAGATATTGGTGTAACTATCAACGATACGACCTGTCATTAAAGAGCGCGCATCGGCTTGTTCTGACGCCACTTTTTTGAGCTTTGGTACAAAGTAAATTTGGATACCAATATACGCAAAAAGCCAAAACAGCATAGGTAACATCAGGCGTAAATCAGCTTGCGCCAAAATCACCAACATGGAAGTAAAGTAAACGGAAACATAGATAAACACGTCCGCCGTCTTCATGACTGTTTCACGTACAGCAAGTGCCGTTTGCATCACCTTAGTAGCAACACGTCCAGCAAAGTCATCTTGATAAAACGATAAGCTTTGCTTGAGTAAGTAGCGGTGCGCTTGCCATCGGATAGACATTGGGTAGTTGCCGAGCAAGGTTTGGTGCGTAATTAATGAATACACCAAGATTAACGCAGGCATTACAAACAATATCACCAAGCCCAACCACATTAGTGTTGCGCCGTTTTCATCCATAAAGGTTTCAGGATTACTCGACGTCAGCCAGTCAACAAGCTCACCCATAAATCCAAAAAGGGCAACCTCGATAATAGCCACTGTCGTGCTGAGCAGCGCCATAAGCAGTAATGGTTTTTCAAAGCCACGCGTGTAGTGTCGACAAAACGCAAAAATGCCCTCAGGCGGCTGATCGGGTTCTTGCTTTGGAAAAGCTTCTGTGAAATTTTCAAAGCGCTTAAACATGATTCACCTAAATCGTTAGAAAGCCCGTGTTTCAACGTTCATTCGAGCTTTCGAGAAGAGACAAAAAATCCTCCAATCCGAAGATAAGAGTAATAGTAAGAGCGAATTTATAATGTAATTTTACATGGCGAAAGATCCATTTCGCGGGTTAGAACAAGAGAAAGAAATCTGAAAATTCAGATATGAAACAGTGTATAACCTTTAACCAAACTGCTCAACAATTGTAGCAATTTAACCGCAGAATATTGGCTGTGACTCTCACCTTACTGTTACCTTACTCCGCTGATGAAGGTAGGTTTACAATATAGGTGACAGTGATTATTACTGTATTTTTTAAAATATCCAGTAATTAACGGTGGAGAGAAAACAAAAAAAACACGTATTCAGTAAATTAATATTTAACACATTATTTACAATTTAAAGATTGTTGCACGCAAAAGTAGTTAAGTGAACCCTCTATGAATCATGGAATGACAGTTAGTATCGAAACAGCTGAGCCGACGCATCTTAGTCGATCAGTTCAAAATGCCAATTGTGTGGTGATGGTACCGCCGAAAGAGTTTGGTTTTAATGCACAGACGGCAGCCGATAATGAATTTCAACACCAAGTTTCTCTTGATGCCGATTCTGTAAAGCAAAATGCAATGTCTGAGTTTAAAGCGATGGTCTCTGGCTTGCGCCGCGCTGGCGTTCAAGTGGTTGAGTTTGACTATCCTATGGATGCCAGTGAAACACCTGATGCAGTCTTTCCGAACAACTGGTTTAGCACCACCCATGAAGGTGCCTTCTATACCTTCCCTATGGCTTGTAAGAATCGGCAACAAGAAGTGAGGCCACAGGCGCTGATTGATAGTCTTGGAGCTGCGGGAAGAAAAGTAGTCGCTGTGGACTCGTTGACCAATTACATCGAGCAAGGTGCTTTTTTGGAGAGCACGGGTGTGATGGTAAAAGATCATGTTAACAAAACGATTTATGCGGCACTCTCTCAACGATGTGAGCGTGAAGCTCTCGAAGACTACGCCAAGCGCATTGGTTATCATCGCGTCGTATCATTTCAAACGGCGCTGCCATCTGGGCAACCGATCTACCACACCAATGTGATGATGGCAGTTGGTGAGCACTTTGCGGTGATTTGCTCAGAAGTGATCCCTGAATACGAACGTCGATTTGTAGTGAAGTCTTTGGCAAACACAAAGCAGGTGATTGATATTACACTTGAGCAAGTTAATCAGTTTTGCGGCAATATTTTGCAACTTGAAACGGTTAATGGTGATAAGGTGATCGCGATGTCTAAATCCGCATTCGATGCGTTCAATCCTGCACAAAAACAGCAATTGTCTACCCACGGAAAACTGCTTCCTTTTGATGTTTCTACCATTGAGAACATTGGTGGAGGTAGCGTGAGATGTATGTTGGGAGAAGTGTTTCTACCAACACGAGTGAAGTCTCTGTAAGCAATTTTCTTGCTAATTATTATCATAACAGCCGCGCCCTTAAAAAGGTTGCGGCTGTTGTTTATTCATAGTTTATGAATGTGCTTATTAGCGGGAATGACGTCCACGAGATGAGCGGTTTTTGAAAGCAGAGGCAGCTTTCGCTTGAGACTTCAAAATAGAATCAACCGTCAGTGCCATTGGTTCTTTAGGTTCTAATCCATGAGGAAAAGTGCGCGCACGTGGCGGTAAATCGTACTCTTCAGTAGAGGCTCGAGGCATACGCTTAAAACGATACAGATAGAAGTTCTCCAACTTTTCTCGTGCCCACTCGGTCTTCTTGAGATATTTCACACTGCTAGCAATCGACGGGTTAGTATGAAAGCAGTTAAAGCGCATCGCTGTGTCAAGAATGTCCCACCCATAAAAGTCCACTAGCTCTTGCAACATTGTTTCTAATTTAAGGCCATGTAACGGGTTATTTTGTTGGAGTTCGATTCTTTCTTCATCTGTCATCATGGTTATGCCTATTAATCAAGTGTGCGGTACAGTGATACAACCTAGTCGTCCGCCCTGAGGTAGTAACTAGAAATGTTTATACAAGGTGGCTTTGTGGCGGGCGATTCTAGCAGAGTATTACCCCGATACCTACGCTAATCAACAAAGCTATTCAATCTACTCACTTCAAACGCTACATTCTCAGCGCTACTATTTTGCAATACGACAGAAATGACGCCGCTGGGTTTATCTCGCCATATTGGTTTACCGTCGACGTATTTGACCCATTGTCGATTGAGTTGTTGCAATGGGACATAAATGGCGATGCTATCACCGATTTGATAGGCGTAAGAAGAGGCGGAGACGGTTTGTTGGAAGCCAATTTGGTCTATGAGCCCGATATGCAGCGCCTCGAGTTGAGGGGAAGTAAGCCGCTTTAGAACAAGCTCAATGGCTGCAGGAATACCCGAACTTAGCTGCTCAAGTGCAATGCTCTGTTCCGGTGCTTGCTGCCAAGTTTTCCATCTGTTGAGTGAAACCTGTTCATTGAAGGCTTGCTGGTGGAAGTTAAGAGGGACGTTCCAGTTCGTTACCAGTGAGTTGTGAATAGTACCATTGAGGACCAGCGTTACAGACACCTCGCCATTTTCAGCCCAAGTTGGCAGCATTTGTCCATTCCAATGAATAGTAAAGGCATCACCAACGCCTTTTTCAAGCCATGTGTTAGTGTCTTGTTGAACAACGACTTCCCAGCGAGTCCAGTGTGCTAACTGAGCTTTGATTTCGAGCTGACGATTTGCCATTAGTTTGGCGTGAAACTGCTTAACTTGAGGCGCCTTTTCGTTACGATGCGCGTTGATGAGTTGTTGATAGTCAGCCAATGCGGGCTTAGGTTGGTAGCTGGCTTTAAGAAGTCCAAAGCTTTGCTCTGCTTCGGCAAACCAACCTTGCTGCTCGGGTTCATCAGTAAGAGAGAACCAATTAAGGGCAAACAGACCAAGACTACGAAGCATCGGCAGATAAAATGCCAGCTTTTCAATCTCCACCGCTTGCTGCTGCTCCCATGCTGGTTGAGATGCAATTGATAAATACGCCAGCATCCACGGTTTGTTGAAGCGTTTTTTTAACCTATCGCCTAGTCGTAAAGCTCGAACCCAAGCGGACCAATCTGGCGCGGCGTGAGCGCGCTCAGTATAACTAGAGAGCATTAGCATACTTGCCACAAAATCACTTGCTTCAATGGCTTGCTCAGCGCTTGCGTAACTCGGTGTGCCACCGGGTTTATCCCAATCACCCAGCCCCAATCCTACTTTAACTTGCGGTGCCCCTTTTCGTATTAGTTGGATCACCTCCAGCATTAATGGATCCCACTCGTCCCAAGATTCAATACCCTGTTTGTTAAACTCAGGCTCCAAAATCAGATAGGCTTGAGGAAGGTCTCGCAACAACGGAATCAGCTGGTTTTTGATCTGTTCAAGATAACGTTGACGATTGGCAGTGACGTAGTCAGGGCTGATTTTGTCACCAAAAAACCAGTAATTAATCATAGGAATATAACCATGCAAATGAGCGCCGCGAAGTAAATCTGTGCGCAGCCAGTTCCAATCGCTGTCCTGAGTGATCCACAAACTGACGCTGTTTACCCGTAAATCATTATTGGTAAGCGTGTGCCAGATTGGCGCGAAGTTGTTACCACTACCTACAGGGTTATCTAACAGCAACCTTGCGCCGACTCCCCATAAAAAGGGCGTTGTTGATACTGTCGTTTGTTGTGCGAGAGGCAACATGAAGGTCATGGCGTTGATGCGCTGTTGCCAACTTCTCGCTAACAGGCTGTTGCGGCTGCCCCAACTAGAGTTCAATTTACCCTGTATGTCATTGATAGCTCGTTGGGCTAGCGGTAAACGGTTGGCGCGAATGGCTGCGAAAGCCGCCCCAAACAATGCCTGAATGTACCAATCTGCATCGGCATTCTGAGTATCTTCTGCAATGGAAAGGTAAAGTTGCAGTGCTGTTTGGGGTTGTTGAGCTAGCTCTAACAAACTGTATGCGGTCAGAAGCAGTCCGCGAATCGCCAACGGCGCTTGCGGATGTGTGGCATATAGCCTGGCGCTAGTGTTTTGAAGTTGCTGAATATGATTTAGGTCGCGTAGCTTAACTAGAGTGAAGAAGTCGCCAAGTAACGGATCGTTTTGATAGGCTCGCAATAGTGCAAATGCCGCCCTTGCTTCTAATTGGTGCACGCTAAAAGGGTTACTGGCTAAATATTCGCGATACAAGGTCATCGCTGTTGTCCAGTTGTTTTCTGCTTCTGCAATACGCGCTGCCAAGAATAGTGCTTCTCCTGAATAAGGCTGTGGCAACTGGTTCAACTTTGACTTGGCTTGTGTGACTTGTCCAACTTGAACCAGTTGAATTCCTTGACCGACGATTGCTTGGGAAGCGTTCACGGCTTGGCTACTACCCATGGTGAGTAATAAGGTAAGCAATAACGTAAGTAACCATGGTTGCCATGACGCCAAGTTAGCGTTCCGAGTTAAAGTCATTAGACGGCTCGGCTTCATTGGATGGGCCAACATCAATGGTCTCAAAGTAGTCTAGATTACTGCGAACCATTTCGATGTGAGCAGTTTGTTCTGGAGTCATCGCGCTGCTATCTAGACCATCAAGGCTTTGCTTCATGCTTAATACGATCACTTGTAGGCGAGCGGCACTGTCACTGACATTTTCTGCAATGTCGCTGAGTTCATCACCGCTCCGAGTCTTCACTTCTGTCGTTAGCCTACCTAAGGAGATGTCGACCAGAGCTTGTCGAATCCGCTCTACCGGACCATAAAGACGGTAGCTGAGCCAGCATCCAGCCCACGTTGCCAGTGCTAATTGAAGTAACAGTAATAAAATCAGCCAATTACTCATGGCTTGGTACATTGAAGGCATGGAGTTAGCTACCGCTGCAAACTCTTCGGGAAGCAACTGAAACGAGAGCTGTTCAGCGAGCACATCGAGCGTTTGAGAGTAAAAGAAATAGAACTGAGCAGCGTTAATCGCGGCACTGAGTATGGCGATGAACAGCACTCGCCAAATCAGTCGCCGAGATAATCCCACCTTAAAACTGTGCGTGATGGATGTTAGGCGCAAGAATTGCTGCATGTTCACTCTCCCTCGGATTTTGTCATTAAGAGTCTAGGATGGGCTTAAAGGTATTTCTGCAAAATTCGTTGGCGGTCACTCTAAAGAAAGCGTTAAACATCAATATGTTTTATAGTGAGATAGCAATAGTACTCAGGGAAATAGACAAGTTGGGAACAAGATGACGCCAGAACAAATAGGGAAAGCTTACGATCAGATTACTCACCTGTGGTTGAGTGAAGAGTTTAATCTCGACAATGGCATCGAAGCTCATAAACGAGCGATTGAGTTTATTTCGTCTAGAGGTAAGGCGCTCGATATCGGTTGTGGGTGTACCGGACGATTTATCAATCTGTTGCAACAAGTAGGGTTTCAACCTGAGGGGATGGATATCTCGAGTAAAATGATTCAGCTTGCTCGCGAACGTCATCCAGATGTTACCTTTTATCATCAAGACATCTGTAACGCTGATCTACCAAGTAACTATGATTTTATCACTGCATGGGACAGTATTTGGCATATTCCTCTAGAACAGCAAGTCACTGTTATAACGAAGATTATTGCTAGTCTAAATCCGGGCGGTGTGTTTGTTTTTTCTTTTGGAGGCACACAAGAAGCAGGGCAGCATACTGATGATTTCATGGGGCCAGAAGTGTATTACTCGTCTCTTGGGACTAATGGCTTTTTAGAGCTTTTCATTAAACTTGGCTGCACAATTCGTCATTTGGAGTTCGACCAACACCCAGAGCTTCATACCTACCTTATTGCTGAAAAGCTGACCAAATAGCCCTCGTTACTTCTGGCATACGCTAATGCTGTTATTCGCTGCTCTCACTAATGCAGATTGGTGGGATAAAGCACGTCCAATGTCAATTAGTTTGTATTCTAATGATTAGAGCTCATTGCTTTTTATGGCTGATTTTAAGTGTTTTCTAATTTTCACTATGAAAAATTGAGCTATTTGAATCATTTTTGTGCGTGTGATAGCATTTTGTCCGAAATAAATTGTTAGAGTTCTAATTAAATGGAGGGCGGTTTCTAGTTTTTTCCTTTTCGAGGAAAGCAATTTGGACACGTAGTAGTAGTATTTATGGACAATGCATTAAAGAAGTACAGTATCGAAACCACTGACTATCAAGTAGGTCAGGACAACATTCAAAAGTGGGGTTTCGATATACACAACCCCGTATTCGGAACAAGCGCAGCGCTTGTTATTCTCAGCCTAATTTCCCTTCTTATCGTCGAGCCAGCAACCGCACTCAACGCTCTCAATGGTCTTAAAAATGGCATCATTAATGACTTTGATGTCTTCTTCATGTGGGCAACCAATTTTTTCCTATTCTTTGCCGTCGCGTTATTGATTTCTCCTCTTGGGAAAATTCGTATCGGTGGTAAAAATGCAACAACTGACCATTCAACCATTTCATGGTTGGCGATGCTGTTTGCGGCTGGTATGGGTATCGGCTTACTATTTTGGGGAGTGGCGGAGCCAACGGCTTATTTTACTGACTGGTGGGGAACACCACTCAATGTAGAGCCCAATACGGAAGCAGCTAAATCACTTGCTATGGGGGCAACGCTGTTTCACTGGGGTATCCATGGTTGGGGTATTTACGCTATTGTGGCGTTATCACTCGCGTTTTTCACCTACAACAAGGGGTTGCCTCTATCTATTCGCTCAGCATTCTATCCAGTATTCGGTGACCGAGCTTGGGGTTGGCTAGGCCACGTGATTGATATCATGGCGGTGTTGGCGACTTTGTTTGGTCTAGCGACATCACTGGGTTTAGGTGCTCAACAAGCGACAAGTGGCATCAACTATGTATTTGGTCTAGACGGTGGCATTGGTATGCAACTGGCGGTGATTGCGTTTGTTACCTTAATCGCGGTTATGTCAGTGGTGCGTGGTATTGATGGTGGAGTAAAGGTTCTTAGTAACATCAATATGGTTGTGGCCTTCTTATTGCTGATTTTTGTCACGGCTGTGAGTCTGGATGTCGCTCTGCCGTCAATCTGGAATACAACGCTTGGTTACGTAGAAAATATCATTGCGCTCAGTAGTCCTCATGGCCGTGAAGACACTGTCTGGATGCATGGTTGGACGGTATTTTATTGGGCGTGGTGGATTTCTTGGTCTCCATTCGTTGGGATGTTCATTGCTCGAGTCTCGAAAGGACGTACGGTACGAGAGTTCTTGTTAGCGGTTATCTTTATTCCAACTGCAGTGACGTTAATATGGATGTCAGTATTTGGCGGGATCGCTATAGATCAAGTGGCAAATCATGTAGGTGAGTTGGGGGCGAATGGTTTAACCGACATTTCACTAACGCTATTTCACGTATACGATGCTTTACCATTTGGCTCTATTTTGTCCGTGATCTCCATTGTTCTTATTTTGATTTTCTTTATAACGTCTTCGGATTCTGGCTCGTTGGTTATCGATAGCATCACTGCTGGCGGCAAGATTGATGCGCCAGTACCCCAGAGGATATTTTGGGCGTGTATTGAAGGGGCTATTGCAGCAGTAATGTTGTGGATTGGCGGTAAAGAGGCGCTTCAAGCATTGCAGTCTGGCGTAGTGGCAACGGCTCTGCCGTTTACTTTTGTTCTGCTATTGATGTGTTTTAGCCTAATAAAAGGTTTGAGGACGGAACAAGCACTTTATTCGTAAAATTGCTTAATTAATGAAAAACAGGTGCTCTGAGAGCACCTGTTTTTCGTTCAGACTGGTCTGTAAGTGCCCGCCTGATTAGATAAAATAAAAATAAAGCGATTGATTGTCATACACTATTTCAGTTTTATTCCACTCTTATTGTTTAGTGATAAATCTTATCTTCGTCCTCGTTACTATACGCCAACGTTTACACATGAGTTGTTTTCCCTAATGTTGCCAGTAACGAGGATCTTACCGTGAGAGCTTCCCTCTCTATTATTGTTTTGACGGTTTCAATCGCTTCAAGTCACAGCGTTGCTACTAGTTTTACCGATCCAGTTGATCATCAGTTTGATATGGGCGAATACCTAGCTGAAAATGCTTATGGTTTTTTGCCTGTACCCATACTCGTGACCGAACCTGCCGTTGGGTATGGCGGTGGTGTGATGGGAGTATTCTTGCATGAATCGGAGGCGCAGAAAGAAAAGCGTAGAAAGTTGTCGATGACATCGGTAAATGGTGGTGCTCAATTGCTAACGCCAGCCATCACTGTAGGTGGTGCTTTTGGGACAGATAATGGTACTTGGGCTGGATTTGTGGGTCATCGGCACTCATGGAAGCGTGACAGTATCCGCTATCTTGGCGGTGCATTTTATGGTGACGTGAATATGGATTTCTATGGTAGCGGTGAACACGTCAGTAAGTTTGAGCTGAATATGAAAGGGTATGGAGAGCTACAGAAATTGCAATTTAGAGTCGCTGACACGCCATTGTTATTAGGGATCTCACAAGCTTTTATTCAATCTACGCTATCATTAAATTCCATCGAACGTCAGCAGGATCGTCATCGGCGAGAGTTCCATCCTTCATTAGATTCTACATTTTCAATGCTGGGGTTATTGGTTGAACATGACACACGAAATAGCTTCTTATACCCCTCTGCTGGTGGGGATTACAGTGGTGAATATCGCTTGTTTAGAAAGAGTCTTGGTAGTGACTACGATTTTGATACGTTCACATTTAAAGGGATACACTATTTTCCAATTAGAGAATCGTGGAACCTTGGTTTTAAAGGGCAATACAACACGCTAAGTACCAGTGAGCGTTACTTACCAACACCTGTTTACCCTGACATCAATATGCGCGGCATTGCTAGAGAGCGATACCAAGGTGATACAACAGCCTCGTTAGAGACTCAATTAACTTGGCAAATGACTACGCGTTGGTCAGCTTCTGTTTTTGGTGGGTTAGGTACCGCCGTTGATGATGGCGACTCGATTTTTACAACCAATAACCATTATAGCTATGGTGTCGGTTTTCGTTACCTTATAGCCCGTCGCTATGGCTTGCGTGCAGGGATCGATGTGGCTACCAGTGAATCGGATAACGCCATTTATTTTCAAGTAGGCACTGGTTTTTAGTAGTTATCGAACAAGGGGACATGATAAGTCCCCCTTGTTTTACTTGATTAAGAGCGAGCGAACTTCATCCGTTCCAAAGCGACAGAGCCACCTACGTTTGGAAGCATAAATGGTATGGTGACCATAAAGTAATAGAACGCCAATTCCCATCCTCCACCCGGTAAAATCCACGTATAACCAACGGCAAAGTGGCCACCCACTATCTGGGCAACAATCAGATATCCTGCTGACATGAACGCTCCAAACCGAGAAAGTACCCCTAGTCCCAATGAAATAGCAGTAGCCAGTTCAACTAGGCCGCCAAGCACAATCAGAATATTGGCGGTTGAATCCGTTAATGGGTGTCCAACCACTAAGTTACCAAATCCGTTGGCAAAAAAGTTAACCAAGCCTGCGTCGTGGGAAGAAACAAACAGTTTTTCTGTACAGTGCGTTAACCAGTTCATACCGATGAATATACGCAGCATACTTAATGCTGTTTCTGTCGGACCTTCTTTGATAAAGGTACGTCGCATGACTACAACACACTGTGCGAGCAACGGCAGATAAGATATTGCCGCTATCCAACCAATCATTGACCAATCATGTTGATCAGCATTTCTAACGACAATGGTGGTAAAAAATAGTGGTAAAAGAAAAGACAGTGCGACATTCTTCCTATTGAAGTAGGCAGTTACGGGAATCATTATTGCGGCGGCAATGGTAGCGACTTCAGACCAGGTACCATCGTAAAGATCGGCGTTAATGATGGCACTTGCTGCGGCGAGTAATCCTGTGAAAACGATAATATTTGCGTAGTTTTTGCTTTCCATAATCGTACACCTTACGTAGCCTTCGTCGTGACTGGCAAAGGCCACAAATATTGAATTTCGGAGTTATTGGTATTGTTCGTTGTTGAGTAACTTCACCTGAGTACTTTGACTTTGAGTGACCATCCAATCGGCAACACTTGGCTCCCAGCGAACTTCAGGTGCACTGAAAAAGCCTCTTAAAATGGAAAATACAATAGCCTCGTCCACCAATTTCCTGCGACTTCCGGTACCTAGTTGGAGAAGTTCATTCGCCTGAGTGATCAGCACCTCTGCTTGTGAGGCGATCTGCGATGTGTCTTCTAACAAGCTGTTGAAATTAAGCTCATAGGTTTCTTTTTTAGTACGCCATGCTTTTTTTGCACTGGCGGTGGAGAACTCTTTGAGTGGCAAGGTGCTCCAACGTGGATATCCAATTTTCTGCAGTGGTAAGAAGGCATCCTTCTGCCATCTCATTACGTCTTGAGATGGCGTACTGTTTTCTGCCGAATCTGCTAAGTCGAGCAGATAACCGATGATATCGAGACTCTCCGCCATGGCTTTTCCGCTACCTGTGACAAACACAGGAACTTGCTTACTGCCGATGATGTTTTTTGTAGTTGTGTCGTCGTCATAATCTAGTGTGACAATATCCAGTGATAAGTTGAGCATTCCCGCCACGTAGCGAACACGTGCACTGAACGGGCAATGGTCATAGATATAAAGCTTCATGATGAATACCTGTAATAAGAGTAGGCTTGGTTTTGACTTAGTTGATTAACGCGCCGCCATCGACATCAATAATGGCGCCAGTCATATAGGTGTTTTCGATAGCAAACAAATACGCTTTTGCGACATCTTGCGCTTCACCAACTTTGCCAACAGGTAGATTGTTCTTGGCATTTTCGTACATGGTATCGCGGGTTGTTTGATCCATTCCTTTGTATGCGGTGGTTTTTGTTAAGCCAGGGCTGACGGCATTGACGCGAATTGGCGCTAGTTCTCTAGCCAAGATCTTTGTCACGGCTTCTAGTGCGGCATTCATTGCGGTTTTTGCATAAGTGTTAGGAACGACTTTTCGAGATAACATGCCCGTCGTAAACGTAATGGTGCCGTTTGGCTTGATAAAGCGAGCAGCTTGTTTTGCAGCGTTGATGGAGCCCCAGAATTTGACGTCAAATGCTCCTTTAGCATCGTCAATGGCTACATCGGTTACTTTGCCTGCAGGCGCCGCTGATCCTGCAGTGACAATAAGGTGGTCGAAAGCACCGATGGATTCGAAGTAACAGTGCATCTCTTTCTCGTTGCTGATATCTAGACCAGTTGAGCGACTAGCAACATGGACGATATTCTCTTCGTGATTAACGAGCTGAGCGATAGCTTCTCCAATACCTGAGGTGCCACCTAGAATGACGTAAGTTGTTTTTTCGCGGTTCATTATTGTTTCTCCCAATTCGATGACTTCATTTGATAACGCCCATTATATTTATTCGACTTAGTTTTATAATTGGGTAAAATACGAAATCATTATTCGGATTGGTTAAATAATGGAGCGCCTATGGATAAGTTTTCAGATATGGAGATGTTCGCGAGCATTGTTAAGCACCAAGGGTTAGCGGCTGCGGGCAGAGACCTTGGATTGTCGCCAGCATCAATGACGGCTAGGCTTCAGGCTTTGGAGGAGCGTTATGGCGTTAAACTGCTTAATCGAAGTACTCGCCACGTATCGTTAACTGACTCAGGAGAACTCTACTACAAAGCTTGCTTGGATATATTGGATAACGTCAATGAAGTGGAAAATATTATCCAAAGTGGCGTTAAAGAGGTAAAAGGCGCGCTGAGAGTGTCTGCGCCAAAAGACATTGGCAAACAATACATTGTGCCCATTCTGAATGAGTTTTCAGAACGCTATCCTGATGTCATTCCTTATCTCTACCTCAATGACCACCTGTCGAACGTTAACGAATCGGGTATGGATATTGTCATTCGCTATGGGGAAATGGCGGATAGTAACCTCATCTCTCGCAGATTAGCGTCCAGTCGCCGTGTGTTGTGTGCCTCGCCAGAGTACCTAGCAAAGCGGGGGACTCCTATTACGCCTCAAGATTTGGTTGGGCATGATTGTTTAGTGATGTTGCGTCATAACGAAGAGCTAAAGACGTGGCACTTTCGAGAAAATGACCAACGAAAATCCATTACGGTAACGCCCAAACGTTTTTCAGATGATGGTGAAGTGATTCGTCGATGGGCGTTAGAGGGAGCGGGTATTGCTCTCAAGTCACTATTGGATGTTCAGGCAGACATTAACCATCGTCGTTTGGTAACAGTGCTTAACGGCTATATGAAAAACTTCAATGCTTCGACAACGGTATCAAGTGCGGATTTGAATGTGGTCTATTTGAGTAAAAAATACCAACCCAAACGCATTCGATTGTTCTTAGACTTTTTGTTCGAACAGTTCCCAGATCTAGTCAAGCAATCTAGCGATAACTGAGGATTACGGGTGATGATCGTGTAACGATAGGAACGACTTGGTTCCTATCGTTTGCGTCTAGCTATCAATCCGTGTGAGTCTCGCGCAGCATCCATTACCGTTAGTATTGTTCGAAAGTGTAAATTGCCAGCTATAGCTTTCTGCGATCCGATGAACAATCAGCAGCCCCAGCCCATGCTCAATATCGTTATTATTGTTCAGTCCACAGCCGTTATCAGTAATGCAAATTTCCTGAGATGAGATACGGACGGAAATCTCCCCATTGGCTGTAAAACGTATGGCATTGTCTAGTAAATTTCCAACTATCATTCTCACGGCTATCAATGGTAGGTTAACCGCTGTCCCTTCTTCGATCTGCACCGTTACTTTTGTATCTTTTGAAGCACTTGAATAGTATTTTGCTAGCTCCAAATCTTGTTCATTGACTTTGGTCGATAAGCTATCGGGACTCGCATTTTCTTGCTTAACGATGTTTAGTAGCAGTTCCACGGTCTGTTGCATACCGTTTGCCGCTTTGAGTATGCGTTCACGTTGCTTGGTTTGAAAAGCCTCATCTTGTTTCATTGCCTGTAAGTTGGCGGCACCCAATACAACGGCAATGGGCGTTTTCAACTCGTGGCTCGCATACTTGGCAAACATAAGCTCTTGTTTGGCGACACGCTCTTTCATTTGCGTGTAACTATTAAGATGCTCGGTGAGTGTTTGCAGCTCTAAAATTGAATGCTCTGTGATAGAGAATGCTCCGTCTTGGTTACTTGCGAGTTGGTGGCTGAGGGATGAGATTGGCGACATTAATGTGTCGAAGACCCTTTTCAGCGATAACCGCAAGACAAAAATCAGAAAGACCATCAGTAGCATTGAAATGATCATCAATGTGTCCCAAGAGTCATCTCCGAAGTCCATCGCTCTCGAATCAATGGTGAGGTAAAGCGGGATAGTTTGCTCGTTAAACTTAAACTTGGTGTGATAGACCAAAAAGCCATCTTCGAGGAAGGTATTGTATTTCGTTACTTTTCCTAATGGGAAAGACCCCTGTTGTGCGATTCTTTTCGGTAGCATATTAGCATCAAAATACGCGGTAACGCTTTTACTGAGCTGAGCCTGATTTACTTGGCGAAGTTGATAGTAGGATTGGGCTATTTCTTCAAATGACACTAAGTGATGTTCGATCTGGTCGTCTTCCTCTAAGGCCAAGTGAAGCGAAAAGGCAAAGAAAACCAAAAAAGAAGTGACCAAAGCGATAAGAGAGAAGGTTCGTAACAAGCGAGCTTTGACTTGTTTTATGGAGTAATAACTAGGTTGTGACTTTGACCTTTTCATCATTGAATTACCAGTTTGAAGCCAAATTTAGGTACCGTCATCAGGCATGGAAAGTCGAACGGCTTATCTAAGACATTCCTCAGTAAATAGATATGACTTCGTAATACGTCTTTATCGGGCACATTTTCCCCCCAAAGAGTCTGAATTAATGACTCTCTCGATACAACTTCACCTTGAGCTTTTACTAGGGCTACTAGTATTTGATAGGTCGCTGGGCTTAACTCTATGTTTTCGCCTTGTCGTGTCACTTGATGGCTTTTTTCATCAATAACAATATCGCCAAATCTAAGCATGCTTTTGGCAACTTGACCACGATAGCGCTTAATTAGCGCGGTAAGTCTGGCTTCGAGTTCAGGAAACTGGAATGGCTTAGTGAGAAAGTCGTCAACTCCAGAATCGAAACCGGTCAATAGGTCAGATTGTCCATTTAGTGCTGTCAACATAAGAATAGGTGTCGTGCAGCCTTTAAGGCGCAGTTCTCGTGCCACCTGCATTCCATCTTTTTTTGGCATCATTACATCTAGAATAATGGCATCGAACGCATGAGATAAAGCAAGCGATAGGCCTAACTCGCCGTTGCTTGCAAAGTCCGCTTCCGCTTGTTTGACGTCAAGAAAGTCCGCCAATATGCCTTGTAGTTCTTCATTGTCTTCTACGACTAAGATCTGGCTGCCAGATAACACACTCATACATGTTTCCAATTCAATAGCGTGAATTGATGATAGCAAACTTGTGTCGATTTTTTGTCGAAACGCGATTGCCAAGTGGTAAAACAGCTTTGACAAAAACTCGACATCGACTCCTGCACACTGCTCTTATTTACTAAGGGAGTGTGTGATATGAAAACACCAAAATCATTAGTTTGTTTGGCTTTAAGTCTGGTGGCGCCTTGGGGTCAAGCCATAGAACTAATTGGGCAAACGGTCAGTTTGTCATCGGTAAATGTGGTTGCCGAAGTCAATGGCGTGATTGAAACCATGAACGTAGAGGTCGGGGATAAGGTTCAGCAGTACACGGTTATAGCTGAAATCAAAAAGCAAGACTTTCAGTTTGAACTAGCTCGTACCACGGCCAATCTGGAACTGGCACAAGCAGAGATCAAACTCAAACGTTCCGTATACGAACGTTATCAAGAGCTTATTAAAAACAACAACTTATCTGTTAATGAACTTGATATCGCCAAAGCTGATTACCTCAATGCCAAAGCATTACTTAAGCTGGCACAAATTGAACTTGATATTGCTCAGAAAAACTTCGAAGAGACAAGTATCCGAGCCGATATTGAAGGCTTTGTGGTGAGCCGTGATACACAAGTTGGTGCTTGGGTAAACCAAGGTGATTTGCTTTATCGACTTGTGAATATTGATACGTTGACGGTACGTCTGTTAGCAAGTGAGCATGATATGTCTTTGCTATCGGTGGGGCAGTCGATAGAACTTTGGGCAGAGACAAGTCCAGAGCAAAAAGTGGTGTCATCCATTGCTCGTATAGGAGTGGAAATGGATGTTCAGCACATGGCTTATCCGATTGAAGTTGATATAAAAAATGCCGACTTTAAGCTGATGCCAGGTATGTCGATGTATGCCACGACCGATGTTTCGCAAATCACAACTTCCGTGAAATAAGAGGCGATTTTGACCATGTTTTCTTTAATCTCCTATTTTGCTCGGCGCCCGTTTCTCGCCCGAATCATTACGATTATGGTATTAATGATGGGAGTGATTTCACTATACACTCTTAAACTGCAAGAATACCCCGATGTTGCCTTCGAATCCGCTGAGGTGACGACCCATTACCCAGGAGCAACGGCTTCCGATGTTGAAGTCAATGTTACTAATCCATTGGAGAAAGAGTTACGCACGGTAAAAGGTATTAACTTTTTTTCCTCTCAATCTGTGGATGGCTTTTCTGCAATAGAACTGGAGTTTCTTCCAGATGTCGATTCCACACAAGTTATGCGCGATATTCAACAAGCCGTCGATAGGGTGAGTGGTTTACCGAAAGATATCACTAATCCGCCACTAGTGACTCAAAAGCAAACATCTTCATTTTCTGTTCTATCGTTCGGCATCAGTGCTGTTGGCGAGACGCAAGGGAATGTAGAGTTACAAGAGTATGCGTACCACTTAGAACGTGCGATAAGCGCACTATCAGGTGTTCAAACCGTCACACTCTCTGGGTATAGCGAGCGAGAGTTTTGGGTAGAGATTGATCCTACAAAGGCGAGTCGTTATCAATTAACGTTTGCCGAGATAAGTAATGCAATTGTTCAGTCGAACTTGTCACAATCGGGCGGAATGGTACGCGCTACAAACAGCGAGCAAAAGCTGATCACGATGACTCAAGTGCAATCGGCGCAGGAAATTGGAAATATCGTTATTAAGGCGCTCCCTAGCGGCACTATAGTGAAAGTTTCCGATGTTGCGCAAGTGATTGATACCTTTGCGAAAGCGACGCAACAAGGAGTGATCAATGGTCAAGATGCTGTGTTGTTCGATATCTCTAACAGCGGCAATGCGGATATCACTAAAACGGTCGCCAGTATCAAAGCGTTGCTAGAGCAAGAACAAACTACGTACCAGGGGCAGTTCGCTTTCCAATATGGAATGAACCTCGCTGATGACATGAGCAATCGCTTTACTATCGTGTCTACCAACGGTGCTATTGGTCTTCTCTTAGTATTACTAGTTTTGAGCATGGTACTCAAAAGACAAGTTGCTTTTTGGGTTTCTATTTCAATTCCATTTTGCATATTGGGTGTCATGATCGTATTGCCGATGCTTGGGCTGAATCTCGATAGTATTACCTTGGCGGCATTGTTGTTAGTTATAGGAATCATTGTTGATGATTCAGTGATTGTTGCCGAAAGCATTTATCAACAAAAAGAGGCGGGGAAACAGGGAGTTGAAGCTGCAATTGAGGGAACTAAAGCGGTCATTAAGCCTATTTTGGCCAGCTTGACGACCACGGCCTTGGTATTCATTCCGATGATGTTTATTCCTGGCATTATGGGGAAAGTGATTGTCGTTATCCCAATTACGGTTATTACCGCACTGTTGTTTTCTCTTGGTGAATGTACCTTTACCTTACCTGCACACCTTTCTGGATCGTTAGAATCAAAGCGTGCTACTTCAGGCAAATTCACTGAGGTAGCTGGCTGGTATCAGCGGATGTTGACCAAATGTCTTCGCTACAAAAAGTCTGTTATTACCGCGGTGATCGTTGTTGCATTAGCAGGGACGAGTCTAGTGATGACTCTTAAATTAGATATCTTTCCTTCACAAGCTGCAAAATATGTAGAGGTACATACCGAGGTAAAGCCGGGAACCTCGTTAGAAAATGTTCGCGTAATGCATGCGAGAATCGAGCAGGCAATAAAGTCACTACCCGTAGACGAACTCGACAGTTTTGAAATGACTTATCAATCGCCGGTGAGTACAGGTCGAATCAACTTGAGTGATTATAGCCAGCGAAAGCGCACAGCAGATGAGATCGTCGTTGAACTGAATCGTAAGGTTGCCAGTTACAGTGACCAGGTGTTTGTTAAGTTTTCCATTGATGCAGGAGGACCGCCTCCAGGAGAGCCTATCGAAGTGCGTGTCTTGGGAGGATTGGAGCATGATCGTCAACAAGCGGTCGAGTTGGTATCTAAATGGTTAGCCGAGCACTCTGGTCTTGCGAATGTTACTAACAGTGAAGCCCTAAAAGATCCTCAATTAAAAATAGTGCCACAGCACACATGGCTAGCGAAATATGGACTCACGGTAGCGGATCTTGCCAATACACTACGTATTGCCTTTGATGGCGAGAAAATCACTTCCACGTGGTTAAGCACCCGAGAAGTCGATATCCGTATGATTTTAAATGAAGACTACCGATCTCTAGAAAAGTTAGCGACAACAAAGATCTATACCTCAGATGGAAAACAAGTCCCGTTGAGTCGTTTGGCAAGAGTAGAGCAAATTGACTCCCCTAGACTGATCAAACATTACAATGGACAGAGAGAAGTGACAGTAACAGCACAGATAACGGATGATGCCCTAAGCTCAGTAGCACTGTCGAACGAGTTACTTACTGAACTACAGGGTAAATACGCTGCTACAGTAACTATTGATATTGGCGGTGAAGCGGAAAAAACTAATGAAACCATGAGTGGATTTATTGTTGCTTTTCCTTCCGCTATGGTGGCGATCTATTTTGTTCTCGCGATCATGTTTAATTCGCTACTTCAACCACTCTTAGTAATGGCAGTGATTCCATTTGCTGTTGTTGCATCGTTGATGGCATTGGTTGTGCACTTTCAAGCGTTGTCTTTATTCGCGTTGATAGGAGTGCTCGGAATGGCTGGAGTCGTTGTGAATAACGCTTTGGTTCTCATTAATCGAATCAACGAACTAAGAGCTGATGGAAATTGTGGTGTTGATGCGGTTATAGAGGCATCCGTAAGTCGACTGCGCCCAATATTATTAACCTCTTTGACAACAGTAGTGGGCTTATTACCACTCGCTTACGGTATAGGTGGCACTGACGTTTATATGGGGCCGATGTCGTTAACACTCGGCTATGGTTTATTGTTTTCGCTACCGATTGTCTTATTGGTTGTTCCAGTTTTGTATAGTTTGTGTTTTGTCCGTGAACGTGAGCCGATGAATACCTAGAGTGTGTTTATAAGCAGTATACGATTGATAGAAAAATACATCATGTGTATGCACTCATGCGTCACTTTTGGCGCATGGCTCCAATTTAAGCCAATCTAGATAATTAATCTTTACGTATAGTATCTTAATGTTAAGCTAAGAGGTGTTTGTTTTTTATGCTACTAGTTTCTTTATCCGAAGTCTAAGAGACGTAATCTATTTAGGTACACTATGAGAAAAATGACATTAACCTTACTAGCACTTACCGTATCCGTTAGTGGCAGTGTGTCTGCCCAAGAAGCGTTGACGGGGTGTGCGGCCAAAGAGCAGCGACTCAAAACCAAGCTGGAATATGCTAAAAAGTATAACAACACTCATGAGATCCAAAGCCTCGAATTAGCCATAGAGAATGTTCAAAATTACTGCACTGATGAAAAGCTGTATAAGGAACGAATGCAGAAAGTGGAGAGCAAGAAGAAAAAGGTAGCGGAAAGAGCTCAAGAGCTGGAGCAAGCAAAAGCTAAGGGTGATCAGAAAAAAATCAACAAAAAGGAGCGCAAACTAGCGGATGCTGAAGAGGAGTTACAGGAGGCAATTTCAGAGTTATCTGAGTGATTATTCTCTATTCGAAAGCACACAAATGGCTCCTGTATGATCGAGTAGGCACTCTAGCGATAGAAGTGCCTACCAAGAACTGATTACTGTTTGTCGAACTTATTGAAGCATGCTGGTATAAACCTGCTGGCCCAAAGTAGTTAAAGTGTATACCTTGCCGTTGTCCTTAGTTACCAGCCCACAGTTTACAAGTTGTCTTAAGTGGAAGTTGAATTTCGTATGATCCTCGATACCGACAATACGGCATAGATCCATGAACTTAATTTTGTGGTGTACTTTTAGTTGTCTCACTACGGTGCGGCGAATTGGGTTCGATAGTGCGCTGAATACTTGGTCACGAGACTCGGCATTTTGCACGTCCTTAGGAGAGCGCTCTGCATGAACACGTTTGAGTGTGACGGAGAGTGCGGAAAGGTTAAATGGTTTAGTCAGAAACTCATCAGCGCCTTTTTTCATGGCGTCAACCGCAAGGTCTACCGTAGCAAATGCGGTAGTGACAATTACACCAATATTGGGTTGGAATCGGCGTAGTGTTGTCAGCGCATCAATGCCAGTGATTCCACCCATCACCACATCGAATAGGGCTAGGTCAAACGTCTTTTCTTTCGCGAGATCAAGAGCATCTTCGGCATTATCGACGGCGGTGACTTCAAAGCCTTCAAGTGATAATGCTTCCTCCAATACTTCTCTTAAGTCCGTATCATCTTCAGCTAAAAGTAGTTGCAGTTTCATTATTTAACTCCTGGTAGTTTGAACTCAACAAGTAGCCCCGGGCAAACATTCGAGAATGTAATAGAGCCGTTATGTTGTGTGGCAATTTGTTTAACGAGGGCAAGGCCCATACCGGTACCTTTGCCTTTTGGTTTAGTGGTAAAGAAAGGTTGTGTCGCCTTCTCTAAGGTTTTAGGGGACATTCCTGTACCCCAGTCGCGTACTTTCAATGACACTTTGTCATGATCTTTTTGAACTCTGATGGCTAGCTTGCGTTGATTGGCGCTGGCATCAAGAGCATTGGATACAAGGTTGATAACGACTTCTTCAAGCAAGGCTTTATCGCCTCTGACATAGAGTTTAGGGTCGATATCTAACGTCAGGTCATATTGAGCAAGACGGTAGCGAAGCATATCGAGAGCGGCATTCACTATGCTCTCAACATGCACTCGCTCCCGCTCAATACTGTGCTGATGTGAGTAACGTAGTACTTCTTGGCTTATGCAAGCCGCTCGCTCAAGTCCTCGACGTATACGGACGATTTGACGGTCTGCGATTTCTTGGTTCTCGCGATTCTGCTCTAACAAATCACAACTCATAAGAGCACTGCTAATAGGTGTTTTTATTTCATGGGCGATGGCTGAAGATAGTTCTCCAAGCTCTTTTAACTTCTGATTTTGTAGAGACAGTGATAGTGCCTCTTCTATTTGTTGTTTTCTTTCGAGATCAAACATCTTCAATGCTTGCCACAGTGTTGCCAATAGCATGACAGCACCAACACAGCGGAAGACCAAGACCCAAGCTCCATACTGAGCAAAAACAAGGGCGCTGCCGAGGCCGTATATGAAAAAGGCAATGCCAGATAGCAAGAAGTACAGATGGTTGGGAACATCTTGTTCTTCTAACTGTTTTGAATACAACGCAAGACCAACCCCTGCAACACAGCTAGCGATCAAGCTAAAAAGGAGCCGTGCGTTGCGAGTGGCGCTAATGGTAAAGGCGTAAAAATCTTGAGTAGAAAACTGATAGAAGGAAACCGCGAGTAAGAGAGTCGCTAGGCCTAACCAGACACGGCGAACGGTTTTAGCAATAGTGGCATCTAGAAGTTCGGTCATCTTCCATGCGAATAGGTTTAAAGGAAGATAGGCAATAACAAACTTTAATAGAAGTAGTACTTCCATCGGTTTCGTAATGACGAACTCTTGTTGGTAAATAGCAAGATACAATTCGCTCCACTCATGGAAGCCAAGCACCAATCCAGAAATGCCTAAGTAAGGAAGAACTTTAGCAATTTTTATTTCACTGCTGGACATATCGCGCAGTAATATCGCGAAAAATAGCGTTATAAATGCTAGTCCGTAAATGAGATAAATCTTAAATACAAAGAGAGTATCCATGAGTAATATTGTTTACAAGATAATCAGTATTAGTGTTATAGCACTTCTCTATGTGATCTCTATCACTGATATCTTACTTTCTATTTTTGAAAATGAACAAATGTAAGAATGTATAAAAACATATTAATCCATTGATATATAAGGGTTGGAGGTGGGGTTGTTGAGTGATTTGTCGCTAGGTTGTTACTAATGTAGTTAACTTGAGTGACAAAGCGTTACATTAACGAAGCGTGGTGGTAGAAGGAAAATTTATAAGGACTAGAAATAAAAAAATCACTCCTTGAAAGTCTATTCTGTTGGGTGGGGAAGAATAAACGATCAAGGAGTGAAATATAATTAAGCAAATATAATCTAAGTTGATAAGTGTATTTATCAAAAAATAGTAAAGGTTAAATGTAAATAACTAAAGAGTTCACATCCTTGTGAATAAGTTAGTCTGTAAGTATTGGCTTACTATATAAACGTAGCTTGATCATTAATGGAATACAAATAAATAAATCCTCCAAAAATGAAATGATAAGTTTCGCTAATTATTATTTATATTATCACTTTGTTGGGTGTATCTTTCTTCTCGCAAGCTGTGTAGATAAATAACTACATTTTGCGTCGATGATAAATTTAGTTATCCATTAATTAATTTGGTCGGTAATTAAATTTATCAATATGTTTTAAATACAATTAAGGATTGCTGATGCAAGCTAGTATCCCCAGCGAAGATATAATGCTAGCTGGGAAGCGGATATTATACAGCCAGTTGATGCTTGGGTCGGTATTTATACTCTACGAGCTCTTTTTTAAAGACAAACTAGATATAGAATCGGCGTTAATCGGAGTGATTATTGCAGTTGTACCTCCGTTCATAGGCATGATATTCGCGTCGCTAAAAGCTAAATATAAGCCGCAACAAAATTTAAAAGATCTGATGCGTTTGAGTCGCAATATCAAGATGATCTACACCATAGTGATGTTCATTTTGACATTTCGATTTATGGAACTGAGTAACGTTACTGTATTAGCCGGATATTGCATTACGGTATTAGGTTTCTTTATCAGTCCAATGCTTAAAGATCAGCAAACCATTGAACTACAGAGGAAAGCGTAATGGAAAACGTTCAATCAGCACATGACTATATTGAACACCATTTGACGTTCTGGACTTCGGGTGATGGTTTTTGGGGCATAAACCTAGACTCAATGTTGATGGTTTGGTTACTGGGTATCGTCTTTATCGTAGGCTTTCGCTATGCGGTTTCCAAGGCGACAAGTGGAGTTCCTAGCCGATTGCAATGTCTCGTTGAATTGGTGTTTGAGTTTGTCGACGGACTGGTAAAAGAAATTTTCCAAGCACAAGATAAACTAATAGGTCCATTGGCTCTGACTATCTTTGTTTGGGTATTCTTGATGAATGCTATCGATTTATTACCTATCGATTTTATTCCAGCCTTTACCCGAGCAATAGGACTTGGTCACTTTAGAGACCTACCATCAGCGGATGTTAATGTCACTATGTCAATGGCGTTAGGAGTATTTATTCTAGTCCTTGGTTATACCTTTAAACATAAAGGCATAAAAGGATTTATTAAAGAACTGACTACTCAGCCATTTTCACATCCTTTGTTATATCCGGTGAACCTGGTTCTTGAATTAGTCACACTAATTTCAAAACCTATTTCATTAGGTCTGCGACTATTTGGCAATATGTATGCGGGTGAGATGATATTTATTCTTATCGCACTAATGCCATGGTGGATGCAATGGGCGTTAAGTGTTCCGTGGGCATTGTTCCATATATTAATTGTCGGATTACAAGCGTTTATATTTATGGTTCTCACTGTTGTCTATATGGGCATGGCAGTAGAAGAACATCACTAATTCAAACTTAATTTACTAAATATATTTCTCAGGAGTTGTTATGGATATTGTAAGTGCTGTTTTATATGTAGCAGGTGCACTTCTAATTGGTCTTGGTGCGGCGGGTGCGGCAGCAGGTATCGGTAACCTTGCCGGTAAATACCTAGAGGGTGTGGCACGTCAACCAGATTTAACCCCGATGCTTCGTACTCAGTTCTTCATCATGATGGGTCTAGTGGATGCGGTTCCTATGATTGGTGTTGGTATTGGTCTCTACATCATCTTCGCAGTGGCTTAATTGATTTTTAATAAGTAAACATTGGTGAGGATGTTATGAACCTAAATGCAACCATGCTGGGTCAAGCAATCTCCTTCGTTATCTTCGTTTGGCTTTGCATGAAATATGTGTGGCCACCATTGGTAACACTGCTTGACGAGCGTCGAGACGAAATCGCGACTGGTATTAAGAATACTGCAGCCGCGGCAAAAGAACTTGAACTAGCAAAAGCAAACGGTGAGAGCATCGTTGCGGAAGCGCGCGAAAAAGCACAATCCATTATTGAGTTAGGACAGCAACGTCAAAACCAATTAGTGGAAGAAGCAGCAGAGCTAGCGCAAAAAGAGAAAGCGAAAATCATCGCTGAAGGTAAAGCTGAGGTAGAGAGCGAAAAGAGCAAGGTTCGTCAGGAGCTGAAATCTGAAATGGCAGATTTAGTGATTGAAAGTGCCAGCAAACTGATTCGCAAAAACCTTGATTCTAAGAGTAACCGTGAGCTTGTTGAGCACATGATTAGCGAAATGTAGGGGTAAATCAGATGAATGACTTTACCTCAATTGCTCAACCCTATGCCAAAGCTGCGTTTGACTTTGCCCTTGATGAGGCACTGCTCGATGAGTGGGGACAAGCGTTAGGGCTTTTAAAAATGGTGGTATCACAGCCAGCGGTCGTCGAGGTGATTGAAGACCTTGAAGAGGAAAGTTCAGAGCAAGTCTTGCTCGATATGATACTGACCTCGTGTGATGAGTGGCTTAGCCAATACGTTAAGAACTTCTTACGTGTTATGGCTGAAAACAAGAGACTCAAGCTACTGGCAACCACTGTTGAGCTGTTCTTTGAAATGAAAGCGGAATATGAAAAAACCATGGAAGTTTTGGTTTACACCGCAGAGCCATTGGAACAAGACCAATTGGTGGACATTAAGAACGCGCTTGAAGCTAAGTTTGGCAAAACGGTAACGATAGAACAGCAAATTGATCCATCCCTTGTTGGTGGAGTGATGATTAAAGCGGGCGAGCAGGTGTTAGATGGAAGTATTTACTCATCGTTACACCGTCTTGCTGTCAACCTACACGCATAGTAGGGGAAAGAGATGCAATTGAATTCAAATGAAATTAGTGAACTGATCAGAGAGCGCATCGCCAATTTTGACATGGCGAGTGAGGCGAGAAATGAAGGAACCATCATTTCGGTCAGTGACGGTATTATCACCATTCACGGTCTTGCGGATGCTATGCAAGGTGAGATGATTGAGTTACCAGATAACCGTTTTGCCCTAGCGCTTAACTTAGAACGCCACTCTGTTGGTGCGGTAGTGATGGGCCCTTATGCTGACCTTTGTGAAGGGATGAAGGTCCGTGGTACGGGGCGTATCTTAGAAGTGCCAGTTGGCCCTGCGCTGCTTGGCCGTGTGGTGAACACTTTGGGTCAGCCTATCGATGGCAAAGGCGAAGTGAAAGCTGAACGCTTTGACCCTGTAGAAGTGATTGCACCGGGTGTAATCGACCGTAAATCAGTGGATGAGCCAATTCAAACTGGTTACAAAGCGGTTGATGCTATGGTGCCAATCGGTCGAGGTCAGCGTGAGCTGATTATCGGTGACCGTCAAACAGGTAAGACGGCGATGGCTATCGATGCCATCATCAACCAACGTGACACTGGCGTTAAATGTATTTATGTCGCGATTGGCCAAAAAGCCTCAACGATTGCTAACGTGGTTCGTAAGCTAGAGGAACATGGCGCACTAGCAAACACCATTATTGTGGTGGCGTCAGCATCAGAATCTGCTGCATTACAATACCTGGCACCATATTCAGGCTGCACCATGGGTGAATATTTCCGTGACCGCGGCGAAGATGCATTGATCATCTACGATGACCTGTCTAAACAAGCTGTTGCTTACCGTCAAATCTCACTACTACTAAAACGCCCACCGGGTCGTGAAGCGTTCCCAGGTGATGTTTTCTATCTTCACTCACGTCTTCTAGAGCGCGCAGCTCGAGTTAATGAGGGTTATGTAGAGCGTTTTACTAATGGTGAAGTTAAAGGTCGTACTGGCTCGTTAACCGCATTACCGATCATCGAAACGCAAGCGGGTGACGTATCTGCGTTTGTACCGACTAACGTTATCTCAATTACCGATGGTCAAATCTTCTTGCAGACTCAGTTGTTTAACTCTGGCTTACGCCCTGCTGTGGACCCTGGTATCTCAGTATCGCGTGTAGGTGGTGCAGCACAAACCAAGATCATCAAGAAGCTCTCTGGAGGTATTCGTACCGCATTGGCTCAGTACCGCGAGCTAGCTGCCTTCGCGCAGTTCTCATCTGACTTAGATGAAGCGACTCGCAAGCAGCTTGACCACGGTGAAAAAGTGACCGAACTCATGAAGCAAAAGCAGTACGCACCAATGTCTGTTGCGAATCAAGCATTAGTCATCTTCGCAGCCGAAAAGGGTTTCTTGGAAGATGTGGCACTGAACAAGCTCGCGGAGTTTGAAGATGGTTTGGTGGCTTTTGCCAAACAGACTCAAGCTGATCTACTCGAAGAGATCAACAAAACTGGTGATTACAACAAGGAAATCGAAGGCAAGCTTTATACGCTGCTAGAAGAGTTTTCTGCGCTGCAATATTAACCATCAACCAAGTAGGAGTCAGTAATGGCAAATACCAAAGAGATACGCACCAAGATTGCGAGTATTCAAAGTACTCAGAAAATCACCAGTGCGATGGAGATGGTGGCGGCAAGCAAAATGCGTAAGGTTCAAGACAATATGGAAGCGTCTCGACCTTATGCAGACAACATGAAAAAAGTAATCAGTCACGTGTCTGGCGGTACGTTGGAATATAGCCATCCGTATCTGCAAGAGAGAGAAGTTAAGCGGGTTGCTTACATCATTATCTCTTCAGACCGTGGCTTATGTGGCGGTTTAAATACCAACTTGTTCCGAAAAGTTTTGTCTGAAATGCAAAGCTGGCAGGAGCAAGGTGTCGAAGTTGACACCACATTGATTGGTTCAAAAGCAATCAGCTTTTTTCAATCATCAGGGCGTGTCATTGCTCAAACCTCAGGTTTGGGAGACCACCCAAAGCTCGAAGAGCTACTGGGTACTGTCCACGCCATGATGGAGCATTACGCAGAAGGGCAGATAGACCGACTATTTCTGGTTTATAGCCAATTTGTAAACACCATGACGCAACAACCTACCGTGATGCAGCTGTTACCGTTTCCTAAGCAAGAAGAAGCGGAAAAAGAAACACGTTGGGACTACATCTACGAGCAAGCACCAAGAGATATCTTGGACCATTTGATGCTGCGCTACGTTGAGTCTCTTGTGTATCAAGGTGTGGTAGAGAGCATTGCTTGTGAACAAGCAGCGCGAATGGTTGCGATGAGAGCCGCAACGGACAATGCAGGTCAGTTAATTGATGACTTGCAACTCGTGTTCAACAAAGCACGTCAGGCAGCGATCACTCAAGAGTTGAGTGAGATTACCGCCGGCGCTCAAGCGGTGTAACAGGATTCAGAGGTAAGATTATGAGTATTGGCAAAATTGTCAAAGTCATCGGTGCCGTTGTCGACGTAGAGTTCGAACAAAACAGCGGTCCGCGAGTATACGACGCTCTAAAAGTCGTAGGTGATGAAAACAGCTCACTTGTTTTAGAAGTACAACAACAACTTGGTGGCGGTGTGGTTCGCTGTATCGCTATGGGCTCATCCGATGGCCTAAGACGTGGTCTGCAAGTAGAAACTACAGGTAGCCCAATTACCGTACCCGTAGGTGAGGAAACACTAGGGCGTATTATGAACGTTCTAGGCCAACCTATCGATGAGTGTGGTCCAATTGGCGAACAAGCGTCGTATGAGATTCACCGTCCAGCGCCTAGCTACGAAGATCAGTCAAACAGTACTGAACTACTTGAGACTGGCGTGAAAGTTATCGACTTGATTTGTCCATTTGCTAAGGGCGGTAAAATCGGTCTGTTCGGAGGCGCTGGTGTAGGTAAGACCGTCAACATGATGGAACTTATCAACAACATTGCGAAAGCGCACTCAGGGCTTTCGGTGTTCACTGGTGTTGGTGAGCGTACTCGTGAAGGTAACGACTTCTATTACGAGATGAAAGAAGCGGGCGTTCTAGACAAAGTGGCCATGGTTTATGGTCAGATGAACGAGCCACCGGGTAACCGTCTTCGTGTTGCTTTGACAGGCTTAACCATGGCGGAACGCTTCCGTGATGAAGGTCGTGATGTACTGCTATTCGTGGATAACATTTATCGTTACACCTTGGCTGGTACAGAGGTATCAGCGTTGTTAGGTCGTATGCCATCAGCAGTAGGTTATCAGCCAACGCTGGCGGAAGAGATGGGTGTACTGCAAGAACGTATCACGTCTACCAAGAATGGTTCGATTACGTCGATTCAAGCGGTGTACGTACCAGCGGATGACTTAACGGATCCATCGCCAGCAACGACGTTCGCTCACTTGGACGCAACGGTTGTACTGTCACGTAACATTGCAGCACTTGGCCTTTACCCTGCGATCGACCCGCTAGACTCAACGTCTCGCCAGCTTGATCCGCAAATAATTGGTCAAGAACACTACGACACAGCGCAAGCGGTACAAAAAACACTGCAACGTTATAAAGAACTCAAAGACATCATTGCCATCTTGGGTATGGATGAACTTTCCGAAGAAGACAAGCAACTGGTATCTCGAGCTCGTAAGGTAGAGCGTTTCTTAACGCAGCCGTATCACGTAGCTGAGGTCTTTACTGGCCAGCCAGGGGTGTTTGTACCTTTGAAAGACACTATTGCGGGCTTCCAAGGTCTGCTTAACGGTCAATATGACGATATCCCAGAACAAGCATTTATGTACTGCGGTTCTATCGACGAAGTGCTTGAGAAAGCGAAAACACTGTAAGGGGTGACGTGATGGCAATAGGTGTTTCACAAACAACCTTTCAACTCAATGTGGTGAGTGCGGAAGGGACGCTGTATTCAGGGCCAGCTCATGCAATCGCCGTTGCCGGAGCGGATGGTGAGCTCGGGATTCGTCCCGGCCACTCCCCATTAATCAGCAAGATCAAGCCAGGTGTTGCAAGAATCCTTGGTGATCTCAAGCAACCAGAGCAGATTTTGTATGTATCGGGCGGCTTGGTAGAAGTACAGCCTGACGTGGTTACCGTACTCGCAGATACGGCATTACACGGCAAAGATATTGATAAAGCTCGAGCGGAAGCGGCGCGCCGCGCAGCCGAAGAGAACATTAACAAGTATACCGACGACGTTAATTTTGCTCAGGCACAGCTCGAACTTGCAAAAGCACTGGCTCAACTACGAGCGGTAGAACTTACCGTTGCGCGAGCTAGATATTAAAACCGGAGGAAAGATCATGAGAACAGTTATTGAGTTTACACAAAGTGGTCGCTACATGGACCGAGCTTGGGAAGGTGAGATCTTAGCAGAAAAAGGGGTCCAGAAAGCAGTTTCTCCATCACTGGCTATGCGTCTAGTGAGTTTGGGCAGTGCGATTGCTATTTTTGGACCAGATGGAAAACCACTGACCGTGGATGATAACGAAGAGTTCAAACCAGAAGACAAGAAATAACACAAGCAACGATGAGGCTCGAATCTCATTAGCTAACAGGACGAACCCGGCAACGAAACGTTAAAGGCTCATATTCACCAATGAAGGCTTTGATGTTTCTAAAACAAGAACTGGCTATACCGTCCTCTCAGCTCCGTTGAGTTGAACTCAGCACTCAACAAACCGGACACTGAGGTGAGGTCAATCTATATAAGTGACTCCATCGCCACTTATCCAGATTGGTTTCAGCACTTAGCCGTCACTCTTTTCATAGTTGGGAGTGACGGCTTTTTCTTTTCTTATTACGCCATTCCTTTGTTTAGTTCCTTCTGATGCAAAGACAAGGAATGAACCAGCTCTGTTTCGACAATGTCTTTGAACGCTCTTACTTTTGCTGACATGTGTTTTCTACTCGGATACACCATGTAGACACCAAGTTGATGCTTTGGATAGTCGTCAAACAGTTCGATCAGTTCTCCGGCTTCTAGTTCGTTACCTAAATAAAATCGCGGCAAACGGGTGATGCCCAATCCGGCTTTGCACATTTCTAGTTCCATTTTAGCACTGTTGACCGTGATTCTACTGGTGATATCCACTGAAGCTTCGTTCCCATCAAGATCCTCATAAACCCAGCGCTTGTTGTTTTTCGCGTAGCTATAACTAATGATGTTGTGATGAGCCAATTCGCTAGGCGCTCTTGGTGTTCCATATTGCTGAAGGTAAGCAGGAGAGGCCACCGTAATTCCTCTATCAGTAAAGAGTTTACGACTGATGAGTGAGGAGTCTTCAAGCCTATCAGACGCACGAATCGCAATATCGATTCCTTGCTCAATGACGTCGACTTTCTTATCGCTCAGATCGATATCTAAGGTGACCTTGGGATAACGTTGCGCATACTGGGTAAAGATCGCGCTCATAGTAGACAGCCCAAGGGCAACAGGACAGGTGATTTTTAGTAGGCCGGACGGCTCAATTTGACTACCGGACAACGACTCTTCCGCCGCTTGTGCCGCATCGACAACATCACGAGCATGTTGGTAAAAATTTTCCCCTTCAGGAGTGAGTTTCAGCGCACGTGTAGTGCGTTGAAGTAGACGCACGCCTAAGCGTTCTTCTAACTTGGTCACTTCTTTGCTGATGTATGAGGTGGAGTGCTGTGTCCGCTCCGCTGCGACAGTGAAACTGCCACTATCCACAACCTCGACAAAGACCACGTAACCATCCAATAGCTTCCCGTTGTACATCGTGCTTATTCCTAGTCATATGGAAATAATGATTTTACATTTTAGTCATTAATTTCCATATGACTAGCAATTACACTGAATTTAACCATGAACAAGTAGAACAATGGAGTGCCAACATGAAGCAGATTAGCCGAGTGAATCACATAGGAATTCGAGTGAGTGAGTTTGAACAATCGAGAGACTTTTACGCCAAGCTAGGTTTTGAATACATCGCAGGACCAGCAGGCCCCGAGCCTGTAGCCATTGTTGAGCATCCAAGTGGTATCAATATTAATTTTATTCTGAATGCGAATTCAGGTGAAAAGAAAAACCAACTTATGGATGTACCCGTTAAACACACAGGTTACACCCATGTGGCCATTGAAGTGTCGAGTGCTGAGCAAGTTATGGCCAACTTGGCAGAGCTCAACATCCCCCTTAGTGGTGGTCCAATGACCCATCCAACGGGTTTATCGTTTTTTATCAGAGACCCTGACGACAATGTGATTGAGTTTATTGAATACGTGGGTTTAGACGCATACAAGAATTAGGAGAACAATCATGACAAAAGCAATTAAAGTACTCGCATTTGGTGCCAGCAATAGCCGATCATCCATTAACCAAACTCTAGCCGGTTACGCGGCAAACCTGCTTGAGAACGCAGAGGTGAATCTTATCGACCTCAACGATTTTGAAGCCGCAATTTATAGTGAAGATCGTGAAAAACAGTCTGGAGTTCCTGAACAAGCGCAGCGCTTTTATCAGTTGATTGGAGATGCTGACGCAGTGATTATCTCCCTTGCCGAGCACAATGGTTCGTATACCGCAGCCTACAAAAACCTGTTTGATTGGACCTCTCGCATCAACATGCAAGTGTTTCAAAATAAACCTGTGGTGTATTTGGCTACCTCACCAGGCCCAGGTGGAGCGCAAAGCGTGCTAGCTGCAGCTTCTGGTTCTGCACCTTATTTTGCCGCGGATGTGAAAGCATCAGTGTCGATTCCTAGTTTCTACGACAATTTTGATGTTGAGCAGCAGAAAATCACCAATGGTGAGCTAGCGGATCAAGTAGCTTCTGCGGTAGCGCAACTGATCGTGAGCTAATCCGACCGATAGGGAAGAGGGATAACGCAATGGATGCGAAAATACTTACCTCGCCGGTACGTCCGGCACTGATTTCTATGACTGCTCCCGCCTCATTTGGCATGCTGATGACCTTCATGTTCCAGCTTATCGACACCTATTTTGTCGGTAAGCTTGGTACGCAAGAACTGGCTGCGATGAGCTTCTCTTACCCAGTATACATCTTAGTAGTGTCCTTCTTTATGGGCGCCGCTGCTGGCGTGTCTTCGTCGGTAGCGAAGGTGCTGGGAGAAAAGCAATGGGTAAAAGCTAAGCAGCTGACTACTCTCGCTATCGTTGCTTTCGTCTTTCTAACCGTGCTGCTCTCTAGTATCGGTTTGTTGGTTATGGATGCCCTATTCTTTGCGCTAGGTGTGACTGAGGTGATGTTACCTTTGGTCAAGCAGTACATGGAGCCTCTGTTTATCGGCATGTTTGCGCTGGTAGCAGGATTAATTGGTAATGCGGCGCTGATGGCGAAAGGGATCATGATTCGTTCGACATTGGTGATGGGGATTGGTGGGATTGTTAATGTGGTCTTCGACTATGTGCTGATTTTTGGTTTTGGACCTTTTCCTGCCATGGGGTTAGCGGGAGCTGCCTACGCTACGGTTCTTTCTTGGGCTGTCATCTTCTTCTTGATGATGACGTTGTTAGTGCGCGAGTCGTTGCTCTCACTCAGCTTCTTTATGGATATTCGACAGGCGATAAAGGATCTTAGAGGCATGTTATACGTTGCCATGCCCGCAATTGCGGCTCAGCTTTTGAACCCAGTTGCGATCGCAGTGATAACCCGCATCGTGTCTGGTTACGGCGAGGATGCGGTCGCGGCTTTTGGTATTGTCACGCGCATAGAATCGCTAATTCTGGTGGGCATTTTGTCATTGAGTGTTGTGATGACGCCTTTCGTGGCTCAGAATTTTGGCGCTAAACATTGGCATAGACTGGATAAAATCGTTGCTCACGCAGGACGACTGACCGTGTATTGGGGGATAGCGGCCTTCACTATTGTGGCGCTATTTCCACAGACGATCATGACGCTGTTTACCCAATCTGATGCGGTTGTGGCGCAAGGAGTTTATTATTTTTGGACTGTCGGCTTAAGTTTCCCTATGTTTGGGCTACTACTCATTACAACCTCTTTTCTCAATGGGGTGCAATCGCCTCGAACGTCGCTAAAACTTACCATAGTGAAGTCGCTCGGTTTGACAATACCGCTTGCTTTGCTTGGGTCATATTGGTCGTTAGAAGGGACTTGGGTAGGATTGTCCATCGCCAATGTAATCGGAGCATGGTATGCATACAAAGTGCTGAATCGTTGGCTTAGTGAGCATGGTTCGACACTGCCAAAGCGAAGCATAGTTAATGATTATAAATCGGATCTGATGTTTTGGTCGTCAGGTAAATAGGGCGAGATACGCATTATGCCGCTCATATCAGTAATGCTGATTGATATGGAGCGGCGTGGTTCGGCGATTATCTCATAATAGGAATGACCAAGCGCCGCTTAATGGTTATGTTGAAGTTCAATTTCGATAGCTTTTTGGTAGTTTGGATTTTTCTCCAGCTGCTCTGAGTAGCGCTGAATGTTGGCGTATTGGCTAATGACGCCTAAATTCGTGACAACATCCACCACGAACGACATCATGATGTCCGCACCAGTCAAACGATCTTCAATCAGATAGCGTTTACCTTCAAGTTGCTGATTCACATAATCCAGTACTTTGTTTTGTTCTATATCTGCATAGCTTGATAGGAAGGCGGTTTCTGCAGGCTCTTTTGCAAGAAACACTTTCAGAAGTAGCGGAAGCATCGCAGAACTTTCTGCAAAGTGTAGCCAAGTCAGATAATCGGCGTAGATAAGGCTTTGACGAGCTGGTGCCAATTGGTCTGCGCCAAATCGCTCGATAAGATATTCAGTAATAGCACCGGATTCTGTGATGATTTGGCCGTCTAATTCGATCACTGGAGATTTGCCAAGTGGGTGTACCGACTTCAGCTCGGGTGGTGCAAGAAATGTCACTGAGTCACGCTGATATGGGACGACTTCATAATCGAGACCAAGCTCTTCTAGCAGCCAAATAATTCTTTTTGAACGAGAGTGATTGAGATGGTGAAGCTTGATCATATCGATATCCTTAAAAATATATTGTGTACAATATAATTGTTACCTATTTAATTTGTTAAGGCAATAGAATAATGGCTAACACTGACAATTAATGACCTGTTAATACAGTAAGTCTTCATCACTGTTATTAGAATGAGGACCAAAAATAAGCAACGGTTGAGGAGCAGGGATGAAACGTTGTATAGGCTTACTATTCTTTATCAGTGCATTATCTAGTGCGGGAGAGTTTTCTTCTGTGGAATCGCCTGTTGCTGGATGCCCAGGTGATTTCTTTACCCAGAAAGCCCGAGTCTTTGACGTGGTTACGATTTGTGCCACCTCATCGGTACCCCAAGATAAGCTCAAACATGCCGCCAATGTGACCGCACAATGGCTAGACAACGATCAAAACGGTCAGATTGATGAACCTAATATCATTGAGCCACTTCGGAATAATCACGCTACTTTGTTGATGAGCCAATCGGGCTTTAGTGATGACGCATTTGAAAAGCTCGAACCCTACTTTGACCATATGTTAGGGCAAGATTTATCGGCAGATGAAACTGCACCGACGTTTGGGCGAGATGCGTCGCAAGAAGAGATACATCATTTGATAGTCAATGCGGGTTGGCAGCCGTATTTACCAGCGGTATTTAGCGACAAAAAGGCAAAACAAAGTGTGCTGTATAAGCAATGGCAGCTAGCCGAGCAAAAGGGACTGTACAGTTATGATGACCCAACGTGTGATGATGCGTGCAAAACCGTCGAGTTCTTTTACTTAGCAACTGCGGCGTATTTAGGGTCTAGTGCTGATTTGCAAAGTGATGAAATGCGAGTAAAAAGTCACAAAGAGTTGAGGCATTTATTGCCAGATTTAGTCTCTTTAATGGAGTCTAGGGACTATCATTATCCGACCCATCTTTGGCCAGATGGTCGATATAGATATTCAGGGAATATCACGCTAACATCGCAGACAGATTGATGACAAAAAAGGCGCTTAAGCGCCTTTTTTGTTGCGGTTGAATTATTGAAGATAGGCATTCAACATCCAGAGTAATTTCTCTTGCTCGCGAATATAGTCACCCATCAATGCTGCAGTACCCTCGTCACTTGCCTCGCCAGCTTGCTCTAGGATTTCGCGCTGTTTATTGATAAGCACAGAGAAACCATTTACTAGGCCAGAGACACACTCTTTACCGCGAAAGGCATTTTGGTGCTCTTCAATTGCACTTAGCTCTAGATAGCGACTAAAGCTATGGTCTGGAGTATGACCAATAGTCAAAATACGCTCAGCAAGCTCATCGATCTTCGTTTGTAAGTCCGTATAGATTTCCTCGAACTTAGCGTGCAATTCGAAGAACTGTTCACCTTTGATATTCCAATGATAACCACGAGTGTTCATGTACAACACCTGATAGTTAGCGAGTAGCTGATTAAGTTCAATCGCAATTGAGTCGGAAGCTGCTTGGTCTAGACCGATAAAATTAGTGTTTGTCATAATACTTTCCTCTTTAAATCAGAGTGGAATCTTATTTCGTTGAGGCCAGTATATGAGTAATACCAACTTAGGTTAAATCGATTGTAAATATTGTATCGATAGCTAAATGCTATCAATTTCAAGTGTGAACCTAGACCACATTTAGTGAGTAAAAATTACCTCTTCGTTGGGGACGCGGTGACGGTCGCCATAAATACCTTCGTCGGTACGAACACCACAACTGATGATCATGGTAATTTCATCATTTTCACCTAAGTCGAGAAGTTGTTTTGCTCTTACCGAATCAAAGCCTTCCATCGGGCAAGTGTCATAGCCCTGCTCGCGCATTGACAACATAAAGGTCATAGAGGCAAGAGCTGCACTTTTATGTAAACAGACTCTAACGTCTTCCTTACTGACTTCACGCACCATCGGTTTGTTTCTGCCAAGCCAGAAGCTGTATATTTTGCGCACTACCCCACGGATGCCAAGTGAATCATTGTTATAAACCATTGGGATCAGTTTGTCGTAATACTTAAATGCTCGCTTTGAGGTCTCATCTTCGCGGCCGTTAAAGTTGCTGCGAACAATGTCAGCATTCATCTTGGCGCGCTGCTTCCATTTGTTTGGTGTCACCGTCACCACAACCAATTCGTTTGCGGTTTTAGCGGCATTTTGTCCCATGCAGATTTCACTTAATGCAGCACGTTTGTCTTCGCTGATCACACGGTGGAAGGCCCACATCTGCATGTTGCTACTGTTCGGGCTTAGCGTGGCGTGTTCAAGGGCCTTTTTAACGGCATTGTGGTCAAAGGTCGCGCTCTGGTCGTATTTACGAACAGAGCGACGAGTATTAAGAAGAAGTTCTAGATGAGATGGGTGGCTCATTGCAGTGTCCAATCATTGAAATTGGACACTTTCTAACAGGTCTTATTGAGGTTCACAAGAGCTTGGCGTAATTGGTTTAGGCAAACCTCTTAGCTTTTTAAATGCAAGTGGTGTTTTTTCTAACAAGATAACTAACAGGTACGAGCCAAATAGCGTTCCAAAGAACACAATGAGATCACGTGTCCACTGGGTTGCGCCCAACATTCCCGCAATATTATTCATGTAGATAGTGACGAGCAGGTGTACCACATAAATAGGAAGTACCCACTTCGCCAGGTCATGCCAGACTTTATGGTTCCCCAAGTTTGGATGATTCAGAAGCCAGAAGAAAATGCCAGTCGACCAAAAAACGGTGCCAAGTAGGAAGTCATTCATGTTGAACACTTGCCCAAGAGAGTTGAGATAAAACGCTTCAAAGAAGTGCAGCAACATGCCAAACAACGCAAGCACCACCGCTTGTGTCGAGGTTATTGACCACTCTCTACGTCTTACTTCAAATCCTATTGCGACCATCAAAAAGCTAAAAAATGGCCCATTTCGACTAAAGATCGGTGTTTCGATTTCGGTAATGTTCAAGTAACTGCCCGCCATTAAGCCATGAACGTAGAAGATGGCGGCGAATGGCAGTAGAAGTGATCGGCACTTATTGTCTACAAACCATGCAATCATTAAAACCGCTAACGCAAGCGATGGAATAAACCACAAGTGTACTAATCCGCCTTCAAACAGTGAGTTGAGCGGACTTTGTAGCAAGTAGTTCCAATAACCTTGACGCTCAGCTAAATAACCATGTTCGGCCACTACGGCTAAATTGAAAGGCAATACTAAATAAATCGCGCTCCAAATCACCCAAATGAGCATCAAAGGCAAAGTGTAAGCCTTGGTGGTTTGATATGGCTTTTCGTTTAGCTTGGGATAGATAAGATATCCAGCAATAAGGAAAAACAACGGAACGGCAAATCGAGCAAGTTGATTGGTGATGTAGTTAAGCCAAGGCTCACCGTTAATAAACCCGTAATCCATAAAGAGCTGACAATGGATGAAAATGACGGCGATCAGAGCGATGACTCTAGCGAATTCGAAGCTGGCAATTTTCTGCTTTGATGACATAAATGGAGGTAACAATCTCTTAGTAATACTTCGAAGCAAACAGTACCATCTAGCCCATTTTTAGCAGTGTTCAAAGTCAATAATTGCGTCTCTGACCTGATGTGAATTGCAACAATTTGTTGTATATCGCAGTTTTGACTAATCAGATGTTGACTATTCTTACACGTTTCTCGTGCTACATATCAGAATACTTGATAGGACCTATTTTGTCCTGTGCTGTCCGATTCACTAAAGTAACCTTACTGAAGCACTTCAATGCTTTGGTACCTTAAGCTTGTAATTAACTTGAATCACTGATTTAAGTCTTGATTGACACATGGTGTAGACGCACTTTTCCAATCTCAACGGTTCCCAATTAGGAACCGTTTTTTTCTCTCATTTTTTCGCACGTAAAGTTAAGTTTATCTGAACGATATTTAGATATTACTTGATATATTGAACGCTTATCTCTGAGTAGTATGCACCTGTGTAATGTGATGAGCAGGAGTGGCTATGTGTGAGTTAGACGAAGGCTATGATGACCTCAATTTTGAATTAAATGAGAGTGAGGTTGAGTTTCTTGGTTGGAATGACAAAGAATGGTTAATAGAGTTATTGGTGTTTTTACTGATTTTAGTCGGTGCCGTTGCGATTGTTACCTATCGAGTGTGTTTCGATGGTTAAAGATCTTCAAGAGGCGAAAGCAATACGCAGACGGCCCCTCTGCTGGAGTTTCTATTTCATCGGTTTATTAGCGGTTGCGATGGGAGTGCAAATCGGAGTGATGGCCACTTCTTAGTATTGGAAGCGACCATTTATTGACGGCTTAACAACAACTGTTAATAGCCTACTGCTCGTGCCAACGATTCTTGTATGCACTCGAATAATCAGGTGTTTCGATACTAGGATGGAGATCATCGCAAGGCTCAAGCGGTCCTATAACGGTGCGGTAGGGTAGAATGCCTGCCCACGCTTTTAGATCGAGATCCTCTTTGTCGTCATTGACTCCATGACGGCCAATTTTCACCGAAGCTTCGTTGAGTTCAATAGCAAGCACGTCCGTTGCGGTGAGTTCTTTATCGTTGCTGAGGCGAACTTCTTCAGTTCTACCTGGTGCAATATGCTCAACAAAGTGGTTTAACACTCGGTCTTTCTCTTTATTTTCTTCAATGTTTTCAAACTGACCAAAGACGACTGCACTTCGATAGTGCGCACTATGATGGAAAGCGGAGCGGGCCAATACCCAGCCATCAAACAGGGTAAACGTTAAGCAGGTTTTTTGTCCCGCTTTGAGCGTACGAAGCAAACGACTGTTCTTGGCACCGTGTATATAGACTTTATTGTCCAATCGCCATGCCAGCATAGGAATCACGATAGGACCGTTGTCATCATTGATGGCGACATGAGCAATTAATGACTCATCAATAATGTCATAGAGTGCTTGTGGGTCGAAGACGGCTTTATGGCTGCCTTTCTTAATCTGTGTTCTTGTCGTGTTTGAAAGCACTGGCGTTCTCCATTCGATTGCAGTTAACGCCAAAGTAAATAATATTTGGTACTCTAGTTAGGTCCAAATTGATAAAAATGGTGGATCCAGTTTGAATGTTATTGATATCAGCGACATCTCATTGGCAAAATCCGGTGTCACGCTTCAGCACAATCTCTTTAGCCAAATACGCTCAAGGATCCTCAATGGACGTTGGGTATCGGGCGCCAAATTGCCGTCCACTCGTACGATGGCGAACCAACTTAAGGTCAGTCGCAATACCATTATTCAAACCTATGATCAGTTAGTAGCGGAAGGTTATCTAGTATCGAAGCCGCATAGTGGCTTTTTTGTTTCTTTAAGCCTGCCCGACCAATATCTCAACGCGCCCGAAGGCAAGAATGAAATTGCGTTGGGCGTTGATAACACGCCTAAAAGTGGTTTATTTTCACCTGGTGTCGCTGAATTAGCGCTGTTTCCTACAGCCCAATGGAATCGCTTATTACAACGTCATAGCACCCGAATCTCTCTATTGGGAAACCAAGATCTACAAGGGTATCTACCACTACGTGAAGCGTTGCATCGTTATTTGACCAGCAGTCGCTCTGTTGTGTGTAATGCGAACCAAATCATTATTACCTCTGGAGCTCAGCAATCTATAGCTATCGCTTTGCTGGCAATCAATAGCTTGGGAAACAACGACAAGTTGTTGGTTGAATACCCCGGTTACCGTCAGGTCGTCAAGGTGCTCGATACCTTCAATATGGATTATGGATTTGTCGACGTGACAGCTGAGCATGGATTGAATACCGAACATATCATCAACCAAAAAGCACTAGGTGTTTACTTAACGCCAAGCAATCAATATCCAATGGGTAGCTCTATTCAGACGGAGCAACGTTTGCAGTTAATCAACTGGGCTCAAGAAAACCAAAGTTGGATTATTGAGGATGACTATGACAGTGAGTTCCAATTTGATAGTCGTCCGCTACGAAGTATGCAAGGGTTGGCTGCAGAGAGTGGTAATGCTAACCATATGGTGTATATCGGCTCAATGAGTAAGGTAATGTTTAATGCATTACGAATCGGCTATATGGTGGTTCCGGAAGGTTTAGTTAAAGTCTGTCTAGAAATAAAAGACGCGCTTTCCGGTGACACACCATCGCACACACAAGCCGCGTTAGCTGAGTTCATTGATGAAGGTATGTTGGTTCGCCATATACGCAAAATGCGCCGTCGATATGAGCAAAAATACCACTTGATGAAGCAGTGCATTACTGAGCGTTTTGGAAGTGAGTGGCAAGTTGTCTCCCAAGGAGCTGGGCTGCACATTACTGTTCAGTGGCAAAGTGACGTCGATGAGCATCAATTTTCCGATCTTGCCCTATCTCATAATATCGTGGTGCGACCGATGAATTATTATGAACCTATCAACCACAAGCGTCTCTGCGGTTCGGTTGTGTTAGGTTATGGAAATGCGCCGTTAGAGTCGATACCAGAGAGTATTGAAAAATTGTCAGTGCTTTATTTTGAGCTAAAGAACGACAATGCTGTCGACTCCGCGGAATAAATCTATAGTTTACGGATACTCAAAAGGCACAAGTAACCAACTCGTGCCTTTTCATTATTGTGTGGTAGCCAAATTAAGACTGAGTAATAGGCTTACTTTCCAGCTGCTCCTCGAGGCGAGATTTATCAGCTTGCTTCTTTTCAAAGCGGGAAATCCACCACCAAGCAAGACCAGAGAAAACAGCAGTCATAAAGACGTTGATAAAGAACGCTCTGACTAAATCCACTCCAGTTGGGAAGGCCGACGCTGTCATACTAATCACGAAGATAGCAATCAGTACTGAAACCACGCCCATTCCGAATTTTTGAGAGCCCATGCGGAAGTCGCGTGGCGTGTCGTCATGTTTGAGGCGGAATACGAAGTAAGCGACCATGATAAAGATTGGTGGCAGCATCGCGGTACCTGCGGTGAGGTTGATCGCGGTGTTCATCATGTCTTGTACTGATTCTGAACCAAAACCGTTGATAACCAACATCACGAAGACAAAGGCAAATTGCCACCAAGCTGCACGCACAGGAACGCCGTGTTCGTTGAGTTCTGTGGTTTTCTCGCCGTAGACTCCTTTTGGAATTTCCGAGAAGTGGATTTTTACTGGTGCCGCGGTCCACATCATCATTGAGCCGAACATAGCGATAAAGAGAACAATACCAACGAAACGACCGACCAAAGTTTCTGAGATGTTGAAGTACTGTGCCATTCCTCTAAAGATTTCTACCATCCCGCCAGCGTAGGTCAGGTTTTCGCGGGCGACAAAAACGTTAACTAACAATGAGCCTACAGCGTACATGCCACCAATCACAACACCTGCGGCGATGATGACCTTGATAAAGGATTTGTGACCACCTTTGACATCGTTAAGGTACGCCGCTGCGGTTTCTGCCCCGCCTGCGGCTTGGAAAATCCAACACATAATGCCCAGTGTTGCCCAGTTTACGGTTGGTGTCATGGCTTGCAGTGTAATTGGCTCTGCAGGCGTGTGGTCACCACTCAGTGCCATCAATGCACCAAGAACGTAAACTGCAAATAACGCAAACACACCGTAAGCAACGATTTCAGCGATTTTACCCAGCCAGCTCGCGCCTTTTGTTGAGATGTGAGTAGCGGCCGCAAACAGTGCGATAGAAATAATAGAAGTGACTAATGGCGAGAAAGTGTACTCGTAACCCAACATCGCGTAAGACGCGTAAGCAATAACATTAGGAAGCAGGGAGACAAACCAAAATAGGTTCACAAACCAGTAAAGGAAAGAACCTAAATAGGCAGATTTGGTGCCTAGTGGCTTTTTGAGCCAATCGTACATGCCAGATTCAGAGTTTTTGTTTGCGGATACAAACTCAGCGATGATAAATACGAAAGGGATGAAGTAAACGACTGTCGCTAATAGGAAAATAGGAGCCGAGCTTAGGCCCAACTCAATGTTGTTGTTTACAATGTTGCGAACGTTGAAAACCGCCGCAAATGTCATGGACAATAGGGCAAACTTGCCTATTGTGCCGCGCATAGATTCAGACATAGTGTCCTCCAATGAATCACGTCTATTGTACTCTCATTCTTGAAGAGCAGTTATTTGAGGGGGCCAGATACTTGTGTCTGGCCCGAATAGTGTTATTTGTTTAAGAAGTAGCCATCTTCGATGGTGACTTTAAGCACGACCTTGCGAGCAGGCTCGTTACTGACAAATCGATGCGCTTCGCTATTGTCGAAAATCACTACCTGTCCTTGATGGACTTCACGTCGCTCACCTTGTCCAGAGAAAAACTCTCGGTCAGTTTCGTCTTGATATCGCTGCTCAAGTGTCAGGTCGGCTTTGCTTGCAAACTCAATAACCTCATGACCTGCCAAGTAGTAGTGCACATCAAAGTAACGACGGTTGCCCTCGAAGAGTCCAGTCCGTTTGCTCTCATTGGTTTCAATCATATAAACCAGAGAATCCCCGATAGAGTGCATTACGCCATCTTTGATATTTTCAATATTTTCAATGGCTTCTATGCAACGATTCCACTTCCGGCCATCACGATAGACCGACTTAAATTGTTCTAAGCTCTCTAAGATGATCATGGGTTATGCCTCGTTTGTGGTTGTGCGGGTAAAAAACTGGTTACTGAAGTCATAGTTGGCCAACGTATTGGCGTTACAGTCTCCGGACTGCATTGGAAGTAACGTTAAACCGTAGCGGAAGGTATCCATGTAGACACGGTAAGAGTCGAGAACTTCACTTCCCCACGAGTTAGAGCCTAAGCCCATGAGCTTGTGATCAAGGTTGAGTGTGATGTGACCGCTTGGTTTAAGCTCGTTGGTGTGCTGGGCTTGGTGCAGGTTTTCATTGCTGTAGAACCAAGCGCTTAGGTTGAGCTCTTGTTGTGGCTTAATAAACAAACCATTGCCGTTACGGTTAGTCAGAGCTGCCCAGCGCACGTGCTGACGATTGCCGTTGTTTTGCGGGAATGGATAGTTTTCGAACATATCCGCGACCGTGCTTTGATACACGTCGATAATATTGGCTTGTTGGCTGTCTAGGTAATTCTCTTCTGGGCCTCGGCCATAGTATTTCACTTGGTCGAACTGTTGATTGATACCTAGTTCAAAACCAATAACAGGAATCACATGTGGATAGTCACCATAACGCTTACCTTGAAGCTCAATGTTGAGCTGACCTTGAGGTGAAATCTGATAACGATATTCGGTTCGCATGCCAAAATCGAACACAGGCGGTGCAATAATGCTGGTGGTGCGAACTTCAATGCGCCCGTCGATCTGCTCTACTTCAATGGTTCGGAAATGCTCTTGCATGATTGGTAAGTGAGCAGGCTCCCATAGACCTTCGTGTTCTTGTTTATGGTTATCGATCATCGGTTTGAAGAAATTGAGCTTAGGCTCTGATTCGATAAACTGTTTCCCGTTTACTACCCACGAAGAGAGCTTGCCGTTGACTTTCGAGAAAGTCATTGTGAAGTTGTGACCAGAAATTAGGTACGCTAATCGGCTCTCCTCTAGCGAAAGAGGTGTGGTATTTGTACAAACAAACTCGGTTTCTTGTGCGGTATTTTCTTTGATTTGATATTGGTAAACGGCAATATCATGATTTGCTTGGCTATATAAAGTGCGGCTATCTTTACGCACGGTGAAGTTGATAAATGTTTCACGGTCATCGAGTTGAGGAAGACTAATTTCGATTTGGCGCTCGCTATTTGCGCTAAGATCCGCAACCTTAAATTGAACACTGCGAAGCGTTTCACCTTCTGCACGAATATCAGCGGTGATGGTGTAGTCGTCTAGGTTGGTAAACCAAAGTTTATTGCTAACGATGAAGGTACCTAGGTGTGCATCTACCTCGGTAATTTTCACTGGAGCGATGACTTGTTTGTATTCTTTCAACCCCGGTCCCGGTGTTTGGTCGGAGTATACCAATCCGTCCATACAGAAATTGTAATTGTTTGGGTAATCACCAAAGTCACCACCATACTTATAGAAACTTTGTCCCTTTTCATCGGTGGCGAGAATGCCGTGATCACACCATTCCCAAACGAAGTGTCCTTGAATATGATCGTGCTCGTAGAACACATTTTGATACTCAGTCAGACCACCAGGGCCGTTGCCCATTGCGTGAGCGTATTCGCAGATGATGCGTGGCTTTTCGTGGGGGTGTTCGCCAAAGTAGTTCATCAATTGAGCGCGAGAGTACATGGTTGAGATAACGTCAACGACTTCGGCGTCACGGTCTTCTTCATAGTGAACAAGACGCGTGTCATCAATGGCTTTAGTAGCGTCGTACATCGCTTTGATGTTACAGCCATAGCCAGATTCATTGCCTAAAGACCACATGATGATGGAAGGGTGGTTCTTTTGTGCGTGAACATGACGTTCAGCACGGTCTACGAAGACGGCTTCCCATGCAGGATCGTTGGTGATGCGGCTAAGATCGCCAACATTGGCGAATCCATGGGTTTCCACATCAGTCTCTGCCATAACGAACAAACCATAGATGTCGCAGAGTTCGTAGAATCGCGGGTCATTAGGATAGTGAGCAGTTCGCACGGAGTTGATGTTGTGCTGCTTCATTAAGATGATGTCTTTTTCAACACGATCCATGCCTACTGCCCGGCCTTTTAAATGATCGTTATCGTGTCGGTTAACGCCATGGAGCATGACGTATTGGTTGTTAACGTAGAAGAGGCCATTTTTAACTTTGATATCTCGAAAGCCAACTCGTTGTGGAATGACTTCTATGGTCTCACCTTGGTTGTTCTTCAAAGTGATAAAAAGTTGATAAAGGTAAGGGTTCTCAGCTGTCCAATGAGTAGGCTCATCGACATTAATAATGAAGTTAGTTGTGGTAGCACCTTGTACTGAGATGTGGTCAATGGTTCCAGCGGCAATACTTAGTTGATTATCCTTTAGCTCATAATCAACTGAAACAGCATCGCTACGCGCAGACGAAGGGTTTTCTAGCATCAGTTCACACGACAATGTCGCTTGCGAATAGTCAGCGCTGAAGTCAGTACGAATAGAGACATCCTGCACATGCAGTGGTTCTTTCCCTACTAAGTAGACATCACGGAAGATCCCACCGGTCCACCACATATCTTGGTCTTCAATGTAAGTCGAATCAGCCCATTGCATGACTCGAACGCTTAGCAGGTTGTCACCAACTTGAGCAACGGATGAAATGTCGAATTCTGCGGTGAGTCGACTGCCTTTACTAAAACCAACATAGTTGCCATTAACGTAAACTTCGAAGTAGGTCTCTACGCCATCGAATTTGAGGATGGTTTGTTTGTCTTGCCAGTTGTCGCCGAGAGTGAAAGTACGTTGGTATGCACCTGTTGGGTTATCAGTGGGTACAAAAGGTACGTCAATTGGAAACGGGAAGCCTTCGTCAGTGTATTGAAGGTCACCGTGTCCTTCCATTTGCCACATGTTAGGTACGGTGATCTGTCCCCATTGTGTCATTGGTTGAGAGTAAAACTCGTCGGGAACAAGAATAGGGTTATGAAAAAGTTGAAACTGCCACTGACCGCTAAGCAGCATAAAGTGACTACTAAGCTCTCGCTGAAATGTTCGAGCGGCGTTAACTGAGGGATATGAGAAGAAATACGCGCGTGGAGCCATGCGATTCTCATGAAGATGAAGAAAGTTTTCCCAGTTGTTCACGTTAAATCTCCCTCGACAGGTAAACCGTGTCGATGCTGTGTTAAAAATGCCCGTTTAGGATATGAGGTAATTTTAGTAAAAGTTTTACTAAAATATATTGAATTTTGTTTTTTACTTTAACTTGATCACGATTTAAGCGTTCAAGAGAGTTAAAGTTGTGATCGGGTTTAAATAAACGGAGCGAATGATAGGGGCGGGTTTAACTTGATATAAGTAGTAGGGTTTTAGCTGGGTGTAGTAAATTTAATCTTTTAAATACAATGATTTATAGTTTTTGTGGTGTTTGGTGATTTTACGAAGAGGAGGAATGGTGAGCCAACTTTGAATAAAGTTGGCTAATCGATGTCAATGAGTCGAACTAAGGTGGAATGTAGAATAGATAGGTAAGTTTTACTAAAAAATATGAAAATGCCTATTCTTTTGTTGTGCCTCGTAGTTTTAGTTTACTGGGTACATAGACTTTCAATGGCAGTGCACGTCCATCTCTTGCTTTTTCCATCAACAGGTTAACACCTTGAATACCCATCATCTCAGAGTGAATCCTGACGGTAGAAAGTGAAGGAAAGGTGAACTTTGCTGTAGGAATATCGTTGACGCTGATAAGAGATATGTCTTCTGGTATCTTGAGGCCGTGTTCATGAATTGCGCGCAATACACCAATAGCAATAGAATCTGAAGCGATAAACAGTGCTCGAGGGAAGTTATTGTTGGAAAACATCTTTTTCGCAGATTCGTAGCCTGATTGACTGGTAAACTCTCCACGGTAAATATCATCAAGCGATACCACGCCTTTTAAGCTGCCATATTCTACAAATGCCATCTCTCGGATGTCAGAACTATTAGGTGTATCTTGACCACCGATAAAGCCGATCCGATTGAACCCTTGATTGATAAAAAAGTCTATGATTTCTTTGCTAATTTTAGTGAGGTCGATATCAACCGAGTCGTACTTTGAGTTTGGGTCAGAGAAATCAATGAAGCAGATATTGTCTGTGATGCTTTCAGCTTCGGAGCGAACCGTCTCAGGGTAACGTCCAACAAACAGTATTCCGGTGATTTTAGCGTCTGAATGAGCTAACTCTCCTTCGTAGCAATTAACCAGTTTTATGCCCAGCTTTTCACACTGTGTTTCTATACCATGACGAATGGATAAGTAGTAAGGGTCGTTAACTTCCGCTTCCTGCTTATAATTATAAATGGCCATGAAATGGTGGCTATGCTTCTTAGGCTGGATCGATTTCTTCGAACTGCTGGTCTTATATTCTAAGGCTTCTGCGATCTCTAAAATTCGCAGCTTAGTTTGTTCTTTTACACTCAAACTAGGGTCATCATTCAGTACGCGAGATACTGTCGCTAATGAAACACCTGCTTCATTAGCGATGTCTTTTAATGTTGCCATTCAATCACACCCTTCGGCATCATACCGAAAAAACTAATCCTATCTATTGGGTTCTATTGTAAACAATCTTCATCAGTAAATACTAAAGTTTTAGTAAAAACAGCGTTAATCGTTTAAATTAGCAGCGATTACTTAATTAGTTTTAGCAATTGCTTAAACTGATCGCCTCGGGCGACTTTTTGTAGTTCAAAGAGTGCCATTTCAGTGGAAGTTAACACGGCCCCTTGTTTTGACAGGCGTTGGATTGCGAGCTCTTTGTTTTCTGGTGCACGCGAAGAAATAGCGTCGACAACAAGGTGAACTTCATATCCTTGGTCCATCAAATCGCAAGCAGTTTGATGGACACAAATATGTGCTTCAATACCGACCAATAGTATTTGTTTTCTATTGTTACGTTGGAGCGTCTCTTGAACAGCTATCTCACCCCAGGCGCTGAACACATCTTTTGCAATGGGGGATAGGTGGGGAAGTTCATGGCGAATTTCATCGATGGTATGACCTAATTTATCTGGGATTTGCTCTACCCAAACAATGGGTAATTCCATGAGCTGCGCAGCCTTGGTCAAGGTATTTAGGTTGGCGAACAAGTGCTCTTTATCGTGCATGATTTGGGCAAGCTTGCCTTGTACATCGATGATCATTAATTGGGTGTTGTCTTGCTCTAGCATTTAACGCTCCTGTTCTAATACTTGTTCTATAAACCACGTTCCAACTGTGCCGAGTCCACTGCGCCACGACAGCTCCACTGGCCACACCATAGAACTATCATAATGTCCTACATTTAACTTGGTTACTAGACCATGGTCGATAAATGGTTGAGCCAGTTTGATTGGGTAAGCGGCAAAACCAGCACCATAAAGCAGCATGTCTTGCAGTTGATCAGGGGTTTCGTAACGAATGAGGCGAGGGCTGAAACGCAGCGATTCCAGTAGTTCGCTAGTCGCAACTTTACCTTCTAAGGATAGTAACTGGGGATAGTGTTCTAGATCTTCTGGTGTAATCTCACCTTTGAGCTTTGCCAACGGATGATTAGGTGAGGTTATGAAGCACCATTCGATATTATCTATGATTTGTGCATTTGAGCCTCGTTGGGGGCATAACCCGCCAGGAGCAATCATGATGTCAGCGCCTAAGCTCTCATCATTGGTTGATAGTTGGTGCTTTTCTGCATCAACTAAAATCAACTCTAGTTCTGGAAACTGCAGGGTTAATGAAGACATTAGTTCGGTAAACCTTGGGTATAAGGTCATACTGTGAGTAGCAATCGTCAGAGAGGGCTCTTCACCACTTTGCAGCGCACGTGCTTTTCGTTCTATAGCTTGCAAGCGGGGAACAATTTCAAGCGCTTGGAAGTACAGCGCTTTTCCTTCAGGTGTCAGTGAGGGAGACTTTCCGGCAACACGTTCAAATAAACGAATGCCAATATCAATTTCCATCGCTTGTACCGCTTGATTCACAGCGGAAGCACTGACATTGAGTTTTCTGGCCGCCGCAGAAAATGAACCAGTCTCGGCAATACAAACCAGATATTGAAGTCGCTCGGTATTAAGTAGCATACTGATCTCCGAGAAAAGAAGGTGTTTCTACTGTGCTTGAATTTCGTAGAGAGGTAAAGCATGAAGGGACACTTTGTTCATTGGAAGGGTATTAGTCGAGTCTGTTTCTTTATATCTCCTAGGTTTTACATTGTAAATTTGCAGCGCTAGCTAGATGTCAACTAGCGCTGCTGATGCTAACGATAACGGAACGACATTATTTTGAGTGAGGTTGCTCCACACCTTTTGCATATGTCACGATTTCGGTATCGGAATTAGGTTTATACATTCGTAGTATTCCCGTCCAGCCTTGTTCCACCTCAATGTTGTTGATGGCTTGAGAACCACAATTAAAGTTGACGGTATAGCTGCCATCGCTATTTTGTCTGAGTTCATCTTCACGACTTGATAACGCAAATTTCTCAGTGTGAACGTAGGCATCTGCGCCGTAAGTCGTGATTGAGAAGAAACCGTTTTTACCCAGTGGTGGGGCGTCGAAGTTCATTGTTTGACACTGACCTGAGCGATCCTCAGCAAGTAAAACTTTGTAGTAAGCGTGCTCGCTCGGCAGTCCTCCGAATCCCATTGACGTTAAGCCTCTTGCATGAAAAAGTTCGACTTTACGTTGTTCTAGATTCTGTTCTGGTTTTAGAGGCTTGCCTTCAGGTCCACCCATCGCCTTAGTAAAGTCGAGCTTGAGTACATCGGCTTCTAAAGATAAACGAACATTTTCTCTATCAAACTGGTCAAATCCTTTTGGTATATAAGGGTTTGCAAAGTTGGCGGTCCCTTTAATCATATCTTGCTTTGCATTTCCGGCCTTAATATCAGCAGGGGAGTTGGAAGCAACTTGGGTGCGTGCGATGACCCAAACATGCTTACCAGAAGAGAGCATCTCTGGCGTAATGGTAATCCTATTTTTCCCTTTCTCTGCATATAGGACAGCGACAGTGCGATGCTGTTCATCGATGATCTGAAGAGTCTGATAGGAATCGAGTATTGGTAGTTCGAATGTTACGCCACCCTCGGCATCCCAGATTGATTTTGAATAGAGCGTATCTCGATTCTGGCGTACAACGGTCTGAGTATCCATAGTGAGTAGTTGACGATCGTGAGTAAACTGGTTGATGCCAGACTTCTCTTGCTGCTCGAAAAAGTATTTGTCGGACTCCGCAAGGATAAAGTTATCTTTGGTAACTTTTGTCGAGCCGCCGTTCAAGATTTGAGTCTCAGTCGGTTGCCCTTTCTTAGGTAAATGGTCACCAAGATCGTGAGCGATTGACGCAGAAGTGAACATGGTAGCTGTCAGGGAAGCGATGATTGTCAGTTTTTTCATTTCAATAACCTTTCGTGTCTCTATTGTACTGTTCGAGCATTGAGGACGCTGCCCGACCGTTCGTTTGACCGTATGACTCTCCCTAGCACGACAATTGGTTTATTTCCTTAGGTCTGGGTAAATCATAGAGAGATAGAGATATATTTTGAAATCATTAAATCTAATTATTGATATGTTTTTGGTGCATATCATGGTTCGCTGTAATCAACGAACCATGATGTAGCCTTGGATATTAACTACGCATCTAGGTGACTAGTTAGCAGCTTCTGCTTTAGGATGAGCACCGAGCACGACTTCTGCGGCTTGATTGTTGTCGAACATCGTAAAGTTGTAACTCTCTACTTGCCATGTGTCGTAACGGTCTAGGTAAATCGCTTTCGCATTCTGGTCTGTATAGACTGTCCATAGTGTAGGGAATACATCATTAAGATATGGGTCAATTTGGTCATAGCCAGCAAAGACCGTTGCTCCAGCAGCTTTCAGGCTATTCAAGGCTTCGCCACTGTCAGTAACGTCACGCTTATACATATCTTCAACCACTTCTTTGGCACGTAGTCGTCTATCATAAGCGCGGATCGTTGCGCCCGGTTCTGCTTTCTCTTTATCCAAGTTGATATGGAAGCTGAACTCAGGATCATTGGATAAGTACTGGACACTCGGTGCATCCGTCACATCGCCGTGATAGATTTTGACCTCGCCACCAACAAACTCAATCACCGCACTATCACCATTGGCGTCGGTGAGGTGATAATGCACAGGCGCTGGAAGGCATTCATTTTCATGGCCTGGCAAATCACATACTTTGTCTTGGACAACATCAATCTTGTCCAGTGTAGCAACGACCTCTTCAACGGAAGCGAAGTTATCGACCGCGTAATTGGCGAATTGTGATGCATCTACATCAGGCACGCCGGCGCGGTTAGGTGCCATTTCGGTGTATTCCAATCCAAGATAAAGAATACGAGCGACCAAACCTTCTTGGTTCATTGCTTCGGCGACAATTTCTGGCTGGAATGATTTGATTTTGATAGACGCGTATTTACTGGTCGTGTTAACTGACTCTTTAGTTGTGCTGTATTGATTTGAGATGCCTTTACCTGTGCCGACGACCACAGCATCATCGTGTCCAAACCAATCCATGGTTCTCACTGAGAGACTAGCATCACCGTTATTGTAGATTGCTGATGTGCATGCTGTTACATCTGCGACGTAACCTGCTGATAGTGTTGCGACAAGAGCTAGACTTAGGACTGACTTTTTCATAATGACCTCACATGTTTGGTGTTGTGTTTTGTTGAGGCCATAATAGACAACTAACGTTAATAGCTTAAATTAGCACCTGTAAGCAATGCTAATAGGTTGGAGTAGGCGGATGAATAGGAAGAGTTGTTGATTTTGGTCTAGAGTATTAACACCAGTCGAATAACAAGGAAGTCAAATGAGGTCGTTACAGCAGTGGTTAGATGCTTACGGAGAGAGTCACCAGAACAGTACTAATCGAAAAATACACAAAATCGCAGTTCCCGGTATCTATCTTTCTATTGTGGGGTTGATCTGGTGTCTACCTCAGTTACCACTTGGTGGCATGTCTATTAACTGGGTATGGATTGTGATGCTACCTGTGATGGTTTTCTATTTTCGTTTATCACGGTCTGTATTTATTCAGATGCTGATCTTTACTCTTGCATGTTTGGCAATTATTACCTTCGCTGCAATGCTGGGAATGTCGGTGCTTACCGTCTGTATTGGTATGTTTGTGGTACTTTGGATAATGCAGTTTGTTGGACACAAGATTGAAGGAAAAAAGCCATCGTTTTTTGATGATTTACAGTTCTTGCTGATTGGACCTATTTGGGTGTTTCGCCAGAAATGATGGTTGACTTAAAAAAGACCGCTATCCCAGTCAAACTAGGATAGCGGTCTTTGTATTTTACAATAATGCCTTCGACAATCGGTTTAGAACAGTCCTCCGTTCATCGAAAGGTGAGCGAGAATACTGGCAGCGTAGCCGAGGGCAATCACCGGCATCCACTTCAAATGTCCGAAGAAAGTGTATTTGCCGTGGGCAGCACCCATTAATGCAACGCCAGCTGCTGAACCGATAGACAGCAAGCTACCGCCGACACCTGCCGTTAACGTTACGAGCAGCCAGTTGCCCATAGAGAGCTCTGGGTTCATAGTCAATACCGCAAACATTACTGGAATGTTATCGACGATGGCCGAAAGAATACCTACCATCACGTTGGCCCAAACGGGATCCCATTGGGTATACATGATTTCTGAGACCACACTTAGATAACCTAGCAAACTTAACCCACCGACACACATCACCACGCCATAGAAGAATAGCAATGTATCCCATTCGGCATGAGAGACTCGTCTAAATACATCAAACGGTACGATGGAACCTAGTCGTTTCAGTGCGGTTTCGTCGTTGTTTGCTATAGCGATGGCTTTCTTCTTAGCAATGGAGCGAGGCAACGTTTTACGCAGGAAGAACCCGAAGAACTGTAGGTAAGCTAGTCCCATCATCATGCCCATGACCGGAGGGAAATGAAGCACTGCGTGGAAGGCAACGGCCGTTGCAATGGTGAGAATAAAGAGTCCAACAATGCGAAACGCTCCACGTTTTAGTTCTACGTGAGCATGGACCGCATCAGGTTGTGTCTTAGGAACAAACAGCGACATGATCACGGCAGGCACAATGTAGTTAATCACTGAGGGGACGAACAGAGGCATAAATTCGGAGAAAGACACATGCCCCGCTTGCCAAACCATTAAGGTGGTAATATCACCAAATGGGCTGAATGCACCGCCCGCATTAGCTGCGACCACGATGTTAATACAGGCAATATTTACAAATCGTAGATTGCTTCCCCCCACTTTAAGCACGACGGCACACATTAATAATGCGGTGGTGAGGTTATCGGCAATAGGGGAAATGAAGAAAGAGAGGATACCTGTTAACCAAAATAAGGTTCGAAAGTTAAAGCCTTTTCCGACCATCCAAGATTGAAGCGCATCGAATAGTCGCCGCTCTTCCATCGCCGATATGTAGGTCATTGCGACCAATAAGAAAAGTAAGAGCTCGGCGTATTCAAGTAGATTATGTTCTAGTGCGGATTTTGCGACTTCTATTTGACCAAGGTCTTTATAGACTAATCCGATTATTATCCAAATTAAGCCTGCTGCGAGCAGAACAGGTTTTGACTTACGTAATTTAAGGTATTCCTCCATCATGACAAGGGTATAAGCAATACCAAAAATAAGTAATGCTGCATAACCTACTGTGGATTGAGTGAAGTTAAAGGTATCCGAAGATACCGTTTCCGAAGCGAAAGTAGACGTGGCGATAAAAGGGAGTACAAAAAGGGTCTGCCATCGACTTTTTTTCATCATGTTTTGATCCTTCAAAAGCTAAATAAAATCAGGCGCTAACAATTGCGATACGATATTTTAAAGGTTATTCAACATTTTCGTTGTGAGCTAACTCGAATCTGATGAAGAGCTTGTGGTTAAAAAATAGACTTTTGACAATGTTTTCAGACCTCCTAGGCTTAGATGAAGGAATCTGTCTAATTTGGTGTAAGGGAGCAAACTCATGAAAACAGTCATTTCATTCTTGTTGACGACACTAATGTTTCTATTTGCGAATCCAGCTCTAGCCGAAACGCAACCTTACGTCTGTGACAGTGCCAACAAAGTAAACCTACCTTTTCCAGTCTTAGAAAGTGAATGTCCTATTGGAGAAGGGTTATGGGGACGCGGTGTGCCAAGCGAGAGTGATAAGTCTTTCTGGATACAATGTGGGTTCGTTCAATCGGGAAGTTTGCGTGCAGTGCCTAGCAACTTGCAGCAAAATGTCAGTAAATCGATATGGTTAAAACCTGAAATAGACGGAGATCGTTGCTTGATTGGTCCGTATGAAAACTTCGAAGCTGCAAGTTTCGATTTAGCCGAGGTGAAAGCTCTACCCGCATATAAAGATGCGTTTATCAGAACAACCAGTATTTTGATTACTACCAGTGAAACCCAGTTGGTGGCCAGTGCTGAAGGAGAGTCATCGGCGAACTCGTTGAAAGAAAGCTATAGTGCAGTGGTTGCGGCCACTCCTTTTATGATTGGTGGGCAGCATGGGCGCAACTCGTGCCTCTGTTACTTTTAGCGAAGGCTTGATTACTGCGATTAGAGCCAATCAGTATGCTTTGATACCAAACGGCTTTAATTTTTTCGGTAATAGCTCATCCAAATTCTGAATATCGTCTGGGAATATTTCAATAAGACTCAGGTCATGCTCTTGATAAAGCGCACGTGTGTGTTCAATGACTCTGTCGTCTGCTACATCGCTATCTGATCCCCAATATTGTAGGTAGACTTTCCCTTGTGGTAAGTAAAAATCACTCACGACATCTTGTTCTATGGGTAATTGCCGTTGATAAGCATGAACAACGCCTGCCATATATAACCAGTTATCAATAATTAGCTCGCCTTTCGATTGAACGTAATGACCATCGAGAGTGCGGTGCTTTGCCGCGAATTTTTGCCGAAAACTCGAGAAGGATTTTTCAGTAGAGTGCGCTTCTGCATCGTGACCTTTAAATTCGATGACGGACTGTTTTAATCGAGCGTGGCGCAATACAGAGGGGTGCCAAACCACAAACTCATTGTTGTTCTGTTTATCTTTACGAAGACGAGCACCAGCGCGAAGGCCAATGGCCGTCGCCTTCCATTGGCTATCGTCACGCTTTATCCAACCTAGCTCACTAAGTAGAAGATTGATCTTTTTAGCCGGAAGCGCAAAGTGTTCACCAAGTTGTGTTGCAGTCAGTGTTGAGTCACTAATAAGTGTATCGTCGATTACAAGGTTTGACGGCCACACGATAAAGCGTCCATATTTTTCACTGTCCACATAGTCACCGCCGAAACGATGCCCAATGTCAGTCAGTAACCAACTGGACTCGTGCCAGCTGATATAACCTGCGCGCTTCAAAAGCGTAAACAGTACTTTAGACTCTTGGTTTCGACTTTTTGCTAGTGCGGATGTGGACAGTTTATCGTGCATTCGATTCCTTACTCGGCCTTTTCCATAAGAGTTAACAGTTGCTGAGCTGCTTGTTTGGGTGAGCCGGCATGACTAATTGCTGAAACGATCGCGACACCATGAACACCAGTTTTTGCTACATCTAACAAGTTTGATTCGTTGATACCACCAATAGCAACAATAGGTAGCTCTATCTGTTGAAGTGCATTCGTAAGCCCTTCAAGCCCCCATTCAGTTTTTATGTTGGTTTTGGTTGTCGTTGAGAATATGGCGCTTAGCCCAATATAGTCGATTGGAAGCTGTTTCGCTTGTTGCAGTTGCGTTTCGCTTTCAATAGAAAGACCAAGAATCTTATCCTCACCGATAAGGGTTCGAGCTAGGGTCGCTGGCATATCGGTCTGTCCCAAATGCACGCCATCTGCATCGATGGCAAGGGCGACGTCTACTCGGTCATTGATGATCAATGGAACGTTAGTACCCTCAAGCACCTTTTTGACAGCTGCTGCTTTGGTGATGAAGGTCCTAATATCATGATGCTTTTCACGTATTTGCACCATTGTCACTCCACCTTCAACAGCCTGCTTCACGACTTCTATTAACGCATCGAGGTCTTGGTTTTCGTCTGTTACAAGATAGAGTCGATAAGGGTTGCGAGTCATCGTTTGTCCTTAACACTCTTTAATGTGGAGACGGCGTAGCACTTCTTCATCACTAAGCTGATACAGAGCATCAAGCAAATTCATTTGCAGTGAACCTGGGCCTTTTGATTGCTCTGCCGCGATTTCACCTGCGATGGCAAATATTGCCGCAGCCGCGAGGCCTGTGGTTTCACCAACCGCAGCAAATGCCCCTGTTACCGCTGATAGTGAGCACCCCATACCGGTGACAAAAGGCATCATCTCATGACCATTACTCAGTGCGTGAGTGGCTTCTTTATTGACGACGTAGTCGGTTTCACCTGAGATTACGACACAGCAGTTGTAGGCTTCTACTAATGCGCGCGCCGCAGATAAAGCTGCCTCACTTGAATCCAGTGCGTCGACACCTTTGTTTTGTGATTTTTCCCCTGCCATGGCAATGATTTCTGATGCGTTACCACGAATGATTAAGTTGTCAGCGAGTTCTGCAAGTTGACGAGCGGTTGAGGTTCTTAATTTGGTTGCGCCACATCCAACAGGATCGAGTACAACTGGCTTATTATTTTCATTGGCTTGTTCTACGGCGAAGAACATACCAGGACGCCACACACTATCTAAAGTTCCAATATTGATGACTAGTGCGCCTGCGAATGACATCATTTCCGCCATTTCTTGCTTTGAGTGTGACATGATTGGCGAAGCACCTACCGCTAAAAGTGCATTGGCGGTGCTATTCATGACAACAAAATTCGTAATATTGACGACAAGTGGTTTTTGCTCACGTACTTTTTGTAGCGCGTTGATAATAAGGTCTTTGTTCATGTTTATCTCCAAACCTAGATTGAGCCGATAGAATGACAATAAATTAAAACAGGCTCAGGTTATGACTTTTTGAATGATTGTAATGGTATTTAGCTCTGTTTGCTTTAGATAGCGTGTAAAGAGGTCAGAATAATGATACCGACAGTGCAAGTAAGCGTCGAAAGCACTGTTGTCAGTGCGATAATATTCGCTGCAAGCACTGAGTTTCCTCCCATAGAGCGAGCCATGACGTAGCTTGCAGCAGCGACTGGCGATGCACTCATAAAAAATAGAATGCCTAACTCCAAACCTCTAAAACCGAACCAGTAGCCTGCTGTTGTCACCACAAATGGAGCCAAAATAAGTTTGTAACTACTGGCGAGCCATGCTGGTTTCTGTTCTTTTTTCATCGAGCTTAAGTCTAGCGACCCTCCGGTACAAAGGAGGGCTAATGGCAGTGTCATTCTGGCGAAATAATTGCCGGCATCAATGGCTATATCAGGCACGGGAATCGACAACATGTAGAATACCAGACCAGACACAATTGCGATAATTAATGGGTTTTTGGTCAATGTAGTCAGCATGATTTTTCCGGCTGAAACACCAGAGTCTGTGCCTTTTGGGGTAAGGCAAATAACCGCTTGAACATTATAAATAAAGGTAGTGACAGCAACATAGATAGCCGCTAAAGCGACCCCTTTTTCTCCGTATGCGTTGGCGACGTAAGCCAAGCCTATAATCCCGGTATTAGCTCGAAAACTTCCTTGAATAATGACGCCTTTATCCGTGGAGTGACGAAACATGGCGCCAACGGAGGTGTATGTGAAAATGAAGAACAGTATATTGGCAATAATACTAAAAGTAATGAATTGGCTCGCTGCGGAGAAATTGTGCTCGGAGTTGACGATGCTTAAAAATAGCATGGCGGGTAGGGTAACTTTAAAGACTAACTTAGACGCCACGTCGATAAAATTATCGTTGATCAGACCGATTCGTTTGAACACTACTCCCAAAATGATCATAAGACAAATTGGGCCCGTGATGGTGATAGAAAACAGCAGTTGGTCGACCAAAGAGTCCATAAACATTCCATATTATCAGCGCAGTAGCATTGAATAATTATTCCACATCTTCTCATCCCAATAAATCAAGGATTGCAAAAAAGTACGACCGTGCTAAATTGGTGGTGTATTCGTTTTATTAGAGATTTAAATGGGCAAAGGTAAGCTGACCAAAGAGCACATTCTTAATCAAGCGTTCGGCATAGCGAGTCGTGAAGGCTTAGAAAGCCTGACGATCGGTGAGCTGGCTAAGCAGTGTCAGATGTCGAAGAGTGGTCTATTTGCGCATTTTAATTCCAAAGTGAACCTACAGGTAGCGGTGGTTGAGTATGCCGACGCTACGTTCCAGACTCGTGTGATTGCCCCTGTAAGAGAGTATCAGCATGAGTTGGTTATTGATAAGCTTAAGCATTTGATTGATAACTGGATGTGTTGGAATCAATCTTTCCAAGGCAGCTGTATGTTTATCGATGCTTGGCGTGATAATCGTCAAGACGAACTGCAAGTTTCTCTACGCAAGGCGATTTATCGCTGGATCAGCTACTTAACGATACAAATCGAGAAGGCCGTCAAAACTGGTGAGTTGAAAAAAGATCTGGATGTTAAGCAAGCGGCATTTGAACTTTATGGGCACTATCTTAGTGCGCATGTTTTTTACTCCCTCGTTGGGCAAGAAGAAAGTAGCCAAAGGTTTTGGAATAGTGTGACTAAGTCTTTTGAGTCTTGGTCGAGCTAATAGACATTTTTTTAAGATAAAAAAGCACGACCGTTCGAATCGTGCTGCAAGGAAGAGTCAGTCATGAGTGACAAAATTTACTTCAACACTTCTAATAAATTCAGTTTTAAAAAGCGCATGATTAACCTTACAACGCGCGCTCATCATAAGTTGGCGCCTAATCATGCGAAGAACACTGCGAAGAAACTATTGTTGACGCCTGTTCGTTCTAAACCAAAGAATTCTGAGCCTCAGGGATTGGTAAAGGGTGAGATCGCGACGCCAGAAGGTATGTTAAAGACATATCGTCTTGGTACAGGTCCTGTGTGGATTTTGACTCATGGTTGGTCTGGTACGGCAAGCCAATTCTTCCCACTAATGGAGCACATCGCAAGTCGAGGGTTTACTGCGCTTGCGTATGACCATCCTGCTCATGGTGAGAGTGAAGGTGCGTTTGGGCATATTCCTGCCTTTGTTGGCGGTTTAGAAGGTCTGCTGGATAATGAAGACGATGTTGCTGGGTTAGTTGGGCATAGCATGGGCACGGCTTCGGCGATTGAATGTAAGCACGCGAAACTTCATGATAAACCTTTGCTGCTTATCGCGCCGGTTCTCGACTATCTTGATAATTTGTTTGGTAGCGTCGCGCGTTCTGGCTATTCGATGCGTTTGTTTGAAGCGGTAGTCGATGATATTCAAACCCAATATCAATACCCTCTGCAAACCATCGATCCCTATAACAAATTAGCGCTTCGCAATGCGCCAACTATTATCGTTCATGATGAAAAGGATCGTTTCACTAAATATTCCGTGTCGAAGAAAGCAGCGCAAGAGATGGTCAATGTAGAGTTGGTCACTACACATGGACAAGGACATGGTCGGGTTATGCAATGTCAGGAGGCAAAATCGAGCTTTGATAAGCTGATTGGTGCTTAATAAAATCAAGATGTTGTAATTATATCCATATTGTTGATGTGGTTAACAGATTGATAATTTTTCATTATGCGCTTGGTTTTCTATATGGGATCATAACTTGGTCCCATAAGCGTAGAAACTGAGTATCAGTGTCGTATCCTCTTTAATATAACTACATCGGATACAGTCAGCCTTCTGATCGAATCTAACTTCCGGTTTCATTATCTCGTTTATGGCGTTAGGGCCGCGACATTGAAGCGTGTTTCAAGGTCGCTTTCGCCCGTCTAATCAAAGGAAGCCATAATAATGAATAGAAACGATAGTGTCCCCTTACCCTCCAATACCCGAGAGTGGTTCTTTAACCGTAACAGCATGATTATTCTTGCCGACGTCGTGCTGTTTGCTGTGCTCTATAACACCTTACCATTTGAACCCAGTGTCGTGCTGGGAATTAGTATCTTAGCGTTTATTGCTGTGCTGTGGCTGACCGAAGCGCTTCACGTGACTGTGACTGCTATATTGGTGCCGGTGATTGCGGTTTTGTTCGGTGTGTTTGATACGCAGACCGCTTTAAATAACTTTGCCAATTCCATCATATTTTTGTTCTTGGGTGGTTTTGCACTAGCAGCCGCTATGCATAGGCAAGGCTTAGACAAGGTTATTGCCGATAAAGTGCTAGTAATGGCAAAAGGTAAGATGAGCGTTGCGGTGTTCATGCTGTTTGGCGTCACCGCACTTTTATCTATGTGGATCAGTAATACTGCTACCGCGGCAATGATGTTGCCATTGGTGCTTGGTGTATTAAGTAAAGTAAATGAAGAAAGCGGCCATAACACGTACGTTTTTGTACTACTTGGCATTGCTTATAGCGCGAGTATTGGTGGTATTGCAACAATGGTTGGAAGTCCACCTAACGCGATCGCCGCGGCAGAGGTAGGGCTCTCTTTTACTGACTGGATGGCATTTGGCTTACCAACATCAATCATTCTGCTCCCTATTGCATTAGCTGTCTTGTTCTTTGTATTAAAACCTAAGCTTGATGGTGAGTTCGAAATCAATCATGAGCAAGTGAATTGGGATAAAGGAAAAGTAGTTACTCTGCTTATCTTTGGTCTTACGGTATTCTTGTGGATATTCAGCAAACCGATCAATGCAATGTTGGGCGGGTATGCGAAATTTGACACCATTGTTGCTCTTGGCGCTATTGTTGCGGTGAACTTTGCTCGAGTAGTTCATTGGAAGGATATTGAGAAGACCGCAGACTGGGGTGTCTTACTGCTGTTTGGTGGTGGTATCTGTTTGAGTAATGTCCTTAAAGCAACGGGAACGAGTGTTTTTCTTGCCAATGAATTAAGTGACATGATCTCTCAGTTCAACATGTTGGTGATTATCTTGGTGATTGCGGCGTTTGTGGTCTTCTTAACTGAGTTTGCCAGTAACACAGCGAGTGCGGCGCTGCTGATTCCGGTTTTTGCGAGTGTCGCTGAAGCGTTTGGAATGTCACCGGTGATTTTGTCGGTGTTAATTGCAGTGGCAGCCTCTTGTGCGTTTATGCTTCCGGTGGCGACACCTCCGAATGCGATTGTTTTTGCCTCTGGTCATATTAAACAGCAAGAGATGATGCGTATTGGTATTATCTTGAATATCGCTTGTATCGGTGCCTTGACCATAATTGCAATGAGCTTTTGGGCATAGTCTAACGTCATCGAGTTGACTAAATAATCAAATAGGTCGTAAATACAAAAGGGTCATCAGTGTGTACTGATGACCCTTTTGCTTACCAGTTTATTTCGTCCAGCGCATTATAGATAAGCTGAGCGCCAAGCGGTGACAAATGAATACCATCGGCTTGGTATAGCGATGCGTAGCCTCTTTCGCATGCATATTGTTCAAACGTTTGGTAGATGTCCACGATCTCAAGCCCATTCTCTCCGCTGCTGTACATTGCTTTCAACTTTTCGACATGTTTTTGGCTCAACTGCTTAATAGCACTACGTATGGCTTCAACGGTGTCTTTACGATTGCCAAACATTGGGAGCGAACCAACTGGGTCGATAGCAGAAGTGACGATTAAAATGGGTTGAATACCATGATGTTGAGACTGGGCAATCATAGCGTTGAGGTTACTGGCAACCACACTGATATCTGTGCCCCAGTTGAGGTCGTTCAGCCCGCCAAATAGAACAACGGCATCAGGAGCTTGGTCTAAAACTTGTTGTTTGAATCTAGATAGCATTCCTGTTGTCGTGTCACCGGGTACACCACAGTTGATAAACTCAATATCTGGATGGGCTGCAATGAGTTTATCTGACCAGTTTTGATTTGTGGCTAAACCCCATCCAGCCGTCAAGCTGTCACCCAATAGGACAATTTTTTTCACGTATTATTCTCGTATGATCGAAAAAGCCGCTCCATTAAGAGCGGCTTTTGAATAAGGTAGATTAGTTGCTGCTGATGTATTCTTTAAAGCGGGCTTTAGTGTCAGCATCTGCCTTGTTGTACCAAAAGATTAGCATCTCTTCAGCCGTATTGTCTGCTGCGCCACCTGGTACTGCGATTTCTGCGTTTGCTGAATTTGCAGGTAAGGTTGCGGGTAGCGTTACTGCGGAAACAGTGCCTGCTACAGCGATAGCGGCTACGCCACCTTTACGGTTGTAATCCTCGGCTTCTCGGTCGTAATCACGACCTATCTGCATACCGTCCTTAATCAGTTTATCCTGAGTCACTGGAATAGCATTGCCATCAGCGTCGACCAAAGACCATTTAAAGCTATCAATGTCCTTTTTAGCCTGGCGTTCATTCTGGTAGGTGGGCACTTCTAGAGTGAGTTCTGTATTGCTAGCATCAAATCGAGCGATGATTGCTTTGCTTGGAACCGTAACACGTTCTTCTCGATTCAAATCAAACAAAGGCTCGAAGCGAAATACAATTTGATTTACACCATCTGGAAGCGTAGCAGTTTTTCCAGAAGAGAAGAAACCGTTGGATTTTGTAACTGGGTCTCCAGCATTGACTGATAGTAGATCAACAGAGTCTGGGATTTTGATCGTCACATCAGCAACAGCCATGGTGCTGCAACCGGCGAGTAATGCACAAGCAAGAATCTTAGAAGCTTTCATTTTATTTTATCCTAGCAGAATTATTCTAATAGTTTAGCGTACACTAGATTGCCTATGTTATGGATTGATTGCAATCTTCGCCGCAATACTAATATGGAATTTAATCAAAAAATTACAATGCATGCTTGTCATTGTTGTGGTCGACGATCGGAAATACTGCATCGTAAACCAGATTAAAGAAATAGGCGTAAAATAGAGCCACAATTACGAAGCCCAAGTCAGCTAGCACGGCATCGATTAATGATAGGTTTAAGCTCCATGCCAACAATGGAATAGTCGCGACTAGTAACCCTAACTCGAACAGTAATGCGTGGTAGACACGTTGAGTGGGGGTCTTTTTTGATGTCCCTCGTAAGTAAATCAAAGCTCGATCAAAAGCATAATTGTAAATGTAGTTCCAGACCATAGCGATCAACGACAGCGAAAATGCAGTTAACGCTGCGGTTTTGACGTTAGCTCCGAAAACAAACATACAAATTGGTGCTGCAATAAGTAACAGTAATAGCTCGAACAAAATGGTATGTCTCAATCTATCCGCAGGGCTTCGCATTACATTTTTTGAATTCACAATGTGCTCTCCTTCACATCTCATCGAATTGCGCAAACTTTATAAAAAAAATATTACATTTTGAAGATCGATCTATTATATTTTCGAATTGGTCGGAGGAGTGATGACTCTAATGCCATATTTTCGTAAGAATATGATCTAAATATACGTTTTCAATAACTTCAATGAATGCGTTGCTCATTTGGTGTGTTATTAATATATATATGATCGACTATTGTTTGTTCTGAATTGCCAGTTTTGAAAATTACCTATTAACTATGCGGATACTTGGTCTTTTTCCTCAAACTAATATTTAGTAGGACGTCGATTGGTGATACCTCCACCAAACTGCACTCAATGAGCCTAAGTGGTCTCAAAAGAATGGAATCTAAGTGCTACGTACGATTTTCAATAACGCACAGAGATTTCATTTGAACACGCCAAACTTTTCATCGACTTTGATGGCTATATCAATACTAGCTTTTGCCCCTTATTGCGACGCGAGCGAATCGAAGACTTCAACAGAGAGTCAGGACAAGCCCGAAGAGTCGGTGGAAACATCAGATGAGCTTCCTGACCGCAAGTTCGCCGCATTTCCTGTTCCAATTACTGATGATGCACTTGGTCTGGGTCTTGGCGTTAATGCCATGTACCTTCACGACCGAGCCGAAGGCGCTAAAAACCCCTCTACCAGTATGTTTTACGGTCAATACACTGATACTGGCAGTGGCATGGCAATCATAGGACATGAACATGTTTTCGCGCATGATGCGTGGCGTGCGGGTTTCTATGCTGGACACTTTGGTCTCAATTTGAAATACACAGGGCGCGTCGGAATGCAGTTACCTAAAGCCGCTCAATATTCATCCTACTCTAACTTTGTTTACGCAGAGGTACGTAAGCAAATCATTGATGATCTGTATTTGGGGGTGCAAGGTTTGTGGAGTGGTGGTAACGCAAGCCTTAATGAGCATACCGATCCAGAAATTAAAAAAGCGTTTGAGCAAGAAATGAGTGGCAGCAATAGCGCGCTTGGACTGCTTATGACCTACGACTCTCGCGATAATATGATGGGGGCGACGCAGGGATTAAACGTCGATTTGAGTACCTTGCACTACTCAAGAGACAAACGGACGGGCAAACGCTTTACCAGACTGGATGCAGAAATTAGTCAATATTTCCCAATTGGAGATGATGTGCTGGCGTACCGAGTTATGGGTAAGGAAATGTTAGGTGATGCGCCAGAATATGAGTTTGTGACCCCCAGTTTACGTGGTGCCGATTGGAATAAATACCGAGGCAGTTCAGTGTACCAAGCTGAAATTGAATATAGGCATAAGTTCTCCACACTCTGGAGCGGTGTGGCTTTCGCTGGTGCGGCGGTGATAGGTAATCAGGACCGGTACTACACGCACTCGGTTCAGTCTGAAGTTGTGCCGTCGGCTGGCGTCGGTGTTCGTTACCTATTGAATGCCAAAGAGCGATTTACTGTTGGCGTAGACGCGGCGGTATCAAAGATGGGAAATACCAGCTTTTATATTCGTTTTGGAGAAGCTTTCTAGATGCCAGCTAAGCCATTTTATTGATTTATAGCGCAAATAATCGGTACTGGCATTATTGTTTTGGTTTATCTTTGGGTGCAATTTTTGTGCTATTGTTTTACGATGGTGCGCTTGTTAATAATATAGTCAAAGGGTTGGGTATGCTGAATATTGAACAGCTTGTTGCTTTTGTCGCTGCGGCAGAACAAGGCTCATTTTCTGCTGCTGCGAGGCATTTAGGAAAAAGCCAAAGCTCAGTGAGCATTGGTGTCAATAATCTGGAGGTCGATCTCGGGATTACGCTTTTCGACCGCAGTACCAAGTACCCTAAGCTGACGCCGCAAGGCGAGCGAATGTTGTCGCAAGCTAAGGTGCTTTTAAGACAAGCTGAACGAATTCGTAATTACTCACAAGCTAGTGTTGATAGTGTTGAAGATACATTAAAGATCGCCATTGACCCTTTACTACCATTCTCTTTGTTGGAATCCGCAATTGAGAAAATGTCTCAACGCTTTCCTTTCACACAAGTTGATGTTTCGAGGCTTGCAGCACACCATCTCACTAACGCGATTATCAAAGATGAAGTGGAACTTGGTTTCAACCTAGCGGCCGACGCGGTGCCAGAAGGGCTAGACTTTGTTTCTATCGCTAATATCGAGTGGGTGTGTATTTGTAGCCCGGATTCGATTTTTGCCGACATGCAGCAAGTGAGCAATGAAACCCTTATTGGCGAACGACAAATTGTGTGTCGCAGCATGATGCAGAATACGGTGCTTCAGGCTCAGGGCGCGTTTTCTCAAGATATTTGGCAAGCTGACGATCAAGAAGATGTGATCAAGCTGGTGGAGCAGGGTATCGGCTGGGCGATAGTGCCTAAAGATTTCACTGTTGAAAAGCAGGCGATGGGTACCTTGATTGATTTTAGGCCTGAATTCCAGCGCTATGAAATGATGAACTCTGCGGATGTGCTGTGGAAATCCAATACGAGGTTAGGTCCTGCCGCTAAGTACTTATGCGAGATGCTTGGTGTATTCTAAATAAAAATAACCCCTCAACCGAGGGGCTTTTTTTATGCTTGATGAATGTGGACTTGATTACGACCTTTTAGTTTTGCCTGCTGTAGGCTTTGAGTAGCTCTACCAATAATGCCATCTGTACTATCTCCTGTTGCTGTAACGCCAATAGAGACGGTTGCTGTAATCCATTCATCATGAATGTTCAAAGGTAGCTTTTCTATCAGCTGTCTTAACCATTCAAGCTGCTTTTTCGCATCGACGTTGTCGTTTGCCTCGAATAGTACCGCAAATAGTCCGCTTTCATAGCGAGCAATGCAATGTGACTTTGGCTTTGGGAAGCTGCGTTTGATGATGTCTGCTACATACAGAATAATCGTGTCGCCAATCATATCGCCATAGTCAGCATTGATTCTTTTTAATCCATTTATATCGATCAAAGCAAAGTAAGCGCTAGAATTTCTGAGTTGCTGGGTCAACTCTGAACGCATGGTGAGCTTGTTGTCCAGTCCAGTAAGTGAATCCTTATCGTTGAGGTATTGGAACAGCAATAAGTTTGAAAGAGCGACTTCAGAGAAATCTCGAATAGCTCTTATTACGCCATCAAAGGCAAAAAACGCACTCTTAACGTATATCACGCCAATTAGGGTATCCCTCTGAAATATAGGCAATATGTAATGACGCCCATTCACTTGAAGCTTTCGCGCCAACGCATCATTGTTACTGTTATATACATAGTTCAATTGACGTGAGGTGAAGATGGACGGCAATGACTGGCATTGATGAATAACTTTGGTATTGCCATGAAAGTCGACGGTTTTAAAGCTCCCAGTATCTTGTTCGTATAGACAAAATTGTACGCCTTTGTGGAAGATAAAACGGTCAAAGATGGCGCGAAGATCGTGTTTAAAATGAGCAATGTCAGGCGCCTGGTTGAGTCTTGCTAAAGAGTGGTTGAGCTGGTAACTGATGTAGTTAATAGATAGAGCCAGCGATAACAGCGCTAATATGACCAAAGCGGTGAGTGAAATCTGATAAGACGTAAACAGAATATCTGCTCGACTCGTTCCAGAAACGAATATCCATTTCATTGGGTTTCTTGCGTCAAACATACTGACTTTGAGTTCGCCATTGTAGTGGTATTCGTAGCTACCTCTAGTTTGTCCATAGGTGATCTTCTGTTCTAGACCCTTTAGGTAGCTGATGGATTCTGTGCCGATTCTCAGAGGATTAGGATGGAAAATAAGTCGGCCATTAGTGCCATCTATTACGAATACATAGCCTTCTTTAAGCGTTTTCATATTCGCGAGATATTGGGTGATATGCTGAGCGTCTACCTCAAACCAGACTTCTAGCCTGGGGTGACTAAGTTGCTGTTTGATAGCAAATACCCAGAGCCCATCTTGCTTTTGATATAGGGTCGAAACAGCATACTGGTGCGAAAGAGCATCGAAGGAGTGCCACTGAATCGATGACTTTGTCTGCTCGCTAATACCTTCTCCATGATTATCGACATAGGTTTGAGCGATCGGGTCGAACACACTAATACTTTTATACAGGTACGTGTTGTCTAGTGTTTGCGTAACAAGTGAAGCAAAACGTGCGTCGTCAATATTCTTTTGCAGTAAATCCACTTTTGCAAAGGTCGCTTCAATTTGTGACCAAACTAGTGCCGTTGCCATTTTCACATTGGACTGAGATTGAGATTTCGCGAGTTGAAGAGAATGTTGATATTGCTGATAGGAGATAAAAATAAGCGCTGCAATAAGAGCAAAAGTGAGCGGTTTTAGGGCTCGTAGTAGGATTTTCGGCAGAGACATATTGTATTAAACCATTTGAGCATGCGGAAATGGTACTACGTCTTAGATAAGGGATACAAAACAATTATTTGACGTAAAGTTAGTAGAGATCAATTGATAAAAATAAGAGGTTGAAAAACAACCTCTTATTGATGAATGGACTAACGTTAGATCATGAATCTGTTGGAGAAAAGTGCAAAATAGCCATCGACATTGGAGCTTGAAGTATTTCACCTTCAGCATGTCCTACTTCAGACTCTGCAATATGAGTATCGCAAATGGTCTTCCAAGTCTGGTTTCGATCGTTTGGCAAGGTAAAACGAGCAGGTGCTTTGGTTTGGTTAATTAAGTAAACCATCTCATCGCCGTCATCCCCAATACCAATATGTAGTGCGACGCTACTAAGTCGATTCCAATCTTCCATGCTCATTAATTTTCCATCCACACGGCTCCAGAAAATGCGATTGTCGTTACGCTTCTCGCCGCTAAATGCGCGGATGAAAGGCACCATATACTCCTGGCGAGCGGCAAGCATGTCAGCTAGCCATTGTCTGAAGTGCTCTTTTGGTTCGCTTGAGCTCCAGTCCAACCAACTGATCTCATTGTCTTGGCAATAGGCGTTGTTATTACCTTTTTGCGTGTGTGAGAGCACATCTGCGGTCAAAATATGGGGAATACCAAACGAGAAGAGCAGCGTTGCCATAAAGTTACGCTTTTGCTTCTCGCGAGTTGCCAAGATGACTGGGTTGTCTGTGTCGCCCTCTGCGCCATAATTGTCTGAGCGATTATCACCGTGTCCATCACGGTTTTGTTCACCATTGGCCTCATTATGCTTATGCTTGTATGACACCAAGTCTTGCATAGTGAAACCATCGTGGTAGGTGATGTAGTTCACGGTCAGTTTATATGGCCAATTTGCCGCACTATATAGGTCTCGAGAACCCATTAATCGGGTAGCGAACTCTTTCAAGTAACCTTGATCGCCCCGCCAGAAACTGCGCGTAATGTCTCGCAAGCGATCATTACACTCATTCCAACCAAATGGGAAGTTACCGACTTGATAACCATTAGGACCGATATCCCATGGCTCTGCAATTAACTTAGTCTGTTTTAATACAGGATCTTGCGCGACAGCTCTAAAGAAGGCAGCGTCACGGTTAAAGTTATCTCCGTTACGACCGAGTGTCGCAGCAAGGTCAAAACGGAAGCCATCGACGTTGAACTCTTGAACCCAATAACGGAGTGTATCCATAACAAGGTTGAGTGCTGGCTGATAATTGAGGTCAACCGTGTTTCCGCAACCGGTAAAGTTTGCAAAGAACTCACCATGGCGTAGATAGAATTTAGAATCCAAGGCTTTCAGATTGAAGACCGCTCCGTTATCTCCACCCTCTGCAGTATGGTTGTAGACCACATCAAGAATGACCTCAATACCATGGCGGTGAAGTTCACGAATAGCTGATTTTAGTTCTAGGACAGCATCTGAATCTGCATAGCGCGGATCTGGTGCCATAAAGACATATGGGTTATAGCCCCAATAGTTAACTTTATCCATGTTGAGCAGGTGAGGTTCATGCATACAGGCAGCGACAGGGAGCAATTGTATAGAATTGATATTTTGCTGCTTATAAAACTTCAGCATCTCTTCGCTGACTAAGCCTAGATACTTACCTCTATTCTGCGATGGGACCTTCTCATTGAGCTTAGTGGAGCCTTTTACATGAGTTTCGAACAGCACCATTTCTTCGCGAGGGATTCTTGGTAGCTTAGTGTCTTGCCAATCGAAGTCGTCAGCAATGACCACACATTTCGGTAGTTCAAAGCTTTTTGATGCATCAAATGGCGGAATATAGTGCAGGGCTTTGTCCAACGATTTTGCGTAAGGATCTGATATGAAATGACGCTCTTCACACGTTTCTATGACAAAACCATAACGTTGCCCAGCCTTGACTTCGCTAATGTGGGTATGCCTTACTCCAGCATATTCATTAGGGAGTGGGAACAATTGAATATTATCGTTGTCATCAAAGAGAGCTAATTGGATATCTGGGCAATCTGGAGCATGGATCGCGAAGTTACATCCTCGTATATCCAGCGTCGCCCCTAATGGATATGGGCTTGATTGATGTTGTGTCATAAGATTTTTTTCTATTTGTTCGTGAATGACATTACTTAACTTTCAATAGTTAATAGCTTTGTAAACATTAGGTCAAGTTAAGATCACAGAATTTTAAATGTAATTTAATTTCAGTTTATTTGGCGTTATTTTGTAAAAAGTGATGTAAGACGTATTTTGTGCGTCAAAACATTACCAAATCCGCTACTCCTCCCCCCTTTTTTTGTGACTTATCCTTAAAAAACACCATACGGTTATTTTTCTCATCCTTTCTCATCCCCCTTAACAATCTTCAGGGTGGAGGACGTATCGCACTTACTACTTGGTTAATCTGACACCGTTCAATCAACTCGGGACCCTAAACCGATAAATATTTCAGACCTAAACGCATCAGTACTGCCTCTGCGGCGTTTTGGAAAATGAAATTGAATATAACGATAAGTTAAACGGAGTTTTCTAATGAAAAAAGTAAGTGTAATTGCTGCTGCAGTGGTGGGTGCTTTAGCTTCAGGCGCTGTGATGGCGGAAGACAAAGTACAAGAAGGTTGGCAAGTTAACGGTTATGGACACCTTCTATATAACGTAGGTGAGTCTCTACAACTTAATGAAACTTGGGAGCACCGCCGTGACTATCGCGCAGCGGGTGCAGCTTTCTCTGGTAACCCTAACCAAGTAGAGTTTACGGTAACTAAAGGCAATAACTACGAAAACGGCGCTTGGTCTAAATACGTTCTAAAGACAGAATATGGTAACAACGAGGGTGGTAATGGTCGTGGTTTCTATGGTTCTTCAGGCGGTAACGACAGTCACCTTTCGTCAGGTCAATTAGAGTTTAAAGAAGCGTATGTAGAGCTTGGTGACCTTTCAATGTTTGCTGAAGGCACCAGCATCTGGGCTGGTAAACGTTACTTGAACCGTCAAGCAGGTATTATCACGAAAGAATATTGGAAGCAGTCTTCGGGTCTAGGTGCGGGTGTAGAATATAAAGGCCTAGATTTTGCGGATAACTTAGGTTTTGCAGTAGTTTCTGCTGATCCTGGTGATGGTTATTGTGTGAACACAGTTACACCGGATAACGGTCCGGATTATGACGAGACTGTAAACGGTAAATACTGTAATACGCTAGATGATGGTCGTAGTACAACATTAACGTCACTAGACCTTTACTTATATGGTATTAAAGGACTCGGCGGAAGCTTTGATTTCGACCTTAAGTACCAAGTACGTGCTCATTCAGATCAATATCGTGTAGATACTAATACACCAGATGCAGCTGAAAATGGTATTGGCGCTGGTATTACTTATTCTCGCGACTACTACGGTTTTGATGGCTGGTCATTAACGGGTGTTACTTATGGTAAAGGCATTGCGGCCACTAAAGGTACAAACTTCGGTAACTGGAATGGTGGATGGGCAGAAGACGATGTCTCTCTATTCTTAACGTCTTACGGTGTTGCCAACATTACTGAAAACGTTCAACTTGGTTCAGAAATTGTTTATTGGAACATTGATAACAATGATCGTGGCCAGGTTTGGGGCGCGCAGGATGGCGTAACTCGCGCATTCTTGGGCTTAACTCCTACGTACCGAGTAAGTGACAACTTCCGTTGGGAAGCAGTTTTAACAGCGGCAAGCGAAACAGCTAAGGGATGGCGTACAGACGATACAACGTATTTCTACTCAGCTACATTAGCACCTGTTTTCACTGTGAATGCAGACTACTGGGGACGTCCACAGATCAAACCATACATTGCTTATATGTCATCTAGCGATGATTCTTATGGATGGTCGCAATCATCGAAAGGTAGTGATACTCGATTCGGTATCGAAGCTGAAATCTGGTTCTAATCAACCTAGTTGAATTTACTAGATGAAGTCTTAATCTAACAAGGCAGTCTAAGGACTGCCTTCTTTTTCTAAAATGGTGGAATATTATGAACAAAAATATTTTGGCGCTAGTACTTGGACTAAGTGTGGTTGGTTGTGCGAGTAACTCTGGTGTTGAGCCCACCATCACAGATGCTCAAATGAAGTCAGAAGACGTTTGCTGTATCAGTAAAAAAGATTTTGCTTGGGTGGAGTTGGATAAGACTGAAGATGTTGGTTTTGTAATTGATGAATCATCTCCTGTATGGGAGTTCAAAACCGGTAAGAGCTTTTTCAATGCGTTCGAGTTCTCTCCTCGTTCTGGCAAAGTAAAGGTAACCCTGAGCAGTAAAATGCTCAAAAAACGAGTGTTAGCACCGACAGTTCAATTACTCGACAAAGAATATAATGTGGTAAGAACTATCACTCTTGATGAATTCAATATTCGCTATTCAGACATGTTCGATGCGAATCGTTATGTAACGAGTTTTGAAGTCGACGCACAGTCATTACCTTACATGATTGTGTTCACTAACAGTTCAGATGTCGGCCAGTTAGTTTCAGTACCACATCCTGCCAAGGTGAGAGCAGAAGAAAGCGGGGAGCCGTTACCTATTGTGACTGACCCTAAGTTTAAACACAGTTATGTCGGTGAACTGAATTTAGAAATAGAGACCCTCACATTGGGGTCTAGAAAAGTTGATAATTCCATGGTGGCACCTGTTACAGCGGCAACGACTGGCGTTGTAGCAACTAGTGTGAAAGCAGCTCCAGCAACCATTCAACCAGAGACGACAAGCTATTATCATAGTGCGATCCAAAAAGCCGTCGCCGAGGACAACATCCCTAAAGCTCTGAGCCTGCTAGATGAAGCGAAAGCTCTTAACGTCGAAGGTGCTCAGGAAACGTTTGTTAAAGCAATTAACAGCCGTAAGTAAGATAACTTAGAATTTACCCCGTCTCGAATCATTCTGCTCGGTATAGGAAGCGGCAATGGTTCGAGGCTTTTTCTCTAAACAGATATTCAGCCAACGTCATTTCTCCAAACTAAGTTGTAAAAGCGTGTAATAGATCGCCTATATCACTTAATTAATCTCCCTTCCTGCCGTTACTATATAGAGTAACCGTTACCCAAAAAGCTATTAATCAATGTCGACACTTTCTATTGCAATAGGTGCAACCAGTCTTTCGCTCATCTTGGCATTTATCTGGATGTTCTCGTTATCCTTGAGACGCAAGAGGATGGAGCAAGAGCGTCTTGAGCGTGAAGCTGCCTACCGACGTGCTATTGAAAAAGCGCGTCAACAAGAAAGGCAAGAGCGTGTTTATAAAGCGGAAACGGGCCATGTACCTACAATTTTGTATTTAGCGAAAGAAGCCGAACGCAAGAATGTGAAAGAAGCGCTGTATTGGTACCATAAAGGTGCGCAGTTGGATAACGTCACGGCGATGTACGGCATTGTTCGTCTCAGTGATAAAAAGCGCGAAGACTTGGTATTACGTGAGCAAGCAAACTATTGGCGCCTTTGTATTGCTGGTACTGAAGGGGATTCTCATGCCAAATTTGAGGCTGCGAAGGCTTTAATTTATGGGCGAGGTACCGAGCGCAATATTCCCAAAGGTGTATCTACCATCCAAGAAGTTGCTGAAGAAGGAAATTTAGAGGCCATTCTCTATATGGGCGACTGGAGTATTTCTCCTGATAACCCAACACCATCGCCTAAACAATCGACTCTTTGGTTTGAAAAAGCCGCGGAAAAGCAAAGTGAAGAGGGCATGACCAAACTGGGTCTGAATTACCTAAATGGTGTTGGTGTTGAACAAAATACTGACAGAGCTTGCTATTGGTTAGAACGTGCGGCTGAGAAAGGCAATGTGGAAGCTATGTTTTATGCAGGTGAAGCATGGCGAGACATTAAGCCTAATGGCGCTGCTATCGCTTATATTTGGCTGTTTATGTCCGCCTATTTAGGTTATGAGGCTGCAAAATCAGCAAGAGACTCGGTGGGTTCGACATTAGGAGTGGACTCCGTCGTGGGACTTCAATCGTTGGCAAAACCCGTCATTAAAAAACTTCAGTTTGGGCCGATGGTGAAACATTCGCTAATCAAGGCATTAAACAAGCTTTATAAAAGAGAATTACCTCTTTTTGCACTTGAAGATGCAGACACTTTGAATAAAGAGCAGCCAAATACGGAATCTTCAGAGAGTCAGCAAACGACCTCCGATAATGACACCTCAATGCAAGTGAATGAATCTGATTACAATTACTCCAACTATCACACATCTTACTCCAATCAGTAATCGCATTTATGGTATGAATTCATCGTTAATGATTAATGTGGTTTCATTTATGATTAATATGAATCAAAAATAGGTGTATAATCTATTTTTGTTATCGATTTGAGAATATTTTGTTCCGTAAATTAGCTTGTGGTTCAATTATGATGTGATGCTCATCACTTCAAACTCTACTTTGACATTCCTCTGACAAAAATGATGCTCAACAAAATATGCTGAGCTCAGTTTTAGTGTGGCGTCTAAGGATGCTTGGCAGTGGCCTAAACGCTCGCACGTTAAATTAATGCCTTTTGGCATTCCTGTTCTATACGGAGCTTTTCATGAAAACTTTTAAAATGACATTAGCGGCTGCACTTGTTGCTGCTGTAGCCCTTCCTGCAAGCGCAAACTACGTTGACGTTCGTGGTGCTTACAAAACAGAAGCTAAAACTTACGAAACTCGTGTACGTGCTGGTTTTGACTTTGCAGAAGATTGGCAAATCCACCTTGAAGGTACTCAAGCTCAAGGTGATAAACTGTTTAGCAATTCTGGTAAAAGCGTTGCTGCTTTCGAAACAGAACTAAACTACAACTGGGCAATTAACGATAACTTCACGTTAACTCCTGGTTTCGTATACTGGAACGGTTCTGACCACATGGAATACCGTCCATACCTAAAAGCAACGTATGCTGAAGGCAACTTCTATACTGCAGCTCGTTACCGTTACCAAGCAGCGTCTAGCAGCACAACTCCAGGTGTTAAAACAAACGACACTAACCAAGTTGACCTATGGGTTGGTTATAACCTAAACGACTTCGCACTTGAGTATAACCCTGCTTACATCAACCAAAAAGACGGTGGTGCATATACAGGCAATGGTACTGACAAAGCAGACACTAAGTGGGAACACACATTCCAAGTTAAGTACACTGGCTTTGAATCATGGGCTCCATACGTAGATTATCAAATTCTTGATAAAACATATGCGAATGCACAATACACGGATTTCAAAACAGAAAACCGTATCCGTGCAGGTGTAACTTTTAACTTCTAATCGTTACCGAATACATTGTCGCTTAGCGACAAACCCGAATTGAAAAGGCAGCACATAGTGCTGCCTTTTTTAATCTTTATAACCCGCCTTTGTTTAACTCTCTTTCAGATGATGTACCATCTGCTGTCTTAACCATGTAATGGCAGAGTTGTGACTCATTTTACTTGGCCAAACCATATAGGAATCAAAGGTTTTAGTTTCAAATGGGAAAGGAAAAGTTTGCAGTTGGAATATATCGCTATACTGCTCCGCAACAGATAAAGGTATGACCGCAATCGCTTGTGAATTGGATACTGAAGGAAGCATTCCAAGCAATGAAGAGTGTTGGCTAAATACTTTTCGTGGTGGCAATACTTCGCTGACCAACCATTCCACAAATGTGAGATTGTGGCGCCTGATATTCAGTAGAACATGACTTTCGGTCATATAGTTGGATTTATCGAATTTACCTTGCTGTATGCGTGGATGATTCTTACTGGCGACGCATGTTAGCCCTTCACTGTGCAGTAATTCTGATTGAAATACTTTGCTGTCTGATGGCGACACATCAATAACTAGATCCACTTTCTCCATCTGAAGATCTTCGTAGATTCTGGCATCTTTGGGAGGTAGTTCTTTTAAGATGATCTCGATATTTGGATAGGTAGTACAGACATGGAGACGTTTCTGAAGCCTTAACATAGCGGCTTCATGACAATATACGACGAATGTACGTTGTGTTTTCTTTGGATCAAACGCTTCTAGACCTTGAATCACTTTCTCTATACTCATGATATGGTCATGGGTCTGCTCATACAGTTCTTTGGCATAGCGTGTCGGTTTGATGCCTCGGCCTGTTCTCGAGAATAGTTCTTTGCCAACATTTTCTTTAAGGCGTGTCAGCGCATTACTCACCGCAGATTGCGTCAGGTCGAGTCGCTCTGCTGATTTGGTCACAGATTCTGTTTCGTAAGTAGAAATAAACACTCGCAGTAAGTTTAGGTCGAACTTCTTGTTAGGTTTGCTTTCTAGCTTTTTATTGTCCATAGCAACGTCCTGTGTCGTTGTCTGTTAATCGAGAGTTTTCTTGAATCTAAAGGCGGCAACAATAAGACCGACTACGGTAAATCCAGCCAGCCAGACGGTATCACGCCATACGTCAGACAAATCAGCGCCACGTAAAATAATGCCGCGTATCATGCGCATAAAGTGAGTAGCTGGTAAAGCTTCAGCGACCCATTGAGCGGCATTCGGCATCGCTTCATAAGGAAACATAAATCCAGAGAGCAAGATAGAAGGCAGCAAGATAAACACGGTCATTTGCATGGCTTGCAACTGAGTCTGCGCGATGGTTGAAATCACCAAACCCAGAGTTAAGCTAGCGGCTATAAATAGCAAACTTCCCATCAGAATTTGACTCACTTGACCATTTATGGGAACGCTGAAAATCGCCCAGCCGAGTCCTAAAATAATGAAGATCTGAATCAGTCCGATAAAGATATAAGGGACTATCTTACCGATCATTAGCTCAAGGGAATGAATAGGTGTGGTGATTAATAACTCCAGATTGCCTCGTTCGCGTTCTCGCACGATGGCTGCACTGGTAAACAAAATCATCGTCATTGTCAGTATCACACCTAAGAGTCCAGGGACAATATTCACTGCGGATCGGCGACTTGGATTATAGAGTAGGGTTGCTTCGAAGGTTTTTGGAGAGTGTGGTTGGTAGCCTGCTATCGCAAATTCTTTGATAGGCATGTTTTGCAAGCCCAAAAGCGCAGAACTAATCATAGTATCGGAACCGTCGACCAGCCATTGGCCTAGTGTCTGCTTATGAGTAATACGTTGCGTTAGGTTGTTAGGTAAGATTAACGCCGCACGTACCACACCCTCACGAATGGCAACCTCTGCTTCCTCAACCGTTGGATATTGCGCTTTAACGGTGACTACCTGAGTGACCTTGACAGCTTCAACAATAATTCGCCCTGGGGCTGATTGGCTTTGATCAACGATCGCAATCGGAATATTCCGCACGTCCGTATTCATTGCAAATCCAAATAAAATAAGCTGAATGAGCGGTATCATGACAACCATCCCAAACGTAATACGATCCCTTGAGAGCTGGCGAATTTCTTTGACCATTATGGCGCTCATGCGCGTTAAGCTTTTCATTGTCTGCCCTTACCTGTGACGGAAACAAAGACATCTTCTAAACTTGGTCTTGCCGGTGTGAGCTCAGCTTGAGCTAAATCAGGGAAGCGCGTTTTAAGCCACAAGATGGGGTCAGCGACGGATTGATAGATCAGTACGCGTAAGCGAATTCCTAACTGAGCTGCAGATCGAACCTCTTCACAAGCGATGAGCTTCTCTTTCAATGCTCGTAATTGGGGCGCTCGCACTTCTATGATGTTGACTCCCATATTATTCATCAGCACTTCAGGCTCATCATCTGCACGCATTTCTCCCGCTTCCATAATGGCTAATCGATGACAACGCTCAGCTTCATCCATATAGTGGGTGGTGACTAGGATAGTGGTGCCTTGATCACTAAGATCAAACAGTTGTTCCCAAAATTCTCGACGATTCTCAGGATCCACGGCTGAAGTCGGCTCATCCAAAAAAAGCAGTTCTGGTCTGTGCATGGTCGCAGCCGCAAGGGATAAACGCTGTTTTTGGCCACCACTCATGCCGCTGACTCGTTGTTTCTTGAGGTTGGACAGACCGTAGATACTCAGTTGCTCTTCTATTCTGTTGCTACAAAAAGAGCGGTTCATTCCGAATATTTGCCCAATAAACTGCAAGTTCTCCTGAACAGAAAGATCGTCATACAAAGAGAATTTCTGTGTCATATAACCAATCTTTAATCTCAGTTGCTCTGACTGTTGGGGAATATCCAATCCCAAAACATTAACTGTGCCCTCGGTAGGACTAAGCAGGCCTGTTAGCATGCGAATAGTGGTCGATTTCCCGCAACCATTGGGCCCTAGAAACCCATAAATACTGCCTTTGGGAACCGACAAGTTAATGCCATTGATGGCTGTAAAGTCACCGAACTTTTTGGTGATATTGGTTGCTGTAACGGCAATCTCGCTCATCTACTTCAGCCCCGCTAAGTCAACTTGAGCTGGTACTCCGGTAGGAAGTGTTTGAGCACTGTCGGGTAAGTCGATCTCTGCCAGATACATCAAGCGTGAGCGCTCATCTTCAGTTAGAGCATAATAAGGGGTGAATGATGGATCGGATGCGACCCAACGAACTGTGCCAGTTAGTATTTGCTCTAACCCGTCCACATGAACAGGCACTTCAAGACCAGGGACAAACTTCACCCTGACTGAAGAAGGAACATAGACACGCGCGTAGGGTACCCGGTCTGCTAGCACCACGGCAACAAAGGAACCTGTAGCGACTCGTTCGCCAAGATTGTATGGCAGGTTATCAAGCACGCCATCACGTGTCGCGACGATAGTGAGCTCATCCAACTGCTGGGTTTGTAATGCAACGTCGGCCTTGGCAGCAGCCAAGGCAGCTTCTGCTTGTGTGATATCCTCGGGTCGGGTACCGGCTGTCAGCTTTGAGAACTCTTCTGTTGCCGAGTTTAGCTCCGCTCTTGCTGAGTCGCGGTTAGCCAACGCTTGGTCCTTTTGCGATTGACTTGCGAGTTTTTTGCGCACTAACTCTTCTGCTCGAGAGTAGTTCTTTTCCGCTTCGATCAATCGAGCTTGGGCCATATCTACTTTAGCTTGCGCAGCTGCAATATCTTCAGGTCTTTCACCATTGGTTAGGCGAAGTAAGTAAGCACTGGCTTTTGCTTCTTCAGCTATCGAATGAGCCAATACGGCTTCTTGCCGTTTGGTGTCTAAGCGAACTAGAACATCTCCTGTTTTTACCATACTCCCTTCACGAATAGGCAATTCACGAATGATTTCATTCGCGGTAGAAGAAAATGTAATGCGGTCTCGCTCAAGTGTACCTAGTGCTTTGCCATTGTCGTCACTTTGGCATCCCACCAGAGAAAACAAGATAGAGAAAACAATGAACAACGACCGTTTCATAGAAAACCCTCAAATATCACTTATATAGTCAATATTAGAAGCCAGTTGATTATTTTCTAGCTAATTTTCATAAAGTTATGAAGTCAAGACGTTTTGGATATTGGTATTCGTTGGGAGGTGAGATAGTGATTAATTTCAGGGGGAGTCTGACAAGCTGTCAGATGGGGAGCAGAATATGATTACTTCGGCGCGGATCTTTTTAACCAGTTGTTAAACCTAACATATAGTTTTTATTGATTGTTTGACACAAAGTCACGTCCTGACATTTCATTGCACTTTCTGACTAGTACCTGTCATCTGTATTCCGTAAATTAACGCTTAGTTCAATAAAATCAAGCAATACGGTGAACTTGGTTTGTAGGGAAATTCTGCAACAGTCACGGATAAGACAGCATCAAACATGAAAGACCAACTAACGATTTCAGTTTCAACCATTAACGGCTCCAAGCACTGGCAGTTGAGTAAATCGATGCGCCGGAGCTTAAAAAGCTTGCTTGGAGTCAGTGTTGCGGTGGTGTTTGGCGGCGCGTTGCTTATTCAACACCTTTATCAAGTTGTGGATTACGCTGAGCTCAAACAAAAAGAGCTTGCCAGTGAGTCGCAAACATTGGGTGACGAACTGGCAAATTTGCAGGACCTGAAACAAACCTTAGAGAACGACCTATCTGATAGAGAAGAGCGCATAGCGTTAGTCTCTGAACGACTTTCTGATTTAGAGAAAGTACTGGGAGTGTCTGACCAAGGCGGTGATATTGAGTTGGAGTCCCGTCTGGATGCTGCGGCAATCCACTCTAATATCCGAATGGTGATGTTGACCCAGATCCCGAGCGGTTCTCCCGTGGGGAAACATCGAATGTCGTCTCAATTTGGCAAGCGTACTCATCCTGTGACCGGGAAAGTTAAAATGCACCGAGGGCTGGATTTTGCTGTGAACACAGGCACATCAATCTACGCACCTGCAGACGGTGTGGTTGAGGTAACGAGGCGCAGTAGTAAAGGCTCTGGCAACTTTCTTCGACTGCAACATTCATTCGGCTTTTCCAGTTCTTACTCACATCTTAAGAGCTTCAAAGTTAAGAATGGGCAATTTGTCCGTAAAGGGGATTTGATCGCCATTTCCGGCAACACAGGTCTGTCATCTGGACCGCATTTACACTATGAAGTTCGCTTTGTTGGGCGAGCGCTAAACCCTAGGCCTTTTGTGGAGTGGGGTGTACATGAATTTGAAGATATCTTTAAAAAGGAACGAGGAATACGATGGGAATCTTTAGTAAAAACAGTGGAACAAAGAGTCGCTCAGCAGCTGCAACTCTCATCGCCAAAGGCTGTACTATTAGCGGAAAACTCAAATTAGAAAGTGATATTCAAGTCGATGGAATCGTCGATGGACAAGTTCACGTCGAAGGCTCATTAGTTGTTGCTGAGTCGGGACGAGTGAAAGGTGAAATATTCGCAAAGCAGTTAATTGTTAACGGTATTGTTGAAGGCAATTGTCATGCGGAGCATATTCAGATTCTCGCTAATGGTCGAGTTAAGGGCAAAGTCTGGAGTAACAACTTGAGTATTGAGCCGGGCGGTAAATTCTTTGGCGAAACGGCAGAGTTTCCGGATGATGAAGTAGTGAGTCTAAAATCAAAAGAGACGACGGAAACAAAATTGCCAATCAACCCGAAAAGTGGTCCAAAAAACGACATTAAAAAGAGCGCTTAAGCACGAAAGGTGCGGCTCCCTTGCTGCACCTTAATCCTCTGGAACTACAACCTTAATTTCTCAATTTGTGATAACGATAGCTATCCATTGTTGATATTAATCAATCAACCCTCAGTATAACCCTTTCGTATAGTAGGGACATCAGTTAGAAGAGTTACAATTCGCCTCATACAGCTCATCTGAATGAGCTCGGAAGTAGTATAATTAAATAATACCTTTGACTAAAAGTGAAAGGATCTGAGCATGTCTAGGCAAAACAATAAGTCTTCTGAAAGCCGTCGCAGATTTCTACGTGACGCAGCGAGAACAGCTGTTGGTGTTGGCGCTGCGGCGACTTTACTAGGGTTACAATCCAAGCAAGGGCAAGCAAAAACCAGTGGAGGAGTGCCTATTCGGCCACCTGGAGCGCTTGCTGGCGACCAATTTGACCAAGCGTGTTTGCGCTGCGGTTTATGCGTCCAGGCCTGTCCGTACGATACGCTAAAGCTTGCAACCCTTTTATCTCCTGTAGCATCAGGAACGCCATATTTTACCGCTCGTGATATTCCTTGCGAAATGTGTGAGGACATTCCTTGTGTGGTGGCGTGTCCAAGTGGTGCGCTTGATCATTCACTTACTAATATCGACGACTCCCGTATGGGGCTCGCGGTACTTATTGACCATGAAGAGTGTTTGAACTGGCAGGGGTTGCGCTGCGATGTTTGTTATCGAGTATGTCCGGTCATCGATAAAGCAATTACCCTTGAGCCAATTCGCAACCAGCGCACTGGTTACCATGCCAAGTTTATTCCAACGGTTCACTCTGACCACTGTACAGGCTGCGGTAAATGTGAGCAGGCATGTGTTACCGATGTACCTGTCATAAAGGTTGTGCCTATTGAACTCGCTAAAGGCCATATGGGCGACCACTATCAGCTTGGATGGGAAGAAAAGGTAGAACTTCGCGATGGTACCTTCCCTGAAACACCAGAGATAGCGCCGAGTGAGCACATCCGCATTAATGACGGGAGGAAATAACCATGGCTAAGAATCGCGCAAAAGATGCGGGTAAAGATGCGATAAAAGAGCTTGGCTGGTGGAAGGCACATCGTTTTTTGATTTTAAGAAGGTTATGCCAACTGGCCATCATAGGTCTATTCATGGTGGGGCCAACATGGGGAATTCTTGAAGGCAACCTATCATCCAGCATGTTATTTGGGGTGATTCCTCTCAGTGATCCACTCCTCGTGATGCAAACATTGGCCACAGGGCACTGGCCAGAAGTGAACGCTCTCATTGGTGTTGCCATTGTTGTTGTGTTTTACGCTCTTATTGCTCCTCGTGCGTTCTGTGCTTGGGTTTGCCCTCTCAATATGGTCACCGATTTAGCAGCGTGGATGCGACGTAAACTAAATCTTAAGGCAAGTTATAAATGGTCTCCAAAACTTCGCTATTGGTTGATTCCGGTGATTCTACTGGGTAGTGCTGTTTCTGGTTCACTGTTGTGGGCGTGGATTGATCCTGTGGCATCGTTACATCGTGGATTGGTATTTGGGATGGGTGCTGGTTGGATACTGATTCTATTGGTTTTCTTACTTGATCTCGTTTTGGTTGAACACGGTTGGTGCGGGCATTTGTGCCCACTGGGTGCAACTTACGGCGTCATCGGTCGTAAGAGCGTTATCAGAATTAAAGCAACTCACCGCGAGGCGTGCACTAAATGTATGGATTGTTATAACGTGTGCCCTGAACCCGATGTTCTTAGGCAGCCCCTTAAACAGGGGGACAGACGTGTTATGAGCCAAGATTGCATTAGCTGTGGGCGCTGCATTGATGTGTGTGCTGAAAAAGTACTCGAGTTTACTGCGAGTTCAAAGCAAGACCATAGTTAGAAGTCATAAGTTATGGAACGTCGCGTCTAGGCTCTGTAACGTTCCATTCTAAAAGTTTGCTGCTTTTTACTTTTCTATCAATGGCGTGTTTGTGAATATTGGCTAGGGACACATAAGCGGCTAATAAGATGCTGAGCATGATCATACCTTTAAATTACTGGTCAACATGTCGAAGATGACACTGTTCATTTACGATGAATACCACCCAAGCACTATCGTTCCATACTGAGTCTTTTTCTGGAGTCCAAACTGTGCAGTCCAAGGTCTTGGTGTCGCTGTAGTTTACGGTGAGGTCAAAATTCATAAGATCTTTTGACATATTTATTTGTTTGAAGTCACCGTGTGACGAGATATCAATAGGCGGCGATTGTTGACCAATGTGAACCGCGGTTTTACCTATATGCTTGTGAACATCAAGATCTAGGATAAAAACGGGCACTTTGCCGTCCACGGGTTGAACGTTGGGTTGGTGTAGAGCGTATAGTTGATAGTCATCGGTGTCGGTATTACCTAGACTAAAAACCCAATAGCGAGCTTTATCCACTAGTTCAATTTGAGTATTAGCTAGCACCTGCTGTTCATTTCGACTTATAAGTTCAATGTTTAACAAGTTAACCAAGTCGTCTGTGTCTCGAAATTGTACGGTTTTCGAGTAACCGATATGACGAGAGTACTGGTTTTTCAACAAGTCATGTTTCTCTCCCTTTAGAGACATAGCAATTACGTCAGTTTCAGTGTATTCACTGGGACTAGCGATAAAGTCAAATGTACGAATAACCATACTTTGAGGTTGCGGTAGGGTAGCTTCTGGATTAGTTGGACTACTTCCTCCACACCCAAGTAACGTACTGACGGTTCCAAGGGTAAAAAAACAAAACAACGAGCGTAGTACATTCATAGAGTTTCTCTTAATTGAAAATGGTCTTTGAGTTTACTTAGGCGACGAAATCCAGACTCTTGATATACAGAGCCATTTTGGGACATCGAAAAGGTTGGCTGATATTAATCCAGCTTGGTTTTCTATCTGTGACTGAAACGGAATAGTGCGCTTCCATAAACAGCAGCGTTTCTTCAATAACAGTATTCCAGCGTTGATCCTGTCTAACGATAAGTTGGCTAGACTTTGGGTAAAATTTCCATTTAGTCGTACTTAACTGAGGGCAAATATAAACCTGACCCAAATGGTCAACGATAACCTCACCTTCAAGTCTATTAACACGAAATTTCTTATTTACGTCATCCTTGGTATCAGTGTGAATTTTAATGGCATAGATAAACGGCATATATAACCTACTGCTGTGTTTATTCCTCAGGAGAACCTGATAAAAGTTGTTTAAGCATTTTCCAAAAATGTAGTCACATTATTGGATAGAATTGGTAACGACTAAATATACAGTCTTGGATCGCGTATACTTAGATCAATGCCGTCCATATAAGCAGCTAGCCTCTGTGGCGAATCGATGCGAATCTTGCCTCTATATAAAGTAACAAGATGATTTCTCTATAGTTCTTTCATTACTTCGTTTACCCGTTGGCGTGCGATACCCGTCATGTCACTTAATTGTTGTTGTGACACTGAAATTTCGACCATCGATTCTTTGGTGTTCATATGAGCCAATATATCTATCAACTGATAAACAATTCTTTCTGTGATGTTCGCGCTATATATCAACTGGCTTTGTAGCCATTTCTCTTTTGACTCAAACGTTAATGAATAAAACCACTTGTAGATTTCAGCATTTTTTTCACATATTGGACGCAAGCGTTGGTTACTAAAATGAATAATGCTACAAGGTTCTATTTCAATAAATATAAAAGGCAACAAAGAGGCATTGGGGTCAATATAATTTCCGAACCAGCCATCTTGACCCACTAATAGGCAATTTGCAGTTTTTAAATTTGGAGTTTGTATACAAATCGCTAATGTTCCACTTTCTATAAAGTTGATGCCCCTATTTATGAGACTTGAGCTTGCCAACGCAGGGTCTTCGATTGAAATTCGCTGGGCTACAGAAACTAGTTCTTGTGACAACTCTGGCGACAACGACGTCGTCCATCTCAATTGTTCAACCGCTATCGTCTTTGTCATAACCGCCTCTTCTTATATCTTCTTATAGATTATAGAGGCTTACGGACATTATGAATGCGTTTCTTGCCGTCGTTGAGGGAGAGTGTATAGGGGAATGTAGAGAAGAAGTATCCGGTGGCGGACACTTCTAGCAATTAATTTGATTAAAGTGGTGTATTGAGTTCGAAAACACCTATGACGGGCAGAATGGAATAGCATCCTAGCAGGGGATGATGGCTACTGAGCTATATCCAACATGTTGTCTTTTACACCATTGGTTCTGAACCAACCTGCGATGCTAAAACGCTCGCGTTGAGTTGGCAGTACTTCGTGAGGGAACTGCTCTGAGAAAAACACAAATAATCGGCCTGATTTTGGTTTGATTCGCGTCAGCTCATTGTCATCTAAGTCGTAGACAACTAAATCACCACCATCTTGCTCTGTCCATTCATCGTTCATGTAGAACACTGTCGTCAAACGGCGATTCTCGTTACCGCGGAAGCAATCTAGGTGTTTCTGGTAGAAATCACCCTTTTCATATTTTGCAAAGTGCGCTTCATATTCAAATAGGCCCAAGAAAAAATTCTGGTTTGCGGCTTGGCGAATGATCTCCATCTTACTAAGAAATTGTTGAACTGGCTCACCAAGATCGCTCGATAGCCAGCAGATTTTGTCACTGCGAATTGCGCTTTCACGCATGACTTCGTCGTTGCGACCGATACACGCTTTTTTCCAGTTCTCTGGCAGACACTCTTTGAGCGCATCAACTTGATCGGGAGACAGAAAATCGTCCCAAATGTAATAGCCTTGAGAGAATAAAGAATCGATGAGCTTTTGCATGATAAGCGCCGCCGTGGTTATAAGAAACAGGAGGCGCTTTATAGATAATTAACCCGTTGTCATCAAATCTGTTTTTTTGTCGTGACGATTAACACGGTTATGCTCTGGGCTCTGACAAAAAAGGTCAGAGCCCAGAGCGTGATTAAAGATCGATTCTAAAGACCGATGTCGTACCACTGACTTCATTACCGACGGCAATGAAGTGGTTGCCCTGACGTGTGAAGTACTCGATGGATTCAGGCCCAAGATCGCCTGCCTTTGGGTTGTATTGGTCATTATCGCAATCGCCATCATCTACTTGAGTGCAAACTGGCTGGGAGAAGTCACGGTTATTAACGTAGGTGATAAACAGGGCTTGTGCAGGTTCTGTAACATCATAGACCATAATGCCGCCATGACGTTCTAAGCCAATGAACGCGTAGTGACGACCATTAATATTTGCAACTTCAATTGCTTCTGGCTCGACACCTTTATCATCACTGCGGTCATCTGCGGAGTTGTTATTATCATTAGTGCTGTTGAAGTACATCGCTTCCTTCATGAATACAATATTGGCAAATTCATCGCCACTGTCATAAACCCGTTCACCCGTTTCATTCCAGATAGAGAAGGAGCGAGCGCCAAAGGCTTGCACTTTTTCATCTGCTGCCAATGTTTGGTTTGACTTGATCACTTTAAGGCGTGCTAATTGTGCGTTGTCTTTTAGAGCGATTGCCAGAGGATGATTCGGATCCACTTTGAGCTTCTTGCCACGAACCTCATCAACGTAAGCGATACAGAGGTCTTGCTTGTTAGCGTAGTCCTCAGCATTTTGCTGTTCGTCACCGTCCCACTTGAAACCTTGTTTATCACATTGTTGTTGTGTGGTGTTGAAACCATACTCACGGCCATCACCTTCATTCGCAGTCACAACATAAGTTTCGCCATTTACGCTATAGCTAGCTATGCTGTCGGGCATATACAGGCCTTCTAACATTGGGTAGCTCTTCAAGTTGCCCACAATGTTGTCTTTATTAGAGGCATCAAGCTTCTCTGTTTGCCAAGATTTGCCACCTAAGCCAACGATACTTTTAACACTCGCTGAAGCAACATCAATAGTCGCCATCGCATTGTTTTCTTGAAGAGCTACATAGAGCGAGCCTTTATCATCAAACGTTAAATATTCCGGCTCTAAGTCTTGAGCAACAGTCGCGTTAGGATGAGAGATGCGAACTTTAGAGCTAAGTTCTGAGTGACGAGATTGGCCCTGATTAAACTCGCGAAAATCAATTTGAGTCACTACTGCTTTTTGAGGTCCATTGTTTAGGTCGACCAAAGTGACAGATCCTTCTGGGTCGACAGAGTAGTCTGCGTTGGGTTCACCTTCGTTTGCACTAGCAAGGTAACGGCCGTCTTTGGAGAAGCTGACCATGTCTGGCAGTGAGCCTGCTTGGTAGGTGGTAATGAGCGCTAAGGTATCGGAGCGATACAAGGCAATAATGCCTTTGTCTTGCTTATTACTATTCTCGATAGCGACAGCAACCAGTCCTTCATGAGCCGATACACTATTCGCTGCGCCAATTTTAATGCCGGATTGCTGTGCTGCGGATACTAGATCAATCTGACCTGTTGAACTTGGCTTACCTTGTTTATCAAGCGAAAGTACATCGACTTTCTTTGCTTGTGCATTGACCACATATAGCTTGTCGGTGCAGCTATCGTAACTGACAATCTCTGCAGCAGATGTACCAAACGGGGCATCTGCGATGGATGTGCCGACCAAGGTAAGACCGGAAATTGACATTTCTGAAGGTTCAGGGACAACTGATGTTTTACATTGAATATTAAACGTCTCAACGGCATTGAAAGCTGTCTTTGAAGAAGAGTTTGATGCACATCCAGATAGTGCGATGCTTGCTACGATAACCGAAGCAAAAGTGGTTCTAAGCGAGTTCATATTTCCTCCTTGAATGATTAACTCGCCGAGGATAAATATATTTTGTTACGTTTGTGTGTATGGACAAAAAACCTACGAGAATGTTCACATGGACAGGCTGATAGTGGGCTAGATTAAACGATGAGATTCAGTAGTGAATAATGAAAAAAGCGAGGAGATCCTCGCTTTTTAATGTTGGCTATTTGGCGACGTTACCTGCTACGTTGAGAGCATCCCATGTTCTTGCGAATGGTGGGGCGTAACAAAAATCCAGATAACCTAGTTGTTGAGTCGTCATCTTAGCGGTAATGGCGACCGCGAGTGCATTGATGCGCCCAACTGCACCTTTCTTACCGATGATCTCACCACCAAGTAGAATGTTGGTCGTCGGCTCGTACACCAGTTTGATCTTTATGTCTTCTTGTCCTGGGTAATAGTCGGTCTGGTTTTTGTCTTGGATGGTTGATGTCTTAACTTCCAATCCGTGCTCTTTCGCCATCATCTCGGAAACGCCAGTACACGCCAGTTCGTAATCGAGAACCTTCAAGCAAGATGAACCTAAGAAGCCGTTTAAATAAGTGTCCTTACCTGCTAAATGATCTGCCATCATACGAGCTTGTTTGTTCGCTGTGGTGGCTAGTGGTACGTACACTGACTGTCCCAGCGCCATATGGTGTGCAACAGCGCAGTCACCGACCGCATAGATGTGCTCATCGTTTGTTTTACCAAACTCGTCAACCAAGAGCGCGCCATTCGCTGCTTTTGGTAGATTGAACGCTTCGGTGTTTGGTTTGAAGCCGAGAGATAGAATAACAATGTCCGCTTCGATATCACCGTTGTCAGTTGCAACGATGTAACTACCATCTTGTGCATCGCGAATGGTATTGACGCTACAACCTGTTTTCAAGGTCGCGCCAGATTCACGCACGGTCGCTTCGACAACATCAATCATCTCAGGGCTAAATTGACGACTCATGACAGTGTTTTCACGTTCAACGATAGTGACATCTTTGTCAAGCATATGTGCAGCATCGAATACTTCTAGGCCAATGAAGCCAGCACCAATAATACAAACTCGCTGTTTGCTGGTGTCTTTAAATGCTTCTTTTACGGCTAGGCCGTCTTCTTGACTCGTTAGGGTGTAGACATTCTCGCGGTTGTATTCACCAAATGGTGGGACGATTGGACGAGCGCCGGAACAAATTATGAGTTTGTCATAGCCAATAAGCGCATCTGTACCATCATGACGAACACTGATTTGCTTTTCCGTGCAGCTTAAGGAGATTACTTCGCTGTTAAGACGGACGTCCAAACCCGATGCGATGGCTTGTTCTGGTGTTCGTGAGATCATGCGCTCAGTGTCGTCAAAAAAGCCACCTGCGAAATAAGGAAGACCACAACCACCAAAAGAGATGTAATCACGTTTTTCAATAACAATGACATCGTCACTTGGTTGATTGCGCTTGTATTTTGCCGCAAAACTCATTCCAGCAGCGTTACCGCCAACCACTACAACTTTCATAACTATTACCTAAAATAAGACTGAAAAGAGCACCCAGAGGGTGCTCGTATTATTAATATAAGACGTTAAACAATTGCTTCGCTTTCTTTTGTTGGCGTTGCTGCGCCTTCTGCGTTGTATTGTTCTAAGTCGAGTGTGCCGTTTTTCTTCGCAGTAACCACACCGGACAACATCGAACCAGAGATGTTCAGTGCAGTACGCGCCATGTCGATCAGTGCTTCAATCGATACCAAGATAGCAACAACGGTGATGTCTAAGCCCATGATAGTCAATACAGCAACCGCTGCAAAGGTTGCACCGCCACCAACACCCGCGATGCCAAAAGAGGCAATTGCAATTACCGCGACAAGTTGGATTATGAAACTTAGGTCAACAGGCATACCCATGACTTGTGCAGCCATAATCGCAAGCATTGCTGGGTAGATACCGGCACAACCGTTTTGACCGATACTGGTACCAAATGTCGCTGACATATTAGCGGTTTCTTCATCAACACCTAGGCGCTGTGTTTGAGTTTCCACGTTTAGAGGGATGGCCGCCATACTTGAACGCGAGCCAAAACCAAACACAAGAACAGGCCATGATTTCTTAGCAAACTTCGCTGGAGACAGGCCAAACATTGACACCATGACAAAGTGGATAACAAACATCACTGCGATAGCAACATAGCTTGCTACTAGGAAGCGGCCCATTTCAGCCAGTGCGAATAGGTCGTTAGTCATCATGAACGTTGTCATCAGAGCAAATACACCGTATGGCGTTAGCTTCAAGATTTCACGAACCATGGACAGTACCACTTCTTTCGCTGCATTGATGAAATCAACAAAGCTCTGTACTTTCTCTGGTTTACGCTTTTTCACTTGCAGAATGCTGTAGCCTAAGAACATACCAAACAGAACAGTCGATAGCGTTGATGTTCTTTGCGAGCCAGTTAGCATGTCAAAGATGTTTGCAGGAATGATAGACAACACTAGGCCAGAAAGACCGCTGCTTGCCATGGCATCTTGAGTTGCAATCAATCTGTCGCCACGAGCTTCGATAGCACTGTTAGTACCAATAGTGCTTACTAGAGCGTTTGCATCAATGCCGAAGATATAGATACTTGCGATGCCGACGACTGCAGAAATTGCTACCGTGAAAATGAGGATACCAATAATTTTCGGCGCAATTTTAGACAGTGCACCACTTCCATCTACGTTCATGATCGAAGAGATCATCGCGACGAAGACGAGTGGGATAACAATCATTTGTAGAAGCTTGATGTAGCCTTTGCCGAAGATAGAAATGAATTCGGCGAAGCCTGTTGTTGCTTCGTTACCAAAACCTAAGACCAGTTGAATCGCACCACCAAACAGTAGGCCCGCGACTAACGCACTTAGTACTCGGAAGTTAAAGCTTTTCTTTTGCTTTTTAAAGTTTGCTAGGACGGCGTAAAATCCCAAAAACAAGACGCATAACGCTATAAATGTAAGACTCATGAGATACTCCTATTGTTCCCCATGGTTATTTCTTATGAGCAATGGCTTCGATTTCAACCAAGGCATCTTTTGGTAATCTTGCTGCTTCAACACATGAGCGAGCTGGTGCATTTTCTGTCCCAAATACTTCGGTATACACTTCGTTGAATGCGGCGAAGTTTTCCATATCTGAGAGGAAGCACGTTGTTTTAATCACAGTGTCTAATCCTGCTCCACTTTCTTCTAAAACAGCTTTAAGGTTTTCTAGAGATTGCTTAGCTTGTTCTTTGATTCCACCTTCTACAAATTGCATTGTTTCTGGTACAAGGGGTAATTGACCAGAGGTATAAACTACGTCGCCGTAAATGGTGCCTTGTGAATAAGGACCGATTGCTGCTGGTGCTTTTTCTGTGGCGATAATTTGTTTCACTGTAAACTCCTAATTATTGATTTTATTCAGATTTAAATTCTCGGATGAACTTGTAAACCGCTTGTCGACTGATTCCAAGTTGCTCAGATACTTGTGTGGTTGTTTCCTTTAGTTCAAAGATGCCGTTGTCAAACAAACAGCGCGTAATGGCCTTGTTTCGACCTTTTGTGGTAATCGCGCTGTTTTGGTCAACTTCAGCGATGGCCGCAGTGAGCGCTTGAGCTATGACATCATTGGCATTATTGCTAAAGTTCTCGTGGACTAACGTCTGTGATGTTGAGCATTGAGGCATCAGTGTTTTGATGATCTCAGGGAAAGGAAACGATAAATTCATGTTGATGCAAAGCATCCCTATGGCTTTGTTATTTGGGCCAGCCAAAACACAGGTTGTTGACTTTAATAACGAACCATCCGCGGCATTGGTAAAATAACTCTTAGGAGAGACTTCTCCTGTTTTTTCAAAAGCACGCCACATTCGTAAACCTAAATCGGTAACCGGTGAACCTATTTTTCGGCCTGTATGGTGACCATTAACGATTTTAACAACTGAGTTTTCTAAGCTTTCAAAAGAGTGAATCACGACTTCACAATGAGGACCAATTAGGTCAGCAATAGTGTCAGCAACTCTAAAATAATTGGCTAATGCCGCTCTGTCTTCTTCGCTAAAAGGTACTTGTTTAACATTCATACTTAGGTTTACATTTTTTAACTTTATGACTCAAATCTACTCCTTTTGAGGTAGTTGAGCAACTGTAAGGTAAACTTATGTAAACCTAAAAAAGACGTGAATAAGTGTTTACTTAACCGATATTTAACAAGATATTCGTTCGAAATATGAACAGGATCACGATTGGTGAGGTCTTTGATTTTAAAATCTTAAACTAGCTCAAAGTTTACTATTTTAAATTTAATGAAATACTAAATGCAGGTTTATTGACTAGGCTCAATTTTGAAAATTGAAATGTGCGTCCTGCCCAAGTTTAATTGGGCAGGATGGCTATCATTTACTGACTAAGCTCACTAAACGTCGGCAAACTCTTAGCAAACCTCTGGTGCACATCCATGTAGGTTTGCATGTAGATCTCATCGATACTGTCAGCGCAAGGGAAGCTGGATGAGAAGTCGACATGTTTACGATCGATGGACAATTTGGCTGCCTCGATAATATGAGCGACAAACATTCGAGGGTCTTCCAAACCGATGGAGATCCGCATTGTGGTTGGCTTGATACCAGCTTCATTTAGCGCTTCGTCGCTAAGTTCGGAGTGGGTCGTTAGGGCTGGGCAAAGCGCAACGGTGTTAGTTTGTCCCAGACTTACTTGCATACCGATAGCTGGCTCAAGCATGTCAAAGAACTGTTTGAACCCATCACGATTGATTGGTGCGCGATTGCCATTGCCTTCCATATCGATGGTAAATAGAGCCGCAGGCAAGCCCAAGTGCATGTTGTTCTGGCAGTGTTCGTAGTTATCACTGTCAGGTAGAGCTGGGCATGATACGTTGATGTCTGGGTGAGCATCGAAGATCTTCGCCAAGGTGAGAGTATTGATGGTTTTCTGCACCACACGCATTTCGTAAGTTTTCATACCATTGAGTACTTCAAATGCTTTGTCGGCGTCTAAGAATGCACCTTTAATGTAATACACATTCCAAAAGAGCGTTTCGTTCCATGGAATGATGACCTCATCGCCGTTAGGTTTGGTGAAGGTGACTTCTTCTCCCTTTGGTACAAACATGGCTTCGTTACGGCCGATGACGACCCCAGCGGTTGTGGTCCCTGAACCAGCTAGCTCTTTGGTGTAGGAATGAACTACGAAATCAGGTCGTTCCATCACGTCATCGCGTTTTAGTACTGGGTGCAGGAGCGGGGTACCAACCGTTGAGTCAACGATAATGTCCCAACCACGAAGGTGAGCCGCTTTACTGATGCTAGCAACATCTAAGACGTATCCATGTGGATTACAAGGTGATTCTAGATAAACGTATATTTTCTTACCAGCGGCAAGGCGGTCGGCGTATTTATCGGTAACCTCATCAAGACGAGCCGCAAACTCATCTCCGGAGTAACCATCGACCCATTCGACCGCTACATTCAAGTTTGAGGGTTTTCCAAACCAATCTTCTAATAGCTGATAAGACCCACCGTAGATGTTGCGTGATGCCAGCACAATATCTTCATGCCCAAGTAAATGGCTCAACAACCCATCAATTGCCGCCATGCCAGAGTTAAAGTTCCATGCAAGGTACTCATTAGCTCTTGAGCCTGCCTCTAGGTCAACCATGTGGTTAGCCAGTGAGATTGATGTTGGGTTGAGCAGTCGAGAGTAAATATCGTGAAGCGGCTCTTTACCGTTGAATGCATCTTCAATCCATTCGGTACACGCAAACAAATATGTTGCGGTACGCGTAATCACAGGGCTGGCTGAGAATATAGCGGCAACATTGTCGAAGATAGGGTAGGCACCCTTAGAGGCAAAATGACCATTATTGGTGGCAATGGATTGATAAGTAGTGCGCATGGGGTTTTGCAGGTTGTCGAGGATCTTCGCGATCTGAAATGACAAAAATCGCTTGGCGTTAAACCAGGCGATTCGGTCACTTTTGTCGAGCTCTGAAAGTCCATCAACGGTCAATGCCCAAAGGTCGTGTGTTTTCGTGTTGGCTTTGTATAGTGTGGTCGCTAGTTCAACCAGCGTGGTGCCGTATTCACTATTTGGGTCGATGCCAAAGTGTTTTGCTTGCTCAATGGCAAGAGCTTCTGCTTGTTCGTGTTTGGTTGTTTTACGCAGCGGGCTAAGTTGAGTTGAGGTATTCATAGTTCCATCCTTTATTGTACCTCTTATAATTTTAGTGTTATAAAAATGTTAAAGATTGCGATTTAAGAAGTAACTCACCAATTTTGAGCAATTATATTGCGCATATTGGTTATAAATTGATGGAAAATGCTAATGGATGAGATCGACAAAAGAATACTGGCTGAATTGCAGAGCAACGCTCGGCTAACTAATCAAGAGTTGGCAGATCGGGTTGCTCTGTCGCCGTCCCCCTGTTTGCGCCGAGTTCGGTCCTTGGAGAAGCAAGGAGTCATTCGAGGTTATCATGCCAGTGTTGACCAAGAAGCGTGCGGGCTGCCGATCAATGTCTTTGTATTGGTGAAACTCGAAAAGCCGACTGAAGAGAACATGCGAGACTTTGAGCATCACATTGAAATGATTGATGAAGTGTTGGAGTGCTTTTTGATGACGGGCAACCACGACTACTTGTTGCATGTAGTCAGTGAGTCGCTAAAAAGCTACGAGCAGTTTATCCGCAAGCAATTAACTCGCCTGCCAAATATCGCCTCCATCGAATCGAGCTTCGCCTTTGGTCAAGTAAAAGCAAAGACGAAGCTGCCAGTGAGATAAGTAAGTCCCATTAGTGTTTAGATTTAATGAGTGCTAAAGCTTTATCAAAATCAAATTCTTGTAGAGCACCATCAAGTTGCTTTAGTTGATTTTGGGTAAGCCCCAGTAATTGGCTTTGCTCTATGTTTTGCACTATCTCAAGCGCATCGGTATCGTTCTGTTCAATGGCGCTCTGCAATCGTTCATAGAGAGTAGGGTCAAAATTCGCTGTACGCTCAGGGTTATCGTTAGCCGCTGTATGAGAGTGTAAAACGCCACTCTCTCTTATTGCCTCAGTGGTTTGATTCAGAGCATTGAGTAGCTTCTTTTGAAGTTGTTCATTGTTGATATCAGATTCTAATGCACTACAGAGCTCAAATAACTCGTTCGCACCTATATTTCCTGAGACGCCTTTTAAGCTATGGATGTAACGTTTTAAATCGGAGGACGCTGCATTAGCGAGTTGTTCTCTAACTTGAGATAAATCAGAGTAGTGCTCATAAAAGCGTTGCAACAGTCGGCGATATAGCTGGTGGTTGTTATTCGCACGAGCAAGACCTTGGGACAAGGTGATGGTGTTAATGTCATGAAGTTTCACTGGTTGAGTATTAACATTAGAGTCGGAGCTGGAAGTGCTTACTTCTGACCCAATTTCGCGTTGAGGCGAGGTGATCCATCGAGCAAGGGTGCTGAACATGATGCCTACATCGATTGGTTTAGCTATGATGTCGTTCATCCCTGACTGGTAGGCGCGTTCTCTATCACGCTCCATCACGTCGGCGGTCATGGCAATGATAGGGATAGCTCGGTCATTGAGTGTGTTTCTTATTATCTCTGTTGCGCTGTAGCCATCGAGTACAGGCATTTGGCAGTCCATAAGAATGCCATCGAACGTCATTTGTTTATACAAGTCGATCGCGACTTGCCCATTTTGAGCTACGGTGACTTGGATGTTTTGGCTTTCCAAAAGTTCTACCGCTAATTCTTGGTTAATTTCGTTGTCTTCAACGAGTAATAGATGAGCTCCTGCTAGGTGTTGGACATTAGCCAAATGGGTTTGCTGCTCAAGCTCGTCACGGCTGCTACGGTGGTTTTCTATATCATATAAGCCAACTATCGCATCGAACAAGTGAGAGGCCGTTACTGGCTTATCGAGAATACTTGGTACGATAAGGCCACGCTCTTGAACTGAGTCAGCCAGAAGCTGGCGATCATAGGCTGTGAGCATCAAGATTTTAGGATTGAGGGACTCAGATTGCTGGATAGCATGAATGAGTTCAACTCCATCTTTACCGGGCATCTGCCAATCCGTAATAACCACATCAAATGCGGAATCTGATTGTGCAGCGTGATTGAGTGCGTCGATTGCGCTATCAACTCCATTAGCGCTTCGAACATTAAAGTTGAGTGATTGCAGAATATCTTCAACGATAAGGCGCGCACTGGCGTTGTCATCCACAATCAGGATGTTGAGGTGGTTCAATGATGTTGGCACGACAATCGGTTTGGTTTCTAGCACTTGGCTGCGCTTCATGTTAATTGTGAACTCGAAGGTTGAGCCTTCGCCAAATTGACTCCTAACCTCAATGTCTCCGCCCATCAACAAACAAAGCTCCTTACTGATGGCTAAGCCTAATCCGGTTCCCCCATACTTGCGTGTGGTGGAACTATCGGCTTGGGTGAACTTATTGAAGAGCTTTTGAGTTTGTTCTGGTGTCATTCCAATGCCAGTGTCAGAGACCGCAAATCTTAACGTGACATCGTCATTCTCTAAGTTGTCTGCGGTGATAGTGATTTTGACTTCGCCTTGTTCGGTAAACTTCACAGCGTTATTGGCAAGATTGGTCAAGATTTGCCCCAATCTTAATGGGTCACCGTAAAGTGCTGTTGGTACGTCTTTTGAAGTATGAATAAGCAGCTCTAAACCCTGCTCCGACGCCTTAAGCCCAACCAAATTAGAAATATTGTCCAAGACGTTTTCGAGTCTAAAATCTACGTGCTCAATGTCGAGTTTACCCGCTTCGATTTTTGAGAAATCGAGAATGTCGTTGATAAGTCCGAGTAAGGTATCAGCCGACAGCTTTACTTTTTGAATATAGTTGCGTTGTGCCTTAGTTAAATCTGTTTTTAAAGCGAGGTAACTCATGCCTATGATGGCGTTCATTGGGGTTCTGATCTCATGGCTCATGTTCGCCAAAAAATCCGATTTAGCTTGGTTTGCGTAGTCTGCTTCATCTCTGGCAATAGCGAGCTTATCGGCAGACTTTTCAAGCGCAGCGTGGGATTTGTTGGCGAGCAAAACAATAAAAACTATGGTGCTCATGAAAATGATGCCGCCGATGGCAAGATAGAAAGAGATTTGAGATGAGTTCTCTACAATGTTTTGCTGGTGTTCAAAATCAGGTTCAATAACTTTGAAGGCTTTCAGATAGGCATTATCAAGCGCCGATGATTGTTGGGCGATAGCTTGTTTCTGCGTAAATAACTGTTCGAATAAAGCGAGATATTGCGTCAACTGCCCCTTAATTTTCCCAAGCGTTTGTTGTTGGGTCGCATCTGAAATATGCGGTATCAAATCTGCCAATCGTTGTTGGCTCTCTTTGATAGTTCCTTCAATTTGCTCGGCAATATCTTGCTGTTCGTTGAGTGTTTGTACCAAGGAGAAGTCGCGTTCGTACTGAGTGGTATCGCTAAATAGGGAACGTAATGTCAGCAACTGAGCGGTAGTGGAGAGTTTGACGTTGGTTTGTTGTTGTATGTCGTTTAGTTCTTGTTGATAGGCGGCTAACTCTTTTTGTAAGCTCGTTCTCAGCACTACACTCGCTCGTGTAAACTCTTCCCCCGCCGAATCGATCTGGGCGGCGATGTGCTGCTGCATTGGAGCGGTAACTAGTTTGAGGTTTCTGAGCTGAATGACCGCAGTTAAATACCGATTTCGAGCGTTATCAACCAGTGTCAGTTTGTCCTTAGCAGCCTGCGTAACCATCTTTGGTTGCAGAGCTCTAATTTGGTTACGCACTTCATTGAGGCCAAATTGCAGTTGTTTGTAATCTTCATTATTCGGTTCGAGGATAAAAGACTTTTCATGACTTCGAACTGTAGAAATACGACTTGCTAAATGATGGCTTTCAATAGCGATTTGAGCACTAGCATCAATGTGTTGACGCATGCTTTCGACTAACGCGACCTGTTTTTCTATCGAGACTTTAAGATCGACCTGCATCTCTTCTACATCATAAATAGACGTGTCCGAATTTGAGGTAAGAGCAACGCGGGTGGTTCTTTCTTGGTCGTTAAGTTCTACGTATTCGGTAAAAGTTGTCTTGTAATCTTGAAGTAGCGCCTTTACTTCTTGATTGACCTGCTCGGAAAGCTGGGAATCGGCAAGCAGGTAGGCCATATCAATATGTTCAAAGGTTTTTTCAGCCTGCGGATGGGTGGGCGATAGTGCGTAATTGCGCTCATGCAGCTTAATGCTATCTATGGCGGCACGAAGTTGAGCGCTTTGAGCGTAATTGTCGACAGTTTCAAAACGAAGATTGAGTTTTGACCAACCTATTGACCCGGCTATCACCAATAATGTCACTGCGATGAAAAAGCCAATAAGAATGCGTTTTGAGTCGAGATTTTGTCCGATAGGAAAATTCATGGAAATCCTTTAAACCAATGTAGTTCTAGTCTTTAAAAGCATCTCGAATGGCGAGAATATCATCCAATTTGCTGATGAAAATTGGTACTAAACTTGGATCGAAGTGAGTTCCTGCATCGCGCTCTAGTAATGCGAGCGTTTCCTCAATGGACCAAGCCTTTTTATAGGGACGCACACTGGTCAGTGCGTCAAACACATCGGCTATTGCGACGATTCTTGCACTCAGCGGGATTTGCTCTCCTTTCAATTGGTTGGGGTAGCCACTGCCGTCCCATTTTTCATGATGGTTTAACGCAATTTCTTGCGCCATTTGTAATAGCAGCGAATCGCTGTCACCAATAATGTCACCGCCAATTTCGACATGCTTCTGCATGACGGCCCATTCGTCGGCATCGAGTTTACCTGGCTTTCTTAACACGTTATCTGGAATACCAATTTTGCCGATGTCGTGCATTGGTGCGGCTTGAAATACCAGCTCAACCCAGCGCTTACTAACGTTTAGTTGTGAGGCGAGAATGCGTGAGTAGTGGCTCATCCGCACTACGTGCATACCAGTCTCGTTATCTTTGTACTCTGCTGCTCGTCCCAAGCGTTGGATGACTTCCAAACGGCTTTGTTCAAGCTGAGCCGTTCTTTCACGTACTTTGATAGCAAGTTCGAGATTTTGATCGTACAGCGCAATATGTGTCTTCACTCGAGCTAACACAATGGGTGGACTAATGGGTTTGGTAATATAGTCCACCGCGCCCAACTCAAAGCCTTTCTGCTCGTCGACCACTTCACTTTTCGCGGTGACAAAAATAATAGGAATATCAGCGGTTAGTGGATTGGCTTTTAGTGTCTCGCAAACCTCATAACCGTCCATTTCGGGCATCATGATATCGAGCAATATCATATGAGGTTTAGGTGTGGAGAGGGCGATTTGTATAGCTTTCGCGCCGCTTGTCGCCGCTTTCACTTTGTAATGTTCATTCAAAGAGCCAGCAATGGCATGGATATTATCGGGAATGTCATCAACGACAAGCACCACAGGTTTTTCTTGGTTGTCTGTATGCATAAGTACGAGTCCTTGTACCGAAAATGCAGAGATAAGGCTTTTAAGAATAGACAAGGTTTCGTATGTGTTACAAACAATTAGCTCACTATGAGATTAATATCGCACCAAGATTTGCTTTAACGATTAGGGGAAGCTTCATGATGCAGCCATTCCATTTTCTCATAGAGGTTGATAATTATTCGTTTGTAAAAATGCCATGTTAGAACAAAAATTAACCAATAAAGGATAAGTGGTTAACTGAGGGCGGCTGCGTGGGTAGTGTATTTCACCGACATTGTTCAGATACTTTGCCAAAAGTGAGCTTTGGCGAAGGCGTGTATTTGATTGATTCAGAAGGTCGATATTATTTAGATGGATGCGGAGGGGCGGCGGTCTCCAACCTTGGTCACAACCATCAGCGAGTAAAAGCGGCGATTCAAGCTCAATTAGAGACTATTCCATATGCTCATACAGGGTTCTTTACCAGTGAAAGCAGTGAGAAATTAGCGCAGCGAATCGTGTCGTTAGCCCCAGAATCTTTGCAGCATGTGTACTTTGTTAGTGGTGGTTCAGAAGCGGTGGAGTCAGCGCTTAAAATGGCACGCCAGTATTACGTTGAGCGCGGTATGGTGTCCAAAACTCAATTTATCGCAAGGCGACAAAGTTACCATGGCAATACATTAGGGGCGCTCTCTGTTGGAGGCAATGAGTGGCGACGAGAACCGTTTCGTCCTCTGCTTTCCTCTGCTCACCATATTGCGCCTTGTTATGCCTATCGTGACCAATTGGCGTCAGAAACTGAAGACCAATACAGTCAGCGTATTGCCAATGAACTTGAAGCGAAGATACTCGAACTTGGGGCGGAAAATGTGATGGCATTTATCGCCGAACCCGTCGTAGGGGCAACTGCGGGGGCAGTACCTGCGACTCAGGGCTATCTGCAGCGCATAAGAGAGATTTGTGACCAATATGATGTATTGCTGATTTTAGATGAAGTGATGTGTGGAGTCGGCCGAACGGGGTCTTTCTTCGCATTTGAGCAAGACGAAGTAGTACCCGATATTGTGACCATGGCGAAAGGTCTGGGAGCTGGATATCAGCCCATTGGCGCTGTACTTGTTCACGAAAAAATCTATCAGGAAATAGCCAATGGTTCCGGGTTTTTTCAGCATGGTCATACCTTTATGGGACACCCAATGGCGTGTGCGGCGGCACTCGCGACTGTGGAAATCATCATAGAAGATGACTTACTAGCTCAGGTGGTTTCTAAAGGGGAAATGCTTAAGCAAAAGCTTTTCGAAGCGTTGGGGAATCTCGATATGATTGGTGATATTCGAGGTAGAGGATTGTTTATCGGCATTGAATTGGTTTCTGACAAACATTCAAAATCCCCGCTTGCTATCCAAACTCAAGCGCACAAATGGATTAAATCGTTGGCGATGGAGAATGGTTTAATGTGTTACCCAATGGCTGGGACGATCGACGGTACACACGGTCACCATATTTTACTTGCGCCTCCGTTTATTATTAGTGAGATCGAAATGGATGAACTGGTGACCAAGCTGAAAAAAACGCTACTTTTAGCAGAAGAAAAGTGGGCCCGCTTATGAGTAACCTAACAATGCCATCGCAGTCGGCTATTATCGTTGCGCCTAATGGCGCAAGAAAAACGCAGAAAGATCATCCTGCACTGCCCGTCACTCGTGGAGAGATTATCCAAGATGTTATTGCTTGCCGAAGTGCAGGTGCCGCAATGGTACATCTGCATGCTCGCAATGAAAAAGGGCTGCACTCGTTAGACGTTGCAGACAACCTCCCGCTGTATAACGAACTAAAAGATGCTGTTGGAGACAGCATTATGGTGCAATTAACAACAGAAGCGGTGGGCCAATATCAACCTGAGCAACAAAGGCAATTGATCAAAGCCGTCAAACCAGAAGCGGCGTCATTTGCGTTAAGTGAGTTGATTCCAAATGATGAACACTTGAGCGAGTCGGCCGAGTTTTTTCATTGGGTTGCACAGCAAGGCATTATTGCTCAATACATTCTTTACAGTGCTGACGATCTTGATCGTTATTTTCGACTGATTGATCAAAAGGTCTTGCCTGATCACGACCATCACCTATTACTTGTTCTCGGACGCTATAAGCAAGGACAAGTAGCAACACCTCAAGATCTTGTGCCATTTCTTAGTTGTCGATTATTTGAACTGCGTCACCGTTGGGCGGTCTGTGCGTTTGGTCAATTTGAACACAATTGTTTAACGGCTGCTATGCTTATGGGGGCTGACGTTAGAGTTGGGTTTGAAAATAATCATTATGACAATCAAGGTGCTATTGCTACAAACAATGCATCTTTAGTGAACCAGCTTTGTAAGACGTCAGCGGCGCTTAATATAGATTTACTGAGCGCTACTGAATTTAGAAACAGTCTTGCCATTCGCCAGTAATTAAGGAGTTTACTGGTTTCTGAACCCTACGACAGGAAAGGAATAACTATGACCAAATTAAAAACCATGTTGACCGTGTCTGCTGCATGTATTGCCATGGGAGGAGCAACTCTCGCGCAGGCAGAAGACCGATTTGTAACTATCGGAACCGGTGGCGTAACAGGGGTTTACTATCCAACGGGTGGTGCTATTTGTCGTCTTGTAAATAAAAACCGAGCTGAATTCGGTGTGCGTTGTTCGGTAGAAAGTACCGGCGGTTCGATATACAACATCAATACCATTCGAGCTGGCGAATTGGATTTAGGTATAGCCCAGTCAGACTGGCAATATCATGCATACAATGGCACCAGTAAGTTTGCGGAAGCTGGTCCATATAAAGATCTTAGAGCGGTATTCTCTGTTCACGCTGAACCATTCACTGTGGTGGCGCGTGCGGATTCTGGTATTGAAAGCTTCGAAGATCTTAAAGGTAAGCGAGTCAATATCGGTAACCCTGGTTCCGGTCAGCGCGGGACTATGGAAGTCTTGATGCAAGGTTACGGTTGGGACAAAGATGTATTCAAACTGACTTCAGAGCTAAAAGCATCTGAGCAGTCTAAAGCATTGTGTGACAACAAAATCGACGCAATGATCTACACCGTAGGCCACCCAAGTGGTGCGATTAAGGAAGCGACAACGTCTTGTGATAGCCGCATTGTATCGGTAACTGGACCAGTGGTAGATAAGTTGGTTGAAGACAATAGCTTCTACCGTAAAGCGACTGTTCCGGGTGGTATGTATAACGGTAATCCAGACGATGTGATGACGTTTGGTGTGGGTGCAACATTCGTTACGTCTACTGCTGTGCCTGATGATGTGGTTTATGCCATCGTTAAGTCTGTATTTGAAAACTTTGATGATTTCAAACGTCTTCACCCTGCTTTTGCTAACCTGAAGAAAGAAGAAATGATCAAAGATGGTTTGTCAGCACCATTGCATCCAGGTGCCGTGAAGTACTACAAAGAAGCGGGTTTGATGGACTAACAAACTCTTTTAATGCAACACTCTTCAAAGCCCAGCGATGTAATGCTGGGCTTTTTTATTAATGGTCGAGGGGTCACTGTGACTAGCAACGAAACTGCTCTTCTAGCCATTGGTTGAACAGATAGACTAGCTTGTTGTCGCGACGATGATTTGGGGTGATGGCATAGTAACCGTACTGACTCACTAAACTAAGAGCGAGAGGGTTACTCAACTGCTTTGCTTCAATTAAAGGGTCGACCATAAAATCAGGAAGAAGAGCGAGCCCACAGTTTGCTTTTACAGCCTCCAAAGACATAAAGAAATGCTCGAATCCGACGCCATAAAAATTCATCGGTGTATCAGGGCAAAATTGATTTCGAAACTTTTCCCATAGTTGCGGTCGAGTAATATGAGGAATAAATTGGTAAACTTCCAAATCTTGGTGGCTGCGAATAGGATGATGCTCGATAAGATCTGTTGAGCCGACCAAGCGCAGCGTCTCTATGTGTAGCAGAGTGGCATTTTCGTAATGGGTAGCGATTGGTAAACAGCGGATTATGATGTCACTTCGCGCGTTCAAGCCTTTAATGGGACCATCACCTGTTTTTAGGTTGATTCGTATACTGGCGTTTTGCGACCGAAAGTCTTGCAATGCGTTGATCAACCATAAGCTGGCAAAAGATGGCGTGACATCAAGGTTTAATACCGCCTCGTTGTTTTCAGACTGCTTGAGCCTTGCCGTTGCAGATTGAACACTTTCCAAGGCTTCGATAATACTAGGCAAATATTGCTCACCAATAGATGTAAGTCGAATCCCATCAATGTGTCGCTCAAACAGTGCTTGACCAAGTTGCTGCTCTAGTGCCGCGACTTGTTTACTGACGGCTCCTTGAGTTACACACAGCTCCTGTGCAGCCTTTGAAAAACTGAGGTTGTGCGCCACTGCCACGAAGGTTTTGAGCGCTTTGATAGAAGGTAAGCCTGAGCTGCTACTCATAGTGTTTTCCCGAACTTGTCTACTTGATACCTCGACGATGAATATCCGAGATGCTAATTACGCCAACACACTCATCGCGTTCATTGACAACAGGTAGTGCTGAAATGGCATTATCAAGCATTAAGTTCAACGCATCGTATGCTTTTACTCGCGCACTTGTTTGTTTGCCGTTGGTGGTCATATGCTGTTCAATTTTGTCCTCTAGAACGGCGCCATTGGCGAGCGCTCGTCTTAAATCTCCGTCCGTGAAGACACCTACGAGCGTCGTTTGACGACAAATGGCGATAAGCCCTTTACCACTCTCACATAGTACGCTGATCGCTTCTGCTAAGCTTTGTTCTGGTTGGCAAATGGCATTGTGTTCAAACTCGGAGATTACGTTGCCGACTGTCGTAAGTAGTTTCGCTCCGAGAGCACCAGCAGGGTGAGACTGTGCAAAATCAATACTGTCGAATTTGCGAATTTTCATTGCAGTAATCGCTAAAGCATCACCCATGATTAATGTGTTGACTGCGCTGGATGTTGGAGCGAGTCCGAGTGGACATGCTTCGCTGTCTATGGCGATGTTGACCACACAATCACTGTTCTGCGCCAAATGAGATGAAGTGTTGCCAGTCATACCGATGATAGAAATCCCGCGCTCTTTTAATATCGGCAGCATAGTCTTAAATTCGGCAGATTCGCCTGAGTTTGAAATCAAGATCACTAAGTCTCCTTTAGTGATCATCCCTAGGTCTCCGTGAAGTGCTTCCGCCGGATGAACGAAAAAGGCAGGTGAACCCGTTGAAGCCAGTGTTGCGGCCATCTTCTTGCCAATGTGCCCAGACTTGCCTATTCCAGACACAATTATCTTGCTTTGACAGTTAACGATGTGCGACACCGCTTGCGCAAAATTGTCCTCCAATCGTCCCAATAGCTTCTGAGCTTCTGCTATCTCGGCATTAATGACTTGTGTGGCGTATTCGATGACTTCTGTCTTGACGACTTGCATGGCGATGTGTCCTACGAGCTGAACGATATAGATATTGCTGCCTAGTGTTTCACACCTCTGGTAAAGAGCAAGTTGTAATTTTCATTATTTTCATTATTGGGATCTCTCTCAATCTTGGTGTCTAGTTGAAAGTTAAGATTTTCATTTCATGGAAAGGAATGCAGAACGATTGGCTGTTATTGAAATCTGATTCAAAGGGGGTGTTTGTATGTATCTGATTTTTAAAGATATACACTCTCTCGTGCTCAATTCTATCTCTTTTATTACTTTCATTATTTTTATTTTTGCTTTCATTTATTTTGTGATTTGAATCAATAAATGAAAAATATTAACTTTCAAAATGAAAATAATAATGAAAAAGTAAAAAGGCAATCAGCACTTATCCTTGAAACAAAAGAGGTCAACATGGACTTTATAATTCACTCAGCGGAATGGTTTATCGGGCTATTCCAACAAGGCGGAGAGGTCTTTACCGGAATGGTAACAGGCATACTTCCTCTCTTAATTTCATTACTTGTCGCCATGAACGCATTGATACGTCTCGTTGGACAAGACAAAGTAGAAAAACTGGCACAGCGTAGTGCTGGCAACCCTGTATCTCGTTATCTGGTTCTGCCTGTTGTCGGTACCTTCATTTTCTGTAACCCAATGACGTTGAGCTTGGGTCGTTTTCTTCCTGAGAGATACAAACCTTCTTACTACGCGGCTTCTTCGTACAGTTGCCACTCCATGAATGGCCTGTTCCCTCACATTAACCCTGGTGAATTGTTTGTTTACCTTGGTATCGCTAACGGTATTACTCAGCTGGGTCTACCACTAGGTCCTCTAGCTGTGAGTTATCTACTAGTCGGCATGGTAACTAACTTCTTTAGAGGTTGGGTGACTGACTTTACTACTGCAATGGTAGAGCGTCAGCAAGGTGTTCAACTAGAACGTACTGTTCACTTCCAATCATAAGAGGCCTGTGTCATGTCAAACTCATTAATTATTAATAAAGGTAATGGCGGCTGGGGTGGTCCTCTATGTTTGCCAATCGAAGCAGGCAAGAAAATTGTCTACATCACTGGTGGTACTCGACCAGATATCGTTGACCGTATTGCCGAACTGACGGGTTATGAAGCAGTAGATGGTTTCAAAACTTCAGTACCAGATGAAGAGGTTGCTGTCGCGATTATTGACTGTGGTGGGACGTTACGTTGTGGTTTATATCCGAAGAAACGTATTCCAACAGTAAACATTCACTCGACAGGGCAAAGTGGTCCTCTAGCGCAATACATCAAAGAAGATATCTACGTCTCTGGTGTGAAACCGGAGAACATTCAGCTTTCTGATGCGCAACCAACAGTGACCCTAACTCCGGAGCCAGCAGCAAACGAGTCAGCTCGTTTTGCGACGGACAAAAAACTGACTGAACAAAGCGATAGCCTGTTGGCACGTATCGGTATTGGTATGGGCTCGGTCATGTCGACGTTTTTCCAAGCTGGCCGTGACACGATTGATACTGTATTGAAAACCATTCTGCCATTCATGGCGTTTGTATCCATGCTTATCGGCGTAATTATGGCTTCAGGCTTCGGTGATTTGATCGCGTCAGCGCTGACACCATTAGCACAAAGTCCATTTGGTCTCGTTACTCTAGCTCTGATCTGCTCTTTCCCGCTGCTATCACCGTTCTTAGGCCCTGGTGCAGTAATCGCACAGGTTATCGGTGTGCTTGTCGGTGTACAAATCGGTGCAGGCAATATCCCTCCGCACTTAGCGTTACCAGCATTATTTGCGATTAACGCACAAGCGGCGTGTGACTTTATCCCTGTTGGTCTTGGCTTAGCAGAAGCAAAACCGCGAACTGTCGAAATTGGCGTTCCATCAGTACTTTACTCGCGATTCTTAACTGGTGCTCCAACCGTATTAGTCGCTTGGTTTGTATCAATGTTCATCTATCAATAAGTAAAACAGTAACTCCCAAAGGAATCTAAAAATGACCAAATTATACCAATCAACCATCAAGCATGTCGGTGAACTCGCAGAAGAAGCGTTGGCAGACAACATGATGATTCTATTCGGTGAAATGGCACCGGCAGATGCCGCTGAGTACTGTTTTATCCACTCTCACGATAGCTTGAAAGGCAATATTAATGTGGGCGGAACGTTACAGCTTGGTTCGAATGAATACCCTATCACTGCTGTTGGTGAGGTGGTGAATAAGAACCTTTCAGAACTCGGCCACATCACGATTCGGTTCGATAGCTTGAACGAAGCGGAATATCCAGGGTGTTTGCATGTGAGTGGATCTGTTCCTCACTGCAACATCGGAGAAACCATCTCTTTCTCATAAGGTTAACTAGATTCCAATCGGTATTTTGGCCTCTGCAGATGCTTTGAAACACTCTCCCAAAGTGGAATGTAGAGGCCCTTTTTAAAGAATTAAATTTGTAAGAATGTCGGAGTATTTATGTGTAAAACAGCGTTAGTAGTCGGTGGCGGACAAACATTGGGTGCCTTTTTATGTGAAGGCTTGGCAGCAGATGGCTATCGCGTAGCCGTAGCAGATTTAAACGGTGATAATGCTCAGCAGATTGCTGATAAGATTAATCAAACTTATGGCGAAGGCATGGCGTTTGGTATTGCCGCTGACGCGACCGATGAGATGTCGGTTATCAATATGACCAAAAGTGTGGACGAGGTGTTTGGTAGAATCGATTTGATGGTTTACAGTGCAGGCACTGCTACCGCCGCTAAAATTGACACCTTCCCTATGGATGCATGGCAACGCTCATTAAGCGTTAACCTAACAGGTTACTTCCTGTGTGCACGTGAAGCGTCAAAAATCATGATTCGTGAAAATCGTGGAGGACGCATTATTCAAATTAACTCTAAATCAGGCAAAGTTGGGTCGAAACACAACAGTGGTTACTCGGCGGCTAAATTTGGTGGCGTTGGCTTGACGCAATCTTTAGCTCTTGATTTGGCTGAGCACAAAATTACCGTGCATTCATTAATGCTAGGTAACTTGCTACAGAGCCCTATGTTCCAATCACTGAAGCCTCAATATGCGAAAAAACTGGGTGTCAGTGAAGAGGAAGTTGAGCAAATTTATATTGATAAAGTGCCGCTAAAAGCAGGCTGCGATTATCAAGATGTATTGAACGTACTGAAGTTTTACGCGAGTGAACAAGCCGCGTACTGTACAGGACAATCGATTAATATCACTGGCGGACAGGTGATGTTCTAGTTCCCCCACTAGGTGATGTCTTGTGCTCCTGATGCTACGTTAGGTAGCAATTTCAAGGGCAGAATATCTGCCCTTATTTAAACAGTTAGAGAGGTGTTTTGTGGACTCAACAACTACATTAATTCTAGTGGCCATTGTGGCCTGGATTGGTCAAATTGCTTTGGGATTTTTTCAAATCCGCTCTTTCAATCGAATGGTTCAATCTATGTCACAGAAAGGGCATGTAAAGATCGGCAGAACTAAAAGTCGTTGGAAGGCGAGAACGCTCATTGTGGTTGCTGAGAATGACCAACAAACCATAGTGGATGCCAAAGTCCTAAATGGAATCTCTGTTTTTGCTAGACCTAAGACTTTGGACAAAATTGTTGGGCTAAGTTACCCATTATCCGCTGCGGTAATGAATGAACTAGCGAAAGGGACGCAAGAAGCCATCTCTGTTGCCTACGAAGGTTAACTAGGTCGCAGAATGTACCAAGAAATATAAACTTAGGTTTCTTTCTTTCACAGTGAAAGGGAAATTGTGTATAGTTTAAAAAAAATTAGTGATGGTGCATATGAACATTGAAAATAGACGTCAGAAGTTGGTGAACTATCTGAAACACGAGGGTAAGACCTCGGTAAATGATTTGGCAAACATTTTTGAAACATCAGGAGCGACCATTCGTACGGATTTGCGGACATTGGAAGAGGAAGGGTTGGTTGTAAGACGCTATGGGAGCGCAGAAGCTTGTGGTGCAAGTAAGATTGGTCAAGCCTCAATCGAGGATCGGTCAATGGATGAGAAGCAGACCTTGAATCTCGACCTCAAATCCGCCATTGCAAAGAAAGCGTGTGAGCTTATACGTGATGGTGATTCTATAATACTCGACTGCGGTAGTACTACATTACAAATGGTTCCTCATTTGGAAGATAAACTAGCGCTCACTCTAATGACCAATAGCATGCACATTGTAAACGCGATGGCACAATTAGAGCGCGAGCATACCGTGATTATTCCAGGCGGAACCTATCGTCGAATCTCTGCTTCGTTTCATGGCAAATTGGCTGAACAAGCTTTTAGTCAGTTCACTTTTGACAAGCTATTTATCGGTGCTGATGGTTTTGATCTTAACAGTGGAACGACCACATACAATGAAGCTTATCAAGTGAGCCAAGCAATGTACGAAGCGGCCAACGAAGTGATTGTCGTTTTAGATAGCAACAAATTTGGTCGTCGTAGCCCTAATGTTGTTGTGCCTTTGAAAGACATCGATGCCGTTATCACCGATAGTAATATTTCTCCAGAACATCTAGCAGAGCTAGAATCAAACAACATCAAAGTTTATCTCGTCTAATGTACTTCCCCCAGTGATACTGTAGGAATCTTGCCTACAGTATCTCCGTCGCAAAACTCTTCCTTGTTTACGCATTTACTTTTACATTAAGTGATATATTTTTTCACATAAAAAGTTAATTGGTGACTCCCTTCACGTTGCGAAAGTATATTTCTTTCATTTTGATAATGATAAGAGGAACAATATGGTTCAAAGTGTAAGGAGGATAACTTTGGACTACATGATTCTAGGCGCAGAATGGTTTATTGGACTATTCGAAAAAGGGGGCGAGGTTCTTTCTGATATGGTCACTGGCATCTTGCCGTTATTGGTCTGTCTGCTTGTCGCCATGAATGCACTTATTCGTTTTATTGGTCAACATAGAATTGAAAGGTTAGCGACAAAGTGTGCAGGCAATCCAGTATCTCGTTATTTGGTTTTACCTTTTATTGGGACTTTCATTTTTTGTAATCCAATGACACTAAGTCTTGGACGTTTTCTTCCTGAAAAGTACAAACCCTCTTATTACGCGGCTGCATCTTACAGTTGTCACTCCATGAACGGCATGTTCCCTCACGTCAATCCGGGGGAGTTATTTATCTATTTAGGTATTGCTGCTGGAATCACTCAGCTTAATCTGCCGTTGGCCCCGCTTGCTGTCAGCTATTTGTTTGTTGGTTTAGTGACTAACTTTTTTCGAGGTTGGATCACTGATTTGACGACAAGCATCATCTGCAAACAACAAGGCAGGGCGCTATCTGACAAGGTCGAAATTTCTAAGGAGGGCTCATGAGCATGATGTTAAAAGTCTCTGCGGGAAATGGAGGCTGGGGTGGTCCACTGTTTGTGCCTATTATTGCCGGAAAGAAAATTCTCTACGTGACCGGAGGAACCAAACCTGATTTGGTCACTGCCTTAGAAAATCTAACGGGATTGGAGAGTGTCGACGGTTTTAGACAGGTGCTTGAAGATGAGGATGTTGCATTAGCGGTTGTCGACTGCGGAGGAACGTTGCGATGTGGGCTGTATCCTAAAAAAGGCATCCCGACATTAAACATCCACGCGACAGGGCAAAGTGGTCCTCTTGCTCAATTCATCAAAGCAGATATCTATGCCTCTTCGGTAACTCCTCAGTGTATCGAATTGGTTGAAGGTGAATCCAATAGCCACGCTGAGCCGGTTAGCCAATCTGAGACGCCTCCTCAATACGATACGTCTCAGAAGTTAAGCGCCCAGTCGGACGGGCTGATCGCTAAGGTCGGGGTTGGCATGGGCTCGGTCATGTCGGTTTTTTATCAAGCTGGCCGCGACACTATCGACACGGTGCTTAAAACTATTCTGCCCTTTATGGCATTTGTTTCCATGCTGATTGGCGTCATCATGGCATCGGGGATTGGTGATGTGATTGCCAACCTGCTGTCGCCGTTGGCACAGAATCCTTTGGGACTGGTGACGTTGGCATTGATCTGCTCTTTTCCGTTGCTTTCTCCATTTTTAGGCCCTGGCGCAGTGATCGCTCAAGTCATTGGTGTGTTAGTTGGGGTACAAATTGGTGCGGGACATATTCCGCCTCATTTGGCGCTTCCAGCTCTGTTTGCAATTAACGCTCAAGCTGCGTGTGATTTTATACCTGTAGGACTTGGACTGGCAGAAGCTAAGCAAGAAACGGTAGAAATTGGTGTGCCTTCGGTGCTTTATTCTCGCTTCCTGACGGGGGCTCCAACAGTCCTGTTTGCTTGGTTCGTCTCAATGTTTATTTATCAATAAGGGATGATGATGGGTTATCAATTTCGAGCCAATATTGTGAGCGTCGGAGAGTTTGCACAAGAGGCGCTTCAAGATGATATGTTGATACTGTTTAATGATTCTGCGCCAGAAGATGTGGCTGACTATTGCTTTATTCATGATCAAGCGGAGTACTCCGGCGAACTGTCTACTGAAAGCACCTTATTGATTGATGAGGAGCCTTATGTTGTGACCTCTGTGGGCAGTGCGGCAAATACCAACCTGAAAAACCTAGGTCATATCACTATTAAGTTTGACGGAAACCTCACTCCAGACCTCGCAGGTACGGTCCATGTACTTGGAAGGAAAAAACCGCAGCTGGAATCGGGTGTGTCGTTGATTTTTGGTTAGTGTGTTAATTGGAACGACGCGTTACTTCTCTGGTGTAATCGCATAGTACCTAAGAAACATCAAATCGGCGGGAGTGGTGTCAGCGAGGTGATGAATAGTTGCTGGTGTGAGGCCATGGTCGAGTAGGGTTTCCCAGCTTTGGCACGCTTTGTTTATCTTTTCTTTGTTTTGTCCTTGCTTCTGTTCGACTCCCTGTCTAATGAGGCGTATCTGTTCTCCAATCCAGTCCTCGGATAGGCTGGTGATTCCCATAGTCCTTGATGGCAAACCGCTAGAGTTGTGGTTGGTCGTTATCATTGGCTATCTCTCGTTGCTTCATTAGATGGGCAGTGTAATGAAAGTGGTTTGGCAAATGTATGAGCCGAGCTAGGGTTGAGATATTAATGAGTTTTATAGATCTAGGAATAGGTAGCGCGCACTTTCTGAACCGCGTGGCACAAAATGGTAAGTCGCTATGAGTCGTTTGAATAGAATACCTGCATCAAACGACATTACTCGATTTTGAGTAGATTCATAAACTCAAGGAATACATTGCTCAGGATGGCCTTACTGAGGTTACAACATTGAAAAACACACTTATCAAACACGCTCTAGTTGCAACAACCGGTATTTTGGCGCTAATGGCGACCACTGCACAGGCTTTCGAGCTAGGCGCTGATACCAAACGTGGTATTACGTTCCAGTTTGACAACATTATCATTGGTGTTAACGATAACTACGTAAACGGTGGTATGGCGTTTTTACAGAAGCCACTATCTCAAGAGCACAATATCAGCTGGTTCGTTGAGGGTGGTGTGGGTTATAACTGGAATAGCGAACGTGTCGACGTGCATACGCCTGTGGGACTCCGTTGGGAGCCAGTTAAAAACCTTGATGTTGACTTATTTGCTACGCCAGAAGTCAAATTTAAAGATGGCGTTGATGTTGGTGTGGGTGTTGACTTGGGTGTGTCCTGGAAATTCTAGGTCTCAACGAGAATACTAAACGGTGACCGTATCAAGGTCACCGTTTTTGCATTTTAGTGAGATGACTTAGGTAGCTAGATTAGTATCCAATAACCATTTGACCGAGAATGTAACCCGCGCAACAGGCGGCAACGACGCCTATTAAACCGACACTCATAAAGGAATGGTTGAAGTACCATTTACCGATCTTAGTGGTACCGGAAGAATCGAAATTCACGGTTGCGATATCCGATGGATAGTTTGGAATGAAGAAATATCCATAGACCGCTGGCATTAAACCAATGAGCAGTGCAGGATCCAACCCCAGTCCTAAACCCACAGGAAGCATCATTCGAGCAGTGGCTGCTTGCGAATTAACAACAACCGATACAATGAAGAGTGCCAATGCAAACGTCCAAGGGTAATCCGTTACCATTTCGACGATCCCTGATTTAAACTGTGGCATTGCATATTGGAAGTAAGTGTCTGACATCCAAGCGATACCAAAGATCGCAATGGCGGCGACCATGCCTGATTTGAAGACCACACCATTCGGCACATGGCGTGGATCTGTTTTGGTTGCGAGCAGAATGATACCGCCGAAGCAGAGCATCATCATTTGAATAATGACGGCCATACTGATTGGCTTTGCCGCGTCGCCAATGGTTCTCACTTCAGGAACCATTGCAATAATAACGATGACGACGATAGACAGTAAAAATAGTAAGACCGAGTTACGTGCTGATGTAGGTAGAACTTCGTCTAACGACGTCGCCGTTGTGTTCAAAATGCGCTCGCGCCATTCAGGGTCTTTTAAGCGAGCTTGATATTCAGGATCGTCCTCTAATTCCTTGCCTCGTTTCATACTATAAAGTGACATCAAAAGTGTGCCGAATAAAGTAGCGGGAACGGTGACCATGAGTATGGACAGCAAGGTAATATCTGGTCGTAGATCCGATAATTGTGCGAGGTAATACACGACTGCGGCAGAAATAGGTGAAGCGGTAATGGCAATTTGCGAAGCTACCGAAGCTGCAGCCATCGGGCGTTCTGGACGAATACCGTTCTTTAACGCAACATCACCGATAATCGGCATGATGGAGTAGACTGCGTGACCAGTTCCTAGCAAGAAGGTCATACTGTAAGTCACAAAAGGTGCTATGAGTGTCACGCGTTTCGGATTCTTACGCAGCAAGCGCTCTGCTACTTGCAGCATAAACTTTAGTCCCCCAGCTGCTTCTAAGATAGATGCGCACGTCACAACCGCCAGAATGATCAACATGACTGTGACCGGAGGAGAGGTTGGCGGCATCTTAAAGATAAAGACTTCAATGGTGAGACCTATGCCGGAGACTACACCTAAGCCGATTCCCCCTTTTCTTGACCCGATATAGAGCATCAAGAGCAGGAACATAAATTCAAAATAGAGCATTAATATTTCCCATTTACAATTTGTAACACTCTCAATATTATCCATATAAAAGTTATGGCTATTTGACATAAAGATCACACAACGTATTGAATGAAAAATGGAAAGCTGATTTTATAAGTTCGGTCACGTTATAGAGAGAGGAAGTAAATAGGGTGTAATCTAGGTGTATTTACTGGGTATTTGATTGGTTGCACAACTGAAAAATAAGAGGCAGTACAAGGGGGAGCGTACTGCCTCTGTGTCTATGCGCAAATGCGCCAACTAGGTGTTTAAGGCTCAAACACTATGCGAATAGAAACGGTTTTCTCTGTCAATTTATTGTTAGTGTGCATCGGACATTTGGTTATTAATTTTCTAATTGGAATTAGCATCACAGCTTTCTAATTACTCATGATAAAACAGTCAGTTATGGATTCTCCCTGTTGGTTTTCTCCTCCTAGTATGGCGATACCATTATCAATGGATACACTCACTCCGTACGCCTGTCCGTCGCTAAGGTTTCCAATTTTGTTCCATTGAGATCCATTGAGTTGCCAAATGGCGTTGCTATAGTGTTTTACAAGCCCTTGATGGCTGAATAAGTGCCCTTGTTGAAAGCGTTGTTGGCTGCCAACAAAAAAAGCGCCTCCTGCGACGGTGGGTATGTTGTCGATGAGTCCCACAAAACCCCCAGCTATCCCCTCATGTTTTGGTTCATTTTGGACAATGGTGGGCAGTAAATCACATTCAACGGATCCGTTAGCTCTAATTTGGAATCGTTTGGTTTCTAAACTTCTTAGACCCGGTTTGATCTCACCTTCAATGAGCAGAATTTGTTGATCTTTCTCTATCAGTCCTGCGCCACAATTAGGCAAATAGGGGTTATCTGCTAGCTTTGACCAACGGAGTGTCCGAGTATCGAACATCCAGATATGCGGATTCCAACCGTAGGCCTCGATGGGTTGAGACATAAATGAGTCTAATATTGAGCGCTCATCAGTGGCAGAGCTGACCTTAGAGAGTCTAGCGAACAACGAATCGAACGTTTTTTTGCAATATCCTCCAATGAAAATGAGCTGGTGGTCTGAAATCGAAGTGGCACTGGCACCGAGTAATCCTACCGGTATGGTAGTATCGAGCTTGGACCACGTTTGCGTCTCTTTAGAGAAAAAATAACTATCTGTCAGCACGCGGATGTGAGGGTCTGTGTCCATTTTACCTGCGCCTGAGAACACATAGATCCCTGTGTCTGTTGTTACGCTAGCGGCATCGTTGCGATCGCATCCTGGAAAGGGCTGAGCGAGTTGCCAACCAAGCTCAACGTCATCCATATCCAAATAATAAAAACGCTTCCCTGCGCTGCCTAGGCCAGTATAGAGGCGGCGGCCAAGCAGTCCTCCAATACCGTTTTTCATTGAGATAGGTAGGGGTGGTAATGCGGTCAAACAGATAGTCATTTTGGGTTATTTCCTAATCTTGAATATCAACAGATTTGCCATTCCAGCTCAGCAGATACACTTTTTTGCTTGCTGAGCGGTCAGCCATTTCACCACCTGCGATCAGCACACCCTTTGGTGTGGTAAATGATGCGCCGTAGGCGGAGCCTTCAGGGAGATTGTTTGCTTGCTGCCATAAGTTGTCTTTCAGGACATAAATCTCAGGATTGAATGCTTTACTAAAGCCGTTATGAGCGAAAAGTTTGCCTTGTTCAAAGGCGTGCTTAGCGCCGTGGAAGTTGGCACCACCTGCGACCAAAACCACGCCGTTTGATTCGCCACTAAAAGCACCCGCTACACCTTCTTGTACATTTGAGGATTGAGGTGCAGGAAGAGAGTGAAGACTTTTCCACGGTTGCGCCGCGCCAAAGTTAAACTGTTTTACTTCTGCGGTTCTAAGTCCTGGCTTGATTTCACCGCTGACCAGCGTGGCAGTATTGCCATTGGATACTAACGCGCTGCCACAGTTCGGCAGATAAGGCGAAACAATTAGGGTATTCCATTGATTCGTTTCTGGGTTGTAGCTAACGACTTTATCGTTCCATTTGTAATCTCGAGGTGCCATGCCCATGTAGTTGTCGACAATGGATTGCCATTTGTCTGGCTGCGCTTTCTTATCGGTGGTGTTGATGTCGTAAAGATACTGATCGAAATAGGCTTTGTTATAGCCGCCGAAGAAAACAATCTGACTACCGTTAGGAGAATACGAAGCGGCGCCAAGTAAACCAACTGGGCTGGTACTTTTTACTTGAGACCAGGTGTCGTTCGTGGTGTCGAACTGATAAACCGTGTCGAACAAAATAGGAGAGGTGGCATCAGCCTGCTCTTTTCCTGCGCCTCCAAAAATATAGATCTTGTCGTTAACCGCGGTTGCCGTCGCGCCATTTCTTGCGGGGCCTATAAAGTCGGCCTGCTTTTGCCAACCCTTGTCGATATTAGCGAGGTCGAGCAAATAGAATGCGCTGCCAGAGGAACCAAGACCGGCATACACTTTGTCGCCTATCTGTGCACTGACGCCGCTTTTGATGCCTTCGGGTAAATCTGGCCATGACTCAGATGCGAGAGTGTTGCCAGTGACAATCAATGATGAAAGAGCGAGTGCAAAAAGCGAGTTCCTTGTCTTCATGATATTTCCTTATCGATAGGTGATGGCCTGTTTGGCCAAAATGTATACACATTATCGATCTTTGAAGAAAATATTCTTTGATCAAGTTAACAATAAAAATAATTTTTATCTAATCATGATTGGGAAGGTTTTTCCTGCAACAAAAAGCCCATCAAAAGATGGGCTTAAAAATGGAGATTTGCTAGCGTTTATGACATGAGTGGTACCACAACTTCGGCGGTTTCCATAACAGAGTCACTGTATTCAGGGTACTTGTCCAAAAGTGAATTGACGAGGACATCCACCAATAATAAAGCGCCTACTTTGGAAGCAAATGCCCCACCAGTTAAGGGGCCTTCCGGTCTAGCTGCTACTAACATTTCCGTTGAAATTGCCGAGAGCGGACTGTGATTAATGTTAGTTAGTGCAACCACAGGGACATTTTTACTGAACGCCTGCTTTGCTGCATGAACGACTTCTTTGGTGGAGCCTGAACTTGATACAGAAAACCACAAGTCCCCTTGTGTAGAGCGGCTAGCATTCATGGCTGCTAAGTGAGTGTCTTCGTACATAATCGCTTTCTTACCGATTCGGATAAGTCGGTAAGCTAGGTATCGACCCACGATGCTTGATGCGCCTACACCGACACAACCAATAAAGTCGGCGGAATGTACCAAAGTACAAATCCTATCCAGGGCCTTTCTGTCAATCAGCTTTGCAGTATCTTGGAGACTATCAACCGCACTGCTTGCCGAAATATCGCAGATGTCACCATCTTTAACAGGAGCAGACTTACTGGCGTTTTGGCTTAGGTCGACTGCTAAGGCCATACGGAAGTCGGAATAACCTTTGTAACCCATATCGCGGCAAAGACGTACTACAGTCGCTTCACTGGTTTGGGTATTTCGAGCAAGATCTGTGATGGTCTGGAACTGCACTTCATGAGCATTCTCAAGAATGTAGTCCGCGACTTGTCTTAATTTCTTACTGAGTGGTTCCATGTTGGAGCGCAAACGAACCAGCAGATTGTTCGGTGATCCCACGGTATCCCCTTAATTCTTGTACCTAGATTAAAAATATCAGACTCCCTAACGGTTTAACACCAACAATTAATATAATTCGCGGCATTTCATAGAGAAATGATATACGGTTTGCCTGAAAGCCCAAAAAGGAGGCAACTGCCTCCTTTTGTGCGCGTAGGCGTTAAAAGCCGATGTCTCGCATTTTCGCTACCACATCCGCTTTTTGAGCCGCGGTCAATGCTCGAATTGGTGAGCGCGGGTCACCAGCATCGATACCATGAATTTCCATTGCTGCCTTACCAGCGGCAACGCCGCCATACTCTACAAGAATACGAATAATAGCAATGACTTTATCCATGAGTGCTGTTACACGTGGTTGATCGCCTTGATTGAAAGCTTCAATAATCTCCAAATAAAGCGGAGCAGCGTAATTGTAGGTACTGCCCACTGCGCCCACTGCGCCTACGGCAAGACCTGCTGGTAAGAACTCATCTACGCCAAACGGGATATCAAATTTTCCATCAGCAACTCGCATGCAGCGTTGATATTCGTAAAGGTCCATGTGATTAAATTTTGCACCTAGAAGGTTTGGAATTTTCTGATCACCTTGGATTAGGAACTGCTCAAGATCTAAATTGACCCCTGACATTCCTGAATGATAGTAGTAGAAGCCTTTTGAAGGTGCAGCGGCCGCTATTTGGGCGCAGTAGTCCACTAAGTCTTCAACTGAACCAGGTTTAAAGAAGCATGGACCAATGGCAGATGTTGCCATAATGTCGAGGGTCTCTGCGTGCTTGGTTAGCTCCAAGGAATCTACAATACTCAATGCGCCAGTATGAACAATCAGGTCTAACTGACCTTTTGATGCTGTTACCCAACGCTCAGCGATGGCTTTACGTTCTTCAACGGAGCAGTGAATACCTTCACCAGTTGTGCCACAAACGTATGCGCCTGTTACACCTTGCTCTACAAGCAGTTCTGCGATTTGGTCAATCGCAGCAAAGTTCACTCGATTACTTGCATCAAAAGGAGTGTGTGGTGCTGCGATAAGTCCTTGTAGTTTTCTCATTTTATTGGCCTTCAAATTGCGATTAATGGCAGGCCAATGCTGGCCTGCGTAATTGTTATTGTCCGTATCCTAAGAACAGCTCTGGTAAGAAAAGCGTCACTTGAGGGAAGATTGCTACTAATGCCAGTACGATGAACAGTGGCACTAGAAGAGGGATAACGCCTCGGGTTAATACATGGAATGGAATGTCACCAACGCGAGATACAACATACAACGCCATACCCATTGGTGGTGTCAAAATACCAATCATAAGGTTAAGAATAGCCATCACACCGAAGTGAACAGGATCGATCCCAACAGCCGCCGCAACCGGTACGAGGAATGGTACCAACAACAGCAATAACGCTAGTGATTCAATAAAGGTTCCTAGGAACAGCAGTAATAGGTTAATCAGAAGAAGCAGTACCAGTGGGTTATCACTGATGGTTAGGAAATAGTCTGCTAGCATTTGCGGTAATTGTTCACGAGCGACAATCCAACCGAAGACGGTGACGCCCATAACCATAAGCGCAACAACAGCCGTGGTATTGACAGTTTCTTTTAGAATGTCGACGAAACCTGAGAGTGTGAGCTGCTTGTATACCACCGTACCCAAAAACAGAGCGTAAAGAGAGGATACGACCGCTGCTTCTGTTGGTGTGAATTTACCTGAGAAAATACCACCGATGATGATCACGGGTGTAAGCAGGGATAAAAAGGCTTCTTTTAGCGACTTAAACTGCTCTTTGCGAGTTGCTTTTGGTAGCGTCATGTAACCGCGTTTTTTACAGATGAAGTAGCTCATCACCATTAACGCACCACAACATAGGATGCCGGGAACTGCGCCCGCCAAGAACAGCGCACCAATAGAGGTATTGGAAACTACACCATAAATAACAAGTGGCACAGACGGCGGTACTAGCGGCCCGATGATACAAGATGCTGCGGTTAAACCACCTGCAAAGTCATCATGATACTTTGCGTCGCGCATGGATTTGATTTCAAGCTGACCTAAGCCGCCGGCATCCGCGAGAGCAGAGCCAGACATACCAGAGAACAGTAAGCTTGCCATGATGTTTACATGCCCTAAGCTACCGGTCACGTGGCCGACCATAGATTTAGCAAAGTTGAAAATACGTTCGGTTATTCCCGCGCTGTTCATCAAGTGTCCAGTGAGAACAAAGAACGGTACTGCGAGTAACGTAAAGTTATCAATGCCGCCAAGCATTTGCTGAGCTGCAAAGTTGATTCCAGTACTGTTGGTTAATACCAAGAATACTAAAGCAACAAATATCAGTGAGAAGCCAACGGGCATACCTGCAAATAACAGCGCTAGCCAGCCGAAAATTGAACCTGCCATGAGAACTCCTTACCTCTGGGCAACTTGCGATGAGCTAGAAGCGTCTTCGCTTTTAGCTTGTTTAAACTCAGCTCCAATCGAGAAGATCTTTTGTAACTGTCGGACGACCATGAACACGCCACCAAGAGGTAGGCTGTAGTTCATCCATTTACTAGAAATGCCTAAGGTGATGAGTTCAAAGAAAGCAGTACGTTGTACGTGCTGATACCCGAGGTAAATGATGGCGAAAATGGACACCAACACAGCGAGTTCGAGTGCGATTACTAATGAATAACGGATATTTTGTGGAAGCTTATCCGAGAAAAAGGTGATGTTGACGTGGGTGCCTCGTTTGATGGCCATCGCGCAACCGATGAGTGACATATACATAAACAGCACACGAGCTAATTCCTCACTCCACAAAGAAGGATCGTTCAGCAACCAGCGTGTTCCTATTTGCCAAGTCAGCACCACTAACAGGGCAGCCATCAGCGGCACTGTTATGATTTCTTCAATATTATCAAATATTTTGCGTATCATTTTAGGCTCCAAGGCTGACCAAATCGGCCAGCCGAGATTACAACTTCAATTCAAGCGAACGTCGAATTGATTGCGGCAATTACATTGCAGCAAGTTTCTTAACGATAGGCTCGCCAATCTTTTCTTCGAATTCCGTATATAGAGGCTGCATTGCTTCACGGAATGGTGCGAGATCAGGGTAAGTGACTTTCACGCCCTCAGATTCAAAGAAAGAGATAAGCTCTGCTTCTTGTTTTTTAACCGATGCGGTATGAGCGGCTCCCGCTTTTGCTACTGCGTCAGTAATGATCTTCTTATCGGCATCAGACAGTTTTTGCCATGTTGACTCAGAAATAATCACCATTTGGTCGTTAACAATGTGGTTAGTAATGGCGAGGTTGTCCTGAACTTCGTAGAACTTCATTGTCTTAATGGTTGGTAATGGGTTTTCTTGACCGTCAACCGCGTTGGTTTGCAGTGCTAGATACACTTCTGAGAACGCCATTGGTGTTGGTGAAGCACCAGAAAGTTTTGCGTAGTTTAGGTTCGGTTTAGCGTTAGGAACGCGTAGCTTCAGACCTTTGAAATCTTCAATCGTGTTTAGAGGACGGTTAGAGGTGGTTTCACGAGTACCGTTGTACCAAGTATCTAGAGCACGCCAGTTGAATTTAGTCAGCATTTCTTCACGTACGCCTTGACCAAAATCTGAATCAAACATGCGACGTAGGTGTTCGTAGTCTTTGGCAACGTAAGGTAGGGTTACTGCTTCTGCTCGTGGGATCCATAGACCCATACGGCCAAATTCAGCGTAAGTAATATCGAGATCGCCAAGGGTTAATTGCTGAAGCATAGCGCGGTCATCACCAAGTTGCGCGCTAGGGTATAAAGCAATTTTAATGTCGCCGTTACTCATCTCTTCTACTGTATCGGCAAGAAGTTTCGCAGAGGTATATTCCACAGATCCAACAGAGGCTTGCATGCCCATCTTAAGTGTTGTCGCCGCTTGTACTGAAACTGCACATCCTAATGTCAGCATAGCGATAGTAATTTTATTTATAGCTTTCATGTTCTTCCCTTTTGTCCATTGTTTGGCGAGATTCGCGAGTTTCAAAAAAAAATTTTATTTTGTTTGAAAAAAATCTTCGTTATGGATTATTATGGTCGTGAAGATTATTTTCAAATCAACTTTTCACAAACTGTGATCACGGACAAAATTTAGCCTAACTTATCTGTTTAAAGACTCGTTAAGCGGTTTTGGGACAAGGAAGCATGTCCAATATTTCGTTGACGCCAACATAAGACGAGAGGCTCGAAGTGAGAGATAAAAGTCTAAAAATCAGAGAATTAAAAGAGCAATTGCGTGGGCAAACGGTAGTATCTATTCAGCCAGTTGTCGGAAGTCCACTCGAGAAAACCGAATTTATTGTTGCCATGGCTCTAGCTGCGCAGCAAGCGGGTGCCAAAGCTTTACGTATCGAAGGTGTTAAAAATGTTGCGGCTGTAGCAGCTAATGTGACTATACCAATTATCGGTATCGTGAAACGTGACCTTATTGACAGTCCAGTTAGAATTACTCCTTATGTTGAGGATGTGGAAGCGCTAGCGGCCGCGGGCGCAACAATTATTGCGTTTGATGCAACCAGTCGAGTTCGTCCTGAATCTAGAGCGGTGATTGTAGATGCCATTCAACGCACGCCTTGTTTTGGTATGGCGGATTGTTCATGTTTTGAGGATGGCGCTTGGGCTTATGAGCAAGGTGTGGAAATCATTGGTTCGACGTTGTCAGGCTATGTGGGGGGCGAAGAGCCTACCGAGCCCGATCTAAATCTAGTTCGAAGATTTGCAGCCGAAGGCTTCTTTACCATGGCAGAAGGGCGATACAATACGCCTGAGTTAGCAGCAAAAGCGATTGCCAATGGTGCGATAGCCGTTACAGTAGGCTCTGCACTGACAAGATTAGAAGTGGTGACTCAATGGTTCAATGCGGCAACTCAAGCAGAGGTGAAACAGTATGAGCACGTTAGCTATTGATATTGGTGGTACTAAAGTCGCTCTAGGATTGGTTCAAAATGGTGAACTGATAGAGCGTGCTCAGCTAGCGACGCCTGAGACGACATGTGTACAAGAGTTTGCTAGTCAAATTCTTCTACAGTGTCCGTCATGGATACACCAAGTCACACAGATTGGGATTTCTACTACGGGATGGGTGAAACCGGAAGGCATTACTTCTATTAATCCCGATACTCTTGCCTTCCCTCAACCGTTTCCTTTACATCAAGAGATAGAAGCACAAACAGATAAGCCTGTTGCTATTCTCAATGATGCTCAAGCGGCTGCTTGGTATGAATATCGCTCTCTCAAAACCCCCGTAAACAATATGGCTTATATAACGGTATCAACTGGTGTAGGTGGTGGTTTGGTTCTTAACGGGCAATTGTATAAAGGGAGTCAGCATCTCGCTGGACATATCGGCCATACCAGTATTGATATCAATGGTCCTGTCTGTGGTTGTGGGCAACGTGGTTGTGTTGAAAGCATTGCCTCCGGAACGGCAATTAACCGAGCTGCTCGTCAAGCTATTCACCCGACAATCTCAAATATTGAGTTGTTTGAACTCGCCAGTGACAATGCGCAAGCAATGGACATCATCAAAAAGAGTGCGCATGCAGTTGCTCAGCTGTGTTGCAATTTGAAAGCTACACTAGACTTAGATCTTGTTTGTCTTGGTGGAGGAATAGGGCTGACAGAGGTGTACATCCCATTAGTTCTGGACTATATCGAAACAATGCCAGCAGCATTTCGAGTAGATGTCGTTAAGGCAACCGGTGATTATGATGCATGTTTATTGGGTGCTGCAGCCCAATTCTCATAGCGAAATGGGTAAAAATTAGTGTTTCACAGCCTCATAGGTTGTTGATGGAAGGAATAGATAGACAAATGACGATACGAGCAATCACAGCCACGACGATTTTCGATGGCGAGCAGTACCATTCCGACTCTGCATTGGTTTGGAAAGGAGACCGGATTGTAGACATAGTCCCCACGTCTACATTGCCTAGCTCAGTCATTGTTACTGATGTTGGCGACAAAATTGTTGCGCCGGGATTTATCGATATTCAAGTGAATGGCGGCGGCGATGTCATGTTTAACTCTGATACAACTGTTGACGGTATAGACACTATTTGTCGAGCCCATCGTCAACACGGTACAGCCTATCTATTACCAACCTTGATCAGCGCAACGCCAGAGGAAATGAAAACGGCGTTGATTGCTGCGGAGAGTGCGATCGAGCAGGGTGTGGCAGGTGTACTAGGTGTTCACCTAGAAGGACCTTGGCTTAATAAAGACAAGAAAGGCGCGCACGATGACAGTAAGTTTTATAGCCCAACGATTGAACAGTTAGAAGCTTTTCCGTGGTTAGAGCGAGGGGTTAGCTTGGTCACGTTAGCGGCAGAGAATGTCGATACGCAGGCACTAAATTGGTTACAGCAGCATCACGTTGTGGTGTCTTGTGGGCACAGTAACGCAACTCAGCATCAGTTAACGGCAGAAAAACTTGCTTCAGTAAATGGTTTTACGCATTTGTTTAATGCGATGTCGCCGCTTGAAGGGCGTGAGCCGGGTACTGTTGGCACGGCATTGATGACCGATCATGCTTGGTGCTCAATTATTGTCGACGGTATTCATGTTGCAACGCAAAACGTTTTGATGGCTCATAAGCTTAAGCCAGAAGGGAAGCTGCTTATTGTGACCGATGCGATGGCGAGTGTCGGCAGTAGAACCAATCGCTTTGTCTTAGATGGTGAAGAAATTTCGGTACAAGATGGAAAATTGGTGAACTCAAGTGGATCTCTAGCTGGTGCGCATATTGGCATGGACCAGTCTGTCGCTAATGCCATTGCCTGGGGACTGAATGAGGCTGAGGTATTGAGAATGGCTTCAACCTATCCAGCCGAGGCGCTTAATCTGGACGACGTGGGTATTTTGAAGCCGGGTTACCGAGCCGCTGCAACCATACTTAATTCTGATTACAGCTCCTATGCGGTATTAGTTGATGGTGCGCTAAACCCTTAGCTTCTGGTTATGAAGTTAGTTTGCTTGTAATTTCGCTGAGGTAATAAACTCGCCAAAGCTTTCACACCAAATGATCGCTGCCGTGTACTGGCTTAAATCTGTGCCTTCTGGCAGCGATAGCAAGAATCTATCGAAGGTTTTCACATCTCCCACCTGTAACATGTTGGCTTTGTTAGTATTAAAGTCCGCTTCCGTTTCCACATATATTGGAGATAGGTACAGTTTGTAGTCAGGCCCCGGAGCAAGTTCGCCAATAAACATAGCGCTGTCATTGGTAAAACTGATATCGCCTTCACCCCAATGAAAAAGATCGCTGTCTTGTCGGTCTTTATCGAATGTCCCTTTGACGACGATTTGATTGGCATCCGCAGTGACGCTTGCGATTGAGGGGGAATCAGGCTGAGTAAGAATCGGCAGGACATAAATACCCAACATAAACCCAAAGAATAAGGCTGCAAGGTGGCTAAAAAGTAACAGAACTCGCTTCATGTTCACTCCTTGAACAAATAATTTTATCTTAATTTACTTAAACATAGTTCAAGCAATACGTCATTGGAACTGATGATTTTGGATCGTTGATATGATTTTTTCTCGCGTCGCTTTATGGTCCTCATCATTGACGAATCGACGGTGATAGATCATGCGATATTGCACATTGCGAATATCAAGGGGAATGGGCATGACTTTGAGACCCAGCATGGGCGCGAGGTGATTCGCTAAGGACAAGGTTGATGCGCCCAGCAGATCCGTTGTCGCTGCGAGTGCTAACATACTTGAAACGGACCCTGTTTCAGCCTTTATCGTTCTTATAGGCATTGGTTTTTCTGCTAAAAAATCCATCATGTTAACGTTGTTACGACGTATTTTTAGCGCAATATGTTGTTGTTCGAGGTACTGTTCCGTTGTTAGTGATGTGCCAATATTCGGATGGTCTTTTCGGCAAACACACACCGCAGGCTCATCAAAAATGTCTTCAACGATATGTGATTGGCTTTTGCTAGTGGCAATGTCGATTGCGAGATGGACTTTCTGCGAATCGATGTCAGCGAGAAGTTGCTGCTCGCTTAGCGGGGTTTCGATAAACGACAATCCCGGCAAATCACAAAGCAGGTGCATCAGGCTTTCGTTGCAATAGACTCGAGTGACTTCCTGTTTTTTCTCAATGGTCTCTAGAATGGCAAGGGGCGTCTCAATCTTATCTGCCAACGCAACGGCCGCTCCTGTTGGTGCAATTCCACGTCCAGAACGGACAAATAGCGTTTTCCCCACCACGACTTCTAATCGTTTTAATGCCGCACTTACTGCTGGCTGAGTCAGTTCCAACTCTTCTGCTGCCATTGTTATAGAGCGATGACGATAAACCGCGCCAAAAGTTGTAAGTAGATTTAAGTCCATAACGACCTGATTTAGTGAGTGTTATTTCTTATCCTAGCAGAGCAAAGGTGACTGTCAATTGACCTTAGTTGGAGTGCGCTGATTCGAATTTAGATTAAAACACATAAATTAAATTTATATATAAAGCTAAATTTGCTCTATTTTTCGTATCTTAGGTTATGGTTAAGATGGTGAACATAGACACACGGATGTGATTTTTCCATTCAATTAAGAGATTTCGAGAAAATGAAAAATGTCCGTATTGTCTCAATTATGGCTTTAATCGCACTCATCTTTAGTGGTTTAGCCTACTCCCAAAACTGCAACGTTGAACCGTTAGAAGCAACAGAATATTCGTTGCTCAGCAACAACTGATTTCTCTCATTTATATTCATTTATTACTTTTCCCTGTTATGGGAGAGGAGGAATTATTATGCCAAAAATCCATATAATGACTGCTGTTGCTGGCTCGATTCTTCTATCGGCGCCAGTTTTAGCTCAAACGCCTTTTGAACATTATCAGTCTGAAAATTCAGCTAGTTTCTCAGGTTACAAGCACTATAACTACGAACAAAACGTCAATACCGAAGAGTTGATGAAACAGGGTGGGAAAATCTATTCTTCACCAGAGGAAATACATGCCATTTTGCAAGGAGGGCTCAAAACAGATATCCAGACTGGCGAAGAACTCTGGAAAGAAGGTCTAATGTTTGATGGCATTGAACCAATGGATCATATGGTTACTGCCGCCAATTGGTACCCAAGGACGGAAGAGCTGTTAACTAATGAAATGCGTGTGACCTTCATGGGGACATCCCCTATGATTCGCCCAGGTCAAGCTAATACCTCCATATACGTAGAGTTAGGCAACGGTGACAATTTCGTGTTCGATATTGGTGAGGCGTCAATTGCTAACTATATTGGGGCTGGTGTTGCGCTAAACGAACTGGACAAAATTTTCATAACTCATTTGCATGTAGACCATTTTGGCTCTCTTCCTTATTTGTACCAATTTGGAGGTTGGAATGGACGGTGGGAAAAACCACTAACGATTTATGGTCCATCAGGTCGCAACCCGGAAGATGGGACGCGACATATGGTAGAAGGCATGTTGCAAATGCTTTCTTGGCATCAAGACGCGTTTGATGTTTTCCCATCAGGTAATGATATAGAAGTTGTTGAGTTCGACTTCAAAGACGATGGCGGCATTATCTATGATGTTGATGGCGTCAAAGTATCACATTGGAGACGTTCTCACGCAAAAGATGGTGCCTCAGCATATCGCCTTGATTGGACAATCAATGACGAGGAGTCGCTCTGTTTTGTCTGGACTGGGGATGGTCGACCTACCGAACTTGATATTCAGTATGCCAAAGGTTGCGATTTGTTCGTAACCGAGGTTCAGACTGAGCTCGTCGGATTAGCGTCCATCGTTCAAGGAGTGCCTGCTTTTCTAACACGCTATACCATTGATACTCATCATACGTCAGGCTATGCGGCGGGATGGCTAGCAGATCAAATACAACCACGTTTGTTTATGACTACTCATATGGAGTTTGACCCTTACTACAATAACGAAACTGTGGCTCAGGTACGTGAACATTGGAAAGGTCCATATCACTTTGGCGCCCCCGATATGATAGTCGCGAACATTACACCGGACAAAGCATGGGTCCGAGAGGGGATTATTCCAGATTTTCCAAATAACCGAGCTCCCCAGTTTAATCTCAATGACGGTGAAGTATTTCGTGTTCCAATGCCGAAAAATTCACGAGCCGATATTCAAGAGCAAGAGATTCGTGATTTAGAAATTGATGAAGCACTGTATTACCCCGAAGGTTACCACCCTCAACTATTGAAAGATTGGCCGTTGGATCGTGACCTGATCGTGCCAACGGAAGTATTGCCAGAAAGCATGAAGCAAGGGATGGGCGAGAAGCAGCGAATGGTTGATAAAATGCGCGAAGCTCATGGATTGGAACCTCGTTCCGTGCATCGTAAAGATTCAGCAGACCCATATCGCGACACTCGTGAAGGCAATACCAAACAAGAACAAGAGTAGTGACTTTGTTTGTGGGCATAGAGCTCTTGTGCTCACAAACTCAAACTCCTTCCCAAACTTCAACAACGAGTAACCTATTTATGCGACGACTTACGATTGTAGTAACAGCGCTATATCTATGCACGTTTAAAGCAATGGCAGCGCAACACTCTCACGACACGTTATTTAGCCGAGACAACGCAATAATGGCTGCGGCCGCAGTGGAAACCGTCAATGTGTATTGTGTTGGAACTGGCTCTATGACCTTAGAGTATACCGAACACAACTCGAAAATAGTCCGTGAAACAATAGAAGGACTTTCTGAAGATGTGCTTAACGAACCTTACGTCTTTAATGAGGAAGATCCTCTGTACCTTCAAGGTGTTGCTTTAGGTGAGCAACTCATTCAAGAAGCAGAACAGAAAGATCACGTTAGTCAAATGTGTACACAGCCAGAGGAACAAAAACGATGAAAAAGACCACGATGATTTTAGCCACCTTCATTCCTTCATTAGCTATTGCTTGCGGTGCACATGTTCATAATACGTTGCCCCACTATGAAAATTATACCGAGTCGTTGGTGGCGATGTCTGTTTGCAAGGTAAATGAGCATATTTCAGAGCAACAATCTGCAGTGTGGTTTAAAAAATTAGCATGGGTAGCGAATGGCACTGACGAAGAATTGTTTGAGCATTATGCACATTTTGCCGCAGAACACGTGAGTAACATTGCTAATGATCCCGATATGTTACCTAAGTGGAATGCGAGTTATTGTAAGGATCAATTCTTTGATGTGATGGAAATGGATCAAGTCGTTTTGGAAGACCTTTACGATGAGCAAGAACTCGCTGATCGAGAGTTTAACCGGCAAATAAAAGAAAGTGGCCTGTCGGGTTGATAGGTTTCACTGCGTTGGTGCCCACTCTGTTGTATTCATAGATTGGGCATTTTAATTTCATAACGTCATTGTTTGTAGAGTTGAGTATAGATATTGTAATGATAATGATTATCATTTTGATCTATAAGTGGAGTAAATGTACTATTCGCGACTCCTGATAACTACATAAATATAATGATGAATGTAACTCTTAGAAAAGCGATTTTGCTTGCTTTTGCTCTTCCTCAAGTGACGTTTTTTGCGGTGGCAGAGAGCTCAACAAATGATGATACCGAAGTCATGGATGTCTACGGGACAGGCTACACGAGGCCGTTAACGATTGATAAACCGGGTGAAACCTTGGTGACTCAAGAAAAGATTGAAATTGAACAGCCAACAAACATAGCAGAGCTGTTTGAAGACATCCCAGGAGTCTCTTTTGACGGTGGTGCTCGTGCTGGTGGCGAACGCATTAGCATTTGGGGGTTTTCTGACCCTAGTGATCTTGGCGTGTATGTTGATGGTGCACCTATTGGTTTTGAGCAATATCGATATGGTTCGTTCTTTTTTGACCCGTACTTAATTGGTGAAGCTGAAGTCACCAAAGGCGCTCACGATGTTCAAGCGGGTAGTAAGTTTGGTGGTACTATCCGGATTAGAACGAAGTCGGTAGATGAACTGCTAAAAGCGGGCCGTAAAGTTGGTGCTCGAGTTCATTTAGGTTACAACGATAACGATGACCAGACTCATATCGGTGTCACGGCGTTCGGTAAAGCGGACAATGGAATTTACGCACTCGCTTCTGGAACGTGGAAAGACGCTAATGATATTCGAGTTGGTGGAGGAGACTCGCTTGAATACTCTGCATATAGCCAAAACAATGGTCTATTTAAAATCGGATACGAGAATGCAGTCCATCTCTTTGAAATCAGCCATACCTTTTATAGCGATGAGGGTCGACAACCTTGGGCGACCCGCCGTGGAGCCTTTGCCAAGATAAGTGACTACAATATTCGCAAATACGGCTCATTAGAAGCGGCAAAATACGCCTACACAGTGCAAAACGAATACAAAGATAAAACCACATCGGCCCGATATTCATATAACCCAAGCTCACCTTTAGTGAACCTAAAAATCACAGCGGCACATAGTGACAATGAGAGGCACTGGCGTCGTCCTGATGTTGCTTGGAAGAAGATGTTCGTATCCATTGGCGCGTATGGTCATGAATCGTGGGCATCGTATCAGCGAGATTATGTCGACATTAACAATGAAATGAAAATTGGTCGCCATACCATTACTGCTGGTCTGCAATATGAGAGAAACAATCGAGATACGCTCGTTCATAATGCTACCAAGATTTATAATAAGCCGAAGAAAAACTATGGTATCTTCATCCCTTATTACGATCCATCGGGCACGCAAACCACGTATTCCGCTTACTTGGCTGATAAAATTGAAGTCACCGATCGTTTTCGTGTAACCCCATCTTTACGCTATGACTATGTTACGTCTAAAGGCAAAGAAAATCCTGCGCCGGACTACAATGACCCAGCTGCAGGGCACGACTACAGTAAAGTGTCGCATGCCGGATTCAGCCCAAGGATTCAATTGGATTATGATCTTACGGATCAAACGTTATTGAACTTTGCCTATGCCTATCAAATGAAAGCCCCTTCAGTTGATGATATCTACGCGGTGCAATATGCGCGTGCCAAAGCCTCTGCGACAGCAAGAGAATTGGAAGCACAGCGCATTCATGCCTATCGTGCATCTATGATCAACAGCCTGTCTGGTCTGTTTGCTAACAAAGATATGTTATCGACGGAAATCACTGGCTTCTATAACGATGTCACCAACAATGTAATGAACCGAACTGGTGTGAATCTGGACAGTGACCCGAATACGTTGCAGAGCTGGAAAGTGAATTTGGATGGCTATCGTAACTATGGTGTTGATGTGCAAGCACAGTATCGTGTTGCCGCATTTTTCGCCGATATCAGTGCAAGCTACATCGCAGGCAAACACAAGGGCTCATTGACAGATTCTAGTGGCGAAGATCAATATATGTACGGCATTCCACCGATGAGTGTAAAACTTGGCTTGGGCTATGAGTGGATTAAAGGGCTCACTACAGGCTATAAATTGCGTTGGTATGATGCACAAGAAAATGTTGAAGATTCCATCTACTTTGCCCAAGCGAGTGAACAATACACTCTTCAGGATATTTATGTCAGTTGGCAGCCTCAAGCGCACAAGGATCTTATGCTAAGAGCTACCGTGAAGAATATCGCAGATGTGTATTACGAACCTTATCTTTCAAATGGCGTTCCAGGGCCTGGTCGTGAGGTCAGGTTGAGTATGACTTACGATTTCTAACGCGCACTTCAATGCTGAATAGATGGTGCTCTCGACATCATCTATTCGCCATTTTCGGTAGTGTAAGCGGAATAAGCCTTTGGTAGGGGTTGTGGTTTTTCTAACCATCACGCAAAGTAAGGACAACGATTATCAGACATAAGTAACAACCATGAATTTGGCAAGCTTTTTAAGACTCGTACTATTGGCATCAATATGGGGTGGATCTTTTCTCTTCATGCGTATTGCCGCTAATGTCATGGGGCCTGCTGTGCTCATTGAGGCGCGGGTCTTCTTTGCTGCCCTTGCGCTTCTTATCATCAGTGTTTATTTAAAAAAGAAACTTGAGTTTACCAAGCACACCAAACACTTTTTTATTATCGGGCTGTTTAATACGGCATTGCCTTTCTTGTTATTTGCCTATGCCGCGCAAACACTCAACGCATCCACTCTTTCTATACTCAACTCTACCGCAGCGATCTGGGGGGCAGTTATTGGTGTATTTTGGACCAAAACACCGCTAACTAAGCGCGGTGCACTTGGTTTATTGATTGGGATTGTTGGAGTTGCGGTATTGGTTGGTTGGGATGCAGTTCGTATTGGTGAGCAAGCGACATTGCCGATAATTGCTGGCGTGATGGCGGCCTGTTGTTATGGCATCGCAACCAATTATGCGAAAAATGCACCGTCTGTTCCTGCATTTAATAATGCACACGGTAGCATGTGGGCTGCTTGTCTTATCGTGTTGCCGTTGGTTCCATTTGTGCCAATGCGAGAAACACCTACTCAAGAAGTTTGGATCTCGGTCGTGTTACTTGGTGTTGTATGCACTGGCGCAGCTTATCTGTTGTATTTCCGGTTAGTTAACGACATTGGTCCGTCTTCGGCTTTATCAGTAACGTTCCTTATCCCAATGTTTGGTATTTTATGGGGAAATCTATTCTTAGGAGAGCCAATAGGTGTGAATACCATTGTTGGAACGGTTCTGGTTATTAGTGGCACAATGCTGGTTACTGGCTTCTCGTTGTCATCGCTTCGCCGAGCGCCAACATCATAACAAATTGGTCGCAGAGCCTAGGGAAGGCTCTGCGAGTTTGCTTAAGCGGGAATAGACTTAAAGTGTTCCCGAATTTGTTGAATGACGACAAAGAACACGCTCGCCATGATACAGCCAATGAAAGTTGCTGAAACTATTCCGCCAAATGATGCCCAACCTAACGCTTGTTGACCTCCAGAGCCAACTGCGTTAGCTAACATCAGTGGTACAAGTCCGACACCAAATGAAAATGCCGTCATAAATACTGCTCTAGCACGAAGACGTAACGCTTGTACGGCTGCTTCTTTGATGGTGAAGTTGTTGTCGTCTCGTAGTGTTTTGGCAAACTCTACGATGAGAATCGCATTTCGAACTGTCATACCAATTAGTAGTATAGCGGCGAGTTGCGTGAGAATATTGATGTTGCCTTGAATATGTATAACGCCTTCTACAATTCCAATAATGGCAGTGGGGACGGTAAGCATAATCGCCAATGGAATTAGCCAAGATTCGTATTGGGCGACAAGAACAAGAAATGTCACGAGCATCGCTAAGCCCATCACAATAGCCACTGTATTGCCCGCGGAGACTTCTTCTTTAGCAGCACCAGTAAACTCCACTCGATAACCTAACTCATCCGCTAGTTCTTGAATTGCACTAATGGCTTGGCCGGTGGAAACGGCAGGGATAACATCAATGAAAACACCTTGTTCTGCATTGTATCGGGTGATGAAGTTAGGCACTTTGATCTCTTCAAAATCAAAGAATTTATCGTAAGTTATTCGGGTGCCGTTAGCCTTAGAAAGTCCGGTTTTCTTTAAAGCTTCTGGGTCTAATCGGAATTTGGGATCGTTTTGCACCATGACCTTGTAATTGCGACCATCCATATTAAACGTGTTGATATACATACCACCAAAATGCGTTTGCATACCTTCCACTACTTCAGCAAACGTAGCGCCATATTTGAGGAGGTCTTGCCGCTTGATGTTCAGTTTCATCGATGGTTTGGTGACTTCAAATTGTCCCATCGCTAAACCAACTCGCTCGTCTTCCATCAAGCGAGAATTGAATTCCAGAGTTAGTTCGTATAACTCAACGGGACTCAGCTCTGGTGCTAGCAGGACGAAATTAACACCATCAACCATCCCTAGTTCCGGGATTACTGGCGGTTTAAATGCGAACGCTTGGATATCGGTATTCTCAGACAAAACATGGTTAATTTGTTCCGTCAATTCCGCATCACTTGCTTGACGACTCAGCATGTCATCCAATGACAGTAACATCATAAAACTGCTCATCTCGGCGGTATTGGTCAGTAAGTTAAAACCTGACGCTTCAACACTGGTCGAGATTCCTGGAATTTTGTTGAGTTGCTGAGTTAATGTTGCCAAATACTGATCTGTTGCTGCAAGAGCAGTACCTTGAGGGAAACTGCCAACAACAAAAATGGCGCTGGTATCTTCTTCGGGAAGCAGGCCAGTAGGCAGGTTTACACCACGGTCAATGGAGAGATAAAGGCCACCAGCCAATAGTAAGATCGTTATCAAAGGCAGACGGGTCGCTGTCCACGCTAAACCAGCAAAGGCACGAATTTTCTGAGTAATCACCCATTCAACAGATTTGGCGATGATGTTCTTTTTGGGTGGTTTCATAAATAACGAACAAAGTGCTGGTGTTAGCGTCAAGGCCACTAAGGTCGAAACAACAACCGAGGCACACAGCACTATGCCAAACTCAGAGTAAATGGTTCCAGCCATTCCTGGAATAAACAACGATGGAGTGAATACAGCGAGCAAGACTAGCATTGAAGCGATAATTGGTGAGAAAGTGATATCCAATGCTTTAGAGACGGCCTGCTTAACGCTAAGTTCGGGGTTCTCGTGAAGCTGATGCTCTGCGTTCTCAATGACAATGATGGCAGCGTCTACGACGATCCCTATTGCCATGACTAAGCCAAACATAGAGATGATATTAACTTGAATACCTAACGCACTCATGACGGCGAAGGTTCCGATTAAAGATACTGGAATGGCCGTAACGGTAATTAGTGTTAGCCTGAAGTTTTGCATGAAAATCAGAGTAACTAAAGACACGATTGCAACCGCAAGTACTAAGGTCTCCAGCACACTATAAATAGCACCATCGATGAAGGTAGTGGCATCATAAACGACTTTAATTTGGTACGGGTTAGGTTGCTCTAACAGTGCCTTAATCTCTTTAGCGACATTCATCGCGTTTGCTTCTGGTGTTTTGTAAATGAATAAAACCGTTCCGTTAGCATTTTCGCCATAGGCATTGGCGGTGTATATTTCACTACCAAGCTCAATGTTAGCAACGTCTTTCAAATAGATGGTCTTACCTAGTTCGTCTGAGCGAACTACAATATCTCCAAACTCCTCTGGAGTGGCGAGACCACCATTCACAGTAATTGGGAACTCCAGTTTGTCATCAACGAGGCTGCCTGCTGAAGCTATCTTGTTTTGTGTAGCGATAGCATCATTGATGTCTCCTACGTTGATAGAGTAATACTTCATTTTATCTGGATTGAGCCAAACCCGAATGGAGTACTTCTTTTCTCCGAGGACATCTACTTTCGACACGCCGTTCACACGTTGGATTTTCTCTTTTAATGGGCCTCCAGAGAAGGCGCTGATATCAATAGCAGAGGCGCCGCCTGACGGGTCGGTGATAGATATCCCAAGCATTAAACCGTTAGAGAGCTTTTCTACCTTGACACCATTGCGCATGACATCCCCAGGCAACTCCGGTAGCGCAAGGTTTACACGATTTTGGACGAGGTTCACTGCTTTGTCTGAGTCTGTCCCACTTTCAAACACCACTTCCAGCGTATAGGTACCGTCGGCTCCGCTGGTGGATTTCATGTATTCCATACCAGATACGCCGTTAACTTGTTTTTCTATTTCGGGCGCGACGGATTTAGCCATGACATTAGCACTTGCTCCATCCATAAAGGTTCGGACTTCGACAGTAACAGGCGCGACATCTGGATACCTGCCTATGGGTGAGTTTGCTGCAGAAATGGCTCCTATTAGCGAAATGAGTAGGGCTATTACTATCGCGAATTTAGGTCTTTCTATGAACATTTTAAACATGCCAGCCACCGAGTTATTGGAAATTGTCCGGATATTACGCTCGTGAATTTTTAATAACAAATGAGTTACTAGTCGATCTATTGAGATGTTTGGCAGGTTTTATTTGCGGTTCGAATACACCAATTTTCGATATCTTTTTGGACAGTTCTTTGTGTTAATTTATTCGAATTTTCAATGGTAGCTATTTTTGTAGGAATGAGTATTGAGGATAAAGTTTGCACTATAAATCGATGGTGTTCGGCACCCAATTACTTGAGGCTACTATGAGAAAATCTATTTTAACCCTTTCACTTGCTGTACTTATGGGATCGTTTGGTGCAAATGCAAACCCAGCAGAAGGAAAAACACGTGTTGAAATGGGCATCAATGAATCGAACCTATTGGCGGCAGACCAAAATCGATACACCTATAAAAATATGCAAGAGTTCATGAAAACCAAAAATGTTGACTCAGGAGCGAGCACTCCCATTTTACTCTCATATGCTGAGCAGCATTTAGGTGACGTCCATTTTCTTCATCAAGGCAAGCCGATGACTTTACAAGGCATGTTGGAGAAGCATCGTGCGGATGCCTTCGTTGTATTGAAAGATGGGAAAATTGTGCATGAGCAGTATTTCGATGGCCAAACAGAGCGAACTCAGCATCAAATGATGTCAGTGACGAAGTCGTTTACAGGAATCATTGCAGCGACGCTAGTAGCGGAAGGAAAACTTAAGCGCCAAGTACAGATATCTGAGTACATTCCGGAGCTAAAAGGGTCAGCATTCGGTGATGCTTCGGTTGGTAAAGTGCTGGATATGAGTAATAACGTCAAATACTCAGAAAAATACGAAGATCCTAACGCGGAAGTATTTCAGCATATGAAAACCATTGGCTTTGCCCCAATGGAAAATGACTATAACGGTCCTAAAACCATTCATGAATTTTTGAGCACACTGAATAAAGAAGGTTCACGCCAACATGGAGAAGAATTCCATTACATTTCAGCCAACACTGACGTGGTGGCTTGGTTGATTGAACGTGTTGAAGGTAAACCCTTTAATGTAGTGTTGTCGGAAAGAATCTGGTCAAAACTAGGTATGGAGCGAGACGCCTTCATTATTGTTGACGATGAAGGGACGGCTTTGGCATCGGGTGGACTCAACGCGACAGCGCGCGACTTAGCCAAATTTGGTCAGATGTTGGTCTCTCAAGGCAAGAATCTAGTGGGCGAACAAGTATTACCTAAAGAAGCCATTCAATCGACGCAAAATGGCGGTGATGTTGATGCTTTCGAGAAAGGAGGATATGGAGCGAAAGGCGAAGTTTTTGAAGGCTGGAGCTACCGAAACCAATTTTGGCACACTAACAATAGCAACCAAGCTTATACAGCTCTGGGTATCTTTGGACAGTGGATTTATGTAGACCCAACGGAAAACGTAGTCATCGTTAGACAAGCTAGCGCTCCAACTTCCATCAATGATGTATGGGATGGTGAGATGCTTTCGGCGATCGACGCCATCATTAGTCAATTGCACCAACAATAGAGGCTGAATCGATGAAAATAAAACAGCTTCAAACAAGGTTATGGTTAAGCGCTATTCTTGTCACTTGTTCAGCAAACGTGTTTGCCTATCATCCTTGCGATGGAGGTAATGTAATTACTGATGCTGTTGATGGTGCAATAGTTGGTGGTGTCGTAGGAGCAGTCGCCGGTGATGCCAAATCAGGAGCAATGATTGGTGGTGCCGTTGGTGTAATTGATGGTGCATATGCGGATGCAGAATGTGATCAGTTAATTGGTGAAGCAGTTGTTGAAGATGCGATTATTTCAGACTATGAAGACGCTGTGGTTGAGGATGCTATTGTTGACGCTGCGATTGATGATAGCTGGTGATCGAGTGATGTAATTAACACTTTTGTCAGTCTTTGAGGCGATATAATTGATAACTAACTGGCTGATTCTTATTAACTTATATTCGAGTCAATAATCGCAGAGTAATAGAGGCTATAACCTTGAGTTAATTGAGGTTATAGCCTCTCGCTTTTAGGCTTCCCCAGCATTTTATGGATGAGGTGCTGCCAATCGAGAAAGTAGTGTTGGTAATACAAAAGGAGGTTTGTTTTGTATTAGGGTGAGTTTATATGCGTGCACACATTTCTTTTCTAACGGCGGCCACAGTCGCAGTTTGTTCTTTTTCTTCTTTTGCAGACCAAAATTCTGATCCTGAAATCCAAGATATGTCTGACCCTTTAGCGGTTTATACTCAAGCGGGTGCTGGGACATCGGACAAAGGTTTAAACATCAAAGTCGGACGCACATACGATACAGGTAACCCTGATACCATGGCGATGAACATCATCGAAGTGAAGGGAATAGCTGGAGAATATTTCGGTTGGTCTGGAACGGGTAGTCGTGATAATTCAATTGATAGCGTTCGTTTTCGAAACTTTAGTGTGGACACCACCAATGGTCGCGGTAGTCAACTTGATCTGAACTATAACGTGGAGCAAGAAAGTTTGAATGCGTCCTATAGTTTTATTCAAGCATTGCCAAAATGGGGCAACCTTAACCTCTATCCACTTGCAGGGTTGGGCGTCAATGTACGCAATGGGAATTTTCCTAGCTGCACCGATGCTAACGATTGTCAAACTGAACCACAAGATAATGGTTACACAGTTCCAGGAACATACGCAGTAGTGGGGGCTTATACCAAATATGCGATTACGGATAAGCTATGGCTTAACTACAATCCGATGTGGTTAACGACTCTATCTGGTTCTAAATCTTATGTCGACAATGCATACGGCGTAGGAATGAGTTCTATCTTTACTAATGAATTTGCGGTGTCTTATCAGTTTACGCCTCGCTTTAACGTGCGCTATTTTGCCAACTGGACGCAAGAACAAAGCTATTTTGAAGGTGACCAGAGGGTAGAGTTTAATTACCAGTTCTAGTGTTGTTTTGAAGATATTGAGCGGTAAGACTGTTCGAAGGGGTGAAGAAGGAATAATAGGTTCGCTGTAAGATATTCATTCCTTCGAATATCTTTGCGCTTTAACTAATAGTGTCAAATTAGAATGGGAAAACAACGCCTACTTTGCCGTAGGTATTGCGCTTACCATCACCGAATTGACCCTCGTTACCGACTTCTACATAAGGGATTAGGTTATCGATCGCCGTGAAGGTAGCACGCAGCTCAACATTGTAGATAGTGTCTTTCGTTTTGTTGTCACGAGTAATTAGTGCTTTATTAGTTTGCTTTTGACCGACCAGTTTAGCATTTAAGTAGACGCGCTCTGTGACTTGCTTGCCTGCCGCTAAATCAAAACGATAGATGTTGCTACGCTCACTGCCATTACCTGAGTTTAAATCTGTGTCTTTACGCAAACGCAATGAGGTATCGAATAGTTCCGCAACGTTACCACCAACGGTAATACCAAATTTGTTTTGGTCGTTAGCTGGCTGTTGACGACTCTTCTTATCAACGAACTCATATTCGCCTTTTAGCCAGATGTTACCAAAATCATGGGTGTAGTTAAGGTTGTACTCATTTTCAAAGTTTGCTTTGCGTTTAGCCGAAGCACCGAAACCTTCATAACCGATGAACGCTTTGATACCAGAGCCATTATCTGCTTTATATTCGGCTGCACCATCTACGAACTTAGCATCTAGTTCCACACCACCCGTTACACCTTCTGCCATAGCATTAGTTGCAAATACTGAAGTTAACGCTAGAACGATTGCTGTCTTTTTCATTTTAATTACCTTTTATTGATACTCTTCTTGTTGAGAGCGATGCAAAAGATAATGAAAAGTTCCGATAGGAGTTAGTTGGTTCGTATTCGCTTTTCGAATGGATTGGATTGCTATTTGTGTATTTAGGGTAAGAGACTATTAAGCTGGCATAATGGCGAGAAATATCCGGTTAAAGATAAAAAAACACCCCACATAAGTGAGGTGTTGTAGGCCCAATTTTCCTTACCAGTTCCAATCAGAGTTCCAACTATGCGCGGGCCTTAAAAGGGTTAATATTAAATAGCGCTTAGATAAGCTTTAAGTGCTTTCAATCGTACTGTTGCACCACCGATGATGTCCATAAAACCAAGTGCCTGGGACGGCTTGCTTGCTGATATCCAGCCTGAACCTGTGGCGCCAAGTGGCACGTCGTAGCCTTCCGGTTCATTAAATTCAATAACAACAGTACGACCATGTGCACCGGTATTGTTTCCTACGTGCTGGCGAACTTGTTGCGTGTTACCGCGAGCAGATACGGTCGCTTCACCGGTATTGGTTGTAATGCTGTGCACTCGACCGCGAAATACTTCACCTGGATGAGAATTAACATAAAACTCGGCGAATTGACCTTCCTTTATATGTCGGAAAGTTTGGTCACTTACGCGCATTTCGACGAATTTTCTCTCGATGTTATAGAGATACAAGTTGCCAGTACGAGAGCCTTTGGCAATGTTAATGACACCTACTACACCATCAAAAGGTGCTCTAATCTGGTTACGGTCGTTCAACCATTGCTTTTGATTGATCTGAGCTTGTATACCATCAACATCGGAGCGAGCCGCCATTAGGTCTGCGTTCCCTTGTTGTATTTTGGTATGCAGCTCATCTCTTTCTTGTTCAGAGCTAAATTCATCTAGATTGATTAAGCGTTGATGGTTCTTAACATCAATCGCAATCTGCTCTTCTATGCTGATAATTCGATGTTCAGCTGCAATAAGGCTAGAGTTCAAACTCTTCAACTCTTCGTCTGTGTCTTCTGACTCTAGCGTGTACAGTAACTCACCTTTCTTGACTCGTTGGTTATGAGTCACGTAAATGTCTTTGACTTGCTGCCCAAACAAAGGGCTTAGTACCGCATGAGGCGCTTTTACTGTGGTGCTGTCTGTCAAATCAGCGGGTGACCAAAATCGGTGCGCAGTAAACAGCATAAATGCTAAAAAGGCACCAAATCCAACGCTAATCACCGCATTACGGAGGGTCCACTTAATGACGCCTAATTTCACTAGTAACCAAACAATCAGGACATACGGAAGCATAATTTCTTTCATGACGATTGCTCCTGCTTTTTGTCGCCGTGGATTCCGGTGTGAATGACCTTACTTAATGCTGAAGCCAACGCTTCCCAGTTAGTGAAGGCAATAATCACAGCTAATACCCACCATAATTTGTCGATAAATAACCCACAAAGGGATAGTGCAAATACTAGGTTGGCGTGAGCGCTCTGCATGTATTGACTACGGTGAACCGCGACTTCATGTAATTGCCACAACAGGTATAAGACGTAAACGATGATAGAAATGGTGATAACGAAAATAATACCCATAAAGAGCTCTGAGTTAAGAAGCCCTAATATGCTAGGCATACCATCGCTGAAATAGCTTTCAGGAAGGTCTTTACCATGTACTTTCGATAGTAATGAAAAGAAATAGCTTAGTGATAGAAAACCACTGACTATTAACATCCACTTGGTTAAGAAACGGAGTACTGCAGTTAATTTGTTTTTCATGATTCGATTACTCGTTCGGCTTTGCGACATCGTGGTATGGCTTCAGATCGGTACCGAGTAGGTACAAGGGAACTTCCTGAGGACCAAGTTTAAGCCTATCGGATGATTGGCGTTCACTTGCAAAGGCCAGCGTTGGGACGGCGCTGGTAACCAGTAATGAGTGTTTCAATAGTCTGAACATGTCATTGCCTTGTTTCAGGCTATCCTTAGCATTGTTGGATTGAAATTAACTTAGGTGTTGGAGCAATATTATGGCTCGAACCTATCGCTTTCTTGTAATAAGGACTGTACGACGCGAGATTTATGAGTGCTATTCTGCTCTCTTAATTATCGTCGTACGGCCTGTCAGTCATGTTGAGCGTCTGACTTTTGTGACTCGTTCTTTCAAAGGCTGACTCGTAATTTGTACTCAATATCGATTAGGTATGTAGGCAAACCTTGTACAGATGGGCTTTATACTTCGTCAATATGCGTCGATGTAAGCGTTCAGCTTGAATATGTAAGGGGATATATTATCTGGCTTGATCACACCAATACACTAAGTGAACTATAATTCAGATATCATTTTCATTAATGTATTGAGCATTTGGTTGGTATTAATCACGTACCCAAGCGTGGGTGTTTAGGTTCGTATACTCAAAATGAGTGGATGTGAAATCGCCAATGTGATTATTTGTTCATCAAACGAACTGGTTTTATTGATTTTATCTATTGAAACGCTATACAAGTAAAAAATCGTCAGTTAACATTTCGGAATCCGCTAAAACAGCGGTGATAAATAGATGCGATTTAGTGATGCATTTATCGATGCCGAGATGGTGAAATTGGTAGACACGCTAGCATGAGGTGCTAGTGCCTTTGGTGTGAGGGTTCGAGTCCCTCTCTCGGCACCATTCCCTTTCTTTAATACCAACAGACTACAATGCAGAACAAAGGATCCAGTTCAAAGCAAATGAGTACGTCTAACTCGGTATCAATTCAGTTATTGACCGAGGTGTCTTTGCACGCCTTGTTACATCTAGAATTCAAGAAGTTAGAGTCCAAATCCCAATTATTCGATCTTGCCAAGAAGAACGAGTTATTGGTTCGATGGCTAAAGCCGAAACTAAAAAGCAATAAATACAAAGCGATTAGAAAACAATTAAAAGCCATGAGCTTGCAAGCAAAGAAATCGCAAGTAGATTTAGAAGATGTTTTATTGCGAGGAGTTGAAGCTAAGCCTGACGTTTCGCAGCCACATTTAGATAGCTATCTATTATTAATTCGTGAGTTGGAAAAGAAACTGGGTACCACAGTGCTGTTATCGAGTCCTGAGAAAGTGGATCTCAACCATGATGAGAATGGTTGTTTGCTGTGCGTGCTATCAACGGACCTAAACGCACATTTCGGTGCACGTAACCAATTGTTATCAGGAATATCGATTTTATTTAGAGGAACGGTACGTGAAAAGCACCTGTTCCTAAAAACGATATATGCCAATGATATCTTTAGCTACCAGATACAATACGAAGACGACAACTTTGTGAGAATTACACTCGAACTTGATAAGTCGTAGTCTCTATTTTAGAAATAATAAAAAAGCCTGATAAATCAGGCTTTTTTTGTTGGAGTGTGTTAAGAGCTACGTCCTTTTACCTTCTCTCGAAGTGATTGCAACATCACGTAGAACACTGGAACAAGACAGGTACCTACAATAGTGGCCGCAATCATACCGCCCATCACCGCATAACCTAATGAGACACGACTTGCAGCACCTGCACCGGTTGCGATGACCAGTGGGATTACCCCCAAAATGAACGAGAAGGCTGTCATCAAGACCGCCCGGAAACGCAGTCGCGCGGCCTTAATGGCTGAGTCGGTGATACTCATACCGCTTTCCCTGAGCTGTTTGGCGAACTCTACAATCAGAATCGCGTTCTTACAGGCAAGACCGATTAGTAGTACCAAGCCGATTTGGGTGTATAAGTTAACGTCAGACCCCATTATCCAAATGTAGATAAATGCCCCTAGAATAGCGACTGGAACAGCGAGCATAACTGACACTGGAATCGTCCAACTTTCATACTGTGCAACTAAGAATAGATAGGTAAAGATAAGTGCTAAGGTAAAGATGAATGGCGCTAAGTTACCTGCTTTTAACTCTTGGTAAGTTTGCCCTGACCACTCATAGGTGTAGCCGTTCGGGAAAGTCGTATCCGCGATTCGCTTCACAGCATCAATCGCCTGTCCTGAACTGTAGCCTGGTGCTGGGAATGCGTTGACTTTAACTGCGCTATATAAGTTGAATTGGTTGATGTATTCAGGGCCTAGCTTAGGCTCTACGTTAACCAAGGTATTAAGCGGCACCATAACATCGTATTTGTTTCGGATGTAGAAACGAGCGATGTCTCGGTCTGAATCGCGAAATTCGGTTTCCGCTTGCATGTTCACACGGAAAACCTTACCAAATCGGTTGAAGTCGTTTACATACATTGAACCAAGCATCGTTTGTAATGTAGTGAAAATACTGCTTAGTTCAACACCTTGTACTTTGGCTTTGTTTCTATCTACGTCGACGAATAGTTGTGGTACGTCAGCCTGGAACGTACTAAACGCCGTTGTTAGCTCAGGCTCAGAAGTTGCTTGGATGGACATTGCTCGCATGACACCTGCGAGCTCGGCTGGCGTTCTGCCCAAGGTATCTTGGATATAGAACTCTACACCGGAAACCGTACCTACACCCGGTAACGCTGGTAGGGAAAAACCAGCCGCCGTCGCTTCACTGTATTGCGATAGTGCGGCGTTAGCTCGTCGTACGATCTGCGATTCTACCAAGGATGGATCTTGTCGCTCATCCCAATGAGAAAGAATGACAACCATCAAGCCTGCATTAGACGATACCGCGCCAGAAATAATCGAATAACCACTTGCTGAAATCACATTGGTTACGCCATCCATTTGGTTTAGTTCGTCTACCATTTGAGTCATAACTTCTTTGGTACGGTTGATGGAAGAGCCATTAGGTAATTGCACATCGACGAAGAATGCTTTTTTATCTTCCGTAGGGACAAACCCGGTAGGGAGCGAAGTAGCCAGATAGCCCGTTGCACCGATCAAGGCGACATAGACGACGCCAACGAGCATTAGTTTACGCACCATTCCCGAAACAAAGTTGGTGTACTTTCCGGTTGCCTTCTCAAACAAAACGTTGAATTTGGCATGGAACCCTTTTTCATGCGTTTTTGGTGGCTTAAGTAGTGAAGCACATAACGCAGGGCTGAGTGTTAATGCGTTCACCGAGGAAATTAGAACCGAAATACAGATGGTGATAGAGAACTGCGCGTACATTTGCCCAGTTATACCGGGCATAACTGCCGTTGGCGCGAATACCGCGAGTAGCACCAGAGTTGTAGCGATAACGGGCCCCGTTACCTCCTGCATGGATTTGGTTGTGGCATCGACGGCGTTGAGCCCTTCTTCCTCCATTAAACGAGTGGTGTTTTCTACAACAACGATAGCATCATCTACTACGATACCGATCGCGAGGATCAAGGCGAAGAGCGACACGGTATTGATGCTCATGCCTGTTGCCAGTAGGAATGCAAATGTACCAACTAAAGACACCGGAATGGCGATAGCAGGAACTAACGTTTGTCGAACATCCTGCAAGAATATATACACAACGAAGATAACCAGTGCTACGGCAATCAACAGTGTTTCAATCATTTCATCGATGGACGTTTCTACGAACTGAGTGGTGTCGTAGAGAACTTTGTAGTCCATATCTTCAGGAAATTGCTCGCGAAGACGGGATAATTCTTCGTGGACACCTTTCGCTACTTCGAGTGCATTTGCGCCACTTGATTGGTAAATGAAAAGTAGTGCAGATGGTTTGTTATCCAGCATCGCTTCCGCATCGTAACTTGCAGCACCAAGCTCAATACGCGCAATATCACTCATATAAACTGCGCTACCATCTGGGTTCGAACGGATGATGATTTGTTCAAACTCTTCTGGGTGGCTCAAGCGACCTTTGGTGGAGAGGGTGTACTGAAATTGTTGATCTCGAGGTACTGGTGCTGCGCCAATACGTCCCGCCGCAACTTGGATATTTTGCTCTTGAATTGAGGCAATGGCCTCTTCTACGGTAACACCTAAACTTGCCATGCGATCGGGGTTGAGCCAGATCCGCATGGAGTAATCCATACCACCGATAATGCTTACTTTAGAGACACCGTTAACACGAGCAAGGTTATCCTTAATATTAATGCCCATGTAGTTGTTTAAAAATAGGTTATCTAGACTTCCATCTGGTGATACCAAGTTAAGCATCATTAAGATGTTTGGGTCTTGTTTCTCAACTTTTACCCCGTTTCGTTGAACTTCTTGGGGAAGCCTAGGCATGGCTTGTTGTACCCGGTTTTGGACGTTAACCTGTGCCATATCGACATTGGTTCCCACCTCAAAGGTAACATTGAGCGAGTAGCTACCATCGTTTGCGCCCTTGGACTCCATGTAAATCATGTTTTCCACCCCGTTGACTTCGGCCTCGATAACCTTAGAAACGGTGTCGGCAACAACCTCAGCACTCGCACCCGGATAGGATGTAGTCACAGAGACCATTGGAGGGGAGATGTTAGGGAATTCTGCCACGGGCAGAGCAGGAATCGACAACAGACCGGACAAAGTCAGGACTATAGAGATAACGAAGGCAAACTTCGGCCTATGTATAAAAAACTTACTAATCATAACTTGTCCTTAAGAGTCGTTTTCATCGAAAGGCTGTACGGTATCCATTTCGTACTCGACTTCAGCGCCTACACGGGCTTTTTGTAACCCTTCAGTTATGACCAGTTCACCTTTCTCTAAGCCTTCTTCTAGCTCCCAGTCAACACCATATCGTTTACCCAAAGTGACGTTTTTACGTTTGACGACGTTTTCCTTATTAACAGTTAATACATAACGACCTTGCTGGTCTTCTTGCACCGCGCGTTGGGGGATGAGCATAACTTCTTGAACTCGTGGAGCTTCGATTATTGCCGTCACGTAAAGTCCGGGCACAATTAGGTGTTCTGTATTGGCAAACTCAGCACGGACAGCCAGAGTACCGGTAGTGGCGTCAACACGGTTATCGATGAAATCTATCATGCCTGTTTCTTCAAACATCGACCCGTCAGGGAATCGCAGTTTTACTGGTAGGTCTTCGATTTTGTATTGATTTTGAGCGTCACGAGCTGCTTTTTGAGCGTTGATAATGACTTTTTCTGGTAACTGGAAGTTGACCCAAATCGGTTCCATTTGTACCAAGTTCACCATTTCGGTTTGTTCAGGAATGATCAAATCACCTGAAAACACTTCTGCACGGCCAATTCTTCCGGCAAATGGCGCATGAATCTTGGTGTAACCCAGTTCAAGTTTGGCATTGTCTAACTCAGCGTTGGCACTCTGTAGCGCTGCTGCATTTTGCAGTTTGGCGGATAATAGATTGTCGTAATCCGCTTGGCTGATGTACTTGTCTTTAATCAATCCTTCGCCACGTTTAAAGTTACGAACTGCCGTGTCATAGGCAGCACGTGATTGAGCCACAAGTGCTTTGGAGGACTTGAGGGCGGCTTCATATTGTTCAGGGTCAATCTCAAACAACAATTGTCCTTCTTCAACCATACTGCCTTCTTCAAAATAGGCTTTTAGTAAGTTGCCTCTTACCTTTGCTTTAAGTTCGATGTCTTGAGTTGCCTCAGTGCGACCCACGAACTCTTCACTTGGTGTTATTTCTTTCATGGACACTTCGAGAACTTTTACACTGGGCTTGACTGCCGGAGGAGCTTCGACGGTTTTTTCGCAACCTGAAAGGAGGAGAATAGGTAGCGCAACGATGAGTCCTTTAGCGATGACACCATCTGCTTTGGGAAAGTAAGACATAGACAATCCTTGTTTCTGATAATTATATAAAATGTTTATTGTTTGAGTTTAGACCATAAATGACGAATGTCTGTGAAGCATTTGGGAAAATTAATGAATTGAATTAATGGGTTAAGTAGTGTGAACGGATTATGTTGGTCGTGAGGAATTTTTTCAGGTGAAAAAACGCCAACCTGGTTGGTGGTTGGCGTGGAAGTGGTTTTGATGGATTAGAAGTTTAACGTTGTTCCGACGTACCAATTACGTGGTGTGACTACATAGCCACGGCGTGTCACATCGTAGTCGTTGAATTGTTCATTGGTGACATTCTTAACGCCAGCTCTTAGCCGCCAGTCGTTGTTAACGAAGTAGTTCATACCAAGGTCGGCGGTCACGTAAGATGGACGGTATACGTTATCGTCAACTGAAAGCAAGGTTCTACTTGTGTAGTTAACGCGAGCGAATGTGCTGATTGAATCGACAGGTTCCCAAACCAACCTTGCCATTGCCATGTGATTTGGGCGGTTCTCTAATTCTTCACCGGTAGTTTTGTCTTCCGTAGTAAGGTAGGTGTAGGTGCCGTTCAGACGAAGATTTGCCAAAATATCGTACTCACCGCTGAACTCCGCGCCTTGAATAATCGCTTCATCAATATTCTTGTAGGTATAGACATCTCGACCGCCTACATTATCAACTGGATTATCGAGGTCTCGGTCAATTAGATTAGAAATTTCATTTCTAAATAATCCAGCTTCCATCGACCAATAGGTATCGACATAACTTGTAGAGAGCTCATAGTTAAGACTTGTTTCAGGCTGCAGGTCAGGGTTACCGACGAGTAGGCAGTTACCCTTACAGCTGTTGACGATGTTTTCAGAGGATAACTGAGTTAAAGAGGGGGCTTTAAATGCAGTACCTACGCCACCTTTGATCGTCCATTGATCCGTTGCAGAATGAACGAGGTAGGCTCGTGGACTCCAGTGAGTACCAAAACTTTCATGCATATCAACACGCGTACCGTAAGTTAGTGTGTTTTTCTGGCTCAATGCCCATTGATCCTGGATAAATAGTGCTTGCTGGTTAACCGTTGCATTGCCGGTTTGAGTCAGGCTGTCTGGGTTCTTTAGTTCGGTGTATTTCCACTCTCCACCAAACGTCAATGTGTGATTGCCAACGACTGTAGTGCCGTGTCCGTCAACAGTATGATTGACTTCATTTACATCATATAAACCTAGGTCGGCATTTCTGTCATTGAAATTGTCTTTGGTTTCAAATGCATCACGATTATATCGCAGTAACGCATCACCCCAATCATAGGTGCCGTTGTAGGTCAAAGCTTGAGTATTACGAACGACTTTAGACTCAGAGTCTGTTAGACCATTGGTTGACTCAATCACGCCATCACGCTGGTCGTCAGCGTAGCTAAAGTCAAACGCGAGATCGTGCTCGTTGTTGATATACCACTGGAGACTACCACTTGCTGTAAGGGTGTCTCGCTGTTCTAAAGTGGTTGCTTGAGAACGGTCATAGACATTTCCATTATCGCTAACCCCCTGACCAGAAAAGGCGTGCCACGGATCACGAGAAGACTTATTCATAGAAAGTGATAAAAACAGTTCATCTTCTAGTAACGCGCCAGATGTATTGAATCCTGCGGTGTATTCAGAACCACCATCGTCGTCGCGATATCCATAATCACCACTGACTTGAGATTGCCATTCATTGGTTGGCTTCTTGGTGATAACGTTGATTACGCCTCCTAGCGCCTCTGAACCATAAAGCGCGGACATTGGACCACGAATGATCTCAATGCGCTGAATACTCTCTTTAGGAACCGCTGCAAGATCAAAGTCATTGCCACGGAATACTGCGTTCGAAGAGCTGAGTTTACGACCGTTTACTAGAATCATAGTGAACCCAGCATCCATGCCTCGAATAGAAATCATTTCACGTCCAGCTCTACCTCCGTCCATTTGACTTTCAACACCAGCAATGTTTTTGACTAAGTCATTCAGTGCTAGACCTGGTTCGGATAGGATATCTTCTTCGGTGATGACTGAGATTGAAGCCGGTGCTTTCGTTGTCGATACTTCAGTATGCGTGGCAGTAATAACCATCTGTTCGTCGATACGCGTATCCGAATGACTTTCTGAGTCTGTTTGGGCGATTACTGGGTAAGAAAGGATTGTCGAAATCGCCACTGCTAAGGGCGTAATTGCATGTGTTATGCGGGTCATATTAAACCTAATAGTTGGAGTATTTTTATGGGAAAGGTATTGCTAATGATAACTATTGTCATTAGATATCAATCCATAAATTGGCTCAATATAACTAGCATCCGGATATTGCATAATCACTATTCACAAATAGCATGGAGGTAAATGAGGTGTAGTTAAGGTGAATTTGCTGTGAAAATTGGCTGTTTTTTTCAATGATTTTGCGTAACAAAAATTAATTTGGATAGAGCGTTTTGAATATTTCTCTAACCCATTGGCACATGGGGTCATTGTGGTAGCGTTTATGCCAATACAAATAAATGTCACTGTAAGGTGAGCGTAATTCCTCAGGTACTTCTCTCGTCACCACGTTATGACTGCGTGCGGCATCCTCTGCAAACGGCGTAGGGAGGTGGAAAATGACGTCTGACATTTCAGCCATTTTTGGCGCAGCATTGAAGTTACTTAATCTCAATGGTGTAGAGAGCGGTCGGTCATTGGTGGACAAACCGATGTCGTTAAAACGACTTTGGATAGAGAGAGCTCGGTCGCCATGGAGCGATATTTGCCCAAAGTGACAATCTTTTAAATTATCAGGAGTTAAGGGTTGCTGAGCCAAAGGGTGGTCTTTGTTCATAAGCAGGCGAAAATCACGAGTGGCGATGAGCATTCGATACAGGTTTTGATCGGCTGCCGGCGGCGTTTGGCTCGAGATAGAAAAGTGTACTTCGCCCGCAATTAATTTATCGAAATGCTTTTGAGGGACAGTATCAATATCGAGGACCATATTAGGCGCGTGTTCTCTAAGGTGCTTGAATACGGGAGGCAATAGCCAATTCACCTGAGGGACTAAACCGAAAAACTTGATGGTCTTGCGTGATTCGCTTGGGTTAAATTCAGAACCATCAACTAGATTGTCCAACATAGCCAGAATAGAGCCTATGTCTTGTCGAATTAGTTCGCCTTTGGGAGTCAATTCATAACCGTGAGTAGTGCGAACCAAAAGTTCGTCTTTAAATAAATCACGGCCTTTTTGAAGAGCGCGACTGACGGTCGGTTGACTGATATTTAGTGTCAACGCGGTATTAGAAACATGCTTCTTCTCTAATAAGTGTTTTAATATCAGAAGATTACTTAAATCTAGCTGGCTAAGATTCATTTAAGATAGGTACTGGTACGGTAAAAAACTGAAAAAACAGTAGCACTACTTATACGAACGTAGCAACTAAATCCTATAAAATTCATCGATATAAGCTATTTTGATTAATATCAATTGCACACTGTTCAGTGAATTTTTCAATCTGTAAAAGTGGTTAATAAAGTTTCAACTCATAATATTGTTTGGTGATAAAAAAATCCTACACTGATCACATAAATATAAAGGTAGGTTATGTAAATGAGTGATAACTCCGATCAGAAAAAATCATCCCGTTCTAGCTTGACAAAAATTCTCTTTCTACTTGTTTGTGCAGCAGTATTTGGTGCTCTGTATTGGTCATGGATCTATGCAGACAGTCATCCTAGTACCGAGGATGCTTATGTTAGAGCGAAGATCCTCTCTGTCGCTCCTCAGGTTCAAGGACAGGTTGTCTCTGTTGAAGTTGCGGATTTCCAGCGCATCAACAAAGGCGACTTGCTGCTTAGAATTGACCAACGACCATACTTACTTGCAGTAAAGCAAGCAAAAGCAGCATACCAGTTAGCGGTACAGCAGCATGATGTCGCTGACAAACAGGTGACGGAAGCGGTTGCTGGACTGGATGCAGCGCGAGCAAACTTGAGCGAAGCGCAGATCGAATACAAGCGTACCGACTCATTGGTCACTCGAAAATTGGCGTCTCCACAAGACTTAGATACTGCTAAGAATAAATTAGCTAATGCTCAGGCAAGCTTGGAGCAAGCAAGAGCAAATGTTGAGAAAGCTATTGCGAATCGAGGTGAGCAAGGACTGGAAGCTGCTATCGTCCAACAAGCGGCAGCGCAGCTTGCTCAGGCTGAACTCAACCTCAGTTATACCGATATTACCTCGCCAGTAGACGGACTATCAGGAGAAGTTAGTGCGCACGTAGGAACGGTTGTTTCTGTTGGTCAAACGCTGTTTCCGGTGATCATTGACAACAGCTACTGGGTCCGAGCTAACTTCAAGGAGACAGATCTCACTCATCTTAAACCAGGTCAGAAGGCTGAGATCAAGATCGACATGTATCCTGATTTGGTATGGAACGCGACGATAGAAAGTTTATCGCCAGCCAGCGGTACCTCGTTTTCTCTTATGCCCCCTGAAAATGCGACAGGTAATTGGGTGAAAATTAAACAACGCTTCCCTGTGCGACTTAAATTGGAGGTGCCAAAAAACTCGCCTCAACTTCGTGTAGGTGCAAGTGTCGAGGTGACTGTCGATCTGAAAAGTGACTCGAAATGACCAACCAAATCACCGCTGATAAACGAGGTATCGCTACCGTAGCGGTCATGTTGTCTGCCATCATGGTTTTAATCGATATGACAGTGGCGAATGTGTCATTGTCACATATGATGGGAGCTTTGGGGGCAACGGCGGACCAAATTACCTGGGTGTTAACGGGATACAGTATGGCGGAAGCTATTTTTATCCCTATGACCAGCTTCTGGGTGTCGCGATTTGGCGAGCGTAAAGTGATGCTCGTTGCTGTTATCGGTTTCGTTATCGCGAGTGCACTGTGTGGCCAAGCTAGTTCCTTGGAAGAGATGGTACTATTCCGGATTATTCAAGGCGCGTTCGGTGCTTCGGTTATTCCTTTGGCTCAATCTACCTTGGTTCAGATTTATCCATCTGAGCAGAAAGGTAAAGCCATGGCCATTTTTTCAATTGGTATCCTGCTTGGGCCTATCTTAGGCCCAGTTGTTGGCGGTGTCATTACGGATAACCTCAACTGGCGTTGGATCTTCTATGTAAATTTGCCTTTTGGTTTGGTTTGTACCGCGCTTATCTATAAATACATTCACCTATCGAATAAATCTAAACCCAACTTTGATTGGTGGATCATTGGATTTATGGCACTAGGTGTAGGTGCGCTGCAGTTTGTCCTCGATAAAGGCAATGACGAAGACTGGTTAGACTCCCGAATTATTCAAACCGCAATTGTCCTGTCTGTGATAGGTTTGATTATGTGGGCGTATCGCAGCTGGAAAACTAAGAGTCCCATTGCACCTCTTTGGCTGTTGCGAGATAAGAACTTGATGGTGTCGTCGCTGATGATGGCAGTCGTCTCCATGGCCATGTTTGGCTTGACTACTCAGCAGCCAATGTTCTTAGAAAGTTTGCTGGACTATCCGGTTGCAACAACGGGAATGCTCATGGCTCCAAGAGGTCTTGCCTCGGCTTGTATGCTGATTCTGGTGATTCGGCTGAATCCTCAGTTTGATCCGCGACTCAAGATAGTATTTGGATTGACCTGCATTGGTATCGGTTCGTATCTCATGACTCTGTATTCGATGGAGATTGATACTTTTTGGATCGTAACGCCAAGTATTATTCAAGGCTTAGGCTTAGGTTTGACCTTCTCAACGTTATCGTCTTTGGCGTATCTGACATTACCAAGAGAAGAGTCGGTAGCGGGCGCTAGTATCTTTAACTTGTTCCGAACTATCGGTAGCTCATTTGGTATCTCAATTGCCACCACTTACCAGTACCGTGATAGCCAGCAGCAATGGCACGCGCTAAGCGAAGGTTTTAATACCTATAATCCTGCACTGCAAAACTGGGCGGCATCGCAAGGCTTATCAATGACCGACCCACTGGCGTTGCAACAGTATCAAATGATGTTGCACGAACAATCTCAGATGGTTGCGTACGTTCATACGTTCCAATTAGTTGGAGTGATGTTTGTAATTATGATGCCGATGCTGATTTTCATCCGTTCTAAATAGTGCACCGTTAACAGAATAATGGGTGTCATTTTTGAGTAAGAGGAGAAAACATACCCATCAACCACACATAGGTTGATGGGTTAAGCTGTTTATTACTTAACTCTAAACATGTATCCGGAGAAGAGCTCTTCAACCAAAACTCTAGTTTGAGCCTGCGAACAGTCGGTAGCGTGAATATAGGTCTTTATTCCCATAATCTGAATCTGAAGGTGCTGCGCTAGTCGCATAGGAGAGAGTTCTTGATTGACCTCTCCGAGGGATTGGGCTTCGGCAATAATTTCAGCAAACTTGGCTTCATTTTTTCTAAGTGAGTAACGCGCAAGCTCTAATAACTCTTCATTTTCTTCGGTAAGTTCTGCGACGGTTTTAGCCAACATACACATAGCGTTAGGGTTATCCACACTACAAGGCTGCACAGACTGTAAGATAAAAGCCTTAAGTCCTTGAAGAGGTGAAGAAAACTGCTTTACGAGATCGTCTAAACGAGCCTGTCCCTGAGTCGAATAATGCTCAATCGCTGCTTTAAACAAGCCTTCCTTGCTACCAAACTCTGCATAAATACTTCCTGGGCGCATATCGATAGCATCTTGCAGGCAACGCATTGATGTGGCGTGGAATCCTTTTTCCCAATAAAGCAACATGGCTTTATGGATAACTTCACTACGATTAAATTTTGTTGGTTTGGCCATAACGGAAGAAATCTATACTGTTGAACGACTGTTCAACAGTATAGCAGGCAGAGAAGAAATTAAGAAAGCAGGCAAAATAAAGGCTGCATATGAGCAGCCTAGCTAGGTGTGTATGCCCTTGAATCTAACTTTATTCTTCAAGTGGCACAACAAGAACATCCACTGGTGACGTATTAATAAGTTGTCGAGAGCTAGAAACAATTTTGCTCCAAAAATCATGATGATGGCCACAAATAATGAGATCAAAACCATGCTCGGCAATGGCGCTCTTTAGCTTATCTCCCAAGTCACCAGTACCCACAATGAAGTGCTTAACCGGACATTTGGCGTACTCGGCAAACTCATGCAGTTGGTCCATGGTTTCTAAATGAAGTGGTCGCTGATCTGGGTTGAGTCTGATATCAACTAGTTCAGGATAAATCTCTCCATGGGTGCCATCAACGTGTATCAATGACACATCAGCATCCAGAAGCTCGGATAGAAAAACGGCTCTATCTATTAACACGTGGCTCTCTTTGGAAAGCTCTACTGCTACTAGTATATGTTTGTACTTCATAACCATGCCCTCACGTTGTAAGTCTTATTACTAGCATAGTCCTATGTTATTCAAAATGTTGTCGATGAGATCGCGGATTGAAGAGAAAATAAGCAGAGCAAGTTTGAATCTTGACCGTTTTAGCATTGTGGAATTAATTATCCATAATGTCTGGATCGTTTGGTTCTTTTTCTTCGCCTTCAATACGCCTAACCTACACCTCATCAACAAGCTTGGCTTAAGGGTTAGAGTAGCGGCTTACGGTACTGAAACTCACCGAAAAAGCATAATTCCCCCAAGCTATTAGAGATTCTATAAGTGGAGAGAGCACAGTGACTCATCAAATCATAAAAGACCTAAACAACCGCTATACAGCTAAAAAATACGACGCAGCTAAACGTATTTCTGCGGAAGATATGGAAGTCATTAAAGAAGCGATTCGCCTTTCTGCATCTTCAATTAACTCACAGCCTTGGAAGTTTATTGTGATTGAAAGTGATGAAGCTAAGCAGCGATTTCACGATACGTTCGCCAACATGCATCAGTTCAATCAACCGCATGCCAAAGAAGCGTCACATACGATTCTGTTTGCGCATAACCCACACTTCACCAAAGACGACTATAAGAAAGTGGTGGATGTAGAGGTTACTTCCGGTCACCTGCCTGCAGAAATGTTTGACCAAATGTTGAATGGCGCGTTTGGCTTTGCGGAGCTGAATACCGATGAAAATGGTTACAACGGTCAGTGGACCAAAGCTCAAACGTATATTGCACTGGGCAACCTTTTACACACTCTAGCGCGTATGGGGATTGCGTCTACTCCGATGGAAGGTGTCGATTCCGCGTTGATCGGTGACATCTTTAAAGATGAATTGGGTGGTTATGTATGCGACTTTGCTTTAGCTCTTGGTTACCACAAAGATGGTGAAGACTACAACTACGGCTTACCAAAGGCGCGCTTAGCTCAAGAAGACATCATTACGGTACTTTAAGATAATGTAGTGTTTCCAAACGACCGTCCTATGGCGGTCGTTTTTCGTTGCACCCTACCTTCTACTTTCTTGTTTTACACTCTAAATGTGAGCAACTATTTCTACCGAGTTACGCCTGCGTCAATTCTGCTCAAGTGTTATTCAGCACTGTGAAACATAGGTCAAGCCCATAGACCGCTAACAATATATTGAAATTACTGACTTACTTTGGCGGCTTTTACAAGCAGTGGAACAGTAATGAAAAAACGTATCAGACTACTCTTAGTCATTGCACTATTTTCGGTATCAATGGCTAAAGCAGACACCGGTATTGGCTTATTCGTTGGCGACCCTTATTGGGGACTCGATGTTAAACATAATGATTTACGTTTTAACGTCAGCCTCGACGATAAAATGGGCTTTGGTGTCAACAAAGTTTTTGGCATACAGAATACGCCGATTTATTTTTTCGCAGGTGGGCACTATGTGAATCGCAATAGTCGTTATATCGCCTTTACACCGGGAATCGGAGCGGAATTTAGAGTGAAGCCTGTGGGGTTTTATGTGGACGTGACCCCGGCGATCTATTTGGATCAATTTGATATAGAGCTTGAGGCCAGAGCGGGTTTTAGGGTGTATTTCTAATTATCAAGATACAAACGAAGAGCGAGAACTGGGAAGAACTCGCTCTTAAATTGATTCAATGGTGCTATTTACTTAGGCTGCTTCGCCAATACTGCGTCAATATCAGCAGCGCTATGGCGCTCAGTGAGTGTTTCCCATTCTTCGCCCCAAGAGCGGTTAACAATACGACCACGTTGAACGGCTGGTCGTGCTGCGATGTCTTTAGCCCAGCGAATGAGGTTTGGATAGCTTTCTACGTCTAAAAACTCAGCGGCATTGTATTGGTTGTTAATCACTAGATTGCCATACCAAGGCCAAGTTGCGATATCAGCAATGCTGTATTCGTCGCCACCAAGGTATTGATTCTCAGCGAGTCTAGCGTCCAATAAATGTAACTGGCGTTTTGTTTCCATAGTGAAACGGTTAATTGGGTATTCGAACTTTTCTGGTGCGTAAGCGTAGAAGTGGCCGAAACCGCCGCCAAGATAAGGGGCAGAGCCTTGAAGCCAGAATAACCAGTTCATCGCTTCAACGCGCTTAGCAGGATCGCTCGGCAGTAAAGCACCGAACTTCTCTGCTAAATAGAGTAGGATGTTTCCCGATTCAAATACTCGTACAGGTGTGTCACCGGAACGATCTAGCAATGCAGGGATCTTTGAGTTTGGGTTAACGTCTACAAAGCCAGAACCAAATTGATCGCCTTCGCCAATGTTGATTAAGTAAGCGTCGTATTCAGCGTCAGATTTACCCAGAGCAAGCAGCTCTTCTAGCATGATGGTAACCTTCTGCCCATTTGGTGTAGCGAGAGAGTAAAGCTGTAAAGCATGCTCTCCAACAGGCAGCGCTTGTTCATGGCGTGCTCCAGAATCCGGCCTGTTAATGCTAGCCCATTGGCCGCCGCTTTCACTGTCGTGAGTCCAAACTTTAGGTGGGATATATTCGTTACTCATAGCATCTCCTAATGCATTGAATGGAAGCTTATTTGCTTCATCAGAATCCGACTTGATAGAAAAATCCTAACTCGTTTTTATTAGTATCGCAAATGTTTTGAACAATCGTTCAATTATAATATATGACGAGAAAGTTACTGGTCTTTTAGTCCAGCTTCTGCTCGGTATACAAAGCGCGAATTGCGTTGTGAACCCGCCCTGACTCATCACCAATTTTCCATATCAAAGCCGCAGGAATACTCTTTTTCAGCGATGACTCAACATTGAGTTTTACGAGCTTCCCTGAAGTAATTTGCGGTCCAATAAAGGGTTCAACCGCCATACCCCAGCAAGTTCCATAGGCGATAGCTGTCTTGGCCGCTGATATAGACTCACACTCCCAGACGTTGGCTGAGATGCTGGTATCCTTAACGTTGACGTCGTGGGAAAGATAGGCTTGCCTGTGACGTTGTAAGTCCACGAGTGTCACCTTTTCCAGCTTGGCTAGTGGGTGCTCGGGACTAGCCACGTATAGTAGCTCCGCTGAAGGTAGAGCGATGGATCCTAGATTGCTGAAAATAGGCTGCTCTAGCAGAGTGAAACCAATGTTAGCCTCACCTTTTACTACTGATGCAATAACTCCGGAGGAAGGCTTCTCGACCAGTTTGAGTTTAAGCTTTGGAAATTTGTCGGCGAGCAACGTCAGAATCTCTTTTTCCATCGGAACGCTGTAAACACTATCCAGCGCCAAGGTAAATTCCGTTTCTTCTTCTGGGTCAAGTTCATTAGCCAAGCGCTCAAAATTCTCACATTGTGCTAAGACAAGTTTGGCCTCTTTTAGAAGAACTTCTCCAGCTGCCGTCAAGGTGGGGTTTCGCGTGGCACGATCAAACAACGCTTGATTAACATCTAACTCTAAATTGGAGATGGTCATGCTTATTGCTGAATGAGTTTTTTTCATTTTTCTAGCTGCGGCAGAAAACGAACCTGTTTCCGCAGCGAGAACGAATGCCTGAAGTTGGAGCAGATTAACAGTTAACATGTCAGTAAAACTTACACCTAAGTTCTTCATCTTGTAGATAACACTTAATGTTAGGTGAATTCATGAGCTTTGCAACTCGGGGTAGCTGCTAAGGTTTTTGTTTTGTTCTGTCAATTATTCTTAAGGTTTACTGAATTTGTATTTCAGAAAAAATGACTAATATAAGCGTTGTCAGAGGGGGAAACGGCAACAACGTTTTGACAATACATAGTTGAACGGACGCGCTTTATTATAGTTAGAGAAGGTAAAGACCATGACAACTGACATCAAATCTGTATACAACGAAGACATTGACCCAGTAAAAACCTATGAGCGTAAAGTCTCACCAAACGTCGCTTTCTATGAAGACGTTCGTGGCACTAAAGCCAATGGCACACGCCAGCATGTCTATGATGATGTGTTGTTACCTCACACGGGTAATGCATTTTTGGTGAAAGCAGGTCAGGTCATTCGTTTTGAACAGCGTCCAAGCCTACACAATAATCGCACTCAAATCATTGACGTTCATTTTGTCACTCCAGATCTTGAACAATATGGTGACCACCTAAATACCAGCGCGGTAGAAGGTCTGAATCAAAGGTTGTACAGCGCAGTTTGGTCACAAAGCCGTTATATGGAGAAAATCGTAACCTTGGTTGAAGATGAGTTTCCATATGAAAAAATGGATGAAGATTTTAGTCACATCTTCTTCGCAGCGCATTGCTGCCCTGAATGGCTACATATGTGTTATGGCGAAGAAGGCAACGTGAATAGCTGCCAAGAGAACTTTATTCAAGGCTTCAACCGAGTCCCGGCAATTGCAGCTATTGAAAATGAAACGCTACGACGTCAAGTGGTACAGACGTTTGCTGACCGAAATGATGTGAACATGTTCCAACCAAATAAATTCACTCAAGACGATAATGGTATTACGCGCTGTGTCTTAGCTCCTACGCCGACGGTTGATGATGGTGTCGGCTGTGAGTTCTATGCTGAAAAAGATATTTATGTAGTGGTAAGCAATTGTCCTTATGCAGACCAAGCATTGCCTTACCCAGCGGCTCGTCCTAACCCAGTGTATGTGAGCGTTTATGACACGGGAATTCAACCGGAAACCAAACACTTGGGAGATATCGGTGGTTGGGAAGAACGAATCTACCAACGCATTGCGACCAAAGATAACTCGATTAAATAGAGAGGGGTCTTTATGTCGAATCAACCAGACTCAAATCTAACAATGTTGGTTGATACTCCGATAAAGAAGGTGGCGCTGGTTGCCTTCATTATTACCAACATAGGAATGTTTGCTGTGCCAGCAGGACTTGGAGCGCTAGGTGCTTCAATGAGTTGGTCAGCAGAACAAACGGTATCGATAGTCGGCATTGGGTTTGCCATTAATGAAGTCATTTTATTTGGCTCCATCGCCATTCTAGGAAAGCCTCTCGTAGGCTTGATAAAGCGCAAGATTAAGACGTTGTTTAAATCTTCAAAGCGCAATAGTAAGTAACAGACATCAATCTTCTAAAGGACAAAAACTGAGCAAGGACGCTTACTAAATTTCTGAAGTCGAGCCAGGAACCCTCGGCCGTAGCCTACATGGATGTTGCAATCATAGGTAAATACTTATGTGCCATAAACATGTAAATCAAGTAGAAAACTTCGACTCTAGTTATAACTCTGATGTTGATCCAGTAGAGACGTTTGCGAGAGCAATCAGCCCTGACTTGGACTTCTACCAAAAAGTGAGAGCGACTAAGTCTGGTAAAAAACGTCAATTGGTTTACACGGACGTACTTGAAGCAGAAACCGGTAATGCCTTCTTAGTGAAAAAAGGTCAGGTTATTCGTATTGAGCAGCGTCCAAACGCGAAAGGTAACAATGGTCGTACTCAGATTATGGACGTGCTGATGGTAACCCCAGACTTAGAGCAATACAGCTGTCATTTAAGCTCTACAGCTGTTGAAGGGCTTAACCAAAGACTCTATTCCGGTATTTGGTCTCAAAGCCGTCATTTCGAAAAGATGGCGACGCTGGTGGAAGATGAGTTCCCATATGACGAATTACCAGAAGGTTTCTCGCATATTTGGTTAGCAGCGCATTGTTCTCCTGAGTTGATTGGATTGGCACAAGGTAAAGAAAACGTGCGTAACTCTTGTCATGAGAACTTTATTCATGGCTTTGGGCGAATTCCTGCCATTGCTAACATTGAAGATGACACCTTGCGTCAGGAAGTGATTCAATTTTTCTCGGACCGTAATGATTGGAATATCTTTCAAGGCAATCGCTTTACCCAAGATGAGAACAGAATTACGCGAGCTCGAATGTGTCCAACCCCACCTGTGAAAGATGGAACGGCGATTGAGTGGTACGCAGAAAAAGACCTGTATGTTGTGATTTCAAACTGTCCTTATGGTGACCAACACACCTGCTATTCAAAGATTAAGAATAACGATGTGTTTATTGAAGTGTATGACACGGGTATTGCTCCTATACACGGCGAAGCCACTAAGCGGATTCAAGGTTGGGAACAAGCTGCATTGGAGCGTGTTGCCAAGCGCGACCAAACGCTAGCCCATGATTGCCCAGTCGACGAGATTAAACTACCTGTCGAATTAGCCCACTTAGCTTCAAGGTAGTACATACCTCTTCCTCCTTCTTCCCCCGCTTTTTAGCGGGGTTAGGCGGTTGTCACTTGCGCTATTTGCGCGTCATTTCTAAAGACAGAGGTAGTAAATGAAAAAAGTACTGTTAGTTGCATTGGTAACGGGTTTCTCGAGCATGGCTCAAGCAAGCAATGACTATGCTGGTTTGCGTATCGGGGCCGGAGCAACAACAGGGATGAAAGTGGATGGGGTAGGGACACTAAAGGCACAGCCAAAAATAGAGGTTGGTTATGATTTTAATCGGATTTTCTCGGTTAATGGTTCATTAATGAGGTTTGACGGTGAGCACAATCAGTACTCATCTAAGGCGTTGTATGGTGGCAAGACGGATGGCTACGATGCGCGAATTGAAGGTGAAATAGGTTATGCTTTTAATATCGCGGATGGGTGGGACCTAAAGCCTTATGCTGCTTTTGGCGGTGCACACGTAAGTGGTTCTATTGAGTCGCACAATGTGGGACTTTTAGTCGCTATTACTAGCGACACCCAAGATAATATTGATTCATATAGTGGCAATTTTTCAGGAAATTATCTGACGTCTGCTGCGGGTTTAAGGCTAACAACGCCGGTGGGGATCTATGCAGATGCAAGAGTACAAAGTCTTTATATGACAGGAAATCAAGAAGTGCGAACCCCAGTGAAAGAGAACGCCCAATTTGGTTTTACCGTAGGGTTTAAATTCTAAATGAACTGCCAGAGGAGATCGCCTGATTTCTTCTGGCTTTATTTTTAGGTTGCCGTAATTAATTGGCGCATTGGCCGAGTTCGCGGATTCTAATAGATGCCAACCTATTAAGAATGAAGGAAACAAAGCAAGAATAATCGGACATCAATGTTTTCGAGTGAAAGATATACTAGTGCAATATTTTCAATGGTAGATGACCAACTTTTTGGTCAATAGAGAAACACTAATGAGACTATTAATAGCGATTCTTATTCCATGGTTGCAATTTTTCACAATCGGAAAACCTGTAGCGGGGGTGATCTGTTTGATTCTGCAAATAACTTTAATTGGTTGGATACCTGCGGTTATTTGGTCTGTGTACGCACTGAATCAATACGAAACAGATAAAAAAATAAATGTTGCCTTAGATGATGAATAGAGAAGGTTTTGAACTTAGCTCTAGAGAATGTTAAACCAACTCCTTGAATCATCTGGCGAATATGGCACTCAAATACATTTTATTGACTCACCTTAGTACAAAAGCGGTGAATGGTGCGACGTTAGTTCGAACTATCAATGCGTTACCATACTGGCAAGTTAACTCTCAACAGGTATATACCGAACTAAAACGAATGACCTCGTATGGTTGGATTAGTACGAGTACGACCGAGCACAGCTATCAGCCAACAGAACGACAATATATAGTTGAAAAAGAGGGGAGAGAGGCACTTGCCAATTGGCTTGGGCGAAAGCTAGCATTTCCTGCAACACGAGATGAGCTGTGCGCAAAATTGATGGCAAGCGGAAGTATGGATTCTAGTGATGTCATACATTCACATTTGCTCAGTGGCTTGCACCAAACTCAACAAGCGCTGAACAACATTCTGCTTTATCTAGAAAATGTTGCTCACGACAGGCAGAAAGCTTCTTCCGCTAAGCTTCAATGTAAACAGCTACAAGCACGAATCCAATGGCTAAACGAATGCATTGATGAAACGCTAGAGCGAGAGGTCATGATCGTTCCAGAAGTGCTGTAAAGGAACTCGCTTTGGGAATGTACACTTTGCTTGCTTCACACTACAAACGGTTCGCTCTAACCGTCTTACTTATCAATAGCTTTCCACTGTTAGCGCTTGAACATGAAAGTGCGGCTACCGAGTACGTACAAGAGCGTTGTGATACAACGCGATACTCATCATTTTTGCCGCTTCTATCACCGGACTGTCCTATTGGTCAGGGGCTGTATGGAAATGATGAACCTGACGAAAAGCCTGCTTTTTATTGGGTGCAATGCGGAGCCTCTTCTAATCCATTTCATGTTGATGATACTCACCGAAAGGTGGCAATTGCTACGCAAAGTAACCTAGTGCAATCTTTTGACGGAGAGTACTACCGATGCTTGAGTGGTCCTTACTTTCAATATATCGATGCCAAGGTGGTTGGACGTTATATTTCAAGCCTGATTAAAAAAGAGACTTTTCTCCGGCAGCACGTATTCATCTCTGCGAATCGTAGTCAAGTGACATCAGTCCTTCAGAGTTACAACGAACCAAAGGTTGTTATTGAGACCCAACAACAAGTTGGCGAACAGACTTTCTTTATTCCTACCTATCCGGAGAGTCCACGCATTTCTAACTGGGAAGCTAACCAACGTTGGCAACGTTTCTCTTATGAAGTAGCGAAGCAAACATGCCAATCGCTAAATGCCAGTTTAGTAACTAAGCCGGATATTGAAGCTCTAAAACGTCATATTGATGTGACTGCATGGCCCGTAGCTTTACCCTTTTGGCTAGATGAGGAACAGGCCGCGTTTCTTAGTGGAAAAAGCGTATCTGCAACCCCCAAATCGAAACTCTATTTAATGTGTAAACGATAACTCGGACGGTCATGATTGTAGTGCGCCGACCTGTGCGTATTTGGCTAAACTAAAAAGCCAGCAGAGTTCACTGCTGGCTTATGACGTCGCCTGGTTACTTATGGTTGAGACTACGAATATGCAAGGGACTTAGCTCATTGCTAACTGTGTCGCTTGTTCTTTTTGCGCTTTGTTATAGCGAATCTTCTTCAGCGTAATCGCAACAGCGGCCGTAGTGACAACACCGATAGCCATTGCGAGCAATGCTAGAACAGGTTTGTTGAACGCACCAAGTAGAACGACGATTGGGCCACCGTGTGCAACGTTACAAGTTAGACCGAAGGTAAAGCCAAGCACACAAGCTACTGCTGAACCAATCATGTTCGCAGGGATTACAGCAAATGGGTCACGTGCAGCGAACGGAATGGCGCCTTCGGAGATACCGACCATGCCCATAGCGGTTGCTGCTTTTGCGTTTTCGACTTCTTCGCGTTCGAACAGTTTCATGCGGCTACCGAGGAATGCAGCTAATGCCATACCTAATGGAGCAACTGGAATGGCTGCCGCTTGTGCACCCATAAACTGAGTTTGTCCTTCGGCAATCAGACCAACACTGAATAGGAAGGCCACTTTACCAAATGGACCACCCATATCGAAACCTTGCATCAAACCGATGACCAAACCAATGATGATTACGTTCCCGGTTGATAAGTTCGCTAGGACGTTGTTCATGGTTTCCATGATGCCCGCGATTGGGGCACCGATGATGAAGATGAATACGGCGGCAATAAAGAGCGAGCCAGCGATTGGCGCGATCATAATAGGGACCAGTGGTTGAATCATCTTCGAGTAATTGAAGCTGACAATCCATTTCACGAAGTAACCAACCAAGAGACCAGCAATGATTGCACCAATAAAACCTGTACCAGCATCAGCGTCATAGAATGAACCGTTGTTGGCAATCCAGCCACCAATGAGGCCCGGTGCAAGCCCTGGACGGTCCGCGATAGCGTAAGCAATATAACCGGCTAGAACCGGAATCATTAGGGTGAAGCCGACCACACCGACATCAAGGATCTTGTTCCACAAACTGCCTTCAGGAATAGCAAGGCCGCCCGGTGTTGGTTCTCCGCCGATAGCTAGGGAAATGGCAATCAAAATACCGCCGACGACTACAAATGGGATCATGTGAGATACGCCATTCATTAGGTACTTGTATAGGTCTTTACCTGAGCCACCAGGACTCGTTGTCGCTTGGCTCGCGCTAGGCTTACCATCACCCGCATAGAGAGGGGCAGCAAGGGCTTGTTCAATCAACTTGTCAGCATCTTTGATGGCTTTTTTGACACCCGTGATAATAACGCGCTTACCTTTAAAGCGATTAAGATCAACTTGTTTATCGCAAGCCACAACAATGGCATCGGCACGAGCAATTTCTTCTTCGGTAGGGATGTTTTTAACACCGACAGAGCCGTTTGTTTCAACTTTGCACTCGTACCCCATTTCGGCGGCAGCATTTTCGATGCCCTCTGCTGCTAAGTAAGTGTGTGCAACCCCTACCGGACAACCCGTCACACCAATAATAAAGCCTTTGGTAGCTTCGACAGTTGGTTGCGATGCTTTGTCGTCTGCCACTAATAAGGCAAGCGCCTCTTCATTAGATGTCGTGCTTCGTAGGTTTTCTAAAAATGTAGGCTCAACTATCTTTGAAGATAATTTCGCAAGGACTTCGACATGGAAGTTGCTCGCTTTTTCAGGCGAAGCAATCATAAAGAAGATATTAGAAGGTTGTCCGTCTTCCGCGCCGTATTCGATGCCTTGTTTGCTGATACCAACGGCAATCGCTGGCGAAACAACTGAGGCGCTCTTGGCATGTGGCAGTGCAATGCCATCTTCAAAACCTGTGTTACCAGTTTTTTCGCGTTCCCAGACATCTTTCACAAATTGTTGTTTGTCAGATACTTTGCCAGCATTGACTAGCACATCTGCTAACTCATTGAATACCGCGTCCTTGTCGGTTGCCGCCAAATCAAGCTTGATTAGCTGCGCGTTTAGGATCTCTTTCATCATAATGTAGATCTCTTCTTGGTAGGGATTTTTAATTTATGTATTTACAAATTTAAAATAATCTTAGTAATGGTTTTGTAGATAGAGATTGATCTAAATCATTATATTGTGTGTGGGTATATTGATTTGTGGTGAACTGTGAGGTGGATAACGAATATTGGAAACCAAAGCACTGCCAAAGTCACAAAAATATTTGTTAAGTCAAGTGGTGGTTTTTACTGGGCCTTAACCAAAGGCGTGGGGTAGTTGAGGAGGAAGCACAGGCGGTTTTAATAGGATAAAGCCGCCTATATGGTGATTTAAATAACTGATAAATCAGCGTATTGATACAGTGGTCAGTTCGTTTGAAGCCAAGGTTTCAATTGTGTATTGCGCGAGTACTGAATGCAGGAGATACACATTATGTTGGATAGAAAGGCACAAGTGTCCGGGCTCGACTCTTAGCAGGAATGCTTCTTTGTCATTCAGCATCTTGCCGGAGATGGTTTTTGCATCATGACTTATGTTATGCCCTGCAACTTGCTCCACGTAGGTAAGAACAGAGTGCTCACAGTGAGCTTCTGTGAAGTCAGGAAATAAACTCTTTGGCATCCAAGTTTCTTCAAGAATAGCGGGTTCACCATTGATGATACGCATTCTTTTGAAGTGATGAAGACTAGCGCCAACTTCTAAACGAAACTTATCTGCAAGTGATTGATCTGCTGGGACTGAACTAAATTCTAGCACGATGTTTTTTAAGTCAGTGTCTTTATTAATTCGCTCAGAAATACTAGTTAAATTGTTGTCTTGGTAGAATTCTGGCGGATTGACAAAAATACCAGAACCTTGTCTGGAGTGCACAAAAGACTCTTGTTTTAACTTCTCAATCGCTTTTCTTAACGTTGGGCGACTGACACCAAATTTATCTGATAGTGCGTGCTCACCTTCGAGCTGAGACCAAGCTGGAGAAAGGCCATTGATAATGTCAGCCTTGATTGCTTGATAAACTTCTACGTATTTCATTACTTCATTTACAACTATACAAATTGCTGACCAAAGCCTCTTAAGCCGATACCTGTTAACACATATCTAGTAAAAGGTATCGAGAGACCATCCGTTAATACTCAAGATGTTACCAGAAAAGCCCATTCCAAAACAAAGTGGTTAGTAACATTTTTTGATGCATGATCTCGATCATTCTTTTGGCAAAATCACCAATATTTGTATTTACATATTTTTAGTGTGGATTTATGGTTATCTCATAAAGATACGAGGAGCCCTACCATGTCATCCAAAATCGAAAATAATCCAAGCCAAGTAGACGTAAACAAGAAAATTCCATGCGAGAAGCCAGCAATAATGCAGCTTGAAATTATGGAAGCTTATACGCGAGCCCATCAAAGCGAAGAAAATCTTTATAAACGAGAAGTGGCTTGCTTGTCTGAACTCTATCCTGTGTTGTTCCGCCAAATCGAATCGGAAGATATCGTCGTGGGTCGTCTAGACGCTCTGCATATTGGTTTTGGTAGTGTGACTTCTGTCGGTGGCGTGGGTCACTACTGTAATTTTGACAAACTTGAAGCCTTTAAAACGGAACTTTCTCCTGAAGAGCATAGCCGAGTAGACGTATTGTTGGACTACTGGAAAGAGAGAGACACGCGCTCCATTTACTTCCGCCAAACGTTAACCGAAGCCACGCTTGGTAAGTTTGTTGACGTAAACTATCCTGCTATTGCCACAGCACGCCTTAGCGGCATGTACCTTGATTACAATAAGCTGATTGATAATGGTATCGGCGGTATGCGCCGCCTAATTGGTGACAAGCTCGATTCTGCTCGCGCTTGTCACGATACAAAAGCCATTGCGCTGCATGAATCCTTCTTGGGTTGCTTTGATATTGTTGAGAAGGTCATTGATCACCATATCAAACTGTGTGCGAAAGAGCTTGAAGTCACCACTGACCTAACGCGCAAACATCAAATGAATGACTTGATCGATGCGCTCAATGCCATTCGCAATGATAAACCACAAACATTCTTACAAGGTATCCAGCTCTCATGGTTGTATAGCTTATGTTCTGGGGTGGTGAACTTTGGTCGTATGGATGATTATTTAGGTGATTTACTGGTAGCTGACTTGGAGACTGGGCGCATTACTGAACGTCAAGCTATCAATTATATTCGATCACACTATCGCCTTATTGAAGCTCGTAAAACCACGGTTAATGGTCGAGTCGTTGTTGGTGGTCTTGGTCGACGCAATCCTGAAACCGCAGATGTATATTGCAAGCTTGCGATTCAGGCAGTGCGTGAGAACAAAGATACTGAGCCGCAGTTTACTCTTCGAATTTACAAAGGGATGAATCAGGGAGTTTACCAAGATGCCCTAGAAGCGATTGGCGAAGGCCTGACCTATCCGATTCTTTATAATGATGATGTGAACGTACCTGCCGTAATGAACTCGATGCAGATTTCCGAACAAGATGCACAACACTATGTTCCATTCGGCTGTGGTGAATTTGTGCTATCTGGTAAAAGTGTTGGAACTCCGAACACGTGTATCAACATCCTAAAAATTCTAAACATTTCGCTTACAGGCGGCACGGACTTCTGGGACGGTCAAAACAAAAGTGGCGGCACCACATTGCTACAACCTGAGCAAGTCACAAGCTTTGATGATGTGGTCAAGAACTACAAAGACCTGCTGGATTTCTATATTGAACTGACCTCGAAAGCTCAAGCATTCTCTTATCAAGTGATGAATCAGGAAGTGGGTTTCTTGTTTACCAGTATTTTGACGGATGACTGTATTGGTCGTAGTAAAGCTCTACTGGATGGTGGCGTGTATAAGTTGGGTGGTACTAATGAAACGTACGGCAACACCAACGCTTACGATTCTTTAGCGGCAATCAAAAAAGTCATCTTTGAGGACAAAAAATACAGTTATAGCGAGCTTATTCAGGCACTACGCGTCAATTTTGATGGTTATGACCGTATGAAATACGATCTGATCAACGCACCTAAGTTTGGTAATGATGATGCGTATGTCGATGATATCGCGCTGGAAATGCACGAGTACATATGCAACGGCATTAAAGATTCCGCAGCAAAGGTGGGTATGGATAGCTACTTGGTAGTCATCATCAATAACCAAGTGAACACTGAGTGGGGACGTGCAACCAGCGCGTCGGCTGATGGCCGTCATACTGGTGTTTATATGAGTAATGCCAACAATCCGCAAAGTGGTGCTGATAAAAACGGACCAACGGCGATGCTAAACTCGCTGGCAAAATTGAAAGCCGAGATACATGCGGGTTCGGTGCAAAACATGAAGTTCAGTAAGAACATGTACCAAAACAAACGCATGATCGTTGAAGCTTTACTGGATGGCTACTTTGAACAGGGCGGGCCACAAATTATGGTCAGCGTAGTTGGCAAAGGTGAGCTTGAAGATGCTTATCACAATCCCGAAAAATACCCGAATCTTGTGGTTCGTGTGGGTGGATTTAGTGCCAAATTCGTCAACCTAGATAAAGACGTACAGCTAGAAATTCTAAATCGCACGCTTAACGACTAAACACCTCCGATTGGGCGAACACGGCAGTTTAGGTTCGCCCTTTTTTCTTGCGACAGTTATGAGGCAAAACATGCTCATCAAAGACTCCACTTCTCAAACATCCTTCGCTCAATCATCAACTATAGGTGTGGTATTCGACATCCAGAAATTCAGTGTCAATGACGGCCCAGGTGTTAGAACAGCAGTGTTTATGAAAGGTTGTCAAATGAAGTGTGTGTGGTGCCACAATCCTGAATCGCTGAGCGCTCAGAAACAGCTCGCGTTCAATGCGGATAAATGTGTTGGTTGTCGTCGCTGCGAGCAAGTATGTCCTAACAATGTACATAGTTTTGATGCTGAAGGTAACCACAATGTTGATTTTGAAGCTTGTCAAACCTGTGGTCAATGCGTTGATGCTTGTATGCAAGATGCACTCAAGATCTATGGGAAGGAGATGACGGTAGAACAGGTTTTTGCTGAGGTCATTAAAGACAAGGTGTATTTCGACAAGTCAGGCGGCGGTATTACACTATCCGGTGGGGAAGCGCTTAAGCAATTCGAATTTTGTTTAGCGTTGGCGAAAATGTGCAAAGCTAATGATGTGCATGTGTGTGTTGAAACCAATGGTGCTTCCAAAACGGAACATTATCGAATGATAGCACCGTATGTCGATCTGTTCTTATTTGACTACAAGGCCACTGGAGATGAGCTTCATAAAACGCTAACGGGCATGACCCGCCGCTTGGTAGATACCAACCTTCAACTGCTTAACGAAATCAACGCATCAGTGATTCTACGTTGCCCTATAATCCCCGGTTACAACCTTTCTGATGACCACTTTGCGGCAATAGCACAACATGCGAAGTCTATGACAAATATCCAAAAGGTAGAGGTGCTTCCTTATCATAATTTTGGCAAAGGAAAAGCGACCGAAATTGGTAAAACGTATGATGTCGATGCGGAAATGCCTGACGACAACGAAGTAAACTCTTGGATTGAATCGATAAAACACTATGGTGAGATTAACGTTACGCTGAGTTAGTTGTGAATTTTCGTTATCTAGACGTTGAGGAGGACTAGGATTAAAAGAGTAGATATACCACCAAATTGATATTTTTATTACTTGCTATGACTAACCAGCAAAGAAATAACCTCGCAATTCTTATGTACCTGCTCATCTCTCTAGGTGGGATAGTAGTGGATATTGTGGTGCCATCTCTTCCTTCCATCAAAATCGAGTTTTCGGCTACTGAAACGGTAACTCAATGGTCATTTACGTCAGCAATGTTGGGGTTTGGCCTTGGGCAGCTAGTTGCTGGTTTTATTGTCGATGCATACGGCCGCAAGACACCAATGCTTATAGGAGTCTTCCTGCTAGTTGCTGCCTTGCTCCTGTCCATCATTTCTCCCAACATCTACAGCTTAATTGTACTTCGATTGGTTGAAGGACTAGCCGTGTCTCTGATTTGTGTTGGAGGCAGGGCAGTAATCAAAGATATGTATCATGGAGCAGAGTATCTGAAAGCGGTTAACTGGATTACGATTTCGTTTGCGATGGGAATTACCTTGTCCCCGTTTGTAGGCGGTCATTTAGAATCTATGTTTGGTTGGCAATCGGTCTTTATCGCTCTGGCAATCTGGGTCGCATTAGGAGGCGTTTTTCTTTGCTTGTTTTTTCGTGAAACACTGCAAATTGTGCAGCCATTACGTGGGGAGCAAATTAAAAGCAATCTTACCGAGATCGTTTTTAATCGAAACTTTCAACGTACAGCCATCATTTGTGGTGTTTTCTACAGTATTTTGCCAGCGTTCAATACCGTCGGCCCTTTTATCATCCAATCTCGTTTGGGTTATAGTCCGGTATTTTATGGCAATATTGCATTAGCGTTGGGTGCATGTTGGTTGCTAGGTAATTTGGCAAATCGTTTTTTATTTAGTGTATCCGCTGAACGGAAAACCAACGTTGCAATCACTGCGTCGCTAGCCGCGTTATTGATTGGTATGTCATTTCAATATATTTATGGGTTGAATTTGTTGGCGTTCTTGTTGCCAGTTGCCGTGATTATAGTTTCTCTGGGAATGCTATTTCCGTTATATCTGGGAAAGGCGTTATTACCTTTCCCGCATATTGCCGGAGTCGCTAACGCCATTGTTTTTTCGGGCAGTTGGTTGTGTACAGCGTTGGTCTCGTTTGTTGCTTCGACTTTGCCTGTCGGTTCTGCATTTCCGCTTCTTGGACTGTACTTTGTACTTCTTGTGATGATCGTAGCTATTAAGAACTCACGCAACGTATAACCTAATAAACACAAAACGCCCTAATAGTTAGGGCGTTTTGATAGAGGAATGCGAGAAGCCGTTACGCGGTTTGAGCGTTTTTCTCACCTTCGGAAACGAGAGGGCTGTCCTCTTTTAGCGGGAACATGTCCTGAGTGACGAGGACGATGCCTTCGTCAGTAACAGTAAAGCGCTGCTTATCCAGTTCCACGTCAAAGCCGATTTCCATACTGTTTGGAATGTGACAGTTTTCGCCGACAATCACTTTCTTCAGCTTGCAGTTTTGTCCTACCGAAGCACTTGGCAGCAAAATGCTGTCAGTGATTTCGGTAAAATCATCGATGCGAACATCAGAAGAGACCAAAGTATGTGTAACCTGTGCACCCGAGATAATTGCGCCGGCGCAAACCACTGAGTCTACGGCATATCCACGACGATTTGGGTCATTAAACAGAAACTTAGCTCCAGGACGCTGAACTTGGTTGGTCATAATAGGCCAGCTCTTGTCATAGATATCTAGTTCTGGTGTCGGAGCGAGTAAGTCCATCGTGGCAGCATAATATTCATCTACATGACCGACATCTCGCCAATAGCCATTGGCGCCCGGGTGACCACGTTCTGTAAACACATAGCCTTTGAGATTGCTGCGACCGATAAGGCTAGGGATGATGTTGTGTCCGAAATCGTGCTTATAGTCAGGACAGGTAAGAGCCTGACGCAATTCAGCATCTAGAACATCTACGTTAAAAATGTAGATTCCCATTGAAATGAGAGCCTTAGAGTCATCATTAGGCATAGGGGTTGGGTTTGCTGGTTTCTCTACAAAGTTGATGATATCGCCTTCGTCGTTTAATCCCATTACGCCAAATTCAGATGCTTGCTCGATGGGTTTTTGAATACAAGCCACGGTGACATCAGCGCCGCTTTCCACATGGAAGTTGATCATTCGGGAGTAGTCCATCTTGTAGATATGGTCTCCACCAAGAATCAAGATGCGCTCAGTTTGATCGTGTCGTTTTATCAGGTCGAGGTTTTGGTAAATAGCGTCCGCAGTGCCTCGATACCAGTTTTCGCCAACACGTTGTTGCGCAGGAATGATATGGACACCTTCACCTAAGGCAGAATAGGACGATTGCCAACCTGATTGTATATGGCTAATTAGGTCTTGAGCCATGTACTGAGTGAGTACACCAACTTTGCGAATACCAGAGTTAATACAGTTTGATAAGGCAAAGTCGATGATTTTGAATTTGCCGCCAAATGAGACCGCTGGTTTAGCAATAGTTGAGGTGAGTTCTTTAAGCCGTGTTCCCTTACCTCCCGCTAGGATCATCGCGGTGGTATTGCGAAGACGAGCGTTACTAGAAATGTGGGAATATTGATTTTCCTTCGGCATTGTATAACTCCTTATATTACAAGCACAAAAGACGTTTCGGGGGAGTGTGGCTGTCGTCGTCCTTCTTTGGGACGGTTATTTGTCGACTCTCACGCTCGATGACGTCGTTAATAATCCTTTCCATAAGAGCAGAATTTTCTTATGCAATCCATACCATAATGGGTAAAGATTTATCAAAAATTATGAAATAGGTGATTTGTCACATATGCCTCGCAACAATGTAATTGCGAAACACGCTACTACAGACTATTACAAAGACATTGGTTAGTTTTTAATACAATAAGAAACTATGCACACTATCTGTGTATTGTTACGCCCAAGTGACAACACCAACTTTCAGGGAATTTTTGATATGGTTTTTCCTCAATTAGGTCGAGCTTATCTGATGAAATCATCAGTATTTATCGTTACCTTGCTCCTTCTATCATTCTCATATGCAACCAATGCGCATGTTGAGACGCCGAATAATAAAGCAACCCTTTGGTTTGAACAGTCTGATTTGCCGTTGAATGAGAAATTGCATGTAAAAGTCTTAGACAATGGTATGCGGGTTGTCGTAATTCAGAACGTAAAACCGAAAAAAGCGATTTCGATTCGAATGCGAGTTGGTGCGGGATCGCTACAAGAAACTGGCAAACAACCGGGTCTTGCGCACTTTTTAGAGCATATGGCGTTTAACGGTTCTACTAATGTGCCTGAAGGCGACATGATTCAAATTCTAGAGCGACACGGACTGTCTTTTGGTAAGGACAGTAACGCAGAAACGAACTTTAAGCAGACGGTTTACATGTTAGATCTGCCAAAAAACGATAAAGAGACGTTATCGACGGCCTTGTTTTTGATGAGAGAAACGGCATCAGAATTAACACTAGATAAGGATGCTATTGCTCGTGAGTTACCCGTTATTTCTTCAGAAGTTCGCGAACGAACAACTTTAGATTTAAGAATACTTAAAGATTGGTCTAGCTATGTACTTCAAGGGGCGAATATTATCGATCGCATTCCACTTGGCACGTTAGAAGGAATGAAGGAAGTTAATCAATCGAGATTAAAAGCGTTCTACCACAACTATTATACGCCTAATCATACAACCTTAGTTATTGCAGGAGATGTTGACGTCCAATCTGTGTTCTCTATGGTAGAGAAACAATTTGCAAGCTGGAATAACAAAGGTCATGACATTGTTCCTTATAGCAAGCAAGTGATGTTTCCAACCACAGCTGAAGCAAGAGTCTTTAAAGATAGCAATGTGACGACACATGTTGAATTTAACTATTTAGAGCCTATAAATCGAGCGCCTGATTCTCATGCCAAGCGAGTTGAAGAGTTCATGCTTTATGTAGCTAATCAGGCGCTTCAATACCGTTTAGAGACAACCGCTTTCGCAAGCCAAGGCGAACTGTTATCTCCCTATGTTGGCTCTTACAATCAGTTTGATGTTGTTACGAGTAATCAACTGAGTGTCGCGACAAAGTCGGACCAATGGCAGGCAGGGGTCAATATGCTGGAATCATCCCTAAGGCAGGCGGTTAAGTACGGGTTTTCTAAACAAGAAATTCAGCGTCAATTAGATAAATATCACACATTATTAAAGCTGGATGCCGAAGCCACTAAAGATACGCTGAGTTCGAGCTACGCAGCAGGTGTCGTTAATGATATCAACAATAAAGCGGTATCAACGAGCAATGAATTTGCATTGTCATTATTCGAAAGTGATGTGTTACCGAAAGAGATTTCTGCGTATAACCAAATATTCAACAAGCATTGGAGCGATAAGCATCCAAGAATTTATGTGATGGACAAACCCCAGTCCAAGGTTACGGCCCAGACGGTACTAGAGGCATACAAAGACAGTGAATCGACACAAGTTAAGCCATATGCAGAAGCAGAAAAAGTACAGTTTGCGTATCAGAACTTTGGGCAACCAGGGAAAGCCAAGCTAATCGAGAAAACCGCCTTTGGAGATGTGACACGATATCGATTCGACAATGGCGTTTATCTCAATGTTAAACCAACTGAGTTTGAATCCAATGCGGTCTATATCAGTGTTCGAGTGGGCAAAGGCAAGCTTGATCTCGCAAAGAAAGATGCCCCATTAGCTACCTTGTTTGACTCTGCCTTCATCGCTGGTGGCTTGGAAGCTCATGATATTAACGATTTACGGTCAATTTTCTCAGGGCGACAAATTGGTGCCAGTTACTACCTGACTGATGATGCTATCGAAGGTCACTACCGAGTTCCACCACAAGATACTCTAGACCAACTAAAAGTGGCAGCGGCATTTTTGACACATCCTGGATACAGACCAAGCGGTCATGCTCTTGCCGTACAGAGCCTCAAGTCAGTATATGACAGTTACCCGACAACTCCAGAGGGCGTATTAGGTTTTAATGTTGGCAAGGTGTTGTATCAAGATGACCCTCGCTGGGAATACCCGAAAGTGGAGGTAATCGACAAACTACCGTTAACCGCATTGAAGCAGTTTGTCGATCGCTCTGTCAATCAAGGTCCAATCGAAGTGTCTTTGCTGGGTAACATCACCCAACAACAGGCGGTGGATTATGTCGCTCAGACGTTTGGAGCGTTAAATATCAAGGCACAAGACTTTGTTCCTAGACCAAGAGATGATATCCAGCTTAACGTGGGTGAGCATTACACGTTGTATCACCAAGGAGAACAGAACACGGCACTAGCGTCGGGCTACGTCTCTTTGCCTGATGGACGCGATTATAAGCAAGTGGTTGGATTCGCCGTACTGCGTTCTATTTTGCAGCTGCGCGTCAACGATGCTATTCGAGAAAAGACGGGTAAGGCGTATTCACCATGGGTAGATTCGTCACAGTCACTACTGTACAAGGACTACGGTTATCTTAGTTTGAACAGCAATACCACAGTTGATAATGTCGATATCGTGTTTGATATCTATCGTAAGTTGATCAGAGACATCCAGGAAACGGGTGTATCGAATGATGAGCTTAAGCGTGCAGTGACGCCTATGATTGATGGTATTGAACAGAGCTACGAGAATAATGGTTTTTGGTTTGGTCTGATGTACAAAGCTTCAAGTTATCCCGAGAACCTTGCTAATGAGCAGACGTTTAAACAGTTAGTATCGGCGGTGACTGCGGCTGATGTTCAACAGTTAGCGAAACAAATCGTTCTGAAAGATATGATCACAGTTGCGGTACTGCCCAAAGAGAAAGAAGAATAAAAAAAACTAATATTAGTGTTGACAGGTTTATCTCGGAAGCATATATTGATTACACGAACTGCCGAATGGAGTTCCTGAGTTGTCTACTTCGCCTAATTAGGGAAGTAAAGGCAACTGTAATCAAAGGACGTTGACGTTGCAATAGTCGATATCAACAAGCTCCTTTAACCTGTTAACACTTGGAACATATGTCTTAAGGCGCCAATGAGGTGCAACAGAGTATGTTTCCGGTCTTGGTGAATCAAACATCAAGAACTATTGCTTATTTATGAGGATAGTATTATGCGTAATGTAGATTTTTCTCCCCTATACCGTCATGCCATTGGTTTTGATCGCCTATTCAACCTAGCGGAAAATAGCGCGAAAAAGCCATCTTCTAATGGATACCCTCCATACAATATCGAACAGAAAGACGAAAATAACTACCGTATAACGATGGCTGTTGCAGGCTTTTCTGAAGATGCACTAACTCTTACTCAGAACGAAAATATGCTTATCGTTTCTGGTGAAGTTAAGTCTGTAGAAACCAAACCAAACTACGTTTATCAAGGCATCGCAGAGCGTAACTTTGAACGTAAGTTCCAACTTGCTGACTACGTAACCGTTAAGGCCGCAAGCATGGAAAATGGTTTATTGCACGTTGATCTTGTTCGTGAAGTTCCAGAAGCAATGCAGCCACGTAAAATCTCAATCAACAAATAATCATTGAGAAGTGAAATGTGATAAGGCGATTTTAGAATTCGATTTGAAATTGGATCTCACTAGCCTTATCTAAAAAGTATTGCTGCCTACACATGCAGTGTAGCGACATCTAGAGTGCAAGAGTGAAATACTTGCACTCAAATAAAGAATAGAATTACATACTTTGCATTAGAAAAAATAATGCGAAGAGGAGAGGTATTATTATGAGTAAAATTATTGGTATTGATTTAGGTACAACAAATTCATGTGTTGCAGTGCTCGATGGCGACAAACCACGCGTAATCGAAAATGCTGAAGGTGAGCGCACAACCGCATCGGTTATCGCTTATACAGACGGCGAAACGCTAGTAGGTCAACCTGCAAAACGTCAAGCAGTTACAAACCCAGAGAACACGCTATTTGCTATTAAGCGTCTAATCGGTCGTCGTTTTGAAGACGAAGAAGTTCAGCGTGATATCGAAATCATGCCTTACAAAATTGTTAAGGCAGACAACGGTGATGCATGGGTAGAAGCAAAAGGCCAACAAATGGCGGCTCCTCAAGTATCTGCTGAAGTACTTAAGAAAATGAAGAAAACTGCTGAAGACTTCCTTGGTGAGGAAGTAACTGGTGCAGTTATCACAGTTCCTGCTTACTTTAACGATGCACAGCGTCAAGCAACTAAAGATGCTGGTCGTATCGCAGGTCTAGAAGTTAAACGTATCATCAACGAACCAACAGCAGCAGCACTTGCTTACGGTCTAGACAAGAAAG